>NZ_JAFBCP010000001.1:0-1205052 GCF_016907735.1 Brevibacterium paucivorans | reverse complement strand
TTGACGCTCCATTTTTCAGTGTTTCACGTGAAACATTTCCTGATTGAACTGTCATAAACATGGCTCTGCACGTGGCTTAGAATGGAGTAGTTACGATACGAACGGAGTCAAAATGCCCATTTTGGATGATTCGACTCCCCTAGGCGCCGAGATCGCTCGCAACAACAAGCGAGCTGAGCGTCTAGCGGCGAAGCGCTTCCCCAAACCGCAGAGTACACGCATCTTCACCATCGCAAACCAAAAAGGTGGAGTCGGAAAAACGACGACAACTGTAAATATTGCGGCTGCATTAGCTAAGCACGGGTTGCAGGTTTTGGTCATCGACATTGATCCACAAGGCAATGCGAGCACAGCCCTCGGGATCGAGCACTCAACGGACGTGAATTCGGTATATGAGGTGCTTCTTGATGGCATGAACATGGCCGAGGTTGTCAGTGAGTGCCCGGACATTGAAGGCTTGAGCGGTGTGCCAGCAACGATTGATCTTGCAGGAGCAGAGATTGAGCTGGTATCGGTCCACGCGCGTGAATTCCGCCTGAAGCGGGCCCTTGAAGACTACTTGGAACTGCGAAAAGCAGACGGAAACCCAGTGGACTATGTGTTCATTGACTGTCCCCCAAGCCTGGGGTTGCTCACCGTTAACGCATTTGTCGCTGCGGAAGAAGTGCTGATTCCGATTCAGTGTGAATACTACGCTCTGGAGGGCCTTAGCCAGCTGCTTAAGAACATCCAGCTTATTCAGAAGCATCTGAATCCACAGCTGTCGGTGAGCACGATCCTTTTGACGATGTATGACGGACGCACAAACTTGAGTTCGCAAGTAGCGGAAGACGTTCGCGCGCACTTCCCTCAGCAGACGCTGAACACCCCTATCCCCCGCAACGTACGTATTTCAGAGGCGCCTTCCTATGGGAAGACCGTCATAACTTATGACCCAAACTCTTCCGGAGCGCTCTCATATCGAGAGGTAGCTGAGGAAATAGCTGAACGAGGAGCACAGAATGGCTGAGCGTAAACGAGGACTAGGGCGCGGGATCGGTTCGCTCATTCCTGATGTGATCAACGAGGACCGCCCTGTCGATGTGTTTTTTCCTCAATCCAAAAAGAATGTTTCACGTGAAACATCCAAGGACCCCGCGGAGTCGATGAGACAGTCTCGCGCTTCAAAGAAGCCACTCCCCCGCAAGTCCGACGAGAAGGTCCAAAAACCGGAAACCAAGACTGCGTCAAAGTCCAAGTCTTCGACGAGATCACCATCGAAATCGTCGAATAGCCGCGATGTTTCACGTGAAACAGAGTTAGTGGAAGTTCCCGGCACTGTGTTCGGAATGCTGAAACTGGAGACCATAGCGCCAAACCCACGTCAGCCACGTACAGTATTCGACGAAGATGACCTCGACGAGCTTGTCACCTCGATCCAAGAGGTGGGAGTTCTGCAGCCCGTAGTGGTTCGAGTTGTTGATACAAAGAAGCCAGCGTATGAGCTGATCATGGGTGAGCGAAGGCTTCGCGCCTCCAAGTTAGCTGGGCTGACTGAAATTCCAGCTATTGTCCGGGAAGTCAGTGATGACGACCTGTTGCGCGACGCTCTGCTTGAGAACCTGCACCGATCAGACCTCAATCCGCTTGAAGAAGCCGCGGCATACCAGCAACTGCTAGACGACTTTAAATGCACACAGGAAGAGCTGTCGGAAAGGATCGGGCGGTCGCGTCCGCAAATTGCTAACACACTCCGCCTTCTTCGTCTGCCGGGATTGGTGCAGCGTCGAGTAGCAGCAGGCGTTTTGTCTCAAGGGCACGCGCGCGCGTTGCTTGGGCTGGACGACCCGTCACACATGGAAGAACTTGCACAACGGATCGTCGCAGAGGGACTTTCTGTTCGCGCAACTGAAGAAGCAGTTATTCTGCTGAATCGTGGAGAACAGAAGAATGTTTCACGTGAAACACGGAAGCAGGACCCAGAACTGGCTACACTCGCACAGAGTGTCGGGGACAAACTCGACACGAAAGTGAACATTGTGATGGGGAAGCGGAAGGGCAAGATCACCGTCGACTTCGCTAATCAAGAGGATCTAGAGCGAATTTTGAAGGTCTTAGGACTTAGTAAGTAAACGCAGGCAACAAGAAACCGCCGGTCATAGCGACCGGCGGTTTCTCTATTGTGTACTATCGCTTAGCGAACAAGTTACGCATCTCACGAATCGTTTGAACGTTGAGCGTACCTGTGTCGTGGTCATTATCTTTGTGGAGGAATAACCGCTGAACGGCGACTGAAACGCCTTCAGCGATCGAGTCGCGCACTGAAGTTTGAGAAAGCAGTTCGCAGTCGTGTGCATTAGACATGTATCCAGCAAACACCTGGACCTTAGGAGCATCGACGTTTCGCAAGCTCTTCCATGTGCGAGCATGAACGCCACAGTCCAGAAGCGATGTGCGAGCTACGACTTCGCGGTGAACGAGACCACCCAGAGAACGGCCAATAGGGGAGACCATATTGGAATCCTTGTGCTGGCCAAAGTAGAAGGTAGCAATGCCGTTTGGGGCAGGGGAGAGGGCGTGGTCCTGATTCACGGTGACGACCGCAGCGGCGTCGAGATCATCCGCCAGATGCGGCTTGTCACTTGGGATGTGTACGATCGACGCTCCAAGAGCACCCAATCTGCCCTCTACACGTGAAGCGATGTCGCCACTCCAGATTCTCTCCTGTTCGAGAGCTTCTGAGGTGGCAGTAGTATTTACAAAATCGCGTGCAGTTGTGCCGGCCTCAATCACAATAGTGCGCCCGCTCAATGACTCGCCCGAAGCAGTCACACGTGCGCGTTCTTGGAGTGCCCACAGATTGCCATGCGACGACTGGCGATACACAGCCGAAAGGGCCGACAACGTGGACGGTCCAACGACGCCATCGGGGGAGAGGCCCAGTTCCTTCTGGATTTCCCGCACTGCGTTATACGTAGCAGGACCAAACTCAAAACTGACTGATTCGGTATAGACACCCAAACGCGAAAGCCGGTGTTGAAGCTCAGTGACATCGTCACCCTGCAATGGGCGCACTGGGTCATATCGAAGGACACGGTCACCCAGCTTGTAGCGCGCAATATCAAGCTCTTTGTGCGTCTCGGGTCCAATAACGCCGTCGACAACGATTCCACGTGATTGCTGGAAGCTACAAATGACAGATTCGAACTGGTGATCGAATAATTCCGACGAGGGGTCGCACTCATAACCCAACCGCTGAAGCTGGGCTTTGACTGTTGCGACTAACGGGCTCGAATCGCCCGGACGGATGGTGAAAACTGTCGTGCTCCTTATCGTGAAGAAGGGTGCCTGTTGAGTTTATAACAGGCACCCTGAAAGAGTTCTCAACGAACTAGCCGATGAATTCGGCCAGTTCCTGCTCCAATGCCGGCTTTGGACGTGCTCCAACGATGGTCTTGGCGACCTCGCCACCCTTGAAAACGTACAACGCTGGAATGGAGGTGATGCCGTACGCCGAGGCGGTTTCCAGGTTCTCGTCGGTGTTCAACTTCACGACTTTGAGTTTGTCGGCTTGTTCCTGGGCGATTTCGTCAACGATTGGGCTCACCATGCGGCATGGACCGCACCATGGAGCCCAAAAGTCCACAAGAACAGGAAGGTCGCTCGAAAGGACTTCTTCCTTGAATGTTGCGTCAGTAACTTCCTGTGCCATGTTTTCTCCTTTGCTTATGACTGGTCGGTGAGTTGGGCTAGGTAGTGTTCAGCATCAAGGGCTGCCACACAGCCAGATCCTGCTGCTGTGACTGCTTGACGGTAGACGGGGTCAATGACGTCACCTGCTGCGAAAACACCTTCGACGGACGTCTTGGAAGTACGTCCATCAACGGCCAGGTAGCCGTCTTCGCGCAGGTCAAGAGTATCTTTGAACAGATCAGTGCGTGGGTCTGAGCCGATTGCTACAAACAGACCCGTGACGGGCAGTTCAGATTCTTCCCCGGTGACTGTATTGCGAATGGTCAGTCCGGTCACGGAGGTGTCACCGTTGATAGTTGCCACCTCGGAATCCAGGAGGAACTCCAACTTGGGGTCTTCTTGAGCGCGCTTTTGCATAGCCACTGAAGCGCGGAATTCCTGCCTGCGGTGGATGAGTGTCACCTTTGAAGCGAAACGGGTCAGAAAGGTCGCTTCTTCAAGTGCGGAGTCGCCTCCACCTACAACCGCGATGTGCTGGTCCTTAAAGAAGAAACCGTCACAGGTGGCGCACCAGCTAACACCGTGTCCGGATAGCTGGTCTTCACCGGGTACGTTCAAGTGACGGTAGGCCGAACCCGTAGCCAGAATGACTGCTTGCGCTGTGTATTCGCTTCCAAGTGCGGTGGTCAGCTTGTGTGCTCCTGGTGCGAAGTCAATCGAAGCTACGTCGTCATACACGACCTGTGCACCAAAGCGCTCAGCTTGCTGGCGCATGTTCTCCATGAGGTCCGGCCCCTGGATACCTTCTGGGAACCCGGGGAAGTTTTCGACATCAGTGGTGTTCATGAGTTCACCACCGGCTGTCACTGATCCAGCGATAACGACGGGGGATAGGCCGGCACGGGCAGCATAGACGGCAGCGGTGTAGCCGGCTGGCCCTGAACCTACGATGACGAGTTGTGTCTGAGTCATTGATCTCCTTTGTCGCTCAAGGCAACACTGTGCGTTACCGAGTTATTCCGTATACCAGCTACCCAACAACTTAAGACAGTGAGACGTTGGGAATGACGGCTCGGTAACCGTTGCCGGCTTTGGGAAGTTCGGAAACCCAGATGAACACGTGGGTAGCTTCAGCGGGTTCATCAATCTTTACAGTGGTCACTTTACCTTTTTGGAACTCGCCGGACCCCACTTTTTGAGCCTTGTCGACATCCTTGTCGGTTCCAACAAGGATGTCGAAGGAGCCACCGCCGACTTCAGATTCAACACCAACTTCTTTCACCTTGGTGCGTTCCTTCAGCTCAAGGGCAATTCCCACTCCCTTTTTGAGCTGGCCAAAGTCCTTGGAGTTGTAACGGTCGGTCTCCCAACTGCCACGCTCACCAGGGATCAGATTCTTCGCTTTCGAGTTTCCCTCTTTGCCATCACCTTCGGGATCTAGGGGAGTGGCCTTCTTGATCTGAGGTGCAGGGCCCTGTGGTTCTTCTTCCGCAGGCGGTTCCTGCTCGCCAGTGTCGTCACCTTGGTCGTCTCCCTGGCCCTTTTCCTGAGGCTCTTGGTGGTTCTCCTGTGGTGCGGTAGCGGATTCGTCAGACCCTGACCCCACTGATCGCACAATCACTACGCCTACCAAGACGAGCGCCGCGATGATTGCGACAACCCCAAACAACACACCAAAACGACGCTTCCCACGTTTGTCGGGGTGCGCCTGGGATGTGTGAGCAGGCTCCGAACCAGCCGGTTGCTCTGCTGACTTCTGGGCTTTGGCGCTCGAAGTGCTTGCTGCTGCGACCTCGGCAGAACCCGCGCCAGCGGAAGCAACACCAGCGGGCCGTGCGTCGCGGTCGTTCTCAGAGGCGTGAGCCACCTCGGTCTCATTGTCCCCATTGTCGTTAGCCGGTGTGGCCGCCGCCGAGGCGGTCGCCGCCTGTGCCTGCTGGGCACGTTCTCGTGCCTGCCGTTCCAGTTGGCGTTCGCGTTCAAATTCGGCTTGTTGCCGAGCAAAGACCTGTTCACGGGTTTGGAAAACGCCACCCATGAACCAGTCGTTTCCGCTGTCGGAATCGCCTTGGGCGTCCTCAGACGCAGGACCGGCATCAACGGAGTCCCCGAGAGCATCCGCCTCTGCTACGGCACCGTCGACAGACGCAACACCCGCGTCGTCAACCTCACTGCTGGTCTCCCAGTCACCGTCTGACCAGTCGACGTCACCCCGGTCACTATCGGCACGGTCGCCAAACGCTGCATCGCGATCCATAATGCGTGCGGTCTGGTGCGGGTCGGTCTCTGACACGTCACCGGGCCCTTGCGGGTGTTCTTCCGACCATTCGTCGACTTGCGGCAACTTGTCGGCAGCAATGGGGAACGTGCTTGCGCGTCGCATCTGGATGCGGTCGGCGTAGCGTTCCGGGTGACTGGAGTTAACTCCGGCGGCCGCCCCGTGCATTCCGGGACGAGTGAGCCCAATGCGTTCCAGCGCCACCGCAAGTTGGGCCGGTGACGCGCCGGGGGAGTGGTCGGACTTTGCGTCGCCTTCCGTTTCGGGCGCCACAACGGTTTGTGAGTCGTGGTCACGAACCGAAAAAAGTTCATCTTCAGTGCGTGAAGACTGGTCGATCGTGGTGAGGAGCCTGGCGTCCCACGGCTCTAAGAACCGCACAACTTCACTGGGGGAGCGGGGCCCGGGGTCCTGTTCACCCATGACTCCGGAGGCGAACTCTTCGATTGATTCGGGCACCGTGTCCACAAAGTGGCTCACGGGCAAGATTCTGTTGTTCTTGCGTCCCGAGGCGGCAAGTCCCGCCCGTTCTTCGTCACCCGGCCATTTTCCAGTGAGGCACGCGTAGAGGATAGCGACGAGCGAGCGTGCGTCCGTTCGGCTGAGTTCGGATTCGGTCATGTGCTCGGTGCCCAGGTTGAGGGGTTCCTGGGCAACGGCCGAATCGATGGAGATTCCCCGGATGACAACGTCACCGTCGGCGGTGATTGCAACAGACTCAGGTCCTAGGACTCCGTGGTGGAGACCTCGGGAAGCTGCGTGCGTCAAAACAGTGGCGAGTTCACCTACCACGGCGGTTGCAACGGACGCGTCTAATGGGCCATGGGCGAGTACGCGGGCAAGCGATGTGCCACCGGTGCGTTCGACCACAACATAGTCGAAGTCATTCCACGTGCCCGCGTCTTCAATGGCTGGCACACGAGGGTCAGTGAGGAGCGCGCTACGCCCGGCCCGTTCGAGCAGTGGCCCGGAGTATTCAGTAGGAGAAACATAGACGATGCGAGGAACATCCAAGATGGCGTCGAGTGCTAAAAGGATTGATCCGCGTTCGGGGAAATCCACCAGCCAGGGACGCAGAATTTCGGACACGACGTACCGGTCCGCAATGGCTGTGCCTCGTTGAATCTGTGGCAGTTTCCTCACCTCCTGCTCATGTCATCTTAACGGACTGCAAACGCCGTTCGTCCCGCCACTGAGCTGAACATGGCAAACAGTTTCGCCCCGTCGCGCAAGGCACTGCTCATCGCCCTAACTTGGCGCGAACCGTTGTGACCAAAGAACGCATTTCCGGAACCCGGATCAGCCACGCAGCCAGCATGAACACCGCCAACATGACACAACCGATGACAGCGCACACAATGAACGCGCGTCCACGCCCAGCCCACATGGGGTCTGGGAGGAACCACATCATAGCGAACCCAACCGCGCCACTGACCACACCAGCGAGTCCAAAGCGAATATGCGCAAACAGGGTAGGTGCAATCGGAAGTGACGGCAGACGTTTGCGCAAGCACCACACGGCCAGAGCCAGGGCGAAAATGTATCCCACGGACATAGACGCACCAATTCCAGCGACGATGTACTGCTTGGGGAGGAAAGCCGATGCGATCACTCCAGCCGACTGGACAATCATCTGGGGGACCTGAATCCAAAACGGTGTCCGAGCATCTTCATACGCATAGAAGACACGTTGCGTGAGGTACATCCCGCTGAACGGAATGAGCCCAATAATCATGGCGATGACAATAAGCCCCACCGCGTGTGCCTGCGTCTGGTTTGCACCGGCCATGACCATGGACATGGGGGCCGCCAGCACAATAAACGCCACGGTGAAGAACGTGTTGACAAACCCTACAACCCGTACACCCTGGGTATACGTATCAACCAGCTTCTCGTCGTTGTAGTCAGCTGCCGACTGCGACAAATCAGTAAACAGAGCGGTAGAAAGTGATACCGCGACCAGCGAGTGCGGAAGCATGAAAGTAATGTAAGCCGCCGTGTACGCCGCCAAGGAGGGGGTCACCTCGGTGCCGGTGGACGACGCGGTAGACGCAACCTGCGAGGTCACAATGAAGCCCAACTGACCCACCAGCACGGCGGCGAACGTCCATCCGGCTACCTTGCCAGCGGTACCCAAACCCACACCTCGGAACCCGAAAGTAGGGGTGTACTTAAAGCCGATCCTCTTCAACGGCCAAATGAGAATGAGCGCCTGGGCCACAACGCCCAGGGTTCCGGTTCCGGCAATCACCCAAATTTTGGTGGCATCCCACGTCCCCACCGCGTGTTGCCCCATGTCGCCGGGGCCAAACAAGAAAATGAACAATCCCAGGCCCGCAATGGACACCACGTTGTTAAGAACGGGAGCCCACATGTACGGCCCAAAGTTCTCCTTTGCGTTGAGCACTTGACCCAACATGGTGTACAGACCAAAGAAGAAGATCTTGGGCAGAGAAATGTAGGCAAAGGCGACCGCCAGTGCGATCTTGTCGGCATCCCACGTGGGGCTGGCGTATATGCGCACAAGAAGAGGCGCCGCCAGAGTAGCGATCGCGGTGAAACCGGCCAGAAGCAGAATCGACAGGGTGAGCAGGCGATTGATGTAGTCGGCCCCACCGTCAGCCTGCTTCGACGCGCGGACAATCTGCGGCACCAAAACCGCGTTGAGAATACCGCCAGCCAGCAACATGTACAGGTTGTTGGGCACCTTGTTGGCGACGTCGAAAGCGTCAGCGGCACCACCAATTGCCAACCCGATCGCGGCGGTGAGGAGAACAGTCTTCACCAGACCCAGAACGCGCGAAACCAGCGTACCCGCGGTCATGAGCGCTGAGGATTTCGCAAGCGATGACATCGATGCCACGGACTGCCCTTTCGACTGTCAGAAAAACGTGAGTAAAAACTACAGCTACTGTTCGGCGCGGGCCAGAGCAGCCTCGAGCTGACTCTTTGGAATCTTGGGGCGACCGCGACGCACAGAGAAGAACAATGCAACCACAAAAACGACCGACAGCGAAATACCAATGGCCGCTATACCGATGTTTTCCCAGTCAACTCGCACCTGGACTTGCAGGGGAGACGAGTCACGCACGGTGTAGCCGTCGGTCGCGACGATATGGATCGTGGTGTTGAGGTTTGCGTTTGCGATTCCCGTGACGGGTACTTCGACACGAGCTCGTTGCCCGGACGGAATGTCAACCAGGGGAGAGTCACCCACCTTCAGTTGCGGGGACGCGGAACTGATGCGCACGCGCAACCGGGCTGAGTGTCGGGTGGTGTTGTGAATCGTGACGGGGATAGTGGTCTTCTCGCCCGTGACCAAAAGGACGTTCGACCCGCGTTCAATGCTGAGCCCCGACATGATGGAGTCTGCCGACTTCTTGAAGTTCTTGGCACACGTCTTCACACTGGGTTGGGTTCGCCAGGACACCGATGCACACGTCAGAGCCGACCGGTTGAACTCCCGTCGCACGTCTTCGCGTTCCGTGAACAATGACGAGAATTCACTCAAGTGTGCCCCCGGTTCCTTGAGGTCGTTGAGTGCGGTGCTGATGTTGGGCGGCACGTTGCCGTCTTCGAGTGGAAGGCGAGTGCCGGGTTCGGCTTTTAGGGTGTCGTCAAATGACTGTGGCTTGACCCACGGCAGGGACGACAGCGTGCGAACCTGGTCGGTCCACGTTTTCTGGGCGCCACCTCGGGGGAGCGCTACAACCAGGGACCGCTGGTCAAATGGGCGCTCGTTGGTGATGAGTGCGCTTTTGGCTGTGAGTTCAGCGACGCGGGTGGCTCGGGTGGAATCGGGGGTGACAAAACTTTCGCCCAAGCTCGCCGAGGTGGCAACGGTTGTCATGTCCGGCTTGCGTTCTCGTGGAACGGGAGTGAGTGGGACGGTTGCGCTGTCGCGTTTCCAGAGGTGTTGGACGGCGTTCACGGATCCACCGTCGCGGGTGGGGAGCTGAGCGTCGCTGAGCATGACGTTGGTGACGCCGTCGTTGGCGAACTGGGCCAGACCTTGCATGCTGGCGCTCCCCGTCCCGGCCCACGCCCAGGAGTCGAGGGCGTTGGGGAAGTGGTCTTTCACGACGGAGCGTGAGCGCAGGGCTTCCTTATGGTAGTTGTCTAAGCCCTGTTGTTGCAGGCCAACCAGATCGGCGTCGGCCCAGGGGAGGGCTATGACCTGTGAAGATTCGGCTTCTTTCTTCAGCTCGTCCCACCAGGTAGAGATGCTGCTGGGCGGTTCTTCCGGGTCCTGTGGTTCCGCAGTTTGTTCCGGTTGTTCAACCTGTGGCGGGTTGAGGACCCGATCGACCGACTCGATCACCCTGGGGTCGATCGCCAGCGTGGTGTCTGGGTAGGCACGGGCGACGTCTAGTGCGGTCTTGAGCGGTCCGCTTTCTGTGGCACTGGCGAGTTCGTCTTGGCTGATGAGCCCGTCCTCGCTGTACCCGGTCATGGTGATGGGCACCAGCATGTTGATGCGCGTGGGGTCGATTTTGGGGTGGGGGTACCACGTGGTGAATGTGGTCCGAGGTTTCGCAACTGTGTCGTCTTCGCTGTCGCCGCTCAAGGTGACTGCCAGCCCGCGAACGCCCCACGAGGTTAAGGGGCTCCCTTCGCGCAGCCCCATCTCTGTTGGTTTGAGTTCGAAGGTGAACGAGGTGGTGGTGCCCGCCCGCAGTTCGTTGGGGAGTTTTTGGGCGGTGGCGATTTGGCGGGTCCCGGTGATCTTTCCTTCTTGCCACGTCCGTGCTGAGTCCACGCTTGGGAGTGAGTTGCGGGTCATACGCAAGCTCAGCCGTGGGTCCTTGATGTTGGCTTTCGCTTCGATCTTTCCGGCAAGTTTAAAGGTGCCGTTTTCGTCCATCCACGGGGTGACGTCGGTGATGTGAATGGTCGCCGAGGTGGTGGCCGCCTCTTCGCTACTAGTGGGCTTTGGGGTGGGGGTGTTGGGCTGTGCTATGGCCCCGGTGGAAGGCGTGACGATGAGCAGTAAGGCTAGAAGCAGTGAGCCTAGCGTGGTCAGGATTTTCATGACAGGTCGAAGCGCGGGAGAGTGTGGCGGGCTGCGATGACGATGCGTCGTTCGTTAGCGAATGACAAGCGTTGGGGCAGTTCGTCGAATGGCACCCATGCGGCGGCAACAGCTTCTTGGTCGGGGTCGTTTTCAATGGTGAGTTCGCCACCGATTGCGCGGAGCAGAAAATGGTGGACGACCTTGTGTACACGGAAACCTGCCGCGGAAAACCAGTAGTCCACACTGCCTAAGGGCGCTAAAACTTTTCCCACTATTCCGGTCTCTTCTGCGACTTCGCGCATTGCTGCTTGGGCGGGTGTTTCTTCACCCTCCAAGTGTCCCTTAGGTAGGCACCATTCAAGGCGACCGGCACGGTTAATTCGCGCAATAACTGCGACTTCAAGCGCTGGAGAGTTGAGGTTGACCACGATTCCACCAGCGGAGGTTTCCTCCACTGTGCGTGACAGGGCCGGGAAATGGCCCGGTCGTGGACGTGGTCTGCTCATGCTTCCACCCTACGTTGCTAGTTTGAAGATTCCCTAGGCGTGTAATCTTTCATGGGACGCAGGAAGAAAGGAACCTCGTGTTTGCTGCGGAAGCTCATGTCCGGCTCATGGATGTACTGGACTCACTCGATCCAATTGTGGGCGAGCTTGGTAACCGTTTTGACCAGGCAGGTTTTGAGCTTGCTTTGGTGGGTGGTTCGGTACGCGATGCGTTGCTGGGGCGGGAGATCCCAGATTTAGATTTCACCACTGACGCCCGCCCCGATGACATTGAGAAGATCATTGCACCGTGGGCCGATACCTACTGGGACATTGGCCGGAAGTTCGGCACGATTGGCATGATGAAGCGGGGTTATCAGGTAGAGATCACCACGTATCGTGCCGATTCTTACGACCCGCAATCCCGTAAACCCACCGTGGCATTTGGCGACAATCTGGACGACGATTTGGTGCGCAGGGATTTCACGATCGGCGCCATGGCGGTGCGCCTGCCGAGCCGCACATTCGTGGACCCGTACAACGGACTGAGTGCGCTAGAGAGTCGCACAATCACTACCCCTGGGAGTGCTACGACCAGTTTTACTGATGACCCGTTGCGCATGATGCGGGCGGCGCGGTTTGTGTCGCAGTTGGGTTTTTCATTGGCGCCCGAGGTGCGTGCGGCTATGTCCGATATGGCAGACCGCATTGCGATCGTTTCAGCTGAACGCGTGCGCGATGAGTTGACCAAACTCATTGTGGGTGCTGAACCGTGGGCTGGAATTGACGCCCTTGTGAATACAGGTTTGGCTGACCATATTCTTCCCGAGGTGTCTGGATTGCGTTTGGAGCGCGATGAACACCACCGCCACAAGGACGTGTATCAGCACAGCCTCACGGTGTTGCGGCAAGCGGTTCAGCTTGAAACAGAGTACGCCAAGCGTGCGATGCGCAACGCCGAAGGCGACGTGGGTGAGTCGGTAGCTGAGCAGGCTCAAGACACCGCGAAGAAAGCCACCGTGGATCCCGAGTTCACGGCCCCTGACTTCATTGTTCGCTTTGCAGCGCTCATGCACGATGTGGGGAAGCCTGCAACCCGGAAGTTTGCACCTGGGGGAGCGGTGACGTTCTACCATCACGATGTGGTGGGCGCTAAGCTCACACGCTCCCGCATGAAGGCCTTGAACTTCGATAAGGAAACCACCACCAAGGTGGCTCGCCTGGTTGAACTTCACTTGCGGTTCTACGGTTATGGCGACGCAGGCTGGACCGACTCAGCCGTACGACGTTATGTCACCGATGCCGGTGACCTGCTTACTCGGTTACACATCCTGACCCGGTCGGATGTCACGACCCGCAACCGTCGTAAGGCTGAACGTTTAGCCTTTGCGTATGACGATCTTGAGCGTCGAATCGAAGCGCTCGCACAGAAGGAAGCGATTGGTGCGATTCGCCCAGATCTCAACGGTCAGCAAATCATGGAGATCCTGGGGATCACTCCGGGGCCGGTCGTTGGTCGTGCATATAAGCACATGCTCGAGATTCGGATGGAACACGGGCCACTGTCGTATGACGAAGCTCGGGTTCAGCTTCTCAACTGGTGGGAAACTGTAGAACCTGACTCAAAGGCGGAGCGGAACCCGTAAGGTATATTGTGCGTTAGAGCACATTCGTCATAGGAGAGCCGGATGAACCCACAAACAGAGCAGTTTCGTGAGGCACGTGACCTGCTAATCAAACTTCGCGAAGATTACGATGCGGCGTGTGAACAGTTCAGCTGGCCACGCTTTGAAAACTTCAACTTCGCTCTCGACTGGTTTGACCAGATCGCTCAAGGCAACAACAACCCTGCCCTGTGGATCGTGGAAGAAGACGGAGCAGAAGGCAAGTGGAGCTACCAGGAGCTTTCTGAGCGATCCAACAAACTGGCAAACTACCTGCGCAGTTGTGGGGTCAAGCGCGGCGACCACATCATGGTCATGCTCACTAACCAGGTAGAACTGTGGGAAACCATGCTCGCAGGGATCAAACTGGGCGCCGTCATTATGCCTACCACCACACAGTTGGGGCCCATTGACCTTTCTGACCGTGCAGAACGCGGAGAGGCTCAGTTCGTCGTTGCCAACGAACAGGACTGCGCCAAGTTCGACGACGTCGAACACCCACTCGTACGCATTGTGGTAGGAGCCGAACCTGCACGCGAAGGTGACTTCGCATACGCGAACTATGTGGACGCGCCAACCCAGTTCGACCCCCAAGGTCAGAGCAAAGCCGACGATCTGATGTTGCTGTACTTCACCTCGGGAACCACATCGAAAGCCAAGATGGTGGCACACACCCACGTGTCCTACCCGGTGGGGCACCTTTCCACCATGTACTGGATGGGACTGGAACCCGGCGATGTTCACCTCAACGTCGCCTCCCCCGGATGGGCCAAGCACGCGTGGAGCAACATTTTCACCCCATGGATCGCGGAAGCGTGTGTATTCCTCTACAACTACTCGCGCTTTGACGCCTCCAAGCTCATGAGCGTCATGGAGCGGGTGGGAGTGACCTCATTCTGTGCGCCTCCCACCGTATGGCGCATGCTCATCCAGGCTGATTTGCGCGAACTGAAGACCCCGCCCACCAAGGCATTGGGTGCCGGTGAACCGCTCAACCCGGAAGTTATCCAGCGCGTTCAAGACCACTGGAACGTCACCATTCGCGACGGTTTCGGTCAGACGGAAACGACTCTGCAGATCGGTAACTCCCCAGGTCAGCACATGAAACCCGGATCCATGGGACGCCAGTTGCCTGGTTTCAATGTGGTGCTGCGTGACCCTGCCACAGGGGAACTGGGTGACGAAGGTGAAATCTGCTTGACCCTCGACCCTCGCCCAGTGGGCCTCACGCAGGGTTACTGGAACAACGAAGCCAAGACCGCTGAGGCTTTTGCTGACGGTGTCTATCACACCGGTGACGTCGCAGCCAGGGACGCTGATGGTTACATCACCTACGTGGGCCGCGCAGATGACGTGTTCAAGGCGTCGGATTACCGTCTGTCACCGTTCGAACTCGAAAGCGTGCTCATCGAACACGAATACGTGGTCGAAGCAGCGGTTGTTCCTTCGCCTGACCCAGTTCGACTCGCTGTGCCTAAGGCGTACGTGGTGCTGGCTCCCGGAATTGAACCTGGTCCAGAAACCGCAAAGGAAATCCTGCGCTTCTGCCGCGCGGAACTGGCACCATACAAGCGCATCCGCCGCATCGAGTTCACAGAACTCCCCAAGACCATTTCGGGAAAGATCCGCCGTGTTGAACTGCGCACACGCGAACAGCAGTTGCACCCAGACTTCGGTGACCCCACCGTGACGGGACAGGAATACGCGGACACCGACTTCCCGGAACTCAAGGGCTAGCTCGCTTTTCAACGTAAGGTGACACACACCTCGGCGGGGGTCACTTAATCACCAAACGGTCCACTCACATGAGACAATGTGAGTGGACCGCTTGTGTTGTACCGGGTCCCGAACACGCTCCAAGACTCATACAAAGTTAAACCAAGTAAACTCTCAACTTTGAATGGCAGAGTAGTGGGGCTAAACGCACTGACTGTTGTGGTGAAGGGAGACGCGTGGGGACGCGGACACGAAAAGATGAGACCAAGAGCCTGCTGAACTACCCGCGGGCCGGGTACACGGGATTGGCCAAATGGTTCCCGTCGTTGCGCCTGATTGGCTTGGGTATTTTGACCGGTTTCGTTCTGATCATTGGTCTTTTCACTGTTGGTTACCTCAGCACGTCAATTCCTGAGCCCAACGCCGCGGCTGCCGGGCAGACGTCGACCGTGTACTACGACGACGGTAAAACCGTGATCGGTACCTTCAAAGTTGAAGACCGGAAGAGCGTAGACATTCAGGACATTTCACCCACCATGCAACAGGCCGCGATCGCTGCTGAAGACCAGTCGTTCTATGAAAACCGCGGTATCAGTGTCAAGGGTCTGTCTCGTGCCGCCGTGGGTGTTATCACCGACAACTACGCCGGTGGTGGTTCCACAATCACTCAGCAGTACGTCAAGAACTACTATCTGACGAACGAAAAAACGCTTACGCGTAAGCTCAAAGAAATGTTCATCGCGATCAAGATCGACCAAGAGAAGTCAAAAGACCAAATCATGGCCGATTACCTCAACACCATCTTCTTGGGACGCAAGTCCTATGGAGTTGAAGTCGCGGCACACAACTACTTTGACACCTCGGCGAAAGAACTTACGGTAGAGCAGTCCGCCCTGCTGGCAGCGATGATCCAGCGACCCAACCTGGCCGACCCGTCCGAAAATCCGGAACGGTACGAAGACCGCTTCCGGTACGTGCTGAACAACATGGCTGAAAACGGCTACATCACCAAGGAAGACGCGAAGAACGCGCAACTGCCCGAGGTGAAAAAGCCGCGGTCTGACAACGAACGTTTGGGACAGGCTGGCTACATGATGGACGCCGTTCGTTCCGAACTGAAGAACCAGGGGATGACCGACGACCAGATTGACCGTGGCGGAATGAAGATCACGTCCACGTTCAACCGTGACCGGATGCGTGACGCTCAGGACGCGATCGACACGCTACCCAAGATGAAAAAGGGTATGCACGCAGGTTTGACGTCGATTGACCCTGCAACTGGTGAGGTCAAAGCCTTTTACGGTGGGCCCAAGTACTTTGAGCGGATGCAGAACAACTCCACGCAGGACACCGCACAGGCGGGGTCCACGTTTAAGCCGTTTGCGCTAGTAGCGGGGTTGGAAGCTGGCTACCGCCTAAATGACTCGTTCCGCGGATCGCCCGTCACCTTCCCCAACAACGGTCGCCCGTGGACGCCAAAGAACTACGGTGGTGCGTCCTATGGTTCGGTGACGTTGCTCAAGGCGACACAGAGCTCCATCAACACGGCGTACGCGCAGCTCAACATCAATGTTGGACCGGATAAGACCCGGGATGTAGCTGTTCGTGCGGGCTTGCCTAAAGACACGCCCGGGCTCGACGACAATGCTTCAAACGTGCTAGGTACTGCCAGCCCAACGACGCTGCAAATGGCTTCGGCTTTCTCTACCTTCGCAGCTGAAGGGGTGTACCGGTCACCTCACTTTGTGCGCGAAGCCGTCGATTCGAGCGGTGAATCGCTGTACAAACCCGACACCAAGGGTGAACGCAAGTTCGAACAAGACATCATGGCTGAAACCACCTATGCCCTGTCGCAGGTGGTTCAGAGTGGGTCGGGATCGTACGCGCAGAACCTGGGACGTCCAGCGGCCGGTAAGACGGGTACGTCGTCGGATGCGTATTCCGCATGGTTCGTGGGATATACCCCGGAACTCGCGACTGCCGTGTCGCTGTTCCGTGAAGACGAAGAGGGACGTTGGCAGAAGATCGGTTCCTACGGTGGACGCGGTGAAGTGACAGGTGGGTCGTTTCCTATCCAAGTGTGGACGCGTTACATGAGCGACGCTTTGGAGGGGCAGCCCAAGAGCAAATTCCCTAAGCGACCTGATCTGCCTGACAAGGATCGACCAAAGAACAAGTCTGGTGTGTCTAAGTCTTCGTCTAATAGCGGCTCGTCTGGTTCGTCTAACAAGAAGCGTTACAGCAAGAAAGACAAGAAGGACGACGAGGGCAAGAAGGACGAGGAAAAGAAGCCTGAAGAGGACCAGAAGGAATCGGACGATTCGGATGACTCCGGCGATTCCGGAGACTCGGGTGACAAGGGTAAGGACTCGGGTAGCGAGTCGGGCGACTTTGGTGGGTCCGAAGATAGCGGTTCCGAAAAGAAGAAGTCGGGTGGAGACAAGTCGAGTGGCGAAAAAGGTAACACTCCGCCTAAGAAAAAGGAACCTAAGAAGTCAAAATCCAAGAGTAGCTCCAGTAGTAAATCGAAGTCCTCGAAATCTTCAACTTCCTCGGAGTAGAAGTAACGAGTGAAGGCGACATCCATGTACTCACCTGCTGAACTTGCGGGCATACCGCGAGGAAAATTCGTAGGTCCGGCGGACCGCCGCTACTCGATCACGAATGCGGTTACGTTGCTGGCGTTGTTGTTCCTCAACGTAATTGCGGGTGTTTTTAAACAGGCACCGTGCTTTGGCAACGGATACGAACTTCCCGGCGCGGTGTTTCGAGTGTGTCAGTCGCCGTTGGCTACAGCCCTGGGCGCACCCGGCATCCCCAACACGGATGCCACTAAACAGTTGATCGCAACAAGTGTGTTCACCGATTACTTTGTGCGCGCGTTTGGATCAGACGGTGGTGCCACTATAGCGATGATGCTGGTCGTGGGGGTGAACGCAGTGGCGTGGATCGTCACGGGGTGTTTGCTGTTTCGGATCTTTGCGGTTGTGGGGCGCCAATGGCTGGTGTTCGTTTTTGCCTCGCCGATGATTGCGCTGACGCTTGGTCAGTCGTTCGATCCAGTGGGAATTACGTTCATTGTTGGTGCGTGGTTTCTTTTGTTGGAGCGGCGCGACGGGGCGGCCATTGTGGCCGGAATCGGTGTCATGGTGGCGATCCTCGTGCAACCGTTCGCTTTGTTTGTGGGGGCCGCACTTGTCTCGTGGCTTTTGTGGGCTGGGCGAAAGAGCGATGCGATGAGCCTCGCTGGCGTGGCGACCATTCTTTTGGGTCTTTTGGTGATGCTCGACGCCGCACTCACCGAGCGGATTCGGCAGGCTTTTTCGACTGCTGTCACGTGGGGTTCGGTGGGCTCCTTGGTGGGCTCACGGATTGATCACAGCGTGCTTGTGGTGGTGTCGTTCGTGGCGTGGGTAGTGGCCGTGGCGCTGACGGTGGTGTTGTTGCGGAGAGTCGGTGTGGCCCGACCATCGTTTCCGTTGCTTGTCAGCGTCTGTGTGGGGTGGGGGTTGCTGGCCCTGCCATCGTCGCCAACCAGCTTGGCGCTGTGGGCCCTGCCGTTCTTTGCGTTGATTGTCCCGCAGGTGTGGGCGCATCTGGCATGGAATCTCGCCGAGGTGGCCCTCCTTATTGCGGTGAATCTCAACGTTGCGTTTCATATGGAAAAAGCCACAGGACTCAGTGACGCGTGGCTGGCGTTTTTGACGATCGTGCGATTGGGGCTAGTTGGTGTCATGGTGTCGTACGTGTGCAGTGAACGTGGGGGCCGCGTTCGCACTGTCGTGGACTCCGAGCCCGCGACCTCTGTGAGGCCGAAAGTAGGCTCCTAGGTGACCACCACCTCGGCGGTTGCCCTATATTCACAAGCCAACTAGAATTGACAGGTCTGTGTGCTCTTGGCAATTGAGGGCCCACATACACGCATTTACCCTCCTGCCATGGACCGACCATGGCCGTAAAGACCAAAGGAGGTGGGTTACACGTGCGTAAATATGAGCTGATGCTCATTCTGGACTCGGAACTCGACGAGCGTTCCGTAGAATCCACTGTTGAAAAGCTGCTCCACGTCATCCCCGCAGAAGGCGGAACCGTGGACAACGTAGACATCTGGGGACGTCGTCGCTTCGCGTACGAAATCCAGAAGAAGTCAGAAGGCTACTACGTGGTTATCGACTTCACTGCAACCCCAGACACCACGAAGGAACTTGACCGCCAGCTCGGCATCAACGAAACCGTGGTACGTACCAAGATTGTTCGCCCGGACGCTAAGTAAAACTAGCTCGCACACATCCGCTTAATCTCACTATCGTTTGATAAAACGAGCGTAGATTAACTGAAAACGTCTTCTCAAAGGAGTGCCCATGGCTGGCGACACCGTCATCACCGTTGTAGGAAACCTGACCGCTGACCCTGAACTGCGATTCACCCCCAACGGTGCTGCAGTAGCCAACTTCACCGTGGCATCAACTCCACGCACCTTTGACCGCGCCTCGGGCGAGTTCAAAGACGGAGAAACCCTCTTCTTGCGCTGCTCAGTGTGGCGCGAATTCGCCGAAAACGTGGCTGGGTCATTGTCCCGCGGCACCCGAGTGGTGGTACAGGGACGACTTAAGTCGCGCACGTTCGACACGAAAGAGGGAGACCGACGCACCGTCTTCGAACTCGACGTCGACGAAATGGGTCCGAGCCTTCGATACGCAACCGCGAACGTGTCACGCAACGAACGTAGCGGTGGATACGGAGGCGGAAACCAGGGCGGACCCGGTGGCGCAGGCGGCCAAGGCGGCCAAGGCGGCCAGGGTGGTCAGGGCAACTGGGGTAACCAGGGTGGCTCTGGCTGGAACAACTCCGGCGGGGCCGGTGGCTATGACGGCCAGAGGCAGTCCGGCGGAGGCTGGAACAACTCAGCAAGTGGCGGCGGAAACCAGGACAACGACCCGTGGCAGTCATCACGGCCACAGGGCAACCAAGGCGGATGGGGCAACCCCACGAACGAAGAACCACCGTTCTAACAAACTTTTCAACAGGAGATAAAAATGGCAAAGCCGGAAATCCGGAAGCCGATCAAGAAGAAGGCAAACCCGCTCAAGCCGGGCGAAGCCGCTTCGATCGACTACAAAGACACAGCAACTCTGCGCAAGTTCATTTCTGACCGCGGAAAGATCCGTGCGCGTCGCGTCACTGGTGTATCCGTCCAGGAACAGCGCCTGATCGCCAAGGCAGTTAAGAACGCTCGCGAAATGGCACTTCTGCCCTACACGAGCTCAAACCGCTGAGGTAGAAGGGAAGAACATTGCCTACTCGTAAAGTCATTCTTAACCAGGAAGTTGATGGACTGGGTGCAGCTGGCGACGTCGTCGACGTCAAGGCTGGTTACGCACGCAACCTGCTGATTCCTCGCGGCTGGGCTTCACCATGGACCGCAGGCGCAGAAAAGCAGGTTGAGACCTTGCGTAAAGCACGCCAGGCACGCCAGATCGCTGACCGCGAAGCCGCTGTGGAACTCAAGAACAAGCTCGAGTCCACCGTTGCACGCATCGAAATGAAGGCCGGAAAGGGCGGACGCCTCTTTGGTGCCGTCACCCCCGTCCTCGTTGCCGACGCACTCAAAGAATCCACCGGTCACGAATTTGACCGCCGTCAGGTAGCCCTGACCGGCCACGTCAAGACCTCTGGATCCTACGTTGCAACCGTGCGCGTTCACGACGAAATCACCGCGAACGCAAAGTTCGACGTGATCGGTAAGGCCTAACGAGCCAACTTACCCACATACGGGAAACGCCACGGGCGTCACAGCAGGTGCTGTGACGCCCGTGGCGTTTCTAAAGCCGGCTGCCACCTCGGCGAATTACAGCCCCAAAAAATCCTTCACCTTGGCCACCACTGAGTCGAAACTGTGCAACGACGTCACCCGGATTACCGTCCACCCCAGCAGGCTGAGCTCGTAGTACCGCTCAGTGTCTCTCAGTACCTGGTGGGTGAGCTCAAAGTGGTGGCGACCCTCGTATTCGATTGCGAGCTTTGCAAACGAGAAGGCTAAGTCCGGGTGGACGAACCGGCCAAACTTTTCAATCCACACCGGGGGCGCCACCTCCGGCTCCGGTACGCCAGCCCGCACCAATGCCAGCCGCAACCGAGTTTCCTGTGGTGACGCGACCTTTTCGCGCGCTAACGCACACGCCTGTTTGAGCGTGGACAAGGAGGGGCCTCGGGGGAGAGAGTTGATGAGCGCTTGAAGTTCAGCACGCGTCATTTCAGCTGGCCTGCGCCACGGACCCAGGACCGCGTCAAGAACTGTGACTAGGTTTTCCACAGGTTCCTGCCGTGCAATGATGCTGAGAATCCCGCCGAGGTCGTGAACCCGCAGGCCTGCTTTCTCCACTGACGCCGTGTTGGAGACGCGGAAAGTATTGACGCCAGGACGTTTGATGACGCCTGAACGTTTGGGCACGGCGATGTCGAGTTGTGGCCTGAGTTTGACCGGGAGCCCACGCAAATATGCGGCACTATTCCCGGTGACCATCGCATGAGGAAGACCAGCCGTTACCGCTCTGAGCTGGGTAAATAGTGTCCACCAGAGCGGGTTTTCAGTAGCCCACTGCGGGACAGTGATCGTTTGCGTGTGCCGTTTAGACGTGTAAACACCGTGCAGTTTTTGCCCGTGCAAGGTCACTGGTTTGATGTCTGACTGGCGCAAGCCAAGCGCTTGGGCGTTAGAGAGCTTCAGTGGAATCGCGAGTTCGCGTTGCCTGCTGGTGTGGTGTTCCATGCACTGAAGCTAGCGCTATCCGGGGTTGCTTACTAGGGGGTGTCTTGGTTCTGTGGATAACTCATTTGGCTACACTCCGAAACGTGGAGTGTAGCCAAATGAACGGAATTTAAGTGTTTTTAGGGGTAAAACCGTGAATTTGGGCGCTTTTGGCTACACTCATGTTCGAACTGGCTCGTGGAGTGTATCGAAACGAATGGAATGAACCCCGCTACGACCCCAAACCCACCCCAAGGACTAGAGTTGGTGGAGTGGACGCGGAACACATGAACCAGAACACCCCACCGTCGTTGGCCACTCCGCCGGGGGAGACACCCGAAGACGAACAAGCCAGACGCGCGGCGCTATCCCGCATGCGCGCGGTCGCAACGGGGTTGCTCATCCTGGCAGCCCTAATCTTCATCACCGTCCACCTGTTCACTGACCAGACCGGTGTGTGGGGGTTCGTGTCCAGGGCGTCTGAAGCGGCGATGATCGGTGGCTTGGCCGACTGGTTCGCCGTCACCGCACTGTTCAGGCACCCCCTTGGGGTTCCCATCCCGCACACCGCGATCATTCCGCGCAAGAAGGACGTGCTGGGAGAGTCCATGTCGACGTTTGTGGCCATGAACTTCTTGCGCGCTGAAACCGTTGCCCCCAAGATCCGTTCCGCGCAGGTGACGAAGCGTGTGGGCGCGTGGTTGTCGGTGAAGCGAAACCAGGACATTGTGGTTGAGCGGGCCGGCCAGGGCATCAACTATGTGCTGGCCAGGGTCGATGATTCTGCAATCGAGTCGCTCACCCGTAACGTGCTGGTCCCTAAACTCATCGCTACGCACAAGTCGCCTGTGGTGGGGCGGCTGCTGACCGAAATCGTGCGGGACGGCGCGCACCATCGGCTGGTGGATCTGGTGGTGTACGAAGCCCACGTATGGCTGGAGCGTAACCCGCAGGTCATTGAACAGATTGTGGGCGATCGCTCCCCGGAGTGGATGCCCAAGTTCGTCAACCGCACGGTCGCCTCCCGCCTTCAGACCGAGGTGTTGGGCTGGGTTGCTGACGTTCGCGACGACCGCTACCACCAGGCACGGCAGGCCTTAGATCGATGGTTGCTTGAGCTGTCGCGTGACCTGGGTGAGGATACGTCAATCGCCCAGCGCGCCGAGGTCGTTTTTGATGATCTGTTGGCTCAGGATGGCGTGGTGGAGTCTGTTTTGGACATCTGGACGTCTCTCAAGCGTTTGCTGTATGCGGCTGTTGAAGACAGCGACGGTGAAGTGAAGATTCGCGTTCGCCAGCTTCTTACTGAAACCGCAGACCGCATGCAGAACGACACTGAGTTTGCCACCATGCTTGACCAGAAGTTGGCCACGACGGCTGGGGATCTCACGGAGTCGTTCGGTCCTGAGCTCGCGTCAGTCATTTCAGATACGATCGCAAGCTGGGACGCTAAGGAAGCTGCAAACAAGATCGAGCTCTACGTGGGCAAAGACTTGCAGTACATCCGCATCAACGGAACCGTTGTGGGCGCGTTGGTGGGTCTGCTCATTCACGCGATTACGGTGCTGGTGCCCGGACTGTAGAGCAACACCCGCGCAGGATTCCCGCATCCAGCCACGGAGGTTTTCCCCACCTCAACCTGACGGTCATCTTCGTAGTGGTGTTCTGGGCCACGTACAACGATAGAAGCATGAATACTTCATCGGTTATCACTGCTTCTGAACTCGGAAAATCCTACGGTAATACTCACGCTCTGCGCGGTGTCAGTCTGGACGTTCGCGAAGGTGAATCACTTGCCATCATGGGGCCGTCTGGTTCCGGTAAAACTACGTTGCTTCACGCCCTGGCCGGCATGATCTCGACTGACCACGGTCGCGTCCAGTTGGGTGCGACTGCCCACACACAACAGACCGACATCACCGCTCTCAACGAATCTGGCCGCACCCGTTTGCGTCGCGAGGTGTTCGGGTTTGTATTCCAGCAGGGCCTCTTGTTGCCCGAACTCACTGCAGTCGAAAACGTGGCCATGGCCGCCATGCTCAAAGGCGCCCCGCGTCCGCAAGCCATGGCAATGGCCGGTGACTGGCTCAACCGCCTGGGCCTTGCGGAACACAGTTCCAAACTCATCGGGCAGCTCTCCGGCGGGCAGGCGCAACGTGTTGCGATTGCTCGCGCTCAGGTCACTGATCCTGCTCTGGTTTTCGCGGATGAACCCACCGGTGCGCTGGACTCGCAAACCGGCGCCGAGGTCTTGCACACTCTCCTTTCCACGACCACCGGCCGTGGCCGCACCTTGATTATGGTGACGCACGACGAAAATGTTGCTGCCACGTGTACGCGAACCGTGCGTCTACGCGACGGGCAGATTGTCTCAGACACCGCCCCACCCACCGGCTCAGTTGCATCTCACAGCGGGCCAGCTACCACCTCGGCGCAGGTGCCCCATCAACCACAGAACCATCCGGCTCCAACCACCTTTTACTCGGCTCACCAGAGCTTTTAACCAGGGGCGGCCATGAAATTGCAGAACTCCTACGCAGAGCCCGACTACCAGTACGGAGACCACGTGTACTCGCAGACAACATCAGTGACGCAACCGGCACCTAGAAACGAAACACGATCAAACGTGGATACTAAAGAGCCAACCTCAAACCCGCCAGTCCCAACCCGCACCTCACCTTTCACACTCACAGCCCGAGTCCTCCCAGCCCTGTTCTCGCTCCGCAGGTTCAAGCGCACCCCAACGGTGCTGATGATGCTGGCGTTTGCGGCGACCTCGGCGCTGTTACTGACAGTGGCCGCTGGAACTTTCGCAGTTTTTGCATGGGACACCTCCGACGAAGTTGTTGGCAGCTATCGTTTGCTAGCTGCATTAGCAACGACCCTACTGGTGGTGCCGGCGTTCACTCTGGGTCAATCGGCAGCGACCTTGGCTACGCGCAGGCAGGACGAACAGCTGTCAACGCTGGCGCTTCTAGGAGCTCCGAGGTCAACAATCGTGGCCGCGGCACTCACCGAACCGTTGGTGGCAGCGACTGTGGGAGCATTGGCCGGAGTTGTGGGCTACTTCGTATTAGCCCTTCCGATGAGCATGATGCATTTGCGTGGCGAACCATTGGGGTACGGCAACATGATTCTGCCGTGGTGGATGATCCTGGCGACTGTTGTTGCTCTCATCGGAGTCAGTACTTTGGCAGCTCTGATGGGACTGCGAAAGGTGGTCATTTCACCACTGGGTGTACGCACTAAATCATTAAAACCTTCGTTCCCGTGGGGTCGAATTGTGGCCTGTGCTGTGCTCATGATGTGCGTTGCAGCTGGGTTCGGAATGTCTAGAATGGGTGGCACTTTAACGATCGTACTTACTGGGTTCTTTGGCATGGTGCTTGCTGGTCTTCTGGTGATCGACGTTGTTGGTGTGCTTGTGTTGCGTCTAGTAGCTCGTATCCGCCGAGGAAGTAAAAAGATCCACGTGATGGTGGCCTCGCGTTTGGTCAGTGCATCTCCTAAGCCGTACTGGCGACGGGTTTCCGGTTTAGCTTTAACTTCGTTCATTGCCACGTTCTGCGGGAGTGGAGTTGCGTTAATGCAGACAGTCAAGACGGGAGTGGGAGCCGATAAACTGACCCGTGAAGACACCCTGTTGCTAACAGATACATTTACGGGGATTCTCCTCACATTAGGTATCGCGTTCGTGTTCATCACGGTGTCTGCGGTGATCAATCAAGCTGCTGATGTTTACGACCGTGCAAGCACATTCCAGGAGCTCAATGCAGCAGGAATGGATAACAGGACCATCCGGAAAATTTCGGTGGCATCTGTGATGTTGCCGGTTGTGTGGATAAGCGCCATCTCTGCTGGCCTGGGCCTGTTCCTCGCGCTTCCCTCTGCCGGGATCGCGGCGGTGTTGTCGCCGTATTCGTTCTTCACGATCGTCAGCATGGTGCTTGTTGGAGCGCTTGTGGTACGTGCTGGTTTGGCCATTACAAACCCACTTATTGCGAAAGTTATTGCCCGTTCCTGACCTTCCCGAGGTCGGCTACGATGAGTAGGCAATCGGGAGAAAGGTGAGGCGTGGGTTCGCAACAGGGTAACGAGTGGTCCGGGGACAACTGGCAACGAGCCGAATCGGGTGTACGCACTCCACCGCAGGATCTGGATGCAGAAACCAGTGTTTTGGGCTCCATGATGTTGTCCAAGGACGCTATCGCTGACGTGGTCGAACACCTACGTGGTGAAGACTTCTACAAGCCGGCCCACGAAACGATCTACGACGTGATCCTGGACCTGTACGCGTCTGGTGAACCAGCTGACGCGGTCACCGTATCGAACGCTTTGTCGAAGTCCGGTGACCTAGCTCGGATCGGAGGGGCAGCGTACCTTCACACACTGATCCAGTCGGTTCCCACCTCGGCGAATGCCATTTTCTACGCCGAGATTGTGCGGGAACTTGCCCTTCTACGCCGCTTGGTGACAGCAGGAACCCGAATCGTGCAGATGGGGTACGACGCACAGGGCGACACCGACGACCTCATCAACCGTGCACAGTCCGAGGTCTACCAAGTCACCGAACGGCGAACCACGGAAGACTACGTGCGTCTGTCGGAAGCACTGCAGCCCACGATCGAAGAGATTGAGCGCTCGGGGTCGCACGACGGCGACACCGCTGGGGTGCCCACCGGATTTTATGAGTTCGACGAGCTGACCAATGGTCTGCACCCCGGCCAGATGATCGTGATTGCAGCGCGTCCTGGTGTGGGTAAATCCACCTTGGCGTTGGACTTTGCACGGGCGGCAGCGATTCACCATGAACAGACAACGGTGATTTTCTCACTGGAAATGGGACGCATCGAGTTGACCACGCGTTTGTTGTCGGCGGAATCTGGTATCCCGTTGCAGAAGTTGCGCCAGGGGAAACTGGACGACGAACGCGACTGGACCACACTGGCCAACACCATGGGCAAGATCAACGACGCACCGTTGTTCATTGATGATTCGCCCAACATGGCGCTGACTGAGATTCGTGCAAAGTGTCGCCGCCTCAAGCAACAGCACGATCTGAAGATGGTCGTCATTGACTACTTGCAGCTGATGACCTCCGGTAAGCGAGTCGAGTCGCGTCAGCAGGAAGTTTCCGAGTTTTCGCGTTCGCTCAAACTGCTGGCGAAGGAACTGGAAGTGCCTGTGATCGCGCTGTCGCAGCTGAACCGTTCGGCGGAACAGCGTAATGACAAGCGCCCCATGGTTTCGGACCTGCGTGAATCGGGTTCGATCGAACAGGACGCGGACATGGTGCTGCTGATTCACCGTGAAGACATGTACGACAAGGAGTCTCCGCACGCCGGTGAGGCCATCATCATGGTGGCAAAGCACCGTAACGGACCCACTGGTGAAATCACTGTGGCGTTCCAAGGTGCGCGCTCGCGGTTTGCGAACATGCCCAGGTAGGGAAGGCCGTGCCACGTAGCGCAGAAGGTTTGCGCTACGTGGTTCGAAGTTCGTTTTACCGGACGACTAAGCTCGTATTATGCCCTGGTTTAAGTCGTTCCAACCGCATCGCAGTTTACGTCTGCGCATCGTGTGTGTTGCGATCGTGCTTACTGTGTTGGGGCTCGGTGTAGCGGGAACTTTGACGTTCTCGACTATGTTTAACCGCTACGAAGAACGCGTTGTGCGTGAGCTGGAACAAGAGATCGATGAACTCCAGGCAATTGCGGATCAACGCTCTGCCGCTGGAGATCCTTTTAGGGATGTCACATCCCTGCTGGAAACAGCAACGAAAGCGGCGGTTCCAAGTCGTCATGAGTCAGTCCTGGCTCTGACTAACGAACAGCCCAAGTTTCGTCCCCAGCCACAAGACTTTGACCTCACAACTGACGCGGTTATCAGTGTTATCCGTGAAGAACACACTCCAGGGGAAACTGTTTTTGCTACGGCCCACAGTCCCCAGTATGGAGAACTCAAGCTGATCATCGCTTCCGTCACGGTCGACGGCGACCCCACGGTCGGGACGTATGTCGTTGCATATGCCGTTGAAGAAGAGCGCCAAGTGTTGTGGCAAACGGCGTCGTTCTACGGAGTGATTTCGTTTCTGACTTTGCTCTTGGTGGGATCCGCTGCATGGATCGTGATGGGGAAGATTATTCGCCCGCTGGAGAGCCTAACCCAGGCCACGAAGCACGTCACTGTCGACGACCTCGGAAAGCGTGTAGAGGTGCCGAACGCGGACAATGAGGTTACGGTTCTTGCCACCCAATTCAACAGCATGCTGGAACGGTTGGAGGCGGGTTACATCAACCAGCGACAGTTCTTGCGTGATTCCGGGCATGAACTACGTACACCAATCACGATCGTTCGTGGAACAGTCGAGGTGCTCGACGCAGATGACGAAGATTTTGATGAGTCGAAAGAGATTGTGCTTGAAGAGCTTGATCGGATGGCCCGCATTGTCGCAGATCTCTCGGTTCTGGCGCAGGCCGAACAACCGGACTTTGTGCACCTCGAATCCGAAAACACTCGTAGCTTCGCCGAGGCGGCACTATCCACGGTGAAAAGAATTGACGACCGCCCGTGGAAACTCTCTTCCGTTGTCGATACGACCGCTTATTTCGACAGACAACGAATGATGCAGGCGATAGTACAGCTAGCGACGAATGCGGTGCAGTACAGTGATGCGAACTCTGACATTGAACTGTCGATAGAAACGCAAGACGATCAAAGACATGTCGTATTTTCCGTTCGTGACTATGGGTGTGGAATCAGCCCAGAGGATCACGAAAGGATTTTCGAACGTTTCATTCGAGTGGAGCAATCACGCTCGCTCGGTAACTCAGGTTTGGGATTGTCGATTGTGAGCGCGATTGCGGATGCGCACGGCGGTTCGGTTGAGGTGGAATCCGCTTTGGGTAAGGGGTCTCGGTTTAGCATCGTGGTTCCGCGGGTCCCCGTGAAAGGAATGAGTGGATAGACGCTATGCACATTTTGATTGCAGAAGATGAAGAACGAATTGCACGGTTTATCAAGAAGGGGCTCGTTTCTCACGGATTCACCTGTGCAGTTGTTTCCGACGGGATTCACGCGCTCGATCAAGCGACGGCGGACGACATTGACCTGGTCATCCTGGACGTGGGTCTACCGCGTATGGACGGTTTCACTGTGCTGAAGAACATGCGTTCGCTGGGTGTGAACACCCCGGTCATTATGGTGACCGCTCGGACCGCAGTCGAAGATACTGTTCAAGGGTTTGCATCCGGGGCAAACGACTATATTTCCAAGCCGTTTAGATTTGAAGAGTTGCTCGCGCGCATTCAAGCGCGGTTGGCAGATGCTCAAGATTCCGATGATGAAGACCAGAGCACCTTGAGTCTTGGTGGCCTTACGGTTGATGTCCGGAATCGGACCGCAACGGTCAGTGGTGGTTCAGGTGAAGAGCGTGTTGAACTTTCGAGCCGTGAATTTGGGCTCGTGTGTATGTTTCTGGAGAACCCCAATCAGATTCTCACCCGCTCTCAAATACTGTCGCGGGTGTGGGGGCACGACCACGACGGCTCATCAAACGTCGTCGATGTGTACGTGAAATCACTGCGCGCAAAGTTAGGTGCAGAACGTTTTGTCACGGTTCGTGGAGCCGGGTACAAACTGATCGACGTTTAGGCGGTTGTGTCTACTGTCGGTTTTCAGTCGTCGTCTTCGTCGTCATCGTCGTCGTCCGAGTCTTCACATTCCCATTCGTCGTCGTCCCATTCGCAGAGACCTTGCGGGGGTGCTGGACGTTGGGGTTTAGGTTTGTTCTTTTTCTTCGGTTCTGACTCTTTGCGTGGCTTAGGAGCGGTCGACTTTTGCTTGGAGTCACTGTTCTTCTTTGGATCTGAAAGTTCAGCCTGAGCCTTTTCCTTCTTGTGGTCGGAAGCAGGGTTGTTGTGGGTTTCAGAGTCGTGGCTGTCTTTGGTATCTACTTCCTTGGTATCAGCTGAAGGGCTTGGTTTGGGTGAGGCGTCTTGGTGAGGCTCATGTTGCACGTTGACACCGGTTTTAGGGCCACGGTCAGGTTCATTGTTCCGGGTTGTAATGAGCAAGGTGCTACTCACGGCAACAAGAGCAAGGACGAAGACAGTCAAGGTGGTACGCATGGTGATGTGCTCCTAAAAATCAGTTCGTGAGCGAGGGCTTACTTAGGCTGCTTGCGTGCTCATCACTGGAACTGAACGCGTTTCGAGTTCCGAGGCTGTGTGTGGGCAGTTTACGAGAATTACCACGCCGGGGTATTGCTGTACGGTTTTGCACAGCAGTTCGCGTCCGTTGTCGTCAAGGTCAGCTTCGAGCCCCTGAATAATCAGAAGTGGTGGCTCGCCGTACAGAGCGCGAGCAAGTGATAGTCGGGCTCGCTGGTTCGGTGTTAATGCTTCACCTCCGCGTCGAAGGAAAGTCTGTGTCCCGTCTTCTAACTCATCCAGTCCCACTCGATTGAACAAGTCAACGGCCAGTTGCTTATCCAATGAGGGATTGCGATACCGGATCGCACGCAGAACAGTCCCGCGTTCAAAGGTCATACCTGAATGGGCGTGGCCAATGTACGCTCTTCTTTCACGCGCTTGTAGCGCAACAAGGTTTTTATCGCCTACAGCAACCACGTCAGAACTGGACGTCGAAGGTACAAGTAGACCTTGAGTTCGCATGAGCATTTCCGTCACAGCACGTTGGTCGCCGGTGAACACAACCCGATCTCGTGGGGCCAAGTCCAGCGGTGAGATCAGATGGTCTGAAATGTCGAGGTACACGTGACGGCTCGAAGTCGCTTCGATGTGTGGCACCGCTCGCTCGCGGTGTTCTTGAGCTTGAGACCTCCTTGCACGTGCGTCTTCAAGAGAAGGAATGAGAACGGCACAAGCCGCAAGGTAGCTCTGCCGGAACTCCACAATCCGACCCATGTCCATGAGTGGGGTGGTGGCGATACCAGCGATTGCCAAGGCGGCCACCACTTTTTCCGGTGGCATTTCCAGGATGATGCCCAATGTAGCAACGACCATGGTCATGAGAGTCCCGGCGACGAGACCGGTTGCACGTAGCAGACCTAGTGTCTCTGCACGAGTGACAGCGCGGTCGATGAGTCGCTTGGCGATCGTGTCAATGTTTTTTAACTCGCGGTGTGCGCCACCTGCGGAAACAACTGATTCTGCTGCCAGGGTGGTTTCGGCTATCCGCGAAGCCATTGCGCCACGGGTGCGTCGTAGCGCACGTGATTTCGCGTATGCGTCGCGGGTCCATAGAGCGACACCTACCCCCAGGACCACAAGGGGAATGGCCGCACCGATCGCGAGTCGCCAGTCAAGTATCGCGAAAGCGATAAGCACTCCGCTCAGTAGCGGTACGGCGACTACTAAAGGCGCGATCCCCTGCGAGATCCAATTGCGCACAGATGACAGGTCGTTCGTTGTCCGTGCAACAGTGATCCCCAGCGAACTGGAATCACCAGGTGTAAGAACAGAGCGCACCAGTTCGCGTCGAATGTCGTGAACGTAATCTTGGCCCAAACGCTCAGCCACGACACGTTCATTTACCCGTAATGCTCCAATCCCCAGAGCAACGAGCGCCATGGTCACAAGTGACAGCACGATAGACGCTGCACCGTTCGAGCGGTTGAGCTCGATCATGGCCCACGCCATGATCATGCTCAACGCGGCTTGTCCGATTCCTAAAGCAACGAGGGTCGCGAACCATTTTCGGCGAACACCGTGCCACAGTCGAACAAGCGTGTTAGTGGAAGTGATCTTATTTGGTGTCATTCCGGATTAGGTTGTCTAGATTCGCGATCAATGAAGAGGCCACGTGCGGTTCGCAGAGGTCGTAAGTGGGAAGTACGGGAACGTCGAGGGCCGCTGTGGCTTCACGAGTTGCAAGAGGCGATGCCGTGAGCACTCCGGATACTGCGAGTGGTCGGTGTCCCAGATCCGTCAGGATTGAGGCTCCTCCAACTGCCCCCAGCGCATCGCCAGCGGAAAAGAGAACCTTGTTGACGCGGTTTACGAAGTTTGTGCTGGTGAGGAGTTCGCGAGTTTCGCCTTGGAAAATTCCGTCGGCAATCTCGATGAGGACGATGTCTGGGCGTCCCTCGCCCGTGTCCTTCGAGAGTTCAGTTGCAAGAGACGTGAAGACTTTTTCAACCTCTGTGAACGAAAGTCCGAATGTGGTTGAGAAACCAAAGTCCGTGAAGTCGAGAACGCGATGAGCTCCTGCATCAGCGAACAGGTGAGTGTCGTTACCCGCGCCAGTTCCCGTTGCTTTACCAACGTGAACGCGTAGTCCAGCCTCAACGAGCCCGCGTGCAAGGCATGCCAGGGTTGTCGATTTACCAGAGTTCATGGACGTGCCAAGCACACTGACAACGGGCACAGTCGACGAGTTATCAGTGGCTGGAAGAGCGTTGAGTGAAGAAGTGCCGATCGTGTGGGGTGCATAATCGCGCACGTTTACGCGTTGTCCGTCGGCACGCTTCAAGAGCCCGATCGGTTCGAGCTCTGTTGCGAAGTCAATCCGATCGTGCTGTTCAATGACTTCTGCAGCCAGTCCCCCTGCGGCTGCCAAGTTGCAAGGGCCGAGGTCGTTAGGCAGGACGGCGAGAAACTGGTCTGCGGCGTAGCGGCTTCCGTATGACACGACAATCGTGTCGCCAAGAAACAGCGTTTGCCTACGCGAGTTGTGTCCTTCGAGACGCTTGTGCTTCCCAATTTCGGTGACACGGGCAAGCACGACATCGCCAGCGCTGGGCTTCTGAGTTTTGTCTGGATCGACAACGAAGTCGCTGTCGTCTTTCGTAGCGTGGATGAAGCGGGTTGAGTATGCGTACTTTGCTCGCTTGAGGGCCGCCTGAGGGTCGACCAGGGTTGCGTCCTGTGCCATTGACTGTGGAGCTACGTGTGGAACGTCAGTAAGTGTCATCGGGGCCTCTCTTTTGACCGAGGTGGTGGAACATCTTTCACATTTCAGTCAAGTACCCGCAGATGAAACTGCAATGAGGGCCAAATTAAAAAGATTTCATGTAAGTGATGTGTGCAACGATTGCGTGTTTTGCCCCGGCGTCTAGCAAGAGTACTGGTTTTCCTACCCAGACCGTCCAAGCGATCGGGGAGGTTCCTTCAGAGAGAGGTTGTCACGGTAGGGAGCAGGTGTTCTCAAAACTGTGTCAGACCCTGGACGTACTGTGTCATAGTAGAAAAGAGGGGAGAGTCATGGGATCAGTAGTTTTCGAATCACTGTCCAAAGAGGAGCTTGAGGATGAGCTTGTGCGGCTTAAGGACCGATTAGGCATGCCGCTAGACGTTGCCAAAGCGATGGCTCAGGCTCATGTCTTGGAAGCCGACAAATTCCGGATCCTTTGCAGAATCGAAGACTTGCAGTGGCTTCGATCGATGAATTAGAAAAAGTCGCTAAGGAATTTGCCGGACAACTTGCACGTAGTCTCTCAGCATTTGCTGACTCAAATGTTGAACTACGCGCAATTACGTACGAAGAAACACAGAAGTGTGTTGTCACGAACCGTGGCAAAGGGGTGAGCGTCAAAGCTAAGCGGGGTGCGTCACTTACGTTGACCGTATGCTATACGTGTTCGTGGGACAGCGAGAATTCGTACTTGAAGGTTCTGAAATCTTCTGTAGCAGTAGTAGCCGGGCCAGGCGCAGAGTCAGACCCTCTTTTCCGCTACGAGGTGGTTGCACTATGAGTGCGGTGTACAAAGACGTGCGGTGCCAGGCCGAGACAACGACCTACCTGCTATGTGGCAAGACCACGTCGACGCGTTATGCGAGGCTTGAACAGCGTCAGAACGTAGAGCACCCAAGCTGTAGCAAGAACCACAACCACCACGATCACCGACCACAAAAGAACCGGATTCTGGACCGCGAGCACGGGAATAAATCGGCCCGGAACGAACGCGGCGAACCCGCCAGCGATCAACGCGCCTACGTAGCCTCCCACCATGTTCCCCACGTGTGCCGTTACCCGGTTGCGACGAATGCTTATCACGCCCAGAGTTGTTGTGATGAAGGTTAAGATCGCGAGTGCATGGAAAATTGTGAAGCCACCTGAGATGGTGTATATGAACATGCCGGAAACGCACGTGGCGTACATAGCCACAACCCATGAGCGACCCAACGCTTTGTGCTTAGAGTCTTTTTTCTTGCGCAGCACGTTGACGGGACCGATGAGAACAACAAGGGAAGCCGCGATGGCATGAATCGTGATGACGGTATGAGTGAAACCGGGGTGGACCGTGACCGTGGCCAGCGTGAGCCCGGTGAAAATGCTGTTCATGATTATAAGATAATTGCACTATCCAACTGGTGCCAACGTAGATAGTCGAACGAACTTCTACTATCTGATTGAGAGCGTGACAAATGAAACTCGCCGAACTCGCCACCCGTAGCGGAATCAGTGTCGCCACGATCAAATACTGGATCCGAGCCGGGATTTTGCCTGCGGGGGTTAAACGCAACGCGACCACAGCCGACTACACAGACAGACACCTTGCACGCCTGAATCTCATTCACTTGCTACGCGACGACCTCGACACCCCGATTGATGAAATCCGAGAGCTCACCCACCTCATAGACACGCACGCTCCCAACACCCGCATCATGGAAAAGAGTCAGTGCTTAGCGCTGCGGCTGACACATCCGCCACAGAACCAAGACTCGCCAGAGCACCAACGCGTGCGCGCCATTAGCGAACAGCTGGGCTGGCCCGATGTGCCCTCTTGGGCGCGGGAGGAACTGGTGGTGGTCTTACGTAGGCTCGGTGATAAGGGACTAAACGTTGACAACGACTACCTGCTGGAGCACGCGCGTGCGTTTGCGAAAGTCGCGTCACACAACGTGGCCTACGCCTTGACGGCCCGCGAACCGGACGAACTGGCTATTCAGGTCATCCGCGGAGTGCGCCTGAGCCGTGACCTCGAAAACGCAATCAGCGCGCTCGCCCACACCTCCCGCAGCCTAAGTCGTTAGCTCGCGCGGTCTACAACAAAACCCTACAATTCGCGTGACAGCCGGTGTACCAGCATGTCCAAAGCAACCAGGTTGTGACCACCGTCGGGAATAATGAGGTCGGCATTGCGCTTTGAGGTTTCGACATAGAGTTCGTGCATGGGCTTCACAGTTTCCAAGTACTGTTTCTCCACCGACTCGATCGACCGGCCACGCTCTAACACATCGCGCTTGATCCGTCGAAGAATACGCACATCAGCATCGGCGTCCACAAACAGTTTGATATCCAAAAGGGAACACAAGCGCGGTTCGTGTAACAGTAAAATCCCTTCAACCAGAATCACGCTTTCCGGCTGAATATCCACCGTTTCATCTGTGCGGTTGTGATTACTGAAGTCGTACACCGGCCCCTGCACTGGACGCATCGCCTTGAGGTCCTCAATGTGCGCAGCCATGAGGTCGATGTCGAATGCCTCGGGTGAGTCGTAATTGACGCGCGTGCGCTCCTCAAACGTTAAGTGATCCTGGCGCTTGTAATAGTTGTCCTGATAGATCACTGTGGTGCGTCCAGAAAACTTTTCCGCCAGAGCCTGCGTCAGCGTGGTCTTCCCACTGCCGGTTCCACCAGCAATTCCAATGACGATAGGCACACCCGCTCCTCACCCCGCGTAAGCATTTAACTGCAACCAATCTACTGCACTACACTTAATGCGCCACGCGAAAGCATTGCCGGCTCCGGTCGCCTCACAGTGAACCGCCACGCCACAGCCCGCTCACCCGCCTTCAACACCCAAAGGAACACATGGATCTTCCCAGCGCGCAGCTTGTTCTTCTCCTCGCTGACCTCGTTGGCGTGTTCTTTTTCGCTCTGTCCGGAGCGGTCACTGCAGCACGCCAAAACTACGACATCACGGGAAGTTTCATGCTGTGTCTGCTGGTCAGCCTGGGCGGCGGAATTACACGTGACCTCATGCTCAACGAAGTCCCTGCTTCTCTCCAACAACCCATCTACTTGCTGCCACCGGCAATCGCTACCGTCCTCGTGTACCTGATCGGCACACCCGCTCTGCGCACCCGCCGATCCATCATCTTCTTCGACGCATGCGGGCTGGGCCTCTTCGCAGTGTCCGGCACCATTATTGCGCTTACTCACGACCTCCACCTGGTCTCGGCAGTGTTCTTAGGAATCGTCACCGGAACGGGCGGTGGACTACTGCGCGATGTCGTCGCCAACCAGAACCCCGCCCTGTTCAACGCCTCCGACCTGTACCTCACACCTGCGTTTATCGGTGCCCTGCTCACCGCGATCCTGTACTCCAACGGAATCTGGTCGTACTGGATCATGTTCGGCATGATCGTTCTGGTTGTCACCGTGCGCCTTCTGGCCATCTACTTTCGCTGGCAACTGCCGTCCACCGTTCGTGGCTGGACGTATCCCCGGTTGACTGAAAAAGCCCGCCGCCTGCGTGATTTGGCGCGCTTACGGCGCGCAACCAACCCTGCCCGAGGTCGTTCCAGTCAGCAGCATCTCCCACCTCGGCGGGTCGATGGTGACGGAGGGCCCGGCGCAGCCGGCCCGACCAACCCAGACCCAACTAACCCAGACCTGTCCAACCCAGACCAACCGCCCCAGTGACGTAGTCTTGTAGTATGAGCCGGTCACTTCGCACACTCACCGATGAAGACATCCGTGTGCTCGTCAGCGACAACTTTGGCCTCGACGTCCATTTGGAACGCTTTCTGTCTGGCGAAACTGCGATCAATGCTCGCGTCACATCTCAAAACACAGCCTTTGTTTTTAAGGCCGAATACCCGTCACGCACCATGACCCCCGAATACGCCGATTGGCTGAGCACTGTCCACCAGGCTGCATATGAATCGGGCGTTCCGGTGGCTCAGCAAATGCCGGCCACACAACCCTTTCAGGCGAGCTCGGGACAGTCGTCCGGGTTCGTTTCGCTCGCGCACGTCAATGACGAACCGGTGGTTGTGCGCCTACAAAGCTTCCTCGCCGGAACAGAAGCGGCCACGGCACAGCTGACCGATGACTACCCAACCCAGGTGGGAACCCTTGCCGGCCACGTGGCAACCGCCCTGGCACGTGTGCCCGCGGCCCCCGACATGATCCTGCACCCGTGGGCGTTCGAATCCACCGGCGTGAACGCCAAGTTCGCGTCCGAACGACTCCAAACCTGGGAGGCCTCCGGGCACGTTCCCGCCGATATCGGCACGTCGCTCACCCGCGTGCTCGCATTCTCACGCCATGCGGCTCACGACTTCGAAACCACCGTCAAACCCGTGCTGAACGACTTCCCGCAGCAGGTCCTCCACCAAGACATCAACGACCTGAACGTGCTGGTCAGCGACGGAAAAATCACCGGGTTGCTGGACTTTGGGGACTGCCGGGTTGCCGCTCGAATGGCCGAGGTGGCAATCGCTTCCTCCTACGTCCTTACGGTGCGTGGGAGCGGGGGCGGGGAACCACCTCGGGACGTTATTTCCCGCGTAGCGACCGCCTACCAAGCTGCCACCCAGGGCACCGATCAGCACTTGTCCAGCACGGAGCTTGACGCTCTAGAAACAGCGGCGATCGCCCGGCTGTGTTTGGGTGCGTGTACGTGGGCTGCGCGCGTGCTCACCACCCGACCCCAAGAACCTGCACACGCATACGGCCAGAAGCGTTTGGACCGCACGTGGCCCGTCATCGAACAACTGGCGCAGTAAACATCCGGACCAGTGATCAGAGAGGAACAAGATGAACCAGCACAGCCGACGTCAAGTTTTCAAAGCCACGGGCGGCGTTGCCGCAACCGTTGCGGTCGCCGGTGGGCTTTCAGCGTGCGCTAGCGACTCATCGAAGACCGAGGACGCTGAACCGGAAACCGTCGCAAAAGACAAAGTGCCGGAGGGCTCCGGGGTTGTTGCCGGAAGCTACGTGGTGGTTCAACCCACGAAAGGCGAGTTCAAGGCATACACCGCGGTGTGCCCGCACCAAGGGTGCCTGGTGCGGACCATCACGGAAGAAGAGATCGTGTGTCCGTGCCACTCTTCTGGCTTCTCAACCCAAGATGGAGCCAAGCTGTACGGCCCCGCGAATGATGGACTGAAGAAAGCCAAGGTCGCTGATAACGGCGACTCCTTGCAAGTGGGGCCGCTGGAAGGCTAAGCCGCTCCAGCGCTAGAGTAGCCCGCGCTAAGAACGGTTCCAGCGCTAAAACATCACTGGTGCGAACCAGTACAGAACGGCAAGCACCACAAGAACTGCAGCGGCGATGACTGTGCCAATACCCAGGTAGCTACTCACCTTCACGCCGTCGCCCTGAAGCGATGCCACCAACTGCGCGTTGTCTTCTTTAGACGGCCACAGTTGCACCACCCGGAACGCGATGAAGCCCAGCAACAGAATCGCCACGATCCAGGCAATACCCAGTACTCCGTCAAACATAAAGAAGATACGAACCAGCACAAAGTACATAACCGCACCGGCACCTACCGCCAAGAGCCCACCGCGGGTGAGGTGTTTGCGGGCTTTGGGCTTATGTTCACCTCGTGTGGGGCGAACTTGCCAAGCGTGTGAACCTAAACCCACAAGCAGAACGATGACACCAAAAAAGGGAATAAGAAGCTGAATCATTTCTTGTCCTCCGCATCGAACAAGTAGTCAATGACATCGTCAGAGTTGGTAGCGGTGTTGTTGAGAACGACCACGCCGTCGCCGTTTGCGTTGAATCCGGCAAATGACGTGTATCCGCCGGTTCCTCCGTTTTTCCAAATCACCGTTGCACCATCCTCTTCTTTTGTGTTCCATGCCAGGCCCAGTTTCTTTGTATCTTCTTCAGCTCGGACCTTTGTAGGTTCAACTGACGACCCCGGCGCTTTCCCGTCCCTGACCGCAATGAGCCACGTGCTGATGTCTTTGGTTGTTGACCGGATTGACCCGGCAGGAGCGTACGCGTGCATGGTCCACGCTCCTGCCGGAAGACCCTTAGCGGTGTACCCCGTGGGGTGGTCAGCTGGCAAGTCTTCCGGCGTACTGGGAACCGTTGTCTGGTCCATGCCTAACGGTTCCAGCAACCGTTCGCGCACCAGGGTGGGGTAGTCCTTGCCGGCTTTCTTGGCAACCGCCTGCCCCAGCAGCGCATATCCCGTGTTCGAGTACGCAATCTCACCCGGTGTGACTTCAAGATCGGAAACCGTGTCGAGGAATTCGCCCAAGTCAGCGGTGTACGGGTCTTTTCGCGTGAAGTTGCTACTCATGCTGACGTTGGTAATGCGGGGGAGTCCCGAGGTGTGCGTCGCCAACTGCTCCATGGTCACCTTCCCTGCGGAAGTCCCCTTCAGTTCGTCGAAAACGTTGTCAACTCGGGTATCCGCGCTGATTTCTTGACGCTCAATCGCGTCAGCAAGCAGGTGTGCTGTGAACGTTTTCGTGATCGAACCGATCTCAAACACCGTGTTCTCATCGGCTCCCCAACCTGCGAACGACGGTTCGCCAGACGGGGGAATGATCGCTACCGCGGCTTCACGTCGGTACCCGTGTGACAAGTATGGTCCGGTGGTGTCAAGCACGTGCTGATCGCCGGATCCGCGGTGCGGAAAACCAAACGACCACGGCACGCAGATCGCAGCAACGGCGACAACGACACACGCTACGACTCCAGCTATGAGTGTTCTTTTCATGAGTGCTCCTTGGGGTGGTTGAGGTGAGTCCTGTTATTACTGGGCGGCCAAAATGATGGTGAGAAGGGGAATGACTTTGGTTGCGGGGACCTCCCACTGGCCGCGCTTCACGGACCGGATCCACCCCGCTGCGTTGAGCTGGCTCAAGTGGTGGTACACCTGCCCTGACGTGCCAACCTGTTCAAGTTCTGCCAATTTCGCCGAGGTGGTGGTCCCGTTGATGATCGCCAGCAGGAGGGTGAGGCGGATGGGGTGGGCAATGGCCTCGAGAGCAGGCGATACCGCAAAGGCATCGGTGTCCATGAGGTTGTCAGCAAAGCGTTCGTACTGCCACTTGACCGGGCCGCCTTTGGTTTCTGCCGTTCCAGCGAACATGACAGCAGGCTGGTCGTAGCGTTGAGCCAGTTCGTTGAGCGCCCAAAACTCGGGATCGCCAGATTCCGTGGGCAGCTGCGACTGTGTGACTCCAGCGTCATGTGAACGCGGCTGCGTCTCACGGGGTTCACCGCTCAGCCGTTCTTCAACATCGCGTAAGCGTGCATCGAGCCGGGACAGTCGTTGCGTGATCTCTTCGCGCAGCGCGCGCAGTTCATCGGAAGAAGTGCTCACACACTAATAATACATAATTCCGTAATTACGTAAATAGCCCAATTCCCAGTCCGATAACGAATCCCACCAGCGTGGCGATACACGAAGCCGGCCGGATCATCGACAGCCTGCGACGGAAGCGGTTGCGCACGCTAAACACTTCGTTGGGGTCGGGGCCCAAATCGTTCGAGGTAGCGCGTGTATCAAACACCACGCGGGATGGCGCTTGCGGGTCAATGCGCACCGGGATCGTGGCTCCCGGCCGTAACTTCAATGCGTCAACCGCTGACAGTTTCCACACCAGCTCCGACCTATAGACCCGGCTCGAGCTACTTGCGACGTCCAGGGAGACAGTCAAAGTCTTAAATGACCCGTTCGTTGTGGAGTTCAGGTAGCGAATACGCGCAAGTCCCGGCGTGCCCTCCTGCTCGATCGCGTTCGCAGTGCTCATACTGATCGCAATTCGCGAAGCCGGCATGGTTCCAATCACCAGGAGAACCCCGCCCATCAGACCAATGAGCAGTGGCCACGTGAGCGTGAGAGCTGATGAGTACTGCGGATGCCCCACGTTGAACAGAACGTGGACGGCCCATCCGATGACCGCGCCTAAACCGTAACCCACGCACAACCACAGCGCCGACCGGCCCAATGGCAGGTTTCGGCTGAAGTCTGTCGAAGAATTTGCGCGCACAGTTATCACTCGTCACATGGTGGATTCGACGAAAGTTTAGTGATGCCACACGACCGGATCGCAAACCTCAGGGGTCGCTCCGGTGAACTTCAGTGGGCCCTACACTAGTGGGGTGACCCAAACGTCAGAAAAAGAAGTTCAGCTTGCCACCGCCCCGTGGATGATCGCCCGAGGTGTTTTGGGCGTTATCTTTGCAATCGTCGCCGCGTTCGTGCCTCGTGAACAGTTAGGTTCCGTTGCTCAGCTGGCCCTCCGTGTCGACTTTGTCGACTATCTGCTCATGGGCTACATCGGGCTGAATGCGCTCCTTTTGGTGGGCCAGGGTTCCGCCACGAAACCGCTACGCACTCACCTGTGGGGTCAAGCCGTCATTGCGATCCCGGCCCTGGTTTTCCTTATGTTCGCCAGCTACCCTGGTCAACTCCGCGCAGCCGTTATGGGGTGGGCACTCCTGCACGCGGCACTTGAACTGTGGATGTACAAAGACATGCGCGGAACGGCGTCAGCGTCAGACTACCTGTACTCCGGAATTGCACACGCGCTCTTGGGAATTCTCCTACTGTTCGGCAACAATTTCGGAGCCCTCACCATCATCGGTTTCACCTCGGCGGCCGTCCTTATCGCAGGTGTCCTGTACATTCTGGGGGGACTCACGCGACGCAAACAGGGCCACAAAGACTCTTAACCGCCAACTAGCGTGGCCCTACTCGGGGAAAACCACCTCGGCCTGGGCGCCCCCTTCAGGAGCGTTCCTGAACTCCATGCGCATACCCAACAGCTTCGCCTGGCCCTGCGCAATCACCAGGCCCAAGCCCATACCTCCACCGCCGGAGGACACAAAACGGGTGGGCCCCTTGGCGATGATGTCCGCCGGATAGCCCGGGCCGGTGTCGGTCACAATCACTGAATGTGGCGTGGTTTCGATCCGGATGGGGTCGGCCCCGTGCTTGATCGAATTGGCGATCAGATTAGACACGATGCGTTCAAAGCGACGCGGATCTGTAGTGATCTGCGGGGACGGATCTGCATACACTTCCTGGATCTCGTGATCCACAATGAGCCCTGACGACCGCAGATTCAGGAGTAAGGACTTGAGCATGTGGTTGATGTTCACCGTCTCGAAATCCGGCGTGGTGCTCCCGGAGTCCAGGCGCGACACCTCCAGAAGATCCTCAACGAGGGTCTGCAGACGCTCAGTCCGCTCACGCACCAACTCAGCCGGACGAGAATCCTCCTCCAAAAGATTCGCCGCATTCACCAGACCCGTCAAAGGCGTGCGCATTTCGTGCGCCAAGTCTGCCGTAAACCGCTGTTCAGAATCGAGTCGTTCAGCAAGGCGCTCGACCGCGGTATCAACAGCTTCTGCAAACGCGGTCACCTCATCGTCGCCGTGTTCGACCACATCAGAAATGCGGACCGTGGTGTCACCTGAAGCGATCCGACGTGCGGCCTGTGCCCCCAGCGTCAGGCGGCGACTAATCTGACCTGCAACAACAAACCCAATTCCACCAATCACCACAGCTGAGACCAGCATGGAAATCAGGATCGCGCGGTCGATGTCGCCAACCAACTCACGCGACTCCGCCGTCGTTGTCCGCACCGAAATGACCGCCGTGTGCGAACCCACCTTGATGGGAGCGGCAGCCCACACGACCTCGGTGTTATCAATTTCTGACCGCATGGTCACGGACTGACCATTGAGAGCAGCTTCCTTGGCCGCCTGTGGCAACGCCGGGTCATCGATTGCTGCGTTGAGCGTGAGAACACCGGTTTCAGAGTAGATCGATGAGGCTTCGCGCAACTGGCTGGAAATGTTGTCGCGCATGCGGTTGTCTTCGGCGCGCGCGGCGGCTTGGCGCACAATAAGACCGCACGTGAGCACCGCGATGACCACACTCGTGACAATCACGATCAGGATTTTGAACCTGAGTGAGGCAGGGCGAAGTCGCATGGGTTACGCGCAGAACCTGTAGCCGAAACCGCGCACGGTTTCGATCATGGCGGCACCGATCTTCTTGCGGAGTCGCTGAATGTGAACGTCTACCACGCGGGAGTCGCCACCCCATTCGTAGCCCCACACGGTGTATGCGATCTTTTCGCGCGAAGACACGTGCCCCACTTCTTCGGTCAGCAACATGAGGATCCGGAGTTCGGTGGGTGTTAAGTGGATTTCTTCACCGTTGACGTAGACCATGCAACGAGCGGTGTCCAAAACCAAGGTGCCTAGTCGGTTCTCTACACGGATTTCCGTAGACGACTGCTGGCGCGGCGTGGGGTTGGTGTGCCCCGGCGTGGGTCCTAAGACTTCCGGGATACCCTGCGTGTCCAGTGACACGGAGCTCTCTTCTTCCGGGTCCTCCGACTGTGGAGAAAAACCCATCTGCGCGCTTTCCGCGGTAATGAAGCGTCGCACCACCGTGCGAATGCGAGCGTTGAGCACCTGCATGTCGAACGGTTTGGTCAGATAGTCGTCGGCGCCTGCTTCCAGCGCCTGAACAATGTCGATGGGCTCTGAGCGCGCAGAGATGACAATGATGGGTACGTTAGAGCGTTCCCTGATAGCGCGAGTGATGGACGCGCCGTTCATGGTGGGCAACATCAGATCCAGCAAAACAACGTCGGCGCCCTGCGACGCAATGAATTCGTATCCGTCGCGGCCATCTTCAAATCCGGTGACGGTGTACCCAAAGCGTTCGAGAGCGATCTGCGTGGTCTCACGAATCACCTCGTCGTCTTCGACAAGAACAATGTGCACGCGCGCCCCCTTTCACAAGCTTTAACTAATACTAGTCCAGCCGAGTCTAGTTGAGTTGGCGTCAAGTTTTAATCAAGCCGGCTGATACGCTGACCCGCTTCAAACTTTCCGTCGTGGTAGCGGAACACTCGAACGGCCCATCCAGACGGGCAACACGGTTCGTCATTGGGCTTGAACACGGACTCTTGCGCAACCAGCGTGCCACCCCGCCCGGGTGTCACGGTGAGTTCGTTGCCCACCAAGATGAGCTCGATATTGGGTTGCCCTTCGCGTTCTCCAATCACCACAGTGGCAAAAGACTTTCGGTCAGCCGGCGTGTTGATTTTGGCCATTTGAAACTTGTCGCCAAGAACAACCAGAGCCGGGTCCATTTCCATACATGATTCACACGCCAGCACAATGTCGTGAATCTCATCAAAGCCCTTGACATTGCTCACCGACGGGTTTTGTAGGAGTTCGTCGCGGATTTGGGTGGCGCTGAAGGGTTGGTCGCGGGGTCCCGCCTCCGAGGTGGGAGGAGCTTCTGGTGCGTTGTCGACGTGCTCTTCTTCGACACGCAGGCTGGTATCGGGTCCGCACGCCGTGAGTGAACCAGCCAGTCCCAGCGTGCAAACAAGGGTGACGAGAGTTCGATAAGAAGAGCGGAAAGACGCCTTGAAGTGCGCGGGAATATACGGCGTCGATACCATGTTCTCAGTGTAGTGACGAAACATGTCAAGAGAAAATGGTGAAGGTATGACTTCCGCGCACAAGCGTCCGGTCGCAGCTCCGTACAAACATGCAGTGATTTTTGGAGTGATTTGCGCTTGGGTTGTTTTGATCGTGACGATCGTTTCGATGGGCGCGTGGAAATCGTCTCAGGCACTGTTGCTCGCCGTGGGCTTTTCCGCCGGAACTTTCGTTGTGGTCACGCTGATCGCTATGGGTCTCAACGCGGTGGTCGCCAAGCAGCGCCATGAGAGTGACACGCAAGACGGCCCCGTGCTGCACTAGAGACCCGCGCTCCAGCAACGATGAGTGGCACACATGTGAAGCACACAAGTTAAAAGGAGTAAGCGATATGCCAATCAGTACTTTTTCAGTTTCCGGAATGACCTGCGAGCACTGCGTACGTGCGGTGAAACAAGAAGTCGGTGACATCAGTGGCGTCACGCAGGTCGAGGTTGAGCTGGGCACCCCGTCGACCGTGACCGTGCAGTCGACGGAACCCATCAGTCACCAGGACGTTGTAGCGGCAATCGACGAGGCCGGATACGAGGTCGTCTAAATGTCTGGCACGCGTACACGCGACGTTGAACTCGACATCACAGGAATGACGTGTTCGTCGTGTGCCAATCGAATCGAAAAGAAACTCAACAAACTCGACGGGGTTCAGGCTACCGTCAACCTGCCTCTGAACTCCGCTTTGGTGGAAGTCGGTCCAGACGTTCCCAACGACCTGCTCCTCGCGACTGTCGAAAAAGCCGGATATTCGGCCACGGTTCACAACCCAGTCGATCCAGTCCCGGACAACCCTGACCCCCGAGGGTTCAGGCCTCGGTTACTCGTGGGCTTCATTCTGGGTATCCCCGTGGTCGTCATTTCGATGTTCGTCCACTTCCCCGGGTGGCAGTGGGTGGTTCTTGCACTCGCCCTGCCCATCATTACGTGGGGTGGTTGGCCATACTATGTGGCTGCGTATAAAGCCGCCCGAGGTGGTTTAGGGACCATGGATACGCTCATCACCTTGGGTGTATGGGCAGCCTGCGGATATTCGTTCTACCGGCTTATCCGGGCAGTGAGCACACAGGGTTTTGCGATTTCACCCCACGAATATGTGTGGTTTGAATCTGCTGTCGCCATCATCGTGTTCATCACGCTGGGACGCCTGATCGAAGAAGGAGCAAAGAACCGCGCTACGCGCGCACTCAAAGAGCTACTTGAACTGGGAGCGAGCTCTGCGAACGTCATTCGTGACGGACGCGAATGGAAAGTCCCGGTCGAAAAGCTCAGCGTGGGTGACGAGTTCCGCGTGCGTCCAGGCGAAACGATTGCCACTGACGGTGAAGTGATCAGTGGCGAATCCGCAGTCGACGAATCCGCCCTGACAGGTGAGCCCACTCCGGTTGACGTAGGTCCGGGGTCCACCGTCACCGGTGCAACAATCAACACCACTGGGTCCATGGTTGTGCGGGCAACACGCGTGGGGGAGGACACCGCGTTTGCTCACATCGCCAAGCTGGTATCCCGCGCCCAGACCAGCAAACCAGCTATGCAACGGCTGGCCGACAAAATCTCCGGAATTTTCGTCCCCGTCGTCATTGTCATTGCCCTCCTCACACTTATTTTGTGGGGCGTCAAGGGAGACTGGACCGGTGGCCTCTACGCCATGATCGCCGTCCTGGTCGTTGCGTGCCCGTGTGCTCTGGGACTGGCAACCCCCATTGCTGTCGTCACCGTTTCTCAGCTGGGATCTGAAAACGGAATTGTGGTCTCTGGGCCAGAGGTTATGGAGCACGCACGCAAAGTGACCACCGTTGTGCTCGACAAAACCGGCACGCTCACACGGGGACACATGCAGGTCGTCAGCCACGACCTCGGCGAGCGTGAGCTCACCCTTGCCGCGAACGCTGAACGCAACAGCGAGCACCCCATTGCGCGTGCGCTGGCCGAAGCCAGCACGGAAGAACTCGACGTCACCGACTTCACCAGTATCCCGGGTGGGGGAGTGCGCGCCACGGTGGACGGGCATTCCGTTTTGGTGGCCCGCCCGCAACTTGTGAGCGAAGAAACCGGCGCGCAGATTCCGCCAAGCGACACCACGCGAGTGGCAGTTGCTATCGACGGGAAATACGCGGGTGCGATTGACGTGGCCGACACCATCAAAGACAGTTCAGCCCACGCGATTGCCAGCCTGCATAAGTTGGGGCTGAAAACCGTGATGCTCACTGGCGACGCCCCTGGACCCGCCAACGCCGTTGCCAACGAACTGGGCATTGACACGGTGATCGCGGACGTTCGGCCTGAGCACAAGCTCGACCACATTGATCAGCTACAAAAGTCTGGTGAGCACGTGGCCATGGTGGGCGACGGAGTCAACGACGCAGCCGCGTTAGCCCAGGCCAACCTGGGGGTAGCCATGGGCGAGGGGACAGACGCGGCAATTGCCGCCTCGGACGTCACCCTCACCCGCTCAGACCCCGCCGCCATTCCGGCCGCGATCCGCCTAGCCCGCATGGGCGTTGCACTCATCAAAATCAATCTGTTCTGGGCCTTTAGTTATAACCTGGTCATGATCCCATTCGCGATGTTCGGAAAACTCGACCCCATGCTCGCGGGTCAAGCGATGGCGATGAGCTCGATCCTGGTGGTTCTTATGTCCCTTGTTTCTGTGGTTCCGATGTCACGCGTGCTTGCGAAAACCATGCAGGGGAACGCGTGAGCACCACGCAAAAAACGGGCTGGTTGCCCATGGGTGTCGCTGGGCGAATCCTGCTGGCGTCGTCCGTTTTGCTTCTGGGGATCGTGATTGTCATCTCCACGGTGCTGTATATTTTCTTTTCGGACCGGCATGCGCATGAGGAAGAAGAGCGCGTGATTGCCACCGCCGAGGTCGTCGCCACCACCACTGATCTGCACGGTATGGGGCGTGCCCAGCTTTCGGGAACTTTGTCTGAGTTCAAGCGGCTCAATGAGCTTGATCTGTTGGCATCTGTTCCGCTTAACGAACTTGAAAGCGGCAAACTCAGTGTCAGCGATCCTAAAGACGTGGTGGGGGACGAGAATGTTCACCGGATTGGAACCCAGTCACCCACCGGTGACAACTTGGACCAGTTGCCCGATTTTTCCCCCAGCATTGTCAAGCAAGTGGAAGCCGGGCACACGGCTACCGTGTATTTGGCCAATGAACACGGTGGAACGCTTTACACGCTGGTGCCGGTCAAACCCACTCCGCCGGGTTATAAGCGCGCGGTGATTGTGGCCGGGATCGACAGGTCAACGGTCCGGGCGAGTTTTCAACCGGTTGGGAACCTTCTCATTGCCAGTGGTGCGTTCACTTTCGTGTTGGGCACCGCGGCGATTTGGCTGACGTCACGCGGGCTTAAACGCGTCACCGGCGACTATGGAACAACTGAGTTGGCGCGCCTGATTGCGTATTACAGGTCCGTTCTTGAAGCAGTGAACGACGGGTTGCTGTTGGTTGACCGTAACGAGGGGATCGTTCTGTATAACGACCCGGCGCGTGAACTTTTGGGGCTGCCGGAAACCGAAACGTCCATTCAATTCGACCAGTTGCCCGTGCCTGAAACGCTTCGTAGCTTGATTGCCTCGGGCCGGTTTGTACGCGATGAAATCCACTACACCTCAAACCGGGTGCTCTTGGTCAATCAGCAGCCGGCACGAGAGCACATGCAAGAAGAGCTGGACGTTGACACGTGGGTGGTCACGGTTCGTGACCACACTGAACTGCGCAAACTTACCGGTGAGCTGGTGTCCATTCGATCGTTCTCGGACTCGTTGCGCTCGCAGACTCACGAGTTCGCTAACCGGATGCACATCATTGCGTCCCTCATCGAGACGGGAAGCCCGGACGAAGCGCTGGAGTTTGCCACCCAGTCTGTGGCTCACACCTCGACTGCGCCGGAAGACCTGCTGGGCGGGTTTAACCAGCCTGTTATCGCGGCGCTTGTGTACACCAAGCTTGCTCAAGCTAAAGAAGACAACATCGATCTCCACGTTGATGCGTCCAATTTGGAAAGCCGAATCCCCGGTGATGAACGCGACCTGGTGACCGTCATTGGCAACTTGCTCGACAACGCTTTTGATGCGGTAAGCCGGTCCGATATTCCAGCCGAACGCAAGCAGGTGGAACTTACCATGTCAGGGTCTTCCGCCTCGGGATACATTGTGACCGTACGCGACGACGGACCCGGAATCCCGGACGAGGCCGTGGACCAAATTTTTGAACGTGGCTGGTCAACCAAGCACGACGGCGTGGAACACGATACGGGGCAGGGGACCAAAAGCGACGGATCGCGTGGAGTGGGGCTCGACATTGTGGTTCAGGCCGTCAAACGGCTGGGTGGCGCAATCGACGTAGACGGAGGACTTGGCGACGAAGCAGAGCACGGTGAACTACGCGGAGCGGAGTTCTCAGTATGGTTACCGAGCGAGTCAGATGTGACCGATTGATGGTCAGATGTGTCGCCCTTGCCACACAAAATGGCAGACTTTACTACTACCGTTGGCTATAGTTCGAAACAAGAACAACTGGTCGTGCAAAGTGTAGGAACCGATGTCGCGTAGTAGTGAACAAAAGTTTGGCGTACTTGTCGTTGAGGACGAAGCCATCGCCGGACGGGCACACGCGAACTATGTGAGTCGACTAGATGACTTCTACGTCGTCGGTATTGCTAAGAATGCCAGCCAGGCGCTGGCTGTCATGCTGGGCCAGGTTCCCACAATCGACGCGAAAGCAATCGACTTGATTCTCCTGGACATGAACCTGGGTGACGGCCATGGAATCCAGCTGTTGCGAGCATTCCGCACACACCGCGTCAACGTCGATGCGATTGCAGTGACCGCATCACGTGAAGTCAACGTGGTTCATAACGCGAAGAGCCTGGGCGTATTCCAGTACATCGTCAAACCGTTCACGTTCCCGGTTTTCCAGGCCAAACTGGAAGCCTATGTTGCGTACCGACGCTCACTGGAAGACTCACCAGAAGAAGCGTCACAACAAGACATTGACGCCCTCATGTCCTCATTTGCAAGCAAGCCCAAAGTCCGGCTTGCCAAGAAAGTCCCGGCTGACATCCAGCACGCCGTCCTCGCTGCGATGAAGGGTGGGCGGGCTTTTTCCGCGGCCGAGGCGGGCGATCTTATGGGGGTATCTCGCGTAACCGCTCGCAGGTACTTAGAAGCGATGGCCGACGCCGAAATTCTGAAACGGCAACCCCGGTACGGCTCTGCCGGCCGGCCGGTATTGGAATACACCCTGCCGGACGACGAAGAAGAGTAACCCAGGTGGATCACCCGGGGTGGTCACCGCCTCGGAAGTTTCCGATGCCCCCGGTTGACACCCTAAGGTGGCGGTGACGCGCTAAGGTGCGTGTCACGCGCGCCAGGCAGCGACCTCGGCCCGGGCAAGGTCAGCAGCAACACCCGTGTACGTTGCAGGCGTCAACTGGACTAGCGCTTCTTCAAGGTGCGCCGGAAGGCCCAGGTCCGCGACGAACTCACGCATTTGCTCCGGTGTAATGCGGTGACCGCGAGTCAGTTCTTTGAGTTTTTCGTACGGGTTGTCCATTCCGGGAACACCCTGAAGGTACGCCGTGCGCATGACTGACTGGATGGGCTCAGCCAAGACTTCCCAGTTGGAGTCGAGGTCGGCGTTGAGCGCGTCAGTGTTGATTGCCAGGCGGCCCAAGCCCTTGACCAGGTTGTTCAGCGCCAGCACCGAGTGGCCAAACGCCACACCGATGTTGCGCTGCGTGGTGGAGTCGGTGAGGTCGCGCTGCAACCGGCTGGTGACAAGCGTGGATCCCAGCGAGTCAAGAAGCGCGCAGCTGAGCTCCAGGTTCGCTTCCGCGTTTTCAAAACGAATGGGGTTGACCTTGTGTGGCATCGTGGACGAACCAGTGGCCCCTTCGACGGGAATCTGGATGAAGTAGTTCATCGAAATGTACGTCCACATGTCCGTGGCCAGGTTATGCGCGATCCGATTGAAACGTGCCAGGTCAGCGTAGAGCTCCGCTTGGAAGTCGTGGGATTCGATCTGGGTGGTCAACGGGTTGAAGGTCAGGCCCAGTTTCTCGACAAACGTCTGCGCAACGTGTGGCCAGTCAACGCCAGGAGCAGCCACGGTGTGGGCAGCGTAGGTGCCTGTAGCCCCGTTGATCTTGCCCAAGTACTCAGTGTTTTCGATGCGACGGTACTGGCGGGCCAGGCGGTGAACAAACACGGCGAACTCTTTACCCATCGTGGACGGGGTTGCCGGCTGACCATGAGTGTGGCTGAGCATGGGAGTGTCAGCCAGGTCTTCAGCCATTTGGGCCAGCGTGTCGATCAGGGCGCGAGCGCGTGGGAGCCACACGTCTTCGATAGCGCCTTTGAGACCTACGGCGTAGGACAAGTTGTTGATGTCTTCTGATGTGCAGCAGAAGTGGACGAGTTCACTCAGGTCGTCGGCGCCGATCTGCGACAGCGATTCCTTGATGAGGTATTCAACGGCTTTGACGTCGTGTACCGTGACCGCTTCAAAGGTCGCCAACTGCGAAATTGTTGTGTGGTCGAACGTTTCGACGAGTCCGCGCAACTGGCGTTTCTCGTCGTCGTGGAGTGTGCGGACACCTTCGAACACATTGGATTCGAGCAAGTGAATGAACCACTCAACTTCGACGTGAATCCGGTTGCGGTTCAGTGCTGCTTCTGACAGGTAGTCAACGAGTGGGGCGGCGTCGCCACGGTAACGGCCATCGAGTGGGCCCAGAGCGATTGCGGGTTCGAGATCTGCAAGTGTCACACGAGTCATACCGCCATTGTTTCATGGCTCTTGAGTGGCCAGTCGCGTGTGGATTGTGCGGTGTTGCGGTGGCGCGTTCCTGTGGAGCGGGCAAGCGAGCGCCAGGGTCGGTGGGGTGAGGTGGGGTTTTGTCCCGCCGAGGTCGTTCCCGGGCGAGCGTGTGGGTGGCACACGGTCTGTGGATGGGTGGAGGTTTTCCACAGGCGGTGATTGTGCGGTGGTGCTCTTGGGCGTGCAGGCGGATTCTGTTTTGCATGGATACTTCGTTTGAAACTGCGATTAAGGAATGGATGTACATCGCAGACACTTTGCGCACACACGCTCATCAGACCAGCAGCTTTCAAGGGATCGCTTGGCACTCGATTTCAGCAGACGCGTTTAGGCGTGACGTTGCAGCGCGGGCCACGGATTTTCATACGGCGGCGAACCTTGCGGAAAACGTGAGTCATGCGCTTGCGGTTCACGGACAAGCCGTTGAAACGGTCTCGAAGGTGGTGCTGGGCAGATGATCCTAGGGATCAACACAGATGTTTTGGCAGACTTTCCAGATGACTTGACGCAGTGTTGGCCGGAGTCGATGCGACCTAAGAACCCTAAAAGTGACGGCCCGCGCGAGTACCACCATGACGTGGTCTACGGTTTTTTGGCTGTCATGAACGCAGCGGACATCGTCGCTCACGTGCGGTTCACAGGCGAACATGACTTCAGGTGCTGCGCGTATATGTCTGGCCCGATATGTGTGGCGCTCATGCAATACGCCGGTGACGACTGTGCCGAATGTGTGGAAAAACGTCGCATGGTGGTGGGCTACGCGATTGAGCCTGCGTACTTTCCCGTCCTGTGTTCTGAAAACGTCCCGCCTCAGGGACATATGAACGTCACGGGTTTGATCCGTCCTGGGCCGGCGGTTCTGGAACGAGCCGGGCAGAAGATCCCGTGGTCCGATACCCCTTTAGTAGCGAATGGTGAGGCACAAGCTCTGGAATTTTTAGTTGAAGCTGCGGTGCGCACTCACATGCGCAACGTGGGAATGTACGTCGACACCGTGAACCATGCGAGCACGTGATGAGCGGTGGAGCACGAGGTGTGAGCGCCCACCTCGACGACATGGAGAAAACAGCAGACGAACTGGAGCGTTTGGCGCGTGAGTTAGCGCATGTCGGGACGCGGTCGCTGGTGTCTCAAAGGGACCCTGAACTGGGGGTTAGTGTCATTGCGTCTGCTCCCACCTGGTTTGAAGTGCGTAAGAGCATGAGCGAATTTACAGTGTTTGTGGGGGCTAGTGCTACGCGACTGGAAGCGACCGCAGTGGCGTTGCGGGCGAGTGTGATGGCGTACCGCCAGGCCCAGCGCGCCAGCGAACGCATCATTGATGACGCCCTGACTGCCGTGGGCAACATCGCGGGGCATGCAGTGCGAGGTGCGCTTGTCTTACTTCCTTCGTTTGTCATATCTGCATACCTACCGATTCTCGCGGTGGATCTTCAGGTGAATTTCGTGCGCAGATTTCTAGGGGTTGAGGGTCCGGACTTCGTTTTGACGCGAGCACTTGCAAAAAACGCTCGTGATATTGCGCAACGTGGCATTGACAACCTGACTCAGAAGGCATTTACGCATCCCGGCGTAAGCCGGCGGGTCATCGAGCATGTGATCCCCGGCTTTGTCGGAGGCTTCGCGGGATTTCCTCCCAATATCCAAAACCTGTTTCGCACACCTCACTCCTCAGAACAGGTCACCACCATGATGGTGAACACGGGATACACGGTGGGCGTGTTTGACTCCAGCGTCACGGTAACTAAGGTCGAGCAGTCGCTCGCGAGGCAGGTTCACCCCACAGACTTGAGTGAACTCTATGCGCGTCAACGTTCAGTGCATTCCGGCCGTGACAATGGCCGAGTCCGGGTCGATAAGGTCCGTGGTGCTGATGGTGTTGAACGTGTGGTTGTGTACGTTCCGGCGACAACGGACTGGTCGGTTGGAAGCGGAAACGGAACCGATATGCAAACGAACCTGGAAACCATAGCGGGCAAGGATTCCGCCATGCGAAAGGTCGTGAGGCAAGCACTTGAAGACGCTGGTGTAGACGGTTCAACCGAGATCATGCTGGTGGGGTACTCCCAGGGCGGGATCGTCGCGATGTCACTGGCGGATGACGCTGAGTTCGCGTCAAAATACAACGTCACCACAGTTGTGACCGTGGGGTCCCCCGTTTCGGATTACAGGGTTCCCGACAGTGTGGAAGTGCTGTCGATCGAACACGACCACGACCTGGTTCCCCAACTCGACGGACGGAAGAACCCCGACCAGCACAACTGGACAACCGTGACCACTTCGCCCCACCTCGGGACCGGCCAGCAAGCCCAAGACGCACACAGCGGTGACGTTTATGCGGAGGCCATTGCAGGGATCGAAAACGACCCAGATGTGCAGGCGTTCAAACGCAAACGAGGTGAATTTTTTGCGGGGACTGTAACAGAGTCACACCAATATGAAGGAACCCGTCCGTAGAGTGGTGTGAAACACAACTTTCCGTTAGATTATGTATCACCTTATGAAATAGCTCACTTTGGACTTGCGCGCCACAAGCTGCATAGTCCACCTCGTTTGGCTGACTTAACCCAAGACCCAGCCCTGACGCTAAGGAGAAGGCATGACATCGACGTCTAATCCAACAATGGGTGTGGACGATGTAGTCCAGATGTTGACGCCCGACGGAACTCGCGTACCCAACAGCGATTTCGACGCATACGCTCACGAACTCACCGTTGACGACCTCAAAGGCTTCTACCGCGACATGGTGCTGATCCGTCGCGTTGACGCCGAAGGCAACGCCCTCCAGCGCCAAGGCCAGCTGGGCTTGTGGGTGCCACTGTTGGGTCAGGAAGCCGCGCAGATCGGACTGGGACGCGCACTGCGCCCACAAGACTATGTCTTCCCCACCTACCGCGAACACGGTGTCGCATGGTGCCGAGGTGTCGCACCAGAAACGCTGTTGGGAATCTTCCGCGGACAGAACCACTCCGGCTGGGACCCCAAGGACAACAACTTCAACGTGTACACGATCGTGATCGGTTCACAGGTCATGCACGCGACCGGTTACGCCATGGGTGTGCAAATGGACGGCGCAGTTGGAACCGGTGACATGGACCGCGACACCATCGCCGTGGCCTGCTGCGGTGACGGTGCCACCAGCCAGGGTGACGTCTCTGAAGCGCTGACCTTCGCGGGCGCTTTCCGGTCGCCAGTCCTCTTCTATGTCCAGAACAACCAGTGGGCTATTTCCGAACCCAACACGGTGCAGACCTCGGTCCCTCTTTACACACGTGGTCAGGGATTTGGTGTGCCAGGTGTGCGCGTGGACGGAAACGACATCCTGGCTGTGTACTCCGTGTGCCGCGCATACGCCGACCGCATCCGCTCGGGACAGGGCCCCATGCTCATCGAGGCATACACGTACCGCATGGGCGCACACACCACCGCCGACGACCCAACCAAGTACCGCGACTCCGCCGAAGTCGACGCGTGGAAGCCCAAGGACCCAATCCTGCGCGTGCGTAAGTACCTGGAAAACACCAACGACGTAGACGCAGCATTCTTCACTGCAATCGACGACGAAGCTGATGCCTTGGCAGAACGCATCAGAAGCGCGTGCGTCAACATGGAACCGCCACCGGTTGACGAAATCTTCGACTCGGTTTTTGTGGAACCACACCCGATGATCGAAGAAGAGCAGCGCGAATACAAGGAATACCTGGCCTCGTTCGAAGACGTAGAAGGGGACAACTAACAATGACAACAATGCCCCTTTCAAAAGGCATTACCGCCGGTCTGCGCAAGGCCATGGAAGACGACCCCAAGGTTGTGCTGATCGGTGAAGATATTGGAAAGCTCGGAGGAGTTTTCCGTGTGACAGAAGGTCTGCAAAAAGACTTTGGTGAGCACCGCGTCATTGACGCTCCACTGGCTGAATCCGGGATCGTGGGTTCGGCAATCGGGATGGCAAAGCGTGGCTTCCGCCCCGTAGTGGAAATCCAGTTCGACGCGTTCATCTTCCCCGCCTACGACCAGATCGTCACCCAGTTGGCAAAAATGCACGCCCGCACCCGCGGGACAGAAAACCTGCCTGTCGTCATTCGCGTGCCCTACGGCGGTGGAATCGGATCCCCCGAACACCACTCGGAAAGCCCAGAGGCAGTTTTTGCGCACCACGCTGGACTTAAAATCATGAGCCCGTCCAACGCGCACGACGCTTTCTGGATGATCCAAGAAGCGATCCACAGCCCCGACCCGGTCATGTACTTCGAACCCAAGCGCCGTTACTGGTTGCGTGGCGATGTGGACGAAGCAAACCGTGGTCTGGACCCATACAGCGCGCAGATTGTGCGCCCAGGAAACGACCTGACGCTTGTCACGTATGGTCCGCTGGTGCCCACCGCAATGGACGTGGCCACAGCTGCTGAAGAAGAAGGTAAATCGCTCGAAGTCATTGACCTTCGTGGTCTTAACCCCGTCGACTTCTCAGTGATTGAAGACTCTGTTAAGCGCACTGGACGCCTGGTTGTCGCCCACGAAGCACCTGTGTTCCTGGGGCTGGGGTCAGAAATTGCCGCCCGCATCACCGAACGATGCTTCTACAACCTGGAAGCCCCCGTCATCCGCGTGGGTGGATTCCACACTCCATACCCGGGCTCCAAACTCGAAGAACACTACCTCCCTGACCTCGACCGCATCCTGGATGGCGTGGACCGCGCCCTCGCATACTGAGAGGACTACATGTCTAACGAATTTAACCTTCCCGACGTCGGAGAAGGGCTCACTGAAGCTGACATCGTTTCGTGGAAAGTAGCCCCCGGCGACACCGTGACCGTCAACCAAATCCTGGTCGAAATCGAAACCGCCAAATCGCTTGTCGAACTCCCCAGCCCACAGGCCGGCACCATTGAAGCGATCCTGGTGGAAGAAGGCGAAACCGTGGAAGTGGGCACGCCAATCATCCGCTTCGGTGGCGCCCAGGGAGTGGCAACCCCCGACACCGCCAAGGACGTCGACCAAACCCAATCCGCGGGCGATGAGGAAAGTGGCCCCAACCTCGTGGGGTACGGAACCAAAGCCAGCTCCACAAAGCGTCGCCCACGCAAGGGAGGTGCAGCGCCAGCTGCGGCCACCTCGGCCACACCAGCAACCCCGGCGCCAGCACCGGAGGCACCCGCAGCCACCCCAAGCGCGTCCGCGGAGACCCGCACCTCAACACCGGACAAGCCACTGGCCAAACCGCCGGTGCGCAAACTGGCAAAGGACCGGGGAATCGACCTAGGCGACGTCACGCCAACTGGACCCAACGGCCAGATCACTCGCGATGACGTCCTCAACCATGGAACCACCTCGGCGCAGGGAGCCACGGAAAGCCCAGCCCAGGCGGCTACCCCGGTTGGAAGCGGTGCTTTGGACGGCACGGAAGAACGCATCCCGTTCAAGGGAGTCGTCAAGTTCATGGCCCAGGCCATGGTCGACTCCGCGTTCACCGCTCCGCACGTCACCGAATTTGTGGACGTGGACGTCACCGAAACCATGAACCTAGTGCGGAAGTTCAAGGCCAACGAAACCCTGGGTGAAGGCGTCAAGGTTTCGCCACTGCTCATCCTGTCCAAGGCTGTGTGCTGGGCTGTTGCGCGCAATCCGCGGATCAACTCGGCTCTTGACGGTGACTCGATCGTCGTGAAGAAGTACGTAAACCTGGGCATTGCGGCGGCCACGCCACGCGGACTCATCGTGCCAAACATCAAGAACGCGCACGCCATGGGACTGAGCCAGCTGGCTACCGAACTGGGCGAGCTCACCCGCACCGCGCGTGCCGGAAAGACCACACCGGCGGCTCAAGCGGGTGGAACCATCTCGATCACCAACATTGGGGTGTTCGGAATCGATACCGGAACTCCTATCATCAACCCGGGCGAAGCAGCGATCCTGGCCTTTGGCCAGGTCCGCAAGCGCCCATGGGTCGTGGGCGACGACATCGTGCCACGCGAGATCACCACGCTGGCAGTCTCCGCCGACCACCGAGTTGTCGACGGCGAAGTGATTTCGAAGTTCTTGGCCGACGTAGCTCGCGTCATGGAAGACCCCACGCTTCTGATGGTGTAAGAGTGCGCCAAAGTCGCTCTTGCTAGGGCGACTCTGCTAACTACGTGTGTGGGCCGCGGGATTGATTCCCGTGGCCCACATGTGTTTGTTCGTTTTTAGCCGGTAGCGTCTATGTGTGTCTGTGCGGCCGGCAGGCGTCTATTCGCGCAGTTTGGTGGAGCCGTCTGGGCCCTTCGTGTGGCTGAGACGCTTAGCAAAGCAGTTATCGCGGTCGAGCTTGAACTCTTCGCACTGTTTCAACGCCGGTTCGGGGGAGTCGTACCCGGTGGGAATGACCGTCACCCAGAAATCCTTGACTCGGAACGACGACCATTTTTCACTTTTCAGCATGGCGACTTTGCCGTACTGCTTTTCGTTGTCGCGGTACTCTTGCAGAATTTTTGCGTAGTTCCACTCGTCGTCACCGGTGCCCTCACCGGGGCGTTTGGCGGACAACTGTATGACCCACTTCTCTTCAATCTTGCTCAGCTCAGCTTCGCTATCAGCGACAATTGTTTCGAGCTCGCTCTTGGCTCGTTCGTTGGGGGACTCGGTTTCTTGGGAAGAGCTTGCTGAGTCGTTTGGCTCTGTTGTGGGGGCCGACCGAGGTGCTGTGGGCTCCACACCTTTGTTTGGGCCCAGGAGCACGAAAACCACCGTGACAACAAGCGCGACGATCGCAAGTATTGCGATGCCAGTGAGCCACATAAAGGTCTTAGATCGCCGAGGTGGTTGCTGCTGATTGCCCGGCTCCGGCTGGCCGTGTGATGGCCCCTGCTGCTGATTCTGTGGGTGTGGGGCGGGTTGTTGCTGTGAGATTTGGGACGGTTGTGCGACCTGCTTGTGCTGAGCAGGTTGGGCCTGTTGATCCGAGTTCGCGGTTAGCTTTTCGAGGTACTCGTAGTAGGACGAGTTGTCGAACCGATTGCTGACTGCTGGACGGATCCGAGGCCGTGAGCCGTCACCGTTGTGCATGCTTTCAACTTTTGCACGCCCCGAGGCAATGAGCAACTACCGGCCAGTAATAGGAGTGTGTCGCAGGTGAACCCCGCTCCAACGAACCACACCCGTGGCGTGTTGAGTTGTTATGTGCCAACTTGCGGGGTATGTGGCTTTCCACTTATTATGAATGACTGTTGTGTTGACCAATGGTCAACTGTGCTCACACGGCGAACAACGAGCTCGGCCCTCTCTCACAGGCCATCAGCTTTTCCCCGCTGGTGTGACATCTGTTTTAAGCGAGCCATCCAACTTGCTTAAACACGGCCCTCACCGGGCATACACATCACCGCAAGAAACCATAGTCATGCTTTCGCGTGAAGGATTCGGCCCGGTGAACCTGATGTCTAATTAGTGAACTGGAGGAGAGACATGGCAGCTGTCTGCCAGGTAACCGGGACCACCCCCGGTTTTGGACACAATGTGTCCCACTCGAACCGCCGCACCAAGCGCCGGTTTGATCCGAACATTCAGAAGAAGAAGTACTACGTACCGTCCCTGCGTCGCAACGTCACCTTGACCGTGTCCGCACGCGGAATCAAAATCATCGACCGCCGCGGAATTGACGCGGTTGTCACTGAACTCTTGGCCAAGGGAGTGAAGCTCTAATGGCAAAAGCACAGGACGTACGCCCAATCATCAAGCTCAAGTCAACCGCTGGCACGGGTTACACCTACGTGACGCGCAAGAACCGTCGCAACACGCCCGACCGTCTCGTCATCAAGAAGTACGACCCAGTGGTCCGCAAGCACGTCGATTTCCGAGAGGAGCGCTAATTCATGGCTAAGAAGTCAAAGATCGCTCGTAATAAGCAGCGCCTCGAAATCGTTGAGCGCTACGCGGAGCGCCGCGCTGAACTGAAGCGTCAGCTGGTCAGCCCCGACTCCACAGACGAACAGCGCGAAGAAGCACGCCTGGGTCTCCAGAAGCTTCCTCGCGATGCCTCACCAGTGCGTCTGCGCAACCGCGACCAGGTAGACGGTCGTCCACGCGGTTACCTGCGTAAGTTCGGTCTCAGCCGTGTTCGCTTCCGCGAGATGGCACACCGAGGCGAACTCCCTGGTGTTACTAAGTCGAGCTGGTAGTCTGAACTCCGTTACTATCGGAGAAGCCGATTAACCGTCCTATAAGAGGAGAACACTTACATGGCTAAGAACCGCAGCGAACTCGTAGCTGAAGTAGCAGAAAAGACTGGCCTCACCCAGAAGCAGGTTTCTGACGTCCTCGACGGCGTTTTCGACTCGTTCGCAGACGTTGTTTCCAAGGGTGAAAAGCTCACCGTTCCTGGCTGGCTCTCCGTTGAGCGCACCGAACGTGCAGCTCGCAAGGGTCGTAACCCACAGACCGGTGAAGAAATCCAGATCGCAGCTGGCTACTCCGTTAAGCTGTCGGCTGGCTCCAAGCTCAAGGCTGCTGCTGGCAAGCCCTGATATGTAAACCTCCACGGTTTTGTGTTGAGTTGCTCCCCGCCTCTTGGTGGGGAGCAACTTTTGTTTCCCGCCGAGGTGGTTGCTGGGGCGTTCCTGCGCCGTTTGGCTCTGCCAAAACCGGGCGCGGTATCCTGGTATGCATGCGTGTATCTGCTATTCAGCTCGGTTATTCGGACAGTGAAAGCCTCGAGGATCGCGTTGTGCGCGCCGCCCACGCGGTGGAATCTCAACGTGAAGCTGATTTGATCGTTCTTCCGGAACTGTGGGCGCCCACAGGTTTCGACTACACCAAGTGGGGTAAGGCAGCTCAAGCAGTAGACGGCCCTGTGATCGAACGGATCGCCCACGCCGCGCGCTCAGTGGGCGCATATGTACACGCCGGATCCATCATCGAAGCAAGCCCCCACGCGCTGGACCGGCTCAAAGAAGCCAACTACGACGTCAAAGCCCTCCCAGTACTTCCTGACGACGAACGCGGACTGTGGAACACCTCGGTCCTTATTAACCCTGACGGGCAGATCCAGGCGACTTACCGCAAGATCCACCGGTTCGGATTCGGATCCGGGGAACCTAAACTCTTACAACCCGGAACCGAAATCGTGATTCCCACGCTCAACATCGACGGCCGGGAAACCAAATTCGCACTTGCCACGTGCTACGACCTGCGGTTCCCAGAACTGTTCCGCCAAATGGTCGCCCAGGGCGCAGAAGGTCTTATCATTCCGGCTGCATGGCCGGCACCCCGCGTGCGCGAATGGTCTGCACTCTTGCGCGCCCGATCCATTGAAAACCTGTTCCCCATCGTCGCGGTCAACACCGCCGGGTACCACGGTGGTACGCAGATGGGTGGGCATTCGGTGATTCTCGACGCTGCTGGCCTACCGTTGGCAGAAGCAGGCGAAGCGCAGACCATCATCACTGCGACCATTGACCTCGACGCGACCGAGACCCGCCGCGAACGATTCCCCGCGCTGGACGACCGTCGCCTCAACTACACGCTCAACTAACGACCACCTTCTGACTCAACGACAACACTCACTGAATGACGACACTGACCACCCGGACTGACACGAAAACCACTGCGACCGCCTCGGGAAAGGGCGCACGCACATGGGTCATGCCCATTTACGTGGTATTTGGTTTGCTGGGTGGGGCTGCTGCGATGGTCCTCACCGGTGCGTGGGCACCCACCCTCATCGGTGATGCCGGACCGCTAGCCAGGCTTGGTCTGCCGGTTGCCAAGTTCGTCTTTAACTCCGCCATGACACTCGCCTTGGCAAGCCTCATCATGGCCTCCATGGTGTTCCCTCGCACCGACGCCATAACCCGCGATCGCAAGGGCGCTACGACTGGTGAGGACAACCTCGACCCGGTTTGGTTGGGGTCTGTGCAGATCGCGCAGGTGGCATCCGTTGTGTGGACCGTGGCCGGTGTTGCGGTGTTGGTGCTGACCTATGTCTCAACCGCCGGTGGGCAAGCGTATGCTGGCAACTTTTCTGCACAGTTGGGCCAGTACGTGAGCCAGGTGGATTCGGGGCGTCTGTGGCTCACGATTGTCCTCGCCTCAGCTGTCACTTCCACGGTGATTTTTGCGGTGCGGAGTTTTGCCGGTATTGCATGGGCCACCGCGTTTTCGCTTTTCCCCCTCATCCCATTGGCGCTCATGGGTCACACGGTTGGAGCGTCCGGGCACACGCAGGCTGTCAACAGTCTGGGCCTGCACCTTTTGGCCGTCATCATGTGGGTGGGCGGAATCCTTGTTTTAGCGCTTCTGGCACCGCGCCTGATTCACCGGGCGGATCTGCGCAACATCGTGGAACGTTACTCGCAGCTGGCCCTGGCCGCGGTTCTGGTGGTGGGCTTTTCGGGTTTCATGAACGCAATTCTGCGCGTGAAATCCTTGAGCGACTGGCAAACACCTTATGGCATGCTCATCATCGCCAAAACCGTCGCCACCATCGCAGTCGCTGTGATTGGTCTGTGGCACAGGAAGTTTGTGATCGGGCGTTTGGGTGAGTCGCTCAACACGCGAGCTCAGCTTCGTGCGAAGCGTGGTGCTCAACCCACCGATGACCAGGTGTCGGCACGGGTAGAGTTCTGGCGACTTCTCCTGGTTGAAACGGCGCTCCTGGCAGCAACGTTGGGGGCTGGGATCGCACTGGCCCGATCGCAACCACCCATTCCTCAGGAAGCACCTCCTGCTCCCACGCCGGCGGAAATTTTGTCCTACGAGTCGCTTCCCCCGGAACCCACCTTCTCCAATTACTTCACCCAATGGTTGTGGGATCCGCTGTGGCTGGTCGTCGCGGTAGGCACCTCGTACCTGTACATTCGCGGTTATCTGGCAATTCGTAAGAAGGGCGGCGAATGGCCCGTTATGCGAGTGATCTGGTGGATTACCGGTATGGCGCTGTTGGTGTACGTCACGTGCGGTGGTCCCGTAGTGTACGGTCGCGTGCTGTTCTCTGGACACATGATCCAGCACATGCTTTTGGTTATGGTGGTTCCCCTGCCCATGGTTCTGGGCGCGCCAATCACGCTCCTCATGCGGGCGGCCCCTACTCGGCAAGATGGGTCCCGAGGTTTCCGCGAGTGGATCTTGCTACTCATCCACTCCCGCTATTTGAGGTTTTGGGCCCACCCGATTGTCGCGTCAATCAACTTTGCGGGCTCCCTGGTGGTGTTTTACTGGGGCGGTCTTATGTGGCCGGCACTCAAAACGCACGTGGGTCACGAAATCATGATCGTCCACTTCTTGGCGGCGGGGTACCTGTTTTCGGCTGCTCTGGTGGGAATTGACCCGGGAACAAAGCGTTACCCACCGGCGATTTCGTTCCTCATCCTGCTTATCACCATGGCGTTTCACGCGTTCTTTGGTATTTCGATCATGGGCGCCACAGTGCTCATCGAAGGTGACTGGTTCGGAAACATGGGACAAGAGTGGATCTCGGCGATCGACGACCAGCAACTGGGTGGCGGTATCGCGTGGGGAATCGGTGAGCTTCCAACGTTACTCATGGCAATCATCGCTGCTGTCCACTGGAACCAGCAGTCCGAACGTGAAGCGAAGCGCCGGGACAGGTCGGAAGACCGCACAGGCGACGCGGAACTTCGCGCGTACAACGAAATGCTCGAACGCCTCAACAAAGCGCAGAAGAAGTAACCCGCTGCGCACATAAGCACACTGGTTCTGCGAATTAGTAGTGCGTGAAGTTGCTGACATCACATGGCCTGTGGGGTTAGCTTTATGTGCAGCTGTACAAACATGTGCGTGTGCACAATGACGTGATGGAGTTTGAATGAGCACGCCTACTCAAAAGACGGCCGATACAAGCACGCTTTCGCGCGTTGTTGCGGCATCCATGGCAGGTACCGTCGTCGAATGGTACGAATTCTTCTTGTACGCCTCGGCCGCAACCTTGGTGTTTAACAAGATTCTGTTTCCACCAGCCGACGACCCGCTTACACCTATTCTTCTCGCGTTTGCAACCTACGCAGTCGGCTTCATCGCCCGCCCTATCGGCGGTATTGTGTTCGGCCACTTCGGCGACAAGCACGGGCGCAAGAAGCTGCTCCAGCTGTCGATCATCTTGGTGGGTGTTTCGACGTTCCTCATGGGATGCTTGCCCACCTACAACTTGATTGGTGCAATTGCACCGATCCTTCTGGTCCTCTTGCGCTTTGTTCAAGGTTTCGCGGTAGGTGGCGAGTGGGGCGGAGCTGTTCTCCTTGTCGCAGAGCACTCGCCTAAAGAAAGCCGCGGGTTCTGGTCCTCATGGCCGCAATCTGGGGTTCCACTGGGTAACCTCCTGGCGACGGCCGTTCTGTTCGTGCTCACGGCAGTTCTTCCTGACGAACAGTTCATCGCATGGGGCTGGCGAGTCGGTTTCTGGCTCTCCGCAATCATTGTGCTGATCGGTTGGTACATTCGCACCCGAGTATCTGATGCCCCGATCTTCCAGGAAGCCCAAAAGGAAATCCACCACGAAGACAAGTCCTACGGATTCTTCGAAGTGTTCAAGCGCTACCCGCGCGGAGTGTTCTGCGCAATGGGTCTGCGTTTGGTGGAGAACATCCACTACTACCTGGTAGTGACCTTCTCGATTACGTACCTGAGCACTCAGGTGGGCATCAAGTCGCACGAGATCCTGGGCTTGCTCCTGGGCGCCCACGCGATCCACGCCGTGTGTGTTCCGTTCGTGGGACGCCTAGCTGACATCTTTGGCCGTAAACCTCCGTACTTCATTGGGATCGTGCTGACGGCAACGTGGGGCTTCTTCGCCTTCCCGCTGTACGACACGGCGCAACCACTCAACATCTTTATTGCCCTGGTGATCGGCCTGTTGTTCCACGCTCTGATGTACGCGGGCCAGCCTGCAATCATGGCTGAGATGTTCCCCACCCGCATGCGCAACTCAGGTGTGTCCACTGGGTACCAGGTGACGTCGATTGTTGCGGGATCCTTCGCCCCCATCATTGCGACGTTCCTGTTGCGCGAATTTGAATCGTCCGTACCTATTGCGGTTTACCTGCTTATCGCCTGTGCAATCTCCATCGTGGCGTTGGTATTCACACGTGAGACCCGAGGCGTCGACTTTGCTGAGATTGACGCCGCAGACCGAGAGAACCGTGAGGTGCGAATCGGATGACCGGTAGCCAACCAATCGCAGATCTAACCGGAAGATCTGCGCTCATCACGGGAGCCGCCTCGGGATTGGGGAAAGCCATGGCGCACGCGCTCGCATCAGCGGGCGCCCAGGTGACGGTAGCCGACCTCAACGGCGAGGCTGCCCGTGAAGTAGCGAGCGCGATCGAAGGCGAGGCGTGGGAAGTCGACCTCAGTGACACTGACGCCCTGGACGGCACACGGATCGACACCGACATCCTCATCAACAACGCGGGTATCCAACGTATCCACGCGGTCGAGGAGTTTCCGCTCGACGATTGGCGCCTGATCAACCGGCTCATGCTCGAATCTCCGTTCGTGCTGACGAAAGCGGTGCTTCCCGGCATGTATGAGCGCGGGTGGGGTCGGATTGTCAACGTGTCGTCGGTTCACGGTTTGCGTGCTTCAGCGTTCAAGAGCGCGTACGTTGCCGCTAAGCATGGGCTCATGGGCCTGACCAAGACCACTGCGCTTGAGGGTGGGCCCAAGGGCGTGACATGTAATGCGATCAACCCTGGCTACGTCATGACGCCACTGGTTGAACAGCAGATCGCTGACCAAGCGCGCACGCGAAACATTTCTGAAGACGAGGTGTTGGACCAGGTGTTCTTGGGCCACTCGGCGGTCAAGCGATTGGCGACTGAAGAGGAAGTGGCTCGCCTGGCCCTGTTCTTGTGTTCCGACGCTGCCGGTGTGATCAACGGATCGGCACATTCGATTGACGGAGGGTGGGCCGCCCAGTAGTAGCCCAGTAAGCAAGCGCCCAGTATTCGGCGTGGCGTATATCCATGTCATACACGCGGAAGGTATTGACTAGGTCACAGTTCGAGCCACCGTGCCGATAAACTTTGGGCATGATCAGCGCTCGCAGTCGGATTGCTCCCGACGACCTTCTCACCCTGTTGACTGTGGCCCGTTTGGGCAAGTACACGGCTGCTGCTCAAGTGCTGGGAGTGAATCACACCACCGTGTCTCGGCGCATTGCGGCGCTGGAAAAATCGGTTGGCGAGCCTGTGTTGGCAAGTTCGCCTGACGGGTGGGAAGTCACCCAGGCGGGGGAGCAGTTGATTTCCGCGGCCGAGGCCGTTGAGACCGCCCTGGAAGAGGCCGGCAAAGTGCGTGGAATGTCGGGGGTGAGCGGTGTTGTTCGGATCGCTGCCCCGGAAGGGTTCGTGGATTATGGGGGCTTTGATCGAATCATGGCCCTGCAGAAGGCGTATCCGGATGTGCAGATCGACTTGGTGACGGCCACGCAACGAGCCAGTAAGTACAGGTCGGGTGTTGATATTGAGATTGTGGTGGGAGAACCGTCTGCGCCTCACTCGCAGTTACAACGGATGGGCAATTATTCTTTGGGGCTATACGTCTCCCAGGAATATGCGCGTGAGCGAGGAGTCCCTGAAACGATCGAGGACTTAAGCCAGCACCGGTTTGTGTTTTATCCGGAGCACTCCTTGGGTGTTGAGGGGCTCGAAGGGGCACCGGCTGGATTCCCACGTCCTGCTGGCTTCTTCCGGTCAAATTCTGTGCGTCTGCATGTAGCTGCCACCCGAGCTGGAATCGGTGTGGGTCTGCTCCCGGACTTCGCATCTCAGGGTCTGGTGCGGGTGGTTTCCGAGTTTTCCGCGCCCATGGAATATTGGGCGGTTGTGCGGAACGAATCGGCGCGGCGCCAGGTGGTCGTCGAGGTGGTTCGTGCACTTGCGCACACACGTAGTGCGCAAGTTCCGCCGTCCTGATGAGTCTCAAGGTGTGACCTACGGCATAAGGTAGTCGTCAAAAGAAGAAAGTCCCTGCAAGGAGGCAAACATGGCAGTAATCGGATGGATCGGGCTCGGTCGTATGGGAAGCCCTATGACAAAGAACTTGATCGCTGCAGGTCACACAGTCAACGGATTCGATGTTGTCCCAGCTGCGGTTGAAGCGGCTGCGGGCCACGGTGTTGTAGCTAAGAGTTCAATCGCAGAAGCCGTTGAAGGTGCCGACATTGTCTTCTCGATGTTGCCTAAAGGCGAGCACGCTAAGACTGTGTACTTGGGTGAGGGCGGCGTATTTGAAAACGCGTCCACCTCGACGCTGCTCGTTGACTCGTCCACGATCGACTTCGACACCGCAACGGAACTTCACAAAGAAGCACGCGACCGTGGATTCAAATTCGTTGACGGTCCGGTTTCCGGTGGTGTTTCCGGTGCAGCAGCTGGAACGTTGACCTTCATGCTCGGTGGGGATGACGTCGATGTTGAAAACGCGAAGACATTTATTGAGCCTATGGCCGGAAACATTTTCCACGCAGGCGGTGAAGGCGCTGGTCAGGCAGCCAAGATTGTGAACAACATGTTGTTGGCGATCAGCCTGCAGGGTGTTGTCGAAGGTGCCGTTCTGGCGCAGCGCTTTGGTCTTAAGCCAGAAGTGTTCTACAACATTGCAAAGGTTTCATCGGGTGACTCGTGGCCACTGCGCACCTGGTACCCAGTGTCGGGCGTGGTCGACACGGCCGCTGCAAACAACAACTTCGAGGCCGGGTTCTCCACCATGCTCATGCACAAGGACGTGGGCTTGGCGCTCGACGGTGCGAAGACCCAGGGCGTCACCTTGTCAGCGGCTGAATTGGTCTACAGCCGACTCCAGCAGCTCATTGACGACGGAAACGGCGACCTCGACTGCTCCGCGATTATCGGGCTGGTCGACGAGAACGCTGAAGGCCTGCCCCAGGACTAAACCGTGTGCGCGGGCTTAGGCCCGCGCACCAAAAACACTCGAGCCAATCCGCACCATGGTGGCGCCTTCGGCAATCGCAAGCTCGAAGTCGTTGCTCATGCCCATGGACAGTTCGGTCGCGTGTTCTGGTAGAAGCCCGGAATCAAGGTGGGTGTCGCGGAGGTTCCGAAGGTCGGCATACGACGGACGCACCTCGGCCTCGGTTGACCCTGGTAGCCCAATCGTCATGAGCCCGCGCAACCGAATCCGCTCTAACGGCGCAATCTCCGTGAGCAATTCGCCCAGCTGCTCCGGCGCCACCCCTGATTTGGTGTCCTCACGACTGGTGTTGACCTGCACAAACGCCTCGACGGTCTGGTCTAGAAGCTCCAAACGGTTGTGAATCTTGGTGGCGAGCTTCATCGAATCGATCGACTGAATACACGACGCTTGACCCAGCGTGTGGTTGACCTTGTTGCGTTGTAACGGGCCAATGAGGTGCGTTTCGTGCGGAATATCAGCCAGGTCGTCGAATTTCTCGTTGAGTTCCTGCACCCGGTTCTCACCAATCAACGTGAACCCGTGCTCCAACGCAACCCGGATTTTGCTCGCCGGCTGCGTTTTCGTGGCCAGCAGGATCTGCACGCGGTCGACGTGTTTCGACGCTTCACTCGCCGCCCGCACACGCTCTGCCACATCGTCTAGTTTGCTCCGAATCTGCTCAGCTTGGTGGGCACTTACCGGCTCACTCACGCGGACCCCTCCCCAACCGGAGCAACGGGCTTGCCAGCGACAGCCGCACCCAGCCGCTCCACAATCTCTTCCAGGATTGGAAGCGGCGTCCCCATGTTGAGTCGGATGAAGCCTCGGCCGGCTTCTCCACACAGCGCCCCGTCAATGATGGACACGCGCGCCCGGTCCACAAAGAACGACGTCAGGTCATCGCCCAGGTCGTAGGCACTCAGGTCAATCCAGGCGAGGTACGTCCCCTCTGGTGGTTCGTACACGGCCTGTGGCAGGTGGCGTTCCAAAAGGCCGGGCAGTGCGTCGCGGTTGCGTTCTAAGTACGCCGAGGTGTCCGCCAGCCAGTCGCGCGAGTCGCGGTAGGCTGCCACGGCTGCCAGCAACCCTGGGTTGGCGGCCGATTTTCCGGTGAACATGCCGTGTGTGCCCCATATGGCGAAATCGGCTTCGTTGGAGAAGATGATTTGCGCGCATTTGAGCCCGGGGGTGTTGAAGCTCTTGGAGTGCGAGGTGACCGTGACGGTGTGGTTCGCGGCCACGTCGTTCACTGACGCATACGGCACGTGGGTGTGACCGGTGAAGGTCAGTGGTGCGTGGATTTCATCGGAGAACACGCGGGCCCCGTGTTTTTCAACGATACGGGACAGTTCTTCCAGCTCACCACGGGTGTACACGCGACCAATGGGGTTGTGCGGGTTGCACAGCACCAGCAGACCACCGGACCCGCCGTCGGCACCTGCGGTGGACAGTGCGCGGTCGATCGCCTCGAAGTCCATGGTCCACGTGGGCTTAGCGTCGCCAGACCCGAATTCATTCCGCAACATGGGAACTTCGACGATTTCGCGACCATGAATCTTAGGCATGGTCAAGAACGGCATGTACGCAGGAGTGGGTAGCACCAGTTTGGCGCCCGGTTCGGTGTAGAAGCTCAGCACCGCTTGCATACCGGTGAGCACGTCAGACACGGGCGAGACCCATTCGGGATTGACGTCCCAGCCGTAGGTGTCGTTGTAGAACTGTGCGGTCGCCTGCGCCATGTCGCGTATGAGCGCAGGCGTGGAGTAGCCGTACAGGTCGCTGGCATCCAACTGTTCAAGAGTGGCGCGGATCGCTGGCGCTACCCCAAAGTCCATTTCTGCCGTCCAGGCGCCAATCGTGCCGGGGTAGGCAGACCATTTGAAGCTTCCCTTTTCAATAAGGGAGTCAATTGTGATGTCGTCGTAGCTCATGGGGCCATTATGCCAATCTGTGTGCGTTGTGTACCTAGTCCTTCGATCGCTACCTCGACGACATCGCCACTTTCCAGGTAGGGGTACTGCCCGGACATGGCGACACCCTGCGGCGTTCCCGTCGCGATCACGTACCCGGGTTCCAGCCGCATGTACTGCGACAGGTCATACACCAGGTGAAACACGTCAAAAATCATGTCAGCCGTGGACGAGTCCTGGCGTGGCTCCCCGTTCACATGACTGGTCAGACGGGCGTTCGTAGGGTCGAATGCGTCGGCGCTCACCGCGACCGGACCCAGTGGCAGCGCCCCGGGGAAGCACTTGCCTTTAGACCATTGCCCGCCGGATTCCTGGGTTTGAAACACCCGTTCGGACAGGTCGTTGGCAACCGTGTACGAGGCAATGTGTTCCCGTGCCTGTTCGGGGGAGTCGAGGTTGTGGGCGGCCCGGCCAATGATCACGGCAAGTTCAACTTCCCAGTCCAGTTGGGAAAATCGCCGAGGTGGTTCCAACTCATCGTAGGGGCCGGCGACCGTGTTGGGGGTTTTGAGGAAAACCACGGGGTGGGTTGGTGTGGGGAGGTTCGCTTCGGCGGCGTGGGCGGCGTAATTGGTGCCGATGCAGATGATCGCGCCCGGCTGGGCTACGGGGGCTCCGATCCGCCTGGCGTCAATGTTGATTTCTTGACAGTCTTTGACTTGGGCCGTGGTCAGGGTGTTCACCCCGTGCGCCCAGAACTCAGCGTTGAAGTCGCCGGTGAGAGGCCGCACATCGTAGTGGCGGTCGCTGAGCCTCACTACAGGGATTTCCTGGCCACGCGGGCCAACACGCATGAGTTCCATGAGTTCTCCTTCACGAGTACGGGGTGGGGTAGAGGCATCCGGGCGTCGATCGCCGGCGGGCACGGCGGGTGCTCAGCCGCCCGCAAACGGGGGTAGAACATCGACGCGGTTCCCAGTCGCCACGGTGCCGTCGGTCAACGCGACACCGTCAACCAGGAACGAACATTGTGGCAGAACTCGTGACAGTGGCGGTTCGCCGGAGGGCACCTCGGGGTGAAGGGAGACGAGCAGTTCAATGAACTGTTCACGGGTTGCGCCGCTACTCAACTGACCGTCCAGAGTAACGTCTTCCTGTTCGACGCCAGTTGCGGCCCGGGCAGCGGCGAAGTAGCGAACTGACACCTGATTTTGGGCACCTTCACTCATGTCATCCTCCAATCGCGCTCATGGACCTGTTGGGCTGTTCGTATGCGTCCGAATCTAGGCCAGCCTCACCCATTCCGTGAGCCTTGGGTTTGAGCCACATGGCTTGCCGCCACGCTTGCGCAATCTGGTCGTCGCTGGCCCCGGAGCGCAGTAGCGCAGCCAGGTCGAACTCTTCGTGGGAAAACAGGCACGACCGGATCTTGCCTTCGGCCGTGATGCGCGTGCGCGTGCAGGCTGAGCAGAACGGACGAGTCACCGACGCGATGATCCCCACCTGCCCGGCAACTCCGCGGGAGTCCACCAGGTCGAAGAGTTCCGCAGGTGCGCTCCCGCGCCCCGCCCGAGGTCGTAGCCCCCACCGCTGTTGTAGCTGGGTGGCGGTATCGTGGGCGGTGACCATATTCTGGCGGGTCCAACCGTGGTCGGCGTCGAGCGGCATCTGTTCAATGAACCGCACCGTGATTCCGTGGTCGATTCCAAACTGGGCAAGGTCTACAGCCTGGTGGTCGTTTACGCCTCGCATGAGCACGCTGTTGATTTTCACCCCAAATGGAGCGCTATCCCCGGCGGTTTGGTCGCGGAGGCGCAGGGCCGCGTTGAGCCCGTCCATGACTTCGGAGAACTTGGTGCGCCGGGACAGTTGCGCGAACGTCGCGGGGTCAACGGTGTCCAGCGAAACGTTTATGCGGTTCAGGCCGGCTTGGTGAAGCGTGGGTAGGTGTTTTTCAAGACCAATAGCGTTGGTGGTCATGGCGATCGGCAGGTCCGGGTGGTTGCCACGAATACTCGCAACTATGTGTGCCAGATCTTGACGCAACAGCGGTTCTCCGCCGGTGAGCCGAAGCTCACGCACCCCCAGAACGTCTACTGCGACACGGACAAGCCGAACCACCTCGGCGGCGGTGAGGACAGCGTCCTTGGGTAGGAACGTCATTCCGGACGCGGGCATACAGTACGTACAGCGCAGATTGCACAGATCCGTGAGCGAAACCCGCAGGTCAGTGCCTGTGCGCCCGAAGGTGTCGGCCAGTGGGCCCGAGGTGGGGGCGTCGTGCGCCCGTCGCTCCAAGGTGTCCCGGGTGTGCGAGGCGCGGTCGGCGACACTTTCTGTGCGGATCGACGGCATTCCCAGTGACACGTTCATCTCACTAGGGTATCGGCGAGCGCAGGTAGTGTTAAGCGCATGAGGAAAAATGACGCTGCGTATGTTCTGGTGGTGTCGAGTTCAGTTGCTCGCGGTGACGCGACTGATACCACGGGGCCCGAACTCGCCGCATGGTTGCGGGGGCTTGGCTTTGCGACTCCTGACCCGGTGCGTGTGAGCGACGGGCACGCGGTTGCCGATGCGCTTGAGCGGATCTTGCGTGACGCGCCTGCCGTGGTGATCACGACGGGTGGAACCGGGCTGACCCCGGACGATGTGACACCTGAGATGACGGCCCGTTTTGTTGAGCGCCGGGTTCCTGGGATTGAGCAGGCGTTGATCGCGCAGGGTCTGGAACACACTCCTCATGCCGCTTTGAGTCGAGGAATCGCCGGGGTCGCGGGGTCGACACTGGTCATCAATCTTCCGGGTTCGCGGTCGGCTGTTCGCGACGCCATGGTCACGCTTGCGCCTGTGGTGCCGCACGCGTGTGAGCAGATTGCGGATGTGCGCACCCACGGCCGAGGTGTCGACGAGGCCGCGTTGGACGCGCCTGGCTCGGTGGAGGCTTCCGGGGGCGCGCCCGCCCAGCCGGTCACCACCTCGGCGGTGGTGGCAACCCGGATCACCCGGGACCCGTGCCTGACCGACGCGGCCAGCGCGGTCGTCACCCCAGAATGCGGGGCGGTCGTGGAGTTCAGCGGAGTCATCCGTAACCACGACTCCGGCCGAGGTGGCGTCGTGGGCCTGGACTACACGTGCCACCCGGATGCGGAAAAGGTGCTCGCGCAGGTGGTGGGCGAGGTCGCTCAAGCGCACCCGGGGACTCGGGTTTTGTGCGAACATCGGGTGGGATCGTTGCAGGTGGGCGACGTGGCGATCGTGGTTGCGGTGGCCGCGGCGCACCGGAAGGCCGCGTTCGACTGCTGCGAAGACGTGGTCAACCAGGTCAAAGCCCGTGTGCCCATCTGGAAGCAGCAGCACTACGACACCGGCGGACACGACTGGGTGGGCCTACAGTGACGGATGAAATGGCAGCGGGCGCGGCTGCGGGCGTGACTGAAGGGCAGACCCGTGTGAGCGGGCGTTACATGCGGCAGCTCAACGTTGTGGGCCTGACCGGGCAGCAGGCGATAGCGCGGGCTCGCGTGCTGGTCGTCGGTGCTGGTGGCTTGGGCTCCCCGGCGGCGATTTACCTGGCCAGCGCGGGTGTTGGCACGGTGGGGCTCATCGATGACGACGTAGTTGAGATGTCGAACCTGCACCGCCAGCCGCTCCACATGACTGAGTCGGTGGGGGAACCTAAGGTCGAATCGGCGACGGCGCATTTAACGGCCCTGAACCCAGACGTCCACGTGGTGACGCACCGTGAACGGCTCACCGCGGACAACGCTCGTCAGATTCTGCAGGGTTATGACGTGGTCCTGGACGGGGCCGACAACTTCGACACCCGCTACGTCATCTCAGACGCCTGCCGGGACGTAGGGATTCCACACGTGTGGGCGGCCGTGCTGACGACCGGCGGGCAAATGTCGGTGTTCATGCCTGACGGGCCCACGTACCGCGACCTCTACCCTGTTGCCCCTAATGATGTTCCCACGTGCGCCGAAGCCGGGGTTCTGGGGGTTGTTCCCGGTCAGCTGGGGGTGGCTCAAGCGGCCGAGGCCCTCAAACTCATTACCGGCCTGGGTCAGCCTTTAGTGGGGCAGGTGGGAGTCTACGACATGCTCACAGGCATGTGGGAATATGTGCCGTTGGTTGGCTCCGGTGGGGCGCCGCAGCCTGAGACTGGCTCAACGTCCCGGGAGGAGTCTGCGCAGACCCGCGCTGCCGAGGTCGTTCCTGCGGAAATTCCCGCCGGCGCCTTTGTTCTGGACGTGCGGGAAGAATCCGAGTTCGATTCGGGGCACGCGCCGGGTGCCCGTCTGTTGCCGTTGTCAACGATCATGGACAACCCGGAAGGGTCGGCACACGCACTTGCGTTAGAGGTTGAACACATGCCGGACCCGCACGTTTTTGTCATGTGTCAGGCCGGCGTGCGCTCGCAATACGCGATCCAGATGTTCCACTCTCAACCGAGCGTGCAGCACGTCCGCCTCACCAACGTGATCGGCGGTATGTACGCATGGACGGGGGCCGGGCTACCGGTTGTGCAGGAAGACGCAGGCAACTAACCCACGAGCTCGGTGGCGATGCCGCGGGGCTGGGCGGCGACCTCGGCGGTGGTGCCCACTTGCACAACCTTCCCGGCCTCAAGAACCACGATGTGATCTGCGAGTTTAATATCGGCTCGGTCGTGGGTGATGAGAAGCACGGGAGTGCTGAGCGAGCGCAGGTGAGTTCGAAGCTCGGTTCGTGCCGGTGCGTCCAAAGCCACGAACGGTTCATCCAGCAACAGCAGTTCCGGACGTGGAGCAAGTGCGCGGGCCAGGGCAACTCGGGCTGCTTGTCCGCCAGACAGGGTGCTGGGCATGCGTGCGCGCAGGTCGTCTACGTGAAAACGCTTCAGTTCCTCAATCGCGCGCGCCTTCTCACCACGTGGCAACCCAAAAGCCACGTTCGCCTCCACGTTCATGTGGGGAAACACATGTGGGTCTTGCATGACATAGCCGATCCTGCGCTTATGCGCCGGGACCTGGGCGGAGGTGAAGTCCCGTTGCCCCACACGCACGGTGGCACCACGCACCGGAAGTAGACCGGCGATCACGTCGAACGTGGTGGACTTCCCCGCACCATTGGGCCCAATCACCGCAGTGATACCGCTAAGCGGGACGTCACAATCAATGTCCATACCCCGCTGGGGCAACGAAAACGCAACATGGAGGGTCACTGGCGGACACCTCGGAACGTCTTGCGATACATGGTGGCCACCACCACGAACGCCACAACCATGAGAACCACGGACACCGCTACCGCCCCGGCCGTGTCACCGGAGTCGGCCAGCAAGTACACCTCGAGCGGAAGCGTGCGCGTCACCCCCTGGAGGGAACCCGCAAACGTCACGGTGGCACCGAACTCGCCCAGAGCACGCGCAAAAGCTAACACCGCGCCAGAAATGAGTGCGGGACGAATGAGCGGCAACACAATCCGAAAAAGTGTGCGGGTTGGGCCAGCGCCCAATGTCGTCGCGACTTTGGCGAACCCAGGGTCCAGCGAGGTGAGCGCGCCTTCGACCGTGAGCACCACGAACGGCATCGCCACAAAGGTTTGGGCCACAACCACCGCAACCGTGGTGAACGCGATCGAAACACCCGCAGCTTCCAACGAAGAACCAATGAGCCCCGCGCGCCCAAACGTCGAAAGAAGAGCAATGCCTCCCACAACCGGCGGAAGAACCAAAGGCAAAAGCACCACCGTGCGCAACAACCGCACACCCGGAAACTCGCGGACCGTCAACAACGCCAAGGGAATGCCCAATAGCACCGAAAACACTGTTGCGCACGTGGCTGTAATGAGCGACAGGCGCAACGCCTGAAGTGCGGACGGGGCCGTGATCAGTGAGAAAAACTCCGGCCAATTCGCCCGAACCACCAAGCCCACAACGGGGAGCACCACGAAACTCGCCGCAACAACAGCCGGCACCCACATCCACCGAGGAAACGGTGTTTGAGCCCGCGACTGCACGTCAGCCCGCGACCGCATGTCAGCGTCTGGTTTCACCGTTGCCCAAAACCGTTCGCGTGAAGCACCTGCTGAGCACGATCAGACAAAACAAACTCAACGAACTGCGCAGCGCTCGCAGTCTTCTTACCGTGGGAGGTGACGGCGATAGGGTAACGGTTGACGACCTCGGCGGCCTGCGGAAAATCCACCGCCTCCACCTTGTCTGACGCGCGGGCGTCAGTCACGTACACTAGCCCCGCATCAACCTGACCAGACTCCACTTTTGTGAGCACGGCCGTCACCTTGGACTCTTCCGTTGCCGGGGTCAAAGTCACGCCAGCACGATCAAGCACCTGCTTGGTGGCATTCCCGCACGGAACGGCGGGGGCACACACGGCGACCTTGACGCCCGGCCGTGTAAGCGTCTCCAGGCTCGCGATGTTCGCAGGGTTGCCTTCAGGCACGGCGATCGTGAGGGTGTTCGTAGCGAAAATCTGGGGCTCCTGAACAAGCCCGGCTTGGGAAGCTGTGTCCATGGTGGGCTCATCGGCGGAGGCGAAAACCTGGGCCGGAGCCCCGGACTTCATCTGCTCAACCAACCCAGACGAACCAGCAAAGCTGAAGGTCACATCGGTGCCGGTTTCCTCTTCGAAATCCTTCCCGATTGTTTCAAACGACTTCTTCAACGAAGCTGCAGCGAAAACGGTGAGGGACGTTTCTGGATCTGCCTTACCGCATGAAGTGAGCGCGCAACACGTCAGCGTGAGGGCTACAACTGCAGCAAGTGGCTTCATCATTGTCATGCTTCCGATGGTACGGCGCGGGTACACGCCAAGCGCACCTTAAATCCGTTCCAGTGCAATCACTTGTGCCAGGGCGCTGGCGATCACAGCGTTCCCCGGGGTTAGTTGCATCCGATCAATCTCGTCGGTGCCCACCAGGGAAAAGATCCGGTGCGGGCCAGCTTGGATTTCCACCATCGACATGACATCACCGCGCTTCACGTCGGTGACAATGCCATAAAACCGGTTCGACACGCTCGTGGATACGTGACGCGGGTCTTCGGGCAGGGCCGTGATTTTGCGGGCGTGGCGAGCCAGCTCCACCCCGTCGACAACCGTGCGCCCCGCTGAGTCAGTGCGGTGGGTGAGCGTGCCGGCTGCGATCCAGCGCCGTACCGTGTCGGTACTCACGTCGAGGAAGCGGGCAGCTTCGGAAACGCGGTACATAGGTGTGTCAGTCATGTGAATCCTGGGGTAGTGATGGGTGGTTGTGCCCGAGGTGGTGCTCGGTTTTACGGGACCAGTCGCCCGATTTACCACCGGACTTCGCGTCAACCTTGATGTTCGTGAGAACCGCGTGCTTGTCAACGGCTTTGATCATGTCGTAGATGGTCAGCGCAGTGAGCGAAACAGCCGTAAGCGCCTCCATTTCGACGCCTGTTTTGCCCGAAGTTTTCACCACAGCCTGAATGTGTACACGGTCGTGCTCAAGGCTGAACGTCACGTCGATTCCGGAAAGGTCCAGCGGATGGCACAGCGGAATGAGGTCCCATGTGCGTTTTGCCCCCATGATTCCAGCAATGCGAGCAATGGGCAGGGCTTCTCCTTTAGGTAGGTTTCCCGACGCAATCAGCTCCATGACCTCGGGCGTGGTGATCACCGTGCCACTTGCTACGGCCCGGCGGGCTGTCACGGATTTGCCGCCCACGTCTACCATGCGCGCGGCCCCGGATTCGTCTACGTGGGACAACTGGGGTGCGCTGTGCTCAGAACTCCCTGTCATGAGGCACACGCTAGCAGGTTCCGGTGCCTGCAAACCCCGTTAGCTCAGAGCGCGAGCGCCTCAAACGTGTCACCGTCTTCGATGGCCGAGACGTCTTGGGGAATCATCACCAGCACGGTCGCATCAGCCTGCATGTGTAACAAGTGGGAACTGTTGCTCCATTCCAACCGAACGCTTCCATCAGCATCAAGGCGCGCGAATCGCATCTGGGTTTTGCCCACGGGACTGCTCAGTGGATCACCGTCGGGAGTGTGTACCGTGACGCTCATGCGGTTGCGGGGCGGTGCTCCAAACATCGAGGTACGCAATAACACCTCAATGCTCACCAGTGTGGACACCGGATTTCCGGGCAACCCCACCCACGGAACCCCTGCCAATTGGCCCACTGCTTGTGGGCCTCCCGGCTGCATGGGAAGGCGACAGAACTCCATGCCACTGTTTGGGAGCCTGGGAGACTGCGCGCCACCGTACCAGTTCTCGACTCCCTGCTGTACCTCCAGCTCTGAGGCCAATCGAATGACTTCGCGTGCCCCCATGGAAATGCCGCCCATCGACACAACCACATCGGCGCGCCGGGTGTCATCTGCCTGCCACGAACGCACCGCATCCAGGAGCAAGTCTGGATGGTCGGGGGCGTGCAGGGTGCCTACCACGTGGGCTCCCGCTACTGAAAGTGCCGCCACCGCCGCCGAGGTGTTGGAATCGTAGATCTGCGCCGCACCCGGGCGCAGACCCGGCTGGCACACTTCGTCACCCGTGGACACCACCAGAACCCGCAATGGTTTAAACACGGCAATCTGTGTGAGCCCCACGGACGCGAGTGACCCGGTTCGCGCCGGCGTGAGGTGATCACCAACAGCGCACAACTCATCGTCATAGTCGATGTCGCTACCCCGGTACCGAACGAACCTACCCGACTCAAAAGTCGCCTGGGGCGTAAACGTCACATGTGTCAGGTCATCGAAACCAGCCACCGTTTCTTCCACCGGAACCACACACAGATCGCATCCGTCATCGTCGAACGCCGGGCCATCCCATTCGGGAATCTTCGCCCCCGTCATAATGGGCATCGCAAAGCCCGGTGTGAGCGGTTCGGGGTTGTGCCCGGCGGCAACCATGGGAAGGAGAGGAACGGGCTTACCTGCTACCACCTCGGGATCGTTGGGATGCACAACAAACCCGTCCATTTGGGAGTTGTTGAACCGGGGAACCTGCTCAGCGGACTTAACGTGCTGGGCTGCCCGCAACGGCATGGGGTGGGTGGCCACCTGAGCGAGATCGCGGTACTCCCAACTACTCAGGAGCAGGAGGAAGTCGAAAAGCTTTTCGCGATAATCCGCAATCGAGACCATGTCAGTAGATTACGGCCCGTATCGCACGCGCGCCAGAGCGTGCCTCGCCGCCCAGTCCGCACGCCGCAGAGCACGCCCCTCCATGTCCATGTGTGACACACAAACACACGCTCCCTCAAGAGTTTGGGACAATGAGAGCATGAGCAATGCGAACCGCGTAAGACTGCGTGCCCCCGAACTCGTTGGCCGACGCTGGATCAACACCGGCGGAGAAAACCTAAGCCTGGAAGATCTGCGCGGGAAGATCGTCCTCCTCGACTTTTGGACGTTCTGCTGCATCAACTGCCTGCATGTGCTCGACGAACTGCGCCCGCTCGAGGAAGAATACGCGGATGTCCTGGTCACGATTGGTGTCCACTCACCCAAGTTTGAGTTTGAACGCGAAATCGAAGCCGTCGACCGGGCAGTCGAACGCTACCAAGTCGAACACATCGTGCTCGACGACCCCAACCTCGAGACCTGGAAGGCCTACACCGCACGCGCCTGGCCCACCCTGGTCGTCATCGACCCAGAGGGCTACATCGTCGCGTCCATGTCGGGGGAGGGGCACACCTCGGGCCTCATCAGCCTCATCGAAGAAGTCGCCGCGGAGCACGAAGCCAAAGGGACCCTCCGCCGAGGTGACGCCCCCTATGTGCCTCCCGCACCTCGGGAAGGGGACCTGTTTTACCCCGGCAAGGTGGTGCGCCTGGACGACGGCCGGTTGATCGTCGCCGACTCCGGCCACCACAGCTACGCGCTCTACGACAGCGAAGGCGCGAACCTGCTGGGACGCATCGGCTCCGGTGAACGCGGAAACGCCGACGGCGACTTCGCCACCGCCCAGTTCTCAGAACCCGGTGGCGTGGCCCAACTTCCGCCAGAAATCGCGCAACAAGTGGGCTACCACCTGGTCGCAGCAGACACGGTCAACCACACGCTGCGCGGAATCAACCTAGAGACCCAAACCGTAACCACCGTGGCCGGAACTGGCGAACAATACATGGTGGGCGCCAGCGACAACGTTCCTGATCAGCCCGGTTTTTCCGGACGCTACGACGGTCCAGCCACGGCCGTGAAACTCTCCAGCCCCTGGGACGTGGTGTACGCGCCCAAGACGTCCAATGTGGTCATCGCCATGGCAGGTAACCACACCATGTGGACCTTCGACCCGGTAGCCGGAACCGTCGCGCACATTTCCGGGTCTCTTAACGAAGGGCTGCGGGACACCTCGGACGCGGCAACCCCGTTTGACTTAGACGAATGGTTCGCCCAACCGTCCGGCGTGCGGCTGGCCAGCGACGGTGACGTGTGGGTGGCGGATTCCGAAACCTCGGCACTGCGCAAACTCGACCCATCGACCGGAGCCGTCACGTCATACGTGGGCCTGGGGCTGTTCGACTTCGGATTCCAGGACGGGCCAGCCGAATCCGCCCGTCTGCAACACCCGCTGGGTGCGCTCGAACTTCCAGACGGCACCGTCGCCATTGCCGACACCTACAACGGCGCCATCCGTCGCTTCGACCCCCAGGCCAACACCGTGTCCACCCTGGCGCGCGGCCTGAAGGAACCCTCGGACATCCTGGTCGTGCAGGGAGACGACACCACCTCGGGCTACCTGTTGGTCGCCGAATCCGCGGCTCACCAACTCACCGCCGTGCCCATTCCGGAAGAGGCGCTGGAGGTTAACGAAGGGGCTCAGCAGACCAAGAGGCCGGTCACGGAGATCGGTCCCGGACCGTTGGACATCACTGTCGCGTTTACCGTTCCCGCAGGTCAGAAGCTCGATGACCGTTGGGGTGACCCCACGTTTCTGCAGGTGTCCTCGACCCCTGAGAACCTCATTGTCGACGGGGCAGGTGGCAAGGAGGGCACCCAGCGTACGGTGACCCTCAACCCCGAGGTGACCTCCGGTGTTCTGCACGTCACCGCCCGCGCGGCGGCCTGCGATGGCGAACCCGGTGGAGAGATTCCACTCCACGCTGCGTGCCACCTGTACCAACAGGACTGGGGAATCCCGGTTGCGGTGGTGCCGGACGGGCCAAACGACCTGGCGCTGGACTTGCGCGGGGCGTAAGGCGGGGCTTAGGCGCGCCGGCGGGGTTTTTGTGGGCCGGCGCCTACTTCGCTTCTTCCTGTATCACGGTGACGTTGTTACCTTCGATGCGGACCTTGGCGCTCATGCGAGTGGTGACCGTGTCGGTAAACGTGGATTCAAACGCCGTGACGGCGTCGCGTTGCTTTCCACTTACGGTGAATTCCACGTTGGTGGGCGCCATCTCGATTCCTGAGGCACCGTTTTCTAACGTGACGTGAGGGTAGGACTTCACCTTCCACTTCACGTCGCCCAGGATCTGGTTGTTGGTTTCTTTCCCAAAACCGCAGCCGGCGGGCATGAGGGTCGTGGCTTGCATGCATTCGTCGATCTGCTTTTTGATAATGTCAGCGACCTTCTTGGTGAGTTCCTTCGTGGGTTTGCCCGTCAAATGGACGTCCGAGGTGGTAGCAGGCTCCGTCACATCGACCGTTTGGTAGTCCGAACGTAGGTAGGTGCTGTTGAAGCCCACCGTGTAGGTGACGGGGAACAGGACGCGTGTTTCTCCCGCGGGCACGGATACGCCGTTGAGTTGCGCGGTGGGTGCGCCACCAGCGTCGATCGCGATAACGGGCCACTGATCGACTTTGATGGACCACTTTTGGATGGTGCCAAAGGTGCGCGCGTCACGCTTCACCCGGAACGTGGTTTCACGTGTGTCGGAACCTTGGACATACGAGACTTTCACGTCGTATTCGTTCTCGTTCACACGCTTTGAGTCAAGGACTTTCGCCTGCTTAGGCACACTGGCCGCACCGGAAAGAATGTCGTCGCTGACACCGTCCAACATGCGTTCATGCGGGATGTCCAGCATGGTCAACGCTCGGTTGGTGTCGTGTTTTTCGAGTGCTTTGAAATACGTGAGCACGGCTCTGCCAGGCACGTGAACCGTGAAGTTGAGGATGGGCACGGAGAGCATGGTGCTCAAGCACAGAACGATTCCGGTGCAGATCAGTGCGATTGGCCATTTCCGCCGCATGCTCACCCCCTCCGAAAGCTGTGTCTGCGGGCCTGCAGTAATCCTTTAGACCATCAGGTAGAGCTTACAGAACAAATGCATAACCGCACGAGAAACCTATAATGAGCGTGTGAAGTTTCGGAAGTGGACGGGTCGTATTGCCGGTGGCGTGGTGCTCACCTTGGCGGTGTGTGGTGCCACCATTTTTGGTCTTCGCATGTACAACACAAGGAAGTACCCAGTGACTCAGGCCAGCGCTGACCTCCACGACAAGAACGGTTACCCCACGAATGACCGCATTCGACCAATAAAAGGGGAGTACCTCAACGGATTCCACTTCAAACCCCAAGAACGTTCGCATAAGGGCACTGTGGTGGTCTACGGCGGGTCCGAAGGATCGCCCGCATACGAACAAGCGAAAGCTCTTAGCGAACAGGGCTTTGAAGTCCTGGCTCTCTACTTCTTTGGGCAAGACAACCAGAAACCGTCGCTTGCCCAGGTGCCTCTTGAGCAGTTCAACGAAGTCGTTGAGTACGCCCAAAACTCCATCGAGAACCCAACCCCCATTACAGTCATTGGCACGTCTAAAGGCGCAGAGTTCACGGCGAACCTGGCCGCTCATGGCTACCCGGTGGACAACCTCATCAACTTCACGCCGGCTCACTACAGTTACTCCGGGCTGGACTTCAGCTCTCAAAAGGAACAGCCGTCATTTACGCACAACGGTGAACCGGTTCCCTTCGCAACCTTCAGGAGTGGCAACGTCTCAGTGGGGATGAAAATGATGTGGGACATGATCACCGCATACCCACCCGAGTACCGCCCCACCTACGAAAACGCGGCCGAACATGCCCATGACCACGCGGCAATCGACCTGTCTTCATTTGACGGCAACGCGCTGTTCCTTGCCGGTGACCAAGACAAAATGTGGCAGGGCGAAGTAGCTTCTAAAGCACTCGCTGAGCAGTCGCCTGCATTCGAAAGCGTCATCTACCCCGGCGCCGGACACTTGTTCGTGGAAGATATTGAATCCATGGGCAACGGCTGGCAGATCATGTTTGGTGGCACCGTCGACGGCAATGCGAAAGCAGCCAACGAGTCGATGGATTTAGTCATCAAGAAGTTGTCGGAGTGGCACGCGGGTAGGTAACGTCGCGCAACGTCACGTCACGGCGGTAGGTGCCGCGTCTTCAACTGGGTACGCTTCCATGTGCTCCGTATCGACCTGCACAAAAACGTGCGTGCCGGCGCGCACACGCGTGGCTTGCTCGCTCACCTCGGTACCTAAAGCGGGGTGCAAGACCGAGGACGGCTGACCCTGACCCGAGAAATCCCACAGATCGGCAGTCATAGCAAGACCCACCTCGGTATCCACAGGGGACAGGACCACCTGGACGCGCTCGCCAGCGTCACGCACCTGCGTAATGAGCGCTTCGAATACCGTTTCGTCAGTAAAAATCGGGTCAAACTCGTCGAATGACAACGCAACAGCGTTGACCGGGATAGTGACAAACACCTTCCCATCCAACTGGGTACGGGCCCGGACCTGCGAATGCCCAATAGAAAGCCACCCTTTGCGCGCCAAACCTGAAAACACGTTCACCCGCCGGTGCGCGGCTGCCAGGTTCGACCTCGGCGTGGCCAGCTGTGCCTCTAACGGCCCCTGATCGGCCACCTGGTCCTTCTCCACCACGATCGTCCACCCGCCGATAACATGCGCGTCGGTGAGTGAATACGTCGACATGATCAGCCCCAGGTGCAGCCGTTCGCACGTGTCAAGAATGCGGTTACGCAGGGACGTGCGAGCGCTCGACGTGAGTCCGTGAAGTGGGTCGGCGAGTAACACATGGGTCGCGCTCGTCGCTTGCGCATGTGCGAATCCGGCGATCAATGGAAGCAACCGGGCGTCGACGTCGCGCACCCGCGCCCGAGGTGGAACGCCCCAGAGCGTGCATGTCGCGTCGATTGCGCGGTCGAGTTGGGTGCTGGCGGACACGTGTGCGCGACACGCGTCACGGATGACGCGCGCGACACGGGCCCCGGAATACCGAGGTTTCGGAGTAATCGCGGGGGTGACATACGGGCGCTCCCCCAGGAGCGTCGAAGCGACGTCAACGTCCTCACTTTGCCCCATGAGAACGATTCGGTTGAGGTCGCTAAGGTCCTGGGGGAGCCCTTCAGAAATGGCCACTGTTGGTTTAGAAGGTTCCGTCCGTCGCGGCCTTGCGGCGAGTCACAACGACAGCCGCCCCACCTACGACGATCAGACCAACACCCAATGCCAGGCCGGTCAGTTCAGTACCGGTGCGTGGCAGGTCATTGTTCGACTCTGGCGCTGGCGTGTTCTCGCCGTGACGTGGCGCGCGTTCTTCCGCAGGACGGCGCGAGGTGTCAGTCGAGTCTTCGCTTTCACCTGAGTCCGAGCTCTCGTCGCTGTCAGCTGCGTCGGTGTCTTCACCTGAAGAGTCGTCTTCAGCGGGAGCTTCCGAGTCTTCCTGCTCGTCCTCTGACGCGTCACCCTGGTCATCCCGAGAGTTGTCGATTTCGGTGGAGTGCCCACCGTCATCTGACGTTCCGGGTGTGTCTTCGGGCGCGTTGTCTTCAGGCTTGCTGTCCTCAGGTTTGTCTTCAGGCTTGCTGTCCTCAGGTTTGTCGTCTGGCGCGTCGTCCTGAGGAGGAAGCACCGTGAACGAACCAGTGAGTGGCTTGTCGAGGTCATCCCCGGTCACCGTCACGGTGTACGTTCCTGGGTGTACTTCTGAACCTTCTCCAGCGGCCACACCGGCAGTAGCTACACCCTTCTCATCGGCAGTCTTGGTGACTTCGTAAGCGGAAGTCTTGCCTTTACTGTGTTCGAACTTAAAGGTGTACTTCGAACCTGCTTTCAAGCCGGTCACAGTTGCGTTGACACCCTTGTTCTTGTCACCAAAGGCTTCAGCCGAAATCTTCGTCGGCGAGATCGACAGTGAAGCGTCAGCAGCTGGTGCTTCTGGGGTTGCTTCCGAGGTCGGTGTCTCTTCTGGAGTTGGTTCCGGTTTTGGAGTTTCGGAAGGTTGTGCAGACGGTGTTTCAGTTGGTGTCTGCTTAGGTTCCGGTGTCGGTTCCTGGGTTGGTGTCTCTTTCGGGGTTGGTTCCGGTTTTGGAGTTTCGGAGGGCTGTGCAGACGGTGTTTCAGTTGGTGTCTGCTTAGGCTCAGGTGTTGGTTCCTGGGTCTGTGTCTCTTCCGGTGTTGCTTCTGGCGACGGGGTTTCAGTCGCTGGTGCTTCCGGTGTCGGTTCCTGGGTTGGTGTCTCTTTCGGGGTTGGTTCCGGTTTTGGAGTTTCGGAAGGTTGTGCAGACGGTGTTTCAGTTGGTGTCTGCTTAGGCTCAGGTGTTGGTTCCTGGGTCTGTGTCTCTTCCGGTGTTGCTTCTGGCGACGGGGTCTCGGTCGCTGGTGCTTCCGGCGTAGGCTCCGCGGTTGGCGTCTCTGCCGGGGTCTTCGTCTCTTCCGGGGTTGGCTGTTCGGTCGGTGTCTGCTCCGGTGTTGCTTCAGGCTTAGGCGTCTCTTCCTGCGTTGGCTCCGGAGCTGGAGTTGCCTCTGGAGCAGGCTCTTCGCCGTCCTGAGTCACGCTGAATGTTGCAGGATCAGTGTTCTTTTCGTCTGCCATCGAACGCAAAGCGATCGAGTACCGACCAACGGGTACTTCAGCACCTTCTTCGACGGTGAAGTAGTAGGTTCCGTTGACTTCGCCCTTGTCGTTTACGGACAGTTCGGTGTTGGCAGGGTACTGCTGGCCGTTAGGTCCGGTAGCAAACACGCGGGCGGTCGTGTTGGGCTTGAAGTTTTCGCCCTTGAACGTCACACCCTTTTTGGAGTCTGAAATGTCAGCAACAGACACTGTGGTGTCAGTGACAGTGATCTTTTTCGGCGAGGATTCATTCGACGCTGCTGATGCGTCGTCACTCGTTGGATCTTGGTTTGGTGCAGGACTCGTAGAAGTAGCGACAGCGGGCGCGGCAATCATGCCGGTAACCGCGGCTGCAACTGCGGGGGCAAGCACAAGACTCGGTAAAGTCTTCACAGTATTGGCCTTTCGGTTGTAGAGTCGACCGCAAAGCCAGTGCACTACCCACCGAATCCGCGTTGGCTAAGGGGGAAGGCACCGAAAGCGCGGGCGTAGTACACGACAACTGTAGAGCACACCCGGCTTCGTGTCCAAGTGTTTTCCGCGCATGTCGAAGCAAAAACGGTACTCTATGGTTGTGAGTTTGCTTTCAGATCGCGACATTATTTCCCAGATTGAAGCCGGCCGGATCGCGTTGGATCCGTTCGACCCCGTGCTTGTTCAGCCGGCCAGCGTGGACGTGTGCTTAGACAGATCGTTTCGTCTGTTTGACAACCACAAGTACTCGTTCATTGACCCTTCGGTCGAACAGCCCGAACTCACCCGGCTCGTCGAAGTTGAGACCGACCAGCCGTTCATCCTGCACCCGGGCGAATTTGTGTTGGCCTCCACGGCCGAGGTGGTGACACTTCCCACGGACGTCGCCGCCCGCTTGGAAGGCAAGTCGTCGCTGGGTCGTTTGGGTCTTCTCACCCACTCAACGGCAGGTTTCATTGACCCTGGATTCTCGGGCCACGTGACATTGGAACTCTCCAACATGGCCACGTTGCCCATCAAACTGTGGCCGGGCATGAAAATTGGTCAGCTGTGTTTCTTTAACTTGAGCTCGCCCACAAACAACCCGTACGGCTCCAACCCAGCCACCGCTAACCGGTACCAGGGTCAGAGGGGCCCCACCGCCTCGCGCAGTTTCCAGAACTTCTACCGGAGCCCATCGGTATGACCTACACGTCTGCCCACGTGTTGATCGCAGACGCCCATACTGAACCCACGGACGTCTTCACACTGATCCGGAACGTGCGCCCGCGTATAGACGTCGACGCGGACACGGGAACAGTCCATTTGTCGCGTCACTCGCGCCTCGAAGGGCCCATCGCACTCAGTGAGCAGGACTGTGCCCAGCTTGGGTGCGAACCTGACAGCGTGGTGTTCGCCCTGTGGGGACCCACTGACCGTGAGGCCACACCTCCCGTGGGTGACGGCCCCCTCGACACATTCTTCCCGCACGGCTTGCCTGTCAAAGAAGAAGAACGCAACATCGACCTCCTCATGGCACTTGCGCGCCGCCTCCACGGGTCGGTGCGTTTGGCGGGGGACACCTCGGCGCCCCGAACGGTGACCCCAGACCCTGACCAACACCCCGTCTACACCGTGTTTTCGAGCTACTGGCTGGACCCGGGAGTGTGCGCGGACACGGTGCGACAGGTGATGCCGGACGTCCAATCCCACGAACAGTTCACCCTGGACGCGTCCACCATCGCGGCTGACGAACCCATCTTGCTGGACGGATATTCGGTGACGGCCACCCTGACGGCTGGCCCGGATTACCCCGCCGAGGTCGTCGTCCTGGTGGAAGACCGGTTACCTCCCGCTGTGGACCAGTACGCGCAGGCGCCCCTGATTTCGTACCTGGTCAGGTGGATCTCACCGGACTCCATGGGGGATCCCCAGCTGGAGCCGCACGTGAGGGCCCAAGTAGTGGTCGAACTGGAGCGGATTGCCGGGGCGCTCATGCGTGCAACGGCCGGAATTGGAATCGACGCCGACGGCTTTTTGGTGACCGAATCACAACTCAGCGGAACTTGAACGTGACGCTTATTTCGAACATCTATTTCACGCCTCGCATGATGAACGAGTCAGTTGGTCGTAAGGAAAGTGTGAAAAAATAGGGGTTCGACGAGTTGAGAGGAGGGTGACACGTGGGCGCAATCCTTTCGACCTTCTTTGTCGCCGCGTGCTTCGCTCCTCTCCTGTTTCGATTTCTGGGCCGTAACGCGTTCCTGCTTCTGGCGGCGGTGCCACTTACTGGCCTCATGTTTTCGATCATCCAAGCGCCGGCCGTTTTGGCAGGTCGGCCACCGTGGGAGCTCTACGACTGGCTCCCCGTTTTGGACATGAGCATCATCTTCCGCATGGACACGCTGTCTTGGATCCTGAGCCTCATGGTGACCGGTGTGGGGACGTTGGTGTTTGTGTATTGCGCCCGCTATTTCAGCGAGCGCGATCCGGGGTTGGGTGAGTTCGCCGCTAATCTGACCGCGTTTGCCGGCATGATGTACGGGCTCGTGCTCGCCGATGAGCTTCTTGTCTTGTTCATGTTCTGGGAAGGCACCACGGTGTTTTCCTATCTCCTCATCGGGTTTTCATCGACCCGTCAGCAAAGTCGTCGTGCCGCACTTCAGGCTCTCGTCGTCACCACGTTCGGTGGGCTCATCATGTTGCTGGGAATGCTGATGCTCAGCCATGAGTACGGTACGGGTCGCATTTCAGACATCACGACGCGCGGTTATCTCGAGGGCAACGTGGTCGTCGCTATTGCCATGTACCTGATCCTCATTGGCGCGATTTCGAAGTCTGCGCTTGTTCCCTTCCACTTCTGGCTTCCAGGTGCCATGGCCGCGCCCACCCCGGTCAGTGCGTACCTTCACGCCGCTGCCATGGTGAAAGCCGGAATCTTCCTCATTTTGCGGTTCTCTCCCAGCTTCTACACCATGCCAGGATGGGTGCCTGTGCTCGTCACAGTAGGTGTTGGAACCATGCTGATTGGGGCGTGGCAGGCGCTTCGAGAGTTCGACCTCAAACTCGTATTGGCATACGGGACCGTGTCCCAACTGGGATTCCTCACAGCGGTGTCTGCGTTTGGTACCCGAGGTGTGACCATCGCGGCTCTTGCCATGTTGGTCTCCCACGCACTTTTCAAATCCACCTTGTTCCTTACCGTGGGAATCATTGACCACGCGGTGGGTACGCGTGACTTGAGGAAGCTGTCTGGGTACGGCAAGCGTGACCCGTGGCTTGCGGGTGTGGGAATCGTGGCAGCAGCCTCGATGGCTGGTGTCCCGCCCCTGTACGGTTTTGTAGCAAAAGAAGCAGTTATCGAAACCATTTTGGCTACCCAGTCGAAAGCCGGATACATCGCGCTCGCCGGTATCCTCTTAGGCTCAGTCATGACCGTGGGCTATGCGTGGCGTTTTGTCTACGGAGCCTTTGCCACCCAGGAAAACATCGAACCCGTATCCGGGCACTCGACCAGTAAACTCCTCATGGTTTCACCCGTTTTCCTCGCAGTCGCGCTTACTGTTTTGGGTCCCTTGAGCTTTGTTCTCAACGGTCCGTTTGCAGCGTACACACATGATTTTTCCGGCCACAGCTATCACTTGGCTCTGTGGCACGGTTTCACACCAGCACTCGCGTTGTCTGGCGCCATTTTTGCGGTAGGTGCAGTGCTCATTTATGCGGGACCGTACGTTTCACAGTTCCAAAGCCACATGCCCACCATCATCGACTTTCCGCGGGCGTATAGCAGGATTATCCAGGGACTTGTGTCGACGGCCGCCTATGTCACCTCACGTACCCAACGTGGTTCAATGCCGTTCTACCAATCAGTGATTTACGCGGTAGCGATCGCTGGAATGGGCATCACGCTTCTTGCAAACAATTCGTGGGGTGTGGTGCCTGAATTTGCGCAGTCGTGGGGGCAGGTTGCAGTCGCGGCCATTATTGTTCCAGCAGCGCTTGCTGCGACCATCGCCAGGAAGCGGTTCCAAGCCGTTTTGATTGTTGGGGTCACGGGGTACGGGATGGTCGCATTCTTTGCTATGCAGGGTGCGCCGGATCTCGCTTTGACACAAGCACTGGTCGAAACCATCACGATTGTGGTGTTCATTCTGGTCTTGCGGCGCCTGCCAGTAAACATGGCCGGTGACCCTGCGAAGAACTTCTCCCCGCCAGTGCGTGCGATCATCGGTGCCTCATTCGGGATTCTCATGATGGTGGGCGTGGTCGTAGCGATGGGCAACCGCATTCACACGCCGGTGTCAGATGCGTGGGGTGAACTCGCATATAACGTGGGTCACGGAAAGAACATCGTCAACGTCGCGCTGGTCGATATTCGCGCTTGGGACACCATGGGCGAACTATCCGTAGTCGTCGTTGCTGCTACGGGAATTGCGAGCCTCATTTTTGTTCAATCGCGTGAACGAAAACTTCAGCGTGTCGACTTCCCAACCGATATCCCATCAGGCTTTCGTCGGTTTACCGTCCCGGTCGCAGAGGACATCCTGCCAAAGAACTCAGACGACACAGCCGACGACAAACCAAACAATAGCGACCAAGAATCCAAACGCAACGCCTGGCTCATGGCCGGTCGAACGCTAGCCCCGCGTAACCGGTCCATCATGTTGGAAGTTCTTGTGCGCCTGATCTTCCACGCCATGCTGGTAATCAGCGTGTACCTGCTGTTTGCAGGACACAACGCGCCAGGCGGAGGTTTTGCTGCCGGACTGGTGGCTGGCCTGGCGTTCACCGTGCGGTACTTGGCAGGTGGGCGATATGAGTTGGCTGAAGCGGCAGTCTTCGACGCCGGCCGTCTACTGGGTACGGGCCTCGCAATAGTCATGCTCACGGCTCTGGGAGGACTTTTCTGGGGTGAGGCGGTCCTGCAATCGGAATACTGGTCAGCCACTCTGCCGGTTCTAGGAGAACTGTCGTTGGGCACGTCGACTCTGTTCGACATCGGCGTGTACTTTGTGGTCATGGGTCTCATGCTCGACATCCTGCGTTCCTTGGGCGCTGAAGTCGATCGCCACCAAGAAGCAGATGAGCAGCGCTTGGCCGAGGTTCTTGCCGAAGGCGACGAACAGGCAGACAGGCGCAAGCTCTCTGCGATTATGGGCCGAATCGACAGTTTGCGTGACCGGATCGATCGACGAGGTGATGGTCTGTGAGCACCTCATTGATTCTCCTCATCACCATGGGAGTCCTCATGGCGTGCGGTGTGTACCTCATGCTGGACCGTTCACTCACGCGCGTTCTCATTGGGTTTCTTCTCTTGGGGAACGGAGTGAACGTCCTCATCATGCTGACGGCAGGACCACCGGGAAACCCGCCAATTACCGACGGTGTTGACTTATCTACCGTCGGTATGAGTGACCCACTTCCACACGCGCTTATCCTCACCGCGATCGTCATCACGTTCGGAATATCAGCGTTCATGCTCGCGCTCATCTACCGGTCATGGCGTCTGGTGCGTGCCGAAACCATCGACGACGACATCGAAGACTTGGCAACGGCTCAAGAACAGAGTCTCCGCCTTGCTGAAGAAGCACAGACCAGCGAGAACCAGGACGACACCGAATTCGGTGACGAAGCCGACCACCCGGTTCCTGGTGCGGTTGATTTGGACGATGACGGAACACCGGAAGAAAGAGGTGAGAGCACATGACAGCTTTAGTGCCTCTTCCAGTTGTTCTGCCACTCTTAGGAGCCGGACTCTCACTTCTTCTGCTGGGCAAGACACGAGTCCAAAACATCGTGACGGTTCTTACGATCGTCATCACCTTGTGCTTCGAAATCAATATGATGTTCCACGTCGACGCGCACGGCACTCAGGTGGTCGCCGTGGGCGGATGGGGAATTCCCTTTGGAATATCCCTCGTCGTAGACCGTTTGAGCGCCATCATGGTGGTGGTGTCCTCGATCGTGACACTGTGCGTTTTGGTGTACGCCATCAGCCAGGAAATGGCAGACACCAACCGAGAATCGCCCGTGAGCGTGTTTAACCCGGCGTACCTCATTCTGTGTGCGGGTGTATCGAACGCGTTCATGGCAGGGGACTTGTTCAACTTCTACGTTGGCTTTGAAATGCTTCTGTCCGCGTCCTATGTTCTACTCACGCTTGGAGCAACCCCCGGTCGTATTCGAGCCGGAGCCACGTACATTGTGGTGTCACTGTTGAGTTCAATCGTGTTCCTGGCTGCGATCGGTTTGATCTACGGTGCCACCGGAACGGTCAACATGGCGCAATTGTCACAGCGCATTGCGGAACTCCCGCCGGACGTTCAACTGTTCCTTCACGTTACGCTGCTCATTGGGTTTGGGATCAAAGCCGCGGTGTTCCCGCTGTCCTTTTGGCTCCCCGACTCGTATCCCACAGCACCGGCACCTGTTACCGCCGTTTTCGCCGGACTGCTTACAAAGGTGGGGATCTACGCGATCATCCGAACAGAAACCCTTCTGTTCCACGAGTCATCGATGAAGGTGCCACTCCTTGTCGTCTCAGCGTTGACCTTGATCGTGGGAATTCTGGGTGCCATTGCGCAAACCGAAATGAAGCGCATGCTGTCGTTTACCCTCATTTCCCACATCGGGTACCTGCTCTTTGGGGTTGCGATGGGAACGGTCGAATCACTTTCGGCCACCGTCTACTACACGGTTCACCACATCATTGTGCAAACAGCCCTGTTCCTTGCCGTGGGCTTGGTCGAACAGCGCGTATCAACGACGTCTACCCGCAAACTGGGTGGGCTCGCACGGTTGGCTCCATTTATCTCACTTCTCTTCTTTATTCCAGCGCTCAACCTGGGTGGAATCCCGCCGTTCTCAGGGTTCCTGGGCAAGATCGGGCTCTTCACTCCCGCGATCTCCGGTGGAAACTGGTTGGAAATCGTGGTGGTGATCGTCGGTACCCTGACGTCACTTCTCACGCTGTACGTGGTGACTCGAACCTGGAGTCTGGCGTTCTGGAACGACCCTGCCGAGGTCGAATCTCCAACCCCCGAACTGGTTACCGAATTCCAACAGGTCACCTCAGCCATCCAGAAGAACGAGAAACGACCTCGGGGTCCGCGCCTTCCCACCATGATGGTGGGAGCCACGGCCACCATAGTCGTCGTTTCCTGCCTGCTCACCGTGGTGGCCGGGCCGCTGTGGGACTTCTCGCAGCGAGCCGGGGACAATATGCGTGACGCCGGGAACTACGTATCGACCTCACTCACGTCCCACGTAGAGGAGCGGTAGTGAGCAAAGTACGAGAAATCGTCAGGCAGCTTCTTCTTGTCGTGCTTCTGGTAGCACTGTGGATCTTCTTGTGGGATTCGTTCACCTTCACGCACGTGGTCACGGGTCTGCTTGTGGCCATCCTGACTACGCGACTGTTTTACCTGCCACCGGTCGAACTTCCCGCACGATTTAACGTTTTCCACTTTGTCTACTTGCTGGGCTGGTTCATTGTGTCCATGGTCCATGGATCCCTTCAGGTCGCGTGGGTGGCGGTGCGACCTAAGCCGGTAAACCCGGGCAGTGTTATCGCAGTGGAACTGCACACCCGTTCAGATCTACTCACAACACTTGTCGGACAGATCTCCGGGCTCATCCCGGGCACCTTTGTCACGGAAATTGATCGCGCTCACTCAGTTCTGTACCTGCACGTGCTCAACTGCAACACCCCTGAAACGATCGAAGCAAACATTCAACAGACCCGAAAAATTGAAGTCCTACTCATCAAAGCAATGGGCTCGCCTCACGACATCGAAGTGATGAACGACTACTTGGTGAGCGAAGGCAAAGAACCAATCCTTAAGAGCTGGTCGCTGGCAAACCGCAGGAGGCGTTCATGATTGATCCGGAAGTAGCCAAATTTTTTGGGCCCGTAATAGGCATCCTCTTCTCTGTTGCGGCCATCACTGCAGTCATCAAAATCATTCGTGGCCCAGCCATTCTGGATCGTGTGGTGGGAACAGACGTTCTGCTGGCCACCATCATGTGCGGGCTGGGCGGATATATCGCGTTCACTGGCAGGCACGACCTCTTGGTGGTGTTGCTGGTGTTCTCGCTCTTTGGATTCGTTGGATCCGTTTCAGTGTCACGCTATGTGAGTCGTACACCCACCTCGGAACTCACCGACTTCGCCGGAGGGACGGCGCACGACGCCCTTGATGCTGACGAATTCGACCACAGCGAATCGCCCCATCACGCATCTGCTCGTGGAGCCGACGGAAAGCAGGTGCGCTTGTGATACTGGACATCGTGTCAGCTGTTTTGCTGGTGCTCAGCGCGTTGTTGAGCATTGTTGCGGCCATGGGACTCTTGCGTTTTCCTGACTTCCTGTCGCGTTTGCATGCCGGTTCCAAGCCACAGATTTTGGGGCTCGTGTTGGCAATGATTGCAATTGCCATCCAAGCGCCCGTGTTTGGGGTTGTCACCACTTTATTTCTTATTGTTCTATTTCAGATGGCGACAACACCTGTTGGTACTCATATGGTAGGAAGAGCAGGGTACAGGACAAAGCACTTGCGGCGTTCCATGCTGTACCAAGACCAATTAGCGGAAGCTGTTGCGAAAGCAGATGCTCGTGACATTGCTCAGCGGTCGCCTAAGTCACGCGATCGTGCAGCAGAGAAATCAGAGGGAGAGCGATGAGCGAACAAGATACTCGACCACTCGTGTTGGTGGCCGACGACGAACCCGACGTTCTGGGGGCTGTCGTTCCCTTCTTGAGCCGTTCTGGTTTCCGTGTGATCAGTGCCAGCGATGGAAAACTCGCGCTTGACGAGATTCGTCGGCACAACCCAGACGCCTGTGTTTTGGACGTCTTGATGCCCGGCGCTGACGGTCGTGAAGTCTTACGTACACTGCGCCGCGAAGAAAACTGGGTGCCTGTGGTTCTTCTGACCCAGGTGGGCGAAGCGGTTGAACGCGCAATGGCGTTGGAAGAAGGCGCGGACGACTACATCAACAAGCCGTTTGACCCGCATGAACTCGTGGCTCGTGTGCGTGCTGTTCTCCGTCGTACCCGGGCAGGTGAACCACCGCTTGCCACGGCAAGCATCCTGACGTCAACGTTTGGGCTCAAGATTGACCGGGTGAGTAGGCGTGCATGGTTGCGTGACCGCGAACTGGTCATCACGCCAAAGGGTTTCACGCTTCTGGAATACCTCATGGTTCACAAGGACGAACTTATTGAGCGGTCACGCCTCTTGGAAGTTCTGTGGGGCTTCGACGACGCCGTGGGTACACGCGCAGTGGATTCGCGTGTCGCAGAACTCCGCCGTGTCCTGGGCGAAGATGCCACCGAGCCTCGTTGGATCGCTACAGTTCAGGGTCGTGGGTACAAGTTTGTCGCTGACGTCACCGGATCGCACGAGTAGGACTAAGCATGGGACAGTTCCTTGTTTTTGAAATCCAGATTTGGCTCTTTCTGCTCCTTCTGTTTTTGGGGCTGATAGCACTTGCCGCGGTCGTCTTCTTCGCGTGGCGCTGGTGGAAGAAGCGGGAAGAAAACATTCGTGCTCAGGCGCACGAAGCTGCCGAGGCCGAGGCCCTTGCCAACCGCAACCGGATGCTCATCCGCTTGGACCACGAACTGAAGAACCCGCTGACAGCCCTGCGCACCTCGGCAGCAACCGTGCGGTCCCTTGTCCAGGACGAGCCTATAGACCGCGACGCCACCCTGGACTCCGTGAAACAGCTTGACGTGTCGTCCAGGCGGGTCGCTCGTCTGCTTGCTGATCTGCGCAAACTCGCTGATGTCGAGTCGCGCCACATCGACTTCCAGCGCATCGACATGGACCGTCTGGTGCATCAGGCGGTGGAAGACGCGCGGACCGCCCCAGGTGCGGAAGACCGCATGATTGTGGTGACAGTTGCGCGTGCGCCGTGGAAGCTTCCCGAGGTGGCAGGTGAGGAAGATCTGCTGCTGTCGGCAATTCTGAATTTGCTTGCGAACGCTATCAAGTACTCGTCTGACACCGATGTCGTTGAGTTGCGTGCAAATGAACAGGTGATCGATAACCACCGCTGGGTCGTCATTGAAGTTGCCGACACCGGGGCTGGAATCCCTGTGGACGAGCAGGCGAACGTGTGGGAAGAACTGTCGCGTGGAAAGCACGTGCGGTCCGTGCCTGGTTCCGGTATGGGCTTGGCGCTTGTGCGGTCGATCATTCAGCGTCACGGCGGGTCGGTTGAACTGTACAGCCAGGAAGGCGTGGGGACTTCAGTTCGCGTTATCCTTCCGGTCTTGGCACCCGATCAGTCCACGCACGGCGTGGCACAGGCAGTTGCAGGGCAACGCAACGCGCGTGCTGCGAAGAAGGCCGGTGAGGTTCTGGGTACTCCGCGCCGTACGTCGAAGCGTCGTCTGCAGATGATCGACGGGCAGCTCACCGATACCAATACGGGTGAGACGTTTGGAACCCCTGACGATCCGCACCCGGTCATTCCTGATTCGCAGGCCCCCGGTGCACCTGGAGGGCCCGGTCCTCAAGGTGCCCCGGGTGGACACGGCGGTCCAGGCGTCCAAGGTCATCCCGGAAGCCACGTCGCCCACCCAGGTGCGCAACCCGGCCCTCATGCCGGTGGCCAGCCTGGCCCACAAGCCGGCGGGCAACCAGGAGAGCAGCCAGGTGCGCAACCCGGCCAACACCTCGGCGGGCCTGAGCAACACGGTTACCACGGGCAACAGGAGTGGACGCAGCCCAGCCAGCAGGACTATGGGCAGCATCCTCGCGGGCCACAGGGACCAGCGCACGTTGAGCGTGAGTACAGCAACCGGACTGACCCGCACTTTGCGCCACCAATGCCTTCGAACCCGCCCCAGCCACGGTCGAATGAGGAGCAGCAGTGACTAAACGAATCGTGAGGTCTGCCTTAGCGCTTACATGCGCGGCCCTTCTAGCTGGCTGTGGAAGCCTCGGCATACGTGTCGCAGAGAACGACGGCGGCCCTGTCAAAGTGGGCGTTTCCGCGCAGAAGGGCCCTGCTTCGAACTCAGAACCAACCGAAGAACCAGTTCCGGACGGGTTCGAAAAAGTAACCTATGAGGGTGACTGCCCGTTCGATGTCTCAATGGTGATGCCCGATGACTACAAATCGACTGGCGGAGTGACAGGCTTGGCGGTCTACACCGACGATTTCACCAAATTGGACGAGAAGATCGTTGTTAACTGTAAGAAGTCCTTTGGCCGATCGCTGAACGAGGCCCGCGACAGTCACATGGACTATCTGGTAAATAAACCGGAGTCAGACGTACTTTTGCAGAACAGGTACGATGTCGACGGTGCGGTTGCTGGTGTATTCCAAGTGAAACTGGCTAAAGGTGAAATCTACGCCACGTCCTCAGACGTGCAGATGGTGGGCACGATCTACGTGGGTTATGCCGACGGCGCGCTATGGGAATTGAAGGTCGAGGGGACCAGCATTTGGGGCGACCAGGCGCGAACCAAGAAACACCAAACCGTCATTGACCACATTTCCGTCGATGGGCACAAGCTCAAGACTCTCGACTGGAAAGATATGTGACATGCTGTGAGCATGGACGCTCTCATGCTCATCAATGTCACTGATTCCACGTCTCCACTTCTCAACAAGGCGGTTGTCGCCGGAGGCGTGGTCGTCGAAGCCTTCACAGGCGACCTCGAGCCACAAAGCGTGACTGACGAGGACTTCGACACTCTGGTGGTACACAGCAAGGTCCCCGATGTTTTCGACGGCGTTGATGACCTTGCTCCTGGCCTGGAGTCGATGGGCGTCGACCGTGTGATTTTTGTTGGCGATGTTGCTGATGAGGCGATAGACCAGACTGCAACTGCGGCGATTGTGCTTGGTTTTGAAGCCGTCATCGTGGCAGAAACCAGCGAACACGTAAAGCAGGCCGTTGAGTCGGGTGCGCAAATCAGCACTGACGTGTGGCTACGCATGTAACAGTGTGGTGCCGGTGACAGTGAGCCCGGTGCCCTACGTTTAGTGCGACATCAAGTAGAATTCGCAGTGTGAATCAGACCCGAATTGTGCGCGCAACGGTCGCAGCGATGACTGCGACGATCGTTGCGTGGGCGTTTCACGCTTCGGGTGGAGGAGCCTCCAGCGTCCTGTCCGTAGCCGTGACGTTTGTGGTGACTCTGTGGTTGAGTGTCCTGCTTGCCGGGCGCGCATGGGGGACTGTCGCCCTCACGTTCATCGTGGGTGTCGCGCAGTTCGCGATGCACTGGCTCATGAGTTTCATTCCTGCGCATGCCGCTGGAACCGGCGCAATTATTGAGAGCAGTCACCTCTTCCACGATCACACCCTGAGCAACGCAAGCCACCACGCGGGTGGCGGTAATGCCATGCTGTTCGCACACATTTTCGCAACAGTCGTGACAGTTGCGATTTTCCGTTGGGGTGAAAAGCTCCTTGCCGCTGTAGCCGCCGAGGTGGCAGGTACCGCGCTCTCGTGTGTTACGTGGGTACGTCCCGCAGTGGGAGTAGTGTACACGGCGGTTGTCGGTGAAGTGGCGGTGTTGCGCTCGCAGGCCAGCTCATATGAGCTCCAGCCTCGAGCTCCACCTGTCTCCGTTTAACCTTCACATTCCTGACGCGGATCAGTTCATCCGCACTCTCATGCGTGGATCACGAATCCGCGCAACCTCAACATACGGAGACATCATGTACCTTAAAAAACTTGCCCTCATTCCTGTTGCCGTCGTTGCCGGATCGGCCCTTGCGTTGGCTGGATGCGGTTCGTCGAAGCCGGAAGATCAGGCGTCAACGAGCGCTCACGAGGAGGCGAACTCTTCGCCAGTTGAAACAAAAGACATGTGGATTAAAGCCGCCGAAGACGGTATGACAGCCGCTTTCGGAACGGTGACAAACACCTCGGACGAAGACCTGACACTCACCGGCGGAAAGTCCGACCATGCGGACGTCGTGGAAATGCACGAAACCGTGTCGGACGGTGCCGGTGGAATGGAGATGAAGCACAAAGAAGACGGATTCACCATCAAACCGGGGGAATCAAAGACGTTTGAGCCCGGCGGGGATCACATCATGCTCATGAAGATGACCAAGGCGATCGAGCCTGGTGAGAAGGTCACGATTACAGTGACGTCCACGCAAGGTGACATCCCGCTCGAGTTCACGGCAAAGGAATTCGCGGGGGCTAAAGAGAACTACGCTCCTGGTGACCATAGTGAACATGGGGAGCGCAGTGGGCACGACCACGGTGAAGGTGGCGACGAGCACAATGGCTAATCAGCCCACTCCTAACCGTCGCACCCTGATGGGTGCGACGGTTGTGGGGGCCGTGGGAGTTGCCGGGGCGGTGGGATTCGGAACTGGACGCGCAACCGCACCGGCAGAACCCCAACGCCCCCGCCCGGATACCCGCGGTTTAAACGGTGAAGAGACCGTCCCGTTCTACGGTGAACATCAAGCGGGAGTGGAAACACCTCCGCAAGCACACGGCATGTTTATTGCGCTCACACTTCGTGAAAACGTGGACCGTGACGGTGTGCGTCGCCTGCTGACCTTACTGTCGGATGATGCGGCGGCCCTCACGCAGGGGAAACCGCCACTGGGAGATACCGAACCGGAACTGACAGAACGGCCGGCGCGCTTGACCGTCACGTTTGGGTTCGGGAAACGTTTAGTGGAGCGCGTGCGTTCTGCACCCGACTGGCTAAAACCCCTACCGCGCTTCGACTTTGACCGGTTCCAACCGGGTCGCACGGACGGGGACTTGTTGCTACAAGTGTGCAGTGACGACCCAGCCACTGTGGCCCACGCAGTGCGCATGCTCATAAAGGACGCCCGCGCCTTTACCGATGTGGCGTGGACGCGCGAAGGTTTCCGTCGTGCGTATGGCTCGGACCCGCAAGGGACCACGGTGCGCAACCCGTTTGGGCAGGTCGACGGAACCGCGAACCCCGGTCCCGGCTCAGAGGACTTCGCCCGTCTTGTGTGGGGTACAACTACTGGGGCAACCCCGGCGGTGTTTTCCGCCCGCGGGGAACCACCTCGGGACCTTGCCGACCATTACCCCGCATGGCTAGAAGGCGGAACCACTCTGGTGATCCGCGACATCGAAATGAACATGTCTACGTGGGACCAGGCTGACCGTCCAGCCCGCGAGTTCGCCGTTGGCCGAGACATGGCGCGCGGCGCACCGCTGACGGGTACGGACGAACACGACATCCCTGACTTGGACGCGAAGAACGAGCTGGGCCTGTCGGTGATTTCGCCCGTGAGCCACGTGGCACGGTCACGAAACTCTCAAGACCCAGCGGAGCAGATCTACCGGCGCGTCTACTCCTACCAGGAAGGATTGGGTGCGACCGGGCTGATTTTTGCGTCATACCAGGCAAACATCGACCGCCAGTTCCTGCCCATCCAGCAGCGATTAGCACAAGCGGACCTGCTTAACGAGTGGACCACGCCTGTGGGCTCTACCGTGTGGTTGATTCCGCCCGGTGCCAGCGAGGGCGGATTTGTGGGGCAGACCCTGTTTGCGTAGTTGCGTCGCCACGTAGGCTATGGGTATGAAACCGCTCCCGTTCTGTTCGCGCACGCCCGCAATCATTTCGTCAGTTACGTGCATGAGTGTGGAGGACGTTCACGCCGTGGATGGCATGTGGTTCACTCCCGGCACCACCAGTCCTGACGTTCTGGAGTGGCGGGTTGATCCTCTGGTGAGCGCGCTGACGGCAGGTGGGGGTGACCTCGGTGGGAAAATCGCCGAGGTGGCCACAGCCCTGCGTGCCCGCACCCAACTTCCGCTGATTCTCACCGTGCGGTCGGAAGCGGAAGGTGGGCAGTGCGCGGAAGGGGCGTACACCTCGGCGGTGGAGGCACTCATACAGTGCGCGGGTGAAGGTAACGACTCACGCGGGGGCAACCCCGGAGCAACAGGCGTCCAGATAGCGCTAGACGTGGAGGTGGCGCGACCCGATTCGCGCGCCTTGATCGAGAAGGCACGCGCACAGGGCTCGCACGTGATCGCGTCATTTCACGACTTCTGTGCCACGCCACCGGACCTGCTTGAACGCATGCACGCCATGGAGCAGGCCGGTGCGAGCGTAGCGAAAATCGCGGTTACACCCACCAACATGGACGATGTGCTCAGCGTTTTGCGCGTGGCTCACCGGGCGCAGGCAGAGCTGGCCATCCCCGTAATAGCGATCTCCATGGGGCGGATGGGCGCCGTCACGCGCCTCATGGGTGCCGAATTTGGGTCCTGCGCAACGTTTGCAACAGGACCGCAAGGGGCTTCGGCTCCTGGGCAGTACTCAGTTGCGCAGGTGCGACAACTAGCCCAGGTGCTGAAGCCGTAAGATTTGGAGGCTTAAGCCTCGTCTTCGTTCTTCTTGCGTAGCTTCTTTGGCAGCGCGCTTTCGCCAAAGTTGTTACGCACAGTCTGGACTGCGTAACGCTGAACGACCAGCTGAGCCACGGCAACGCCCACACCGGAAACGATGGTCCAGGCGAGTGCTTCAGCCAGGGTCGAGTCGTCGTCGGTGTCCTGGTTAGGAGTTGGGCGGTCCATGGTCTTTTCCCACACGACCGTGAGCGCTTTACGTGCAGCCAGAGCTGCCAGCGCGCCTCCACCAACACCAAGCAACTGATACGCAAGTTTTCCCATGAGAGACCTTCTTGAATCGATGTCTGTACAAACCCAGGCTATCGCGTTCTGTCAGCTGGACAGAACCCACTGCAATATGTGTTCAGTGAGGTCGTGATCCACGGGGATGTGGGTGGCTGTGTCCGAGGCGGTGGTGACGATCGTTGAGATGGGCCGGCATCCGCGGATTGAGGATACGAGCCACGCTGCCTGGGCCTTGCCGAGGTCGTCCATGCTGACGTTGCTGTATTGGGTGAGGAGGCCCTGTTTGCTTGCGTTTTCAAAAATGCAGCGCTGGGTGGTGCCGTGCAGGATTCCGATTTTGGGGTCCGGGGTGATGAGTTGGTCGCCTACGCGCAGGATAAGTGTGGAGTTGGGGCCTTCTAAGGCGTAGCCGTCGCTGGTGTGGAAGAGCGCGTCGTCAGCGCCGTTGTTGAGTGCGTACCGTTTTGCGGCCTGGTTGGTGGCGTACGACAGGGTTTTTGCGCCGCGGAGTAGCCATGGTGCGGCTTCTGCAATGTCCGAGGTGAAACCAGAGTTCAAAGCGACCACGGTGATTTCCGTGGGTTCGGGGCGCGGTACATGGGAAGTGACTGTCCATCCGTGAGGAGTGTGGGTTGTGGTGTCGCTGTCGTGCCCACGGCTCAAGGTGTAGCGAATCGATGCGGTGTGGGCGTCTGGGTTGAGCTCTTTGAACTGCTTGGCCGTGGCGCGTAGGGCTTCTTCCCACAGTTTGGGGTCAGGGGTGGGGAGTTCGAGCGTACGGGCCGACTCAATGAAGCGTTCAAAATGTAGTGCTTGGTTGTGAATGAGCGTGCTGTCATCGCGATACGTCACCAGGACAGTTTCAAAGATGCCGTCACCGCGATGGGCGGCCAAATCGTCAAGAGAAAGCAACAAATGTGACGGATCGCTGAGGATGAAGGTGTTCGCTTCAACGTCGATGAGTGCAGCGGTGTTTTTCACGGTCATACGCCTCATTTAAGCAGGTGAAGGGCTGATAGACGAGTGGGTTTGCGGGTTGATGGCGTGAGGTGTGCCGGGTGAGGTTTGTCTTCGGGTGCGGTCTTTTTTGGGGCGTTGACGCGCGAGCTTGTGTGGTCGTTAGTGTCCAGATGGCGCAAAGCGAGCGATATGGCGCGTTATATTGCGTAGTTTTGTTCGCTTTGCGCCGTCACACTTTGCGCTTTTGTCCCGTTGCTGTGTTGTCCCTACTGTCTTATCCCGCTACGGTTCCAAAAAGCATGCCCAGAAGAATCGTCACCAGGGCTGCGCCATAGCCAATCGCAAGTTGGCGGAATGCCCGAGGTGTGGGTGCCTTCCCGGACAACACGCCTACCGCTCCACCTGTGAACATGAGCGCAATTCCCACCAGAACAGCGGATACGACCATCGCCGGGATCCCTTGCATGCCAAAGATATAGGGCAGGATGGGGATGATTGCTCCGGTTGCGAAAAACACGAACGAACTCATTGCTGCACCCATCGCAGTGCCCAAGTCCTCAGTGTCATTCGATGTCATGTTTTTCGGTAGAAACGTTGGGTTGCGGTGCGAGTTCGCTTTGCTGATCGCGGTTCGCGCTGCTAGGTCAGATTCCTCGGCGTCCATGCCTCGCGCGCGGAACACCAATGCCAGTTCATTCGCGTTAATGTCTAGACTGGTCAGACCGTCAGCAGCCCGTGGGTCAGGGTTTCCCGCTTCGATGAGTTCACGTTGTGAAGACACCGAAATATATTCCCCGGCCGCCATTGAAAGCGCGCCTGCCAGCAAGCCGGACACGCCCGTGAGCAGAACGATGTGCGGGCTCACGCCGGCGGCGCCCACACCCAGCACCAAGGCCACATTGGACACTAGCCCATCGTTAGCTCCAAAGATTGCCGCTCGAAAGTTTCCCGACATTCGGGCGCGCGACTTGGCTGCGAGAGCCCGAACGACCTCGGCGTGCACCCTCTCATCAGCAGCCATCTGAGGTGTGGCGCCGGATTCACTTTCATAGGGCGAGCGGGTTTCTGCCTGCTGAGCAAGGGCGAGCACGAAAATCGACCCAAACAGCCTCGCCATGAGGGCAAGGAGCTGAATGTCGAGTGACGGGCGCACCGTGTCATTCGCGTGTTCGCCCAGTCGGGAGATCCAGTGGTCTTGGTGACGCCGTTCGGCGTCGGCCAGCTCGAGGAGGATTTCACGTTCTTCGCCCTGGCGCTTTTGGGCTAGGGAGCGGTATACGCGCTCTTCGACGCGTTCATTGGCTAGGTGTTTTTTCCATCGACGAATGTCTTGGGCTTGAGTGCTCACGGCATAACTGTATGAGCATTGGTTAATGATTTCAACATTTGCGCAATTGATTAAATGTAGTGGAGTTGCGGAGATCAACCGTTTGGCTGATCCGGTTGTCAGGCAGGTCCGTCATACTTATCTGCGTGACTCCGAAAAAACTCTTTTCTCTCTTCGCTTTTGCTGAAGCCGTAACGTGGACGCTGTTGATCGCCGGGATGATCCTGAAGTACACCGGCGTGACGGAAGTGGGCGTGCGAATCGGTGGAAGTATCCATGGTTTCGTGTTCCTGGCCTACTGCGTGGTGACGGTTCTGGTGGGAACCTCGCAGCGCTGGAAGCTGGGGCGGACCTTGCTTGGACTGGTGAGCGCGATTGTGCCGTACGCAACCATTCCGTTTGAAATCAACGTCAACAAGGCTGGCGTTCTAGATGGCGACTGGCAACTGCCCCACAACCGGCAGGCGCGCAACTGGTTTGAACGTCTGTGCGGTTGGGCAATCACCCACCCATTCCTGGCAGTTCTTGTTGGGTTCGTGGGTGTTGCCGTTCTGTTTACCGTTCTGCTCATTCTGGGGCCACCCATTCCGCAAAACTGATTCGCGTTAAACGGAGGAAAACTGCATCGCGAGTGCCGGGTGCATGTGGGAGCCTTGAGGCATGGACTCCAACGACATCATGTATGAACTCACGCACATCCGAGCAGAACTGCAGTCACTCCGTCGCGAAGTAGCCTCCCTGCGACGCCACTTGGGAGACGTGGATCAGGCAGATAGTGGCGAGAAGTCGGGCGGGGCAGGCAAGACGGGCGAGTCAGTCGCAGACCAGCGCGAACCTCAAACCCACTCAGATTGGTGTACGCCGTCGGCACACATGCAGGAACTCCTAGGTGATTTCCTGCGAGACTTCCCGTTTGCCCAAGGAGAAGACCCGCGCCCATCACGCAGGGCGGGTTTCTCCGCGGAACCCCAGGAACCACCTCGGCCGGAATCCCGCTCAGACTCACAACCGGAGTCGCAACAGGAGCCCCGCCCACACTCATACCCGGGTGCGGCTGAGATAGCTAAGTTCATCAGCGACGCGCTGGCGGAACGTGACCGCCGAGGTCGCGGCGGGCAGGACTCCGACGACACCGGTCGCGCTGAGGATGGTCCGGAAGACGAACCGGACGACTCAGACGACGCAAAGTGAGCAAAACTACGCAATATAACGCGTCGTCTCGCTCACTTTGCGCCGTTTCGCCCCACTCAACCCGTCACTTCTGAGGCGTGATGTCGATTGTTTCGCGAGTGAACTTTGCAAGCGTTTCGCGGTTGACGGTGACACCGAACCCTGGGCCGGTAGGAACGTCGACAACACCGTCGTGCTGAACGATTTCTTCCGTGATGTCTTCGTGGAAGAAGCGCTTGGATCCAGAAATGTCACCGGGCAGCGTGAACCCGGGCAGAGATGCCATTGCCGCGTTGGCAGCACGCCCGATTCCCAGTTCCAGCATGCCACCGTGCCACACCGCGACACCGTGGGCCGATGCCAAGTCGTGGATCTTCTTCGCTTCGAGGTAACCACCAACGCGGCCAGGCTTGATGTTGATGACATCGGCGGCACCCAGCGAGATCGCGTCGGCGGCGGCTTCGGCGGACACGATCGATTCGTCCAGGCACATGGGCGTGCTCATCTGCTTGGCAAGCAGCGCGTGCTGGCGGATGTCGGCCTCGCCCAGTGGCTGTTCGATGAGCAGAAGCCCAAAGTCGTCCAGCTTCTTCAGGTGAGCGGCGTCAACCAGGGTGTACGCGGCGTTGGCGTCGACCTGGAACAGGAAGTCGTCACCGAATTCCTTTCGCACAGCCGCAACGGGTTCGATGTCCTTGCCCGGCTTGATCTTGAGCTTGATGCGGGCGTAGCCCTCTTCCATGTACCCGCCAATGACCTTGAGGAGTTCGGGGATGGAGTCTTGGATTCCCACGCTCACACCGGATGGAACCGTGTCTGTCACGCCACCCAAGTAGTCCTTGAAGGACAGCCCCGTGGCCTGCAGTTGAGCGTCCAGGACCGCCATTTCCATGGCTGACTTGGCCATCTGGTGGCCAACGATGTGGCGCAGGTGCCAGGCGACGCGCTCGGCGCGCAGGTCTTCCACATCAAACAAGATGGGGGCGATCCATCGGCGGGTCACGTCGATCCCGCCTTCCACGTACTCGGAGGAGTACAGCGGCGCCGACATCGCTACGGATTCGCCCCAGCCGGTGATTTGGCCAGAGTCGGTATCGAAGGTCGCCTCGATGAGGTAGCACTCTTTTTCGGTTTCGCGCATGAACGACGTTTCGAACGGGGTGACGAGCGGTACGGCTACGTTGTGCAGTCGGATGGATGACAGTTTCACGGTTCCTCCTGAGGTGTGGGTGCTTGAGTAGGTGGTTGAATGGGTGAGAAGTTCTGGCGGTCGTGCCCGTTAGGCGAGCTGGTCTGCGATCAGGGTGGCCAGCAGAGCCGTCCGAGGTGCAATCTGGTCGACCAGCGCGTGTTCGTGTTCAGCGTGGGCGCCGTCTCCTACCGCGCCCAGGCCGTCCAGTGTGGGGACGCCGGCACCGGCGGTGAAGTTTCCGTCTGAGCCGCCGCCCACGGCAACCGCAGTTGGGGTTTCGATGCCCAGTTTTTGGGCCAGCTCAACCGCCCGGTCGAACAGTCCTTGCGCCATGTTGCGTTCCATTGGGGGTCGGTTGATGCCACCTTCGAGTTCGATCCGCGCGCCTTCCATGGACGGCGTGAGCCCGCGCATGAGTGCGTCCACGCGTTCTTGTTCTTCTACGGTCTTCGCGCGCACGTCCACGTTGACTTTCGCGTGTGCGGGCACGGTGTTGGTGGTGGTCCCGCCGGAAAATACGGTGGGTGTCACGGTGGTGCCGGCCTCGGGGTTGGCAAATCCTGCGATGACCTGCATTTGGTGGGCAAGTTCGAGTCCGGCGTTGATGCCCTTTTCTGGTTCGAGTCCAGCGTGGGCTGCCTTTCCGTGGACGTTCACCGTGTAGATTGACGAGCCTTTGCGTTCCACCTTGAGTGCGCCGTGTTGGGAGGCTTCCAAGACGAACGCTGCGGACGCGCCTTTCGCTTCGTTGACAATGAAGTCCGCCGAGGTGGTCGACCCCACTTCTTCATCTCCCGTGACCAGGATGGTGAGTCCATTTAAGTCTGTTCCGTTTTCCTGTAGAACTGCAGTGGCGTGGACGCTCATGATGGCGCCGGTGATCATGTCGAAAACGCCGGGGCCGCGCAGAACACCGTCTTTATTGCTGAAGGGTAGGCGGTCCAAGGTGCCGTGGGGCCACACGGTGTCTTGGTGGTTGACCAGAATGACTTTGCGGTCTCCGTCGCCAAATCGCAAGCGCACGTGGGTCACACCGTCGATGTCAATGAGATCCGGTTCGACGCCCAGTCGTTCACGCATGAGTGCGGCGAAGTCTTCTGCCCCGCGTTTGACGGCTTCTTTGTCCGAGGACGGGGTTTCGATGTTGATGACTCGTTCGATGTCGGCGAGCATCTGGGGGAGTCGGTGGTGTGACTGTTGCAAAATGTTTTCAAAATTCATGTTCGGTTTCCTCCCTTGTCAAACGTCGCTCTCTTCATAGTAGTCTCGCGGTTTTCTTTAATGTTGTGGGTCCCACATTCGTGACAAGTTATGCAAGGCTATGAGTATGGGTGACGCAATTTCCGCGCAGAGCTACACGCCCCGCCAGCGGACTGACTATCGCAAACAGCTTGGCCACGACCTCGAAACTTTTGACGCGTACTTGCAGGACGCGGATTTTTTGGCACGGGGAACGATCGGCTTGGAACTCGAACTCAACTTGGTGGATGAGAACCAGCAGCCTGCTCCCGTGAACCAGCAGGTGTTGGACGTCATCGACAACCCTGACTTTCAGACCGAGATCGGTTCGTTCAACTTCGAGCTCAACCACCCTGTGTTGTCGGTTGCTGGTGCAGGGTTGAAGAATTTGGAGAATGGCTTAGATGCCAGGCTCATGGCTGCGCGTGCTGGGGCAAAGAAATGTGGCGCGCGCGTTGCATCGATCGGCACGTTGCCCACGCTGACCCAGGAGTTCTTGGACGCTCCGGAGTGGATCACGGATGAAAACCGATACCGGGCACTGTCCAATATGGTGGTGCAGTCGCGTGGAGAACTCGTTCACATTGACCTAAGCAACCGCGAATCGTTTTCGGCAGAGTTCAATGACGTGGCCCCGGAAGCGGCGTGTACATCGATGCAGTTGCACTTGCAGGTAGCACCCAACCGATTCGCCGACGCGTGGAACGCGTCGCAGGCGATCGCGGGTGTGCAAGCAGCTCTGAGTGCTAACTCCCCACTTTTCATGGGACGCAAGCTGTGGCACGAATCCAGGGTCCCAGTGTTTGAGCAGTCCATCGACACGCGAACCCCGGAACTCGTCGCCCAGGGTGTACGACCTCGGGTGTGGTTTGGGGAACGCTGGATCACGTCGATCTTTGACCTTTTCGAAGAAAACGTCCGGTACTTCCCGCCGTTGCTGCCGGAGTCGCGTGAAGAGTCAGGCTCACCCATCATGAAGGGCAAAGCACCTGCTTTGCACTACTTGAACCTGCACAACGGAACTGTGTGGCGGTGGAACCGGCCAATCTATGCGCCCAGCGATTCAGGAGACGGAACCGCGCACGTGCGGGTGGAAAACCGTCTGCTCCCAGCAGGGCCCACCGCAACCGACATGGTTGCCGACGCCGCGTTCTACTACGGCATGGTCAATTACCTAAGTGAGCAGAACCGGCCGGTGTGGTCGCGACTGTCGTTCAACGAAGCGCGCTCCAACTTCTATGAGGGGTGTCGCAACGGTATGTTCGCGCGCATCACATGGCCCACGTTGGGCAAGATCGACGTGGCGAAGTTGGTGCGCAACCACCTGCTTGAGCGGGCACAGAAGGGTCTTCAAGACCTCAAAGTCGACCAGGACCTCATCGACTACTACTTGGGTATCATCGAGCAACGTGCCGCCACACGCCAAAACGGTGCGGTGTGGCAGATGCGCACGTTGTCAGCGATGAACCCTAGCGTGTCGAAACCCGACACCGAGACTCGCCGTGACGCGCTGGCCCGCCTGGTGGATCTGTACATTGAAAATCAGGAGTCAGGCAAGCCGGTACACACGTGGCCCATTATTGATCCGGAGCACCGTTCCAACTGAGCGTCGCTAGGGGCCGCAGGCAGTGAGCTCGCTCCAGTTAGCTGTTGATGCCCCACGCGTCGGCCAAGATCTCGAGGGAGCGCATGGTTGAGTCGGTGTCCGGGGACTGGAGCGAGATCATGAGTTCATCTGCGCGCGCCGTTTGAGTGAAGTCTTTAAGGTACGAACGCACCTGGTCACCGGTACCAATCGCCCAGTACTTGAGCATGGCAATAATCTGCTTACCCTGTGGTGATTCGACCAGCATGTCGATTTCTTCGTCGGAAAGCCGACGCCCAACCTGCCGTCCCAAGAACGCCTTGACACGACCTCGACGGACGTGCTCAGCGTGCTCTTCAGCGACCTCGGTGGTATCTGCGGCCGTCACATTGACGGCAGCGATGACGTACGGTTCCGGGAAGCGCTCTGATGGCTGGTAGTTGCCGCGGTAGTGGGCCACGGCCTCTTCGAGTGCCTGCGGCGCAAAGTGCGAGGCGAAGCTGTACGGCAGTCCCATTTGCGCGGCCAGGTTGGCGCCAAACAGCGATGACCCCAGGATGACGAGTGGCACGTGCGTGCCTTGCCCGGGGACGGCACTGATGCCGTGAATGCGCGATTCGTCGCTTAGATAACCGGCGAGTTCGGCGACGTCTGAGGGGAAGTGGTCGGCTGCACTGGCGTCGCGGCGAAGTGCCAGCAGGGTGCGTTGGTCGGTGCCGGGGGCACGTCCAAGGCCGAGGTCGATTCGGTTTGGGTACAGCTCCGCCAAAGTGCCGAACTGTTCCGCAACGACGAGTGGCGAGTGGTTGGGGAGCATGACCCCGCCAGCGCCCAGGCGGATGCGCGATGTGTGTGCGCCCACGTGCGAAATAAGAACCGCGGGGGCCGCCGAGGCGATCGTGGACATGTTGTGGTGTTCGGCGTACCAGATGCGTGAGTAACCGAGTTCTTCGGCGCGTTGGGCAAGAGTGACCGAGCGCGCGTAGGAGTCTGCGGGGCGCTCTCCGGAAAAGATCGTTGCAAAGTCGATCAGGGACAAAGGTGTTTTGTCTGGGCTGGGCTCGTAACTGTTGTCTGCTGTGGTTGCACTCATACTCTTCATGGTGTCACTAAAGGTGTGGGAATCAAGGGCGGGCGCTCGGGCGTAGGCGTTCCCAAAAAATGTGCTCTGGATCGTGTTTCAGTCCAGAGCACATGAGGGTAATTAGCGCTTACTGTGCGCGTTAGCTACTTGGCGAAGCCAGTGAAGGTTGCGACACCAACTTGCTCGATTTCGTTAGGCCCGATTTTCTTGTCCACTGACACCATGACTGTCAGTTTCTCTTTGACCGAGACCTTGTAGCCGAACTTCGACGTTGTCACGATTCCCGGCGGCGTTTCTGCCCCAACATTTCCGCAGTTCTCGGTACCGACTGCGCCATCGCACACGGATTCAACTTCTTCGCCATCCTCACCGGCATACACAGTGATAGTTGACATGTAGGTATCAGCAGAGCTGGAGGCGGTATCGAGCTTCACATGAATAATGCTTAGTTCGTCACCCACGTTGGCCTCGGGGTTGAACTCGTCGGTTGCTTTAACCCTCTTTGGATTAGTTACCTTTACTGTTGCCCCAGCAATCTCTAGCTCATTGCCAAACTGAACGGGATCAGATTGGGAATCTGATTCAGGAGTCGATTCTGCAACCGCGTTCTCGGCTGGTACAGGGTCGCCAGAAGAGCACGCTGAGAGGGCGCCAATGAGGGCCACGGCGACAAGGCCCGAAAGTGATTTAATTTTCATGCAGATAGAATACCCAATAGATATAAATTGGCACGCATGTAAGGGCCGAAATCCAGTGAGGTGCAGATCACACGATTTCGAGTTGCGTTGGGCGTCGGACGTGTGTAAATTAGTTACCACTGCTCAGGCGGGAAAACACCGAAGCGAGCGGGCCCCAAGACAAAATTCGATCAGAATTAAGCGTGGCCCCGCTTCCACTGGAACCGAGCGCCAATCAAGCAGATTCCATTTCGATAGATTCGATGAATCGACGAATTTAGCTGTGTGCATTTACTCACTTTCAGCTGATTTGCGAAATGAGATCTAAATGGTTTAGAGTAGTGACTCGGCCGCCGCGGCTGGAACACCAAAACTCCTGGTGAGAAGGTTGCTGTGCGTCTGTTCTTTTTCAACTCAATAGCGTGTTTGTTTGTTTTTGTGATGCCAGTTTTTTTATTTTTTCTGGTTCTCAGATTGATTTGGCTTGATTATTTTTCTTGTCTTTTCTTTTTGGGTGCTGGGGTTTTTCTTTCTTGTTTTTTGTGGAGAGTTTGATCCTGGCTCAGGACGAACGCTGGCGGCGTGCTTAACACATGCAAGTCGAACGATGAAGCTTGGTGCTTGCACTGGGTGGATTAGTGGCGAACGGGTGAGTAACACGTGAGTAACCTGCCCTTTACTTCGGGATAAGCTTGGGAAACTGGGTCTAATACCGGATATTCTGCGTGATCGGATGGTTGTGTAGGAAAGATTTTTTGGTAAGGGATGGGCTCGCGGCCTATCAGTTTGTTGGTGGGGTGATGGCCTACCAAGACGACGACGGGTAGCCGGCCTGAGAGGGCGACCGGCCACACTGGGACTGAGACACGGCCCAGACTCCTACGGGAGGCAGCAGTGGGGAATATTGCACAATGGGGGAAACCCTGATGCAGCGACGCCGCGTGGGGGATGACGGCCTTCGGGTTGTAAACCTCTTTCAGTAGGGAAGAAGCGAAAGTGACGGTACCTGCAGAAGAAGTACCGGCTAACTACGTGCCAGCAGCCGCGGTAATACGTAGGGTACTAGCGTTGTCCGGAATTATTGGGCGTAAAGAGCTCGTAGGTGGTTTGTCGCGTCTGCTGTGGAAACGTGCCGCTTAACGGTGCGCGTGCAGTGGGTACGGGCGGACTAGAGTGCAGTAGGGGAGTCTGGAATTCCTGGTGTAGCGGTGAAATGCGCAGATATCAGGAGGAACACCGGTGGCGAAGGCGGGACTCTGGGCTGTTACTGACGCTGAGGAGCGAAAGCATGGGGAGCGAACAGGATTAGATACCCTGGTAGTCCATGCCGTAAACGTTGGGCACTAGGTGTGGGGTCCATTCCACGGATTCTGCGCCGTAGCTAACGCATTAAGTGCCCCGCCTGGGGAGTACGGCCGCAAGGCTAAAACTCAAAGGAATTGACGGGGGCCCGCACAAGCGGCGGAGCATGCGGATTAATTCGATGCAACGCGAAGAACCTTACCAAGGCTTGACATGCACTAGACCATCGCAGAGATGTGGTTTTCTTTTTGACTGGTGTACAGGTGGTGCATGGTTGTCGTCAGCTCGTGTCGTGAGATGTTGGGTTAAGTCCCGCAACGAGCGCAACCCTCGTTCTATGTTGCCAGCACGTGATGGTGGGAACTCATGGGAGACTGCCGGGGTCAACTCGGAGGAAGGTGGGGATGACGTCAAATCATCATGCCCTTTATGTCTTGGGCTTCACGCATGCTACAATGGCCGGTACAGAGGGTGGCGATACCGTGAGGTGGAGCGAATCTCTTAAAGCCGGTCTCAGTTCGGATCGTAGTCTGCAACTCGACTACGTGAAGTCGGAGTCGCTAGTAATCGCAGATCAGCAATGCTGCGGTGAATACGTTCCCGGGCCTTGTACACACCGCCCGTCAAGTCACGAAAGTCGGTAACACCCGAAGCCGGTGGCCTAACCTGTGTGGGGGGAGCCGTCGAAGGTGGGACTGGTGATTGGGACTAAGTCGTAACAAGGTAGCCGTACCGGAAGGTGCGGCTGGATCACCTCCTTTCTAAGGAGCAACCACCCGTTTGGGTGGGTAAGCCACGCGTGTTGTGTGTGGTGCTTATTTTTGGGTGGAACGTCACAAAAACTCTCACAGTGCATTCTTTGTGGTGTGTTGTGTGCGTGTGTTGTGTGCTCTTTGGATGGGGCATGTAGTGCATGGGTGGGCACGTTGTTGGGTTGTGGGGGAACAGACTGTTGTGTGTTTTTCTTGTTGTTGTTTTTGTTTGTGAATAGTGGACGCGAGCATCTGATGAATGATCGTCGTGATTGTTTGTTGTTGTGTGTTATCTGGTTTGCTGCACGTTTATAAAGTGTGGTGAGTGTGTAAGAGCGCATGGTGGATGCCTTGGTATCAGGAGCCGATGAAGGACGTGGTGACCTGCGATAAGCCTCGGGGAGTTGGTGAACGGACGGTGATCCGAGGGTGTCCGAATGGGGGAACCCCGCTGCATGTGATGTGTAGTGACCTGCCATTGAATGTATAGGTGGTAGGGGGGAACGTGGGGAAGTGAAACATCTCAGTACCCATAGGAAGAGAAAATAATAATGATTCTGCTAGTAGTGGCGAGCGAACGTGGATGAGCCTAAACCGTGTGTGTGTAAGCGTGCTGGTGTTGCATGCATGGTGTTGTGGGGTTGGTTTTTCTGCTCTCAGCATGGAGTGGTGCCATAGTGTGCGTGTAGGTGAATAGTCTGGGATGGCTAACCGTAGTGGGTGAGAGTCCTGTAGCTGAAATGCGTGTGTTGTGGTGTGACTGATTCCCGAGTAGGACGGGACTCGTGTAATCCTGTGTGAATCTGCCAGGACCACCTGGTAAGGCTAAATACTTCCTGGTAACCGATAGTGGATAGTACCGTGAGGGAATGGTGAAAAGTACCCCGGGAGGGGAGTGAAATAGTACCTGAAACCATGTGCTTACAATCCGTCAGAGCCCCCAAGTTGGGGTGATGGCGTGCCTTTTGAAGAATGAGCCTGCGAGTTAGTGATACGTGGCGAGGTTAACCCGTGTGGGGTAGTCGTAGCGAAAGCGAGTCCGAATAGGGCGGTATAGTCGCGTGTTCTAGACCCGAAGCGGAGTGATCTAGCCATGGGCAGGGTGAAGCGATGGTAAGACGTCGTGGAGGCCCGTACCCACCTAGGTTGAAAACTGGGGGGATGATCTGTGGTTAGGGGTGAAAGGCCAATCAAACTCTGTGATAGCTGGTTCTCCCCGAAATGCATTTAGGTGCAGCGTTGCGTGTTGCTTATGCGAGGTAGAGCTACTGGGTGGCTGATGGGCCCTATCGGGTTACTGACGTCAGCCAAACTCCGAATGCGTGTAAGTGTAAGCGTGGCAGTGAGACTGCGGGGGATAAGCTTCGTAGTCGAGAGGGAAACAGCCCAGACCATCAACTAAGGCCCCTAAGCGTGTGCTCAGTGGGAAAGGATGTGGAGTTGCGAAGACAACCAGGAGGTTGGCTTAGAAGCAGCCACCCTTGAAAGAGTGCGTAATAGCTCACTGGTCAAGTGATTCCGCGCCGATAATGTAGCGGGGCTTAAGTACACCGCCGAAGTTGTGGCAACACCACGTTAAAAGGTTTAACGGCCGTGGTGTTGGGTAGGGGAGCGTCGTGTGGCCGGTGAAGTTGCCGTGTGAACGAGTGATGGAGGCTATACGAGTGAGAATGCAGGCATGAGTAGCGAAAGACGGGTGAGAATCCCGTCCGCCGGATGACTCAGGGTTCCAGGGGCAGGTTCGTCCGCCCTGGGTAAGTCGGGACCTAAGGCGAGGCCGACAGGCGTAGTCGATGGATAACGGGTTGATATTCCCGTACCGGTGAAAAACCGTCCATACCGAATCATGTGAGACTAACTACTCACACTTACCGAACACCTTTCGGGGTGTGGTTGTGGGTGTGGGTAGGACCTGAGCGTGTTGTAGGTAAGCGTGTTAACAGGTGTGACGCAGGAAGGTAGCCAGGCTGCGCGATGGTTGTCGCAGTCTAAGGTTGTAGGCCGTCATCTTGGTAAATCCGGATGACTTTATGGTTGAGAGCTGATGGGCACTCCACGTGGTGGAGTGATCTGGTGATCCTATGCTGCCAAGAAAAGCATCGACGTGAGGTTTGATCCGCCCGTACCGATAACCGACACAGGTAGTCAGGTAGAGAATACTAAGGCGAGCGAGATAATCGTAGTTAAGGAACTCGGCAAATTGCCCCCGTAACTTCGGAAGAAGGGGGACCATCCTGGTATTAGCCTTTTGCGGTGAAAGCTGGTGGTGGTCGCAGAGACCAGAGAGAAGCGACTGTTTACTAAAAACACAGGTCCGTGCGAAGACGTAAGTCGATGTATACGGACTGACGCCTGCCCGGTGCTGGAAGGTTAAGAGGACCCGTTAACCCTTGGGTGAAGCGGAGAATTTAAGCCCCAGTAAACGGCGGTGGTAACTATAACCATCCTAAGGTAGCGAAATTCCTTGTCGGGTAAGTTCCGACCTGCACGAATGGCGTAACGACTTCTCTGCTGTCTCTACTACGAACTCGGCGAAATTGCATTACGAGTAAAGATGCTCGTTACGCGCAGCAGGACGGAAAGACCCCGAGACCTTTACTACAGTTTGGTATTGGTGTTCGGTGTGGCTTGTGTAGGATAGGTGGGAGACTAGGAAGCATGCACGCTAGTGTGTGTGGAGTCATTGGTGAAATACCACTCTGGCCATTCTGGATTCCTTAACTTCGGACCCTGATCGGGTTCAGGGACAGTGCCTGATGGGTAGTTTAACTGGGGCGGTTGCCTCCCAAAGAGTAACGGAGGCGCCCAAAGGTTCCCTCAGCCTGGTTGGCAATCAGGTTTTGAGTGTAAGTGCACAAGGGAGCTTGACTGTGAGACGGACGTGTCGAGCAGGAGCGAAAGCTGGGACTAGTGACCCGGCCGTGGATTGTGGAATCGCGGTCGCTCAACGGATAAAAGGTACCTCGGGGATAACAGGCTGATCTTGCCCAAGAGTCCATATCGACGGCATGGTTTGGCACCTCGATGTCGGCTCGTCGCATCCTGGGGCTGGAGTCGGTCCCAAGGGTTGGGCTGTTCGCCCATTAAAGCGGTACGCGAGCTGGGTTTAGAACGTCGTGAGACAGTTCGGTCCCTATCCGCTGCGTGCGTAGGAAATTTGAGAAGGGCTGTCCTTAGTACGAGAGGACCGGGACGGACGAACCTCTGGTGTGCCAGTTGTACCGCCAGGTGCATGGCTGGTTGGCTACGTTCGGGAAGGATAACCGCTGAAAGCATCTAAGCGGGAAGCCTGCTTCAAGATGAGATTTCCATGAGGTGCCCTACAGACTATAGGGTTGATAGGCCAGACGTGGAAGCACAGTAATGTGTGTAGCTGACTGGTACTAATACACCGATCACTCACACACACTACGTGTGAGTAGACCAGGTAACACAAACAACAAACTGGTTATAACACGAACGAACTTCATCACTACTCGCGTCCACACGAACACGCAAAACAACACCGTGCACACACACTGTGTGCCCCCACAATTTTTTGCGGTGGTTATAGCGTCAGGGAAACGCCCGGCCCCATTCCGAACCCGGAAGCTAAGCCTGACAGCGCTGATGGTACTGCACACGAGAGTGTGTGGGAGAGTAAGACACCGCCGCAAAACCACTCTTATCATTAAGGGCCTGACCACTACACCGGTCAGGCCCTTAAACAATTCACCCAAGCTTAGTTCACCTTGACGTTGTCGGGCAGGCTTGGGAACTTGATCTGGTACTGGATCATGCCGTCCTTAATTCCTTTAACAATGACGGTTCCAAAGTATGGTCGGTCTGGTGTTTCAAGCTCACAGCTCTGCGAACCCCGGCCCTTGTAAACCTTCACGTCATTTCGACACTTCACCGCTGTTAGCTGCTTCATGTTGTACTTGTTTTTCATAAGGTCGTAGATATCAGCTTCAATTGCGGCTTTAGGAATGACACCGGTACCGTCTTTATCGACCTTGACGCGAGTATCTGAGGCCTTGTTCGAGGTGTCTTGGCTGTCGCTTGTTCCAGAGCTTGAAGAACTTCCACTCGACGAGCTGTTACCCGATGAAGTTCCGCCAGAAGAGCTGCTGCCGGAAGATCCACTGCCCTGGTTGCTGGTGCCACTGTTGCTCGAACTGCCACTGCTACTGGAGCCCGAGTTGCTCTGATCAGTTCCGTTGTTGCTCTGAGGTGCTGTTCCCTGATCCGGCGCTGTTCCCTGATCCGGAGCCGAACCTTGGTCAGGTGCAGCTCCGTCACCCTGAGGCTGCTGTTCGGTGCCCTGGCCTCCCTGTGGCTGGATTTGTTCGCTTAGAAGACCACAGCCGGTGAGTGAAAGTGACGTTGCAACTGCAGCGGTAACTACGGCCGTACGAATGTGTAGCTTCTTCATCATCTGTACTGTCCTTTCATGTGATGACGTTTATTGATTACTACGCTAGGCGTCAGCATCACGGATGTGGGCGTGGGACAGTAGTCACCCGGATACACATGTTGCTAGACCATCACATGTGGTTACGGGCAGGTCATGAACTGGGAGAATGCTTCTCAAGAAACTCAAACACCTCGGTGGAATCAACTCCGGGAAACACCCCGGGTGGCACAGCCGCAAGAAGTGACGAGTGTGTGCGAGCTGATGGCCATGACGCATCCGCCCACTTTTCCTCTAACCACTCAGGTGGCCTTCGACAGCAACTGGGGTCAGGACACCACGACTTTGAACGAACCTCCGTATCGCGACCTTCAAACCACTTGACGTGCGCGAACGGAACCCCCACGCTAATCGCAAAATCGCCTGCTCCAGGCATGACGCGGGCAGTACACCAGTACGTGCCATCCGGAGTGTCGGTGTACTGAAAATACGGGCTGAACCTGTCGGCAACAGTAAACACCGTGCGAGAACTGAACCGTTTACACGCATACTGCCCCTCAACCGCCCCAAGCGGGTCCGTGGGGAACGGCAAACCGTCATTCGAGTACGCCTTATGAATCGTCCCGTCGATGTGTACCTTCATGAAGTGAACGGGCAAATCCAAGTGCTCAGTGGCCAGATTGGTGAACCGGTGGGCAGCGGTTTCATAGCTCACGCCAAAGTAGTCGCGCAGCTCCTCAATAGAAATCCGACGATTTTTCTTAGCTTCCTGCAGGAACGGAACGGCTGACTTTTCTGGGATCAGAAGCGCCGCAGCGACATAATTGGCTTCCACACGCTGGGTGAGGAAGTCTTGATAGTCAGAAGGCGGTTTCTGCTCCAAGATCGCTGAGGCCAACGCCGTCAACAAATTAGACCTCGGATCCGTCCCTGCAGCATCGTCATTCGACATGTACAACCGCTTATTGAGCGTGTCGGACAACGACCGCACTGACCTGGGTAAATCCGACACATAGTGCAGACTAAAGCCCAGCCGCTCAGCAACATGAGCCGCGTCCCGGCGGCTCAACGGCCCGCCGTGATAGTCGATGTGGGCCAACACTTGCCGCGCCCGCTCTTCCAACTCCCCAAAGTAGTTGCCACGCGACCGCATCTTTTCACGCAACAGCCGGTTAGTGCGCCGAGCCTCTTCAGGCGTGGCAGCGCGCTTCTTCGTCATGTCGTGCAGACTCCGCTGGAGGCCCACGATCGCCTCGAGCGCGTCGTTGGGCAGTGACTTCACGCGCACCGTGGGCAAGTTCAGCGAGGAGTAGAGGGGTGAGCGCTGTGCGCGCTCGGCTTCCAGCTCTAAGGCTTGCCGTTGTGACACGGGGGTGGGGTCAAGGAGTTCGGCCACCGAGGTGTCAAGCGCCTTGGCAAGTGCCGTCAGGAGCGTAATAGAGGGTTCTCGCTTGCCTGATTCAAACGCCGATATTTGTGAAGCGGCCCGGTCCACTCGTTCGCCCAGCTGTTCCAGGGTCATCCCATGTTCGGTGCGAAAGTGGCGGATCTTGCGACCAATGCTGAGTGCGTCAGCGGTTCCTTCGGCGGTGTGTTCGCTCGCACCTGTGTCGGCGCCGAAACTGCGTGCGCCTGGCATGTGTTCTCCCATGCGCTTATCTTAATGTGACTCGTGCCACAAAAGCGACATACTCACGCAAAACAGAAAAACGGTCATTTTTTACTCGAGAAAAACCTTCCGGCCCCCTTGCGCACACCGAATACTGGTTTCACAGCAACAAAAAAGCTTGCACCACCCAATGCAAGAACACTCATATGAAAGCGAGAAGCGATGACTAACGAACTCCACAACGCCGATGCAATCCGCAGCGACTGGGCAACCAACCCACGCTGGTCCGGTGTCGCCCGTGACTACACGGCAGATGACGTGGTTAAACTGCGCGGATCGCTGATCGAAGAGCACACGCTTGCTCGTCACGGTGCCGAGCGCCTGTGGAACCTGGTCCACTCGGAAGACTTCGTTAACGCGCTGGGTGCCCTCACAGGTAACCAGGCAGTCCAGCAGGTCAAGGCCGGCCTCAAGGCGATCTACCTGTCTGGTTGGCAGGTCGCGGCAGACGCCAACCTCGCATCCCAGACCTACCCAGACCAGTCCATCTACCCAGCCAACTCGGTGCCAGCAGTCGTGCGCCGCATCAACAACGCACTCATGCGCGCCGACCAGATTGAGACCTCGGAAGGCACCACCTCGGTCGAAGACTGGCTGGCACCCATCGTCGCTGACGCAGAAGCCGGATTCGGTGGCGCGCTCAACGTGTACGAACTCATGCGCGGAATGATCAACGCCGGTGCCGCAGGTGTCCACTTCGAAGACCAGCTGGGATCCGAAAAGAAGTGTGGCCACCTGGGCGGAAAGGTGCTGGTGCCCACTGCACAGCACATCCGCACCCTCAACGCAGCTCGCCTGGCAGCCGACGTTGAAAACGTCCCCACCCTCATCATCGCGCGAACTGACGCGGAAGCGGCAACCCTGATCACCTCGGACGTGGACGAACGCGACCAGAAGTACCTCACAGGGGAACGCACCGCGGAAGGCTACTTCAAGGTCAACAACGGGCTGCAGCCATGCATCGACCGCGGTCTGGCATTCGCACCGTACAGCGACCTACTGTGGATGGAAACTTCCACGCCAGACCTGGACGTGGCTCGCCAGTTCGCGGAAGCGATCAAAGCTGAGTACCCAGACCAGATGCTGGCTTACAACTGCTCGCCGTCGTTTAACTGGAAGAAGCACCTGGACGACGACACGATTGCGAAGTTCCAGCGCGAACTCGGAGCCATGGGATACAAGTTCCAGTTCATCACCCTGGCCGGATTCCACGCACTCAACTACTCCATGTTCGACCTGGCACACGGTTACGCACGTGAACAGATGAAGGCATACGTCGAACTGCAGGAACGCGAGTTCGGTAGCGAAGAGCGTGGCTACACCGCCACCAAGCACCAGCGCGAAGTTGGAACCGGCTACTTCGACCTGGTCAGCACGGCAGTCAACCCACAGTCCTCGACCACCGCGCTGAAGGACTCAACTGAAGCAGCGCAGTTCTAAACCGCTCTACACCGCTCTAAAAACAGAGCACCCCACACTTCGAGGCGCCCGGTAGCCTGAGCCACTACTGGGCGCCTCGAACTACAAGGAGGCACCATGTTCACCGTCAACGGGCCACACATCACCGGCATCGACAACATCTTCACTCCCGCCGCGTGCGACTTCCTCGACGAACTCCACCGATTGTTCTACGCGCGCCGACGCGAACTTCTCGCCGCTCGCAACGCCAGCCGAGGTGGTTTCGAGAACGGTGACCTCCCCACTTTTGACCCTGCCACCAGCGATATCCGCAACGGAGACTGGAAGGTGGTTGGCACCTCGGGAGCGCCGGGACTCAAACGCCGCGTTGTGGAGCTGGCGACCCCGGTGGAACCCCGGGAGGCCGCCAAATCCTGTAACTCCGACGCCGACGTGTGGATGGCTGACTTAGAAGACGGCATGGCGCCCACCTGGTCGAACGTGGTCACCGCCCACGAATGCCTCATGCGGGCAGCGCGTGGTGACTTCGCGTTCCAGTCGCGGTCGGGAAAAACCTTCAAAGCACGCAACCCGCACCCGCCCACGATGGTGCTGCGACCTCGGGGGTGGAACCTCACAGAAGACCACCTGACCTGGACGGACGCGACCGGGCGCGCGCACCCAGCCAGTGCGACCCTGGTGGATTTTGGGCTGTTTGTGTTCCACAACAGCCGGCCGTTGCTCAAGCGCAACCACGGGCCGTACTTCTACCTCCCCAAGGTCGAAAACAGGCATGAGGCGCGGTTGTGGAACAGTCTGTTTGAGCACGCGCAGGAGACTCTGGGGTTCGCGCGGGGGACGATTCGGGCGACGGTGCTGATCGAGTCGGTGACGGCGGCGTTCCAGATGGACGAAATCTTGTACGAACTGCGTGACCACGTGGTTGGCCTGGCCGCCGGGCGTTGGGATTACGTGGGTTCGCTGGTTACGCACTTTGGCCTGCGCGAAGGGTTCACGGTTCCGCAGCGGGACGAGATTCGGTCGGATTCGCCGTTCATCCGCGCGTTTACGGACCTGCTGGTGAGCACGTGTCACCGGCGCGGCGCCCAGGCGTTGGGCGGGCTGAGTACCGCTGTGGTTGAGTCTGCGCACTTGCCGGTTGCAGAGCCACATGAGCGTGAGCGCGTGTATGAGGACAAGCTGGCCGAGGTGTCCGCTGGCTTCGACGGCACGTGGATCGCGCACCGGTCGCTCATTGATGTGGTGCGTGCGGCGTACGGTAAGGCGCGGGCTGACCGTGCTGCGGTTCCTGTGGCCGAGGTCGTCGCCACCGACCGTGTGGATCTCACCGAACAGTTGCTCACGGTGCCTTCCGGGGTGATCAGTGAGGAAGGTGTGCGGTGGAACTTGCGGGTGTGCCTGCACTACATCGATGCGTGGCTGCGAGGCGTGGGTAGTGTCGGTTACAACGGGTACGTCGAAGATGTGTCGACGGCTGAGCTTGCGCGGTTGCAACTGTGGCAGTGGACGCGCCAGGGTGTGACTTTGGAAGATGGGCGGATGCTTAGCCAGGCGCTGGTGACACGATTCCTGGTAGAAGAGTTGGCCGTGCTTCCGCGCACCAACGCTGACCATTTCGACGAGGCTGAAGACTTTGTTCACAGCGCGTTGCGGAGCGAAAGCGCACCCGAGCCGTTCTACCCAGTGGCCTACCGTGACCACATGGTCTTCCGTGGGGCGTCGGTGCTGAGCCCTTCGCGTGGCAGTGCGCCCGGTGTTTCGCGCGCTGCTTAACGGGTTGGTGTGACACCATGTGAACATGAGTAGCAACCAACCTTTACCCAGCACCCTGACACGCATTTCAGACCGGGCGAAGGTGGTGCGCCCGTTCTCTGTCATGAACATTCTGCAACGTGTAGCAGAACTCGAAGATCAGGGTCGCGACATCATTTCCCTGTGCGTGGGTGAACCGCTGCAGGGCGCACCTAAAGCAGTTCGCACCCGTGCTGCAGACATCATGACCGATGGCACGTCCCTGGGCTACTCGCCAGCCGCCGGTATCCTGCCTCTGCGCGAAGCACTGTCCGGCCACTACAAACGCTGGTACGGACTGGACATCCCAGCCGACCGGTTCTTCGTCACCACGGGATCCTCCGGTGCGTTCCTCCTGTCCTTCCTCGCGTGCTTTGACCCAGGTGACCGCGTGGCTCTGGCCCGTCCCGGCTACGCGGCGTACAAGAACATTTTGGCCGGCCTGGGTATCGAGGTCGTCGAACTGGACTGTGGCCCCGACGAACGCTTCCAACCCACGGTTGAATTGCTGGACCAGGCACACAGTGAAGGTGCGCTCGCGGGTATCATGCTCGCCTCACCGGCGAACCCCACCGGCACCATGATCCCTGGTGAGCAGTTCGAACAGCTCTCCAAATGGTGCTACAGCCACGACGTTCGCATCATCAGCGACGAAATCTACCACGGCATCACCTTCACGGACTCGATCGGTGACTGCGCCCTGCAGTTCAACGACGACGCAATTGTCATTAGCTCATTCTCTAAGTACTGGGGCATGACCGGTTGGCGTTTAGGCTGGGCCGTTCTGCCCGAAAACCTTGTGGACACGGTTTCGGGCCTTGCTGGAAACTACGCGCTGTGCGCCCCGGTTCCAGCTCAGCACGCCGCCGTGGAAGCCTTCACCGAATCTGCCTACGCGGAAGGCGAGGAGGCCCTCGCCGGGTTTGCTCGCGCGCGTCAAAACGTTCTGGACGCTGCCCCGTCGCTGGGCTGGCGTGACCTGGCACCTGCTGACGGCGCGTTCTATATGTATGGCCTGGTAGAGGACGTTCTGGGGCCGTATGAAACCGCCACCCAGTGGTGTTCGGCGTTGCTGGAAACGGAAGGTGTCGCGGTGTCGCCCGGTCTTGACTTCGACAACGTGAACGGTGACAAGTGGGTGCGTATTTCCTTGGCTGCCGGGCCCGAGGCGGTTGCTGAGGCCCTGCGTCGCATCGCTAAGTTCCAAGCGGCTTATCTGGAAAAGTAAGGCGCGGGTTGGGTTTGCTTGGCTAGTTGGCGTTCTCGAGTTCGTTGACGTGGGCCATGGCGTCAAGAATGATGTGCGCGACGTGGTCGTCCATGAGCGAGTAGATCGCTTCTCGACCATCGCGTTGCACGGACACCAGATGAATCCCACGGAGCACTTTGAGGTGCTGTGACACCAGTGGCTGTGACAGCTCGGTTGCGATTACGATTTTGCTGACGCTGGCCGATCCATGGGATAAAGTGAGCAGAATTTTCAAGCGCGACGGTGTAGCAAGAGCTTTAAACAGTTCAGCGGTAAGGCTGATGTTTTTTTGCGACGAAAATTCTGTTGGAATGTCGCAGTCACCCTCAGGGTGAATCTTGCTGACATCGACGGCTGTAGTTTCTGACATATTGAGTATCTTACCCGCGTGGAACAAACGACGTTGTCTCCCTGGCTCCCTTCCCCTAGTAGGCGCCTGGGAGACACGCGCGTCATGCCACGTGGCGTGGACTATTCAACCGGTCCTGCGTGGTGGATCTTGGGCGCGTCGTCATTGGCCTTGAGCGTTCGCCATGCCAAGTTCTCCCACTTGCCGTAACGGTCCGGGTATCCCGAGCGCTGCACAGCCTGCGCGGCATCGTTCAGGCTCATCTTTTCCCAGCCTGGAATGTCCAGAAGTCCCGCGTTTTCCACCTTGGGGTTCACACCGTAGAAGGACTGAGCGGCAAACGTGCGCGTTTGGACTTCGTCTTCGGTTCCCCAGTTGTACTTGGGGCGTTGCTGGAACAGCCCCTTCGAGTCCTTGTCGCCGTGATCCAGGTTGTACATGTCGGATTCCTGGAACGCTGTCATCAACGCGATCTGAATTCCCCGGTCAGATACGTTGAACGCGCGTCCCACGCCAATAATGATGCGGGCGTTTTCAATCTGGTCTGCGTCTAGATACGACGGCTGTGGAGGAAGCTGTCGCTTGGGCTCCGACTTTGGTTCTGGTTTTGGCTCGTTCTGAACCGGCTCTGCCTGTGGCTTCGACTCGTTCTGGACTGGCTGAGTCTGCTCTGGTTCTTCCGGTGCCGAGTCAACAGGAGCCGGTGACTGCGACTGTTCGGGTTGCGCAACATCATCGCTCGTCGAGCTGGAATTGTTGTCGGTCACATTACCCGTCAGTGACGGCATCGCCGACGCGGGAGCTGAAAAGAGGCCTACTGATACAACGCCTACAGCGATTGCAAGTGGCAATTTTGTCTTAAGCATATGTTCCTAAAAGTGGGAAGTGGGAGCATTTAGCTTGTGTCGCCAAAAAGGATCGTAGTAGACATTTGCGTCAAATGATACACGCGAGCGTAGCCGAAACGTTATAAATAATGCTTACACCGATGTGATTCCGCAGGTCATGAGCACATCAAAGCGCGTAGAAAAAAGTTAAAAAAAGTTTCAAAATGAACGCTTATCGCGTGTCATGCTTGCAATCCCAGGTGGGTGTCGTTCCAGTCGTGCGTTGCTCGGCCACCCCGCAACCACCTCGGCGGCGATTTACTTTCCGTAGTGCTGAGCCAGGATCTTCAGACCCTGCTCGATGCTCACAGCGGGCGTCCAATTCAGCGCCTCACGGGTGCGGCGCTGGTCAAACCAGTGCGCGGTCGACAACTGCTCGGCAAGGAAGTGCGTGAGAGGTGGTTCGTCGTCGTGCTCGGTGAGGTTCCACACGGTCTCAATCGCAGAACCTGCCACTTTCGCGGCGCCGGCTGGGACGTGCATGCGGATGGGGTCAGCTCCGCCAGCCACGGCAATCCTGTTGAGAAGTTCGCCAACCGGCCGAGGTTGCCCGTTAGTCACCACGAGTGCCTCCCCGTGCGTGTGGGGCACCACCTCAAGGGCTGCGAGGATCGCGTCTATAGCGTTCGTCGAATACAGCGTGTCGATCAGGGGAGTGCCCGAACCCAAGATGGGGATGCGGCCCTGTTTGGCGCGTTCGATGACGCGTTCGGTCAGTTGCGTATCACCAGGGCCCCACATGAGGTGGGGGCGTAGCACAATCACGGGGAACGAATCGGAGTCTGCGTTCAGTGCAATGATTTCGCCCTGTGCTTTTGTGCGTGCGTAGTCCCCGCGGGCTGTTTGCGGGTTTGCGGGTTGGGCTCCATCCCCAATAATTGACGACCCTGAGTGTGCCACCGAAGGCGATGAAATGTGGACGAAACGCTTCACACCCGCAGCCTGGGCGGCTTCAACCACCGTGCGTGTTCCATCGATGTTCACGCGGTCAAACTGCGCCGAGTCACCCGCCATGGAGACTTTCGCTGCCAGGTGGATGACCGCCTCGGCGCCGGCGAGCGCACCTTCCACACACGCAGGGTCCGTGACAGATCCCAGCACATCCTGCGCCCCGTCAACCCCGGACGGCCTGCGCTGCAAAGTGGTCACGTGGTGGCCCTGCTCAATGAGCGCGCGAGCAACACCAGATCCCAACAGTCCAGAAGCGCCAGTGACACAAATTCGCATATCTCAAGCGTAGCCGGTTGGGTGGGTGGGGTTTGTGGGGTGGGTGCCCTGGTAGACCCCACATCCATTGCAAATCTACGTACAGATGTAACCTGCTCGCCACACACAGCGCACATTCAGCCCGTACATTTGAACCATGAACCTGTTTATGACCGATGTGCCGGGACCCGTGTTCCTGGCCTTTTACGCGGTGCTCATTGCGATATGCGTTGTCCTGCTCATCGTCGCGCGAATGACATCAGCCGGGCCGCTACGCAAAACCCCTAACGTGCTCGAACTGGCCTACGCATCAGGTGGCCGCATAGGCCTGGTCACCACCGTCGTGTCCCTACTCGACCCGCCACAGCGTCTGGAACACCTGGAACGTCACGGTAACCCAGAGCTGTACCGCAACATCAGCTCGCACCCCATTGTGGGACGGGTGCGCCAACTCATGGAGGCAACTGATCTTCAGCACCTGCCCATTTCCAAGCGCGCGGAGAACGACCTCGGGTTCAAAGAACTTGAAAAAGACCTCATTGCTGACATGAAGCGCAACCGCCTTCTGTCAGACAACAAGACGTTCCTGCGTAAACTGGCCGGCTGGTTCACGCTTGCAGTGTTTCTATTCGGACTTTTCCGTTGCGCCGTGGGCATGTTTAACGACAAGCCCATAGGCTTCCTTGTGGCCATGACCTTTGGCCTCATTTTCTTGATCGGATTTTATGTGTACGCGGGCCCAACGCAGGCCATGAAGCGAACACGCGCCGTAACGCTTAAGGACACCATGGCGCAAATGAGGGGACTTGAACCTCAGTCGCAAGCGTTCGCCCTGGGCTTCCCCCTGGCCCTGGCGGTGGGTGGAGCCTCAGCCGCGTGGCAACTGGACCCATCGTTTGCCTCGTTGTGGGCGTTGCCAACGGCGGCAGCGCTCGCGGACGGTGCTGGCAGCTCCTCGTGCGGTTCAGGATCCTCGTGCAGCTCGTGTAGCTCGTGCGGTGGCGGTGGTGGCTGCGGTGGTTGTGGAGGTGGCGACTAGTCTGGTGTGTGGCTACCGTGTGCATGGGTTTGGTAGCCACAGAGGAGGAGATTCATGTTCGACCACATCACAGGTGGAGCTTTCCTGTGGTTCTATGGTGCCTCGGTGGTGCTGCTGTTCTTCATTGTGTGGGGCGCTCGCGTGATGGTGAGCCGCGAATACGCACGCACACCCAACATTTTGGAACTGGCATACTCCAAGGACCGCCGCTCAGGCGTATACGCCACCGTGTCCACGTTGGTGTGCCCTCCCGCTCGAGCCGAATACTTCGCACGCAACGGTGACGTGAAAATCTTTGGCGGGCTCATGCAACAGCCGCTCATTCAACGCGCCCTGGAGATCACCGACAAGCAAGAAGTCCCTGAGCACGTGTACGAACAACTTGCACGCGACGACTATTCGCGCGCCCTTGTGCAGGATCTTCGCCGTGGCATGCGCGAAACTGGCATGCTCATCAGCCCCAAGCACCCGGCCCTGTTGGTTGCGCAGGCCGCCGGGTTGGCTCTGTTTTTGTTGGGAACCGCGCGCCTGGTCATGCTGGTGTTCGCCCACGACCCGGTGTGGGGTCTTTTGATCGAGGTGCTGGTGGTCGTAGGGATTCTGGCCTGGGCTTTCCGCGAAAAGGTTTCCAACCCCACCAAGAAGTTCCGTTCGCGCAACTACAAGCGGCTGACCAATGACATTCGCTCCTTGGATGTATCGTCCCGAGGTCGTTCGTGAGTAGTCTCCCCGCTGGCTTAGGTGTGGGGTGGCGTTGGGAAATGCGTCAGTCGCAGGCCAAATTGACGCCTGCTTTTGTTGAGGTTCTAGCCGAGAACCACAATCCGCACGACCTGGACGAATACTTGCAGGTTCTTGTGGATTCGGATGTCCCGGTGGTCACTCACGGGGTGTCACTGTCTCTGGGTTCGGCTGAACCCCCGGACGCGGATACCTTGAACATGCTCAACGCGGTTGCAGAAGCGTGCGACTCCCCAGTGATCAGTGAACACATTGCACTGGTTCGCGCCCAGGAACTAGACGGGTTTTCGTCGCCGCACGCCCGGGTGCTGGAAGCTGGGCACTTGTTGCCAGTCCCGCTCACCAGTGACCAGCTGGCTGTCATGGTCGACAACGTGAACCGCGCACAAGATGTGTTGCAACGCCCGCTCGCACTCGAGCCGATCGCCACCCTGGTGGAATGGCCGGACCCGCAGATGCCCGAAGGCGAGTTCGTGACAGCGCTCTTAGATGCAACAGGGGCCGGGCTCGTGCTCGATATTGCGAACGTGTGGGCAAACGCCACTAATCACGGGCGCGACCCGCTCACCGATGTTCTGGCCATGCCTTTAGAGCGAATCGCGTACTGTCACATCGCGGGCGGCTCGTGGCGAGGCGATATGTACCACGACACTCACGCTAGCCCTGTTGTACAGCAAGTCATGACGTTGGCCCATGAAGTGGTGGAGCGAACCGGTCCGGTTCCGCTCATGTTGGAACGTGACTCAGCGTTCCCACCTGAAGACGAAATGTTCGCTGAACTCAACGCGCTCTCCGACATCGCAGGCCTAGACAGGATCACGCCGTGATGGCCCGCGACCTCACCGCGATTCGCGAAAAGCTGGCACAGGACCAAGCTCAGTTCGTGGCCATCATGGTGGGTGGTGCGGACAACACGATGGGCCTGGACCAGAAAAAACTTGACGCGGCCCGAAGCAGCCTGTTTTCCAAACGTTTGAGCACCTTAGGTGGGCACTACCGTGGCCTTGCCGTGGGCCTGAAGCGCGCTCGTTCGCAAGGCGAACCTGCATGGGAAACGGCACAGGACTGGCACACCACACACCCACCTGCCGACCACGACACAGACGGCGCGAGCCTCCTATTCTGCCTGGCTGACGCGCAGCAGCTACCACCCGAGGCGCGGGCGGATTTCGTGGGCGCCCGCATCCGTTATCGACGGGTCACAAGCGGGCCCGGCAACCAGTCAAAAGGCCAGCCTGATGTGAAACCCCGCATGGGTCCGTTCGTCGTGTCACAAGATGGACTCGTGGCGTTCGGTTGGGGTCAGTGGGCATGGATTTTTGGTCGCGGAATGCGATGATGGTGCCAACTACGCATTGGAGGAGTCACTATGGCTAACGCACATGCCCATTCGACAAACGCTTTGCCCATCAGCGACCAGATTGTCCTGATCACTGGGGGTGCCCGAGGTCTGGGCGCGGCTCTGACGAAGACGTTCGTTTCCGAAGGTGCCAGTGTCGTCATCAACTACCGCACCAGCGAAGATGCTGCAGGTGAACTTGTTAAATCGATTGAGGGACAGGGCGGCCGGGCGCTCGCCGTTCAGGCCGATGTCACCGACTTCCGCGCGGTTCTTGCCATGTTTAAGTATGTGCAAGACGAGTGGAACGCCCCAGTGTCCACCGTGGTGAACAACGCGTTGGTGGACTTTTCCTTTAACGGGGACGAACGCCCCCACGCCGATGAAATCGACTATGAACACTTTTCCGCGCAGTTCCGCGGTTCCGTGGGTGGCGCGGTGAACACGATCCAGTCGGCCTTGCCTGGGTTCCGTGAACTGGGGTCCGGGCGCGTGATCAACATTGGCACTAACCTGTTCCAGAACCCGGTTGTTCCGTATCACGACTACACCGCTTCAAAGGCCGCGCTTTTGTCCGTGACCAGGACTTTCGCAAAGGACCTGGGGCCTCTGGGAGTCCGGGTGAACATGGTGTCCGGCGGTCTGTTGCGTACCACGGACGCGTCTTCGGCCACCCCGCCCGAGGTGTTTGACGCTATCGCTTCCACCACCCCTTTGGGGCATGTCACCACTCCCGAAGAGTTCGCGGCGGCAGCCACGTTCTTCGCGTCCCCAGCTTCGCGCGCTGTGACTGGTCAGAACTTGGTGGTCGACAACGGTCTGGTGTTCGACTGACGCCTGAAACGGCGCAAAGCGAGCGAAACTACGCAATATAATGCGTAGTTTCGCTCGCTTTGCGCCGTTTGGACTTGGCTACATCACCGCAGTTGGTCTTCACCGAGGCTAGTCACAACCCCGGTTGGGTTTCACCCCAGCTGGGCTTCGGCCCATTCGTGTAGCCGTTCGCGGTTGATCTTGGAGTTGTGGCGGATGTCGGTGACGAAGTCCTTGGCCACAAGAACAGCCGCCACGTCCAGGTCGCACTTCTCGAGTACGGTTTCCCGGATCTGTTCGGTAATGTCGAGGCCCGCCAAACCGGGTTTCATGTCTCCTGTGCGCTCCAAAACAACGACGAGTGCTTGGTTACCGTGCGGCCCAACACCCACCACGGCACTGCGCGAAACTCCAGGAACCGTGTCCACAACCGCTTCAACACCTCCGGGAGCCACTGGGCCATAAGGTGTAGTCACAATGTGTTGCGTGCGCCCTTCAACCCAGATGCGCCCCTTAGCGTCCACGTGACCAATGTCGTTGCTGCGGTGCCATGTGTGGCCGCCTGCCGTGTCGCGTTTTGATTCGACATCGGTGAGCCACAGGCGGTCGTAGCCAGACTTGATGTGGTCGGCTGACACCACGAACTCACCCAAAACCCCCACAGCTTCAGAAGCCTCGGACGAAGAGAGTTCAACCAGCTCATCGGACGGGGAACCGTCGGAAAGAATTGGGGCGATCGCAAAACGCACGCCCTCGATCGGGCGCCCCACGCACACGCCGTGATCACTAGCTGCCTCCTTCGCTTCTGCCACGCCGTCGGCAGTGATGTCGGCTAGCAACAGACCTTCCGTCATGCCGTACGGCGAGTGAACGGACGCGTTGGGGAAGACGGTCTTGATCTTCCGCATGAGCTCAAGCGGAACGGGCGCGCCAGCAGACAGTGCCACCTCGACACCGGCGCACGCTTCGCGTTGTTCGTCAGTGAGCTCATCAGCGGTTGCCGCAACATTGGTGTATGCAGCCGGGGACGCGAAAACCATGGTGCAAGATCCGGCGGCAACCGCCTCGGCCAGGGCGCGCGCCGTGAGCGTGCGCGGCTTGGTGACCGACATATTCGGAGTCACGGAACTGGCGCCAATTCCCGGCCCCAACAGCGCAAACGGCGGGAACCCGGCTACCAGGCCGGTACCGGGTTTGACGTCGAAATGACGCTTGAGAACCGTAGCCAAGGCGCCCAGTGCTCGGTGCGTGTACCGCACACCCTTGGCCGGGCCGGTAGACCCGGAGGTAAACAGCACGGCCGCGTCGTCGTCCAGGTGTGGCGTTTCGACCTTTTCGTGGGACTTGACCCAGCGGCGCGACATTTCAGTCATCGACGTCTCGACACCCAACAGGCGGCGCGTGAGCGCGTTGAGCGGGGTCACGGAAACGCGACGGCCGGGCCAGCCGGCACCTCGGGCCAGGGTCAGGCCGGGAACCTCACCAATAATCCACTGCGGATCCGAAGCCTTCACCGCGCGGGTCATGCCAGCGGCACCCAGGCCGGCGTCGGCAACAACCACGACACCTCCGGCCTTGAGCACGGCGTACGCGGCGGCGGTGAGGTTGTTGCCGGGTGGGATCAGGAGGCTCACGCGGTCGCCGCGCTTGAGCCCCTTCTCCTGAAGGCTCAACGCGATCGCGTCAACCACGTGGCTCAGCTGCGCCCAGCTGATCGCCTGGTCCTTGCTCATGTCTACGCTGGCCACGGATGGGTCAGTGTGACGGGCGTCCAAGGCGTCAAAGATCATGGGTACGTCGTGCACGTCCTGTGTAGCCTGCACAGCCTGCACGTCCTGCGTTGCTTGCCCATCAGCCGGAAGCGTGGCCCCAAGCCACTGCAGAACCGTCGAAGCGTAGTCCACATCTTCAGCGAACAAGTGGCTGGTGCGCTCAAACCGGTGAATATCAGCCTGGGGGAGTCGCTTACGCAGATCGCGCAGGTACCGCTCTTGGAAGACCGGGTCCTTGGGGCCCCACAGGATCAACGCCGGGGCCTCAATCGTGGCGATGTCGCGGGCGAGTTCCTGTAGCTCACCGTGTGACGGGTGGTCCGAGGTGGCTGGAATGTCCGCGACGAACTGCCCGATTCCGTGGCGTTCGGCCGCCGTCTGGTACGGAGAGCGGTAGGCGTTTGCGACCTCGGCCGGCATGGAGTTCGACAGCGCCAAGGTGGCGCGAAGGAAGGCATCCGTGCGCACGGTGGAGTAAGGCAAAACAGGGCCGGTGAGTGCTGCGCGCAGGGCCGCGGGAATGTTTTCGTTGTCGTCGTGCCACACCGCGGTGTTGAGGGTCATAACGGCGGCGACGCGGTCTTGGTGGCGGGCCGCCCAGGTCAGTGACAGGACCCCGCCCCAGTCGTGTCCCAGCGTCACCAAGGGGTGGTCCGCGCCCGAGGTGGCGGACACCTCGGCGGTTAACTCTGAGATGACAGCGTCAAAGTCTGCGACACGTTGCGCGATGCGGCGCTGAGTGGGGTCGTCACCGAGGGGCGTGGGCAGGTTGGAATGCTCGATGCGCTCCGAGTACCCCATTTCCAGCTGATCTGGGGCGATGACGCGCCAGGTGCGAGTTCCGGGTGTACCGGCAGCGTCCACAGTGGCCCGGGCCAGGCGACGCCACAGGTACGACCACGTGGGGTTTCCGTGCAGGGCGACGATCGTGCCGGTGGGCTCGAGGCCGCGCTCACGCAACGCGGGCAGGGTGTCGAGGACATGGAACGAACGTTCGCCTTCGAAGGTGGGCACCGTTACGACGCGTGACCACTGTGGGTCCCATTCGGCCAGGTCGGGTGGGGTGGTTGCCGGTGCGGCTCCGAACGCCGCCTGTGAAGGGTGGGACACGTCCTGCCTTTCGACGGTTTGTTTTACCAGACGATTTCAGTCATTGCGGTGTTGAGACCGGACCCAACGCCCATGGCCAGGATACGGTCGCCCGATTCGAGCTCGTCAGCTTTGCGGGCCAGTGTGATGGGCAGTGACGCCGGCCCCACATTGCCGAGTTCAGGGAAGGTGATGGGCATGCGGTCGAGGTCCAAGCTAGCGGTCTTGGCCATCTCGTTGGTGTGGATCTTGGACACCTGGTGGGTGACGTACATGGTCATGTCGTTCCAGTCCCAGCCGTCTTCGTGGGCTTCGTTCCACGCGTTGATGACCAGTTCCATGCCGTTGGACAGTAGGCCGGTGGCGTCGGTGAACATGCCGTTGTGGTCGCCTACGCACAGTTCGTGGTTCCACGTGCCTGCGCGGGTCACCCCTCCCAGAACCTGGTGGCCTTCGGGGTGGCGGTCGGCATGGCCCAGCACGGCGGCTGCTGCACCGGATCCCAGGGTGAGCGACGCGAATTCGTTGAGGTATTCTTCGCGTGTGATGTCGTCTTGGGATAGGCGCTTCAGGGTGGCTTGTTGGACGCGGGAGGCGTCTTCACCTGCGACAACCAGGCCGTAGTCGATTTGGCCAGAGTCGATCATGGTGGCCACCACGGTCATCCCGTTGACGAACCCTAAGCACGCGTTGGCGATGTCGAAGTTCATGGCCGAGGTGGGTAGCCCGATTCCGTGGTGAATGGACACCGCGACGGATGGTTCGAGGGTTTCACGGGTCACGGACGTGTTGATCATGACGCCGATCTGGTCTGCGTCGACCTGAGCGCGTTCGAGGGCTTTTTTACCTGCGTCGACGGCTCCTGAAATGAAGTCGTGCGGGTTGTCCCAGTTGCGACGGTAATCCACTCCGGCGACACGCTGAAGCAACCCTTGCGGGAGGTGCAAACGCTTGAGAGTTGAGGCCAGGTGCTCGTCGAATGATTCGGAGGAAACCGGGTTGGGGGCAGTTGTTTCCGCTATCCCCAAAAGCGCTACGTTGTTGTGCCGGAAGGTCGTATTGCCGGGTGTTCTGCCGTTCAAAAGCGTCCGTTCAATTCTTGCGTCGAGTAGGTTTGCGGTTAACAGGGCGGTGGAACTGCGCGGGTAACTGTGCATGTCACTGCGCGTGCCCTGTTTTCCCTATCCAGTCAATCCTAATGCTCAACGTCAAAATGGCTAAGCGGGGGTGGGCAATCCCACATTTGGTGACGCGTACGGTCAGTGTGTGTTGACGAACGCTAGGACTCGTTCCCACATGACGGTGGCGAGTTCTTCGTCGTATTCGTCTTTTGTGGGGTCGGCGAACATGTGCGCCGTGCCCGGGTACATGAAGTGGCTGGCGTGAGCACCTGCTTCTGCCGCGCACTTCACTAACAGTTCGGGTTGACCTTCGTCGTAGAACGGGTCGCCTACCGTGTGGTGAATCTGCAGGGTCGCTGAAGCCTGCCAGCTGGTGGGTTTGGGTGTTCCGCCCGCGTGGAACAACAGTGCGCCGGTGGCCTGCGGGTGACGCTTTCCAAAGCTCTGCGCCATCGCGGCCCCCAGTGAGAAGCCACCGAAAATGAAACCTTGCCCAGCAGGTGAACCAGCGACGATCTCATTCACTGCAACAGACGCACGCTTGGCCAGCTCAGGGAACGTGACGTCGTCACGGTAGGCCAGGCCGTCAGAGGTTTCAGTGAACACGTTTCCGTCGTAGAAATCTGGAACGTGGACGGTGTGCCCGGCATCTTTGAGGACATCTGCCATGCGGTGCATACCCTGGTCGAGCCCCAAGGCTGAGTGGAACAGAATAATGGTCGACATGTGACCAGCTTAACTTCTTAGAAAACGCTACGTATAAGATTCTGCAGAACTATTTCTATGTGTGAAGAGGGTGGAATGAAACAGCCTGTAGCGCCCGCCGAGGTGACAGAAGGTAAAGGTGGAATGTCACCGGGAGCGGTCAAAGCGTTGGTCGCGTCGATCGCGGGAACGTTGATCGAGTGGTATGACTACGCTCTTTACGGCGCGGCTGCGGGTCTGGTGATTGCTCCACTGTTCTTCCCCGGACACTTGAGTGCGGCAGCAGGGTTGAGCACCTTCGCGACGTTCGCGGTTGGCTTCTTGGCGCGTCCGCTCGGAGGTGTGGTGATCGGGCACATCGGTGACCGTTATGGCCGGAAGCCCGCCATGTTGCTCACCATCATTCTCATGGCGGTGGCAACCGTGGGAATCGGGTTGTTGCCCACCGCTCACGCAATTGGTGTGTTTGCTCCTATCCTGCTGGTACTGTTCCGGTTCATCCAAGGGTTTGGTGCCGGAGCCGAACTCACGGGTGCGATCACCGTGGTGGCCGAATACACCTCGCCAAAACGCAGGGGCTGGTTTACCGGTTTCATTTTGTCCATGCCACCACTGGGTATCGTCCTAGCGACCGGTGCGTTCCTTTGGGCGTCGCACCTTCCGGAGGACACGTTCATTTCGTGGGGATGGCGTTTGCCGTTCTTGGCATCGGCACTGCTGTTCTTCGTGGCGCTTTACATTCGCGCGCAACTGGAAGAAACCCCTGAGTACGTAGCGTCACAGGAGATTGCTGAAAAGCAGCAGGCCGAAAACAAAGTGCCAATCAAAGAACTCTTGCGCACGGACCTCAAGGGCGTTCTGCTTGGGTTCTTTGGCATGTTCGGTCACAGCGCACTCGTCTACCTGATTGCGTCGTTTAGTGTGTTTTACCTGACTAGCCCATACGTGGGTATGAGCCGTTCGGATGCCCTTGTGGCCGTCACCGTGGGGACCCTTGTCGCCGTTGTGACCACGCCATTTGCCGGGTGGGCCTCGGATAAGTTCGGGGCGGGCACGGTCCTGGCGACCGCCTCGGCCTTGGGACTCATTTACGCCTATCCGTTTCTCAAACTCTTGCAGATGGGCACGGTGGCCAGCGCAACCCTAGCGGTGGGGCTTGGATTCGGGGTGGTGATCGCAGGAACTTCCGGTTCCCAGGGCGCGTTCATGGCCAACCTGTTCCCGCCCGAACACCGCTTTTCTGGAATGGCTCTGGCACGCGAGGCCAACGGTGCTATTGTGGCCGGTTTCTCGCCCATGATCGTGTTGGCGCTCATCAACGCACTCGACGGAGCCGTGTGGGCGGCAGCCCTGTTTCTGGCGGCATGTTCAGCCGTGGCAGTCATCGCGATCGTCTTGTCACGTGGCGCTGGAAACAACGACAACGCGCGCGTGACCAACTGGGCGTAGAAGCGAAACGGGTGTGACCCTCGGGCCAGGTAAGTAGGCTACGGGTATGGATGCGAACGCCCTACACACGTCCACCAGCCCCTATCTGCAGTCCCACGCCCATCAACCCGTGAACTGGCACATGTGGGGCCCGGAAGCCTTTGAGCAGGCCCGCGCCCGCAATGTGCCGGTGTTGGTGTCGATCGGCTACTCCACGTGCCACTGGTGCCATGTGATGGCGCGCGAATCCTTTTCTGATGTGGCAGTGGCGAAAGTGCTCAACGACAACTTTGTGGCCATCAAAATCGACCGTGAAGAACTGCCACATGTGGACGAGTTCTACATGAACGCGCTCCAAGCCTTGCGCGGGCAGGGCGGATGGCCGCTCAACGCGTTCACCGACCACCAAGGCGTTCCGTTCTTCGCCGGCACCTACTTCCCGTCGCACACCGGCCGCGGCCTCCCCACCTTCATCCAAGTCCTCCAAGCGGTCACAAACACGTGGCATGACCAGCAAGAACAGATCAGTGCCATCACCCACCGGCTACGCACCCAGCTGGAGGCGACCGCGGACTCCACGGCCGCCTCGGTGCCGGAAGGGGAACTTGCCAACCTCACCGCCGACCAGCCAACCATCCCGGCAGACGAACTCACTGCCTGGAGCGAACAACTGGCCGATCGTTTCGATCCGGTATCTGGCGGATTCGGCGGGGCACCTAAGTTCCCACCGTCGATGGTCCTGCAGGCGCTCATGCAACGAGCCGACTTCGACGACAACGCGCTGACCATGGTGCGTACCACGCTGCACCACATCGCCACTGGTGGCATGCGTGACCAGTTGCGGGGCGGGATTGCCCGGTACAGTACAGACGCGCAGTGGCACGTGCCCCATTTTGAAAAGATGCTCAGTGACAATGCCGCGTACTTGTCGGCGGTGACGTCGTGGTGGGTGTGGGAGCACGCGCGTGACCCGCACAGTGCACACGCGGAAGTGGCCCGCGCCGAGGTCGTTGCCACCGCCCGCTTCCTCCTCGCCGATATGCGCATGCCCGGGGGCGGGTTGGCGACGGCGTTGGATGCGGATTCGCCTCTGGGGCCGGAGAGTGTGGAAGGTGCTTTCTACACGTTTACGCGCTCGCAGGTGGAGCAGGCGCTGGCCCAGATGGCAGACGCGAGTGATTATTTTGCCTTGGTGGAGTTTCCGCACAGTGGTGCTGAGGCGGGGGAGTCGCGGTGTGCCTTGATTGCGCCCGGGCGGGGAGTCGATGTTGAAGCCAGGAGTCGTGGTGGCGACAATTCCGTGCAGCCCGTGATTGAGCATCTGCGGGCGTTGCAGGAGACGCGCACACCGCCTAAACGTGACAATAAGCTGATCACGGAGGACGCCTGCAGGGCCGCGGTCGCGCTGGTGCGTGCGGGGCTGGTGCTGGGTGAGTCTGAACTGGTGGACGCCGGTGCTGCCACGGTGCAGAGCGTGCTGGACAACAACCGGGCCGGCGAGCGGTTGCTACGGTCCACCACCGACGGGAAACCGGGGCCCAGTGTTGCCGGACTCGCTGACTATGCGGCACTGATCCGCGCCCTGCTGGAGCTACATCAGGTGGTGGGGCTTGGGGCGCATGAGCTGACCCGTGCCCGTTTGCTGCCTCTGATCGAGGAGTTGTTCGACACCGCACGCGGGTTGTTCGTGCGTGACGGTCACGTTCACGATCACGCACCGGACGCGCTGGTGCCCACCTCGGGCGCGAACCCGGCTGATTCGGTGGTTCCGTGTGGTCGCACTGCGTTCGCCGAGGTGGCCCTCCTTGTGTCTGTCCTGTCACCGGAGTCTGGGGCAGAGGCCGATCGTGTGGCGCGAGAGCTGCTAACGGCAGGCCGTCCATTCATGCAAAGCACACCCAGGGCCGCCGGGTGGCAGGCGTATGTGGCGATGCGTATGAACGTGCCACGGGTGAGCACGTCAGATCCTAGGTTGGCTCGCGTTGCGTATGCGCATCCTTCTCAGCCTGTTGTAGATACCAGTGATGACGCTGGGGCAGACGGTGCCGTGGTGTGTGTGGGCACCCGTTGCCTCCAACCGGCCACGGAGGCCCACACGTTGCGTCAACAGTTGGACGACCTCAGCGCCCAAAATGGGAACTAGCCGCGCACAAAAGCAGAAAGAACTGCAACCATGTCGGCAACATCGCTGACGGCGATCATTTCGCGAGCCGAATGCATACTCCACAGGGCTGCTCCCACATCCACCGTGGTCATACCCAAACGAGTGGCAGTGAGTGGCCCAATTGTGGATCCGCACGGCATGTTGTTGTTTGACACGAAGTCCTGGTAGGCAACACCGGCGTCCTCGCACGCCTTGGCCCACACCGCAGCACCCACCGCGTCCGAGGCGTAGCGCTGTTGCGCATTGAGTTTCAAGAGTGGTCCGCGCCCCAGAAGCGGGGTGATGCGTGGGTCGTGGTGCTCTGGGTAGTTGGGGTGAACAGCGTGGCCAGTGTCAGAGCTGACGCACACAGACCCGGCAAGACTGCGCATGTACGTGTCGTGCTCCTCCCCCTGGTATCCCCAGGCAGAAGCCATGCCATACACAATGCGTTCGGTGACCTGAGCAAGCATGGGGCCACACGCGCCGGACCGTGTCCCGGACCCCACTTCCTCATGGTCGAAGGCCGCAAGCACCACAATGTCGGTGGGGTCGGTGAGCTTTTCGATCGCACACATTCCCGCGTGAACACTGACCAGGTTGTCCAGACGTGGGGACGCAAGGAATTCGTTGTGCGCACCAAACAGAGCAGGCTCCTGGGCCGCGCATGTGTAGATATCGTGGCCCAAGACGTCTTCCTGATCGACGCCAGCGGACTGTGCCAACAGCTTCTCCAGCTCAACCGGTTCTAGGCCCACCACAGGTTGAGTGTGGCGCTGCTTATCCAGCTTGAGACCGTCGTTCACTCCGCGATCCAAGTGGATCGCTAGCTGCGGAATACGTCCCACCGGCCCCGTCGACGCCAAAACAGTAGTGCCATCACGCAAAGCAAGACGACCCGCGAACACCAGTTCACGGTCTAACCACGAATTCAGCAGCGGCCCGCCGTAGATCTCCACGCCAACCTGTGCGGCACCGGCATTGGTGAAATCAGACTTTGGAGCCAGCTTGAATGCCGGCGAGTCCGTGTGCGCACCAATCACACGAAAAACTGGCGCGTCACCAGAACCACTGCCAGCCCCGCCATCAGACGCACCAGAGCCACCCTCAGCCCCTAAACCGCCTGTGTTTTTCGCAACATTTCCACCAACAGTTTTTGGAAGAACAAACGCCATGACAGCGCCATCGCGGACAATCACATAGCGCCCTCCCGGAACCAAATCCCACGCCTGTGCTTCGTCAAGTACCTCAAATCCCTGGCCAGCCAAGCGATTCCGGACATGAGCGGCGGCGTGATACGACGACGGTGACGCTTTCACCACGCTCATGAGGTCGCGTGCGTAATCGTGTGCGAGTGTTTCAGTTGAGTGAGTCATACGTATAGCCTAGTGAACCGTGATTGCTCAGCTTGTTCGCATCATGGGGTGGACCTTTTTACCCCTCGCTCTTTTAGCGAAACTGCCGTTCGCCATGTCGGTGGTGGCAGTGATGACATCCGTGTCAGTGGTAACTCACAGTTACGGGATTGCAGGCATTGCAGCCGCCTTGGTTGGTGTAGGAACCGCCGTGTCTGGGCCCATTTATGGCATTCTGGCCGACAAGCACGGCCAACGCCCAGTCTTGGTTTTCACCGCTGTAACCAATGCGGCCAGCCTGTTGGGTCTAGGCTGGGCGCTACGCATGAGCGACACACAACCCAACGTCCTGCTCATCTGCGTAGCCGCTCTGTGTATTGGTTGTACGCAACCCCAAGCCACGTCGATGGTGCGCTCCCGCTGGCTCCAAGCCCTGCGTCACAACTTCAACGACGACGTCCCTACCCGCGTGACCAACGCGGTGCTGTCGTATGAATCCATGACCGACGAACTCGTTTTCGTTCTGGGGCCAGTAGTTGTGGGTGTGATCGCCACCCTGACAGGTGTCGTGGTACCGCTTGACGCTGCTGCGATCCTGACCGCGTTGGGCGTGCTGGGCATCGCCTTCCATCCATCTTCGGTGTACTCAACGGGACGAGCCTCGGCCAGGGTGGACGACCTCGGCGACGGCACCCCCACTCAGCAGACGACAGCCCCCATGGCAGCGCTCCTGGCGCCCCGCGTGATGGTGCCAGTGGCGGGAATGTTGTCGATTGGGCTGTTCTTCGGTTCCATGCTCACCAGCCTCACCAGCTTCATGGAAACGCTGGGCCGGGCCGATGCCACCGGTCTTCTCTATGGAGTCATGGGCGTGACCTCGGCGCTCTTTGCGTTCTCGGTGGTAGCCCTTCCTGACAGTGTCACCTTGGTTTCGCGGTGGATGGTCGCGGGGATGATTGCGGTGGCCGGTGCTGCGATTCTGAACCTGGCTCCTGGAATGCCCGGTTTGGTGGTTGCGTTGTTGGTGTTGGGCACTGGAATTGGGCCGGCGTTGGTGACGTTGTATTCCATTGCCGCCGAGGTGGCGCCAACTGGCCGCACTACTGCAGTGATGTCGATGATGGCAACCGCGGTTACGGTGGGGCAGGCTACTGCGAGTGCAGTGGTGGGTAATCTGGTTGATGGTTCTGGCCACCTCGTGGGGTACGTTGCGGTTGCCGTGGCTACTGGGGGTCTGTTGGCGCTCGCGTTTGCGTACATGGCTGTGCGACGCCGGTTCACCAGGTAACGGTGCGTTCTCGCTTGTGCTCCAGGTAGGGTAGACGTAGTTGCTTCAACACGAGTGAGGTGCCGTGGGTTTAAACGCTCAGCTAAAGTCCGAATGGCACGCGTGGCATGACGCGCGCGTGGCTGATTTGGCTACCCGTTTTGGTGCTTTGAGCATTACGGCAATCCAGTGGGTACAGCCGGGACAATCAGGTCGCTGGTTTGATCTTCCCGGTGAGTTCACGTTTGACGGCACGTGGATGCATTTCAAAGTAGATCCCGGGCATACTGTGGGCCCAACGGTTGCGTCTTTGGAGGTCACTGACGCTCCCGATTCGTCGTTGGTTTCAGCAACGCACTCCAAACAAGACACGTTTAGTGCGCGGGTGTCCCTGAACACCGGTTTCAATTGGTTGTTGAGTGGCGATGTGGTTGTTGAACTTCTCAATCGTGAGGGGTACGTGGCGTTGCGTAAGCGTGACTCCAAAGCACCTCTGCTGTCGCGGTTCATCGATGTTCCCACATTCCCGTTGGACCGCTCGTGGACAGTGCAAGGAACGTTCGAGGCGTTTGACCAGCCACAAGCGCACCGTATCGGGACCGCCACGCCTGGTTTGGACCGCACGGAAACCTTCCCAGGCACGGTGACGTTTGAGCTGGGTGGGAACACGCACACGTTGTTAGCTTCTGGGTCGATGAGTAACGGCCTCTACATCAACTTTTACGACTATTCCAACGGAGTTACAACGCCGGAGTGGCGACGGTTGAACTTGGGGGTCCCTGACCAGTCCGGTGGGGTGATCCTGGACTTTAACCGCACAATTGTGTGGCCTATGGCGTTTACCCCGTATGTGGCGTGCCCGGCCCCCGTTGCTCAGAACACCTTGCCTTTGAGCGTGGAGGCCGGAGAGCGGAAGCCTGCGCAGACGTTGAGCGAATCGGGTGTGAACACCCCTGTGCTCTTGGTGCGCACGGGTGGCGAAATCTTCTATGAGAAGTCGCTTGAACACCTCCGCAACCTAGGTGTAGACGTGACGATTGCCGACTCCACTAACGGAGAGCTTCTACCACCTCTGACTGGATACGCGGGTCTTGTAGTGGTGGGGTATGACACCCCTGAGGTTACAGAGGTCAACGAGCAGGTTCTGGAACTTCTCAGTGACGCTACGAGTGCGTCTGTTCCCGTTGTGGCAATTGGGAACGTTGCCACCTTGCTCAGTTCGCAAGAGAGGGCTGAGGAACACCCGTGGCAGGCTTCTTTGGAGTCCGCGGACTTTTCGGTTGCCTCGGTGGATAGCGAGCAACAGGTTTCGGCCGGTCCGGTCTACGACGTGACCGTCAACGATGTCGTGGCCCGCGACCGTCTGTTTTCGCGGGTGGTTCGCTATGACGAGGGCGGCACGTCCTACATTCCTATTCGCGAAATCGAACCCCTTTTGCGTAGGCAACAGACACGCAAAAAAGCCGAAGCCGAAGGCACAGAACGTACTGAACTTTCGACCTCGGCAACGCTTGAAAGCCAGGCACCTGGTGGCCAGGACGCTGAAGGACAGGCGCCGGGACTCCAGTGGTCCACACTTGCCACGTGGCAAGACCTGGTTGAGCGGTTTGCGCGCTTAGTGCATTCGCAGATCTAACCCGCTACCCGCTGGGCATCCGCCAGCAGTCAACCGCCCGGCCGTTGCTGACCGCTCCGGGCCTACTTCTTGATGATGTCGCCGGAACGGTGGTGGATCTTGAACTTCACGGATTCGCTTTTGCCCTTGGGGTAAACCTTGACTTCCCAGTGAACGTTTCCGTCGGATGAAAGTTCGGCCTCGTCAACGGTTCCTGGGGTGTGACGGGTCGCTGACGCGATCGCTTCCTTGAGGGTCTGACGGACAACCGACGCGGCGTTCTTGTCCTTGGAGTCGGCCTTTTCCTCATCGTCCTTGCCTTCAACGGAGGAACCGTCGGCAGAGACTTTCACTTCAGTCTTCTTGCTGCCCGCAAGCACGTCGACCTTCCAGGCTCCATCGTCCTCGAATTCGATTCCGATCGCCTTCGAGTCCTTCACTTCACCTTCAGCAGTGTCGATTGCCGCGTTGGCAGCGTCAACCGATCCGCCCTTTTCGTTTGTGTCGTCATCGTCGCCAAGCGACGTCACACCGTTGTCGTCAACGGATTCGTTTGACTCTTCTGTTGCTTGGTCGGCAGGAGCCTGTTCGTCACCTGTGGTCTGTTTTGCGCCCTGGTCGTCGCCACCTCCGCAACCGGCAAGAGCCAGTGCAGCAGCGACGGGAACCGCCAGAAACGCTGTGCGCACGTTCAATTTCTTCATATTTCAACCGTAACGAAAAAGGTACGGTAAGTCCGGTTGGCGGCGTGTGATACCAGTTACGGACCGGCAGCAATGACGTTCCGGCGACCCGCGTTTTAGGGGCACCGCACGGCCACAACCAGGTCCTCCAACACTGTCGGCTGCCCACTGGGGTCTTCGACGGTCCGGTTCCACACCTCGGCCAGCAAAACCTCACCCGAAAGTAGTGCAGGCTCAGACTCAAGCGTTGGTAGCGCGCGGGTGCGAGCCTCCCATTCCGCCTCCGTGAAGTTTTTTCGCGCCCAGGGTGGCATGTGCGCGTGGGACACGGTGAGGAACACGCCACCAGGGTGTAACAGGGTGCGGGCGGCGCGGAGGAGTTCTTCGCGTTCTTCCACCACGTTGGTGTGGAGGAATGACACAGTGATCAGGTCAAATGTGGTACCGGCGGCGTGCTGGTTGGCAAGCCAGGTTTCGGCGTCCGAGGCGGCAAAAGTCGCCGTGACACCCTGCCTGAGTGCGTGTGACTGGGCACGCTCGATGGCCGTGGGAGCGATGTCAACACCAGTGACTGCGTAGCCTTGGCTGGCTAGCCACAACGCGTCGCCACCTTCGCCGCACCCCAGGTCGAGCGCCCGAAGGTTGGGGCGCGGGGCAGGGTTCAGACCCACCCGCGTGAGTGCCTGTTCCAGCGCGTGGTTGACCTTGCCCGACCACATTGAGTCAGACTCCCGGTAGCGCGCATCCCAGTGTTCGCGGGTTTCCCGCAGGCGGTCTGGGGTGGGCGCGTTGTTTCCGCCGAGGTCGTTCACGGCAGGCCTACCAGATGGAGACGCGTTCGGCTGGGTCCAGCCACATGCCGTCACCCGGTTTGGTGCCAAAGGTTTCGTGGAACGCGTCCATGTTCTTCAGCACCTGGTTGCACCTGAATTCTTCAGGGGAGTGCGGGTCAACCGCGAGCCGGCGACGGCGTTCTTCCGCGCGGAACTTAGACTTCCACGCAACCGCCCACGCGGTGAAAAACGCGCGAGCGTCGTCTTGGGACACGTTGCCGTCGGAAGCGATGTTGAGCGCCTTCCACGCGATTCCCAGACCGCCCAGGTCGCCAATGTTTTCGCCTACCGTGAGAGACCCGTTGACGGTATCGGATGGCTCCAGGCCTTCAGGGACCAAAACGTCGTACTGGTCGATAAGGCCCTGCACACGCTCAGTGAAGCGCTCGCGGTCTTCGTCAGTCCACCAGTTCACCAGGTTTCCGGTGCCGTCGTAACGAGATCCTTGGTCGTCAAAACCGTGGCCGATTTCGTGACCGATGACCGCACCGATCGCCCCGAAGTTCGAGGCGGGCAGGCCATCTGCGTCGAAGAACGGGGGTTGCAGAATGGCGGCCGGGAACACGATTTCGTTGAGCACGGGGTGGTAGTACGCGTTGACCGTCTGCGGGTTCATGAGCCATTCGTGCGGGTCAATCGGCTGGTTGATTCGGTCGATGTGGCGTTTGGTTTCAGCGACGGTTGCGCGGTCAACGTTGGCGGCGAGGTCATCTGCCTTCACCTCGAAGTTGTACTCACGCCACACGTCGGGGTAGCCCACCTTGGGAGTGAACTGGCTGAGTTTGGTGAGTGCTTTTTGCTTGGTTTCTTCACCCATCCAGTCGAGGTTGGTGATCGACTGGCGGTATGCCTCGATGAGAGCGTCGACGAGTTCACGAATCGCGTCTTTGGATTCTGGCGGGAAGTATTTTTCAACGTAGAGCTTGCCTACGACCTCACCCAGGTACCCTTCGACTAGGCTGACTCCACGTTTCCAGCGTTCCCGGATCTGCGGAGTTCCAGACAGGGTGCGGGAGAAGAAGTCAAAGTTCTCATCCACAACGGCTTCGGGCAACGCCGCTGTTCGGCTGTTGAGGATCTGGTAGATCGTCCAGGCCTTGAGCCCTTCAAGGTCGGATTGTGCCCACACGTCAGTGTCGCCGGTGATTGCTGAAGGCTGGCTCACAATGAAGTGGTCTACGCTGTCGTCTACTCCCAAGGCGTCGAGCCAGGCGTTGATGTCGAAGCCTTCCGTGAGCTCAATGAGTTCAGCACGCGTGACCGGGTTGTAGGTTTTTTGGGCGTCACGGACAGCCACCCGGTCCCAGTGGTGGGAGGCCATGTCGGTTTCGAGTGCCAACACGTGAGTGGCCAGGTCAGAACTGCTGAACCCGGTGTGTTTTTCCAAGTCGGTGAGCTGCGCCAGGCGGTCGATGTGTTCCACAAACTTGGTGCGGATCTCGCTGTACTGTTCGTCTGAGTAGTACGACTCGTCGGGCAACGTGATGCCGGCTTGCATCATGTACATGGCGTACGTGTCAGACTTCATGGCGTCTGGGGACACGTATGCAGCGATCACACCGCTGACCCCGTGGAGGTACAGTTCACCGGCAACGTGAGCGAGTTCCTGGTGGTTCTTAGCGCCTTTCACCAGGTCAAACAATGGCTGGAGTGGTTCTAGGCCACGATCTTCAATGGTCTGGGTGTCCATGAAGCTGGTGTAGAGGTCGGACACCATCTGTGCCGCCGAACCCGCTGGTTCAGCCGAACCGGCCTGTGCGTCAGCCCCGTCCCCGGCCGAGCTGCCAAGCCCGGTAATAATGTCACGGACTGCGACCTCGGCGGCGTCGTGCAACTGACGCATCTGACCGTCCCCGGCCCGATCCTGCGGAATTTCATATGTGTCGAGCCACTGGCCGTTGACGTGACGGAAGAAATCATCAGTTGGAAGAACAGTCATGGTTCTACGTTAGCGCCTTGCGGACGTGCACCATAATGAACACATGATCCTCATTGCTAGTGATGCGTTTAAGGGGACGATCGGCTCGCTCGAGGTGGCGCAGAGCCTGCGTGGACCGTGCGAAGATGCCGGTTTCCCAGTGACGGTACTGCCTCTTGCCGACGGTGGTGAGGGCACCGTGGATGCGTTGGTGACCTGCGGATATGAGGCGCACCAGGTGGAAGTGACTGGGCCGTTGGGGCAGCCAGTGACCGCGCGGTGGGCGTCGCTGAATGAAACAGCCGTCATTGAAATGGCCCAGGCGTCCGGCCTGCACCTGGTGGACCCGTCGCCACAAACTGCGTGGGACGCGCACACGTACGGCACCGGTGAGTTGATCGCGCACGCGATTGAAAATGGGTGTTCGCGGATCGTGGTTGGCGTGGGTGGGTCGGCCACAAGTGATGGCGGCCGGGGCGCGCTCAGGGCGGTGAAAGAGTCAGGGGTGGACACCTCGGGCGTGGCCTTCACCGTAGCGTGCGACGTGGACAACCCTTTGACTGGGCCCCGCGGGGCCGCCGAGGTGTTTGGGCCTCAGAAGGGCGCCGACCCCGCAACCGTGGCCAAGTTGGAGGAACGGTTGGCGCGGTGGGCAGACCAGCTGGACCCGACCGGGCGCGTGCGGGATGTGCCGGGCGCGGGAGCCGCGGGTGGGCTGGGGTTCGCGCTCATGGCGGGCCTGGGGGCTGACCGAGTGTCCGGGGCCGAGTTTGTACTCTCGGCGGTGGGGTTTGACGAGCAGGTGGCGCGCGCCAGCGTTGTGGTCACCGGCGAGGGTCAATTCGATGAGCAGACGCTGGGCGGCAAGGGGCCGGGCACGGTGATTGCGCGCGCTGGGTCTGCTAGCGTGCCGGTGATTGTGGTGTGCGGACAAGCGAAGTTGCGTGCCGGGGACGTGGGTGCTGTGGCCGGGTTTGCCGGCGCCGAGGTGGCCGAAGTTTTCGCACTGACAGACTTCGCCCCGGTCCAGCAGTGTATTGCCGAACCGGGGCGAGTGCTCAAAGAAGTGGGTTACGCGTTAGCGACTACTGTTCGAGACCGCGGCTTTTGCGACGGAACATCACAATGACCAGTGCGACAACGGCGATCGCACCCAGGGCGATTACCACGTAGGCAATCGGTGACATGCCGTTGCTGTTTTCGCCAGCAGTAGCGGAGGCGTCGTTGCTGTCTGCGTTCGCTTCGCTTGCGTTGTCTTTGTTTTCGTCGTTTGCGTTGTTGTCGCCAGTGCCTTGGGCTGGGGCTTCAGTTGCGGTGTTGTCGCCCTCGTTTTCCGAGGTGGTTCCACCGGCCGCGTTGCTGTCCTTAATAGTGAATTTGACGGTTCCGCTGACGGGGTGGCCGTCCTCGCTGACCACGCGCCATACGACTTCGTAGTCGCCAGGTTCGAGGTCGTCGGGAAGTGCTGAGGTTACCTTGCGACCTTCAACCGCGATTTCACCGGCGGATACGTCTTTGCCGTTGTGATTGACCTGGATCTCGGTGCCGACTTCTTGAATGTTGCCGGAAAACTCCAGTTCGAGCCATTCGGGTTGCTTGTCCAGCTGGGCTCCGTTCTTAGGGTTGGACCCGATCAGCTGGTCGTGAGCAAGAGCAGGCGATGCGGACATCAGACCGAACGAACCGATCACCAAGGTCAGAACTGCACTGAGCAGTAGGGAAAGTGCTGACCTGTGAGTCATGGCGAGTCTCCAATCAAATAGGCAGTGTATGTCCAGTATGAGGGATGGAGTTGAGAAACTCCTCACGGCCCTAGCGGAGTGGCGCAAAGTGAGCGAAACGGCGGATTATATTGCGCAGTTTCGCTCGTTTGGCGCCGTTTCGCGCAACGGTTAGGGGCAGAAACCATGGCAGAAACTAAAAACCACGACAGCCATGCATCTTTTCAGCCTGACCGCCGCGGTGGTTCCAATATAAACCCAAAAGTCATAAAACGTCACGTGAAGTTACTCACCAGTTTCAACTACTTCTCGCTGGTGACGCCTATACCCCGGATCAAGCATCCGGTTACACACGATCACGACCAGCGAAGCCACCGATGAGCCCAACGCTGGGATCAGTAGCGCAGTCTTTGCGCCGTAAGAATCAGCAGCAATTCCAGCTAGCACTGACCCGGCTGCGACCCCCACGCTCATGAGTGTCCCGATCCACGCGAACGCTTCAGTGAGCCGGGACAGGGGAGCGAACTGCTCAATGATGGTCGACGCCGCAATGATCGACGGCGCAACGGTCAGCCCTACAAAGAAAATGATGATGCACAAGAGCAACTGCGAAGTCGCAAGCTGGAGCGCCCAACCGCCTAGCGCCAACGCGCTCAGTGCAATCGCAAACCGAATCCGCGCCTTGCTCTTCCACGTGATCGCCCCGTACACGACCCCAGCCGACAACGAACCAATCGCATGCACGCCAAGCGCAACACCGGCAAAGGATTTCAAGCCCTGCTCTTCAGCAAACGCGACCGCTCCAACGTCCAGCGCACCAAAGTTGATCCCCACGAACAGTTGCGACATCACCACCACAAAAATCGCGGGGTTTGACATGACTTTGCCTTTAGGCGCTGTGGGATCGCGCTCAATGATTGGTGGCTCTGTGGCCTTTTGGCTGTAGTACAACGCCGCGCCAACGGCCAACGCCACCGACGACCCAATAATCCCCAACGCCGGCTGCACCGCAGTGGCCAACACGGTCACCAATACCGGGCCCACAATGAACAGGAACTCGTCAGCGACAGACTCCCATGACAGTGCCGTTGAAAACTGCCGAGGTGTGGGAGCGACGTGCGACCACCTGGCACGTACCAGCGACCCCACGCTACCCACAGTGGCCCCGGTCACCACCGTGACCGGGTAGACAAGCCACCACAGGTCCGCGTACACAGTAACGATCAGAGCGACCGTGGCCACAAGGTGAACGTAGGTCACTGGCACCATGACTCTTGACTGTCCGTGTTTGTCGACAAGTTTGGCCAGGAATGGGGTCGCGATCGCGACCGCCACCATGTACACGGCGGATAAGACTCCAGCCAGCGCGTACGACCCCGTGACACCCTGCACAAAAAGCACGATTCCCAAGCCCAAAATGGCCATAGGGAACCGCGCAATGAGCCCGGCGAACGAAAAACGCCAGGCCCCAGGCAGGCTCAGAATGTCACGGTAAGTCGATAGCACCAGATAATTCTAGGCCTCAGTTGACGGTTTATTAACACCCGAAGAGGGTGGTCTATGACACCAAAAGTCATGAAGCGTAAATCCTGCTCAGTGGCCTTCGCTGTCGACCAAACTTGACCGGGTCTAGACTCGAAGCATGAGCTCTTCGCCGCTTACCGATACGCTCGCAATCCCCAACCCGCACGCACAACAGCCCGGTGAAGTCGTTAACGCGCTCGACACCTCGGCGGACCGTGGGCTCACCGACGCCGAGGTTGCCGCCCGGCTGAAAACATACGGCCATAACGAACTCGCTCAAGCAGAAACCGTTCCGCTCTGGAAGCGGGTGCTGCTGTTACTGAACGAACCACTGACGTACCTGCTGTTCGTCGCGATCATCGTCTCGGTCGTCGCGTGGGTTGCCGAAGGCCGGCAGGGCGCTCCGATCGACGCGATCGTCATCGCTGCAGTTATCGTCCTGAACACGCTTATTGGGCTGATCCAAGAGCTGAAAGCCGCTGATGCGGTCGCCTCGCTCAAAGAAATGACAAGTCTGAGCGCAACCGTCACCCGTGACGGCAACACCCACGTCATCAACGCCACCGACCTCGTTCCCGGCGATATCGTGCAACTCGACGAAGGCGATGCAGTACCGGCCGACGCTCGGCTACTTTCCTGCAATGGCCTCATGGTCGCCGAAAGCGCTCTGACCGGCGAATCCGTGCCCGTCCACAAGACCGTCGACGCGGTCGCTGCTGACACGCCGTTGGCTGACAGGTTGCCAATGGTCTACTCAGGCACGGCTATCACTCAGGGCAGCGCCCGTGCTGTTGTCACCGGCACCGGGGCCACCAGCGAAATTGGTCGGATCGCGGGCATGATTTCGACGGCCGAAACAACCGAAACACCCCTGCAAAAGGAAATGGCGGCAGTGGGTAAAACGCTCACCATCGTCGTCACTGCGGTCGCCCTGGCCGTCATGGCCACGGTTTACCTCGTCACTGCAGATCACTCGGTGGCTTCACTGGTGAGCATCCTCCTGTTGGGTGTCTCCTTAGCTGTCGCCGCAGTGCCGGAGGGTCTCACGGCGATCGTCTCGGCGATCCTCGCAATGGGTGTGCGCCAGATGGCTGATCACCAGGCGATCGTTAAGAAGCTCGATGCGGTGGAATCGCTTGGCTCCGCCGGGGTGGTGTGCACTGACAAGACCGGAACACTCACCCTGAACCAGATGACTATCGACCGCGTTATTACCGCGGACGGCCGCCACCACAGCACTGATGCCCATGCCACTGAGACTCTCGCCCTGGGCGCTATCGCGTCGAACGCCCGCCTCACGGACGAAGGCCCAATAGGCGACCCGACCGAAGTCGCGTTCCTCACCGCGTGCTCCGAAGCCGGACACACTGTGCCCCGTGTACACCGCCTTGACGAATTGCCGTTTTCCTCCGAGCGCAAACGTATGTCCGTCCTCATAGCACAAGGCAGTGGCGACCCAGACGTTATGCAACTCGTCATGAAAGGCGCCCCCGATGTGGTGCTCGCCCGTTGCGCCCACGTGCGCACCGCACACGGGGACATGGAGGTAACTCCCGAGGTGCGTGCCCGGCTCGACGAAGAGGTCACCTCGCTGGCCGGGGAGGCTTACCGGACACTGGCAGTGGCCGTGCGGAAGGTGCCTGCCACCTCGGGCGGGGAAGAAAACCCCGAACAGAGCCTGGACGAGGAGATGGAACAGGGGCTGACCTTAGTGGGTCTTGTGGCGATGATCGACCCTCCCAGGCCAGAAGCCAAGGTCGCGATTGCCCAAGCTCAGCAGGCCGGGATCCGCATCATCATGATCACCGGCGACCACCCGCTCACGGCCAAACGGATCGCCACAGACCTGGGCATCAACAATCCGAAGATCCTCACCGGTGCCCAGCTGAACGAACTCGATGACGAGCAGTTCGCCGAGGCCGTCGAGACTACCGCTGTCTTTGCGCGCGTCGACCCCAGCCACAAGTTACGGATTGTCACAAGCTTGCAGGCCCACGGTCACGTCGTGTCAATGACCGGTGATGGCGTTAACGACGCGCCAGCGCTCAAACGTGCAGACATCGGTGTGGCCATGGGAATCACTGGCACACAGGTTTCGCACGATGCAGCGACGATGATTCTTGCCGATGACAACTTCTCCTCGATCATCAGCGCAGTCAAGTTGGGGCGTGGCATCTACTCCAACCTCAAGAAAGTGTTGCGCTATCTGCTGTCATCGAACATGGGTGAGGTTCTCACTGTGTTCGGTGGGGTTGTGCTCGCGGGCATGCTGGGTCTCATTGAAGCCGACGGTTCGGTGATCCTTCCGCTGCTTGCCACCCAGATTCTGTGGGTGAACCTTGTCACCGACTCATCCCCGGCGCTCGCCCTGGGGGTGGACCCCGTTGATGACCACGTGATGACCAGGCCCCCGCGGAGACCCGACCAACGCGCGCTCGACGGTCCCGAATGGGCGCGGATCCTCAGCACCGGGTTCGTCATGGCGGTGCTGTCGCTGCTCGCTCTGGATGCCTGCCTACTCGGCGGGCTCATCGCTGGTGACGACGACGTAGCCACGGGCCGGACGGTCGCTTTCACGGTGCTCGTCATCCTGCAATTGGTCAACGCACTGTCGGTTCGGCACGCGCACAGGTCAATGTTTATCGGTGTGCTGAGTAACCGTTGGTTGTGGCTCGCGTTGGCAATCGGGTTGCTACTGCAAGTCCTTGTCGTCTACGTGCCTATTCTGAACGCCGCGTTTTCGACCGTGCCCCTGGACGGGGAACACTGGTTGCTGGTCATCGGCTGTGCGGTTGTCTTCATGGTCCTCGAAGAACTCCGACGGGCAGTCGTGACGATGGCCCAGCGGGGTTAAACCGTCAACCTCTCTACTTAAGAACAGCCCCCACGACCTCGCGCGCCTGCTCCTGAACCTGCGCCAGGTGCTCGTCACCCTTGAACGATTCAGCGTAGATCTTGTACACGTCTTCCGTCCCGGACGGCCGTGCCGCGAACCACGCGTTATCCGTGGTCACTTTCAAACCACCAATCGCGGCACCGTTTCCGGGCGCCTCCGTGAACGTGCCCGTGATGGGGTCGCCTGCCAACGTGGTGGCGGTGACATCTGACGCACTGAGCTTCTTCAGAACAGCCTTCTGTTCAGGCGTAGCCGGCGCGTCGACGCGGGCGTAGGAACTCGCGCCTAGTTCTGCGACCAGCTTGGCGTGACGCTGCGACGGAGTTTCGCCAGTCTTGGCCGTGATCTCGGCAGCCAGCAGGCACAGCAGAATTCCGTCTTTATCCGTGGACCATGCAGAGCCGTCCATCCGCAAGAACGACGCACCCGCGGACTCTTCCCCGCCGAATCCCAAAGAACCGTCAGCCAGCCCATCTACGAACCACTTGAACCCAACGGGCACCTCGACCAGCTTCCGACCCAGGCGTGTCGCCACCCGGTCAATGAGACTGGAGGACACCAGCGTCTTCCCGATTGCCACCTCGGAGCCCCAACCGGGACGGTTCTGGAACAGGTAGTCAATGGCTACCGCCATGTAGTGGTTGGGGTTCATGAGCCCGCCATCAGGGGTGACGATCCCGTGCCGGTCGGCATCCGGGTCGTTCCCAAAGCACAAGTCGTAGTCACCCGCTGACTCAATCAGCGATGCCATGGCGTACGGCGACGAGCAGTCCATGCGGATCTTTTCGTCCCAGTCCAGGGTCATGAAGCTCCACGCCGGGTCCACCTGCGAGTTCACCACGTCCAGGTTGAGGTCGTGGATTTCGCTAATCGAGGACCAGAAGTCGACGCTGGCGCCACCCAGTGGGTCGGCTGCCAGACGCAGGCCGGACTGGGCGATTGCCTCCATGTCAATGACCGCGCCGAGGTCGCCAATGTAGTTTTCGACGTAGTTGAAGTTTGTGGTGTTCTCCAGGTGGAAGGCCCGCTGGAATGGGGTGCGTGGGATGTCCCGCCACGCGCCTTCCAGCAGTTCGTTGGCCCGGTTTTCGATCCACGCGGTGATGTCGGCTCCAGCTGGGCCACCGTGGGGTGGGTTGTACTTGATCCCACCGTCGCTGGGCGGGTTGTGGGACGGGGTGATGATGATGCCGTCGGCCAGTCCCTGCGCGGTGCCCACCCGCTTGTTGTGGGTGATGATCGCGTGGCTGAGCACCGGTGTTGGGGTGTAACCGTCACGGTCGTCGATCATGACGGGCACGCCCGCCCCCGCGAGCACCTCGAGCACTGTGAGCAGAGCCGGTTCTGACAATGCGTGGGTGTCGCGCCCCAGGTAGATGGGTCCGGTGTAGTTTTGGCCCGCCCGGTATTCGATGATGGCCTTGGTGATCGCTACGATGTGAGCTTCGTTGAACGAACCAGTGAGGCTGCTGCCCCTGTGTCCCGAGGTGCCAAACGCCACCCGCTGGGTTGGCTCGCTGGGCGTGGGTACGGTGTCGTGGTACGCATCGAGCAGTTTAGTAATGTCGACGAGGTCTGTTTCCTGGGCTGGCTGTCCTGCTCGGTTGGTCATGTTTCACTCACTCCGGTCGTGCTACAAGGTGTGGGCGGGTATGCGGGCTATCAGTGTGGGACTAGGTGGCGGAGATCAAACTCGGGGTCAAACTACTGTTGGTTCTTGACCGTTTTCCGACACAATTGGCCGTCCGTGGTCGAGGTTCCACGCGCCCATTCCGCCTTCGACAACCACAGCGTCAAACCCGTTGAGGTTGAGCCAAGCGGCGGCACGCAAGGCGCGCCCACCTGAACGGCAGACGACGTACACGTCAACATCGACGGGCACATCGCCGTAGCGCGGTTCAAGTTCACTGAGTGGAATGTGGTGCGCACCTTCAATGTGTCCGGCTTCGAACTCGAAGTCCTCGCGGACGTCCAGGAAAACAGCGTCGTCTGGGATTTCTGGAACTGTAACTGTTGGTTCGCTCATACCGTCAGTGTATCCCTGGTTTTCAGAGGATTGGCTGAATTTTCACTTCCGCATGGTGCCGGTATCACGCAGTGAAACGTGCCAGCTCAAAGCCTCTTCCAGGATGTGTGGCGTGTGGAGTCCGGTCGCGTTCTTGCACGCGCGTTCGTAGTAGTCACGCAGGGCATCGCGGTAGTCCGGGTGCGCACAGTTGTCGATGATGCGCTGAGCACGCTTGTGAGGCGACAGTCCGCGCAGGTCTGCGATTCCCTGTTCGGTCACAATCACGTGAACATCGTGTTCTGTGTGGTCCACGTGGCTGGCCATGGGCACCACTGACGAAATCTTTCCGCCCTTAGCCGTTGAAGGTGACACAAAGAAGTTGAGAAACGCGTTTCGGGCGAAGTCACCCGATCCGCCAATTCCGTTCATCATCTTTGACCCCATGATGTGCGTGGAGTTCACGTGCCCGTAAATGTCGGTTTCAACCATGCCGTTGATCGCGATAACACCTAGGCGGCGCACGATTTCTGGGTGGTTCGACATCTCTTGGGTGCGCAACAGGATGCGGCCCTTGTAGTTGTCGATGTTTTGGTTGAACTTTTCAGCCACGTCCCGCGACAGACTAAACGATGTGGCGGAAATGCTGTCGAGCTTGCCCGTGTCTAGCAGGGCGAGCAGGTTGTCCTGGATGACCTCGGTGTAGGAAGTCATGTGTTCGAACTCTGATTCAGCCAGTCCCGCCAGCACCGCGTTGGCCACATTGCCCACACCCGACTGCAACGGCAGAAGGTTCTTGGGCATGCGACCAGCTTTGACTTCGTGGCGCAAGAAGTCGATGAGGTATCCGGCCATCGCCTCTGAAGCGTCGTCGACAGGGCTGAACGTGTTGTCGCGGTCAGGAGCGTCCGTTTTTACGATCGCCACGATCTTGTCCGGGTCTACCCGCAGGTACGGGTCGCCAATGCGCTGGTCTGGCGAAAGGATCTGGATGGGGTTGCGGTGTGGAGGAATGCGCGTTCCGTAGTACACGTCGTGCATGCCTTCGAACTGGGTGGGCAACCAGTCGTTGACTTCCAGGATGACTTTATCCGCAAGATCGAGCCAAGTTTTGTTGTTTCCTACCGAGGTGCCCGGCACCAAAAGTCCGTTAGGGAGCACCGCTGCGACTTCGATGACGGCAACGTCAAGGTTGCCGTAGAAACCGAACCACACTTGCTGGGCGAGGTGGCTCAAGTGCTGATCCATGTATTCGACGCGTCCGTCGTTAATGGCTTTCCGCATGTCCGGGTCGGTGTTGAAAGGCGTGCGCAGATGCACCCCATCGACCTCAGCCAAGGCGCCATCCACCTCGGCCGAGGTGGAAGCACCAGTAAACATGCCAATCGAAAATTCGTCGCCAGCGCTGTGCGCGTCACGAATCCGGTTGGCGAGCGCTTGCGGGACCGCTTTAGGGAAACCGGCGCCGGTAAAACCACTCATACCGACGTTGTCGCCGTGGTTGATAAACGAGGCGGCGTCGGTAGCAGACATAACCTTGTGGGTTAGTTCAGGACACAAAATGCGGGACATGGTCCTCATTCTTTCAAATGACTCACAAAGGAGGTAAACGGACTACCTTTTTGGCCTCACCTTTAGCGTCGCCTGGTGTGTCAGGAGTCGGGTCGATGTGATTGGCCGAAGCGTCAACACTGCCGTCGAAGAACGGTTCGATGTTGTGTGCTTGTTCAGAACCAAGCATACGTAATGTTGCCAGCACGTACTTGTGGGCAAGAAGTTCGGGAGTGTATGTGCCACCTGGTGAGAACCACTGGGGTATCGCATTGCACATCGCGTTCACCGACCGGGTGGCGAGCGCAGGGTCGTCAACATGAAAGATTCCCTGGGAACGACCTCGGGCAATAATCTTTTCAAACACGGAACTGGATTCGCGCTGCATTTCGTGGGCTTGCGCGAAGCGGGGGCCGGACAGCCGGCCGGTTTCTAGCAGAATGACGCGGGAGTACATGATGTTGGTACACCTGTAACTGACCAGGTGCTGGACGCCGTACGCGACTTGGGCGTTGACGTCATCGGGGGCTTGGGCGAGGATTTCAGCCGTGCGTTCGTTGTACGTGGAGTAGGCCTTTTCCACCAGTGCAAACAGTGCTTCCTTCTTGGACGAGAAGTAGTAGTACAGGGCCGAAAGGCTGAGGTCAGCGCGCTGTGCGATGTCGCGAATGGATGCTCCGTCGAATCCATTGTGTGCGAACGTCACCAGTGCGGCTTGAAGGATTTGGTCCCGGCCGTTGGACTTTGTCATGCTGGGCTCCTTTTCGTGAGCTTCTCAACAACCTAATCATGCAGAAAATGTGACGCAAGTTATGTTCTGTTAACTGAGCGTCCTAGACTGGGCCATAGCCTGGTGAAGTAACCAGGAGTTTTGGTTTTACGTGTCAAGTGGCGCGCGCCCTTTTGTGGGTGGTGTGCTCCGAACAACCGGAGGTAAAGGTATGAAACTCGACGGTGCAGTAGCACTGGTGACCGGTGGCGCTTCAGGTCTTGGACTTGCAACGACCAAGCGCTTCTTGGAAGCCGGCGCAAAAGTGGTCATGGTCGACTTGAACGAAGAAGTCGGAACCGAAGCGGCAGCGAGCTTGGGCGACAACGCGCACTTTGTGGCTGCGGACGTGCAGAACGAAGAGCAGGTTCAGGCTGCTGTTGACAAGGCCACCAGCCTGGGTGACCTGCGTGTTGTTGTGAACTGTGCAGGTGTTGCGACCCCTGGCAAGCTGGTGGGCAAGAAGGGTGCGCTTCCGCTGGACCAGCTCAAGCTGGTGATTGGTGTGAACTTGATCGGTACCATCAACGTTTCGCGTTTGGCGACTGTTGCGATGCAGCAGAACGAAGAGCTCGACGGTGACCGTGGTGTCATCATCAACACAGCTTCGGTGGCTGCGTTTGACGGTCAGATTGGTCAGATCGCGTACTCCGCGTCTAAGGGTGGTGTCCACGCTGTGACTCTGCCGATGGCTCGCGAATTGGCTGCCAGCAAGATCCGTGTGAACACGATTGCGCCTGGTATTTTCCAGACCCCGATGATGGCTGGTCTGCCACAGGCAGCGCAGGATTCCTTGGCTGCTTCGATTCCGCACCCTGCTCGCCTGGGCACGCCGGAAGAATACGCGCAGCTGGCTGACATGCTTGTCACCCACGAATACATCAACGGTGAGACCATCCGCCTGGATGGCGCAATCCGCATGGCTCCGAAATAAGATTTCGGGAGTTTCTTTTGTAGTGCCGGCGCGTGCCCATTGTTGGGTGCGCGCCGGTTTTGTTTTGCTGGTTTTGTTTTGCTGTCTGTGAGTGTTTCGCACCCCCGCCGAGGTGGTTATTTGTGGGCGTGCTGCTGTTCGTCTGCGTCGTGGCGGGTGCGGAAACTGTGGACGAGTTGGCGTCGTAAAACGATTCCGCGGGCCGTGCCCATGCCAATGAGGATGAGGGTTAGGCAGATGGCACCAAGGGCCACGCGGTAGTCGAAGTCGTGGGCAAGTGGGCTGTAAGTGAGTTCGTGAACGACCACCGAAAGTATCGAGGCTGCGATCGCAGGCAGTGTCCACGAGGGTGAGAGCCTGGCGGATAGTGAAATGAGCACGACCGCCCCAGCCGGTGCTGCCAGGAGGGTAACGAACCACAGGCACAGGATGACGAGTGAGGCGACGAGTGCTTCGGGTGGGCCTACGTAGGACTTTTCGCGTTCCATGGGGTCGTGGCGAATAGCGGCGGGGAGCAGAGCGAGAGCGAGAACGCCCAGTGCGATTTCTACCCCCATGGTCACGACTCCAACGGAGTCGCCTGTGGGTAGGGAGCGTGGGAGGTCGCCACGTTCAACCAGAATGTGTTGGGTCACGTACATGGCAACGCCAGTGATTGCCGAAATCCAAAACAGGATGAATGTCCTGGTGCGTGATCGCAACGGTGTGTGTGACTCATCCATAGCGTTCACTGTAACGGCGAAGGTTTCATGCAACCTTAGAAACCCCCGTCTGAAACCCAACCCCACCACCGCCTCGGGGGTTTTCCCTACCCCGGTTGGCGGTCAGCACCATATTCTTGAACGGTAGGCGAAACCTAGATTGGAAGCATGAAGAAAGAACTGCTCATCCCGAACCCGTGGGGCATGCTCAATGTCCTGTTTTCGGGGATCATCGCGACCGTTTGGCTGTGGATTCAACTCATCGTCATCACAACCGGCATCAGTACCGCGCTGGCCGGTGGACTGGGACTCATCGTCCTGTTCTTTTGGGTGCTGGTGCAACGCGGTATCAATGTCCTGGAGCGTCGTCGCTCTGAAGCGATCTACAACACGGAAATTCCGTTCCCGCCTCGACGCCGAGCCAACAGCACTGGCTTCAGAGGCTGGGCAGAAACCAATATCCGCGCCGCCGGCGAAGCGTACTTCTGGCGCGAAACCGCACTGCACTTCTCCAAACAAGTGCTGGGGCTCTTCACACTCATCCTCGTCGCAATGTGTGCGACGTTCGCCACTTTCCTGTTCATCGGCGCCATTAACCCAGATGCGACTCTGATCGCCTTCGACGCCCCGGCACGAGGCCCGGCCCGTGGAATGTTCGTTGTGTTCGGGTGCCTGGCGTTCATCGTGGGGTTTGTGAGTCTGTGGGTGGCCGCGATCGCCGACCGCGCTCTTGACCGCTGGCTCTTAGCGGTGCCCCAGGCGGAAACCTTGAAGCGGGAACTCACCGAGGTTGACCGCGCTCGCGTGGGCGCGGTAGATGCGGCCACCACGGAGCGCCTACGTATCGAACGCGACCTGCACGACGGCGTCCAACCCACCCTGGTGGCCCTGTCCATGAAGGTGGGCATGGCTAAGGCGAAGGTGGCTCGTGACCCGGAGGGCGCGCACGCCCTGCTGGAGGAAGCGCACAGTGATTCGAAGGCCGCGATCACTCAGCTACGCGAACTGGTCCGGGGAATCCACCCGGCGGTGCTCACCGACCGTGGTTTGGATGCGGCAGTTTCGGCTTTGGCGGCCCGTTCGGCCGTGCCTGTGACGGTCAACGTCGATGTGCCGCGGGTGGCACCAAACATCGAATCGGTCGCGTACTTTGTGGTCGCCGAGGCGCTTTCCAACATGGGCAAGCACGCTCAAGCCACGGAAGGCCACGTGAGTATCACGTACATGGGTGGTCGCATGCGGATTGAGGTGCGTGACAACGGCCGAGGTGGTGCCCAGCTTTCGACCGCCGGCTCGACTACCGGGTTGGCTGGGTTGGCCCACCGTGTGACGGCGGCCAGGGGTACGTTCAATGTTCATTCTCCCGTGGGTGGTCCCACGGTTATCACAGTGGAGTTGCCATGCGAATAGTGATTGCTGAAGATTCGGTTTTGTTGCGTGAAGGTCTTGTTCGTCTGCTCACGGATGCGGGGCACGAGGTAGTCGCCACCCTGTCTGACGCTACTGATCTGCTGTCGTCGGTGACGGACCTCAACCCGGACCTGGTGATTGTGGACGTGCGGATGCCGCCCACGTTTACGGATGAGGGTATTCGGGCCGCGGTGCTGATCCGTAGCCAGAACCCGGAGGTGAGTGTGCTGGTGCTCAGCCAGTACGTGGAGGAACGGTACGCGTCTGATCTGATCGCTGAGAACACGGGCAACTTTGGGTATCTGCTCAAGGATCGTGTGGCTGATGTGGATGACTTCCTGGCCGCGGTTGAAGACGTGGCGGGTGGGGGCACGGTTTTGGATCCCGAGGTGGTTGCCCAGATCATGGTCCGCTCCCGGAAGAAGGACGGGCTGGCGGTTCTGAGTGAACGTGAACGCCAAGTGTTGCAGTTGATGGCGGAAGGGAAGTCAAACTCAGCTATTGCGAGCACGTTGTTCTTAAGCAGTGGTGCTGTTGAAAAGCACATCAGTTCGATGTTTACCAAGCTTGGTCTGCTGGCTGATAGCGATGAAAACCGCCGCGTCCTCGCTGTTCTGAAGTTTTTAGGAGTCTGACATGACGATGCCAACGGATTACTCTGGAAACCCAGTCCCAGGTGGGCAGAACGCGTACCCGCAACCACCTCGGGCGGGTGGGCACCCGCAACAACCCAAACCAAAGAAGTACACGAAACCTGCGCCACCGCTAAGTTCAACGGGCCGAATTCTGTGGCGCGTTGCCGTGGCCGCGGTGGTGTGCCTGGCGGTTGCCGTGCCGGCGAGTTTTGGTGCGGCGGCGGCCGTGCAGCTTCTGCAGGTCGAGGTGGTGGAAAAGAACATACCGTTCAACCCAGCGACGGATACGCTGGAACTGAACGGGGAGAATGTGTATGTCAAGGTCGTGCCCACCAAAGGTGAAGGTTTCATCAAGTACAAGGCTGTTGGTTCGGGGGAGCCACCAAAGGTAGAAACACAAACATCTGACTCAGCCGACCAGGTGAACGTGACGCACACCCCAGGCAAGTGGACGGCAGGCAGAAGCACAACGGTTACGATCGGTGTGCCGGAAGGCAAAGCACGCAACATCCAGGCGGAATGGAAATCCGGTGAGGTGAGCATCGACGAAGGCACCTACCAGGACGTGAAAGTGACGAGCGATCGGGGTGTGGTTCACTTCGAAGCGAAAGCAAAGAACGTGGAGTTGAGCACCAGGTCGGGCATGATTTCCGCGGCAGGTGAGGCGGAAAGTTTCACGGGGCGCGCTCGCACGGGAAGTGTCACAGTGGATGAACTGAAGGTCACCGGCGCGGTTGCTTTAGAAGCGACAAGCGGGGCGGTGACGTATGAAATGCACGAAGACACGCAGCCTTCAAGCATCCGGGCAGGGGCCAAGACTGGCGCAGTAGACATCGAGGTTCGGGATCCAAAAGACGTGCCGGACGGGCGCCCGTACGCCGTGGAAGCTCAAACTCAGACTGGTTCGAAGACTGTCAATGTAGACTCAAACGATTCCGACCCCAACGCGATCCCGGTCAAAGCATCGACCAAAACTGGAGCAATCACGATTGACTACACCAACTGACGGTTCTGGGCAGGAAGGTTCTGGGCAGGAGCCGAGCCAGAACAACTCAGTCCAATACGGAGCTGAGCCTAGCCAATACGGAACGGAGCCGTTTCCGTCGCCAGCCCCGGCCAGCTCCGTTCCGCTCGCCCAGGCTCCGCGACTGCAACCGGGTGACGTGGTGCGGTGGCGATTCCGTCGGCACGACTTCGCGGTACACGGGGTGGATGTTGTGCAGCCGGTGCGGGTGGTGCGTCATGACGAACGTGGACTAGTGGTGTGGCTGGCCGGGGGCACGCCGGTGGTTCACGCCCGGTTGGCGGGGTTTGAGAGTGTGAACCCGCACAACGTGCCTGATCACGTGCGGTTTAACCCACGCAGGGTCGATCGTGTGGCGGTGGGTGGCCAGTGGTATGGGCGCGGGGTGCTACGGCTGATTCCGGTGGGCATGCCCTTTTCGGTGTGGGTGTTCCGTGAAGCGTCGGGCACAGTGAACGCGCACTACGTGAACCTTGAGGGGCATCACCGGTTGGGGCCCGCGGTGGACGGGAACGCGGTGGGGGAGTTATACACCTCGGACCATGTGCTTGATCTTGTGATTCGCCCAGGCCAGGTGCCACAGCTCAAAGACGAAGACGAACTGGCCGCGGCGGTGAAGTACGGCCAGTGGGACGCTGACGTCGCGGCAGCAATTCGCGCCAACGCCGCTGTGGCGTTGAGCGAGTGGGAACAAGGCATGTGGGCATTTACCGAGGACTGGTCGGGCTGGCAGGCGCCCGGCAGTTGGGATATCCCGGGCCGGGAATGTGTGGACCCTGACGGCTCGGTAGAGTGGCATCATGGTGACCATTAGACGCGTTCCGCAGTTAAAGAACTTCTTGCCACTCATGCAGTTCGATCTCAACCTTGGGGGTCGAAAATCCAGGTTGGCGCGTGTGGGTGACATTGATGATTTGCGTCGGATTGCCAAGCGACGCACACCTGCGGGGCCGTTCAACTACGTGGACGGTGGTGCGCAGGACGAGTACACGTACCGCGGTAATCGTGAAGCGTTTAGGAACCTAGAGTTTGACCCAGCGATTTTGGCAGGGTCGGCCGACGTGGACCTATCCACCACGATCGCAGGCGTGGAATCGCGCTTGCCGGTGGGGATCGCCCCTACCGGGTTTACCCGCATGATGCACACGGAAGGCGAAGTGGCCGGTGTGCGCACGGCTGACCGTTTTGGGGTTCCGTTCACCCTGTCCACCATGGGTACGCGCAGCATTGAGGATGTGGCGTCGTGTGCGCCCAACGCAACCAAGTGGTTCCAGCTGTACCTGTGGCGTGACCGCGACGCGTCCCAAGATCTGCTGGAACGGGCGTGGAAGAACGGCTTTGAAACGCTGTTGGTGACTGTGGACACCACGGTGGCGGGGCGTCGTTTGCGCGATGTGCGCCACGGGCTCACGATCCCGCCTAAGCTTTCTGCCGGAACGGTGTTGGATGCGTCGTACAGGCCAGAGTGGTGGTTTAACTTCTTGACAACTGACCCGCTGACGTACGCGTCGCTGTCGAACGAGGTGTCTGATCTGGCGAGCCTCACCTCATCCATGTTTGACCCCACGTTGAGTTTTGAGGACTTGAAGTGGATTCGCTCAGTGTGGCCCGGAAAGTTGTTCGTGAAGGGTGTTCTGACCGAGGTGGATGCGTCGAAGTCTTTGGACGCCGGCGCCGACGGGTTGGTGGTGTCCAACCACGGTGGTCGTCAGCTCGACCGCGCGCCTATCACCTTAGAGGCGCTTCCGGTGGTCCGTGAAGCGGTGGGTGAGGATGTGCCAATCATCCTGGATTCGGGCATCATGCGTGGTCAGGACATTATTGGTGCGCTGGCCGTGGGTGCCGACTTCACGTTGATTGGACGGGCGTACCTGTACGGTCTCATGGCCGCCGGTGAAGCTGGGGTGCGCAAGGTCTTTGAGATTCTGGAAAACGAAATGACCGTCACTATGCAACTCATGGGGGCCGGGTCAATTTCAGACCTCAACCCAGACATGGTGCGCACGTACTCGCGTAACTTGAAGTCATAGGTGACAGAACAACATAGGAAGTGACACCTCGGGCAGTGGCCGGGGCAACCACAACGGAGGGAACCATGGACGCATTCGAAGCCGAATACGGAACGGTCACGCTGACGATTGAGGACCGGTTGGCGCATGTGGAGTTCAACCGGCCGGAGACCTTGAATTCGCTGACGCATGAGATGTTTGCGGATTTGGTGGATGCGGGGAGGTTCGTTGAGGCCCGCGACGACGTGGCCGCTGTGGTGTTGACCGGTAAGGGTGCGGGGTTCTGTTCTGGCCTGGACATGAGCGAGTTCAAGAAAATGGCTGGGGGTCAGGCGGAGTTGCCGGAAGCTCGTGAGGGTGTGGGCCCGGCGAAAGCGTTGGCACAGCAGGCTGTTTTTGTGTGGCAGCAGGTGGAAGCGCCGGTGATTGCGGCGGTGCAGAAGGTGGCGTTCGGTGGTGGTTTGCAGATTGCGTTGGGTGCGGATCTGCGGGTTGCTCAGCCGGATGCCAAGCTGTCGATGATGGAGATCAACTGGGGGATTGTGCCGGATATGTGCGGTACTCAGCTTCTGCCACGTGTGGTGGGGGCGGGGAACGCCAAGCGCATGATTTTCACTGGTGAGGTGGTCACTGGGCAGCGGGCCTACGAGATGGGGCTGGTTGAGGAACTGGCCCAGGATGCGAATGCGCGCGCCCTGGAGTTGGGGCGTGAGTTGGCGGGGAAGTCTCGGTCAGCGTTGGCGCAGGCGAAAATGCTGGTGGACTTGAGCGGGCGCGCGTCGTTGAGTGATGCGTTCGCGGCTGAGCAGCGTGCGATCCGCAGTCTCATTGGTGGTGAAGAACTGGCCGAGGCGGTCCGCACACGGATGCGGGAACTAGGCAAGGGTTAAGGCTGGGCCTGGGCTTGCTTTGGTGCGGGTCTGATTCCGGCTGTTTACTCTACAACTCTCGAACAGGAGTGTAGAGTAAACGCCCTTTTTGTTCGTTTTGTTCACGTTTTCAGCTCAAAATCGACGCGTTAATCTACACATCAAAGCGGAATCGGTTCTCTTCTGTAGAGAAAACCACCTGAGGTGTTTGCCGTACAACTTACGCACCCGCCCCATACGAGACCAGTTCGTCCCATTTCGCCGTTGCAGAGAAGGGACTAGCGAAGCTGGAACTTGAAAGGTTGATACTACCCGCGTTCCTTCAGAGTTCAACGCATTCAACGTTCAGTCCATGTTGCCACGTCGTTATGCCCGCCGTGTCGAAGGCGCGCCGAACATGATCAATGACTCGGAGTTCATCCCCAACGGGCACACTGAGCGTTTCCCGTCAGGAGTGAGACCACTTATGTGGGTCGACTGTTTCGACAAAGGGAAGGGACCGAAATACCTTGCTCGGATACTGGTCAAACTTCCTGACGAGTTTCATGCTTTTATGGTCATTGGCCTGGAGACGCTACCCGGCCCCGTGTCCGGTTTTATGTCTCAGGCACGCGCACTCGGGGTGGGGTAGAGCACAGGATTCACTTTCGCATGAATCCCTCTCAGTCAAAGGTTGCCTCAATGTCTTGCGGAGCTGCTCGTTGTGGCGACGCTTTCGTTTCGACAAGTCTAAAAGAATCCTTTGGGCACGCCCTAGTTGAGGCAGAGAGCTACGCACTCTCGAGCTATGCTTTCGATCTCTCTGTGTTGCCTGAAGGGGTGCCGGGGGGTACGGTGATTGTTAACCTGGGCTATGCTGAGCCCTGGTCTTTGCGCTTCGCAGGCAGGCGGAGTGGGACACCTACCGATAGAGGACAGCCATGATATGGGATGACTACATGCGGATTCGAGCAAAAGGCTTGGAACCGTTCACACCGTGGCATCTACACGACAAAGTCAAGTGCTATGACTTCTTAGAGGCACTCAATATCCCAACTAGCAAGATTCTGCGTCGCTTTGCCTCCCCCCGCGACATAGACTTGTCTGGCCTCCCCGAAACCTTTGTGCTCAAACCTACCTTGGAATCATCACTTCGCGGAGTCATGGTCCTGACCAAGACCGGAGACGAAGACCTATTCACAGAATCTCTGACGAATAAGCAACTCACGTTGAGCGAGATCGTAGAGATCCAAGACTCGCTCTTTTCCAAGAACTCAAATAAAGCCAATCAGCTGATAGTCGAGCAAGTAATCCAGGACTGCGATGGCCTAGAAGTTCCTCGCGACTTTAAAGCGTACGCGTTCCGAGGGGAGATTGCAGCATTTGTAGTTATTGACCGGAATCATCGGACGGCACACATTGGACGTTACGACGAATGCTTTCGCTTACTTGACAAGTCGTCATTGGTCCAAGAAAAACCTAGCCCACCCCCTCAGCTTCCTGATAGCGAGACCTTGGAGGCGTTGACTTGCTTGGCACGTAAGACTTCCTTGGTTGTGCCAGCCCCCTTCTCGCGGATTGACCTGTATGCCACGCCATCCGGCCCCGTAGTCGGTGAGATCACCTTGGTTCCTGGAGGGTATTTCCCCAAGAACAATCGACTGAGGCTGTCTGACGACTTCCAAGCAGCTATGGGGGCAATGTGGAGTCGAGCCCAATCAAACATGGAAGCTACTTATGATGCGGTTGCAAGACGCATCTATGGGAAGCATTTGGCTGCATGCACCTATGAGGAAGATCGTTCAATTAGAAGAGACCTGAAGCTTCACGGGACACCTCTTATTTGAGTACTGCACCACCAACAGCGTGCCCTCCAATGGCTTGCCTCTCATGAGCATTCTGTCTCATTCGAGATGCTTCCAGTGTCTAAACTTTCGTTGCTCGGACACGGCGCGATCGATGCCGTGATACTCAACCCGTCTCTCGGGTCGTGGATGGACACATCGGCGTTGTGTGACCAGAGGGTCAGAGCGATGTCGAACGTCGGTAAATCGCGCAGATCATCCGAATCGGGTTTGAACGCCTCACCCAGAACCGCGATGCGGTGACTGTCTGATTTCAGTACATCGTTCACGCCAAAGACGCTCGGACAATGACGTACTCACGCAACCGCGCAGTCGTTCTAGCCATCGTCAACGGTCGCATGAGCATTAAAGACGCATCAACACAATTCGGTATCAGAACCCGATGGGTCAGGACCCTTCTGCAACGCCTCCGCACCGGCGGACTTGAAGAACTCCAACCACGCTCCGCACGTCCCCTCACCAGACATAGCCTGCCACGCAACTCGAACCGATGGTACAAGTTCTTAGCAGGACCAAGACGAACACCGCAACACCGTAGCTAAAACCCTGCTCAAACAAGGCCACCAACTCTTCCCGCTGACTCGCAGTCAACGTACTATCTGCACGCAAAGAAATACTCCTCACTAGAAGACAACTGATTTACATCAGTCCAACTAATGGGGGAGCACTCCAAATCTGTCCTCTTGTGTAGAGAAAACGTGTCCGAACTAAAACCTGGAGCGGGTCAGCTCTAGAGTAGCCGCTCCGGGGCCGAATACACATTAAACGTCCCCTTACGGTTAAACCCGATCACGGTCACACCCAGGCTGTTCCCCAACTCCACAGCAGCGGAACTGGGTGCGCTCACCGCCGAAAGAACAGGCACCCCCGCCATCGCTGCTTTCTGCACCAGTTCAAACGAAGCGCGCGAGGACACCTGCAAGACGCACGAACTCAACGGGAGTAGATCCTCGCGCATCGCCCACCCAAGGACCTTGTCAACGGCGTTGTGACGGCCCACGTCCTCGGCAACCGTGAGCAAGGTGGGGGAGGTAGCTGGAGAGCCTGAGTCAGCCCCGGTTCCGGCCCCCGCGGTTGAAGAAGTGCCCGAGGTCGCCCCAGCCCCCGTCCCAAACCTAAACAGCCCGGCCGCGTGAATCCCGCCGGTTGTGGCAAATAGGGGTTGCTGGTCGCGCATGATGTTCGGCAGTTCGCACACAGTGGCAGGCTCAAAGAATGACTCGGACGCGGGCAGCTGGTAGCTTGACACCTTCGTCACTGCTTCCAGGGCAGCCGTGCCACAGACCCCGCACGCCGAACTGGTGTAAACATTCCTTTCCTGCCCCACCGGAAGCCCGCCGTTCTGCGCCAGGGCGGCGGACACCTCGGCCGAAAGACGCACCCTAGCCACGTTGTAGTTGCGGGTGCCGTCAGGGTCCAAGCCGGTGGAGAAATCGATCTCCACCACATCACTGGTAGTGCGGATGATCCCTTCGCCCAGAAGCAGGCCCAGCACCAGCTCGGTGTCCATGCCGGGGGTGCGCATCATGACCGTGAACTCCTGGTCGCCCAACCGGATTTCGAGGGGTTCTTCGCCGGCAACTTTGTCGGTTTTGGTGCGGATACGGCCGTTGGGCCCAAACACGTGGACGCGGGTGCGGACGGAACGACGCATGGTGACCTTTCGGGTGGAGGATACGCTGGCCCTATGGTCGAAAACGGTACATCACAAAGCGGGCAGGTGGGAGCCTCGGGGCTGGGAGCAGACCCCGCCCAGGCGCCGAACCCACTGGACGCCATGGCAATCGCGTACGAAAGTGGCACGCGTCTGCCCGCCCCGCAGGTCACGCGCCCGTTGGCCGAGTGCGTTGGTGAAGTGCTTGCCCAGGACGTGCGGGTGGTGAGGGATGTGCCACATTATGACTCCTCGGCCATGGATGGGTTTGCGGTGCGCGGCCCGGGGCCGTGGATCGTGGGGGAGAATGCGTGGCCGGTAGCGACGGGGTCGCTGGTACCTTCGGAAGCCACCTCGGTGGTGCGGCAAGAGTGGGTGCAGGTTGATGCTGGTGAGGCTAGTGGCGCTGGAACTGCTGGCGCTGGGCGGATTTCCTTGGCGCCAGGGGCGCCGCAACGAGATCTGGAACCCGGCCGAAACATCCGTCGCGCCGGTCGCGAAGCCCTCTCCGGGGAACTGGTCGCCCGTGCTGGGGAGCTGCTTACGCCCGCTCAGGTGGCGTTCGCAGCGGTGGCGGGGCATGACACATTGCCGGTGTGTGCCCGGCCGCGGGTGGGGTTGTTGTTGACTGGTACCGAGGTTGTCGCCTCCGGCCTGCCTCAGCCCGGGTTCGTGCGTGATGCGTTTGGCCCGCAGTTGCCCGCGTATGTGCGCATGTTGGGTGCCGAGGTGGTTGCCAGTGAGCGGATCGGCGACGGTGAGGCGGAAACTGAGGCCGCGTTGGAGAAGCTGGTGGGTCAGTGTGACGTTGTGGTGTCCACGGGTGGAACTGGGCATTCGCGGGTCGATGAGGTCAGGCGTGCTGCGCTGAGGCGGGTCACGGGTGAGACGGGCCGTGTCCTGTTCCCCGAACTCAACATGCGCCCGGGCCACCCCACGTTTCTCATGGAACATTCGGGGGTGGTGCATGTGGGCCTGCCGGGTAACCCGTTGGCGGCGATGGTGGCGTTGCGGCTGGTGCTCGCCCATGTGCTCCGGGGTGCCCTGGGCCGTGGCATCGAACAGCCCGGGGCCGTGAGCCTGGCCCACGATTTCGACCCCGGTCAGGGCAGGTCTGGTGCCGGATCGGCGTGGCGGGTGATGCCAGCCAAGCCGGGGGACACCTCGGCGGGAGAAGGTGGGCAGCAAAGCACACAACCGAGGGACACCTCGGGAGCAAACCTGCAGCGCTGGGAGCTGTGTGACAAGCGGGGCTCAAACATGTTGCGCGGACTGGCGCAGGCGCGCGGGTTGGTGGTCATCCCTCCGGAAGGTGCGGGAGCCGGGGACGCGGTGGCGTGCCTGCCGTTGCCCGTGTGAGGTGCCCTGAACAGGTAACAGCGCTACGACCGCCGTGACCTGACCTGAAAGCGACGCTCTCACCAGGCACCGCCCCAGCGACTACCTGGCCTTGCCCAGGTCTTTTGCGTCGGCGGTGGTGGGTCGTACGGGGTCGATGTTGCGGTGGGCGGCCGCGTCGAGGATCGCGTCGACGGTATCCAGTTCGATGATTTCGTTGAGCAGGTGCAGGGTGGGGCGCATCATGTCGAGGCGGTGGGCGTTGTAGTCGGCGAGCAGTGTGTGGGCGGGTGCCCATTCGGAGTTGGTGGCTTCTGTGGTTTGGTGTTGGGCGGCGAGGTTGTGGGCGTCGGCGACGTAGAAGTATGTGTCGAAGCGGCGTTTGGGGCCTGGTGGGGTGGTCCAGTTGGCCCAGGGGTGCAGTGCGGTGGGCTCGAGGGTGGCGCCGGTTTCTTCGCGGGTTTCGCGTACGGCGGCGGTGAGGAGCGCGTTGATGGTGGGTACGTCTGTAGCCCAGGTGCGGGCCCATTTTTGGGCGTGTGAGGCCGAGGCGGTGATGGGGGAGTGGTAGTCGGCATCGTCTACGCGGCCCCCTGGGTAGACGACCATGCCGGCGGCGAAGTCGATGGTGGTCACGCGGTGTTGGACGAAGAGTTCGAGATGCGGATTGTGGCGGACCATGAGGACACTCACGGCTTTGCGGATAGGAACCTGCAGCGGGTCAAAGTCGCTTGCCGGGGCAGCGGGTGCGTGATCAACCATGATGCTCCTCTCTGACGCACTGCCCTCACTGTACCTGGTGTGGCCACTTCGACATGAGCGGAAACATATATTCTCTCTGGGTAACGCACAGCACTGTATGCACGAACTGCTACATTCGCGAGCTCTTTCCAATCGAATGAGACAATATGACGGTAAGCCCTGAGCGTTGGCTACCTATACTTCGGTTAAAGTATTAACTACGTATGCAATTTTAATCTTCATCCGGGGCAAACGGTTTTTAGTTCTAGGTGAATGATTTAAGCGTGAAGTTCATGGTGATGACGAACTTCAGGGTAATAGTTTGAGTAGGTTGGTATGGATAACGCAGTGGCTACTCCGTTTGAAGAACTCGATGTTAGCTTTGACGTCGTCCCTGGGGAGCGGGTTTATGTCGACGTTGAGATCAAGTGCGACAAAGAAACTGAGAAAGCCGCCGTTCTTGAAGTGGTCGCTCTGACTGAAGAGTCTGAACCGGTCGAGCTACCTGACGCTGGGCACTCGAGTGCGTATCAAAATTTTCGATATGTAGCAGGTTCTTCATCTGAATATAGGAATAACCACTTTGAATTTCAGGTACCCGATAATGTGGTTTCACTCAGGCTTAAAGGTAACCTGCGCAGAAACGTTGCAAATGCGTTCTACTCTGGGCAAGTTGTCTTTAATTCCGAATCGAGTTCTGAATCTGTTTTAGCAACTCCCAGTGGCAATGATGTCGCGCTTCATCCACCAGCGTACAAAATTGTACTTAATCCACCAGAGGGTGCCACTTCTGTTAACGTCGAAGTTCACGGTTTAGCTGGAGATGGAGTTGAGAGTCGCACTCCGGTTTCAGTTGAACTGCGAGACAAATCAGGAAATGTACTTTTGCCGCCTACGAATCTAGGTATTTCTCCGGCAATCGGCGGGTACCTCTATGTGTCTGCTTCAGATAAAAACATTCCGGATGTCACTGAAAGAGAGTTTAGTTTCGGTGAAGAAACGCATGAAATTTTGATTCGTGGTAATAAATGGAATGATAAAGGTCTACTTTTAGTAGGAGCTCCAAAGGTGGAGTGGAGGCGGTCCGCAGAGTCATTGTGGCACCTTGAAGAGTTCTTAGATTCGATAAAGGCGGATGATCCGTTGTGGATTGTGGACACGACTGCTCCGCCGGTGGGAGACGATACTCGAGCTCTTCGTCCTAACAACCTCGTGCGTGAACTGAACAAGCTTGGACACCATGTTCTCTTCTTCCCGTTTAGCTCGATCGGTGAAATGTCGGAACGGCCATTACCCAATGTCTGTCAAGCAAACCGGGAACACTTTGATGACGCTGTTGCGATGGTGGCGCGTAGAAGGCAAGGAAAAAATACAGTGTACGTGTGCTCGTCGTTCCCGTCGCTTTCAGCTAACGGTGCAGTCGATGCAGCAACTGCACATGGATGGCAGACGCTATATATCGTGCGTGACGACATGGAAGAATTCAACCGTGTCGGCTACTCAAAGTGGTACACATCGACTTTGGAAAGGCGCATGATCGAACGCGCAGAGCGTGTAATCACCGTGAGTCCTGCCCTCCAACAGAAAGTTCGTAGTCTGACCGTTAAACGTGACGTCGATGTCCGTGTAATTCCCAATGCAGTGCGGGAAGAAGTAGTCGAACGTGCAAAGTCACTTCGCACCAGCGAGGTATGGAAGCACAAGGACCTTGCGGTTGGCTATGTGGGACATCTAACTCCATCGTGGTTCGATTGGGAAGCTGTACTCCACCTCGCTCGCGCACTTCCCGAGGCGCGTTTTGAGATCATCGGACATGGTGCTCCGGCACTGGGGCAAGTTCCAAGTAACGTGTCGATTCTTGGTCCGAAAACTCATGAGGAGATTGAATCGTACGCACGATCGTGGAGAGTGGGTCTTATTCCATTCATCCAGAGCCCTCTGTCTGTAGGCGTTGATCCCAACAAGCTTTTTGAATACCTGGCATGGGGTCTCCGTACGGTTTCGTCGCCAATGGGATCAGTAGACTCATCTCCGTCTACGTGGGTTTACCGAAATCCTCAAGAACTGGTGAGTGCTGTTGACGAAGCGTTGCACCAACCTATGACTGACGAAGAACTGAGCAGGATCGACCAATTTGCAACCGAAAACACGTGGAGTGCGCGTGCGCAACTCTACGTTGAGATGATGGGATTTTCCTCATGAGTAACAATCTGATTGTGTACAAGAACTGCTCGCGTGGTGGTGTTTCTTCGGTCATTCGTGGTCGTGCGCGAGCAAATCCGGAAGCCCATTATGACGCTATTTTCGAATTGAACAAGGGGGGTGTTGCGACCTTTGAGGAGTTCGCTAACCTCAGCTGCAGAGTAGTTGGTTCACGACTCGCTGAGTACACTAACCACGTTCTGGCAAACCGCGACTATGATCGTGTTTCGGTCCTATCAAACCCGCAACTTGCTAACACGCTAGAGGTTCCAGACAACACGGAGCTGGTCTATGAGATCCACTCCGGGGCGTTTTCGGTCGTCAAGAAAGAGCTTGACGTTCTCGACCAATCTCGCGTAGACGTGTTCAGGGTTCCATCCCATTACAGCGCGTTTCACGTGTTGCCAATGCTCAAGCCTCGATTTCGGCGGAGGCTTGAAGTGGTCCCCAACCGCGTAGACACCTACTTCTTCAACGATGCGTTGGACGCGCCTTACAACACGTTCAGCGATGAGATTACCCCACTTATCTGGGTAGGTCGTTTTGATCGCGGTAAGGGATCGAAGTACCTATTGCGGTTACTTGCACAACTTCCAGAACGATTCCATGCGTTTGTGGTGATCAGCTTGGAAACTCAGCCCGGTCCTGCGTCGGAGTTTTTTGCAGAAGCAGCAAGCCTACGCGTCGAACATCGAGTTCACTTGCGAATGAATCTATCTGCCGCGGAGCTGGCAAGTTTCTATCGTGGGGCGGCTCGAAGTGGAGGTAGTTTTATTTCCACAAGCCTGGTTGAATCGTTTGGGTATGCGCTCGTTGAAGCGCCTAGTTGCGGTCTAGATGTGGTCGCGTTTGACCTGCCGGTAATCCACGAACACAGTGACTTTCACACACGCATGACAACGGTTCAACCCGGAAATGTGGAAGCAATGGCAGAAGTGCTCACGGGTCGCGAAGCATAGACTGTTCGTTGAACTCCTGGCCACTTGCTCAGAAACCGTGGGGTCCGAGTTGAATTATCACTTGCTAATGAAACGTCGGCTTTCGAAACTTGAAAAGGGCGTCCCAATTTTCCTTGGCGAGAAGCACGAGGTTAAAAAGTTCGCTCGGTTTGTCGGTGTTCGTGTACCACAGCAGTATTTCTACGGACAGTTGTCTGATCTAGATTTTGACCAGTTACCAAGTGAATTCGTGTTAAAACCCGATTTCGCAAGTACCTCCCAAGGCGTCCGACTTTTGGAAAAACGTGGAAATGCGCTCTACGATCTCCAGAAAAATGAAGAATTCAACAGGGAAAGCGTCCTCGAGGAAGAGCGTGGCATTGCGCTCAAATATTTTGAAGATACATCACAGGGAAACTTTCATGCTGAGCAACTGTTGCGAGACCATGACGGCTCAGCTCCGATTCCCGATGTTAAGTGCTACTGTTTCAGCGGTGTAATTGGAATGATCGTGATTGAGCGACATATTACGCCAACTACGCGCGAACTCATGTATTTCGACGGAAACTTTCTCCCATTTGTTGATACAAATGAGCGGTATTCGGTTGCTGAGGTGGCAAAGCATCTAGATACAGTCGTTGAGGCGATAGTGCCGAAAAACTGGGAAGCTTTGAAGCTTACTGCGGAACGAATTTCAAGTGCTGTTCCTTCGCCATTTGTTCGTGTTGATCTGTATGACGTCCCTAATGGAGTTTATTTAGGTGAGCTAACTTTCGAACCAGGTCCCTATTACTACAAAAATAGGCTCTTGATGTCGCAAGCCGAATCTGCACGACTTGGTCGTTTGTGGTTGGAAGCTGAAGAACGCTTAGTCAAGCAAGGTGTTATTCCAGTGCAAGATGACATGCACGAAGTGGCTTAGCGATGGTAGAAATGTTCAAAGGCAAATAAAAGTTTCGAAGGAGAAGCAATGTCAGAACCTCGTGTCATCAATGGTGTCGAAGAACTCGAATCCTTAGTCGGTCAGCCAGTAGGGACTGGAGACTGGTTTGAAATTACTCAGGAACGTGTTTCTCAGTTCGCAGATGCAACCGATGACCACCAGTGGATCCACATCGATGAAGAACGGGCCAAGGAAGGGCCTTTTGGTTCCACGATTGCGCACGGTTATCTGACACTGAGCCTCATTGCTGGTTTAAGCCCAAAGATCTTCACCATCACCGGAATGAAGATGATGATCAACTATGGGCTCAACAAGGTGCGTTTCCCACAGCCAGTTCCTGTGGGTTCTCGTGTGCGTGATGTCGTGGAACTTGCCGAGGTGAACCGCAAGTCATCCGGTGTGCAGGTAGTCATGAACCACACTGTCGAAATTGAGGGTGCTGACAAGCCAGCCTGCATCGCACAGACCGTCACTCTCATGGTTGAGGCGTAGCCCGTCATTCTTTTCTGCGCACGTGCGGGGACTAGCGTTCTTGCACGTGCGCTAAATTGGGATGGTGGATTTGTGGGCAACTCAACTGTTTGAACTCGACTGGCCAGCATGGCTGGTTACCCTACTGATCATCCCCGACATCCTGATTCGGCTTATTGCGCTGGGATGGGTTCCGTACAGGCGCAAACCAGCCGTAGGGCTGGGGTGGCTGTTAGCCATTTTCTTCATCCCGTATGTGGGAATCATTGCGTTCCTGATTTTTGGTAGTTCAAAGTTGCCGGCAAAGCGCCGAAAAGACCAGCAAACAATCAACGACCTGATCAAAGAGCAAACAGACGACCAAGCCATCTTGGGCAAATCCGAGCACCTCACGGAACCACTTCGCACCTCGGCGCAACTAAATTACTCCCTGGGTGCGCTTCCCATGACGCACGGGAACTCTTTTAGCTTGTTGCCGGATAATCACGAAGCTATCCGCTTGATGGCCGAAGAGGTTGAGCGCGCTAAGAAGTTCGTCCATGTGGAATTTTATATCGCTGCCTATGACTCGACTACTGCCCCGTTCTTTGATGCGTTGAAGGACGCTGCGGAGCGTGGGGTGCACGTGCGTGTGCTGGTGGACCACATTGGATGCGTGGGGTACCCAGGCTACAAAGAGCTAGTCAAGCTCATGGACAACTCACCTATTGACTGGCGACGGAGCTTGCCCGTGCGGCCGTGGCGGTTGGAGTATCAGCGCCCTGACTTGCGGAATCACCGCAAGATCGTGGTGATCGACGGTGAGGTTGGGTTCACTGGTTCGCTCAATGCGATTGATAAGACGTACAACAAGCGTGCGAATGTGAAAAAAGGCTTTGAGTGGAAAGACTTGGCCATTAGGTGTACAGGCCCGGTGGTTAACGAGCTGGACGCCGTGTTCGCGACTGACTGGTACTCAGAAACCGGCGACATTATTTCTGATGAGTTGCAACTGACCATGGACACCCCGCACGAGGGTGGAATCATGGCGCAAGCGGTGCCCTCAGGGCCGGGTTTTCCGTTGGAAAACAATTTGAGGCTGTTTAATCACTTGGTGTATAACGCGAACAAGCGTGTTGTGATTGTGACTCCGTATTTTGTTCCTAATGAGTCGCTGAAGCAGGCGTTGACGACAGAGGCGCATTCCGGGGTTGATGTTCGGATTTATGTGTCTGAGCAGGGAAACCACGCTATTTTGCAGTACGCGCAAGAGTCGTTTTATGAGGAGCTCATGGAGAACGGGGTGAAGATTTTTCTTTACCCCAAGCCCACGATTCTGCACTCGAAGTTCATCCTGGTCGACGACGATGTCACGGTGATTGGGTCATCGAACATGGACGAACGGTCGTTTGCCATGAACATGGAGATCAGCTTGCTCATCGTTGATGAAGGTGTGACATCGTCGCTGTATGACTTGGAAGAAGAAGCGTATGTGCCCGTGGTGAAGGAGCTCAATATCGAGCAGTGGCGTAAACGCTCGCTGAAGCAGAAGTATCTAGAGAACGTGTGTCGCTTGACGTCGTCGTTGTTGTGAATGCGAAAGGGGGCGGGTGACCATGGATCACCCGCCCCCTCACGACGCACTTACTTCGTAGGTGCTGGACCTTCTTCGTCCATAGGAGTAGCTGGGTCTGAAACGACGTCGTCAGGAACCTCGGACTTAGGGTCGTTTTCGACCTTTGCCTTTACATCGCTGGTAGCTTCTTTAGCTTTAGCAACGCCAGCGTCTGCGGCTTCCTTCACCTTGTCTGCAACAACAGGTGCCTTGTCTTTGACTGCCTGTGCAACAACAGGAGCTTTTTCTTCGATCTGTTCGCGGGCGGTTTCGATACCGTCCTGGACTTTGGGGTCATTCCACAGGTTTGTTGCCTGGCGCTTGAGGTTTTCATAGCTCTGGCGTCCGGCGCGCGAACCCAGAACAAATCCGATACCAATTCCGGCAAGAAGGACGAGTCGTTTCTTCATGTGAAGCTCCTAAAACTTTTGCTTGGGCGACCAGTTTCATTATGTCAGGTGACGCATGCTCGTGAACGGTTTACGACAAATTCGCACAAAAAAGTGGTGTAACCACCAGCCGGTGACCACACCACTTTTGTCAAGCATTACTTACGTGCGTTTATCGCTTCAGTTGCCTGCGGAAGTACGTTGAACAAGTCGCCAACGACACCGTAGTCTGCGAGCTCAAAGATAGGAGCTTCTGCATCCTTGTTGACTGCAACAATGTTCTTCGAGGTCTGCATACCAGCGCGGTGCTGGATCGCACCGGAGATACCAGCAGCAACGTACAGCTGAGGCGAAACGACCTTACCGGTCTGACCTACCTGGTTCGCGTGTGGGTACCAGCCAGCGTCAACGGCTGCACGTGAGGCGCCGACGGCAGCGCCAAGCGAGTCTGCCAGAGCTTCGACTGGGCCAAAGTCTCCACCGGTACCGCGTCCACCGGAAACAACAATCGGTGCTTCCGTGAGGTTTGGGCGACCTGAAGAAGGCTTTTCTTCAACCGAAACGATACGTGCGGTCTTTGCTACATCGCTTGCGGTGAAGCTCACAGCTTCAACAGCTGCCTGTGCGCCAGCTTCAACCGGTGACACTGAGTTTGGTTTCACGGCAACAATCGGAGTGCCCTTGGTGACCTTACCGGTGACCGTGTACGCACCAGCGAACACCGACTGGGTAGCAGTGAAGTCAGCTTCCACCTCAACAGCGTCAGTAATGACACCGGAGCCGGACTTAATTGCTGCACGACCAGCAATTTCCTTGCCTTCGGCGGTTGACGAAACGAGGACGCCAGCTGGCTGACGCTCGGAAATGAGCTGCGCGAGCAGTTCAGCCTTAGGAGCAACCAGATATTCGTTCAGAGCTGGGTCGTTTGCGACAAGAACCTTGGTTGCGCCGTACTGGCCCAGCGAGGCCGCAGCGTTCTGCGCCTGGTCGTCAGACCCTACGAACACTGCTACTGGTTCGCCGGCCTGCTGAGCAACTGCGAGGAGTTCAAATGTGGACTTTTGTACGTTGCCGTCCACGTGGTCTACAAGAACGAGAACTTCAGACATGTTTCGATTCCCTTTGTGTTAGTTGGACGGATTGATTAGACGAGCTTCTTGGAAGCGAGCCACTCAACGAGCTGGTTTCCACCTTCACCTTCATCGGTGACAATTTCACCAGCGGTGCGTGGAGGACGTTCGGCGACGTTGACCACCTGGGTGGTCGCACCGTCAAACCCAACTTCAGCTTCAGCGAGCTCAAGGTCTTCAAGGTCGTAGTAGTCAATGGGCTTCTTCTTAGCAGCCATGATGCCCTTGAAGGATGGGTAGCGAGGTTCGTTGATCTGGTCAGTCACGCTCACAACGGCAGGCAGGCTCACTTCAATGAACTGGCTCGAGGTGTCGCCGTCGCGACGAACACGAACGGTGCTTCCTTCAACAGTCACTTCCGAAGCCTGAGTTGCCGCAGGGCGTCCCAGCAGTTCAGCAACCATGGCTGGCATGACGCTCATGCCACCGTCGGTGGATGCAAGGCCCGTAAGGATGAGGTCAACCTGTTCCTCTTCTTCCTCTTCGTATGCTTTGATCGTAGCGGCGAGAACCTTTGCGGTTCCCACTGCACACGTACCTTCGAGGTCTTCGTCGTCGACGTGAACACCTGCATCGGCGCCCATCTGGAGCGCCTTGCGAACAGCGTCCTCTGCGTCTTCGGGTCCAACTGTCAGCGCGATAACTTCAGCGTCGCCTACAGCATCCTTGATTTTCAGGGCTTCTTCTACCGCGTATTCGTCAAGCTCGGAAAGAATTCCGTCGCTTTCGCGGTCTACCGTGTTGTCGTCGTCGAAAGTCCGGTCGCCAGCTGCGTCCGGAACGTACTTAACAAAAGTGACAATCCGCATATCAGCAGTCATCCTTCCTGGCCCAGTGGCCGTGTGGTCGTATCCTCACTGTAACAACAGTTCAGTTAGTCAGTGCTAACTGAACGTTTTACTGGGTGAACTGCCAGTTTCCGGGCGGAAGGAAAGCGTCTTATGCGATGCGTTCGAAGATTGCCGCCAGGCCCTGTCCGCCACCGACGCACATAGTTTCCAAGCCGTATCGGGCTTCTCTTCGGTGCATTTCGTACGCCAAGGTTGTGAGGATGCGCGCCCCTGTCGCGCCTATGGGGTGCCCTAAGGAAATGCCAGAACCGTTGACGTTGAGGCGGTCAAACGCCGAGGTCGTCGCTGAGAATGCAGGAAAGTCCCACTCGCGGGTAACCGCCAGCACCTGAGCCGCGAATGCTTCGTTGAGTTCGATGAGATCCATATCTGGCAGTGCAAGGTTTGCGCGGTTGAGCGCATACTCGGTTGCCGGAACTGGTCCAATGCCCATGGTTTCTGGTGCCACTCCACTCACACCCCAACTCACCAGCCGCACAAGCGGTGTGAGCCCGTTGCGTTCAGCTTCCCGCATGGTTGTCACAATGCACATGGCGGCGCCGTCATTTTGGCCGGAAGCATTACCCGCCGTCACGGTGGACTTCGGATCGGTGCTCTTTAAAATAGGGGAGAGTTGCGCAAGCTTTTCTAGCGTGGAATTGGGGCGAATGTGCTCATCAGTGTGTACCTGGTGTTCAGTGACCTTGCGGGTACCAGGTACCGTAACCGGCACAATTTCTTCCATGAAATGCCCAGCCCGTTGCGCCTGCGTCGCGCGCCTGTGCGACTCAACTGCTAGTAGATCCTGTTCTTCACGTGAAATGGCGTACTTCCTCCGCAAATTTTCAGCAGTTTCGATCATTCCACCTGGAATGACATGATTCTTGCCACCTGCCGTGACCCGGCCACGTTGAAGGGAATCTTTCATGTTGACGGTTCCGTTGACCGAACCCCACCTGATGCCATCCACAAAGAATCCGGCACCAGACATCGACTCAACTCCACCCGCAACCACCAGCGAAGCACCTCCTGTTGCGATTTGTCCGGCAGCGTCAAGGACTGCTTGCAGGCCAGAAGCGCACCGTCGATCGACCTGTCTTCCGGCTACGCGAACCGGCAAGCCAGCGTCGAGTGCGACAACGCGTCCAATGGACGGGGCCTCCATGGTTGGGTAACCGTGCCCAAGAACCACGTCGTCGATGTGTTCAGGGTCCAAGGCGATTTTTGCTAACAGTGCTTCGAACAACTGTGTTGCTAGCTGAGGTGCCGTGAGCGAAGCAAACTGGCCACCGAACCCGCCCACTGGCGTGCGTAGAGGAGAGCAAATAACAACGTCGTTAATCATAAGGACAGTCTAATTTCATGGGAGATTCCTCGAACGCGGCCACGCATTCTGGAATGACCGTATGAACCTCGTACAATATTCGTTAGGTCTTTTTACGACAGTGCGGAGCTTCAGTGTCACACTCAGATATTTTCGATGACAGTCCCGAAACCAGCGAGGAATCTCAGCTGCGACGACCTCGGGCAAAAAAGAAGAAAATGACCGCTGGGAAGTGGGTCATTTCTGGTCTAGTTGTTTTGGTTCTCCTGGGGATGGCGGCTATTGGCGGGTACTTCCTGTACGTCAAATCACTGTGGGACAAGGGGTCACAGAAGATTGAGGCAAGCAAGATTTTTGGTGACAACCCACCACCAGACGCCAGCAAAGATGGAAAAGGCACAAACATCTTGTTGCTGGGATCCGACGCAAGGAAAAAAGACGTTGACTACACGAGCGCTCGTGGATTCCGGTCAGACACGATCTTGATCGCGCACATCCCAGCTGATAACTCAGGCATTTACGTGATGTCGGTTCCACGTGACTCGTGGGTGGACGTCGAAGGTCATGGAAAGGCAAAGATTAACGCCGCGATGTCGTACGGTGGATTGCCGTTAGCGACTAAGACTTTCAGCGAGTTCATTGGTGCGCCTATCCACCACGTCGCAATTATCGACTTTGAAGGTTTCCAAGGATTGAGTACCGCGCTCGGTGGCGTTGACGTGAAGTCTGAAGAAGCGTTTTCGTCGAACGGGTCGAACTTTGAAGCTGGTGTAAACAACGTCGAGGGCAAGCGCGCGCTGGACTTTGTGCGTGCTCGTAAGAACTTTGCGGATGGTGATTACACGCGTATGCGTCACCAGCAGGAATTCCTGAAGGGTGTTATGCGCAAGACCTTGTCAGGTAACACGCTTTCAGACCCCGGGAAGATCTCCAACATCGTCAAGGAGTTTTCGCCGTACGTGACGGTCGACGACGGTCTTTCGTCCGACAAGATGGTGAAGATGGGGCTTGGAATGCGTGGGCTTAGGGCCAGCGATATGCACTTCTTCACCGCGCCCAACAAGGGGCCGGGCCGTGCTGGTAAAGCTTCGATCATTGTGGTTGATGAGAAGGAACAGAAACGGATGCAAGAGGCGTACGCTAACGGCGAAGTTGCGCAGTTTGCAGAAACCGCTAAGAACGGTGCTTGGTAGTTAAGCTAAATGCCGGGGCTAGTTCAACATGAACTAGCCCCGGCATTTTGTTTAAAAGCGGTTACTTGGTGCGCCACGCTCCGCGGGTGTCGTAGACGAAGCCAGCGTTGACCGCTGATGGGTCAACTGCCTTGATCTCATCGTGGTCAACGAGCAAGAGCACGATGTCGGCGTCGCGGATTGCATCGTTGAGTTCGGTCAGTTGCACATTTTCGAACTCTGCAAGCTTGGCAGGGAGTTCCTTGATGTTTGGTTCGGCTGCCAGGATCTGACCCTGAGGAAGACGCTGGGCAAGCTGTTCAGTAATGAGCATTGCCGGGCTTTCGCGCAGGTCGTCAATGTTGGGCTTAAACGCAAGACCCAAAACAGCGACCTTGGGGGCGGTGAACTTTTCTGCCTGCGGAATGATCTGGTTGAGAACGAACTCTGGTTTCGCGTCGTTGATCTCACGTGCGGCGCGAACAATGCGGGCAGTTTCAGGCGCAGACGACACGATGAACCATGGGTCAACAGCAATGCAGTGGCCACCAACACCTGGGCCAGGCTGCAGAATGTTGACGCGAGGGTGGTGGTTGGCCAGTTCGATGAGCTCCCAGACGTCGATTCCGAGGTCTGAAGAAATGACCGACAATTCGTTTGCGAATGCGATGTTGACATCGCGGAATGAGTTCTCGACGAGTTTGGACAGCTCTGCGGTTTTAGCGTCAGTCATCAGGAATTCGCCGTCGCAGAAAAGCTTGTAGAGGTCGCGTGCGCGTTCACCAGCGTCGCCGTTGAGCGAACCAACAATGCGGTCGTTCGTGCGCAGTTCTTCTACAATTCGGCCAGGAAGCACGCGTTCTGGGCAGTGAGCGAAGTAGACAGAGTTGTCCTGGCCCGGTTCCATGGTCAGGTCAGGGCGAGCGTCCAGGATGACCTGAGCCATTCGCTCAGTGGCACCGGGAGGAGAAGTTGATTCGAGGATGACCAGTTCATCACCCTTGAGCTGGGGCGCGATTTTAGTCGCGGCGTCCTCAATGTAGGCCAGGTTAGGTTCGTGGTCACCCTTAAAAGGGGTGGGTACAGCCACGATGTAGTTTTGTGCAACTGGTGTTTCGAGGCTGGCGGTGAGGTTTCCGCTCGTGACTGCCTTTGTCAAAACTTCCTGCATACCTTCTTCTACGAAGGGAAGCTCGGCGCGGTTGACTGCGTCTACGGTGGATTCTTTTACATCGACGCCGATTACTTTAGCACCACCGTTGGCAAGAGCAGCGGCGGTTGGTAGGCCAATGTAACCTAGGCCGATCACTGCAACGGTTGGCTGGGATGTCTCCACACCCTGTGTCATGGCTTGTCCTCACTCATCTAGTTTTGTTCTAGAAAAAATAATGGTTGCTAGGTAAACCGTAGCTGTGAATGACTCCGTTTCCTAGAAGCTCGGCTGAGGTGACGCTCCATGTGTGAGCGTGAGATTCCTTACGCATTTGGACGAAATTGAATCGGTCCATCGAATAGATCTTTCCACCCTCGTCTAAAATCCGAGCCTGAAAATCAGTATCTTCTCCTGTGCTACGAGTTGCAAATTGTACGGTTTCAAAAGTTTCTCGAGGTCCCACCATCGTTGGTCCCATGACAAGGTTGGTGAACTTGTGCTCGCGTTCCGGGAACCGGAGGACGGTAACGTTTTCTGCTTCTAAATGCATGTAATGCGCGTTCTTTCCAACGAGGTCAGCGCCCGAATACATGAGCGCATGGAGGGCATCCTCGAGGTAGCGTTCGCCGTACAGATCATCGTCGTCCATTTTGGCGAGGACGGTGCCTGTGGCCAGGCCAACAGCCATATTTAAACATTCGCCCAGCGTGAGGTCGGTGTCTGCAACCCGGTGGACGACCTCGGCGATTCCGTTGGACTGCGCCAACTCGTCGATTTGTTCTGAGGATGGCGTGAAGCCGTGCGTAATCAGAACTAGTTCGGGGTTTACGGTCTGTTTTCCGACCTGCGAGAAAAGATGCGCCAGCTGCTGAGGACGATTTGTTGAAGTCAGTACAGACACCTTGTGTCGCGCTGTATCGGAGATTGAAAGTTCCGCAGCATGGGCTACCTTCTCGGCTCGGTGGGCATATGTGTGGTTTTCCCACACGCGCCGCTGAGCAAGGTGGACGGAACGGTCACGTAGCTCGTGGGATCGCAAGAGAGCCCGAGTGGTGTGAAAGGCTTCGTCTTCACTAACAGGTTGGAAGATCTCGTTCGGGGGAAACGCCTGTCGTGTCGCTTCGCTTGGAGCTGTGACCACGGACGTTCCACACGCGGTGAGTTCAAAGATTCTCCTGGCGCACATGCTGGGCGAATCCACAACAGAGTTGACGTTTAGGAACACCTTGAAGTCTTTATACGCTGTGAGCATCTCGTCATAGGGCAGTGAACCCACCACCGAAGTATCGAGGGGCGGTGGAAACTGGTACCTGGGGTCTTTACCCAGTTGGCGTGAGAAAATTGCGAATCGCTCACGAGTTTTCTCTGCAGCAGACTTAGCGGCAGGGAGGAGCCACTCCATCTGTTCGCGCCGCTCAGGAAACTTATGCGCAAAGTACATTCCACCGAACGCCACTCCGTCTGCTATCCGTTCTCCAACCGCGCGAACAGGGTTGTGGATGGAGGGCTGGGCAGCAAACATGAGCGCGCTGACTCGCTCGTGGCCCAGGCGTTTCGTGTATTCAGGAATGAGACGGGAATCACTTGTGAAAACATGGTCGAAAAGCGAGGCAGCTTCGATGAAGTCCTCAAAATGCGGGGGGTCTTCCTTATTCCAGAAAACGGTAGGGATTCCGCGGTTTCGACAATCTGCGAGGAGGCTTTTGAAGTCATCTTTGACTCCACTTTTGCCCGTGAGTTGATATTGCCATTTCCCATGGTTGCCGTTCCATGCAGATTCGATGAAAACGAGGTCGAGGTTGTCTAACTGGCCATTCCAGTCTCGCGCAAGCTCGATTTGGTTCCATTCTGGTGCGAAGGCCTGTAGTGAAAAATCGTCAAGAATAACGCCAACATTGAGGTCGGGGAATCGCTTCGGTCGCTCAAGCGGTTCAGCTGGGTAATACTCGAATTTGTCTCTGTTGCGGAATCCAGCTCGATTTAACCTCTCGGTCTTAGACCGTCTAGACCATTCTTTGAGTTGGCCGACTCCGCCTCTGCGCAGGTGCCACAGTGCTTTGCGAAGCATGTGGATCTTGGACACGACTTCCTCCTAACGGCCTACTTTCCCCTATTTTCACACATCGATGTGCCATAAGAGGCTATTGTGTGACCAAGTGAAAAACGATGACTGTGCGAGATGGTGGTATGAGTTCAAACGAAGAGAATCACGTAGCTGTGGGGATCTTCGGATCGTGCGTTTCTCGGGATACGTGTGAATACTGGGCGGAATGCGATCCTCGTGTTTACGTAGCGCGACAGTCCTCAATAACTCGGTTGAACCCAATGCGTGACCACGCCCCAGCGAGTACGGCGCTCGAATCTGAGTTCCAGCGAAAGTCGTATCTAGGAGATACACGCGCAGATGCTGTGAAGAGATTGAAAGAGGACGACCTCAACCTTATTTTGATCGATTTAGTTGACGAACGCCGTGGCGTGTGGGCAGACCAGGAGGGGCGTTTCCTCACAAACTCGATCGAAGCTTTCAAACTTGGAATCGACGCGATAGCCCGTCAAAAGAACTACCGTTTTATCGAATTTGGGTCGGATGAACATTTCGATCTATGGAAGAAGGGGTTCGCCTTAAACATGGCTGAGCTCAAGGCCGTGGAGGCGCCAACAGTTCTCATGGATGTCGCCTGGGCAGATACGTTCGATGATGAACGTTGGGCATCGCACAACCGAAGAAAAGCAGGCCGACTCGCTCGAACGTTCAAGCGAAACTGGTCGAATGCGCGAACCGGTATGGTTTCAGGCCGTGCGATTTGGAGTGTAACCAATGATCTATTCGATTCGACACTGCCTGATGTTGACGCTCGTCACCAGCGTGTAGCGGAAGCCAACGACTCTTTTGCACGCTACTTCGAGTTTGCGAGCACACTTACGGACTCTGTGATTTGCAGGGGGGCCGAGGACGTGAGAAGTGCGCGCGACCATAAGTGGGGGGTTGCTCCCTACCACTACGATGCGCAAACCTACGAGTCTCTCGTGGACGAGCTCCGACGAATAGCTAGGGATTGAGAACTATACTGGTTTCGCAAGTTTCATTTTTGTGTGAGTAAGGACCGAGCCATAGCTTCCCCTAGTCAGCCAAAGCCAACTGCGACAAATTTTCCTGCGAGGTCTCTTCGTACGACCAAGCAGGCATTTGTCCGAGCGCTTCGTGACGGCTTCGTGTATGCGGTGGCGGTGTGGGTTGCCGCAATGGTCCGCTATGACTTCAGCGTTACCACCCCCAACTACACGCACATTCTCATTGCGGCGTTGTGCGGGTTCCTCTTTTTCGTCGTGCTTGGCCCACTGACCGTTTACCGGGGGCGCTTTTGGAAGGCTTCTGGCGATGAATTGATGGCGATCGGTTCGCTAACCGCGATCGCAACAGGTCTGCTCTATTTGGCCTTCTTGTTGCCGTGGTTAACCCTTGAAATTCCGATCAGCGTTCCGTTGACAGCAGGGGCGCTCACGATCGTTGCAATCGGTACGCTGTCATGGCTCGATACGGCGTGGACTCAGCGACGACGCATCCAAAATAACCGCGCAAAGAAGGCACTTATTATCGGTGCGGGTGTACACGGTCGCACCGCGTATCGGATGATCGCCGAGGACCCTCGCGAAGAGTTTGTCGTTGTGGGTTTCCTTGACGACGACAAGGCAAAGCGCCACTTGCGTATTGAAGGTGTGCGCGTCCTAGGGGCACTTACTGCGCTACCCGAATTGCTCGACGAAATGAAACCCGATCTGGTTGTTTTAGCGTCGAACTCGTTGCCCTCGGACAAAGTCGACAGCATTGTTAAAGAGACAAGTGCTCGGGAACTTGATCTGCGTGTGTTACCGCATCTGCGAGCAGAAGATCAACGGCGACAGACCATGAACCAGATCGCCCCAATCATGTCGCGTCCTGGCTTTTTCCGCAGTATTGAGTTCGATGACTTGGTGGGGCGTCAGCCGATCAACACCAACGTCGACGAAATCGCCGATTACTTGACCGGAAAGACCATCCTCGTCACAGGAGCTGGCGGATCAATCGGATCAGTTTTGTGCAAACAGTTGGTCAAGTACGCGCCAAAACGAGTGGTAATGACCGACCGTGACGAAAGTGGTCTTCATTCGACACAACTCATTCTTGAGGGATCGGCACTTCTGACGAGTGATGACCTGATACTTGGCGATCTCCGCGACGGGCGATTTGTCCGATCAATGGTGGCAGACGTCAAACCAGACATTATCTTCCACGCGGCGGCTTTGAAACACTTGACGTTTCTTGAACGCTTTCCCGACGAGGCTGTTAAGACGAACGTCGGCGCAAGTTTGTCGCTACTCGATGCCGCTGTCGAAAACGACGTCGAAAGTTTCGTTCATATTTCTACTGACAAGGCTGCCGACCCGTCCTCAGTGCTTGGTGCTTCGAAATACCTAACTGAAAGAGCTGTCGCCGAGGTGGCCCGTCAGACCGGTCGCAGGTACATGTCGGTGCGGTTTGGAAATGTTCTAGGGTCACGTGGTTCGGTCCTGGGCACATTTGTTGCTCAAGTGCAAGCAGGTGGGCCAGTCACGGTGACAGCTCCTGGCGTCAAACGCTACTTCATGGCAGCCACCGAAGCATGCGATTTGGTGCTGCAAGCCGGCGCCCTGGGTAACCCCGGAGAGACCCTCGTTCTGGATATGGGCGAACCTGTGCTCATTGAAGACCTAGCTAAACGTGTCATCGCGTTATCTGGACGTGATGACATCGAAATCGTCTACACAGGCTTGCGCGACGGGGAGAAACCCGAGGAAGTGAGGCTGGCGGCAGGAGAGTCCGATAACCGACCTGGTCACCCGTTAATTTCACAGGTATCTATTTCTCCAATCTCGCTAGAGCACGTGCGGTCTATTGTCGCTGCAGGACGGTTGGCAGGTCACCGGCGCGATGCAGAGTTGCGCACTCAGCTCTTGTCGCTGATACATCAAAGCGACTGCATGACTGAAGCACAAGAAAACGCCTTGAACCCAGCGCAACCCTCAACATCACCGCTGTCTCTAGAGGAACTGATTGCTCAACAGAATGGGGACGGGCAGTGACGCTCCTTCTTGGATTTGGGGTCGCGCTAGTTCTGGGCTACGCGGTCAATCGGTTTCTCGTAATTCCTGGCCTGCAACGGCACGCAGTCCTTGATCACCCCACTGCACGGTCGTCTCACGACACCTCTGTGGTCCGCGGTGGCGGAATTGGTGTCATCGCGGGGTACTTGGTTGGCGGTGTTACTTCGGTAGTTGTGCATACGTTTTTCGACGAACCGCTCGGGCACGGATGGGTAGTTGCAAGCATGGCACTTGCGGCTGCTGTTGTTTGTGGGGCGGTTGGGCTAGCTGATGATTTGGATTCATTTTCGGCAACGACGCGTTTGTTCTTTCAAATCGTATTGGGCCTAATTTTTGGTTTCCTGGTGTTCCTCCTTTCACCATGGGGGTGGTCTGTTGTATTCGCAATAGCCGCGTCCGTCGTGCTTTCCGTGAACGCAATTAACTTTATGGACGGCGTGAATACGCTCATCACGGGATGGGCGGCGCTGATTGGGTTGTGGTATGCAGTCATTGCGGTTAGCGCAGGTCAAACTTTGCTTGCGGGGGTCGCAACATCACTAGCTGGAGCTACCGTAGCTTTCCTCCCTATCAATAAGTCCCCTGCGCGCGCGTTTCTAGGCGATGTAGGCAGTTACGCAATTGGTGGCATAGCAATCGCGTTATTCTGGCTTTTATGGATCAGTGGCGCCTCGCGCATGATGATTGCCGCTCCATTTGTCATACCGTTGTTTGATGTTCTGGTCACGATTGTGAAAAGGGTTTACGCCGGCGAGAACATTTTTCAACCCCATAGAAAGCATTACTATCAGCGACTCAACCAAGCTGGTGTGAGCCACGAAGCGGTAGGCGCAATTTTTGCCGCCACGGTCATAGCTTGTTGTGTGGTGACATTCACTGCAAGTAGGTTGCTTGTAATTATGGTCTGGGGATTGGTATCAGTCGGGTACGCGGCGCTCCCGCACATTGTGAACACCGCGCGACAGAAGCGAGTGCAGCCTTGAGAGTGTTGTTGATGACGCACTACTACCAGCCCGAGGTAGGAGCCCCACAAAAACGCTGGAACTACCTGGTGGAATTACTCATCAAACGTGGTCATGAAGTTGCGGTGTGTGCTCCTGTTCCGCACTACCCCTTGGGACGCCGGTTTACCCAGGACAAGGTGTGGGTGTGGGAGTCAGGCAAGCATGGTGAACGAGTTTTGCATGTACCATACGTCCCGTACTCTGGCTCGATGGTAGTGCAGATGCTGGACCAAGCAATCTCCAGCTTGGCAGAGGCATTCGCGACAACGTATATGTGCAGACGCAAACCCGATGTTGTCATATCGACGACCCCCGGGTTGCCTATGCTCTTTGCAGGGGAGCTGGCATCACGAATTCTAGGCGTGCCACACATTGCGGAAGTGCGTGACGCATGGCCGGATCTCATATGGCAAACCCGGTTGGTCGAGGGCGCGACCAAGAGCTTGTTGCCCAAACCGATATCGAGTGTTTTGGAACGAAAACTTATCCCCCAGCTTTTGATCCGCGCGCAAAAACAAGCGGATGCAGTAATCGTTACCACAAAGGCATTCAAACGGGTATCCGAGGAACGTGGAATGAACAACGTTCACCTCATTCGTAACGTGGCTGAACCACGCCCTTCACCTTCACGTCCAAAAAAGAAAGGCGCTCTGAACCTTTTGTACGTGGGGACGGTGGGGAGGTCGCAAGGGCTTGAACACGTCGTCGACGCAGTGCGAGACACTCCGCACGTGACGTTGCGTGTCGTGGGTGACGGAGCTGCGAAGGAGCAGTTGAAGAAACAAGCAGCAGGAGCCATGAACATCCAGTTCTACCCGCAAACAGTGGGGGAGCAGTTAGAAGAACATTGGAACTGGGCCGACTCTGGTCTCGTTACCCTTGCGCCATTGCAGGCCTTTGAGATGACCGTTCCTTCAAAACTGTACGGAGTCATGGCGCGAGGGAAGCATGTCACTGGGGTTTTGGGTGGCGAGGCAGCTTCAATTGTTGCGAACTCCCAAGCAGGTGACATTTCAACGCCCGGTAATTCACAAGTGTTAAAAGCGTTGCTCAATGCCTTAGCTGAAAAGCAGGAATTGGGTAACAACATCGGCCACACTCAGAAGTGGGTTTCAGAGAACGCTTCGCCGGAGAGTGCAGGGAGACGTCTAGAACGTGTACTGTTCGAGGTGACGCAATGAGTATCACGTTCGGGTTGAAACAGGTTATTGGTCTCTCTTTAGTGGTGGCAGACCACGTTGCCACTGACCCAGTCTTTTTTGGGATGCAGGTGGTCCGCAGGTTTCCTGGGCGTACTGTGCGGATTGTTGGAGCGACTATGAGTAAGCTTCCGGCTCACACGGCGCGGGCTATTGGCGCCTGGTGTTTGGGAAAGAACCGCGAAGCAATCAACATCATTGAGGAGTCAAGCCCACGAGGGATATCGGCAGGTGTGCTAGGTGAACTTGCTCTCCACTTGGGGCAACCAGAATCTGCAATACGACTAGCAACAAGCGTGCGGAACACGTCACGTCGACACAAAATCGAGGCGAGAGCTCTGTGGTACTCCGGGCACATGACAAGAGCTGTCGAGCGTGCTCCACGACGAAGTCAGCTAAAACGACGTCTTGCCTCTGAATTGCGACTGTATTCGGGAGAATGGGCGCCAACTGTTGGTAAATCTGTAAGTGTAGCCACTGGCGCGGACCGTAACGTCGATGTTGCTTATATGGTCAACAATTCCCTCCCTTATACGCAGTCGGGTTACACAATTCGTACCCACGAAGTACTTAAAGGTGTTCAAAACTCCGGTTTATCAGTTGCCGCTTTGACTCGAACCGGGTATCCCACGTTGGTGGGGAAGTGGTGCCCTGGTCCCGTGCAAACCGTTGACGGGGTCGATTATGTTCGTCACCTCCCGACGCGACTGGAACGGACACCGTCAGCCAGGCTGGACCAACAGCTGACGTACCTTTTGGAGTTTCTCAGAGCTACTGACGCGAAGATTCTGCACACAACAACGCACTTCGTGAATGGTCTAGTAGCTCGTAAGGCAGCGGAAACACTTGGCATTCCGTGGGTTTACGAAGTCCGCGGAATGCTTGAAGATACATGGGCTTCGGCTCACCCAGAAGGCTTTGGCACGGCAATTAAGTCAGAGAAGTACGTTCGCTTTAGACAGATGGAAACTCTTATGGCGAAGTCAGCCGATCACGTAGTTACGTTGGGCGCGACTATGGCAGAGTCATTGATAGCCCGAGGTGTGCCCAGCGAACGTATAAGCGTCGTTCCTAACGGTGTTGGTGAAGGTATATTGAACGCTCAAACGTCGCGGTCGCCTCATGAGGTGCGTGAAACTCTTGGTATTCCCCAGAAGGGCTTTTGGGTAGGCGCCGCTGCATCTATCGTTGATTATGAAGGTTTCGACACACTCATCGAGGCAATCTCTCTTTTGCGCACAAAAGGAGAAGATGTACGTCTGCTTTTAGTGGGAGACGGAGTTGCCATGCCCGCGCTCAAGGAGATGGCTCGTCTTTACGACGTTCCGGCAGTGTTTCCAGGACGAGTACCTCAAACGTTAGCGCATGAGTTTGTCCAAGCACTCGATTTGTACTGTATCCCTCGTAGAGACGACCCGGTATGTCGCTTAGTTACGCCTTTGAAACCTGTTGAAGCCGCCGGACTCGGCCGGCCCGTACTATTATCGGAAGTTCCTGGTTTAGCAGAGGCGTTGCCATCAGAAGCAAGAATGACAGCTAAGCCCGGAGACGCTAAGGCATGGGCAGAAGCGATCACGGAATTGCAACGTGACGGTAATTTGCGGTGCGCGCTTTCCGCGCGCGGTCGGGAATGGGTAGAACAAGTGGCGAGTTGGTCAAAGCGCGTTGAACATATTGTGGCAACGTACCAAGCATTGTCGTCCGAACTGGAACTGGACAAGTTGAAATGAAGTCGAAATCAAGTGAATTAGAAACAATAGAGGTTCCAGCCTGGTCGCTTGGACAGGTGAACGCTCGCGTCCCGCTCAATGCCTACTTTCGTCAGATATGGCATAGACGCCACTTCATCATTGCGGAATCGCGCGCCAAAGTTATAGGCGGTAATCAGCGAAACTATCTAGGAATCGCTTGGATGGTCATCCAGCCGATTCTGAACGCGCTGGCTTTCTTTGTCATCTTCGGAGTTATCCTACAAACTTCGCGTGGTATCGAGAATTTCCTGGGCTACTTGCTCATTGGAGTTTTCTTTTTTGGATTTACAACGCGAGTGTTGACAACATGCGCTGGCAGTGTGAAGGCTAATCAAGCCATGATTAAGGCATTCACATTTCCTCGCGCGTCAATCCCGATTTCGGTCGTTGTCAGAGAAATCATGAACTTCGTGCCGTCCGTCGTCGTCATGATGCTAATGATTCTGGCTCTTCCGCCATCAGAGAACCTGACTTGGCGCGTGATTTACATAATCCCCGCCTTCATGCTCCAGGTCATGTTTTCACTGGGGATCGGATTCGCGGCTGCTCGGCTGTGCCACATCATCCCTGATTTGTCCCACTTGATTTCTATCTTGACTCGATTTTGGCTCTACGCCTCAGGAGTGTTCTTTTCGATTGACCGATTTGTCACGCACGAGGTGATGTCTTCAGTCATGAAAGCCAATCCCATGTATGGGTATCTAATGCTGGTGCGTAATAGCCTTCTCTACGGTGTTGACACTCCAGTATGGATGTGGCTGAACTGCGCGGGCTGGGCTCTGTTGTTTTTTGTATTCGGATTCCTGTTTTTCTACCAGGGGGAAAGTACGTATGGGCTCACAAGAGATTGACGACGCAGTACTTTCTGACCGGACTGCATGGAACGATACGGGTAAGCTCGCCGCTCATACGGGCGACATTACGGTAGCTGTTGCAAACATCAGCATGAGCTACAGTGTGCGGGCTACGTCTCAGCGTCCTGGTTTGGCGGGGGCTCTTACCGCAGCGTTCAGACGCGAAAAGGTCCAAGCGCTTAGAAACATTAATTTTGTCGCAAGATCGGGAGAATTTGTAGGCGTTGTTGGCTCAAACGGGTCAGGCAAATCAACACTTTTGCGACTCATCGCAGGTGTCGAACAACCGGACTCAGGTCGAATCCTGGCCAGTAAACAACCGATGCTATTGGGTGTGAGCGCTGCGCTTCACCCTCACCTTTCTGGCCTGGCAAACATCCGGCTTGGCTGTCTTGCAATGGGCATGACTCCTGAGGAAGCTGAATCACGTGTCGACGAGATTGTGGAACTTTCGGCCCTGGGTGAAGCTATTCGGCGACCAATGGGTACATACTCATCCGGTATGGGCGCGCGTTTGCGTTTTGCAATTGCGGTCGCAGCGAGACCTTCGATCATGCTTATTGACGAAGCCTTATCGACAGGTGACGCAACCTTCTATGAACGAAGCAAAGAAGCTACCAAGAGTATGCTCGACGATGCGGGAACGGTTTTCCTCGTGAGTCACGCTGCGAAAACGATTCAGGAGATGTGTACCCGTGCGATTTGGTTGCATAAGGGTGATTTCATTCGCGACGGCTCTGCTGAAGATGTTGCAGAGGCGTATCGATGGTGGGCATGGAACGAAGCCAAAGGGAAGGCGGACATCGCAAAAAAATTGCTTGCGGACGCGCGCGAACAGGGTCGAGAACAATTGGTGGAGATTACCGAAGACTTGTCAAAGCTACGCAAAATGGCTCCACGTCACGCCAATCGCGTTATTGCGCCCCCAAGGCATTCAAATTTTCAAACCTAATGGCTGTTAAACTTTGAATGAAATTCCGTATTCGTAAGGAGTCTACTTCCCGATGAGCTCGTCACCTCGCATTTTGTCCATTTATGGAACTCGCCCTGAAGCAATCAAGATGGCCCCCTTGATCAAAGAGATTGAAGCAGACTCGGCACTGGAATCGGTGGTGCTAGTTACAGCGCAGCACCGGGAAATGCTGGATCAAGTAAACGAGCTTTTTGGTATCCAGCCAGACCGTGACTTGAACATCATGGCTAAAGGACAGTCGCTCAACCAGATTACGGCGCGGGTGATCCAAGGAGTCGATAAAGAGCTTGTCGACTTGGCTCCCGACGCAATTGTGGTTCAAGGGGACACGACCACGGTGATGGCATCTGCAATTGCCGCTTTTAACCGTTCAATCCCGGTCATCCATCTTGAAGCGGGTTTGCGCTCAGGAAATCTCTTCAACCCGTTTCCCGAAGAAGCGAACCGAAAACTGACGGGTCAAATCGCTTCATTGCATTTGGCGCCCACCGGAAGGTCGCGCGCAAACCTTGAGAATGACGGAATAGACTCAAACGCAATTGCTGTAACCGGAAACACTGTGATTGACGCATTGCAATTGGCAGTGGATCTTCAGGTCGAACCTGAGGACCAAGCAACTCGCGACTATCTCGCAGCAACCGGGCCAAAAGTGTTAGTGACAACGCACCGTCGTGAAAACTTGGGCCGCTCAATGGAGAACATCGGGGATGCGCTCAATGAACTGGCAACAAACAGGCCAGACGTCACCTATTTGCTACCAGCACACAAGAACCCGCTTGTACGGGAAGCTGTGCTCCCACGAGTCATGCGTTGTCCGAACGTCTTGGTCACGGAACCGGTTTCGTATGGCGCGTTTACGACAGTGATGAATGCGTCTGACATAGTTCTGACAGACTCGGGCGGAATCCAAGAAGAAGCGCCGAGCCTCGCAAAGCCGGTTCTGGTGATGCGGGAGAACACCGAGCGTCCCGAAGCCGTGGACGCAGGAACCGTTGAGCTTGTTGGGACGGAGCGTGAACAGATTGTCAATGCAGTGACTAAATTGCTTGACGACGAAGCGCATTACGCCAGCATGGCGCAGGCCGTGAATCCTTATGGTGACGGCAAAGCGGCGCAACGGTCAGTGGCGGCAATCAAGCACATGTTTAACATTGGTTCGCGCATGCCCGATTTTGCCTGAATAGTATGGAGAGCTTTGCTGTGACCCCAGGAACTCAAGCGTCAGAAATTTATGCGAGCGACGAGCAGTTACAAGTATGTCTTGAAAACTCCCGTAAAGTTATCGCGCATTTGGCGAAAGAGCACGACTCGTTAGCCAACTCGTACATCAGCCAACTCGAGCGTGAAAAGCTGTTGATGAAGTCCTTGCTTCGCAGAGAACAGCAGATTGAGCGCCTCAAGCGCACGAATGCAAACTTGCAACAACGGTACAAGAATCTCGCCAGTTCAAAGCTTGCTTCGGCCCAAGTTAAATATTGGAAGCTTCGAACGCAGCTCAAAGAGAAGTTTAAAAAGAGGAAATAGCTGATGGCTTTTGACGCTAAGACCGTAGAAGCAAAAACGAAAGACCTGAATCAGCAGATTGCTGATGTGAAGGCACGACGTTCCGTCGTTAACGCGTATTCCAAGAGTGTGCAGGAAAGCGTTTACTACGAAGACGCGTTGCTGGGGAAACACCCGTTTCTGTTCCCAGTCGAATCGGCTGATGAATACCTTGAACGGTACGAGTACTTTCGCGCCTCGAACGAAGAGCGCATACGAGAGTTAATTGCGACGGCTGATTCGCTTCCGAACGTTTCGAAGCAGTCGTGGTTCGAACCGCTGAACTTTCGGATTGGGATTATCGCTGACACCTTTCTATTCAAGAGTTTTGAGGGTGCGGCTCATTTCATTCCGATCACACCGGAAAACTACGAAGAGGCAATTCCTGAGCTTGACTTGTTGCTAGTGACGTCTGCGTGGAGAGGTTTGGACCATGAGTGGTTTGGGCTTTCAATTGCGTCGAGCGGAAAGCGATGGTTAGTTACCCAGAAGATTGTTCCCTTAGCGAAGCAGAACGGTGTCCCTGTCGCTTTCTACTCGAAAGAAGATCCCCCCAACTTTGATGTCTTTGCTGGTCTCGCTAAATCAGTTGACTTCATCTTCACATCTGCGATCGAGGTAGTTCATAAGTACCAACAACTGACAAATGAGGCTACGCCTGTGTCGGCTTTACCGTTTAGCGTTAACTTCTCTCATCACAACCCTTTAGGGTCAATGCGAAGTGACTTGACGGAATTTGTCTTTGGCGGTTCGTGGCATCGGAAGAAATATCAAGCTCGACGACGAGCCGGTGAGTTGATTTTCGATGGAGTTCTCAAAGCGGGATACCCGTTGTGGATCGTGGATCGCAACTTGGAAATCGGCGCCGAAAAATATCTGTATCCGGAGAAGTATCTCCAACACCTGCACGGTTCGATTTCGCACGATGAGCTTTTGGCTGTCCAGCGGCTTCTACCTGTCTCAATAAACCTGAACTCGGTGCATGCAAGCCAGACGATGTTTGCAAATCGTGTGATCGAGTTACAAGCTATGGGAACCTGCATCGTCTCAAACTATAGCGCTGGTGTTAATACACAATTTCCAAATGTGTTTATGCCTGACCGTGAAATTGACATGGTTCAGTGGCTAGAGAGCCTATCGCTTGAAGACATACGCAAAGCACAGGTTGATGGAGTGCGAAACGCGTTTACTGACAATACGAATTTCGACCGTGTTCGTGCAATGCTCGAATTCTGCGGTTTTGACGTACCAGTGAATGAGCCCCAGGTTTTCGTAGCAGGTTTGAACAGTGATGAGTACGCCAATTTCGTTGCTGAGCAGAAGACCCGACTGACGTTGAAACAAAGCGCCGAGATGACATCTCACGAAGCTGAAGGTAGATATGTGACGCTTCATGTTGACGCGAGTAAAGAACACGACCCTCATTTCGTCGATGATTTAGTCAATGGTTTTAAGTACTCATCTGCTAAAACGGTTGTGAGTCAGGACAAATACGAAGGCACCTACGAGATGGTGCCTGAAGGGGAGCACCGTGTTAAAGCGGGTGAATACGCTGAAGTCCACGGGGTTTCCACAAGCGATCCCGGTGTCCTAGCGGTTCCTGCGAATCAGCTTGTTGCTTCTCGTGATCGTTCTGTGCAGCCGAAGATTGCAGTAGGTGAGTACGATCTCACAGTGGTTGTGCCCATTTACAACAATGGCCGCCACTTGTATTACAAGTGCTTTGACTCTTTGCGTCGCTCCAGCATCTTTAACAAGATGAAAGTTCTCTTGGTCGATGACGGTTCAACAGACTTTGAGACCCGGCAGATCGTTCAGGGGTTAGTAGCAGGCTATCCGAATGTCGAAGCGTTCTATCACGAAATCGGTGGTTCAGGTAGCGCTTCACGGCCACGAAATACGGGACTGGAACTTTGCGACACAAAGTTTATTACGTATTTGGATCCAGATAATGAAGCCATTTCCGATGGCTTCGCAGAATTGCTTAAAATGATTGAAGAGACAGGCGTGAACTTTGCTATTGGAAATATGGTGAAGCTCAAGCACCGTCGTCTTATCATCAATAACTCAGGAATTCTTCGAAAAGCGCTCGGTTCAAGAGCATATGACGGTGCCGATGTTCCCGAGGACATTCTTACCAAGATCAAGTTCCAGCCAATGTCCATTCAAGCTCTCGTTGCTGACGCGGAGTGGCTAAAGTCGCTGAACCTGGTGCAACCGGTTGGTGCGGTTGGCCAAGACTCGTACTTTTTCCAACAAATGTTGTTCTATGCAAAGAGAATTGCGGTTACCGAAACGCCAATCCACACGTATTATGCGGCGGTTTCAAACTCCACAGTCAACCAAGTTGGGCCAAAGTTCTACAAGAAGTACATTGCTCTTGAGCAGGACCGTGCCACATGGCTAAGTGAAGTTGGCCTGTTGGACTCTTACAACTCGGTAAGGCTCATGCCATTCGTTAAAGGATGGTACGTCGATAAACTGCGGAATGTCGCGATGGATGAGCGTGAAGAGTGTAAATCCACCATTCGTCAGCTGGTTGGCTTTTACGGCAATCACCCAGAGCTGGACGACCTCCTACAAGTAACGTGAGACTCAAGCAAAAAGGGTTCGCGGGTCGCGCGGGAAACGGTAACAACCGACGATTTGTGCGGTTCAGCAGCGTCCTATGTTGTTGATCTAGTGCTGTTTTTGTATCGGTGCTCGGCAAGGTGTCCGTGTTCATACCGAAACTGCAGTACTGTATCCGCTAAGTGGCGCGTTTTGAGGAGGCCGTTATGAACCAATTCGCAATAGAAGGCAAACGATGAACGATTTCAGGGACATTGCGTTCTCAAAAGGATTTATGCTGACGCGCGACGATACGTCCTCAGTTGCGCACTTCGTAGAAACCCCTTTGTGGGACGGGTGGACGCTTTGGTCCGATGATTTCACTCCGACAAGTCGTGCGACTGCTGGTGCTGACGTGATGGTACTCATCCGTGGGCAGTTTTTTGACGGTACAGGTGTTTCCAGTGACGATGTCGCGTCAAAACTTGCCGAGAGTCTAGCGATTAGTTATGAAAAATTCGAACGCTCTCTAGGTACCTTGCTCGGGCGCTACATGGTGATTGCGAGGAGGGAAGGCGAGACGTGGCTTTACCACGACGCGTTAGGTTTACGGAGTGTTTACTACGACCGTGATTCAGGGCTAGTTGGATCACACGCACGTTTGGTATCCCAGAAGGCTAAACGTGAGGCGATACATGGTGCGAAAGAAACCCGGTATCGGCTGGATTACACGATCTTTGATCAAGTATGGCAGTTACTGCCAAACTTTCGTTTAAACCTCAATACACTGGAAGTTGAACGGTTTTTCCCGCGCGCGATTAATCGATATCTGGACTGGTCGCCGGAAGAAAAGCTGGATAAAGTTCAAGAACTTTGGGGCAATGCACATCGTGAGTTATTGAATCGATGGAAAAATGTCGTCCTATCCATCACCGCAGGACTGGACAGTCGTTTTGTATTGGCAATGCTTAAGGACCACCGCCAGGACATTTCCACTATTACTTACGGAAACCCCCGTGCGGGCGCCTCTGCGTATTCTCAATCGATGTACCTGGATTACAGTCGGGTTGCTGAGATGTTGCCATATATCGACTCCAAGGAACATTGGTTTGTTGATTTGACAGATACAACCCCGGACGATCCTCGACTATTAAAGCTCGCAAAAATTAACTCTTTCAAGAGTCATGGGCGCAAGCTGCTTGCGCGCATGCGTAACCTGTTCGAAGAACCCGATTGGATTCATCTCCGGGGCACCGGAGTTGAGATCGTGCGTCGCTACTGGAAGGAATCGCACGCCAATTTTGCGGCACTGAAAAAATATATGGGCCTTACTACCGCCAGTGATGTCGCGCAGGCGAAAGAGATGGGTTATGGGGCCGTGTTGCACGGCTTCATGCCAGATGACCTCGCATATTGGGAATTACGCATGGGTAAATGGCACAGCGAGATCATGAACGAGCAAGACATCCTTTACGAAACGATAGTGCCATTGGGAATGAGGGACATAATTGAGCTTCTTCTTTCCTACCCGATTTATGAACGCGAAGAAGCGTTAGCAATTTATGATCTCATCGATCGAAACATGCCAGAACTAACACTCCTTCCTGTGAATGATGATGACTCAATCTTCAACCAGCGTCGTGAGAGTGTCGCGCTAAAGGGCCGGGCACTGCTGAAGAACTTGTCGTTCGCATCACGTGAAATAGAAGAAACGACTAACGTAGAATCACCGGTTTTGTCGTTTGAGAACTTTGCGATGGAAAAGAACGCGATGGTGACTGCAGATCTATATGTCGCTGAACGTGCCGGAGGGGTATCCTTTACCGTCCACAGTAGCTACCAGAACCCCAACGCAATGGGATATGCGCAGTGGCAAGTGTTGTTGAACGGTGCAGTTGTGTGTGAGGACGACTGTGCGAGGACGGCTGCTCCCGTTGCACTTCGCTTTTTAGGGCTGTCAAAGGGTGACCTCATTTCAGTTCGTCTGAAATCGTTGCGGGACCTTGTCGGTCACCAGTCATGGCTCTTGGCTAGTCGTGTTTCATGTAAAGACCTGACACCGTTTAAAGGCTCGCACGGTCGTGGCGAAGTTGAAATTACGGCGATTGATCAAGAAGTAACAATTTTCGACTATTCGCGCGATTAGGTTCTGAAGCTGTGAGCGCTTCATCGAAGTGACGTGCAGTTGAGAATGATCCATCTGGGGTAAGCGGAACGGGCGTGCAGGTCACACGTGACGTCGATTTTGCTGGCGGGAACCGTGCCATATAGTGAGTCGTGGCGTTCAGATGATTGGCTCAAACCCGACCTAGGTGGCACCACGATGCTAGCGATGAGAAACACCAGCAAACCCCGCACAGCACTTGCCGTACTTATGACGTGCTTTTTGGTTGTGCTCTCGGCGTGCTCGGGCGAAGGCACACCTGGCACCAACGAATCGCAGTTATCGTCGCCGTCACCAACGCCCCCGCCCAAATTCTCGCAAGAGTTCGCAAAACCAGTCGACGGCGAACCCGCCACCATTACAGTCGGCGACAAACCCAACAAGCGAAAGATGCGCGCCGACAACCTCGGCATCTCCTTCGAATCCACCGAACTTGCCGACCCCCGCTGGGACCCCGACCACAGCAACCTCGACGAACTACTCAAAAACCTCGGCCAACCAGGATTACGGTTTGGCGGCAACAGACTCGACCGGTCACTTTTCTGGACCTCGTCAGACGAAAAAGCACCCAAAGGAGAAATCAAAGTCACACCAGACGACCTCAAACGTCTCAAGAAAATGGTCGACAAAACCAAATCACGTGTGACTATCGGCATCCCGCTGGGTGACTACGACCCCAAGCGCGGCGCCGACATGGCCCACCACGCCATCACAATCCTCGGCCCTCACCTGGTAGGCATCAGCGTGGGTAACGAACCAAACGGATACACGGTGGACTCCGGTGACCTGAAAATCCGCGACGACAACTGGAACACCGACGCCTACAAAAAACAACTACGCGCATACGTCGACGCAATCACAGAGAAACATTCAGACGCCCCCATCATTGGGCCAGCCGCCTACGACACGCAATGGATGGACGCGTTCACGCAAGCCATGGACGACTCAAATCACAAAGACAACGTAGCAGCCATCTCCCAACACTGGTACGCACTCTTCGACTGCTCCTCGACCACAGTCCCCGGTCGCGGACCACAAGCCGAAAACTTCACAACCAAAGAAGTTCACGACTCAGCTACCAAACTCCTGGGAATGGGGCTTGACCGTGCCAAAAAAGCCAAAGCTCCACTGTGGGTAGAGGAAACCGGGCCCACCAGTTGCGCAGGCACAAACGACACATCCAAGAAATTCTCTAAGTCCCTATGGACTGCTGACTACACACTCCACGCAGCAACCCTGGGCGTGCAACGCCTCAACATGCACTCCATGCTGGGCTCATGCGACAAAGGCGCCCCCATGAGCACTGTGTGTGACCCATCGAAAGAAGCCAAATCCGGAGCCGGAGCAGGTGCAGGACTGGACCCACAAACCTGGGCCGACACAAACGATGGGCAATACCAATTCCGGGCACGTGACAACTTCCTCGCCATGCAAACCATCAGTCCCACCGTGGGCGGCGACTTCGTGGACACGAAAATCTCCGGCGGTGACAACATGCGCGCTTACACAACTACAAAAGGCGACACCACGGTCACGGTCATCATCAACAACAACGACGCTGCATCAAGTGGCGGAAACCCCGTAACCATTAAGATGCCTGAAGGGTACGAACCCGTCACTGCAGGGCAACTCGCCGGAAAAGAAAACAACACTCAAGACCGCGCCCGCCACACACCGCAACGGAAACTCCCCAAAGCGCTCCCATACTCGGGCCCAGAAAACGACAACGCTTCTGAAGGTAAAGAACCTACGCCGGCCACTCCCGGTGCAAGTGACGCCCCGACCGTAGAAGTCAACGGGAACACCCTGCGCTTTGACGTGGCCGCCAGCTCCATCACCACGGTGGTCTGGAAGAAGAAACCAGAACCCAGCGCCCAGCCAAGCGCAACTGGGTCGTCAAACTAATTAACTACTCGCCACCCAGGCTGCGGCCACCATCCAAGGTGAGTACCTGGCCGGTGATCCAACTTGCCTCATCCGACAGGAGGAAAGCAGCGGCAGCGGCGACGTCCTCGGGCTCACCCAAACGCTTCATAGGGTACTCAGCGGACACCTGGTCCTCACGCCCCTCATACAACTTCTCCGCGAACTTGGTCTTCACCACGGCCGGGGCCACCGCGTTCACGCGCACCTTCGGCCCCAACTCCATCGCCAGCTGGCGCGTAATGTGCTCCACCATCGCCTTCGACGAACCGTAAAACCCAATCCCCACCGGCTGACGCGCCGCCGCAACCGACGACAGGTTCAGGACGGAACCACCTCGGTCCTTCATCCCCGACTCATACGCCGCCTGCGCCCACGCCAACGCGCCCAGCGCATTCACCTCAAAAATCTTGCGCGCAGCATCCAAATCCATCTCAATCATGGGCCCATACACCGGGTTGATCCCCACGTTGTTCACCAGCACATCCACCGGCCCGAACTTCTCGCGCGCCACTGCAAACACCTGCTCGCGGTGCTCGGGGTCATCAGCCTTCCCGGCCACACCAACCACTTGCAGTGGGCCGCCAATCGTGGACGTCGCCTCAGCCAGCGTATCCGCGTTGCGACCCGTAATCACCACCTTGGCGCCTTCGCGCGCCAACCGCTGCGCAACCCCCAGGCCAATGCCACGCGAGGCACCCGTCACCACAGCAATCTTGCCAGTGAAACGTTGCGGGTAGAACTTCCTACGCGACTGGGGCGACTCCGACCGGCTCACATTCGCATTCGACGCAACAACGGCCAGCGCCTGTGTATCTGTTGACTGTGGCACGACACACTCCTTTGGGCTAGGTGAGGCTTCCACCCTCAGCGTACCCCGCACACCTCACAAACGCATGAGACCGCCGAGGTGTCCCGCAACTTCCGCTGTTACGTGGGCTTCTGAAGCTTTCGCCGTTACCGATGTTACTTCAGCTCAAACTGTGCGTGGGGGAGTGCCTCTTCTGCAACGCGCAAGACTTCACGGAGTGCAGGCGATGTGTTGTCTTCGTGATAGACCAAGACGAGCGGGGTGGGTTCGTGCCCGGTTTCCAAGGGTGTGGCGACCAGCGAGGTGTCCGGTACGTCAGCCAGTGCTGGAGTTGTGTTGACCGCAATGCCCACTCCGGCGTTGACGCAGTATGCCATGGTGATGGAGTCGGGGACAGCTTGTGCGACCCGCGGCTTGAACCCAGCGTCGTGACACCAGTGTATGAAGTTCTCGCGCGCGAAATCCCCGGCCTGGGTCGCCAGCATGACGAACTCGTAGTCCTGGATGTCCTCAACCGTCACCCTGTCCAGCTGGGTAAGCGGGTGATCTTTAGGGGTGATCACGGTGTAGTGGTCCAGGCTGATGACGCGCCCTGCAAGTCGCGGTGGCAACGAGTCCGTATGCACCAGCGCCATGTCCAGCTTTCCGGATAAAACCCTGGATATCCCCTCCACGCTGAACACCTTGCCGTGGAGCTCAACCTTGATTCCCGGCGCTTGTTGCTGCATAGCCCTAATGAGCTGGGATACGTGAGTGTGACCAGAGGACATCGTAAAACCAAGGTTGACGGATCCAATGTCGCCTTCTTCTGCTAGGCGAACCGTGCGCTCAGCCTTTTCCACGCTCCGCAGAATCTCCCTGGCCGGTTCCACCAACGCCGACCCCGCTGCGGTAAGCGACACAAACCGTGTGGTGCGGTTAAATAACTGAACCCCCAGGCGGTCTTCCAACTGTTTGATTGTGCGACTCAGTGGCGGTTGTGCAATCCCGAGGCGTTCCGCGGCGCGACCGAAATGCAGTTCCTCTGCCACAGCAAGGAACGCTCGGGTCTGGTTCAGGTCGATGACACTCTTCTTTCTGCGAGGTGGCTTGGCGCTCGCGTGCGAGCGCGTGAGCATTAATGGTGCTCTGGTGAACGGCGAGTGCGTAAACGAAGCTAGGGCGCTAAGGTATTATGCAACCTAGTGTATGTAAATACACTGCCTTCCAGCGCTCCGATCCTACGCCAAGGGGGCTTGTTAAAGCAAGAGGTGTCGCTGAAAGTTACTCGAGAGTCACTTAGTTGAGAATAACACTGAAATGGTTGCGGTATGTGTAGTCGAAGAAGGCGCAAAAGACCCAAGAGTGAGATTATGGGGTCAACACGTAACTGAACACACCTATGAATGAACGAAGAGGTTGACTGTGTCTACGCCACGCCCCACGTTTGGTCGCACCCCTACTGGGCCTCTCACAGGCGTTCTCGTCGCTGACTTTTCCCGCGTACTAGCCGGCCCACACGCAACCATGCTTTTGGCAGACCTGGGCGCAACTGTCATCAAAGTTGAGGGCCCCACGGGTGATGAAACACGCGGATGGCGCCCACCCGTCCACGAAGGCGAAGCCACCTACTTCCTCGGCACTAACCGCAACAAACACGACGTAGTCCTGGACTTCAAAGACGAAAACGACTGCGCTCTTGCCCAAAAACTTGCCTCCCGCGCCGACGTCGTTGTCGAGAACTTCAAGGCCGGCGGTTTGAAAAAGTTTGGCCTCGACTACAACACAGTCGCTAAAACCAATCCGTCCGTGGTGTACGCCTCGATCACCGGATTTGGCGGAAACAACCCGCAACCCGGCTACGACCTCCTCATTCAAGGGCTTTCAGGTTTCATGAGCATCACCGGGGCTCCCGATTCCGCCGGTGGCGAGCCCACCAAGGCCGGTTTCGCCGTCTTCGACATCATCACCGGCCTGCACACGGCGCTGGGAATCGTGTCTGCCCTATACCACCGGCAAGAAACCGGCGAAGGCCAGCACGTTGAAACGAACCTGCTCAGTTCCGCGCTGTCCGGCTTGGCGAACCAGTCCGCCGCGTTTGTCACTGGGGGAGTGGTGCCTACCAGGATGGGCAATGAGCACCCCAGTCTGTATCCATACCTGCCGCTTCCAACCGGCGAAGGGGACCTCCTGTTGGCTGTTGGCAACGACCGTCAGTTCGCGTCCCTGTGCAGAGTTTTGGATATTCCCGAGGTCGTTTCCGACGAACGTTTCGCAACCAACGCCGGACGTACCGGCAACCGCACCGACTTAGCACCCATCCTCATTGACGCGCTTTCTCGCAAGTCCGCGCAGGAGTGGTACGACCTGCTCACTGCTGCCGGGGTGCCGTGCGCGCCAATCAACGACATTTCGCAGGGCGTGGCCCTGGCAGAAAAACTGGGTCTTAACCCCGTAGCCACTCCGGAAACAACGCCGACGGTGGCCAACCCCATCACACTCTCAGCCACACCTGTGAGCTACGATATGGACCCGCCGGGGCTGGGCAAGGACTCCGAAGAGATCAAGAAGTGGCTCCGCGAGTAGAATTTAGTCGCTAAGCGAATACGTCGACTCACAGAGGAAAACTCCATGACAGTAATGGTCACCGGTGGCGCCGGATATATCGGATCCCACGTTGTGCGACTGCTACACGAACGAGGCGACTCCGTAGTGGTTGTGGACGACATGTCCAACGGAATCGCCTCACGAATCGAGGGGTTGCCACTTGAACGGATCGACGTATCGTCCCACACGGCACCTGAACAGTTGGGCGAGGTCATCAAGCGCTACAACGTTGACTCTGTTGTGCATTTCGCCGCTAAAAAAATGGCGGGGGAGTCAGTCGAAAAGCCACTCAAGTACTACCGCAACAACGTGGCCGGACTGGCCAACCTGCTCGAAGCACTTGTGGCTCATGACGTCAATAGGTTGGTTTTCTCTTCATCTGCCCTGGTGTACGGAATGCAGGACCGGCTCCTGCTGGCAGAAGAAAACGTGGGACAACACCCCTCCAATCCATACGGTGAAACCAAGCTCATTGGCGAATGGATGATCGACGATGTTGCCGCGATATCCGACCTGCGGGCGATCAAACTCCGCTACTTCAACGTGGCAGGTGCAGGCTGGCCGGAACTCGCCGACACTGCCGTTCAAAATCTCATCCCCATTGTTCTTAACCAAGTAGAAAACGGGGAACAGTCCGTGATCTTTGGGGACGACTACCCCACAGATGATGGAACATGCATCCGCGACTACATCCACGTCAAAGATCTGGCTGAAGCACACGTGGTCGCGCTCGATGCGCTCGAAGCGGGGTCCAACCCGCAGTCGGTCTACAACGTGGGAACCGGCAACGGGTCCAGCGTGCGTGAAGTCATCGCCGCACTTTCCGATGCGCTGGGACGTCCCATCGACGCGGTGGTTGGCGACCGTCGCCAAGGTGACCCCGCACGCCTGGTGGCAGACGTCACCGCAGCTAGGCAAGACCTCGGCTGGAAAGCAGAATACGGACTGAAAGAAATCGCCCAAAGTTCTGTTGAAGCCCGCGGCCAGTAACGCTCGCGTTGGCGTGCATTGGAGGCGCGTAGCGTAAGCGCAATGTGTGGGGCTGGCGGTCTTTGCTTAGACTAGGCCCATGGGAAAAAAGTCCAAGAAGTCAACAGCTGATGTCATTGCCAAGCGCCTGGCGCGCCAACAGGCCGCTGCGTTCGTTCCACGCCCGTTCGAAGGCCTGCCGTTTGAAACCGACCTGGTGAGCCTGCGCGAACTGGTCCCAGCTGCAACCGCAACCGCCAAACTGACAGAAGAATACGGTGGTGACGACGTCACCTTCGCCACCCTTCTGCCCGCTGCATGGCAAGCCATGAACCGCCAAGACGGCGTGCTCATGGCCGGACTGCAAACCCCACACAGTTCCCCCGACCCATCGCGCGACCTCGCCGCGGCGATCCTTAAGGTCAAGGAACAAGGTCCGGGCGCATACGCCGAACCCAACTCCAACCCAGGTGAGGGGCCGCGCCTGCAAGACATTCTTGACACCTCGGTGCCGTTCAAAGTCACGGTTAAAGAAACGTTCGACTACTGGTTGCCAGAAGAAGTGGACCTGCCAGAAGACTCCGCGTTCAGCGAAGAGCAGCTGCGCGAGGGCCTTGAGCAGGCCAACCAGCGCATCAGCCCCACCGAAAAACTCGTGGCTGCGGAAGGCTGCTACTGGACCGAAATGGCCGGCCGCTGCTACGTGCGGTGGGCGTTCACCGAACCAGAAGACACCGTCATGGACGGACTGGCGCGCCTGCACGCGGCAGGTGAGAACAACCTCGGCGGGCTGGGCAAGTACCTGGGGTGCTTCCGCGCCCACGGAATCGTGATCCCTGTGTGGGAACTGAACGAGAACCAGACTCCTGACGACGTCGACGCGGTGCTGGGTGACTTCGCGAAGAAGCTCCACGCGGCCATGGAAGAGACCGGGTCGCTGACTCCAGAGCAGCGTCGCGCGAAGTCCGGTGTGGTGTCGCGCCAGCTGACCATCCGCTAATGAAGGTTGCTTATCTGGGCCCGGCCGCAACGTTTACTGAGGCAGCCCTGCTGCAGCTGATCGAATCGGGGGATGTGTGGGCCGGTGGTGCTGGGACTGTCGCTGACGGCGGTGGTGACGCTGAAGGGCGCGGGCAGATTGAGCGCGTGCCTGTCATCAGCGCCAACGTGGCGCTCGACGGGATAGCCAGTGGTGTGTACGATGCAGCGGTCATGCCCATTGAGAACTCGCTCGAAGGTGGCGTGCCCGCGACCCTTGATGCGCTGATGCGTGTGGGGCATGCGCGTATCGTGGCTGAAACCGTGGTGCCCGTGCGGTTCGTGCTGGCGGTGCGACCGGGGACTGCGCTTGCCGACGTGCAAGCGTTTGGCACGCACCCGCACGCCGAGGCGCAGACCCGCGAATGGACGGGTGCGCACCTGCCGGATGCCCAGTTCATGCCTGCGCCGTCGACCGCTGCTGCGGCTAAGCAGTTAGGGGCGGGTGAAGCGCCGTTCCACGCTGCGGTGTGCCCTGAGCTGGCGGCTCAGACGTATGGCTTGGAGGTTCTGGCGGAGGATATCGGGACAGCGAAGAACGCAATGACCCGGTTCATCCTGGTTAAACCGAACCCGCAGTTGCCTACTCCCACGGGGGCGGACAAAACCACGATCGTAGCCACGTTGGCGACCGATAAAGCGGGTTCGCTGCTGGGGTTGCTAGAGCAGTTTTCGGCCCGGCGTGTGAACTTGTCGCGCATTGAGTCGCGGCCAACTGGTGACGGGCTCGGGTTGTACAAGTTCTCGATCGATATTTCCGGTCACGTGCAGGAGCCGCGAGTTGCGGAGTCCTTGGCTGGCGTTCACCGGATGGTGCGCAAGCTGCAGTTCTTGGGTTCGTACCCTGCAGCCGACGGTATCCCGGTTGAGGTCGACTCAACGACCACGGCGTCGAGTTTTGACGATTCGAGCGCGTGGATTCGTTCGATCCTGGGGTGAAACTGCGCAAAGTGAGCGAAACTGCGCAATATAACGTGTCGTTTCGCTCACTTTCCGCCGTCTGGCGCCGTGGCCGTACGAGCTTCTTGGGCTCGGTCAATTTGAACGTTGACAGTAATGTCTTCGTATGCGGGACCGTCCTCTGTCCACGCTTCGATGATGCCTCGAGCCTCGTCTGTAACAGCTGAGAGGCTGGTCGCCTGTCCTGTAGCGCTGAGGGACGGAATCGTAAAAACCCATAGGTCGCCTCCACGGTGGGCGACCACGTCGTAGTCCGTTTTCATGCTCATCAGATCCACTCCTTCGTGATGACTATGAGTGTATGCGTGTAGAGCAAATGCGTCAGGCCCAGCGCCGCACCCGCTCCACTACTCGTGGTCTTCGGGCAGCTCACCCGTGCGAGGCGCCAAACCCTGCACCGGGTGCACGCCCAGCAAAGTGTTCAAACGTGAAAGATTCAAAGTGCGGTCATGCACCAACTGCCGCACTGCAAACCGGGTCAGCAACGGCCGAGCCTTCGCGCGCGCCTTCTTCAACACCTCGGGATTCTGACGAGCCATCGCTTTCTCAATCTTTTTAGCACCGCCAGCCATTTTGGCCTTGTGCTCCCACCACCAGGCCTTGAGCTTGCTCAGGTCAGCAGGCATTTCCTCGAACTTCACAATGTTGTGCGACTCGGAGCGGGCCAGGATCGTGTTGATGGCCTTCTGCAGTACATACGGCTCGGGGTCACCCACGTTGATAGGCCCGTTGATGTGGGGGTTCTTGATTGCCGCCTCAACGGCGGCAACCGCGTTGTCGATGTGGCACAGCGTAATCCGCTTCTTACCTCCGGCCGGCAAAGGCAGCACCCCATTTTCGACCCGCTTCAGGATGTACGGCATGGTGTTCCTGTCGCCAGCGCCGTAAATGGGGCCGGGGCGCAAAATGACAGCGTCGGGGCGCACGCGGTGAACCACCCGCTCGGCCTCCACCAGCGACCGCTCCAACTCCGAGGTGTACCGCCCCGCCGTCACCAACGCGGACTCCTCGTACGCGCCGTCCAGATCCACCTGCGGGTCATAAACAAGAGCGCACGAAAAGTGGATGAAGTGAGTGTTCGGAAACGCGTCAAGCACATTGCGGGTGCCCGTCACATTCACGGCGTGGGCATAACTCGAGGTCATCCAGTCGTTCATGCAACCGGCAGTGTGGACGACCGCCTGGGCGGCGTCCGCGCGTTCTTTAACCACCTCGGGCGCGGGGTTGCGAATATCCCAATCAAGGTGCCATACGCCGGGACGCTTGCGAGTGTTAGGCAGTCCAATGTCGCCGGTCAGAGGCTCAGCGAAGTCCGGGCACGTGCGACTCAGGCTGATAACTTGGTGCCCACTTTTTGCTAGCGAACGCGCAACCGCGCCACCCACAAAACCTGAAGCGCCGGTGACCACAATGGACATGAAACCTCTTTCTCGTGTACTCGCTCTTTAGGTTATCGCCTTCGGTTGCTGACGTTGCACGCACACACAGCCAAGGGCCCATCGAAAGCGATTTTCTCGCACAACTTCACGCACTTTTTCACCCGATTTTCAAAGTTGAGCGGAATAGACTCAACCCTGAGAGTGTTGAAGATTTCAGAAGCTCAAACTCTGAAGCTTAGAAGTGTGAAAGGAATCTTATGGACGCTAAATTTACCTCGCGTTCGCAGGAGGCTCTGTCCGCTGCCATTAAGGATGCGGTCAACCGTGGCAACAACCAGGTTGAACCATCGCACCTGGTCAGCGCCCTCCTCGAACAGAAAGACAGTATCGCGGGTGCGCTCGTCACCGCCCTTGGTGCCGACCCAGCCGAAATCGCCCGCGAAGCCGCAGCCTTGTCAGCGGCACTGCCGTCGCTGTCAGGCTCGACCGTGAGCCAGCCGCAGCTCAGCCGCCAGGGTCTGCAGCTCATCAACAACGCTGAGCGCGAAATGCAGGGCCAGGGCGACCAGTTCGTCTCCACGGAACACCTGTTGCTGGCGGCAACCCAAGGCACCGGTGAAATGGGTCGTGTTTTAACCGGCCGAGGTGTCACCCGCCAAGCGCTGTTGGACGCGCTTCCCAGCGTGCGTGGGGGCAAGAAAGTGACAAGTGAAAACCCGGAGGACACGTTCCAGTCGCTGGCGAAGTTCGGTGTGGACTTAACCGCGGCGGCGCGTGAAGGCAAGCTGGACCCGGTGATTGGGCGTGACTCTGAGATTCGGCGCGTGGTCCAGGTGCTTTCGCGCAGGACCAAGAACAACCCGGTTCTCATCGGTGAACCCGGTGTGGGTAAAACCGCGGTGGTTGAAGGCCTGGCCCAGCGCATTGTGGCCGGTGACGTGCCTGAGTCATTGCGCAACAAAACGCTCATCAGCCTTGACCTGTCTGCAATGGTCGCGGGTGCGAAGTACCGAGGTGAGTTCGAGGAACGCCTCAAGGCTGTCCTGGAAGAGATCAAGGCTTCCGATGGGCAGATCGTGACGTTCATCGACGAGATCCACACGGTCGTAGGTGCCGGTGCTACGGGTGATTCTGCGATGGATGCGGGCAACATGCTCAAGCCCATGTTGGCTCGTGGTGAGTTGCGCCTGGTGGGTGCGACCACGCTGGATGAGTACCGCGAAAACATCGAAAAGGACCCAGCTCTTGAGCGCCGGTTCCAACAGGTGTTCGTGGGTGAGCCAAGCGTCGAAGACACCGTGGCGATTCTGCGTGGGCTCAAGGAGCGTTACGAAGCGCACCACAAGGTGACCATTTCAGACGGCGCCTTGGTTGCCGCTGCCGCTTTATCCAACCGCTACATCACTGGGCGTCAGCTCCCGGATAAGGCGATCGACCTGGTGGATGAGGCTGCGAGCCGTCTGCGCATGGAGATCGACTCTGCTCCCATTGAGATCGACGAGCTCCAGCGCGCGGTCGACCGTTTAAAGATGGAAGAGATGGCCCTGGTCAACGAGTCCGACGACGCATCGAAGGAACGTCTGGAAGCCCTGCGTGAGGACCTGGCTGACAAGCAAGAGAAACTTGCTGGGCTCAACGCCACGTGGGAGGCGCAGCGTGCTGGCCTCAACCGCGTGGGTGAGTTGAAAAAGAAGCTGGATAACCTGCGTAGCCAGGCTGAGATCGCGCGCCGAGACACCGACCTGGAAACCGCCTCGCGCCTGCTGTACGGCGAGATCCCTTTGGTTGAAAAGGAGATCGCCCAGGCTGAGGCTCAGGAAGCTAAGCAGGCTGCCAGCAACGACGCCGCTGGCGCTGGCAAGCGGATGGTGAATGAGCAGGTGGGTTCGGATGACATCGCCGAGGTGGTGTCCGCCTGGACGGGTATCCCCGCCGGACGTCTGTTGCAGGGCGAGCGGGAGAAGTTGCTGCACGCCGAGGACGTGATTGGTAAGCGTCTCATTGGGCAGAAGAAGGCTGTTGAGGCTGTGTCCGATGCGATCCGCCGTTCGCGCGCAGGCGTGTCAGACCCCGACAGGCCCACGGGTTCGTTCCTGTTCTTGGGACCCACAGGTGTGGGTAAGACGGAGCTTGCCAAGTCGCTGGCGGACTTCCTGTTCGATGACGAGCGTGCGCTGGTGCGTATCGACATGAGTGAGTACGGCGAGAAGCACAGTGTGTCGCGCCTGGTGGGTGCGCCTCCGGGGTATGTGGGTTACGAAACCGGTGGCCAGCTGACCGAGGCGGTGCGTCGCCGGCCGTATTCGGTGGTCCTGCTTGACGAGGTGGAGAAGGCTCACCCCGATGTGTTCGACATTCTGTTGCAGGTGCTCGACGACGGGCGTTTGACTGACGGTCAGGGACGGACTGTGGACTTCCGCAATACGATCTTGATTTTGACGTCGAACTTGGGTTCGCAGTTCCTTGTAGATCAGAATTTGGATGACAAGCAGAAGCGTGACTCTGTCATGGGTGTAGTGAACGCGGCGTTTAAGCCGGAGTTCCTCAACCGCTTGGACGACATCGTCATGTTCGATGCTCTGAGCACCGAGGACCTCACGCACATCGTGGACCTGCAGATCGCGTCGATGCAGAACCGCTTGAGTGAACGTCGCCTGACGCTTGTGGTCACGCCGGCTGCCAGTGAATGGTTGGCGCTCGAAGGCTACGACCCAGCGTACGGTGCAAGGCCGCTACGTCGCTTGGTGCAGCGTGAGATCGGGGACAAGCTGGCTAAGGAGATCCTGGCCGGACACATCCACGACGGCGACACCGTTACCGTGGACCGCGGGGATGAGTTCGCAGGCGAAGGCCTGCTCATCTCTTCCGCAGGCGAACGGTAGGGGAGTGTTACGGTAGCGCTGGTCCGCCGAGGAGGCAGACGGCTGGTCGGGTCACCTCGGCCGAGGTCGGCTGGCTCCAGTGCCTGAGTGTGCCGTGTGAGGACTTCTTCGGCTGGGGGCGATTGCTGTGACCATCAACCCCCTCTACTGCGAGTCGGAGTTCTCCGTCGATGCTGTGCGGTATCTGTTGGCGAACCCGCTCTACGCTGGCGCAACTAGCGTATCGGAGCTGGCTCGTGCTCAGTCCGAAGAATGCTCGATCAACTGCGCGATGAACTCGTCAGCCGCGTCAAGTTGCTTGGCGAGCTTCATGCGGCGCTTCTCCGCGTCAGCCCGGAAGTCGTGCAGCTCCCTGCGGGCGCTCTCGGCGGCTGCGTTGTCTCCGTCGGCACCGTCCAGGGCGCGGAGGAGATCGCCCATCTGCTCCAGCGAGTACCCCAGGGGCTTCATCCGGCGGATGAGCATGAGCCTGTCACAGTCTCCCTCTGTGTAGAGGCGGAAACCACCTTCAGAGCGCCCGGAAGGCGTCAACAGCCCGATCTCGTCGTAGTGGCGGATCGTGCGCAACGACAGCCCGGTCCGCTCAGCAAGCTCTCCGATGTGCATCGTCCCGGTTCTGGACATGGTGCAACTCCCTCTCGATTCGCTCCAAACCCTCACGTTACGTTAGAGTTGACTTCGTGCCCGCGCCTTGTGCCGGGCATCCTCCCGACTGCCGGACCCCGAGCTGGGCGGCGACGGGCGCGCGCACACACTTCAATGTGTGTCACATCCGACCCACCCAGAGCCTTGGAGGCCAGCCCCCATGACGACAGCGGCCATGACGACCGATGACCGGAGTCGGTACCAGCCCGAACCCTCAGTGCTAACCGCGCTGAAGACGCCAAGGATCCTCGCTCGTGAGGTCCTGGGCGGCCTTGTGGTCGCGCTTGCACTGATCCCCGAGGCAATCAGCTTCTCGATCATTGCAGGAGTCGATCCCAAGGTCGGATTGTTCTCCTCCTTCGTTATGGCTGTAACCATCGCATTCGTCGGTGGACGTCCCGCGATGATCAGCGCGGCGACAGGAGCGATCGCCCTAGTCATTGCTCCTGTGGTTCGTGAGTACGGGCTGGACTACCTCATCGCCACCGTGTTGCTCGCGGGCGTACTACAAATCGTACTAGCGGTGTTCGGGGTGGCGAAGTTGATGCGGTTCATCCCCCGCAGTGTCATGGTCGGCTTCGTCAACGCCCTGGCGATCCTGATCTTCATGGCCCAGGTACCCGAGCTCGTCGACGTGCCTTGGGCAGTCTATCCACTCGTTGCCGTGGGGCTCGTGATCATGATCTTCATGCCGAAGATCACCAAAGTGATCCCCGCCCCACTGGTGTCGATCGTGCTAGTCACCGCTGCCGTGGTGGTCTTCGCCATCAACGTGCCCGCCGTGGGAGACAAAGGAGAGCTGCCACGCAGCCTGCCCGAGCTGTTCATCCCGGACGTGCCGCTCACGTGGGAGACACTGACGATCATCGCTCCCTACGCGCTTGCTATGGCGCTCGTTGGACTGATGGAGTCACTGATGACAGCCAAGCTGGTTGACGATATCACCGATACGCACTCGAACAAGACCCGTGAATCCTGGGGGCAGGGTGTGGCCAACCTCGTCTCCGGCTTCTTCGGCGGCATGGGTGGCTGCGCGATGATCGGGCAAACATTGATCAACGTAAAGGCCTCCGGAGCCCGCACCCGCATTTCTACGTTCTTCGCCGGTGTATTCCTGCTTGTGCTCATCGTGGTTCTCGGAGATGTCGTGGCGATCATCCCCATGGCGGCACTGGTCGCAGTGATGATTATGGTCTCGGCCGGCACATTCGACTGGCACTCGATCAAGCCTTCCACATTGAAGCGGATACCTAAGTCCGAGACGACCGTCATGGTCATTACGGTGGCAGTGGTCGTTGCGACCCATAACCTTGCGATTGGTGTCGTCGTCGGGGTGTTCGTCGCGTCGGTGATGTTTGTGCGCCGTGTCGCCCATCTCATCGACGTGCGTCGCGAGGTCACCGAGCAGGGCGACGCACCTGTTGCGCACTACACGGTCGATGGGCAGCTGCTGTTCGCCTCCAGCAACGATCTCACCACAATGTTCGAGTATGCCGACGACCCCGAACGCGTGGTCATCGACCTCACGAAGTCGCACGTCTGGGACGCCTCGACTGTCGCCGCGCTCGACGCGATTGAGGCGAAGTATGAACAGCACGGCAAGAGTGTCGAGTTCGTCGGCATGAACGAGTACACGACCGCATTCCACGCGCGGCTCACGGGAGGACTTGGCAACGGGCACTGACGTCATCCGCGTTGCTCGCTGTCGCGATGGCAACTGCGGCTCAGCCGTGGGCGGCAGCCTGCTCAGCTGGTGTCATGACTCGGATATGCGCTACGGGTTGCCGGTCAGGGTGGATCCGGGTGTGCGAAAAAGACCATATTGAACCGTTTAACCACCAGGATTCCCAAAATGGTGGGTTGAATGTGGTGGAGAATTTGCATCCGTTGTGTAAGCGGTATCATCAACGAATACCAAGCAATCGGACACGAAACCGCCTACCGCACTGAAACTGAGAATGCTCAGGAGGCAGGGGAAGTGTTCAACGGTGACACCCGCCCAGGCAACCCAGCGAAGAACCACCACCATTCTGATCAGACTCGCTCTAGACCAAAACCGGAGCAAGCGCCTACAGCTGGTAATCCACCCACACTGGGGCGTGGTCAGAGGCCCCCTTGCCCTTGCGCTCCTCACGGTCGATGAACGCGTCCGTCGCACGTTCGGCAAGCTCAGTCGACGCCAGCTGGAAGTCAATGCGCATCCCTTGCTTCTTGGGAAAACGCAGCTGCTGATAATCCCAGAACGTGTACACGCCAGGGCCAGGCGTGAACTGGCGGGTCACCTCGGTCAGACCGGCAGAAATCAAACCATTGAACGCATCGCGTTCAGGCTGAGACACGTGCGTGGCGCCCTCAAACGCGGCCATATCCCACACGTCCTCATCCAACGGCGCCACGTTGAAATCCCCACACAATACAAACGGCACGTCCTGCTCCATCCGTGCCAAGGCTTCGTTACGCAACTGCGCCAACCACTCCAACTTGTACGCATAATGCGGGTGGTCCAGCTCGCGCCCATTGGGCACATACAGCGAATACGTGCGCACGTCGCCGGTTACGGCCGAAATCGCTCGCGCCTCTACCTGGTCGTCATCCCCGAAACCGGGTATGCCCTCAAACCCGACCTCAACATCGTCGAGCCCCACGCGGCTGGCCACAGCCACCCCATTCCACTGATTGAGCCCATGGAACGCCACCTGGTACCCACGATCCTCAAAAATATGAGCCGGGAACTGTGCATCCTTACACTTCAGCTCCTGGATCGCCAACACATCCACATCCGACCGGTCCAAAAACGCGCCAATCCGCTCGGCCCGAGCCCTGACAGAGTTCACATTCCACGTAACAATTCGCACCCACTCACCATATCGTTGAAGGACCACCCCACAACCACCTCGGAGGTCTAAACCGTGGACACGCCTTCCCAAGGACCCAAGTCGCGCACCACCCCGCCCCGCACTGACTCCCCACCCCGTGCCCTCATCACCGGCGCCACCAGCGGAATCGGGCACGCGTTCGTCCACCAGCTCGTAGCCGAAGGCTACGACGTCATCGCGGTCGCTCGCACGCAGAATGACCTCGAACAGCTGGACGCTGAACCCCTGCCCGCCGACCTCTCCACCCACCTCGGCATCACCACAGTCGTCCACGTACTGGAAACCCGCCGGGTCGACGTTCTCATCAACTGCGCCGGGTTCGGCGTGCGCACCTCCACCCTGGACACCCCTGTGGACCAACTCACCGCCCAGTCGATGGTCATGAACGAAGCGGTGCGCACGCTCAGCTGGCACGCGGCAAAGAAAATGGTCGCCCGAGGTCGTGGCGGCATTGTCAACGTCACTTCTCTGGCCGCGGTGACGACGCAAGGAACTTATGCAGCCGAAAAAGCGGCGGCCACCATCTTTACCGAATCACTCGCTCACGACCTGCGTGGCACCCCCGTCACGTGCACCGCCGTGCTTCCTGGATTCGTCTCAACCGAGTTTCATAAACGCATGGGCGTAGGCCGTGAATTCCCTGACTGTGTGTGGATGGAGCCGGCGGAAGTCGCCCGGATTGCTTTGCGGGATGCTCGCGCCGGTAAGACCATAAGTGTGCCCAGGGTGGGCTACCAGGTCTTATATGCGCTTTCGCAGGTCACACCTCGGCCACTCTTGCGGGCGCTTAGCGGTGGTTTTCAATGGAAACGCACCCGGTGACGAAGGTCCGCACCAGGGGAATTTTGGCGGCTCAGACAGTCTTTGCGACCGGCATTCGCGCAGGTGAGTACCCGTACGACACGACTTTTATCTAGACCATCAAAAAAGTAGGGTCAAGATCACTAAAAATGATCGCGAAAAATTTGTTGAGATCTGAATTATCTAATACAATTTTGCTACGTAGTTCCGGTGGGGATCGGAGCTACACAACGGACGTATGGGGATGCGTCCGGGTACTCGAGGGGAGTATGACAAAACCCCGGGCTTGATGGTTAACGTCGCCCGGGGTTTTGCAATTCACCGGACGCGCTTCACCCATACGCACCACCCTCACGCATGTCAGTAGACTGGAACCATGACGTCACGTACACCTGAACAGATCGCTCAGACCAAGTCACAGCTCCTTGCCCTCATTGACGAACTCGCCGTTGTGCGCGGCAAAGTCACACTGTCATCCGGCAAAGAAGCTGACTACTACCTCGACCTCCGTCGCATCACCCTGGACCACCGCTCTGCTCCACTGGTCGGCGACGTCATGCTGGACCTTTTCGAAGAACACGGACTGCGGAAAGACCTGGACGCTGCCGGCGGACTCACCATGGGCGCAGACCCAGTCGGTACCGCCATCATGCACGCGTCCGTTCAACGGAACACCCCCGTTGACGCGTTCGTTGTCCGCAAACAAGCCAAAGAACACGGCATGGGGCGCCGGGTCGAAGGCCCAGACGTCAAAGGCAAGCGCGTCATCGCAGTAGAAGACACCTCCACCACCGGCGGTTCAGTCCTCACTGCAGTCGAGGCGCTACGTGAAGCCGGCGCAAACGTCGTCGCCGTCGCCGTCGTCATGGACCGTGGCACCGGCGCAAAAGAACGCGTCGAAGCTGAAGGACTCCCGTACCTCATCGCACTGTCAAGCGCAGATCTGGGCCTCGAGTAAAGGCCCAGCGCCACGGTCACAGCCACCGCCCGGCGCAACTGTATGTGTCTCCCTGAGAGATGACACATAACGCCAACACGCTCAGGGCGCTACAGTGGGTTCTCGGACGAAACGTGCACTGTGCTGCTAGAGACTCCCAGAGACACTCTTAGCTACGCCTAGATACACAACGCAAAGGACTACCCAGTGCTGGAACTTTCAGACATAACAGTGAAAACGGAGCGCAAAACGTGGCTCCGTGACATCAGCCTCAGCGTCGAATCAGGACTGATCACTGGCGTGATCGGCGCCCGCGGCTCAGGGAAGACCGAACTGGTCCGGGCAATCATGGGCCTCATCGAAACCGACTCGGGCACCATCACCCTCGAAGATCGCGAACTGGGCTACGGGGACCGCCAGAACTTTGGTTACTTGCCAGCCGAACGTGGCGGGTACCCTCACATGAAGGTCATGGAGCAGATCGTGTACTTTGCACGCCTGCACGGCATGACGCTGGGAGCCGCCGAACGCAACGCTGTCACGCTTCTGGCTCGCCTGGATCTGTCCGACCGCGCCTACGCACCCCTCCACAACCTCTCCGGTTCCGAAGTCGCGTGCGTGGAAATCGCCTCGGTCATTGCGGCCGACCCGGACGTAGTCGTCCTCGACGAACCCTTCACCGGGCTCGACATGAAGTCGGCAGACCTGGTCCTCTCCCTCCTCCGTGACCACGCAGAATCCGGCGTGCCGGTGATCTTCACCTCCGACGACTGGGACGAAACCCAGCGGTACGCTGACCAAGTCGTGGTCCTGAGCCACGGCGAAATCGTGGAACATGACGACGTTGAAGCGCTGCGCAAGAAGGGCAAGCCCACCTACCGCGCTGAGTTTGTGAACGAAAAGGGTGCTAAGGACGCCGAGGCGGCCCTCGCCGAAATCGTTAGCGGCGACTTTGTACGCAAAGGCTCCATCGTCGAATTCCAGACGAGCGACATCAACCGTGCGCTCAACGCCGTGAACGGACTGAGCGGACTGCGTAACTTCACCACGCAGCCGGCAAACCTCGAAGAACTTTTCAAGGAGCGTGTATGAGCCAGGACAAAAGTTCAAAGAAGCCAAAGATCGACATCTCGACAACCTCTGGCAAATCTTCCAAAGACAGTGCAGACCTCAGTGGTGTCGGGAGCACCAGCGCTACCCCGGTAGACCCGCACAACATGGCGCTTGAACTTCCCACCGACGACGGTTCCATGACAGAGGCGACGGTTGTCACCTCGGACGACCTTCCCGAGGAACTCCGCGACACCCGCCCCACCGACGACGGACCCAAAACCGGACTGGTGTCAGAGTTCCGCGACCTGACCTTTGGGCAGAGCGCGTTCCTCGTGTCCAACCGTGAAACCTCGGCAGTGTCGCGTAGCCCCATCTTCTACCTGACCACGTTGGTCATCGGTCTGGTAGTGATCGCGGGGCTGATCTTTGGTGTGCAACGCGCCAACCAGCTGTCGGCCGAATCCGGAAACGGTACCATCGCCACCGTGGGCATGGGCCAACAAGCCGCCCAGATTGAGCAGCAGACTGGGCTGAAAATCCACGACACTAATTCGCCACAAGAGGCAGAACAGGCGGTGCGTGACGGCAAAGCCGACGCCGCCTTCATCGCGGACCCCACCGGTATGGGCGCTCCTAAGATCATCGCGTTGGACAAGAAGCCAACCCGCGTTCTCTCCGCACTGCAGCCAGAACCAGAAGTCACATACCTGGAACAGCCAGCAGTGAACTACCAGGTCGCTCAGCCTGTTGCGATCGGCTTGGCGGGACTGTTGATCGCCGGAGCCCTCACGCTCGCGTTCGCCATGTATACCAACCTGCGCGTGGAAAAGCGCCACCGGATCGGCGAGGTCCTAGCAGCCACCATCCCACCAAAGTCCTCAGCAGTAGGACGTGTTCAGGGCCTGACCACGCTCAGCGTCGTGTACGTGCTGGTCGCAGTGGCGATCCTGTTCATGGGCATGTCCGTGACCTCGTTTACTGGTCAAGCAATCGCCATGCTTCCGGCAATTGGCTGGTTCGCCGCGCTGTACCTAGTCACCGTGTGCGCAACCCTGGGTCTCTTCCTGTGGGCTTCCAACATTGTGGGGCGGCGCGCTCGCCAAATCACGATTGGTGTGGTGTGTGCCCTGGTGATCGTGGGTGCGTTCCTCCCCCTGATCTTCGCGACCAACCCCGCTGTGATGAAGGTCCTGGTCTACGTGCCGTTCACCGCGCCAGTCGCCAACGTGCTTCACTTCCTGGGTGCTAACGCCGAATGGTGGCACGGCCTGCTCGCAGTGGGCATCAGCCTGCTGTTCGCGCTGATCGTTGTGGCCATTGCGGCCGCTTCGTACCAGGCCAACCTGTTGCGCGGAACCGGCCGCGAGACCTTGTCCGCCAGCCAGAAGAAGCGCCTCAAAGAGCGCTCGAATGACTCTGGTTCTGACAAGGATGACAAGGCCTCTAAGGACGACAAGGCCTCGAAGAAGGAAGAAAAGAAAACCGCCGAGGTGGATTCGGAGTCTGACTCGAAGAAGAAGGTTGGCGCTAAGGCCGGTGCGAAAGCCGGCGCCAAGGCTGACGAGAAAACCGGCGGGAAGACCGGCAAGAAAGCCAGCGCGAAAACCGGCAAGAAGCCTTCAGCAGGCGACGACAAATGACGGAACACCAGATCGGGGTGGGGCCCTGGGAAGGGCCCCTTCCTGATCACGACCGCTACGACCCGGAACTGCTAGAACAAGGCGACCGGCGGAATGTGATCGACAAGTACCGGTACTGGACACTTGAAGCGATCGTCGCCGACCTTGACCGCACACGACACGGGTTTCACGTGGCAGTAGAAAACTGGCAACATGACCTGAACATCGGCTCCGTCGTGCGCACCGCCAACGCATTCAACGCCGCCGCGGTACACATTGTGGGGAAGAAACGGTGGAACAGGCGTGGCGCTATGGTCACCGACCGTTACCAGCACATCTACCACCACGAAACGGCTGAGGCTCTTGCACAGTGGTGCAAGGACCGTGAACTCCCGCTCATCGGGATCGACAACTTCCCTGACTCGGTTGCTCTGGAAACCTATGACCTTCCGCGCGATTGCGTGTTCCTCTTTGGTCAAGAAGGACCTGGGCTCACCGAGGAAGCGCACCAAGCGTGCGAAGCAGTTCTTTCGATTGAACAGTACGGTTCAACCCGATCCATGAACGCCGCCGCGGCCGCAGCAATCGCAATGCACGCGTGGATTCGGCGTTGGGAATTCGGCCAGGCTGTAACCTAGATAACGACACACGCTCACGTTGGAAAGCAGGCAACCTTGGGTGCAACATTGACAGCAACATCACGTCACCGTTCCGGCCCCACTCGTATCAAGAAAGCAATCGCATGCCTCCTGGCTGTGGTGTGCGCATTTGCGTTGAGCGCGTGCGTCAAACTCAACAGTGACCTCAAGATCTCCAAAGATCTGCTGATCAGCGGTTCGATTCTGTTCCAGGTCGATTCCACGGCATTTGAAAGTCAGCTCGGGCAAGCTCCCAATGTCCAAGACGAGATTCAAGAGATACAGTCGAAGCTTCCACCCGAAGTGACTGTGAAAGAAGCGTCCGACGACGTCTATAAGGGCTATGAACTCACGTTCACCAAAATGAAGCCCGAAGACTTCACTGCATTCTGCGAAGAACAGTTGAACGGGGCCTTTGGGCGCGACATGTCGATTGAGAAAACCGACAACGGAACCATCAAGTTCTCGATGGCGAACCCGCTGACCATGGATCTCGGGGGCGCGTATGGGTCAGGTAACCCGTTTTCCAACCCGTATTTGGGAACCGGGAGCACTCCTTCTGCCAAAGGAATGATGGATGAGTCGATCATCAAGTTCACCTTCCCCGGCAAAGTCATTTCAGCAGACGGCGCCGATGTCCAAGGCAAAACAGTCACCTGGAATCTCAAGACCTATGACGGAGAAACGCTGACCGCTGAAGCTAAGGCAAGCGGATTCCCGTGGCTCGTGGTCATCATCGTCGCGGTCGTTCTGGTGATCCTCTTGATCGTTGGTGGCATCATCCTGCTGGTCGTGATGTCCAAGAAGAAAAAGTCCAAGCAACCGCAACAGCCTGGGTTCCCAGGGGCTTTTCCACCCGCCGGTGGACAACCTGGCGGCGGATACCCGGCCGGTGGAAGCCAGTTCGCTAGTCAGCCGGGCGGACAACCTGGCGGATACGGCTCTGCGACACAGGGCGGATACGGCTCTGCACCGCAAGGAGGCTTCCCACCTGCCGGCGGGCAAGCCGGTGGTCAACCTGGTGGTGGCCAGTACGGAAGCCAGCCGGGTGGGTTCGGTTCTGCCCCACAGGGTGGATACGGTTCTGCGCCACAACCGTATAACCCGTCACAGGGTAACCCTGGCAACTCTGACGGACGGTTCCAGCCTCCTCCACCCGGAGCGTACTGACAAGATAAGCGCTCACAATAAGCACTGACAAGGAAAACCCCGGAGCACTCGCACGTGCCCCGGGGTTTTTCGATCAACACAACCGTCAGTCGGAGAACTTCACAATGGTTTTACCGAAGTTCTTTCCTTCCAGCATGCCCACAAAAGCATCGACCGTGTTCTCAAACCCGTTCGTGATGTCCTCCAGGTACTTCACCTGTCCAGAAGCCACCCATTCGGTCATGTCCTTCAAGAACTGTGGCTCAAGGTCGCGAACAAACTCGGACTGAATGAACCCGCGGATGGTCAGCGACTTAGCCAGCGACAGCATCATGAGTTTCTCCATACCACCGGCAGGCGATGGGTCGGTTGTCCCGTTGTAGTTGGCCACAAGACCGCACACCGGCACACGCGCAAACGTGTTGAGCAACGGCATGACAGCCTGCCACACCGTGCCACCGACGTTCTCAAAGTACACGTCGATACCTGACGGTGCAGATTCCTCGCCAGCACCTCGGCGGCTTACGACCGCCCCACCGCGCTCAACCCACGAACCCTTACCAACTGCATCACGCAGGTTCTGTTTGAAGTCCGGGTCACGGTGGTCTGCGCACACGTCGAACCCAAACTCACGCAACTGCTCAACCTTCTGCGGGCCGCCAGCGATACCCACCGCGCGGGCACCCTTGATCTTCGCAATCTGACCTACAGCGGAACCAACGGGACCGGTCGCCGCGGCAACCGCAACGGTCTCACCCGGCTGTGGCTTCCCGATCTCCAACAGGCCCGCATACGCGGTGAACCCAGGCATTCCCAAAACACCCAAGGCCGTGGTCACCGGCACAACATCCGGGTCCAACTTACGCACGTACTTGGCACGCTCCACCGAGTACGTCTGCCAACCGCCGTACCCCAACACAATGTCACCGTTACTGAAGCCGTCAGCGTTGGAGTCGACGACCTCGGCGACGGTGGCACCCACCATCACCTCACCCAACTCAACGGGCTTGGCGTACGACTTCGCCTCCGACAATCGCCCCCGCATGTACGGGTCAAGCGACAAGTACAAGGTGCGCAACAACAGCTCGCCTTCACCGGGCGCGCGCACCGGGATCTCCTTGACTGCAAACGTGTTGGCGTCAGGAGCAGCCGTGGGGCGCTCATTCAAAACATATGCTTTCGAAACCGTCATTTTCACTCCTTTGAGTGTTCACCTGTTCTGGACAAAAATCTAAAGATAAAGGGCCCCAGCGCACAACAGCACCGGAGCCCTTCCATGCAGACTACTTGAGGTCCGCAGCTTCTGGCTTGATGAGGCCACCCAGAGCGGAGAGCTCGCGCGTGACTTCTTCCTTCGAGTCAAACGTTCGTGGAATCACCGTCAGGCGCTTGGCGTAGTGACCAATGGGGTATTCCATGGTCATACCGATTCCACCGTGCATCTGGATTGCTTCCTGCGAAATCAGGCGGGCCGTGTCGTCGATGACGTACTTGGCGGCCAGGACATCGCGGTGGCGGGTCTCCGAGGTGCCGTCTGGGTCCTGCGTGATTGCCAGCTTGGCGTACAGGGCCATCGACTTGGCGAACTCGAGTGCCGCGTACAGGTCGGACGCGCGGTGCTGTAGCACCTGGTTGACACCAATCGGCGCACCGAACTGCTCACGGGTCTTCAGGTACTCCGCCGTCATCTTGAGGGACACTTCCATGGCGCCTACGGCCTCGGAAGCCAGGGCCGCGTTAGCGATGTCCAGCACGCGCTGCACGGCGTCCTGCACGTCCTGTCCCACAAGCGTGCCCAGCTGGGTGGCTGGGGCGCTGTCAAAGGTGACGTGCGCTGTGCTCAGGCCGTCGGCCTGCGTGCGCTGGTCCACGGTGACACCCTGCGCGTCGGCCTGCACCAGGTACAGGGCCAGACCCTGCTCCGACTGTGCCGTGACCACGAACGTGTGCGCCTGCGCGCCACCTACAACGTTGCTCTTTTCACCACTGATCTGCACCTGACCAGAGCCCACGGCCTTGGTCTGCGGTTCGGTCACGTCGTAGAACGAACCAGGTTCCTGCGCGGCGAACGCCATACGCGTTTCACCAGCTGCGACACCAGGCAGGATTTCCGACTTCTGTTCGTCGGTTCCAGCGATGTCCACGAGCCCACCGCCCAGGACCACGGTTGGCAGGTACGGTTCAAGCACAAGTGCGCGGCCAAACGCTTCCATGACCACGGCAACTTCAGCGAATGTCATGCCCGCGCCACCGTGCTCTTCGGCAAACGGCAGACTCATGAGCCCCAGTTCAGCGAACTGGTTCCACATGTCTTCGCTCCACCCGGCGTCCGAGGTGCGGATCGCTTCGCGGGATTCGGCGTCGTACTTTCCTTTCAGCAGGCGACCCAGGGTTGCACCCAGCTCCTGCTGTACATCTGTGAGTTCGAGATCCATTTTTGTCCTCTTGTTCTAAACTCGTCGCTTCGTATTTCTACGCGGCTGTTCTAGCTGTCTGAGCTGGCTGGTTACAGGCCCAGGATGGCCTTGGAGATGATGGAGCGCTGAACTTCGGAGCTACCACCGTAGATGGAGACCTTGCGGTAGTTGAAGTAGTGCGGCATTGCGTCGCCGGCGCCGTGGGGCAGAGTCTTGCGAACTTCATCAGAGTCCACGAAGTCCAGTCCCTGTGGGCCAACCACGTCGAACAGAAGTTCGGTGATGTCCTGCTGGATCTGGGATCCGCGCAGCTTAAGTACCGAGGAGCGTGGGTCTGGGCGGTCCATGCCCTTTTCCTGCGTGGAAAGGACCCGCAGCTGGGTGAATTCCAGTGCCGTGAGTTCCGCTTCGATCTTGGTGATGCGTGCTGCGAACAGTGGGTCGTCAAGCAGGGTTCCCGCCGAGGTCTTTGTCGCCTGCGCGTAAGCCTTCGCCCGGGCGAGGGCCACCTTGGACTGACCGATGCGGGCGATTCCGGTGCGCTCGTTGCCCAGGAGGAACTTGGCGTAGGTCCAGCCCTTGTTCTCTTCACCCACCAGGTTTTCGACAGGCACTTCAACGTTGTCGAAGAACACTTCGTTGACTTCAACGCCACCGTCGATGAGCTGGATAGGACGAACCGTCACACCAGGGGTCTTCATGTCGATGAGCAGAAACGAAATACCGGCCTGCTTCTTCACGTTGGGGTCGGTGCGGACCAGGTTGAAGATCCAGTCACCGTACTGACCCAGGGTGGTCCAGGTCTTCTGACCGTTCACAATGTAGGTGTCGCCCTTCTTGACCGCCGAGGTCTTGAGGCTTGCCAGGTCAGATCCGGCGTTTGGTTCCGAGAATCCCTGTGACCACCAAATGTCGAGGTTCGCGGTAGCCGGGAGGAAGCGTTCCTTGATTTCCTGTGAACCAAACGTGTCAATAACCGGTCCCACCATGGAAGCGTTGAACGGCAGTGGGGTGGGGACGCTGGCCAGCTGCATTTCTTCGAGCCAAATGTGGTGCTGGACGGGAGTCCAGTCCTGACCGCCGAATTCCTGTGACCAGTTAGGAACCGCGTATCCGTGCTTGTTGAGGATCCGCTGCGTGGTCACGATGTCGTCTTTGGTCATCTCTTGACCGATTGCGTTACGGAAACGAATGTCCTCAGGGATTTCCGTGCGGTAGAAGTGGCGCATCTTCTCGGCAAATTCGAGTTCTTCTGCGCTCAGAAGGTTGTCCATGCCTATCCTTTCGAACGGGGACTTACATAAGTCGTTCGGTAGCGGTGAACTTGACTAAACAGTCGTTCAGTTAATGCCTCATTCTATGGTGTGGGACACACTTTGGCGAAATCCGTGCGCGGTTTGCGCGCCCACAGAATGGTAATCTTCTTTCATGGGTGTGATCATTGCTAATCCGCTGGTACCGACTGCCGGTGAAGTTGCCATGTATGGCGTATCAGTGCTGGCGCTCGTCCTCGCAGTCGTCGCACTATTCGACCTTCTTCGTGTCAACCACATAAGCGGTAGTAATAAAATCCTGATCGCGTTGGCGATCATTGTTCTGCCCATTGCCGCGCCAGTTGCTTGGCTGTTTATGCGGTGGAAAACGAGCATGCGCTGACCTGTTGGCAGTGCGCTGTCATGTCATGCGCGGGTGCGGGTGCGCGCCGCCGGCACCCTGAGCATCAGTACCAGACCCAGCGCCAAAACAATCATGATCCCCAGGCCACCGGCACGCTGGAAACCAAAGATGGTGACGCACAGCGCGAACAGTGCCGGGCCTAAGAAACTCACCGCACGGCCAGTTGTTGCGTAGAGCCCAAAGTTCTCACCCGCCCGCCCCGGTGCGGTGATGCGCGACAAGAACGACCTCGAGCTCGCCTGCACTGGCCCCACAAACAAACACAGCCACATGGCCGTCACCCAAAACACAGTCTTGTTCTCACTGACCAAAATGGGCACGCACCCGGCAATCAAACAGATCAGGCCGGTCACAATCACGGCCTTGGGCCCCAGCCAGTCGTCGAACTTGCCCGCAATCAGACACCCCACGCCAGCCACAACGTTGGCGGCGATACCCAAATAAATCACCTCGGAACCGGAGAACTCATACGCCCCCGCCGCGATCACGCCGGCCATCGCAAAAATCGTGGCCAGTCCGTCGCGGAAAATCGCGGAGGCCACAAAGAACACGAACGTCGACCTCTCCACCTTAAACAGCTCCGCCAGCCGGCGAATCACCCGCGCATAGTCAGCCTTCCACGCGGCGAACCCTCGTAGCTCGCGCGAGGTCGGGCGCGCAGGGGCAGTGTCGTCTGGGCTGGCGTACTCTGGGTCAGCAACACCGAGACCAGCGTCACCGGAACCAGAGTCACCGAGGGCGGGCCGGGCAGACGTCCGCTTCGAAAACACGAGAGGCAGACTAAAGATCAGGAACCACACTGCAGCCAACACGGCAACTAAGCGGAAACGCAAGCCACCTTCGTCGGTTGCGCCAAAGAGTCCCACCTCGGGCTGAATGAGGGTGAACAACGCAATGAACAACAGCGCAAGCCCGCCCAAATACCCCATGGCCCAACCCACATTCGACACCGTACCGGCATTTGCTGGAGTCGAGATATGGGGCAACATGCCGTTGTACGACACCTGCGCGATCTCGAAAACCACCTGCGCAATACACAGAATCACCAGACCAGGCACAAAGTATGCCGGCGAATCCTTCACAAAGAACAAGGCCCCCATCAATGCCACCACGATCATGGTGAATGACGTAACAGCGCGGTGGTGGTTCGCTTTCGCATCCGCCCGAACCCCGGCGGCCGGCGCAATCACGGCCACCAAAAGACCCGCAAGCGCGGTGACAAAACCCAGCGCGGCCGTCCCCGAATCATGGTCACCTGCCACCTTGGACGTGAGATACGGGGTGAACACGAACGTGATGATGACCGCGTTGAACGCCGCCGAACCCCAGTCCCACAGCGCCCACGCCACAATCGTGGACCGGGTAGCGGGGGCAGGTGCCTGTTCCGGAGCCGCTGCCGGGTTCGCCTGCGCGGGTGGATTGCCGGCGTGCGGGGATGCCGAGGTGTCCGAAGGTTCCATACTCAGAACTGTATGCGATCAAAGTAGGTCCACGACCGTGTTCCGTGGGTGGTGTACCACTGCGGTGGCTGGCTCATGTTTTCAGAACCTAAAGTTCGGACTGTGTTAAACAGACCGTGACATACTGACAGCAAGCATCCATTTGGTACCACGAAGGAGCGTACATGCCAATCGCAACTCCCGATGCGTATGCGAACATGATCGACCGCGCAAAAGCAGAAGGTTTCGCATACCCCGCCATCAACGTAACGTCCTCACAGACAGTGATCGCGGCTCTTCGCGGATTCGCTGAAGCACAGAGCGACGGTATTTTGCAGATGTCGTTCGGTGGCGCCGAATACGCATCCGGTTCGACAGTGAAGGACAAGGTCACCGGGTCAATTGCGCTCGCAGAATTTGCCCGCGTGGTTGCCAAGAACTACGACGTTACAGTGGCGCTCCACACCGACCACTGCCAAAAAGACAAGATCGACACCTGGGTTAAGCCGCTCATCGCCGTCAGCCAGGAACGTGTCGACCGCGGTGAAGACCCACTGTTCAACTCGCACATGTGGGACGGTTCGGCCATTGAAGTACCAGAGAACCTGGACTTGGCCGCTGAACTGCTCGAACTCACTCACAACGCCAAGCAGATTCTGGAAATCGAAGTCGGCGCTGTTGGTGGTGAAGAAGACGGTGTCACCGGCGAAATCAACGACAAGCTCTACACCACGGTCGAAGACGGTCTGGCCACCGTTGAAAAGCTGGGCCTGGGTGAAAAGGGCCGCTACATCACTGCTTTGACCTTCGGTAACGTTCACGGTTCGTACAAGCCAGGTCACGTGAAACTGCGCCCTGAAATCCTCAAGGACATTCAGGAACAGGTGGGTGCCAAGTACGGCAAGGACAAGCCGTTCGACCTGGTGTTCCACGGCGGTTCGGGCTCCACCGCGCAGGAAATCGCTGACGCTGTGAGCTACGGCGTCATCAAGATGAACATCGACACCGACACCCAGTACGCGTTCAGCCGCCCGGTCGTCGACCACATGCTGAAGAACTACGACGGCATGCTCAAGATTGACGGCGAAGTGGGTAACAAGAAGATGTATGACCCGCGTGCATGGGGCAAGCTCGCCGAGGCGGGAATGGCCTCCCGTATTGTCGAAGCCGCCCAGCAGTTGGGTTCAGCTGGTAAGTCACAGGGCTAGGCCCTCCAAAACAGGGCTAGTTTTCTCAGACCCTCGCTAACGCACTGGGGGCACCTTCTTGCGAAGGTGCCCCTCCAGTGCGTTTGAAACGGCGCAAAGCGAGCAAGACTACGCAATATAATGCGCCGTTTCGCTCGCTTTGCGCCGTGTGGACTTGGCTTTATGCCCAGGATCGCTTCACTTGGACTGTTCCACCAAGCAGATGTGACACGCCAGGCAGACATGACCCACCAAGCAGGTGCCACGTCACCACGCGCACAAAAACCGTTTACCCACCACCCCTCGAACAAGGTTGGTGGGTAAACGCCCTTTTTGTTCGTTTTGTTCACGTTTTCGGCCCAAAATCGGCTAGTTACCCAACACATCAAACGAAAAACATCTCACTTGTGGTGGGTAACTGAGGGGCTATAGGCCCAGACAAGGGGAACGGAGACCCGACACGTCACCACACAAAAAGTCTCGGGACATCGAGTGAACGATGTCCCGAGACTTCACAGGTTATTTATTTTGCGTCGGGGGCCTTTTCGTCTGCCACCGATGAACCAGAGCCGGACTCGCGGTCAGCGATTTCTTCCCAGAGGTCAGCGTTGGCGATTCCCGCCTCGGACGGACGGAAAACCGGGTCCTTGCCCAACTTGCGCTGACGCTCAAAGTCACGCAGAACCTTGAACGCAGGCTGCTGCAGAATCAGGATCGCAATAATGTTGAGCCACGCCATGAGCCCCACACCCACGTCACCCAGAGCCCATGCGGAACCTGAGTCGGTCGTGGCACCCACAACGCACGCAACCAGAATGAACAACTGCAAGAAACGGAAGCCCACCTGACGAACACGAACGTTCTCGATCTTTCGGAGGAAGAACGCCAAGTTCGTTTCGGCCATGTAGTAGTAGGCCACGATCGTGGTGAACGCGAAGAATGCGAGCGAAACCGCGATGAACGACGAACCAAGCCCCGGAATCACGGTGTCGAAACCGTTCTGCGCGAAGGCAGGTCCCACCTCGGTATCAACCGGAAGGTTTCCATGGCCAGCGTGGAACAGCTGCGTTCCCGCCGCGTCAGAGAACACGTTGTACATTCCGGTGGACAGGATCATGAACGCGGTCGCTGAACACACGAACAACGTGTCGATGTACACCGAACCAGCCTGGACAAGACCCTGCTTGGCCGGGTGTGAAACTTCGGCCGCCGAAGCTGCGTGAGGACCGGTTCCCTGACCGGCTTCGTTGGAGTAAATACCACGCTTCACACCCCACGAAACCGCAACACCCAACATGGCACCAAACGTGGAGTCCACCCCAAATGCTGACTGCACAATCAGCGAGAAAACCGCAGGAATTTGGTCAGCGTTGACGAACACAACCACGATCGCACCCAGGATGTAGATCACTGCCATGAACGGAACAACCAGGGATGCGAACGTGGCGATGCGCTTGATTCCACCAACAATAATGAAGGCCAGAAGGATCGTGATGATGACGGCTGGAACCCACTTAGGCCAGTTCCATGCCTCTGCGGCCGCTGAAGAAATACCGTTTGCCTGAACTCCTGGAAGAAGGAAGCTCGTTGCCACAACAGTGACAAATGCGAAAACCATGGCGTACACGCTAAACAGGCCCGAAGCCTTGGTGTGACGGTAGGCGCGTTCGATGAAGAACGCGGGACCACCTCGGTACTCGCCAGTGTCCCGGTCACGTTCCTTATAAATCTGGCCCAGAGTCGATTCGACGAAAGACGTGGACGCACCAAAGAACGCAACGATCCACATCCAAAACACAGCGCCGGGTCCACCGAAGGCGATAGCGGTAGCAACACCAGCGATGTTTCCCGTTCCCACACGCCCAGCAAGCGACATGGCGAGGGCCTGGAAACTGGACACTCCAGAGTCACTGCCTTTTCCGGTGAACATGTACGTGAAAATCGAGCCGATCTTGCGAAGCTGCACAACCCGTGAGCGGATTGTGAAGTACAGGCCGGCAATCAGGCACAAGTAGACGAGCGCGGGTGACCACACTACGTCGTTAATCGCGGTAACGACCGCATCCATACAAACTCCTTGGACAGGTACAAGAACAGTGAACATTTCAAGATGTGAAATGTGTGAGACGTCACTATCCAACCCCCAAAGTGTGATATACGTCAAATTTTGCGGGCGCTTTCTGTGTTGAGAGAGCATATGCCCTGGTGTAAGCATGAAGTATGCGTGTCGTGATCATTGGAGGCGGAGCGGCCGGTACGGCTTGCGCCCACTCATTCGTCCAGACCGTTGCTCAGGCTGAAAGCGGCATGGCTGACGAGTGTGGTGTCACGGTGGTGGACCCGCTCGAACAGCCGGTGGAGCTACCGCCGTTGTCGAAATCCTTAGCGGCCCAAGAGCTGTCCCTGGTGCCTCACGTAATGGACGAAAATGTGGTTCGCGTGCAAGGGACCGTCAGCAAAGTGCGTCCGGCAGAACCCAGCGACCGCGCTCGCTACATCGTTGAGACCGTGGCCGGAGAACTGCCCGCCGACGCGGTCGTCTACGCCACCGGACTGACCCCTCGCACACCCGCCTTTGACGCGCTCACCGTGTACGACCGCGCATCCGCCACCCGTGCCCACCAGGCCATTCATGCTTTGGCACCGGGCACCTCGGTGGGGGTCCTGGGGTCAGGGTTCCTTGCCTTGGAAATTGCCCGCGGACTCGCCGACGCCGGTCACCACCCGCACGTCTACCTGCGCGGCGACCGGCCGTTATCCAAGGTCAGCGCCCACCTCGCCCAGGCGGTCGTGGCCCTGCATGAACACGTCACATTCGTGCCACACACCCCTGAACCCGACCCCTCGCAACACCCGCTGTGGTTCGCGGCGGTGGGGGCGACCTCGGCCGGGCCTGCACTACCCAGCGCAAAGACCAACCCAAAGTCCAATCCGGAACCCAATCCGGCCCCCACCCACGCCGGCTACCCTGTTGGCCCTGACCTGCGGGTCGCGGGACTCCCTGGCGTGTACGCAATAGGGGACTGCGCGCGCATTGAGGAGGGTCCCATGAAGGGAATCGAACCCGCCGAGGCAGCCGCCACTTCCATGGGACGCTGGCTGGGCGCGGTGTTGGGTGAAAAGGCAACAGGCGAAAGGGCCGCCGGCCAGCACCCCACCGGCCAGCACCCCACCGGCCAGCAACCTACCAAAGTGGAACCCATCTGGACCGACGTCCCATGGCACTGGTCGTTCCAAGGGTCCGTACGCATCTTCACGGCGGGCCGCAACTTGAGCGCAACCAGCGGCGAACCGGTACTGCTGGGCGACCCAACTCGCAAAGCCCAGTGGCTGTTCTTCACCCCCGACGGCACGCTCGCGCGCGTCGAAACCCTCAACAACCCCGGCGCACACAATGCGGCCAAACGCGTTTTAGCCAGCCACGACCTGCCACACAGAAGTGATGTCGATCAGACTTTTGACATGCGGGCCTGGGCAAGCCGTTAAACTGGGCTGTTCCTTTAGAATCGGTTTGTCGTTACTCGCATATGAAAGTTAATCGTCAATGAATGCTGCTGAGCTGGCCTCTGCTCACGGGCTCGAACGAGTCGGAGCACGGCCGTCACTGTGGGAATATCTCCGGGAAGTGTGGCGCCGACGCGATTTCACATTTTCATTGGCGTTCTACCGTATCCGCTCGGAGAACCAGAGAAACCGTTTGGGCATGCTGTGGGTGCTTTTGCGCCCCACATTTTCAGCCCTGATCTACGGTCTGGTATTCGGATTCATCATGGCGGGGTCACGCCCCCACAACTTCGTCCCATACCTGGTGATCGGTGTGTTCATCATGGAGTTCTTCAACTCCTCGATGAACGTGGGTGGAAAATCCATCATCCAAAACATGCCACTGGTGCAATCGCTGCCGTTCCCACGCGCAGTCTTGCCCATAGCCACGGTGATGCAGAACCTCATCAACTTCATCCCCACACTGGCGCTGATGATTATCATCGCGATCTTCGGAGGAGCCCGACCACACGTGACGTGGTTACTCCTGATCCCCATGGTGGGGATCTTCTGGGTGTTCAACCAAGGAGTCGCGTTCATTTTCGCGCGCCTGACCGTCCACTTCCGGGACTTAAGCCAGATCACCCCATACATTTCACGCATGATCTTCTACACCTCGGGCGTGTTCTTTGACCCGCAACCACTACTCGAGGGACGCCCCGTACTCAGCGCGCTGTTCGACTGGCACCCCATGTACGAAGTGCTTTCACTTACCCGCGGCATCATCATGGAGGAATACTCCATCCCGTGGGACTACTGGTGGAGGTTCAGCATCTGGGCGGTTGTCGTGGTGTCGGTTGCCACGTGGTTCTTCTGGAAGGCGGAGGAGCGTTATGGGCGAGAAGACTAATCCGGAAACTACCCCGGAAAGCGTCCTCGCAGAAAACAACACGGGGTCGCTCGAAGCTGACAACCCGGTGGTGATCGTCGACGATCTGCACATCGAGTTCAAAACCCTGGCCACTGGTAAACGTATTACCAGCGGTGGAACCAAGGGCTTCCTGCAACGCAACCGCAAGTTCAAAACCGTTCACGCGCTCAAGGGTGTGTCCTTTGTGGCCAACGCCAACGAATCGATTGGGATTATTGGCTCCAACGGTTCGGGTAAGTCCACGCTCATGCGTGCGATCACCGGGCTGATCCCACCCACCCGAGGTGCCGTGTACGCCAAGAGCCGCCCCAACCTGCTGGGTGTGGGTGCGGCACTCATTCCAGACCTGTCCGGTGGTCAGAACATCATGCTGGGTGGGCTGGCCATGGGGCTTACGCGCGAAGAAATTGAAGAGAAGTATGACGAAATCGTCGACTTCACCGGCATCCGCGACTTCATGGATATGCCCATGCGCACGTACTCATCCGGTATGTCCGCGCGCTTGAAGTTCGCGATCGCCACCGCAAAAGACTACGAAATCCTCATCGTGGACGAAGCGCTGTCCGTGGGTGACCGCAAGTTCCAAAAGAAGTCCGAAGACCGGATCCGCGCCATTCGCGAAAACGCCGGTACGGTGTTCCTCGTTTCGCACTCGATGCGCTCGATCCGCGACACCTGCACCCGCACCATCTGGATTGAAAAAGGCGACTTGCGCGCCGACGGTGACACCGACTCCGTAGTCCGCGAATACGAAGCGCACAAGTGAGGTCTCGCCAGTGAGGTCAGTGAAGTCGCACAAACACTCGCTCAGCCCAGAAGCGCTCCCGTCGCTGGAACCGACCCCGGGCATCACGTACATCATGCCCGTGCTCAACGAGGAAGACAGCCTGCGTAGCGCTGTCGCCGCGGTCCTGGAACAGGACTACCCGGGGCCCAAAGAGCTGATCGTCGCCATGGGGCCGTGTACGGACAACACCGCCGAGGTCGCCGCGAGCATTCGTGACCCTCGCCTGATCGTGGTGGACAACCCGTTCGGTGACACGCCAACCGGGCTGAACCTCGCGGTCGCCAAGGCCCAGTACCCGGTTATCATTCGCGTCGATGCACACTCGCAGCTAAGCGCCACGTACACGCGTGAAGCGGTTGAAACCCTGCGGACGACCGGGGCGGCGAACTGTGGTGGACTCATGCACGCCCAGGGGAAGACGGCCTTCCAAAAGGCGGTGGCCCGCGCCTACATGTCCCGCTTGGGTCTGGGCGGTCCCGCATATCATTCGGGGGATGAGGCGCAGGAGTCTGAGTCGGCGTATTTGGGGGCGTTCCGGGCCGAGGTGTTCGACACCTTGGGTGGTTTTGATGCCACTCTGCGCAGGGGGCAGGACTGGGAGCTGAACCTGCGGATTAGAGAAGCAGGCGGAAAAGTCTGGTTCAACCCGCGCATGGAGGTCACGTACTGGCCACGCACCACGTGGAAGAAGCTGGCACAACAGTTTTACGCAACGGGTATTTGGCGGGCCGAGATTGTGCGCCGTCACGGCTCCAAGAACGGGATCCGATACTTCGTGCCACCCGTCCTGGTCATTGGGTTGAGCGCTGCTGTGCTGGAGGCGATCGCGCAACTGACTGGGGCCACTAAACGCTGGCCCAAATGGTTGGCCCGTTTCACGTCCCTGGTACATATCCCCAGCTGTGCGTATGTGAGCGCCATCGTTGCGAACACTCTGCGCCAAAAGGACGCAGGTGTACGCGAAAAAGCATGGTTCGCAGTAGTCTTGCCCACCATGCACATCGCGTGGGGATCGGGATTCCTGCGGGGCCTTGTCACCGGAGCAAACAAAGACAACGTCGACCGTAGCCGGTAGGGTGTTTGGCTTCCGTGTGCCACCCAATACCATGGGTAGAGCAGAGAAAGGACCAGTGTGCCAAGCTCACCTGAAAGCAAATCTGAACGACGAACAATCGCACCGCTCATTGCCGGTGCAATTGTTGTTGTTGCAGTTCTCGCCGTTGTGATTTTCAACTGGCTCAAACCCACCCCGCAGCTCACTGTGGACATGCTGAAGTCCCCGGTCGTGGGCGGATACGCCGCCGGGGGAGATCTCTATCCACCCACCTCGGACTTTGCAGTGGGAGAAATGGCAAAGTTTGGGTACCTACCTGAACTGCCCGTGGCTCGCACATCCGACGGAGTTCTGGTCGCTGCCACCGATTCGGTTCTGTCTGAACGCATGGGCATGAATAAGCCGGTCAGCGAAGTTACATCAGAAGAGTTCTTGAACACACAGATCACTCCACCTACTGAAAACGGGAAACCCAGCTCCCCGCTCACCATTGAAAAGGCGTTGACCGAATACGGAAAATCAACCGTTTTTGTTTTCACGATTGAGGCAGAAAACGACGCCCGTGATGTAGCCGAACTGGTCAAGGAACACTCACAAGTCGAATCCGTGATCTTCCGTTCACAAGACCCCGGAGTCCTCAAGGTGGCGCAAGATGAGAACATCACGTCGATTGTGCCCAATCCGCAAGGTTCCCCCGAAGAACTTAAACAGGCCGGCGTGGACATGGTGGACGTTGGCGCAGACGCTGACCCGCAACCGTACGTGGACGCCGATCTGAAAGTGTGGGCGCACGGGGTGAAAGACCCCAACCACCTATCCGATCTAGCTACCAAAGGTTTCTACGGCGCATTCTCTGGCAACCCATTCAGTATCCAACCGTCGTCGGTCAAAACCGACTGAGGAGGCACAATGAACCAGCCCATTGGAAAACCCGTACGCATTGGCAACCTAGACGCACAACAACTGGGTCCACAGCCCACCTACCTCCCAGAGGACCACCCAGACACGGAAGTCGCTCAGCTGGTCGAAGCTGGGCACGAACCCCTGGACATTGCTAAAGACCACCCGGCGAGCTGCCTTGCGTGGGCGCTCTTGGCTAATGAAGCCTTCGACGAGGGACGCCTGGTGGACTCCTACGCATACGCTCGAGTGGGCTACCACCGCGGACTCGACGCCCTCCGCGCAGCCGGTTGGCGCGGTGCGGGACCCATCCCGTGGAGTCACGAAACCAACCGTGGATTCCTGCGTTCGCTCTACGCTCTGGGGCGTGCGGCAGCTGGGATCGGTGAGGCAGAAGAAGCACAGCGTGTAGAGAAATTCCTGCGCGAATCAGACTCTGAAGCTCTGGCTGAGATCGAGGCCGGAAACTAGGCCCTCACCCGGGTCGATACACTTAATCTGGACGTATTTTCTCGTGTGGAGGAACACTCATGCCAGCACTCGTGGTCGTAGGCGCTCAATGGGGCGACGAAGGAAAAGGAAAGACCACAGACATTCTGGGAACCCGCGTTGACTACGTGGTGAAACCAAACGGAGGAAACAACGCGGGCCACACGGTGGTTGTCGGGGGCGAAAAGTACGAACTCAAGCTCTTGCCCGCAGGGATCCTCTCACCAAACGTCGTGCCCGTGATTGGTAACGGTGTGGTCGTGAACTTGGAAGCACTGTTCCAAGAAATCGACATGCTCGAAAGCCGTGGAGCGGACACGTCGAAGCTGAAAATCTCGTCCAACGCCCACCTTGTAGCGCCCTACCACCAGGTGCTCGACCGGGTCACCGAACGCTTCTTAGGCAAGCGCGCAATCGGGACCACGGGACGCGGAATCGGGCCCACGTACTCCGACAAAGTGGCGCGCTTGGGTATTCGCGTCCAAGACATTTTCGACGAATCGATTCTGCGCCAAAAGATCGAAGGCGCGCTGGACCAGAAGAACGAACTCCTGGTCAAGGTTTACAACCGCCGAGCAGTCGAAGTTGAAGAAACAGTCGAATACTTCCTCAGCTACGCAGAACGCCTACGCCCCTACGTATGCGACACGTCGCTTCTGCTCAACCAGGCACTCGACGAAGGTAACGTGGTCGTCATGGAAGGTGGCCAAGCCACCATGCTCGATGTCGACCACGGAACCTACCCGTTCGTCACCTCCTCCAACCCCAGTGCCGGAGGTGCTGTCGTCGGTGCCGGTGTAGGACCCACCCGTATCTCTCGCGTGATCGGAATCGTGAAGGCCTACACCACTCGCGTGGGTGCCGGGCCGTTCCCCACGGAACTTTTCGACGACATGGGAATCTACCTCCAAAAAACGGGAGGCGAGTTCGGCGTCAACACGGGACGACCTCGGCGGTGTGGGTGGTACGACGCCGTCATTGCCCGCTACGCAGCGCGCGTTAACGGATTCACCGACTACGTACTCACCAAACTGGACGTGCTCGACGGGTTGGACGAAATCCCTGTGTGCGTGGCCTACGACGTGGACGGCGAACGCTTTGACGAAATGCCAGACAACCAGTCCGACTTCCACCACGCGAAGCCCATTTTTGAAACCTTCCCCGGCTGGAAGGAAGACATTTCGGGTGTGCGCAACTTCGAGGACCTGCCCGAAAATGCGCAGAACTACGTGCTTGCGTTGGAAAAGATGTCGGGTTGCCGTATCAGCGTGATTGGTGTGGGTCCGGATCGCGAACAATCGATCGTTCGACACGAACTTCTCGACTAGGATCGCCGTACCGCCATCGGTGTGACGCACCCCACATGAGGGTGTTCGCCGGTGGCTCCACACCGGCGTGACTGTGAAGGGAACACGATGGCACTGTCTGAAATGGACGCGTTTGAAGCACTTGAAGCACTGAAAAAGGTCAAACGCGATCCTGAGCAAGTGGCAGCGTGGTCGGACATGATCCACGAGTTCGTGCGCACACAGGATCTCATTGCGCGTGCGAATCCGCCTGTGGACCAGATTCGCCAGATCACCGAACACCTGCGCGCAATCAATCAGAGCGCAGAACAATACGAAGCCGATGAACTGCACCGCCTGTGGCGTGTGAGCCGGTCGGACAAACAGCGCGGCCAGGCGCTACTCCCAAAGTTCACGCAGGCACACAAAGATGACGACGGGGTGTTTTCCGTTCACTTGAGGTTTGGCGCGTTCTACCTGGGTGCGAACCGTGTGGTTCACGGAGGAGCGCAAGCTCTGGCATTCGACGAAGGGCTGGGGTACATGATTATGGCCAGCGACCAGCCCTATTCGCGCACCGCCTACATCAAAACCGAGTTCCGTGCCCCAACACCCGTCGATGTGGACCTCACCATGCGCGGGTGGATCGAAAAAGTGGACGGTCGCAAAATTTTCGTGCGTGGCGAACTCGTATGGGACAACACCGTGTGTACAACCGTCGAAGGTTTGTGGGTCGCGCTCAAACCCGGGCACCGCTAAACCCGGACACCGCTAAAACCGTGTTTCACTTCACAGATGAGGTGACGCGGGTAGTCTGGTTCCATGACCTCGGAAATGACACCGCCTGTAGCGAAAAAAGTTCCCTCTGAACGCACCCACCACGGCGACACGTTTGTCGACTCATACGAATGGATGCGCGACAAAGACAACCCAGACGTCATCACCCACATCGAAGCCGAAAACGCGTACACCCAAGCACGCACCGCGCACCTGGACAGCCTGCGAGACGACATCTTTAACGAGATCAAAACGCGCACCAAGGAATCCGACATGTCGGTGCCGGTTCGCCGGGGCAACTTCTGGATGCTCACCCGCACATTCGAAGGCAAAGACTACCCAGTCATGAGCCGGGTACCCGCCCTGCCGCTGGACCACCCCGACGCATGGGTGCCACCTCGGGTTGACGACGAACCGGGCGAAAACGAAGAAGTCGTTCTGGACCTCAACGCTGAGGCCAACGGCCACGAATTCTTCTCCCTGGGCGCGTTTAGCCTGGACGAAGCGGGCAAACTGCTGGTGTGGTCCGCCGACTACACCGGGGACGAACGCTACACCGTGAAGGTCCGCGACGTACACACCGGTGAAGACCTGGACGACACGATCGAAAACACGTTCGCCGGCGCGTTCATCGACCCCACTGGAAACTACATCTTCTACACCACGGTCGACGAAGCGTGGCGGCCAGACACCGTGTGGCGTTACGAGATCGGTTCTGAAACTGAGCCTCAGAAAATTTTCCACGAACCCGACGAACGATTCTTTGTGGGCGCAGGCTTCACTCGGTCACACGAATACCTGATGATCGTGGCCGGCTCGAAACTCACGTCCAGTGCGTGGGTGATCCCCGTGTCCAACCTTCAGGCCCAGCCACGCTCTGTGTGGGACCGCGAAGACGGCGTGTCCTACGCGGTCGACCACGCGGTGATCGCAGGCAAGGACCGGTTCGTCATTGTGCACGATCGCAACACCCCGGACTCGGAAGCCGTTGTGGTGCCTGTCGATCTGAACGCGTCTGACACGCAGTCGGTGCTCGCCGCCTCGGAACCCCTCATCCCACCCACGGACGGCATGCGGGTCGAACACGTGGAGGCGTTCGAAGACTTCCTGGCGGTGACGTACAGGTCCGGCGGGTTCGCGCGGGTGGGGGTCATGGAAATCGCCGAGGTGCCAGACACCGGGCAGGGACCCATCCCTGGCGTAGGTCAGCTGAAAGAGGTCGAAGCCGACGAACCCATTGGGACCATGGAAACCGGGGCCAACCCCGAATTCGCGCAACCGACCTTGCGCTTGAGCTACGAATCGTTCATCACCCCACCCACCCTGTTCCAGCTGGACACCCGAACAGGCGAGAAAACGGTTCTTAAGCAACAGGAAGTGCTGGGCGGTATCGACTTCAGCCAGTACCGCCAGGCACTCGTGTGGGCAACGGCCGAAGACGGCGAAAAGATCCCGGTGTCTCTCGCATGGAACGCGCTGAAGGTGCCCACAGGATGGGCCCCGGGGACAGACGGGGTGGGGACGACCTCGGCCCCCATGGTCATCTACGGATACGGAAGCTACGAAGTATCCGCTGACCCCAACTTCTTTGTCAGCCGCCTCAGCGTGATGGAACGCGGCGTGGTGTGGGCAGTTGCGCACGTGCGCGGTGGCGGCGAAATGGGCCGCCACTGGTACGACAACGGCAAAATGCTGGCCAAGAAAAATACGTTTAGCGACTTCATCGCGGCAACCAAACATTTGCACGCAACAGGTGTGAGCGCACCGGAAACAACCGTGGCGCTGGGTGGCTCTGCCGGAGGACTGCTCATGGGAGTCATTGCGAACGATGCCCCGGAACAGTACGCCGGGATCTGTGCGCTGGTGCCGTTCGTGGACCCGCTCACCTCGGTTCTGATGCCGGAACTGCCACTGACGGTGATCGAGTGGGAAGAATGGGGAGACCCGCTGCACGACCCCGAAGTGTATGCGTACATGAAGTCGTACGCGCCATACGAAAATGTGGGGGAGCACCAGTACCCCAAGATCCTGGCCATCACCAGCTTGAACGACACGCGTGTGCTCTATGTAGAACCAGCCAAGTGGGTGGCACGCCTGCGTGAGGTTGGGGCGGACGTCATCATGAAGACCGAAATGGTGGCCGGTCACGGTGGCGCATCTGGCCGATACAGCACGTGGAAAGACCGGGCATTCGAATATGCCTGGGTGCTAGACACGCTGGGGCTAGCAGGAGTTAAGGATGTGAGTTGATGCGCTCGCCAGTACCAATCGCGGTCCCGTACCTACTATTTGTCGCAAGTTTCGTGGTGAAGTCGGTAGCGTCGACGCTTGCGGTTGTAGGTGTTGTTCCACGTCAGAACGCGTTTGAAGCCTCCGTGCCAGTGAATGTCGTGGCCACCCTAGTATCGCTCATTCCTGGAGTCGCGGCGCTCATCGTTCTGGCCTGGGGCAAACCAGTGCGACAAATCGTATCTATAGTTCTGGCTGTTGTTGCGCAGGCCGTTTCGTTGTTAGTTCCTTTTGTTCTTACTGATGATTCGCTTGACACTAACTCCACACTGCTTATGATGCTCTTACCCGTTGCTGGAGTCATGTCCTTAGTCCTGCCCTTCTTCTTGATGATGAGCGCGTGGGTCGTTGCGGCGTCCTATGCTCCGTGGATGTTCGCAGTGGCACTCGTAGCCTCGATTGCCAAACCAGTGCTGTCTGGTCTGGCAGGGCTCGCGGGAGCTCTGGTGGCCTTAGTAACTCGATCGTCAGCCGGTATGATTGTGAGTCCCGTGCTAGAACTCGTTCTCACCGTCGTGGTTTTCACCGGCGTGGTTCTGGTTGGGCGCCATATGACAGTGGGAATGCCCACCACAGACAGCGATCGTGGATTTTCGATATCTGACAGAATTGGATGGTAGTGACGGTAAGTGAGCTAGCCCGGTGGCTAGCTCACTCTGTTCTAGTCGAAGAGGAGTGGCAGAGTCCCGCCGTGCGCACTGGCCAGTTCATCCAGCGGCAAGGAGAAGTGGTCCACCAGCTCCAATGAAGGGGTGTCGTTTTCGCCCGCATCAGTCATTCCGATGCGTGCAAACGCAAAACCGCGTGCAGTACACATGTCCTTGAAACGGACCTCTTCGGAGCGTGGAACTGCCACGATAGCGCGCGCAGTCGACTCGGAGAAAAGCGCAGTGAACAGGTCGATACCGTCACGTTCACACACTTCGTCAAGCCACACGCGAGCACCCATGCCAAAGCGCACACACGCTTCGACAAGCGCCTGCGACAGACCACCTTCCGAAAGGTCGTGAGCCGTGTCGATCATGCCGTCGCGTGAGGCATTGATGAGGATCTGAGCCAGTTCTTTCTCTTGCTCTGGGCGGTACTCCGGTGGGACACCACCCAAGTGGTTGTGCATGACATCGGCCCACGCGGAACCGTCAAGTTCGTCATACGTAGTACCCAGCAAGTAGATAGTCTGGCCAGCTTCGCGGAACCCAGACGGGGTGCGTCGTGAAACATCGTCAAACACACCCAAAACACCCACAACGGGCGTCGGGTGAATCGCTACCGCGCCAGTCTGGTTGTACAAGCTGACGTTACCGCCGGTGACGGGGATCCCCAGGTCTTTACACGCAGTTGCAAGCCCTTCGACGGCCTGCACAAACTGCCACATGATCTCAGGGTCTTCAGGTGACCCGAAGTTCAAACAGTCAGTCACGGCCAGAGGCTGTGCGCCAGCCGTTGCCACGTTACGGTGAGCTTCTGCGAGAGCCAGGGCGGCGCCTCGGGCGGGGTCAAGGTAGCAGTACCGGCCGTTAGCATCCGTTGCCAGGGCAATGCCCAAGCCGGTTTCTTCGTTCACGCGAATCACGCCAGCGTCGTCGGGGAAGGCCATGGCCGTGTTCCCCTGCACGTACTTGTCGTACTGCTTGGTGATCCAATCGCGGCTGGACAGGTTAGGCGACTTGGCCATCTCGATTACTGTGTTGCCCAGTTCGGAGCCACCCGTTGGGTACGACAAGCCGGCGGAACGTACGGAATCCGCGCGCACCTCGGCGGTCCATGAAGGCTCCTGATACGGACGCTCATACACCGGCCCGTCGTGGGCGACAGAGCGCGGTGGCACATCCACAATCACGTCGCCGTGCCACTCGATGACCAGGCGACCGGTGTCCGTGACCTCACCCAGGATCGAATACTCGACTTCCCACTTCTGCGCGATTTCTTCGAAGCGCTGCAGGTTTTCTGGCGTGACAACCGCCATCATGCGTTCCTGCGATTCGCTCATGAGGATTTCTTCAGGGGTGAGCGTGGGGTCGCGCAACAGAACGTCGTCCAGGGCGATGTGCATTCCACCGTCACCGTTGGACGCAAGCTCAGACGTGGCACACGAAATGCCGGCGGCACCCAGGTCCTGGATACCTTCGACTACCTGGGCCTGGAACAGTTCGAGACAGCATTCGATGAGGACCTTTTCAGCAAACGGGTCACCCACCTGGACGGCAGGTCGCTTGGACGGTTTGGTGTCGTCAAAGGACTCAGACGCCAGGATCGAAGCGCCACCGATTCCGTCGCCACCCGTACGGGCACCAAACAGTATGACCTTGTTGCCGGTGCCGGAAGCGTTGGCCAGGCGAATGTCTTCGTGTTTCATGACACCCACAGCGAGCGCGTTGACCAGGGGGTTTCCTTGGTAGACCGGGTCAAAGATGGTTTCGCCACCAATGTTGGGCAGACCCAAGCAGTTACCGTAACCGCCGATTCCGCTGACTACGCCGTGCACCATGCGTGCCGTGTCCGGGTGGTCGATCTGACCAAAACGCAACTGGTCCATGACGGCAACCGGGCGAGCACCCATCGAGATGATGTCGCGCACGATACCGCCCACACCCGTGGCGGCACCCTGGTATGGCTCCACGTAGGACGGGTGGTTGTGGGATTCGACCTTGAACGTCACGGCCCAGCCTTCACCGATGTCTACGACACCGGCGTTTTCACCCATGCCCACGAGCAAGTTCTTCTTCATTTCGTCAGTGACCTGCTCGCCGAACTTGCGCAGGTGCACCTTCGACGACTTGTACGAGCAGTGCTCCGACCACATGACCGAGTACATGGCCAGCTCCGCGCTAGTAGGGCGGCGGCCCAGGATCTTCTTGATCTCTTCGTACTCGTTTTCTTTCAGTCCAAGTTCCGCGTATGGTTGCTCGACCTCGGGGTGTGCAGCGGCGTATTCAACTGTTTCTTTCACACGCTTGTCGGCAGCGCTTGCCATAGGGATCCCTTTCTGAAGGCACGTCCATACGTCTTACTGCGAAGTCTACCTGTTGCAGGAGGTGAGGGGCGTTGTTGGGGACGCCGCCGAGGTCGTTCCGAGTGTGGTTGTGTAACGGCACCTTGCGAGTGTGGCGGGGTAAGGCGACTACGGCCGGACGGTCAGGCACTGGGTGACGGCGGCGAACGGTCCGTGTTGGTCGTGGACCCACGTGTGGGTGAGTCCCAGCCCGCCGTCGCCAAAGCTCACTGTCACGTCGTAGCCTTGCCAGTCTGAGGGTTGACCGGGCTGATGACTGAAGTCTGGGACACGGAAGTAGTGGATGTCCAGGTCCACGTTGGGGAAAGCGACCTGGGTTGGGTCTTCGCGAACGGACAGCCCGTTGGCGACGTCGAGCATCCCGGCTGAGCGGGCGAGGGCACTGTAAGGTTCGTCGACGAGGTCGGCGTGGGTGCGCTGCCACACCTGTGCCCGGCCGGGCTCTTGCTGGGTGCGGAAACCTTCGAAGGTTTTGAGGTAGTCGCCCTGCCAGTCGATTTGCGGGGAGTAGGGTTCCATGTGCTCCCGAGGTGGTAGCTGGCTGAGAGCTGTCCCGGCTACGGAGGAGGAGTCGCTTGGTTTCATGAGCCAGGCGCGGGCGATCACGATGGTGCGCTCGCCGTGATTCAGGGTGGCTTCGACGAGTTCGATTGTGCGTCCGGGGCGGATTACGCGTACGTCGAAGTCGTATGGGCCAATGGGCACGACACCCAGGATGTCGAACTTGAGGCTGCCGATCACCAGGTCGTCATCGCGCCTGGCGTCGCGGTCGGATTCGATGATGTGGGTGGCCAGACCCAGGGTGGGGGAGATGTGTTGTTCTTCGACATTCCACGCGCCCGATGTGAGCTGGGTGGCCGTGTACTGGTGCGCGCCGGTGCGCTTGAAGTATGAGTCCATAGTCATTTCGTTGGGTCAAACTGAATCGAGTCAATAATAGCGTTCATATCCTCATCCGATAGCTCCAGCGCCATAATTTCGACGCCAGCCACCGCGCTATCGCCCTCGGTCGAAACGAACACCCAAGCACCACGCAAAGTACGGCCTGTTTTTTCGTTAGTTGTCCAGGTGGAGAGCTTCGCTTCAGTGGCGTTCGCGATTTCAAGATCTTTGGATTCGTCTAGTTTGAATTCGCGCCCATACGTCGACCGGAACTGCGCATTGGTTTCGAAGTATCCCATTGTTGCTTCAGCTGTTGGGCCTTTTTCATGATCGGAGCTCATCCGAACAATGTCTGTTGGTTCTTCTTGTGAGTTGGCCCAGGAGCTGGTGAAGCCAGTGAGTGTGGGTTTGAAATCGGGATTCTTAGACCATTGTTTAGGGATGACTACTGAAATACGTCCCTCAGACACACGCTGCCCATGTGATTCCGCGGGTTCGTCAGTGTCGCTGGAACCACTAATCCCGCACGAGCTCAGCAATGCGATGATCGTGGATAAAGCTAAAAGCTTGAACACTTGAGTTTTCATTCTGGTTTCTTCCCTAAATCTGGTGAGAGTCTGCCAATCCATTTCCTGCTCGGCTTCTTCAGACCTTATTTGGCGTTCCTGCTCATAGAGTTCGCCATGGTCATTTCGTTGGGTCGAACTGGATGGAATCAACCATGTTATTAATTTCGTCTTTAGTCAGTGTTAGTGCCATGATTTCGACGCCTCCCACAGCCGGATCATCGTCAGCGGACACAAACACCCACGCGCCATTTACAGTGCGACCAGACTTGTCAATGGTTGTCCAGGTGGTGAGTTTCGCTTGGGTGGCGTTCTTGATGTCTAGGTCTTTTGAATTGCCCAATTTGAAATCTGGTCCGTGTGTAGATTTGAACATTGCGTTCGCTTCAAAGTACCCCATATTGGCCTCTGCATTGGGCCCCTGACCCTGATCCGAACTCATCCGGACGATGTCAGTGGGATCTTCGTGAGAATTTGCCCAAGAGGTTGTGAAACCAGTGAAGGTCGGTTTAAAGTCTGGATTTTTGGACCATTCTTTGGGGACGACAACTGAAATACGTCCCTCGGAAATCCGCTGTTCATTGGAGTTGTCGGGTTCATTTGTCTCACCCGCATTACCTATTCCGCATGAGCTGAGTGAGCTGAGTAGAGCGACGATAGCGGATAGAGCTATGAGCTTGAATACGTGCGTCCTCATGTGGGTCTGGTTCCTAAGTTCTGTGGGAGTATGGGGATCTTTTTCTATGCTACGTGTTAGGGACGTGGATCGGTATGTCTCCCGGTTGCCTAAGCCGAGCGCATCGTTTCACCCACAGGCGATAAAATTGGGGGCATGTCCGTCACGAAGATTGTTCTGTTTTATGTTTTTACTCCGCTAGCCGACCCCGAAGCGGTCAAACTGTGGCAACTTGCCCTGGCTGAAAACTGCAACCTCAAAGGTCGCGTGATCATTTCACCAGACGGCATCAACGCGACTCTGGGCGGAGACATCGACGACGTCAAACGGTACGTGCGGACCACCAAAAGCTACGCGCCATTTAAGAAGGCCGACATCAAGTGGTCGAACGGCCAGGGTGACGACTTCCCTCGTCTGTCGGTGAAAGTGCGCCCAGAACTGGTGACGTTCACCCGGCCTGAAGAAATCAAGGTCACAGACAAAGGCGTTGAAGGTGGGGGAGTGCATCTCAAGCCTGGCGAGCTCCACAAACTTGTCGAAGAACGCGGAGACGACGTGGTGTTCTTCGACGGGCGTAACGCGATGGAAGCGCAGATCGGAAAGTTCAAGAACGCGATTGTGCCCGACACTGAAACCACGCGTGACTTCATTGCCGAAATCGAATCCGGCAAGTACGACGACCTGAAAAAGAAACCAGTCGTCACGTACTGCACCGGCGGAATCCGTTGCGAAGTACTCAGCGTTCTTATGAAGAACCGCGGCTTCGAAGAGGTGTACCAACTCGATGGCGGTATCGTGCGCTACGGCGAGACCTACGGCAACTCCGGCCTGTGGGATGGATCGCTGTATGTGTTCGACAAGCGCATGCACATGGAATTTGGTGACGGAGCTGAGTCGTTGGGCACATGCGTTGCTTGCGGCACCCACACACCTATTTTCGTGAACTGCGCAAACTTAAGCTGCCGCAAGCAGTTCTTGCGGTGCGAAGACTGCACGGAACGTAATGAGCACCGATTCTGCGATGACTGTGTAGAAGCGGGATTGGATACTGTAGCCGCCCAGTAACCAAACCGGACCCACAGTTACGCCAACAACTCCTGACTGCCTCTCAAGGCATGGCCACAATCCTTGAACGCAACTTCACTACGTGGAACCAAAACGAGTTCGCAGAAGGCCAGATCCACCCGGTGAAGTATTTGCCACACGACACGAGCCGAGTGTGGTTCGTCGAAAAGTTGGGGTAGGACTGTAGGACTAACGGCCGAACGAGCCCATCTTCCTTAACTGCGCAAATCAAAGTTGTCGCAAACAGTTCCATCGGTGCGAAAATTGTACGAAACTTGAAACGAGCCCGTTCTGTGACTCATGCGAACAGATCGGCCAAGCCACCTCGACCACGCAGTAGGAATTTATGTAGGAGTCCACCGTGAGTATGTCGTTCCCTATATTCCTGATCCTGGCACTCGGGATTGTTTTTGGGCTAGCAGTCATCATCGTCGTTGCCATTGTGGTGATTGTGACATCCAACAAGAAACGCAATGCTAACCCTCCACAACAACAGCACGTTCACCCACCGCAGGTGCAACAGCACGGCAGTGCTCCTCAGCACCAGGCGAACCAGCCACAGGCCCACCCGTCAAACCCCGCACAGCCACAGATGAATCAGCCGCACGTGAACGGCACCAACACCCAACCCCCGAGCTTCAACAAGGGCGGACAAGGTAACAACCCTCAATAAAAGCAAACGCTATTAAGAGGGCCGGGCATGCCCACCACAGTGGCATCCCCGGCCCTTCATCACGCGACTTTAGCGACCAAACAGTCGGCCAAAGAAGCCCTTCTTTTTCTTCTTCGGTTTCTCTGCTTCAGGTGCAGGCTCCGGCGCAGGCTCTTCTTTAATCGCAGGTTCTTCCTTGGGCTCGGCCTCGCGCTGAGTGACAGGTTCGGGCTCTGCTGGCACGGACGCAGCCGGTTCTTCGACGACCTCGGCGGCGGGCTCCTGTACGGGGACGTCCCCAACGGTTTCGTCTTCCACGGCAGCCGTCTGTGGGAGCACCTGGTCTGCGGAGTCTTCCGCGCCCGAGGTGACACTCGGCTCTGGCTGGGGAGCCACCTCGGCGGTGGGAGCCTGCGACTGCTCAACCGGAGGTGCGTCTTCAACCTCAACACGGACCAACTGAGGTTCAGCAACACCGGCGGCGCTGAGTTGCTCCGCAGCCTCATCGCTGAGTGGCTGGGCCACTTGGCAGTTCGTAAGACGGTTGAGAGAGTCGAAGGTGAGGTCTGCCGAACCGTCTTTCAACAGCATGCGCAAACCGTCGCCGTGCTCAACGACGTGGAAGCCACGCAGGCGTCCGTACTCTTGGATGGCCGTACGGTGGTTGGGAATGTCGGTGACAGACAAGCCGGCTGCCAAAGCCTTCACCACTGGGCGGATTTCAGGTTCACCCAGCTGAAGCTGCGGGGCATCCACAATGAGCCACGCGGTCGCCGGTCCCACGGTCAGCGGGACGTGGAACAGGTGGCCGGTGATGACTTTCGATGCGATGACCATGCGTAGGGCTTGGTCGTCGTCAGTGTCGAACTCGGGGTCGGTGAGTTCTGGAATCTGGTGTTCAGCACCGTACTCGCGCACCGTGCGAGAAAGCGCAACCGCGGGTTCTTTCCAGTCGTTGTCCGGTGACCAGCCCCAGCGGAAGGTACCGTAGTTGGAATCCGTCGACCCGATCATGTGGGGACGGCCGGTAAACCCGTTTTCGCCAGACAGCTCGATGAGTGGAGAGTCTGAAAAGTCCACGTTCCAGTCGTATTCGGAATTGGCTGTAGTGCGTTCAAAAACCCATTGAGCTTCCGTTGAGATGAACACGCCTGAGACAACAAGGTCGGTGAGTGCGGGACTTTCTTTCATGGTGTCCTTCCTGGTTGACGCCCGGGTGAGCGCGCCGGTTTACGCCTGGGCGGGGTGCGCCGGTTTACGACTTCGTCAAGTGCGCGATGACCGAGGTGAAGAACCCCTGCCCGTCAACACCTGCGCCCATGTCGCTTCCAACGGCCGAACCGAACCCAGCTTCGACAGCGTGTTCGGGGTGCGGCATGAGGCCAACGACATTACCTTCAGCGTTCGTGATACCCGCGATGTCGCGCTGGGAACCGTTGGGGTTGTAGCCCTCGTAGCGGAACACAACCCGACCTTCAGCTTCAAGTTCGTCAAGCGTACGCTGGTCGGCCTGGTAGCTTCCTTCGCCGTTCTTGAGTGGGACCGTGATGATCTGGCCCTGTTCATAGGATGTAGTCCACGCGGTGTTCGCGTTTTCTACCCGCAGTTTCTGGTCGCGGCAAATGAACTGCTGGTGGTCGTTACGCACCAGCGCGCCGGGAAGTAGACCCGATTCGCACAAGATCTGGAAACCGTTGCAAATACCCAGAACTGGCAGGCCGCCTTTAGCCGCGTCGACGATCGCTTCCATGATGGGCGAACGTGCAGCGATTGCCCCGCAACGCAGATAGTCGCCATAGGAAAACCCGCCTGGTAGGACTACCGCGTCGACCGTTGCCAAGGAGGTGTCGGCGTGCCAGAGTGGGACGACCTCGGGGCCGGAAAGCGCGGTAGCGCGGGCGGCGTCACGGTCGTCAAGGGACCCTGGGAACGTCACCACACCCACGCGAAGGCCCTGGGCTTCAGGTGCCGAGGTCGTTGAGACCGGCGCGCCAATGAGCTGATCGGTGGTCACTGGGCATCACCGGTGACTTCGTGAACGCCTACAACGTCTTCGATGACTGGGTTGGAAAGGAGGTCTTGAGCGACCTGCTTGACCTGCTCCAACACCTGTGGGGTGATTTCTTCATCGATGGTGAGTTCGAAGCGCTTTCCCTGACGAACATCGAAACCGCTCACGCCTGAACGTTCCAGGCTCTGCGAAATTGCCTTGCCCTGGGGGTCAAGAATTTCCGGCTTTGGCATGACCTCGACGACTACACGTCCCATGGTGCTCCTTGGATGCAGGTGGGAGGCGGAAGACCCGCCACAGTTCATGTGAAGTCTATCAACCGGCGGTACTCGGTGGCAGTGGTGCGGGCGGGCACCCCTATAGTTAAGAGTACATACCCCCTACATCCCTAAGGAGTCACAATGGCGAGCCCGTTGTATGTCGCTCGAAACGGTTCATACGAAGAGTTCTGTGAAGTCTTTGACGCTGAAAACAACGATGCCACCACGATGCTTTTGGGCGGTTTGATCAACCGCGACGCAGATGCACGTTTTCGAATCAGCAGTGACATGCTGGATAAAGGTGCTGACCCGTGCGCGGTAGAAGAAGGCCAGAACACTCTGTCACTGCTATTGGGTGGACATGACCACTTGAGTGAAGGTGACTGTGAACTGGTTAAGCGCCTGGTGGACGGTGGCGCGGACGTCAACTTCCGCAACGGACAAGGCGCTTTGGTACTTCGTCTGGCGATCGTGATCCGTGCTGACGACGATGAAGTGCGTCGCCCCGTATATGAAGCGCTATTCGGCTCAGCGGATTTGGACTTGGACCTGCCGAACAACGAACGGAACCCCGTGAATACCGTCGGGAAGTGGCTACGGATGAATGTCGATGGTCGCCCTGGCAAGCTCGACGTTCTTGACGAATTTCTGAAGACTAAAGGTTACTGAGCGTTGTAAGCGATTACGCATCTAGAAAAGTGGGAGGGTGTGCACTGCGTGTGCACACCCTCCCACACTTACTGCTCGTTATTATTGGTCGGACTTATCCTCGTCAATGTGGGACTGGTTGCGTTTGGGGTCCTCAACTTTATAGTTATTGGGATCCGTGTATTCCTTGAGGAACTCGTCTTTACTGATATTGCCGTTCATGTAGTCGCTGTGCGTCTTGCGGAACTCGTGCCCTGTTTTGTGGCCCATGTCCCACTTGCCGCCACGGTTTTGCCCAGGTTTCCATTTGACTGAGCGCCAGTTGTCATCGATGTCTTTGACATAGATTTCGTCTTTTTCAAGCTTCTCAGGGACGAAACCGTTGTCATCCATCTCCAGGTCGCCGTTCTTGATGTCTTCTAGTTGCTTGTCGCGTGACTGCTTCCAGACTTCTTCGACCTGGCCGTCAGCGTAGCTGGGCCTTCTCTTTTTGTTCGAGTACGGGACACGGTTTCCGTCACCGTCGTAGACATAGCCGTCCTTGCCTTTGACAAAAGGACCGTCAAAGCCCTGCGGGCTCACGTCAACAGCCTCACCTTTGACCGGGCCGTCCTTCTTGCCTGACTTGGAGCTGTCCTTCTTCGAATCGCCCTTGGAGCCACTCTTCTTGCCGGAGTCCTTACTCTTGCCCGAGCTATTGCCGGATTTCTTTCCTGAACTCTTGTCAGACTTCTTGGAGTCCGAGCTCTTGCCTTTTGCGTTCTTGGCTTCTGCTTTGGATTTACTGTTTTCCGGCAAAAGTGGACAGTCGTTAGCAAGAAGATCAACGGCTCCCTCGCGTGCAGGGGAAGCAATCGTGGCAGCTAGGGCCGGTGTCGGGTCAGAGTTTACTGTGGCAGATGCCTTGAATGGGCTTTCATGAAAAATTGGGCAGATGATACGGCCCAGTCCGTTGCTCATCATTGAGCCGATAGGTGTTGCGATGATACCGGCAATGACAATGGCCGCAATAACCGCGATGCCAATGTATTCGATGCTTCCTTGACCCTTTTGGGCCAGTTTTTTAGTGCGCGAAAGTAGCGTGCTCATGGTGGGGATCCTTGAGTACTCGGGGATGGGTAACTATTGCGTTGAAGAGTTAGAGGGGGAATGGGGCAGTTTACAGTCCGTTTTTCCGGAACGGGACATAAGATCCGTCGCCGTCGTAGGGGTACGAGATTGTACGTGCGGTAGCGCCTACACCACCAGCTTCTTCGAGTGCGTAATAAGACGTGTGTGAGTCGTCAGTCCACCCGTTGAAAATGACGACGTGTCCGTTGGCGCCCTCAGAGCCTGGGCCACCCTTGAGCAGAATATCTCCTGGCTGAAGCTCATCTTTAGGAATCGGGTGTGCTACCTGCGGGAGTGTCACCGTGCTGTAGCTGTTATCCAGCCCCCATGCCATTGAGACGAAACCTGAGCAGTCTGTGCGGTACTGCTTTCCGTTTGGGTCATTTGTGTAGGCCTCCATCGAGTATGGAACGCCTCGTTCTACCCAGGATTTTGCTCGGCGAATGATCTCTTGGCGGTCAGGGGATTCCGCTTCATCCGGTCCGGAGGTGTCTTCTGGGATCGGCTGAGCGTCACTTGCGTTGACGAATGTGCGGTTGTCATCGTCGCACGTTCCGTCTGAACTGTGACCTGAGTTTCCAGTTGTCACGGTGCAAACAGAGGCTTGGGTTCCAGGCACAAGATGCTTGGCGTACGGAAACGCCATAATGCCGGCGATAATGACAGCAATAATGACAGCGACACCGATGTACTCAATTGTGCCAATGCCGTCTTCACCTGAGTTTGGACGCTTGTATGCTGTTGTGACAGTCTGCATCGTGTTTTCACCTGTGGTCAACGTGGGGATAGCGAGGGAAGCCGTTTTTAATGGTAGTGATTGGCAACATGAATGTCTTGGGCACAGGGGCCCAAGAATTGCCCAAAGCGTGTGAGAATCAGCAGACGAATGAACAGGAGAAGACATGGACTCCATACTCGACTGGTGGAAAGTTGCACTGCCCGCCGTGGCCGCAATCTACTTTGGGTGGAGATTCTTTGGTCACCGAATTCGCAACCTGTGGGACAAGAAAGCGTGGAAGGAAGACGGACACATCGTTGCCGTCGATATCAGCGTCACCAACCACGCGCGGATCAAGGGAGACTTCGCACCTCTGAACACACGCGTAGTTGCGCGGTTGAAGTCAGGCGAAATAATTGTCGATGGTTGGGCTGAAGACACCCGCTGGGTGCCCCGTGAAGTTCGGGCGCAAGTTTTCGCAAACGGAGGCCGTGTGATCAATCAGTTTGAACCCAAAATCAACAGCGCAGATCCCCGCGAACAACAGGATGCTATCCGGCAAATGAAGGAAAACTACTACAGGTACTGGTTACGTGAACCAGTACCTGCAACGGTGTGTATGAGCAAGAGCGGGCGATGCTCAATCACCACGTGACAGTGTTAGCCTTGGCGCGATGATGTCTTGTTTTGGTACTGGGACTACATGTCAGTAAGTCGGCTAAAGAGGTACGAACCGTGAAGAAGATGAAGACGTTTACTACGCTGGTTGCTTCCGTTTTGGTTGCCGCTCTGATGTCCTTGAGTGTCGCCGGATGTTCGAGTGAAGACCCCGGCGCTGTTGATAACCCGCAAGACAAACAAGACAAAACAGACGTCTTAGAGGTGAGCTCGGGGCCACTCACCGTTACGGTGCCAAAAGACTGGGTGAAATTCGACAAAACTAGCGATCCTGAAAGCATCAAGGACCCTTGGGTTGTGGGTGCACGTGATAGTGAAACAGGGATGACCACCCAGCTCCGTCTCACCAAGAATACAGGCGAGAGTCCACATGTAGACGCTACAAATCAGGCTGTGCTGTACGGCAATGTGCTAGGAAATTCCGCCGATATTAGTCCAAAAGGGGTGGACAAGGTAGACGTCAAAGGTGCGGATGAGGCTCAGGTTGCTTATTTCGAAGTTAAAGATGCTGACGGTGACTACTGGAACGGACTTTTCATGTCCGCCGGTAACCGTGAAACTGGAAACGTTTCTACGATGGAGCTGATCAGCTTCCGTGGAGAAGGCTTTTCGCAGGATGATGCAAAAGACCTCATCGCAAACGCCACATACGACAAGAGCAAAGAGTAAACCCTAGAGGTACCTAACTCGTGCCTCTGTGTAATGTCTCTATGGCAGGTTTTCGCTGGGGCTACCCGAGGATCCCCGGACTACCCAGGGAACTTTCGTCCTGTTAGCCTTTCAAACGCCTCGATGTAACGGGCACGAGTAGCCTCGACTACCTGGGTAGGAAGCTGAGGCGGTGCCACACCAGAGTCTTTATCCCACCCGGACTCTCCACTGGTCAGCCAGTCACGTACGAACTGCTTGTCAAAGCTGGGCTGCGACTGTCCCTCCACGAAACCTTCCGCATCCCAAAAACGTGACGAGTCAGGCGTCAGAACTTCGTCACCCAACACGATCTGTCCCGTGAAGTCACGGCCGAACTCAAACTTAGTGTCAGCCAAAATGATTCCGCGCTCCGCCGCAATCGAACGGGCACGTTCAAAAAGAGCCAGCGTAAGCGACTTCAACGCCTCCGCATCGCTGTCACCAAGAAGTTCAACCGTTTGGTCGAACGTGATGTTTTCATCGTGGTCACCCAATTCAGCTTTAGTCGCCGGGGTAAAGATCGCGGGCTCTAGCTTAGACGCCTCGCCCAAGCCTTCTGGCAACTCGTTGCCACACACGGCCCCAGTCTTCTGGTAGTCCTTGAGGCCAGAACCGGTGAGGTGGCCACGTGCCACGCACTCAACCGGGAACATACGCAACGGCTTGACGATCATTCCACGGCCTGCGACCTCGGCCGGAACATCAACCGTCAACACGTGGTTACCAACCAGATCAGACACCTGATCAAACCACCACGCGGTCAGGCCAGTGAGCACCTTTCCTTTGTCCGGAATAGGCGTGGGAATCACGTGGTCGTATGCAGAAATCCGGTCAGACGCAACCATGAGCAAGCGGTCCGCATCGTCCATGTCCTTAGCTTCAACAGGAATGTACAGATCGCGCACCTTGCCGGAATACACGTGCGTCCACCCTGGAACCTGCGGAGCTTGCGAGGCCCACCACGCAACCGAGCTACGGGGAGCGCGCGCACCTTCCGCTGCGTTCTCAGACACGCTTTCAACCTCGCCGGAGCCTGCCGCCACCGGCACGCGAATAGCACCCTGCACGGCAGCTGATGCAATGTCGTTGCGGTACGTTTTGCCTTCCCACGTGATCATGTCGCCTGCGCGGTACGCCAATTCGCGTGCTTCCTGCAACGAAGGCGCGTTAGCCACGACTGACAGGACACGACCCCCATTGGTCACTACCTCGCCCTGATCATTCACCGCAGTTCCAGCGTGCAACACCATGACACCGTCAACAGCGCCAGCCTCTTCCAAACCGGCAATCGGGTCACCCTTACGCGGCGACGCGGGGTAACCTTCAGCAGCAAGAACCAAGGTGACGGACGCATCCGTACTCCACTCCAGATGCGAGTACTCGTTCAACCGTCCCTGTGCCGCAGCAAGCAAAAGCGCGCCCAGGGGAGTCTCTAAACGCGACAGCACCGACTGCGTTTCCGGATCCCCAAATCGCACATTGAACTCGACGACCTCAATGCCGTTCTTCGTCAGCGCCAGCCCGCAGTACAGCAACCCCACGAACGGAGTCCCGCGCCGCGCCATCTCATCGACAACCGGCTGCGCTACCTGCTCCACAATCTCGTCAACCAGGTGATCCGGTGCCCACGGCAGTGGCGAATACGCGCCCATGCCACCCGTGTTGGGCCCCTGGTCGCCGTCCAGTGCCCGCTTGAAGTCCTGTGCGGGAGCTAGCGGCACGGCCGTGGTGCCGTCGCAGACCACGAAGAGGGACACCTCGGGCCCGTCAAGGAAGTCTTCGATCACCACACGGTCAGACTCCTCCAAACACGCAACCGCGTGGTTGAGGGCCTCGTCGAAATCCCGGGTGACAACGACGCCTTTCCCTGCAGCCAAGCCATCGGCTTTCACCACGTGAGGGGCGCCAAAACGGGTGAGGGCTTCGCGGGCTTCCTGCGCCGAGGTCGCCGCCACCGACGCTGCCGTTGGCACCTTGGCGGCGTCCATGACTTCTTTAGCGAAGGCTTTCGAGCCTTCTAGCGCGGCCGCTGCCTGAGACGGGCCAAACACTGCGATTCCGGCTTTCCGCAAAGCATCGGACACTCCCGCAACCAGCGGAGCTTCCGGCCCAATGACCACGAGCGACGCATCGCATTCTTGAGCAAGAGTGGTCACCGCTTGGGGGTCGGCCGCGTCAACGGGGCGGGTTTCGCACATCACGTCGATTCCCGGGTTACCCGGGGCGGCGATCACGGTATGCACCATGGGGTCGCGCGACAAAGCGGCCACTAGAGCGTGTTCACGGGCACCAGAACCTATAACTAAAACCTTCACGCTCATAGCCTATCGTCTGGCCCCACACGTGAGAACGAGTACGCGGTGCGGGTTCGTTAGGGTAGAAGCGTGACTACACACTCTGATTCTCAACCGTCATCTGCACGCGCGACGCTGACACTGGACCACGCAGCCGAACTCGCCATTGTCGAGCGAAGTGGCTTCATCGAGTCGCGTCACGCGGGAGTCGCCGTGGTCGTGGACCCAGACGGGGCGGAAGTTGTGAGCTTGGGCGATCCCACCGCCCCTGTTCTTACCCGCAGTTGCCTCAAGCCGCTCCAGGCGATTGCAGTGTTGGAAACAGGCGTTGCCCTCAACGGGCCTGAACTTGTGTTGGCAAGCGCCTCCCACCGGGCCGAATCGCGCCACATCGACGTGGTTGAGCGGATGCTTCGCGAGGCCGGTCTCACCGCTACTGACCTGCAGTGCCCCAGTGTTCTCCCCGCCGATCCGACCAACCGACGTCGCGTTGGGGACAATCCGTCGCCGGTGTTCTTTAACTGCTCAGGTAAACACGCCGCGTTTTTGGCAGCACAGGTCCACGCGGGCGAACCAACCGATGCGTACCTGGACCCGGACTCCTTCATCCAACAGCGAGTCCGCGAAACGGTCACCGAATACTGCGGTGAAGCCCCCGCCTTCACTGGTATAGATGGGTGCGGGGCTCCCGTTCACGCGGTGTCCCTGACCGCCCTTGCCCGAGGTGTTTCACACGTGACTGCCGGTCGCACCCTTCCGGGTAAAAAATTGGTGCAAGCCGTTTTGGACAATCCCTGGGCTATACAAGGTCAGGGGAAGGCCAACACGGTTGCGATTGAACAGCTGGGCGTGTTCGCTAAGTTCGGCGCCGAAGGTGTGCTGGTCATGGGAACTCGCGAAGGCTACTGCGTGGCAGTCAAAGCACTCGACGGTTCAGGCCGCGCGACAACCTTTGTGGCACTGGAACTCCTGGCGCACATTGGCGCACTGGACGCCCGTGAAGTTCTCAAGGTATTACCTCACGTCACGCCAGCAATCACGGGTGGGACAAACCCCGACGGCACCACAAGAACCGTGGGAAGCATCAGCGCTGGTGCCGATCTCTACGCGGTCCTGCAAGGACACGCATGAGCATCCGTAGGCGCATAAAGGTGGAAGCCGGGCGCAAAGCCTTACACGACTGGCGTGAAACTGACAGCCCGGACCGCACCACTCGCGCCACGGCCGTGCGCTACAGCCTGGAGGAACTCGCAACCCGGGCGCCCGGCAACACCGTCGAAGTGCGCGTCCCGCCGTTTGGTGTCACCCAGTGCATCGCGGGCCCAACCCACACGCGGGGCACGCCACCCAATGTCGTCGAAACGGACGCAGACACGTGGCTTGCACTTGTGACTGGTTCGCTCACCTGGTCCCAAGCCGTGGACCAAGCTCGGGTGAGTGCTACGGGCACCCGCTCCGACCTCGGCGAATACCTACCTTTGTGGCCGTAACATGACCGTAAACACAGTGTGAAACACGCGAGCGCCCGCTGTGCGCGGGTGCCAAAATGGCAGTATGACCCATCACACAACATCGTTCATTGCTGGTCGGCACGTCCCCTCAATCAATACGTACGCCAACATCGATCCCGCAACGGGGCGGGAACTCGGAGAAGTCGGACGCGGTACCGCGGACGAGGTTAACCAGGCCGTCGAAGCCGCCGCGCGGGCACAGAAAGAATGGAAGACCAGCTCACCTGAACAACGCGCCAAGCTGTTGGTCGCAGTTGGGCAGTTAATCCAGGAAAACCGCGAAAAACTGGCGCGCATCGAAAGTGAAGACACTGGTAAGCCGCTCACGCAGGCGTATGCGGACGTCGATGTGTGCGCTCGCTACTTCGAGTTCTACGCCCACGCGATCGAATCCTATTACGGTCACACGATTCCGCTGGGTGACGGAATGCACGCGTACACCCGACGCGAACCTTACGGGGTAACCGGGCACATCGTCGCGTGGAACTACCCGTTGCAGCTGGTGGGCCGTGCGGTTGCCACCAGCTTGGCGACCGGGAACTGCGCAGTTGCTAAACCTGCTGATGAGACCCCGCGTACTACCGTGTTGCTCGCTGAGTTGGTTGCCCAGGCGGGGTTCCCGGTGGGTGCCTTTAACGCGGTGACAGGTTTAGGTGCCGAGGCGGGTGCGGCTTTGGCGGCCCACCCCGGTGTTGCGCACCTAGGGTTTGTTGGCTCCACCCAGACAGGGTCGTTGATTGCACATGCGGCGGCCGATCGCGTCATTCCCACTGTTTTGGAACTGGGTGGGAAGAGCGCCAACATTGTGTTCCCAGACGCTGACATTGACGCAGCAGTTCCCAGCTTGGTGCGCTCGATTGTGCAGAACGCGGGGCAGACATGCTCAGCAGGGTCACGGCTCTTGGTGCACCGCGACGTACACGACCAGGTTGTAGACGCCATGACCCAGACCATGAACACCCTGACCGTTGGGCGCGGAACCGACGACCCTGACTTGGGGCCACTGATTTCTGCCAAACAGTTTGAACGCGTCAACGGGTTCCTCAACCGGCTCGAAGGTGGAAGCGTGGTCTGCGGAGGGGCTGCGCCCGAAGGGCTCAGCGACGATGTGAAAGGTGGCGCGTTCTTCGCACCCACGATCGTCGACGGAGTCGACCCGGCAAGTGAAATCGCGCAGGAAGAAGTCTTCGGTCCAGTTGTAGCGGTCATGTCCTTTGACAGCGACGAAGAAGCACTGGCGCTCGCCAACGGATCCGAGTACGGCCTAGTGAGTGCCGTGTGGACACAGAATCTTTCGCGTGCACACCACATGGTTAACAACATTGAGGCAGGCCAGGTTTTTGTGAACACCTACGGTGCTGGTGGGGGAGTGGAACTGCCTTTCGGCGGGTTCAAGAAGTCCGGTTACGGACGCGAAAAGTCCATCGAAGCACTAGACGAGTACACCCAAACAAAAACTGTTGTGATGAAGGTGTAATTGGCCAGGCGGTTCGTGGGCGTTCTCACCGGCGATTCGTGAGTTTTTCACTCCAGGTAGACTTGTGTGGTCATCTCAGTGAGGAAGTGGATGAAGGACACAGTAGACGTCACCGTTCGCCGTAGCCCCCGCTACTCAGTTTTCGTAGCGTTGGGGGTCATCGTTGGTTTCATCATCGCCGGAATCCTGGCGTTCTTGCCCGTCGACACTAGCTCGCTCACGCAGGAATACTCGCGGGCCGCAGTGCTGGGAATCCTCATGGCGTTCTTGGGCATCGTAGGCGGATTCTTAGGCGCTTTCGTCGCCCTCATCATCGACCGCTCATCCGTCAAGAACGCAAAAACCTATACCGTGAACGCCAAGTACGAAAAGGTCGCCGGGGAAAAGGGCACCTCGGACGAACAGGACGCCCCCGGCGCCGCTGAAACCGAAGTCGGCACGACAGACGGAGTCTCTGACACCTCGGGCGCCAAACCCGGTACCCCACCTGTGGAACAATAGTCACGTGGCACGCGCAGATGGACTCCTCACAGATCAGATAGACCCGTCCGAAAAAGCCCAAGACGAATGTGGCGTCTTTGGAGTGTTTGCACCCGGTGAAGAAGTCGCCAAACTTGTGTACTTTGGCCTCTACGCCTTGCAACACCGCGGGCAAGAATCCGCCGGGATTGCGGCAAGCAACGGATCGCAAATTCTGGTGTACCGCGACATGGGTTTGGTGTCCCAGGTATTCAGCGAAAGCGACTTAGAAACCCTGCCCGGGCACCTGGCAGTGGGGCACACTCGCTACTCGACAACCGGTTCATCCACGTGGGCGAACGCGCAACCAACGCTGGGACCAACCCCGTTTGGAACCGTGGCGCTGGCACACAACGGAAACCTCACCAACTTTGCCGAGCTGGAAGCCATGGCCGACGAGCGTCGCCACATGCACCAAGAAACTGTGCGCGAAGCAACCCGCAAAGAAAAACGCACGCGCCAGTTCCGCGACTCGTCGAACGACACCTCGCTGGTAACCGAACTCCTCGCATCGACTGAAGGTGAGAACCTCACCGACGCCGCTCTTGAACTCTTTCCTCAGCTGACCGGGGCGTTCAGCCTGGTGTTCATGGAAGAAGACCGGTTGTACGCGGCGCGTGACCCGTGGGGAGTGCGACCACTATCCTTGGGCCGACTTGAACACGGTTGGGTCGTCGCTTCGGAAACCGCGGCGCTGGACATTGTGGGTGCGTCGTTTGTGCGCGACGTAGAACCCGGTGAACTCATTGTCATCGACGAGGAAGGCTTACGGTCGCACCGTTTCGCAGAATCCACACCTGCCCGCTGCGTGTTTGAGCACGTGTACCTTTCACGTCCCGATAGCGTGTTGGACGGTAAAACCGTTCACGCAGCACGCACCGAGATGGGACGCGAGCTTGCCCGCGAATACCCGGTTGACGCCGATCTGGTGATCGCTACTCCAGAATCGGGAACCCCAGCCGCAGTGGGGTACGCCGAAGAATCCGGAATCCCGTACGGTCAGGGTCTTATGAAGAATGCGTACGTGGGACGTACGTTCATCCAGCCCACGCAGACCATTCGACAGTTGGGTATCCGCCTCAAACTCAACCCGTTGCGCGAAAACATCGAAGGTAAGCGTCTGGTGGTTGTGGACGATTCGATTGTGCGCGGAAACACCCAACGCGCCCTGGTGCGCATGTTGCGCGAAGCTGGGGCCAAAGAGATCCACATCCGCATTTCGTCTCCGCCGGTCAAGTGGCCGTGTTTCTACGGAATCGACTTCGCATCGCGCGCCGAACTCATTGCAAACGGACTCAACACCGACGAAATTTGCCAGTCTTTAGGGGCCGACTCACTGGGGTACATCAGCCTGGACGGCATGATCAAAGCCACCCAGCAGGACCCAGCTGAACTGTGTACCGCGTGTTTCTCTGGCACCTACCCAATCCCGCTCCCAGACAACACATAAAAGGAGTGCTGACATGACTCAGAAGCAGACCACCTACGCAACAGCCGGTGTCGACGTCGAAGCCGGCGACCGGGCCGTTGAACTCATGAAATCAGCGGTTGCCGCAACGCACAACGAGCACGTGTTTGGTCAAGTGGGTGGCTTCGCTGGCATGTTTGACGTCAGTTTCCTCAAGGACTACACGCGTCCACTGTTGGCCACGTCCACCGACGGCGTAGGCACGAAGGTTGCGATTGCGCAAGCCTTGGACATTCACCACACGATTGGCTATGACCTGGTGGGCATGGTCGTTGACGACATCGTGGTATCCGGTGCCAAGCCACTGTTTATGACTGACTACATTGCGTGTGGAAAGGTCATCCCGGAGCGCATTGCAGGGATCGTGCGCGGTATTGCCGAAGCCTGCAAGGAAGCAGACGTTGCTTTGGTGGGTGGCGAAACTGCGGAACACCCGGGCCTCTTGGGGCCAGATGAGTACGACGTCGCAGGTGCGGCCACCGGTGCAATTGAAGCAGACGACCTGCTGGGTGCCCACAAGGTTTCGGCAGGCGATGTCATTATTGGTCTGCCATCGTCTGGCATCCACTCCAACGGATATTCGCTGGTGCGACGCATCATCGCAGATGCCGGTTGGGATCTGAACCGTGATGTTGCCGACTTTGGCCGTACTCTGGGCGAAGAGCTTCTGGAACCGACCAAGGTATACACCGGTGAGCTTTTGAGCTTGTACGAACGCGTGCCCGGTGCGGTCCATTCCGTGTCCCACGTGACTGGGGGAGGGCTGTCCGCCAACGTTGCGCGTGTTCTGCCGGCCGGAACAGTGGCGGTCATGAAGCGTGACAGCTGGAACATTCCTGCCGTGTTTAATGTGCTGGGTGATGTGGGGAACGTGCCGCGCGCTGACCGTGAACGCACGTGGAACTTGGGTGTTGGCATAGTTCTGGTGGTAGATAGCTCCCGTGCCGCCGAGGTCGTTGCCGTCTACCCGGGAGCATGGCACCTGGGTGAGGTGCTCACCGACACTGGTGACTACCGTGACAACCCCGACTACGTGCAGGGCGCTAAAGGAGTAGACGGCGGAGCAGCCGTTCTCATTGACTGAGATAGTTGCCTATAAACGTGTGAGGGCCCAGCCGTTTTGGCTGGGCCCTCACACGTGATGCGTCATGTTTAACGCCGGTCGTTGAACTCGGAATCTTCCTCTTCCTCTTCTTCGTCGTAGTACGCGTACTTGTCTGCGTACTCGGCGTAATCCGGGTCCTCGTCGTACTCGTCGTAGTCGTTGTCTGAGCTTACAGATCCTCCACCGAGTTCACGCTGGAGTGCGTTCAAGTCAGTTTCCGGACTGTAGTATTTGAGCTTCCGGGCTACCTTGATCTGTTTTGCCTTTGCGCGGCCGCGACCCACAGACGTCGACCCCCTTATCTTTGTGTTCCAGGGCTTTGAGGTGGCTTTACCCTGGCAGATCTCTTGTTAGTATTCGACAAAAGTCTAGCGTCAAGCAACGATAAAGGCCATTTGGCCAAGAGCATTCCGAGGAAAAGCTGAGACACGGGAGCGTGGCCCTCGATGTGCAAAAACACGACTTGTCGATAGCATGCACGTATGCCCTATCAGCGTGACTACCTTATTCATTTGCGCGTGTTTGAACCCGTTGAAGTCTACTCACACGCGCATCGCGGAGCCGTTCCTCACAGGGCAGGTTTAGAAGAGCTGGTCTGCGCTGACGCAGATCGTCGGCTGATTTCAATGCCACCAGATCCCGTGCCTTCCAGATTTCGAGACGCCCCGCTGTTTCTCACTGGAGAGGAAGTAGGGGACAACCGTGACCGGGTGTGCCCGGTGCAGGACGACGTCCGTGGGTGGCAGTCGCTCGACATTCTTACTGAAACAACACCTCGGGATGAACTCGATGCGTTGGTGCCAAAGGTGGCGCGGAGGCGGGCGCATGCCCGCCGGGTCGACTGGATGAACTCCGAGGTGGACGACCGGGTGTATACCCGCACCTCGGCGTGGGAAGTGCCACCGATCTGGTGGCTGGCCGTGGACCCGGACACCGACACGGTAGTTGAAGAAGACCAACCCGACGGTGCCGTGAGGGTGAGGATCCGAACGGAACTGTTGACCGCCTCGGCGAGGACGGAATGGGCGCTGGACATTCTGCGTAACAAGTCCCAGGCGGAGTTCTTTACCGAATCAGTGTCCGACTTTCTGGAATGGCTGGACAGCTTTGACATGGGATCTATTTTGGAACTGGACCTTGGCGGAATGAGCGACGTGCAGTGGCCGGAAACCGGGGCACAACTGGTGCTTGACTGGTTGGACGCGCTGGATTCTGACGATTTGGAGTCGGCGAGGATCGCCTTTGATACGTTCACCGACGAATGGGAACGGCGTACCCTGTACGCGCACAGTAGTTAGGCCGTGGGTAGAATCAGAGGCGTGAAATCCCCTCATATTCCTCCAAAACCCATTGCCCCGCCTAAACCTCAAAAGCCACCAGTGGCCAAGAGTGGCGACGCATGCCGGTCTGCTGAAGCGCAGACGACCCAGAAGACCGGGGATGCTCAGGGTTCAGAGAACCCGTGGCTAAACCCGCAACCGCGTCGCTCGTCTGAAGACGGTGAAGCTGACAAAGCGTCGAAACCAAGAAAGGCAAAGAGGCGCCGGGGCAAGCGCAAGAAGGAGCGCCAGCGGAAGCCGGTGAACGTACCCAAACTGGGGTGGTACCTGTTTGCCGTGACCATGTTGGGTGCTGTTTTTGCGGCTCTGGCTTTGGGGTAGACGGCTCGCGCGGGAACAAAACATGGGCCAGGAAAACCTGGCCCATGCTGGTGTTTGAGGTGTGACTAATCGACTAGATCAATGTCAAAGATCTTTCGCCACTTTTCTTCATTGCCGTAGAAGTTGACCGCCATGGGGTTGGGGTCGACGTACTTCAGCGTTGCTGTGTGCCCGTTGCCAGTACACCTGATGGACCAGGTCTTTAGCATTTGGGTTTTGTCATTTATCGGTACATAGATCGCGGGTGGCGCAATGCAATGAACCTCGTCAGTCTTCACCTTGGCGGTAGCTTCAGCCGGCGCGCTCATCGAACTGCGAGCTTTTGAACCTACAGGTGATTCGACCTTCTCCTCATTGGACTGTACCTCCGAGGTGAAACGATTCACGATGGCTCGGTGGTCAGTAAGACCAGTACCGTTTTTCTGTGCAAACTGAAACGCCGCAGATTTACCGTGCTTGGTGAATTGCATAAAGGTTGTGGTCGGAGGCACGACCTTACCCGTGTGAATGGTTCCTATCGGAGTGATCTTTGGTGGTGCTTTGTGGCTACGCGCGAAAGCAGGTAGGAAGGCCTCTCGTGCATCACGAGCTGCGCCCAAGGCAGATGCGTCGGCACCTTTTTGAGCGCGCGTACGCGCGTCATTTGCTTCACCAAAAATGAACACCCCGACGGCCGCCGCGATAATTGCAATGGAAAGCAAGATGACGGCCAGGGAAACCTGACCGTCTTCTCGCTTGAACCGTGTGAGATTCATAAGCCTATTTCTTGACTCTTTAGAATGGTGAGTTACCGAAGATTCCTTCGATGAGGCCCTGCAGTCCGTCAGTGATTTTCTGGTTACCGGTGTCGTTGAAGAACGCGATGATAGCTGCAACGATGATTGCTGCGATAACTGCGATACCAATGTATTCGATGGAGCCCTGACCAGCTTCGCGACGGTCCTGAAGTTCTGCGAAGAATGCGCGAGCGTTAACGTCTACCTTGTGAGCCATGAGTTCGAGCTTGTTCATGATGTACCTTTCGAGATATGTCCGGGTTGAGGGTGTGCCTGACGTTCTGTCTGACATGTTTAACTATTCCGCATGAGGTGACCTAGTTCGAGGGCACAGAGGCCCAAACGTGGGCCCAAACTGTGATTGGGTCTTGGGGTCTACGCACGCTTGAGCCACACGCTGACTGCTTCGGCTCTGGACGAAACGTTCATTTTGCCGAAGATCCTGTTGATGTGGTTTTTCACCGTCTTCTCGCTCAAGAAGAAGCTTTCGGCAATTTGCCGATTGCTCAGTCCGTCAGCAACTAAGCCCATGACCTCGATCTCGCGTTTACTCAAACCGAAGTCGTTGTTGTCTGCAGTGGTTGCTGAAGTTCCCGGTTGGGAAGTCTCCGACTCGTGCTCATTGTTGTGGGACAGAAGAGCAGTCGACGCTGAGGGAGAGACGATCATCGCTCCGGCCATGACGGAACGAAGTGTGTGCTGAAGGTACTTCGTTTCAAGCTCGTCATAAATAACATAGCCACTAGCGCCACCGGCCATCGCCGCAGTGACGTTTTCCGCATCTTCACTATGAGTGAGCATCAGAACTTTGCAGACTTGCGAAATCTCTCGAGCTGCTTCAATTCCATTCATGACGGGCATGCGTACATCAAGCAGGCACAGGTCTGGTTTCTCAGTGTGTGCGACTTCGACAGCCAAGGCGCCGTTCTCTACGGACCCGACGATCTCGACAAAGTCGACTGTGCTCAAGAGATGCTCCAACCCCATTCGCACAATGCTGTTGTCGTCAGCTATAAGAACTCGAATCATGCTGTTCAACTTCTGTCCTTTGTACGTCGGATATGTGAAGTGTCACCGTGGTTCCTTTATCTGGAACCGATGTCAAAGTGAGCAAGCCACCGATCTCAGCAGCTCGTTCCCTCATGCTTGCGATGCCGATGTGACCACTCTTTTTGTGGGCGTAACGGAAACCAGTGCCGTAATCAGAAACTCGCGCAGTGAGTGAATCACCGTCGCGGTGGATTGCCACATCGATGTAATCTGTCCCTGAGTGAACCGCGGAGTTTGTTACCGCTTCTTCAATGATTTTTCGCACGTTGTACTGAAGGTCGGACGGGAACTGGCCGCCTTCGTTTGACAGCCGCACTTCGACGCCATGAACGACCTCAATTTCTTCTAGTGACGCTTGGAGAGTCTCGTCGAAATTTGCCGCGTCGCCTTGCCTAAGCGAACTCAAAAGCTGTCGCGATTCGGCGATTGCGCTGGTTGCGGCGGCTTGGATGAGCTCTGCCGTCTTCACCGCATTCTGTGGTTGCTTCTGAATTGTCGCGCTCAGCAGGTTGATACCCACGAGCGATTTGACTGTGGAGTCGTGAAGCTCGCGTGCAATGCGTGAGCGCTCTTCGCCGAGCGTGGCTTCGCGTGCATTTCGACTCGCTATTTCCACCGCCGTATCAACACGTTGTTGCAGAGAATGGAGGCGAGAACCTAGCAGTACGAGTACGACAAGGATAGTAACCGAAACACATGATTCCACAGCCCCGTAAAGCGAATATGTGGCAGGGGTGGTACGCAGGATCAGAGGAATCAGTGCGTAGGAACCAATTAGCAGGGTGGCAAGAATCGTTCTGTTTTGTCGATCGTAGAGAAGCCCAATGAGAACAGCGGTTGCTCCCAGATAGAGGAAATACGGTGAGATTCCTTGACCTGGGCCGATTGCGATGACGACTAAGAGGATGTCGATGCTCAGAATGAGTGGATGGCGGGAAACGAAGTTTTTTATTCGATCCCAGAAGATGAATGCGACAAGCGACTCGAGCGCCAGAAGCGCCAGCACCAAAGGTTCGCCAGAGGTGATGCTTGTTTCTGTCCATGACGCAATGACAGGGTAGATAAAGAGCATTCGGATAGCGACGATCACTTTCACAAGTGGGGTAGCAATGCTCTTGTTCTCAAGCACCTTTGTGTGACGCTTGGCGCCACGTTTCAGGGATTTAAAAGTTGACATCGCCCAGTTCGATCTTGTCAAGGCCAGCGACAAATATCATCGACACGAGAATGAGAGCCATTGTCCCCGGAACCATGATCATAGTGACAACCGCCGCGATCTTTGGCGACGCCTTAGACGCAGACTGACGCGCCTTCTGCGCAGTGGTCTGTCGCATGTCGAGAGAGATGGTCTCCAAAGTGTCGGCAAGAGGGGCGCCAAGCTCTTCGGCTTGTAAGAGTGTGGTGATAAAAGACTCTAACGAGTCGGACGTGGTCCGAGAACGAAGTGCGGTAAACGCGTCGTACACCGTCTCACCCATATCGAGTTGGTGAAGAACTGTGCGCATCTCTTCGGCCAGGGGGCCCTCCGTGCGCTCGGTGACTTTTGCGAGTGCGGAACGGAAGGCAAGGCCGGCACTTACGGTAATGGCCAGAATATCCAGGAAGTCAGGAAGCGCGTCATCGATTTGTTCCTGGCGCTTGCGCGCCGACTGCATGAGCATGAGATCAGGGAGAAACAACCCCACGATGATGAGAGCGATAAGAAAGCCGGGTGTCCGTAGCGCGATGAGTGTGGCTACGCCTCCCAGTCCACAGAGAAGTACGATTGCGCCTTTGTACTCCATGAACGAGGTAAAGTCGCTGAACTGTTTTCGTCCGTTGAGAACGATCTGATTATCAACCCAATTGCGATATCCTCCGCCGAAGAGCCGGCTGAGCGATGGTGCTAAGCGCTGCCCTGTTCGTCGGATAAGGCCGTTATTCTTCCGCCGGAGACGCGATTCATCTTTAATCAGAGCGCGGTCTTCTGACGAAAGCGATTCCAACGGATCCGTCTTAAAACTTCGGTAACCCAAGCTAAGGAGCACGACTGCGGATGTTGCGAGGACCGCAAAAAGTATCGCAAAAAGGATCATAGCTTCACCTTGACCAGTCGTTGAATCGCGATAATTCCTATCGTGTAGCAGACAGCGGCGAAGGCCATGGCGATTTGGCCAATCAACGTGCTTGTTAGATCGTGTAGGAGCGTGTCATGCATACTCGACAGTAAGAGAACGAAGCCAACTCCGAAGGCCGCCACGAGGTAGCCGGTGTAACTGGACTGCGATACCAAGGTTTTGACTTCGCGCTTCGTTTCTTTACGAAACTCAAGCGTGTCACTCATTCCCCGGAGCGACGAAATAAGAGATCCACCTGATCTTTGCGCGATGACCAAGGTGCTGACCAAAACGTCGAGGTCACGACCGGAAATCCTGTCCGACATGCGTTCGAGAGCAAGGTCAAGCGGGGTACCAATCTCGATTTCGCGCTTGAGTGCTGCGAACTCCCGACCCGCGGGGTCGGGGAGTTCAGACGCAGCGACTCCAAGAGCGGTCTGAATGGAAAGTCCCGCACCAGTCGAGTTAGCCATGATTCGGGCAAATTCTGGCAATTGGAGGATGAACTTCTCGCGTTGCCGCTCCTTGAGCCCGTCGAGGATCTTCCACGCTAAGAAAAGAACGAGCGCCCCCAGTGCAAATGCGTAAAATAACGCGACGTACTGCGCAGCCACCAGCACGACGACAACGCATGCAACTACGGCGACACCAAAGTACTCCACAGCGTAAATGGAGCGTAGGTTCGCCTGCGTGAGGTTGGTTGTTAGAATGCGTCCCAACCGAGTGCGCTGGAAAAATCGGTCTAGTGGGCGAATCCGCTCCTCACGGAATGATCCATGTATACGACCTCGCTCCGCGCGAACGATGTCGACTTGTTCAGTGGACCCCATTGCATATGTGACTGCGCCTATTACACCGATCGCCAGAACAAATACTGACCCGATGATGATGCCGAGAATCATCATTGTGTAGTCCTTACGCACATAGCGCGGGGGTCAATGTCAAAACGGTCAGACAGCCCGTTACCGCTGATCCAGAGACGGTCGGCGATGTTTGCAGGAATCTGGCGCATGATGTGACTACCCCGAACCACACGGTCGGCGGTGAGTGGTTCCGACTCAAACTTCATGAGGGTTGTAAGTTCGAACTCTTCGCGACTTTCGGAAGTCACTACTGCGACTTCTGTCATGCGACGTGAACCGTCGGCGCCACGACCGAGCTGCACGATCAAGTCGACCGCACTGTTGATCTGGTCGCGCAGTGCTTCGAACGGAATGCGGATTTCACTCATGCTGGCCAGCGTTTCTAGACGTGACACTGCGTCGAGTGGATTATTAGCGTGAACTGTCACCAGTGATCCGTCGTGACCCGTGTTCATCGCTTGGAGCATGTCGAGTGTTTCACCACCACGGACCTCACCAACGATAATGCGGTCGGGACGCATACGCAGAGAGTTCTTGACAAGGTCACGAATGGTCACCTGGCCCTTACCTTCAACGTTTGGTGGGCGTGATTCGAGACGAATGACGTGAGGTTGCTGGAGCTGAAGTTCTGCCGAGTCTTCAATAGTCACGATACGGTCGCCGTCAGGAATCATGCCGGACAGCGCATTGAGCATGGTCGTCTTACCTGTACCCGTACCGCCGGAAACCACGATATTGAAACGTGCTTTCACACAGGCCATGAGGAATTCGCGAGTGAGCTCATCGAAGCTACCTTTGTTTTGCAAGTCCTCAAGAGTGAACGGTTTTGGGAAGCGGCGAATGGTGAGTGTGGGCCCGTCCATCGCCAGCGGGGGGACAATGACGTTGACACGTTCACCGGTGAGGAGACGTGCATCCACCATGGGTGATGATTCGTCAACGCGTCGGTTGACTTCAGCAACGATGCGGTCGATGACCTGCATCAGTTGCTCATCATTCGCAAACTGCAGATCAAGTTGCTCAAGGCGCCCCGAACGTTCGACGAAGATCGTTTTGGGGCCGTTCACCATGATTTCAGTGATCGATTCGTCGGCGAGGAGTGGTTCGAGGATACCAAGACCCAGCGCTTCGTCTACGACTCGTTGAATCAGTTTGGAGCGCTCGCGTGCCGAAAGCACGGGACCTTGCTGCGACAGAATATGGCTCAGAATCCGCTCAAGACGAACGCGCCTCTGCTGCCTGTCCAGTTTGGAAAGCTCTTCTAGATCAACCTCGTCGAGGAGAATTCGTCGGTAGGTGTTGACTTGGTCATTGAATGACTGATGGCGTTGCGAGGTTGGTGAGTCTGCCGACTGGGTTCCCCGCATCACCCTCTGTTGTTCTGCACGTTTAAGTAGTGACATTTAACTTATCCTGTGACGGGCTGGGTCGAAGCGCGCGTCACCCTAATTTCTGGGAACCATTGAGGGGCGTCAGGCATGTTGAAAACCGGAACGCCGAGCGAAACTTTGCATGTCACGTCGCCTTTCGGGTTGTGACCACCCGAACAGGTTGTCTGCACCCCTTGCGCTTGAAGACCAGGGGATACGGCACTTTGCGCGGCACCTGGCCCTGTTCCCGGCATCATAGCTTCAGCTCGTGCTGCGTTGCGTGCTGCGGAGTTTGCTTGCGAAAGCGCGAACATTGCAAGCATTGCCTGAAAAGCGATAGCCAAGAGGAACAGAAAGACCCCAAACGTTCCCACAAACTCGAGACTGAGGACGCCCTTTTCTCGCTTCTTTGTCATAAGTTGTTTGATCATGTCATTCCTCACGTACGATTCCGGCGCTTGTGTTGATCGAGAAAGCGAAATCCTTGCTGAACTTGGTGATGGTGGGGGCATCCATTTTCACGTGTACTGTGTCCATGCCCTCATCCACTGACATTCCACTACGCCAGGCCCCGGGGGTGTGAGAGGTAGCGGCGGCGGTGGCAGATTTCCCGACTGCGGCGGCGCGTGCGCCTTCGTTTGCAGCGCCGGTTGCGAAAATCCAGGTCATTCCCACCAGAATGGTTTGAAAACCTATGAGGGCAATCATGCCGATGAGGATCGACACGCCAACAAACTCGATGGCGCTTGAGCCCTTTTCTGATTTACGTGACCGGCGCGAAGCTCGTGTTTTCTTTGGTTTATCTGGGACTGTTAGTAGCTGTTGCTCGACAATGCCCATTTCGACTCCTAAGCGAGCGATCCGACTCGACCAGGCACCTAGAACAAGTGAAGGGTCACGTCGGTTCATCGCGAGTTCAATCGTGCGAATTGATTCGGGGACATATTGGTCTACGACAGGTAGACCAACGATCTTGCGGGATGCTTCAGGCTGAAGATCCTGCTTCTTATCAACTTTGTTCAGAATGACGCGGGAGTTTTCAGTAGGTCGGATACCTAGTCGCTTCCATAGTTGAGACATCCGCTTTGCGCCACGCAGACTCAATACATCGCTTGTGGCAACGATGTAAGCGTCGTCTGCCATTTCAATAGCAACGGAGTTGGACTCGCTCATGGTGGACCCAGTGTCCACGATGACCAGGTCGAACCTGGACCGGAGCATGCCCAAAATTCGTTTCGCTGCAGTTTCAGAGACAAGTTCGGACTCTTCGCCGTTCAGCGGCCCGAAAAGAACGGAATAGCCTTGCGGGGCGGTGTACAGGACATCTTCCAACTGGCGTGATGTGAGTTCGTCTATGACTCCCAGTAAGTCGGAGATGGTCCGGTACTGAGGAACGTTAAGCACGATCGAGACATCGGGTTTCTGTGAGTCAAGATCAACCAAAACGACGGATTTCTCCGGGGACGCAGCTTTGGCTTGAATTGCAAGGTGCGTTGCAAGTGTGGTGACCCCGGTGCCTCCTTTTGAGCCACTCAGAGTTACCATGCGACCTTTGAGAGATGAAGATCCGCTGTCATTTTGCCGTTCTTGGACCGCTGAGCGTACCGTCTTCGTCCATTGCAGGGCAGAGTGAACCTTTTGATTCACATCTTCGAACTGCAGCGGGTAGCTGATGACGCTACGGGCATTGGAGTCCATGGCCCGGGCGTAATCGTCGGGAGTGGGAGAGTTAATGACGACTGTAGTTGCGAGCGCAGGGAACCTGCTGGTGATTTCACGTGTTAAATCCCAAGCATTCATAGGTTCGAGATCTTGGTCAATGACAACCAGATCAATCTCTGACTGCACTGTTGGAAGTGCTGCGAGCAGAGCCGATGTTGAAGTGTATTGACGGTACGTCTCTACGCCAGCATCGGATAAAGAGGCTCGAATCTCTGCTGCGCGATTGTCGGCTGCGCTAATGAGGATTGCGACACCCATTAATTATCCTTTTCTGTCGAAAGCGTATCTTGCAGATCACGGTCGTCGAAGGAGTTGTCTTGGTCTTCGACCTTCGAACCTGTTTCGTTGTTACCAATTCGCATGATGCGCATGCTGATGGCAAACGATTCTGCATATGACAGACGGCCAGCTTCTTCAACGGTCACTGCGAATGTGACGGGCACGTCGCCTGCTTCGGCTCCGGACTGGTCTGCGGCACCTACTACGGCGTTGGGGTCAACTGGCTGACCAACCGATACCACGTGAGCGTTGTGAACAATGATCCCGGAAATGTTGTAGGGAATGTCTGCGCGTTTGTAAGCTGTTTCGCCTTGGTCATTTTCGCGTTGTTTGGCGAACGAAGCCACGACATCAACCTTGTCTCCGGGTGCTACACGACCGCTCACGCCTGCAGCAGCAGAAAACATGACCGCTATTTCGCGCTGCCCATCGGTCAGCGATGATGCAGGCTCAACCATGTCTGTTTGGATAAATGACCCAGCTGTAATCTTGGCGGCTGCTTTTTGACCGGCTACCTGGTCAGGGCTAGTGACCATTTGAGGAGTGATATAGCGGTTGGGTACTTCCTGAGTTTCGAGTTTGTCCAACTCCACAGGCTGAAACGCTTCTATATCCTCTTTTGCAATGTATACCTCCGTGGTCGGGCCGACCTGGGAGTTCACTTTTTGCACGTAAGCAATGACGCCGATGAACACGAGGATTGCCAAGAGCGTCGCTGCGATCATGAAGATGAGACCGCGTCTCTGTTTTGGGTTCATTTTTTGTCTCCAGTCGGGGAGGTGGCGCTGCAAACAGGGCAGTGCGGTGGTACAAAAGGCTCGTTACACCAGGTACATGTGGTGGACTGTGTCTGAATCGAGTCAGTCAGTGCGCCCAGATCAGCGGGAGCTAAGCACCACTCCTGCACAGGCTTTGCGCCCCAATAATTACTTTCCTCAGAACGGCGGTGAATAATCGTCGAGGGCTGAATGTGCTCCGTTAGCTTTGACGAAAAGTCTGGGTCCGCCTGTGGCTCGCTGTCGCGGCAAACAAGAACCGACTCTCCTTCGCCCCTAAGGAACTCGTCGTCTTCAAATGCCTTTTTCGTTGAAAGAACTGCGCCATGTGCCTCAGCAATAAAACGCGAAGAAGGCAACCAGCTCAAAATGTGTTGGAACATGCTGGGAGTCGTTACCTGCAATTTTGCGACAGATTTAAGGAGCGCGAAGCATTGAATCTTATCGTCAAGCTGCACAGCCAACTCACGTAACTGAGCAGTCGACAAAACATCTTTAAATGCTGTCAGCATCTCAAGCAGAGTGGTTATGCCAAGAGGGGATAGACCCGAAACGTGTATAAGAACCTCGTTGTGGAGGGTCGTTGCGCGCGCCTGGCTGATGTGCGCAATTGATTGTTCCCAGTTGTTTTTTGGCACAACGAAAAACGATCGTGAAGAGTCGCCGCAGGACTCGATCGTCTGAATCGACGATTCAACGTCTGCTACACCCACATGAATATGGGTGGATAAGGAGGATGGGGACATATTTTCAGTTCTTCGAGGGGGTGCAGGGGAGTAGTGCTAACAACGACAATAATAATTATTCGCTGAGGTGTCTAGACGCGGTGGTCGTCATTTCGAGAGTTCACCGAACGTACACCTGTTCCGTGAAACTCTCGAGGTGGCCCTTCTTACCAGCGCCTATAGTATGGTGGCATGATTTCATCCCCTCTTTTTCCCCATTCGCGCAAATCCCCAGCACAGAAGATCGTGGTCATGACCTTCGCGCTCATACTGTGCGTGATGTTGGCTGCTTGCAACCCGTTCGCCCCCAAAGGTGGCTCCGGCAGTAATGGCGGTGATGGGCAACAGCCCCCTGCTCCCGAGGTGGTAGAGGATGACGGTTTCTGGCGCCCAAACACGTTAGGTGCACCACTAGCGAAGACGGTGGTTGAGCGACCCACCGATGATGGTCTTGCGAAAGCTCGGCTCGAAGTAGTGTCACTGGACTCTGACGGAACATCCGTGCGCATGGTTGCGGCATGGTTGCCACCGGTTGAAGGTAAACACCTGTCCCCAGATGAACTGCGGAGTCAAAAAGGGCGGTCGAACCGTGTTCCATGGACGCGTCTCGCGGACTTTGACGCCAAACAAGTCATTGAGCCGTACCAGGGTACCCCTGAATCAGCGGATGGCTCATTTAAGAACCCTCCTCAGCCCAAGGACTTACCTGCCACAGATGAAATTGGTCGCAACTCGGACTGCGTATGCTCATACGGCCCTCAAGAAATCAAAAAAACGTCAACCGCACCAAAGTCGTTGCGACTGTTCTATGCTGATTTTCCCGCACCCGAATCTGATGATGTCTCGGTTCTTTTTGGCGACAACGCGGCAGTTCTCGAAGGTGTCTCAGTAAGCCAGGACAAAAAGTTTGACGTTCCCGAACTTGTAGATTTCTCGTTCATCAAAAATGGGCAGAACGCGTTGCCCGACGAATACGGCTCCGGGGCCATAGGGCAGCGACGGATTCCTATGGATGTGAACACCGAGTCTGTGACGGATGCGTCTGTGTCTGACCGCGGTGAGACTTCAGCCTTGAACGTAAGCTCGGACGTGCTGTTTGAGTTCGACTCCGACAAACTCAACAAAGACGCACAGAAGGCAATTGACTCAGTTACCGAAGAGCTCAAGAAATCTGCACAAGGCCAGAAAGTGGTTGTCGAAGGGCATACTGACGACGAAGGTAACGAAGGCTACAACCAGGGCCTATCCGAGCGACGCGCGGAATCGGTTAAAAAAGCTGTTGAACCCAAGCTTTCTGGGGCTGGAATTCAGTTAGAGACAAAAGGATTCGGTGAGACAAAACCGATTGCACCAAATCGCGATGGTAAGGGAAACCCCATCAAAAAGAATCAAGCAAAAAACCGACGCGTCTCGTTTAATTTCAAACCTCAAGGCCAGATTGATGCAAACGTTGACACTGGCAAGAAAGTCAACGACCTTCCTGAAATGAAATCCGCCACATCGAACGGCGGTTTAACCGCAGGTGTTCTCCCGACGCCCAAGGGCGGGAGCACTCCTGAGCTCAACTTTGATGTCAAAGCCTTGGAAGAGCAGGGAGACTTTCTTAAACTGACGGTCGATGTGAGCACAGCATCTGGTCAGGACGATAAATCTGCGTTCAGCCAGCAGGACTCAAAAGTAGAGACAATGCCGTTCGGGCAAAACTTCACTGCTCAATACCCAGCCACTCCATCGCTCGGCAACGTGGCTCTGTGGGATAAGACAACAAACATGATGGCGACCACAGTGACGGCGGGGCCAGGTAACTGTCTGTGTTCGCAGACAATGAGCCCGGTGGACTATACGGTTGCACGAGGCGAACCAATTGAAATGTTCGCGTTTTTTCCCAAAGCAAGTATGGAGTCAGACGAACTCATCATCCGCGTGGCAGACACCGCGCAGATCAAAGTGAACCGCGCTCAGACTGGAGCATCGACATCACAGACCTCTACGCCTCAAGGGTCAAGCTCCCCTCAGGGATAGACCTCTTGTGTGCGGGCGATTTTGGGTCCGAAGATAGGCCCCCGAGCCTATGTGGCGAGGTGGGGTGTGGAATATATTTTGATTACCCCCGTCGAATAACCCTATCCCCACGGAGCCCCTCATGCATCGCAGAAGATTCCCCGCCCGTCAGTCTGGTCAAGGAACGATTGAATACATCGGTATAGCCGTTATTGCCGCAATTATTATTGCGGGAATTGTTGCGGCACCCATGGCGCCAAATATGACCAGCGGGCTTGAGAAAATCATTTGTGGTGTATTGAAAAACACTCCATTTGACGGTCCGGCAGTGTGCTCGCCCCCAAAACCCCCTAAGTGCATCGTGGCGACTGACTCCGCTCGCAATGGAAGTGAAGCTGGTCCTAAGATCGTGAACTTTAAGAGTGGGCAGGGTTACAAAGTCACGTATTATGCAGACGGCTCCGCTGATCTAGTCGAAACGGACGACTTCTCGCTGGAGGGTGTGTACGGCTTTAAGAGTGGCAAGCTTAAAGGTAAAGGGCTTAATGCCGCGATAACGGCGTCGGGTGGATATGCAAACGGAAGTAAGACGCACTTTTCACCTGACGAAATGAAAGAACTTGATGCAGCGATTGCGCGGGCTGAGGATCGCGCAAATTCAGGCCACCAGTACGTGCCTGGCGGACAAATCTTTCATGATAAATCTGGTGAACCAGACGCGACCTCCAACGAGTTCAATTTAACACTAGGCGCAGAGGGAAAGTTTAGTTTAGAGAAGCACGCTGAAGGCAAAGCCGGCGACAAGGCCAAAAAGGACAAAACTGGAACACCTGGGGCGGACTTTGAAGCCGGAGGTGGTGTTGAATTTGGCGGAAAAGCTCAACACGAACACGACCGTGGAAGTAATAAAGAAGACCCGAGTGATGACACCCACAAGTACACTTATGGGGCAAGTATCGATGGAGAGCTTTTAGCTGGTGGCAAGCTCAAAGCTAAGGATGTGGCGGAACTTAAAGCGTCGGTAGGTGGAAATTTGGGTGCTGAGAGTCTTGTATCGTACAAGACTGACGCCGACGGCAACATCACAAATATTACTTTCACCACCGCTACGGAACACGGTGGGCAGAACAAGCTTGAAACTCAAATTGGTAAGAAGCAGAAAGACGATTACAACAACGATCTCACTAAGAGTAATGGGCCATCTGGTAAGGGAACCGATTCTACAATGAATGTGACTACAACGTCGATTGATATCGATACGCCAGAGAAACGTGAGATTGCCGAGCAGTTCCGAAACAACCCAATTGACCCTATGGTGTATTTGATGTCAGCGTTTCCACAAGCTGGCGATATGGCGGGAGAAGATTTGAGCCCAATGGCGCAACTTATGAGGGAAGACTCATATGTGCGCCGAAACACTTACGACGTGAAATCTGACACGTCCAGAGAAGACTACATCGTGTATGCCCATGAACAAAAGTCGGAATCGACAAACATCACTAACGGTGAGAAATATGTTCGAGACGGAAACGGCCAAGGGCGCTGGGTGCCCGACGAAACATGTAGCATGTAAATCTGTCGCGTGGCAACTGGGCTGAAAGGCCCGGTCACCACTAGTTCGTTAGTGAAAGATTTCGCAATGAAAGACTTAATTGTTTCGTGGCTGTTAGGTGCAGCAACTTTCCTTGCAACCAACTTTGTGATTTCAGTTTTCACTCATGGGCTCGTAAGTTGGTGGTACGCGCTCTGTGCCGTTCTCGCTGGTGTTGCCTCAGCGCTGTACCAAACATTTCGTAGCGACGGAGGATTTGTCAGGCTCGCAGTCGCATGTTGTCTAGCACCATTCTTGCTGTCTGTATATCTTGTGGTGTTACTTGCGGTTCGTGACGGTTACTTCGGATGGTGGTTCGCCATTTTCTCACCACTTCAGGCAATCGTTGATAGCGCGATTGGAGCGGCGCTAGTGGTCGTCGTTTTCCGCAAGGAGTGGTTCGGTTCGGTTGAGAGCGAACTAGCGAACTAGGTGCCGCCGGTTCAATATTCAAGTGGTGCGTCGGAAATCGATAGTAAAGTGCAAGTTGTCTACTCCCCTTAATCCCCAGTGAAAAAGGAATACGATGAAACGGCTTTTTGGCATTAGTGTTTTAACGTCTGCAGTACTCCTCATGTCAGCGTGTGGCATGGGTGGAGAAGCGAATGATACTGACGACAGCAGCTCAAACCGAGCTGGTGCGTCCACGATCTCGTTCGAACTCCCAGACGGCGTGAGCGAAGTGCCGGACTATGAACCTACTGATGGTTGGACAAAGTCGTTCTCGGACAACCCGTCTGACCCCAAAGTCGTTATCCGCGTGAGCGACGACCTTGGCCGTACAGCTGAAGCTGACTCGACACTGGGCGTCATCCGTGGTGAAGCGATGTTTAACAAAACGTACGGTGAAGACTTTTCTCCTGAAAAAGTGTCAAAACTTGAGGTCAAGAACGCTGACGTTGGTGTAGAAGCCTCCTTTAAAACCAAGCAGGAAGAGTCGAATGTCAATGGCACGTGGATGTTCGTGTCAAACCGAAAGTCCGAGAAAGTTGCGGGAGTCGAAATAATCGGTACAAGCGTACCTCCCGCAATGATTGACGGGATCCGTGAATCACTCGAATACACACCCTGACGGGCGCCGTTCTAGTTCGACGGTATGAAACTTTTGCTTTCCCCCTCCTTCTCACAGGTGCGCATGCGAACTTTGGCTATCTTGGCCATCGTTGCGGTGGCACTTACTGGGTGTATCCCTGGTCAGAGTAAGGGTGGCGACGGAGGCGGTGAGCAACCTCCCGCCCCCGAGGTGGTAGAAAGTGACGGTTTTTGGCGTCCAAACACGTTAGGTGAGCCTCTTGCTAAGACGGTGGTTGAGCGTCCTACTGATGATGGTCCGGCGAAGGCTCGGCTTGAAGTGGTGTCTTTGGATTCTGATGGTAAATCTGCGCGCATGGTCGCGGCGTGGCTACCACCCGTTGAGGGTAACTACCTTGAGGGATCTGAGCTACAAACTGAGCTTGCGACCGTTTCAGACATGCCATTTATCCGCCTTCTCGACTTTAATAGCCAGGAGCTTCTAACGTCCTATGAGGGCGAAAAGCTGCAGTACTCCGACAACTTCAAAAACGAACCCAACCCCCAGCCAACAGGACCGGACGAAGTCCAAAGAGCGTACTCAAATTGCACATGCTCAAACATCCCCAATACCGAGGAATACCAAGGTGAGAAACCGGAAACTGTTCCGCTTTTCTACGCCGATTTCCCAACTCCGAGCTCTGATTCCGTCGGAATTTCGTTCGGCGATAACGCTGCCGTGCTTACCGATGTGAAGCTCAGCGAAAACCAGCGCTATGAAGTGCCAAAATTGACGGACATCGACTACCGATGGGCCCACCAAGAAGACCTATCTAACCCTTACGGTGGTGGCGCTATTTATGAGAGGCGCTTCCCCATGAGTCTTGTTACCGAATCGGTCATGGACACTTCGGTGTCTGACCGGGGTGACTCATCGGCTTTGAACGTGAGCGCAGATGTTTTGTTTGATTTTGACTCAGATAAAGTTAAAGACTCCGATTCGAAACTGATCGACGGTATCGCTGATGAGCTGAAAAAATCAGCTGCTGGTCAGAAAGTGACCATTGAAGGTCACACTGATGATGAAGGTGATGAGAAATACAACGTCGACCTGTCGAACCGTCGAGCTGAATCCGTCAAAAAGGTCTTGGAACCGAAGGTAGACGGTTCAGGAATTTCGTTTGAAACGAAAGGCTTTGGAGAATCGCAACCGATTCTTCCAAACCGTACTGCCAGTGGCGACGCTATCAAGAAGAACCAGGCGAAGAACCGCAGGGTTTCGTTTAGCTACAAGCCCCAAAAGGACATCGACCCCAACGTAGACACTGGTAAGAGGATCTCCAACCTGAAAAAGATGAAGCCAGGCGATTCTACTGATGCCCTAGCTAGTGGGATTGTTCCTTCACCGAAAGATACCGATGCTCCTGAAATGCAACTAGATATCAAAGAAATTGAGGAGTACGGCGAGCTCTTGAGAGTGACCTTCGACCTGCGAACGGCATCTGGGCAAGACATTGAACGAGCTTTTACCCAGGGCGCCAACATTGACGGAAACATGGCCTTTGGAAACAACCCTGTGACCCACTACCGAGACATTCCCACCACGATCGACATGCAGCTGTGGGACAAATCGAGCAACCTGCTGGCTCACTCGGTGACTGCCGGCCCGCTGGACTGCCTGTGCTCGCGGTCAGTTCGACCCACGGATGAAGAAAAAGCCCGTGGCGAAGCTGTAGAAATGTTTGCGTTTTTCCCTAAGAAGGGCATCACGTCCGATACGCTGACGCTTCGCGTAGGCGGCATGTCGCAACTGGAATTCAACCGCAACGGTTCGACCGGACAGTCGGGCGCTCCAAGTGGTGAACCTTCCCGTTCCACTTCCGAGCCAACTTCTACCCCTTGAAGCTATGAGTGTTTTTAAGCGAGTCATTTTTCTTGTGACAACAGTGCTGTTAGTGGCAGCCTGCGGGCTGGGCGGAAGTGGAAGCCAGTCCGAGGACAGCAACGCTAATCGTGCTGGTGGGTCCACGATTACGTTTGAACTCCCAGATGGGGTGAGTGAGGTGACTGACTATGAACCGACTGATGGTTGGACGAAGTCGTTCACGGACAACCCGTCTGACCCTACGGTTGTTATTCGCGTGAGCGACGATCTTGGCCGTACTGCGGAAGCTGACTCGACACTGGGCGTTATCCAAACTGAAGCGATGTTTGGTGGACCGTATGGTGAAGACTTTTCTTCTGAAAAGGTGTCAAAGCTTGAGGTCAAGAACGCCGATGTTGGGGTAGAAGCCTCCTTTACAACCACGCAGGAGGAAGCGACAGTCAATGGTACGTGGATGTTTGTGTCGAATCGTAAGTCTGAGAAGGTTGCAGGCGTCGAAATTATTGGCACGAGCGTAACACCGGCAATGATTGATGGTATTCGTGATTCTCTCGAATACACGCCCTGACTTTGTGAAACGCGGTAAGGGTGGACTAGGCACAGATTTAACTTTGTTGACATGTGCGGTTTGTGCACTCGTCGCAACTTCGTCGCTATAGTTTGCCTGTATGAAACCCCTCAAAGTCCCCTCTTTGTATCGTCCCCGCCTGAATGTTCTAGCCACAGTGATCCTTGCCACTGTGGTTCTTTCTGGTTGCATCCCTGGCATAGGGAGAAATGGTGACGGTGGCGGTGGTGGTCAGCAGCCTCCGGCTCCCGAGGTGGTAGGAAGTGACGGTTTTTGGCGCCCAAACACACTGGGTGAGCCCCTTGCAAAGAAAGTGATCGAACGTCCAACTGATGACGGTTTAGCGAAAGCGCGATTAGAAGTGGTGTCGCTAGACTCTGATGGAAAATCTGCGCGAATGGTTGCGGCGTGGCTACCACCCATAGAAGGCAAACACCTAAAAGGGTCTGAGTTGCAGACCGCATATGGAAACGGGTTAGAGATGCCACATATTCGACTCGCGGACTTTGGCGATGAGAAAGTGCTTATTCCTTACGAAACTAGTGACGACCTGTTTTCAGATGAATTTAAAAATGATCCAAACCCTAAAGAAGGGGGAGACGATGAGTTTCAAAAATATTCCGCAAAGTGCGCATGTTCAAACATTCCCTCGGTCACCGAAGATGTAACCCAAAAGCCTGAAGAAGTATCGCTATTTTATGCAGATTTTCCAGCTCCAAAGTCTGATTCAGTTGGCATCTCATTTGGCGACAATGCGGCATTTCTTGACAGCGTTCCCATGAGTCAAGGAAAGCACTTCAAAGTCCCTGAACTAGCGAAAGTGAACTTTCGCTGGTTCAATCAACAAGACCTATCTAACCCATACGGTGGCGGAGCGATTCTTGAACAGCGACTTCCCATGAGTCTCGTTACTGAGTCAGTTACCGACACGTCGGTGTCTGACCGGGGTGACTCTTCGGCTTTGAATGTGAGTTCCGATGTTTTGTTTGATTTCGACTCAGACAAGGTGAAAGATTCCGATTCAAAATTGATCAACGGTATCGCTAATGAGCTGAAGAAATCGGCTGCTGGGCAAAAAGTTACCATTGAGGGCCACACCGACGATGAAGGCGACGAAAAATACAATGTTGACCTGTCGAATAGACGCGCCGAATCAGTCAAGAAAGTTCTAGAACCAAAGGTGGGTGGTTCGGGAATAACCTTTGAGACGAAGGGCTTTGGAGAATCACAGCCCATTCTTCCGAACCGGACAGCCAGCGGTGACGCTATTAAGAAGAACCAAGCGAAGAACCGAAGGGTGTCGTTCAGTTATAAGCCCCAAGGTGACATCGATCCGAACGTAGATACTGGTAAGAAGATCTCTGACTTGGAAAAGATGAAGCCGGGAGACTCCACTGATGCTCTAGCCAGCGGTATCGTTCCAACGCCCAAGGGTAGCAACACTCCAGAAATGCAACTAGACGTTAACGATATCCAGGAGCAAGGCGAGTTCTTGAAACTGACATTTGCCGTTAGAACAGCATCCGGTCAAGACATCGACAACGCGTTTTCGCATGTCTCTTCTGATGAAGAAGTCGTTCCGTTTGGTTTGAACCTAGTGAATCCCCTTCGTGATACGCCATCGTTTGCTGACACTCAACTGTGGGACAAGTCAAACAACCTTTTGGCTCGGTCGGTGACGGCTGGATCATTTGACTGCTTGTGCTCGCAGTCAGTCCGCCCTACAGATGAAAGTAAAGCTCGTGGCGAAGCCGTAGAAATGTATGCGTACTTCCCTAAAAAAGGAATCACTTCTAACACACTCACGCTACGCGTAGGCGACAAGTCGCAACTGGAATTTAACCGCACCCAGTCCGCGGGCGCACCCAACTCCGCGACACCTCGGCCATCACCTACCGCACAAGGTTAGAACACGTATGAAAAACCTCAACAAAAAAGCCCGCGAAGTTTGCCTTACGACTCCCCACGGCACCGAATTCACGGTCAAACTTGCCGGGACCGCGCTCCGTCGCCTGCGTGGCTTGTTCTTCAGCGACGCCCCAGCGCTCATGATCGTTCCGTGTAGCTCCGTCCACTCGATCGGGTTCAACCGCCCACTCGAAGTGGCGTACATCGACAAGGACGGTCAGGTGCTCACAGTGAAAAACCTCAAACCATGGACCATGCACATGCCCGTCCGTAACGCTTATGCTGTGCTCGAAGCCAACCCCGGACTTTTGGACCAGTGGGGCATCCACCAGGGTGTTCGTATTATCCTGGCAGAAGAAACATAGCCCCCGTACCCCAAAATCCCCACATAAAGTGCGAAAGCCATGAAACTGAAACTGCCCTCAACGCGCCACCGGAACCGCAAGGCTAAAGCGCGTGACCCGCGTCGCCTGCGCAAACAGCGCACCATCATGCTGTCGATCCTCACCGGCGTCGCCATTATTGCCACACCTGTAGCCCGCCCCCTGGGATACGCGTTGGCTGACGGCCTGTGTTCCGGTGAGGGCTGTTCGACAAGCGTGGGCTCAATGCCACAGTGTTCAGGCGTGGGGCGTGACAAAGCAATCTCATCGAGCCTCACATCGTTTTCCACCACGGCGCCTGCGAAACACCCCATGCACCTGGCCGGTGTGGTCAACGGGTCAGTCAAAATTTCTACTCCCACAGAACACGGGGGAGTAGACATCTACTCGTTTTCAGACCAAGAACAAGCCAAACGATTCGTATACGACGAATCCACGTCCCTGCCCCGCGCGATCGACGCCGGCGTTGGTCCCACCACTGACGGGACTTACAAAGGCTTCACCAAACTCATGGCCAAGATCGGACTGGTCTCAAAAGAAGCTGCCGAACCGTGGGCAGAAGGCACCAGGTTCACATCTGGCGAAAACTCCGAAGGTATCATCAGCCGAAACGTGCGTGACCAGCACACCACCCAAACGTTAGTAACTGAACTCCCCACAGACGACACCCCGTCGTTGAACCGCTTAGCCGCCACTCTGGGAATCACCGGCGCATTGCGAACGGACGTGCGGAAAGCCCCCGACGGTTCGCCGTATTCACTCACCTTTTCTGGTCCCGCCTCAGAGGCGTGGAACCTGAGCGTCATCAAAGCCTCAGAATTCAAACGAGCCACGGTTGATACCGAGGTGAAAACCGACGGTGACGGTTTTGTCGTCCGGTCCTACACATTGGATCTCAAACAAACCACTAACCGGGAGGCCTATCAAGATCTGGTGGACCAAAAAATCGTTCAAGGCGCAAAAGTCGACACCTTAAAAACCGGTCTGTTCGACAAAGACGTGGCGGAAGGCAAAACCGACCGCAACCCGTACGCAGCCATGCGCGAACGCGCTCGAGACACCGGTGTTGTCACAGAAACTACATTTGCCACCTCGGCGGACCTGGACGTAGAAACCCTGGCCGAAGCGTTCACCAAGCACGCCCTCATGCAAGAATCCACGGCCGGCCTGGAAGCCCGCGAAGTCAACGCCGCGGACCTGGACCTCCCACACGCAAAGTTTGAACCATTCGTCAGCTGCGAGAAGGAATCCTGATGTTCTACGCAAAAGGTTTCTACGCATCCCTGCTGATGAACGCGGCGGTGAGCATCATCGCGTTCGTCGCGGCCGTGATCCTCGGCCCCATGTTCGCGCTCAACCTGGGAACAGGATTCACACGCCTGCTGTTCGTTGCGCTGGTGTTGCTGTTGCGTTTCGCGCTCACCAGAATGACAGCCGAACGGATGTGGGAACTCGACGCACCACTTCGCCGTATCCTCTTCAACTTGGTGCCCGCCGGCATGCTTGGAGCGGTCGTTCCGCTCATCCCGTTTGCCCTGGTGGCCACGCTGTCCAGTGACTCACTCGCGCTCGTTGAACTACTCATCGACGCCATTTTCGTGGGGGCCGTCATCACGGCCGCCTCCATGATCAGCAAACCCAAGAAAGAGACGGTGACACCGTGAGCGCGCCGCAGAACGACCTCGGGCATGAAGACCTACCCCAGAACCCCGCCGAGGTGGGACCCACCGACCGTGGTTACCGACTGTTAGAGACGTGGAACCCGCCGAGGTGGGTGCTAGTGACGCTGTTCGCCGCCGGTGGTGTACTGGCCGTTGTGACCCTGGTTGCATACGGGTGGAACCACCCGAGCGCTTATGCTGCATCCGTGTTTGTGGCGGTTGCGCCGATCCTGACCGCGATTGACTTTGCTGAACGCAGGTTGCCCGACGTAGTGACGCTACCGGCCGCAGGTGCGAGCGTGGTCGCGCTGGTCGTGGGAGCGTTGGTTTCTGGTGACTGGGGGCCAGCCCTGCGCGGTGGCGCTGGCATGCTCATCCTGTTCGCCGCGTTCTTCGTTATGTTCATCATTGCTGGGGGAGCGTTCGGATTTGGTGATGTGAAGCTAGGCCTGTCGATGGGAGCGGTGCTGGGAACCTACAGTTGGTTCGCACTACTCTTAGGCCCGTTCATTGGCATGCTCTTAGGCTTTGCGGTGGGAGTCGTGCTTATGATCATGCGCAAGGCAACAATGAAAACCGCGATCGCTCTGGGGCCATACCTCATCATCGGAACGCTGGTGATCATTGTGCTGGGGGCGTTAGGCTGACGAAAGTCAGTTCGTGCGAGGTGTCATCGCAAGGTCCCCGCAAGAAGGACCCCTGTTAGAAGGACCTTTGTTAAAAGGAGCGCCGTCAATGTTTGATTCACACTTCTTTCCACCGGGCGGACCTCCGTATGGGTTCTTCTTTGTCATGCTGGCAATACTGGCAGTTGGCTTTCTGGGAATGTTCATGATCACCCGAATGCGCAAGGGCACAAAGAGAGTGTTCCGCACTGGTGGTCTCCCCGGCCGCATCACCGGGGCAACCGTGACAGCTAAGCGTGTTGCCACCTCGGACACCATGGGGAAAGAACCCTACCTTGCACTCCATATTGAGTACTTCGAGGACGGGCGGACGCACTCAATTACACAACCACCGGCATACAACCTGACGATGGTAGACAAAGTGCGCAAGCAGTTTGTTGATCACGGTCGCTACAATCTGGGCCACAATCCCAAAAACGGTGTAGCGCCCCTCAAGATTTCTGACCCAACGCAAAAAGACCGGGCTGAAAAGACGATCGCGAATGGCGGATCGTATGAGTTCACGCTCGAAAACCCCATTCCCATCACCGTCTTTAAAAAGGGCAGCCAGATTGATTGGCAAGTGGCGTAGAACGGTCGCGACTAGACCGCTCGCCACACCCCAGTCCACATTAAACTTAACGATTGATCAGTCATTGGTCTCCCTTTAGAGTGCGTACAAGCCCCCAGAAAAGGAGGCGGAAGCACACTCAACGAGGAGTATCATGACCGTTTACGCTCAGCCAGGAACCGAGGGAGCGAAAGTCGAGTTCCGCTCTCGCTATGACAACTACATTGGTGGCGAATGGGTCGCCCCCAAATCTGGAAAATACTTCGAAAACGTCACTCCCGTCACCGGAAAAGTCTTTTGCGAAGCCGCCCAATCAAACGCCGACGACGTTGAGCTCGCCCTCGACGCAGCTCACAAAGCAGCGCCCGCGTGGGGCAAAACCAGCCCGGCAGAACGCGCGGCAATCTTGCATGCAATGGCCGACCGCATCGACGAGAACCTCGAAAAGATCGCCGTTGCTGAAACCTGGGACAACGGCAAGCCAATCCGCGAAACCCTCGCCGCCGACATCCCTCTGGCCGCTGACCACCTGCGTTACTTCGCCTCGGCGATCCGCACGCAAGAAGGCCACCTATCCCAGCTCGACGAAGACACCGTCGCCTACCACTTCCACGAACCCTTGGGCGTTGTAGGCCAGATCATCCCGTGGAACTTCCCGATCCTCATGGCCATCTGGAAACTCGCCCCAGCGTTGGCCGCCGGCAACGCAGTTGTGCTCAAGCCGGCTGAGCAGACCCCGGCCTCCATCATGGTTCTCATGGAAATCGTGGGCGACCTTCTGCCACCCGGTGTGGTCAACGTGGTCAACGGTTTCGGCGTCGAATGCGGTAAGCCGCTGGCCTCCAACCCGCGCATCGCCAAGGTAGCCTTCACCGGCGAAACCACCACTGGGCGCCTTATCATGCAGTACGCCTCGCAAAACCTCATCCCTATCACTCTGGAGCTGGGTGGCAAGAGCCCCAACATCTTCTTCGAAGACGTGGCCCAGCAAAAAGACGACTTCTACAACAAGGCGGTGGAAGGTCTTGCCATGTTCGGGCTCAACCAGGGTGAAGTGTGTACGTGCCCTTCGCGCGCCCTGGTGCAGGAAAGCATTTTCGACGAATTCGTCGAAGCAGGTATCGAGCGCGTCAAGAAGTTCGTGCAAGGCAACCCGCTGGATACGAACACCATGGTAGGTGCGCAGGCGTCCAACGATCAGCTGGAAAAGATCCTGTCGTATCTGGCTATTGGTAAGGAAGAAGGGGCCGAGGTGCTCATCGGTGGCGAGCAAGCTCACCTTGACGGCGATCTGGCCGGTGGCTTCTACGTTCAGCCCACCGTGTTCCGCGGGACTAACACCATGCGCATCTTCCAAGAGGAGATCTTTGGTCCTGTGCTCGCGCTGACTTCGTTCAAGGACTACGACGAAGCGCTGAGCATTGCGAATGACACGCTGTATGGTCTTGGGTCAGGTGTGTGGAGCCGTAACACCAACACGGCTTACCGAGCTGGCCGCGAAATCCAGGCTGGGCGCGTGTGGGTGAACAACTACCACACGTATCCAGCGCATGCAGCGTTCGGTGGATACAAGAATTCCGGTATTGGCCGTGAGAACCACCTCATGATGCTGAGCCACTACCAGCAGACAAAGAACTTGCTGGTGAGCTACTCCGAACAGCCCACTGGTCTGTTCTAATGAGTGACATGCAAGCGGGGGCGCCGGTACTAGAGGCGCCGGCGCCCCCGGGTGAAAGTCACTCCAGGGTGGCTCTCACCCAGGAAGCTGTGGACCTGTTGGTCGAACTGGTGGGCGTTCACGGGCCACTGATGTTTCACCAGTCCGGCGGATGTTGTGACGGTTCGGCTCCCATGTGCTACCCGGCAGGGGAGTTCATTACCGGGACCAGCGATGTGCTGTTGGGTGTTTTCATCTTGCCTGGTGTTGCGGATTCTGTGGCGCAATGCGAATTCTGGATGTCTAAAGCACAGTTCGAGTATTGGAAGCACACTCACATCACCGTGGACGTGGTGACAGGACGCGGTTCTGGTTTTTCAGTTGAGTCGCCTACTGGAAAGCGCTTCCTCATTCGTTCTCGGCTCATGGAGTCGTAGGTATCTGAGGTGTGATGTAGAACAAGTTGGCTTGCAGATTGATGGTACTTCAGATTTCGTATTACCGCAGGTGGGGAGCTTAACGGACGTTTAGACGTAACGGCGAGTTTTCTGTGTGTTAACTTTTGTATGGTCTACTCAGTTTTGGCCATTTAAACGGCACATACCCCCTCAGGAGAATACTCGTGCGGATGTTACGCAGTCCGCGAGTGCCCGGCGCAATCCCCACAGTAGCGGCCGCGGTACTTGCACTAGTCATCATGCCTGGACACTTTGTCGAGGCGGCGCCCACGATCGTTTCTAACGAACGGTCGGACGCGCAACCGGCGGCCAGTGCAAAGGACCGCAAGCTCCTCGACCGGCCCTCATTGAGGGTCGGCGAGGACGGCCTTGCTATCGATGACCCGCGTGGCCAGGACAAGGTCTTGCCCACAAGTGACGTCATTATTGGAACCGAGGACGGAACCTTCGACTCGGTTATTCGCCCCCACGACCTCAAACCCCAAGACCAACCGGTGAGCGTGTCCGTCACAGGCGCCAAAGTCGTGGAGCCTAACGGTGAGAAGAAAGCCGGTGCGCGCGTGGACATCACCTCGAGCGCAACGAAGCACAAAGTTTCTACCTACTCGTCTATCAGCGCAAGCAACTCCCGTGCCTTCGATGTCGACCACAAGTACCCGCTCTCGTGGGAACTCAGACCTGTAGAAGATTTCAGGGAAACGCCTGAAACCAAGCCAACTCCAACGACCTCGGTGGCACCTGAACACACCCCCACCCAGAGTGCGCAACCCAGTGCGAACGCGTCCGCAGCCCCCTCACAGAACGCCACGCCTGGCGGAACAATCGCCGCCAACGAGGCGACGGCAACGCCGACCCAGACCCCGACCGGCCCGGCTGGCAACGACCCAACGCCAAGCGAAACCCCGACACCGGGTGACCAGACAACACCGAGTGATACGGAGACGCCCGGAACGGAACCTACCCCTGAAGTGCCAGGTTCAGAGGAACCGGACGTTTCCGTGTTCTGCGTCGCTGTGACGGTTTCCCACATGCGTGAAACATTCCAGTTGGGCAACTCGTTCCCCGCGACTGTCCCCACACTCACCCAGAAAACCAACAACTTGACCGTTGTGGTTGGGAAAGATTGGAAGAAGGCAGCCCAGGACATCACTGTGGACTGCGACGCCAAGAATAAGCCATCGGTAAACTTCAACGACGCAGACATGGTGGAACTTGATCCACCAAATGCAAGTGACCCCACTACCAACGAGCCGTACTACAAGGTCGAAAAGGACACGAGCGACCTGGGATTCACCTTTGGCGGAGCTGCACCTATGCAACAGTTCCAGTTCAACCTCATCGACGCGCCTGAAGGTGCAACGGCTCACTACCGCAACGGTACGGTCAACCCCCACACCAAAAAGCCCGTCAAAGACGAGCCCAAGCCAGGCGATAAGCCCGGTAGCAAGCCCACTGAACCCAAAGAATGGGCTGGATCGCTCGAACTGCGACGCAACACGGTCAGCAAGGTACGCCACCGCGCCAACGCCTCGCGCGACCTATTCGCCACCTGGAAGTTCAGCAAGCCAGGGGTGTACTGCGTAGGCTACGGAACCCGCGGCATCACTCAGGAAGGCGCTCCAGATGAGTGGAAAGACTTCCATGCGATCCTCAAATTCGTAGTAGGTGGAGCCGACCCAGCATCGGTCGACTGCAAACAGTCCGCACTGTTTAATAACTCGGGACTTCGATTCCCCATCACAGCACCGTTCGTGAAGGAAGAGAAGCCCACGCCTAAGGCAACGGAAACTCCAACGACCTCGGCGACTCCAACTGCGACATCCACGCCAACCAAGGCGAAAGAAACGCCAGAACCAACGGAGTCCGCAACGGTCGAGTCTGGAGACGAAGCAACAGACGAAGCGACGGATGGAGCCACGGACGGCGCAACCGATGGCGCCACAAACGGGGCCTCGGCAACACCCACAGCGGACCCCAACGTCAAGATCGTGCGCGCGCCATCCGGCGTGAAAATGTGCCCGGCTGATATCAAGGGCCAGCAGCAGCTCCGCTCTGGAAACTTCATCTTCCACGTTGCAGATGACATCAAGGTGAGCAACCGCAAGGGTAACCGGTCGGTCCCAGCTGATTCGACCTCGGTGGTCTCCCAATCCGCAACCCGTACTGCGCAGGCCGGAATCGCCGACTTCGTGGACCCGCAGGGAACATACTGGGCAACCGGTGGGGCTGGTGCCAGCGCCCCGTCCTTCGAGTGGAACACCTCGGCAAGTAAGGACGAAGTCGAAATCAGCATGCACCAGATCAGTGGCCCTGGTGACGCGATTGTGTTCGGACCCGAAAGTGACGGCCCTGGGCTCAGTGACGGCGACACCGGCAAACTCGCCCCACGCGAAAGCGGTGCGCTCACGTTTGGTTTCAACAAGGTGGGCGAATACGAACTTGAACTCAAGGTGGGCTCAAAGGGATACAAAATGAAGTTCGCCGTGGGTGACACGGTAGACACTGCCCGGTCGCTGGTCACTTCAAACATCTTGAGCTCGTGCGCCGGAAGTGCTGTGCAGCAGAACCTGCTCCAGCCATCCGACGATGAGCCTGAACAGACCGAGGCAAAGCCTCACGAGAAGAACATTGACCAGGTGAAAGGGCAACTGGGCGACGAGTGGTGGACCATTTCCATCGCAGGAATCGTTCTTGCCGCCATTCTGATTGGCTTCATCGTCATGGTCGTACTGAACAGCAGGAGGTACTGATGGGCACCGGCTCGAAAGTGTTCGTTGCGTTAGCGGGACTCCTGGCTCTGGGCCTCCTGGTGGGATCCGGTGTTGTGATTACCAAGCTGTCCCTCCAGCCCGAGAGCAGTCAGGCTGCGTCACCGCAAGCCCCAGACCCTGCGCCTGTGCCATCGGCAGATTCGCTGGGCGAATCGGGTGATGACCCAACTTCGACACCAACAGCGGACCCCGCTGCTGTTGCTAAAGCAAACCTGTCGCTGGACTGGCTCGACGAAACATCGAAGAAAACCAACATCCCGCGTCGCGTTCTGCAGGCCTATGTTGGGGCCACGCTGTGGGGCGGCCGCGAACACCCGTCGTGCAACCTCAATTGGAACACGCTGGCCGCGATCGGTGCGGTTGAGTCAAACCACGGTCGCTTGGGCGGAGCCAAGATTAAAGATGACGGCAACGCTGACAAGGACATTCTGGGTCCCCAGCTGAACGGTCAGGGATTCAAGCGGATCGAGGACACGGACAACGGGAGTCTCGACGGCGACACCGAATTCGACCGCGCCGTTGGTCCCATGCAGTTCTTGCCACAGACATGGCGAAGCATGGCCAAGGATGGGAACGGTGACAAGCGCGCCGACCCCAACAACATCGACGACGCTACCGTGACCGCAGTGGCATATCTGTGCAAGTCAGGGAACGTGGGATCGTCGGTCGGTTGGGATAAGGCGATTCGCTCATACAACGACTCAGACGACTACGTGCAAAAAGTGTTCAACACCGCGAACAACATTGCGCGTGTGGCAGCACCCGCCCCGGCACCTGCACCAGCGACTGTGCCCGCTAACAACGGGCAGCGCCGCTAACCCAACCGGGGCGCCCTGGCCAATCCCGGGGCGCCACCGAGCGCTACTTAGCCTCAATGAGTTGTGCGCCCTCGGCGCGCAACTCAACCTTGCGGATCTTCCCGGACACCGTCATGGGGAAATCTGTCCGCACTTCCACATATCGCGGAATCTTGTAGTGCGCGAGTTTCCCTTTAGCGAAAGCCTTGACGTCCTCGGCGGTCAACGTGCCATTGGGGTCGCGCAAGATCACCCATGCCAGGAGTTCTTCGCCGTACGTGGAATCGGGCACACCCACCACCTGAACATCGCGAATTGCGGGGTGCGTGTAGAGGAACTCTTCGATCTCACGCGGGTAAATGTTTTCGCCACCGCGAATGACCATGTCCTTAATGCGGCCGGAGATATCCAGGTAGCCGTCCTCGTCCATGATCGCCAAGTCGCCCGTATGCATCCACCCAGCGTCGTCGATCGCTTCAGCAGTCTTGTCTGGTTCGTTCCAGTACCCGCGCATCACCGAGTACCCGCGCGTACACAGCTCACCTTTTTGTCCACGAGGCAACGGCAGCCCGGTGACAGGGTCAGCCACCTTCACCTCCACGTGCGGCATGACGCGGCCAACGGTCTGCGTGCGACGCTCAATCGAATCGTCTGCACGCGTCATGGTGGACACAGGGGAAGTTTCGGTCATTCCGTAACAGATTGCCACCTCGGCCATATTCATCCGATCAATGACCTTGTTCATGACCTCCACTGGGCACGTGGAGCCGGCCATCACGCCCGTGCGCAGGGTGCCGAGGTCGTACTCGCCAAAGTCTTCTAACTCCAGTTCCGCGATGAACATTGTGGGCACGCCGTACAGCGAGGTGGCCTTGTGGGCGGTGACGGCCTCCAGGGTCTTCTGCGGGTTGAACCCGGGGTTGGGGATGATGGCGCTGGAGCCGTGCGAGTAGGCGGCGAGGATCCCGATCACCATGCCAAAGCAGTGGAAGAACGGCACGGGGAGGCACACGCGGTCGGCCGGCGTGTAGCTGAGCAACTCACCGATGAAGTACCCGTTGTTGAGCAGGTTGTGGTGGGTCAGGGTCACGCCTTTGGGGAATCCGGTGGTTCCCGAGGTGTACTGCAGGTTGATGGGGTCGTCGGCGTTGAGTTCGTGGGAGATCGCTTCGAGGCGCTGGGCCATTTTGGCGCCCGAGGTCTGCGCGAGTTCACTGCCTCGCGTCAACAGGGTGGAGAGGAGTTCTGTTGGGTTGAGGGTGTGTTCGGTGTGGGTGTGTGGGGTGGGTTCCGAGGTGGCTTCCGGGTTTTGGTTGGGGTTTGGCGTGTCGATGTAGACGAGTTGGAGGCTGGGCACCTGGGTGTTGACTTCCCGGGCAATGGCCACGAAGTCGGAGTGTGGGGGTGCCGAGATTTGGCTGATGAGCATGGTCATGCCGGACTGTTTGACCACGTATTCAAGTTCGTGGGCACGGTATGCAGGGTTGATGTTGACCAGAATTGCGCCCAGTTTGGCGCATGCGTACATGACGATGACCCATTCGGGGAGGTTCTGGGCCCAAATTCCTACGCGGTCGCCCTTCTTGATGCCACGCTCGATTAGCCCGTATGCCAAGAAGTTGGCTTGTTCGTTGAGCTGCTCGTATGTGTATGTGCGCCCAGTGGGGTGGTCGATCAGGGCGATGGCTTGTGGGTCGGATGCGACCAGTTTTTGGAAGTGCCCGTCGATCGTGTCACCTAAGAGGGGTGCTGATGAAGGTCCGGAGGAGTAGGAGAGTTGGGCCGACGTCATTGGCGCTCCTTTGCGTGCAACGCGTGAGTGTTGTTTCAGTTAGTCACTGTTTACTGACCTGTTTGTAATATAAGTCACACGCTGAGGTGATGCAATAGTGTGTCGCAGTGAGAAACGCTTAGGGCCGGGGAGCGTGGGGCGGCGTCTTGTGGGCCTATTGCTTGCGCGAAACATCGGGCAGTTTGGCACCGGTAAAGACGCCCACCAACCCCATGATCGCGAGGAAACCTAGCGCATAGAACACGTGGATTGTGGCCAATGCAGAGCTGATTCCACCTACGATCAGCAGCATGAATCCCATGGCCGAGTTGGACACCGCCACGTAGGTTGTGCGCTTATCACCTTCGGCCATATCCACCACATATGTTTTACGTCCTACGCGGACACCTGTGTGCATGAGGGTGATGAGAAAATACGCCACCACGAACATCACGCTGATGAGCGTGTGCTGATCTTTCAGGACAGGGATGGACGCGACCAGGATAGTAACCACAATGATCGCGGACGCGATTCCTGCACCTATGTTCATGAGCCGTTTGCTTGATGCGTCTGCGAATCTGCCAAAGATCCGGCCACCCAGGAGCGAAGCCAGTCCAGACGCGATGACGAACCCGCCCAGGCCAGTGAGGCCGGATGCGCCCGACTGCACCGAAAGCATGACGACGAACGGTGGGCTCAGGGAGGAAACTAGGAGCAGTGAGCGTACCGTGACGAAATGGCGGAACAGCCGGTCGGTTCGTAAAAGGTCGATCGTTTCTTTGAACCAGTTTGGTTTATTGGGGTTCTGAGCGGACACTGCGGAAGCGGGCTTTGATGACTCTGCATCGCTTGGTTCATCGATGGTGATGTACACGGCGGCTACCGCCACCCACAGGGCCGCCCCTAAGCCCAGAATCCAGGCAAGTGTTTGCGGTGTGAGGTCGTCGCCACCCCACACACGAATTGCAAGGCCCAAGGTGATCGCCACGAACCCGGCGACAGTGGTGGCCAAACCATTGATCTGGCCGCGCTCGCCTTTGGGGATCGTGCGACCTTGCACGTCCTTAGATGCAATAGAGCACAGGCACCGTCCACTTGCGAATACGGCCAGTGCGGCAATGATGATGAGCCCGGCTACAAGCCCGGAAGCGAAAACGGCAACACCCGTCATCACCGCCACCGAGGCCGCCTGCGTGAGTGCGCCGGCTACGAACACGTGTTTGCGGTAGCGCGCCTTCACCACCAGGGGAGTGAGCGCTGCTTGCGGAAGCATCGAGCCGGACTCGCGAATCGGTACCAGAAGCCCCGCCAGCGCCGGCGGCACACCCAAGGCTGAAAATAGCCACGGCAACACGGTCGACGCGTTGACCGTTTGGTCGCCGGAGGACTGCAGGGCGTTGGCCGTGATGAGCTTGAGCCCGTTCGATGCGACTTGTGAGCGTTCAAGTGCAGGCAGGTCCGCTTCAGCGTCACGTTTCATGAGTGCTGAATACAGTTTGTCGGTTGTGCTCACAGCGGTTGTCCTTTGGAGGAGGTTAGTGGTGGCAGAAAACATGCCCGAGGTCGTTCCCTTCTTGACAGTGCAAGGTGGGAACGACCTCGGCGGGTTAGAAACCGGTTACCTGGGTGTCGGGCGTAACTCAGTGTTCGTGGGCTTCAGCTTCTTCTGCTTCTGCCTGCGTCTTGTGTACCGTGCCGTGCGGGTGGTGGGCAGGAGCGTAGATGCTGTACAGCTTCATGGGCTCGTCGCCGATGTTGACGATGTTGTGCCATACGCCCTTGGGCACGATGACGGCCCAGTCGGCTGACACTTCCTGTTCAAATGTGAAGTTGTCCTTAGCCGGGCCCATCTTTGCGAGTCCTTTGCCCTGTTCGAGGCGCAGGAACTGGTCGTTTTCGGTGTGGACTTCAAGTCCTACGTCGCCACCGACGGGGATTTCCATGAGAGTGACCTGGAATTCCTCGCCGGTCCACAGGGCAGTGCGGAAGTTTTCGTTTTCTAGGGTGACTTCTTCAATGTTGACTGCGTACGGGTTAGGCCCGTTGTCCTTGATCTCTGCCATATGTTTACTTTAGGCGCCCGAGGTGTCAGTGTTCTAGCGAGGAAAGGCTTGGCTATGTTCTGTGGGTGGCTTCCGTCAAAGCGGGGAGTCATGGAGAAAGTTAAGAGGCCCTGTTTTCCCAGGTGGGACTGGGTAACAAGGCCTCTTCATGTGGTGGCTCCGACCGGCGTCGATCCGGTGACCTTTCGATTTTCAGTCGAACGCTCTACCAACTGAGCTACAGAGCCATGGTCGCTTAGCTAACCATAGAACAAAGGCTCTTCTTTTCAGAAGAGCCAAGTTGCTCCGCGACCCTGACGGGACTCGAACCCGCGACCTCCGCCGTGACAGGGCGGCGCGCTAACCAACTGCGCCACAGGGCCTGATATGCATGGAGTTTTTCCACTGCGTACCCCCAACGGGATTTGAACCCGTGCCGCCGCCGTGAAAGGGCGGTGTCCTAGGCCGCTAGACGATGGGGGCCTGCCGAATTGACCTTGCGCAACCGTGATTGCGACCTGGTGTCTTTCGGACCTTGGATAGCTTAGCCTGAAAGTGGTGCACAATGCAAAACGAGCAGGGAGTGATCTGAAACACCCTGTGTAAAACAACGACGCGAGCGCGATAAAACCGGCCTTTTCGACCGTGAAACTCCGTAAGATTCAAGCGTGGAACAGATCGGTGATGAGGACTTCGACGCGCTCGTAGAGGAAGCGCTTGAACTCATGCCTCAAGAATTGAAGGCACACATGGACAATGTGGTCATCTTTGTTGAGGACACATCCCCAGAAGGGGAACCGCCCATGTTGGGTGTTTACGACGGAATCGCGCTCACAGATCGTGGCGCTGACTACGGGTTTGTCCCGCCGGATACCGTCACCCTGTTTAAGGAACAACTCGTTGACTTTGCGCTCAATGAAGTAGACCTGCGCGAACAGATTTACATCACGATCGTCCACGAAATCGCGCACCACTACGGAATCGACGACGAACGTCTGCACGAACTTGGGTGGGGTTAGCGCAATCACGCGCTCCCAGGCTCCCTGAAGATAAATACGACTAGTCTGCAAAAATACGTGATCCGGGCTTTACAATTGGCTCCTTGCCGACCCGTTCGTTTATGGTTGCTTGGATAGCTTTAATCACGAACTTCGCGTTCGAACCGGTGAGCAGGGAGGCGTACCAGCGCACATGTCGATTGCATCTCGATCGCACACGACCGCCACTCCGGCACTTCGGGTTCTCAACCTCGCTGGAGTTGAGTACCAAGTGCACGAATTTGAACACGACCCACATGTGCGACGCTACGGAACCGAAGCGGCACAAAAACTGGGCGTGGAATCCGGGCGCGTTTTCAAAACCCTCATCATCATGGTCGATGGCGAACCGTTTTCAGCCTTAGTCCCAGTCTCAGGCCAGCTGGATCTGAAACTTCTAGCGCAGGCTACCGGCGGTAAAAAAGCTCAGCTCGCTGGAATCGCAACTAGCGAGCGTCGCACCGGATACCCTACCGGCGGTATCAGCCCATTTGGACAACGGAATTCGTGCCCAGTTGTTATCGACCACTCGGCACATGACCACGAAACAATTTTCGTGTCCGCAGGCAAGCGTGGTTTGGAAATCGAAATTCGCCCCACCGATCTCATCATGATCACCGACGCCCGTGTCGACCGGATCGCAGCCCTCGACTAACCACCCACGCAGCTACGAATCCCCGCTTACGCGTACGTCGGTTCGCCGGCCACCGCATGTGCCTGACCGGCAGAAATGTCGGCAAACACTGCGTCCATCTCATCGAGATTAGCGGGAGCCACTCCCAGCGTCAGCGTCACTCCTTGCGCATATTGCGCGTCGATCACCGCCCAGCCGTGCTGTTCGCACTTTGCCTTTGCCACCTCGGCCTGGGCATAATCCAAGGTCACCGTGACCGGCACGACCAACTGGCGGGTCACCTGGGTAAGTCCTTCCAACGCCGCCGAGGTCGCCGCCCCGTACGCACGCACCAAACCTCCCGCTCCCAGCAGGGTGCCACCAAAATACCGGGTCACCACCGCAACCACGAAGGTGAGCTGGTTCCCGGTGAGCACGTCGAGCATAGGAGTTCCCGCCGTGCCAGACGGCTCCCCGTCGTCGTTGCACCGTTGCGTGCGCGCATCCGGGTCCAGGACGAACGCGGTACACCAGTGCCGAGCTTTCGGGTGCTTCGACTTTTCCTGCTCAATGATGTCGCGGGCGGCGCGTTCGCTTTCAACGTGGGCGACGCGGCCAATGAAGCGTGACTTCTTGATTTCAATTTCCGCGGTCGCATCACCTTTCACAGTGGTGTATGACGTGACGGGGAATCCGTCTAACAGGTCAGCGTCGAAGTCCATACGTGCCAGTTTCTCACAGTGTGGTCAAACTGTGGGCGCGGCCGAGGTGCGCGCCAGCTGTCCCGTAGCCTGGCTCCAAACCTGTTAAAGGGTGCAACGGATGAAAGGAAAGTCCATGAACTTCAACGGCGAAGATCTCACGGCGTTGCAAGCGGAGTCGGCACGTGCGTATGAGCTGGATCGTGCGCATGTTTTTCACAGCTGGTCAGCACAACAGACCCTTACGCCCATGGTGATTTCGCGAGCTTCTGGTTCGCGCGTGTGGGACGGGGAAGGCAACAGCTTCCTGGACTTTTCTTCCCAGCTGGTCAACACGAATATAGGCCACCAACACCCTGCAGTTGTGCAGGCGATTAAAGACCAAGCGGATCTGCTCACCACGATCAGTCCCGCGCACGTCAACGCGGCCCGTTCAGAAGCGGCGCGACTGATCGCTGAGCTACTTCCGGATTCTCTCAATCACGTGTTCTTCACCAACGGCGGTGCGGACGCAAATGAGCATGCGATTCGGATGGCCCGGCTGCACACTGGCAAGCACAAGGTGCTTTCCCGTTATCGCAGCTACCACGGTGGCACAAACCTTGCGATCAACGTCACCGGTGACCCTAGGCGGGTTCCGAACGATGCGCCTGCCCAAGGCACAATCCACTTCTTTGGGCCGTTCCTGTACCGCTCCGAGTTCCACGCTCAGACCGAAGAAGAGGAAACGAGCCGGGCGCTCCAGCACTTGCGCCGCACGATTGAGCTGGAAGGGCCCTCGACAATCGCGGCGATCATTCTGGAATCCATTCCCGGAACGGCGGGCATCATGGTTCCATCTGTGGAGTACATGCAGGGTGTGCGTGCGCTGTGCGATGAGTTCGACATCATGTACATCGCTGACGAGGTGATGGCCGGGTTCGGACGTGCAGGTGAATGGTTCGCGTTCAACCGCTACGACATCACGCCAGACCTTGTGACCTTCGCTAAGGGTGTGAACTCCGGGTATGTGCCATTGGGCGGGGTTGCGATGAGTGACGACATTTACGACACCTTCAGTCAACGCGCATATCCAGGTGGGCTCACGTACTCCGGGCACCCGCTCGCATGTGCTGCCGCCGTTGCCACCATCAACGCTATGCGTGATGAGCAGATGCTGGAACACGCACGTGCCATGGGTGAAGAGGTTGTGCGTCCGCGTCTGGAGAAGATCATGGCGAATTCCGCTCACGTAGGAGATGTGCGTGGAACGGGTATGTTCTGGGCCATCGAGTTGGTCAAGGACCAAGAGACGCGCGAACCACTGGCGCCATATGGCGGGTCATCACCTGAAATGAACCAGATCGTGGGCGGTATTAAGGCTGGAGGCGTGTTGCCTTTCGTTAACTTCAACCGGATTCACGTTGTTCCACCGATCAACATTAGTGAGGACGAACTTAACCAGGGGCTCGACGTTCTTGAGGACGTCATCACGAACGCGCGGTTCTAAAGCGAGGGCGCGTCCAAGGCGCCCTCAATCAGCTTGTCCAGAACCCCGGTGAGCATGGTGACACCGGCAACCATGTCCTCTGGTTTTGTGTACTCGCCTTCGTTGTGGCTGATCCCGTCAACACTGGGCACGAACAGCATCACGGTGGGCACCATGTCTTTCATGTTCGTGGAGTCGTGGCCGGCAACCGTCATGATGTTGCGGTGACTCAACCCCATTTCCTCTGCGACACCTCGGGCCAATTCCACACCGCGTTCGTCATACGGCAACAGATCCCATGAGTGCGCCGTATCCTTCTCGATCTTGACGTGCGCAAGTTCTTCGATATGGGCGATCTTCTGGTGCAGTTTTTCATCAGCACGCTTCACAAGATCGGAGTCAGGGGAACGCATGTCCATGTGCAACCGGACTTCACGGGGCACAACAACGGGGGAGTTGGGTAGCACGTTCAGCTGGCCCACGGACGTGTGGATGCCGAACTCATCAGCGATTTCGCGTGCGGTCACCACGAGGTGCGCTGCACCCAAGAGCGCGTCCTGCCGGTCAGCAATGATGGTTGAGCCAGTGTGAGCCTGTTCGCCGTGCACAATGAAGTGGTATTTCTGCGCTGCCCACGTGGCATCGACCAGACCAATGTTGATGCCTTCTTCGTCGAGGATGCGACCCTGTTCAATGTGGATTTCCGCGTATGCGGCAGGGGCTGGCCCTTCACCATTTCCCAGGTAACCGCCGGCTTCAAGAGCCTCATGTACGGACACGCCTTCACCGTCCGTGACCTTCAACGCGGTGTCAGCATCCATCTTTCCGGTGAAAACCGAGGAACCCATCATGGAGGGCTGGAACCGTGAACCTTCTTCGTTAAACCAGTTGACGACGCCCAGGTTGAACTTAGGGGTGCGACCACTCTGCTCCACCTGCTGCTGGATCCGCCACACGGCGTGAGCACCTGCCAGAACCCCGTACGCCCCGTCGAACTTCCCGCCAAGGGGCTGTGAGTCCATGTGCGAACCCACCAGGACATAAGGTGCGCCCGGCGTCCATTCGACCAGTCCAAACTGGTTGCCAATTCGGTCGGTGGTCACCGTGAAACCACGCTCACGCATCCACGTGCCCAACCAGTTGCGTTGCTCAACATCGGGGCCGGTCATCGCTTCACGGTCCACACCTCCGGCAGGGGTCTGGCCGAACGACGACATGGTGTCGAAGTCATCAAGAAACTGCTGGTCCACAGTGGGCTCCTTTGCGTTGGTAGTGCGGGTAATGCGGGCAAGTGGGTCGGGGACGAACGGTGAAGGTAGCGGGCGGTATTGGCCGGTCACGGCTTACAGCTCCCGGTGGGTGAACTCTCCGCCCACCATGGTGGCCCGCACCGGAATCTGCGCGATGGTCGTGGGGTCAACGGCTGTGGGGTCCGTGTCGAGGAACACCAGGTCGGCGAGTTTGCCAGGTGTGACCGTGCCCTTGATGTCCCCGTGTCCAGAGGCTTCCGCCGCGACCGAGGTGTACGCCTCAAGCGCTTGCTGTGGCGTGATGCATTCGGCTTCAGATCCGAACACGTCACCTGATCTGGTGCGACGGTCAACGAACGACTGGATTCCGCGCATCACGTTTCCGTCTGCGCACGGCCGGTCGGAGGTCCCCGGCACAAGAACGCCGGCTTCGATGAAGGATTTGGCGCGGTAGAGCAAGCGCACGCGTTCATCTCCCAGGGACGTGTTCATCGAGTCTCCGATGGCATCTGCGAACGCCGCCTGCGGGGTGACCGCGATGTTGTATTTCGCAAGGGTGGGGATGAGTTCGTCGGCAACCATGCCGGCGTGTTCGATCCTGTTAGGAACGCCCGAGGCGGGTGCCCCAAACTTGTCGACGGCCTCGGTGATGAAGCGGGTGGCTTCATTGCACGCCAGGTCGCCAATCGCGTGGACTGCCAGCGACCACCCGGATTGGTATGCGGTGAGGATCTGTTGCCGTAACACCTCGGGATCTTCTTGCAGGTAACCAGGGTGGTCCTTGCCGTGGTAGTTCTTGGTCAGTGCCGCGGTCTCACCGCTCATGGCACCGTCCATGAACACTTTGGTGGGGCCAATGTTGACCCAGTCGTCACCAAAGCCAGTGACCACGCCAAGATCGAGTCCAACACCGTAGTCGTCTGATGGGTGCGCGTTGATGGTGTGAAGTGCCTCGATCATGGGCATGAGCTGGGCGCGGGCCCGTAGCTTTCCTTCACGGCGGGCGCGCATGTACGCGGTGACTTCGACGGGGGAGTGGCCAATCCACCCGGCGGCAATGCCAGCTTCGCCGAAACTGGTGATGCCTTCTTTTGCGTACTGTGCGGTGGCCAGGTCCAAGGCTTCAACGATCGCGTCTTGGCTGTACGGGCGGATGAGGTCCTGGATGAGCGACTGAGCTGTTTCCTCCACCAAACCAGTGGGGTTGCCGTTGTCGTCACGAACCACCTTTCCGCCGGCAGGCACTTGAAAGTCTGGGTCAAGAATCCCGGCCAGCTCAAGAGCGCGCGTGTTGGCGATCGCTGCGTGGCCGGATACCTTGCGCATGAAGAGGGGGCGGCCGTGGGTGATGCGGTCGAGTACCTCAAGGCTGGGGTACTCGTCGTTGTAGTCCTGTTGGGCGAACCCGGTTGCGTTAATCCATTCGTCTTCGGGAGTGTTCTTCGCGGCCTGCTCGACCTTTGCATAGAGTTCTTCCATGCTGCCCAGTTTCTCGACGTTCACGCTGGCCAGAGTCAGACCAAACCACGTGGTGTGACAGTGGGCGTCGTTGAAACCGGGGGTGACGCATGCGCCCTGCGCATCGACGTTTTCATGGGCGGTGAGCCCCGCAATCTCGTCGTCAAGACCCACGATTTTTCCGTCGTAAATCCCAATGGTCGAAGCCTGCGGGCGACTGGGGTCCAGGGTCTTCACGGATGCGTTCGTGATCAGGGCGTCAAGTTTCATTTTTCACCTCTGGCGTCATTGCAAGTTGGTCAAAACCTAGCCTACGCTTTGTAGCCTTCGACTGCGATCGACAGACGCGGGGCTAGCAGTGATGCCAACGTCGTTACTCCCGCAATCACCATAAGCATGCACGGTGCTGGCCACCATGCATTTCCGGAGAACTTGAGAAGAGCAGTTGCAAGCGTCGGAATAAAACCGGCGAAAATCGCCGAAATGTTGGCACATAGGCTCACTCCAGACAGTCGAAACTGGGGTGGAAAGAGCGCAGTGAGAAGCGCGCCATTGACAGCGTAAGGAATGCTGAGGGCCCCTACGCCAAGTGTCATCCCCGCAATAACAAGAAGCGGGGCTTTCGTTTCCACCATAAAGAAAACGGGGAACGCCACAATGACCGTGAGAATACCGCCGAACGCAGAAACCCGGGCCGCACCCCAGCGTTCACCTAAGCGCCCAAATAGAACGATCACGACAATCTCAAATGCAGCCGCCAGGAGAGTCGCTCCCAGCATCAGATTGGATGACAAGTTCAGGAAGTTCTTTCCGTACGAAACAACAAATGTCGTGACAAGAAAGAAGCCCGCAACACCAAGAAAGTTGGTTCCGAATCCTACGAGCACTTGCGGCAGGGAGCTCTTGAATACCTGCAAAATGGGAGCTTCTTGCTTTTGTGCGTTTTCTTCCAGTTCACGGAAAACAGGTGTTTCGTCTAACTGTTTCCGAATGTAAAGAGCAACCACCAAAAGTGGGATAGCTAAGAGGAATGGAATACGCCAACCCCAAGCTTCGAAAGCTTCTTTTGGAACCAGTACGCCCACGATAAAGAAACCACCAGATGACAAGAGAGTTCCAATAGGAGAACCGATCTGTGGATATGAAGCGTAGCGAGCACGTCGATGTGCAGGAGCTGATTCTACTGCAGCTGTTACCGCTGAACCCCATTCACCGCCTACGGCCAAACCCTGACAAATGCGAAGAACCACCAACAAGATTGGGGCCCAGATTCCGATCTGGAAGTATGTGGGGAGCATGCCGATCATGCCGGTAGTGACACCGATTCCCACGATCGTCATCATGAGAACAGTCTTGCGTCCAAGTTTGTCTCCCAAGTGACCAAAGATAAGGCCACCTACTGGCCTGGCAACGAACCCGACTGCCATCGTGGCAAAAGACGCGAGAAGTGCGACCGCTTTGTCGTCGGAATGGAAAAACTGGACATTGAACACGATCGCGGCTGCAGTCGTGAAAAGAAAGAAGTCGTACCACTCCATAGCGGTCCCAACCAAAGCGGCCCGGGCAGCAATCCTAGCGGTTTCTTCGTTAGCTGAGTCGGGAATCTTTGCAGGAATCGACATGGAAACTCCTTATCGTTCGGTTGTGACTCTGGACACTCTAAAGTATTGAGCTCCATGCGTGAACATCATCCTGCAAGTGAGTTCACTTTTCTTTTTTACCGAACCTCACCCAGTGTGGATACCTCCGTGCAACGAGCTGGATCGCAGTGAAGATCAGCAGCAGTGAGAAGGCGTAGTTTGACTGTTTGGGCGTGATGAACTCTGCGATCCAAATGCCCAGCGGTGACACGACTGACGCTGTGATTCCCAGAATCGCAGCCGCCCTCAGATCCACATTCTTGTTCTGGTAGTTCACGATCGTGGCAGAAATTGACCCCGGAATCATCATGAGTAGGGAGGTTCCTTTCGCCACCAGGTCATTCGCCCCAAACAGCAGCACGAGTACTGGCACCATGACGATCCCGCCGCCCACGCCCAAAAGGGCCGAAAGAATTCCTACAATCACACCAGTGATCACCAGAAGAATCCCCACAATAACCGTGATGTCAATGTGCGCGTCACGTGAAGGAACGATCAGGAACAAGCTCGGAATAATGAGCAGGAGGGCTACCAAGAACATCCAGAACAGGACAGACTCAGGCAGAATCTGTAGGAGTCGCCCACCGATCTGCGTCCCCACAATCATGCCCACGGCCAGCAAGATCGCTACCACCCAGTCGACCTGCCCCAGCGTCAAATACCCGATAGCTCCCACGATGGCCGTAGGAAGAATCGCAATGACCGAGGTCCCTGCCGCCAGTTTCTGCTTCATGCCCAGTAACAGCAGAAGAGGGACGATGATGAAACCGCCACCGACGCCAAAGAGGCCAGACATCAAGCCGGTGAAAGCGCCAATGAGCAGGAGAGACATGGGGGACAAGCGGGGAACGGTCGCATCAGCCATGAGGGTCCTTCCAGTCATCACTCGGACAAAACAACCTTACTCCCACACGCGACGCAAAGCGGCCCCCTCCCATACGGGCGAGGGCCACAACAGTCACACCGGTAACCTGCTCAGTCGTTGTCGATTTCCCCGTGGTCGGAAACGCGAGCCAAGAACGACTTGGTGCGTTCGTGCTGGGGGTTGGCCAACACCTCGGACGGGGGCCCTTGCTCAACCACAACCCCACCGTCCATGAAGACCACCTTGTCAGCGACCTCGCGCGCAAACTCCATTTCGTGTGTGACCACAACCATGGTCATGCCTGCCGCGGCCAGTTCGCGCATCACTCGCAAAACGCCACCCACGGTTTCCGGGTCCAGCGCCGAGGTGGGCTCGTCAAACAGGATCAGGTCCGGATCCATGGAGAGCGACCGGGCAATGGCCACGCGCTGTTGCTGACCGCCCGACAGTTGGTCAGGGTGGCGGTCGGCAAGGTGGTCGAGGCGCACGTGTTTGAGGTTGCGCATTGCGACTTCCTTGGCCCGTGCCGGGTCGCGTTTGAGGACTTTCACCTGCCCAACTACGCAGTTTTCAAGCGCTGTCATCTGCGGGAACAGGTTAAACCCTTGGAACACCATGCCCACGTGGCGACGCATCTTGTTGAGGTCAGTTTCGGGGTCAGTGGCGACGAATCCGGCCACTTCGATGGTCCCTGAATTAGATGTCTCTAGCACGTTGATGCAACGCAACAGGGTGGACTTACCGGATCCAGACGGGCCGATCAGGCACACAACTTCGCCGGGTTTGACCTCGAAGTTGATTCCTTTGAGCACCTCCACGTTTCCGTAGCTCTTGTGAAGGTCAGTGATCTTCACGCCCTTGACGTTACTGGCAGTGTCAGCGACGTCAGTCGCGGCCGTGCTGCCAGAGGTGCTGGGGGCTGTGGAGTCTGCGTCAGTCATGCTTTCCTCTCCTTTGCCTGGCGCGATTCAAACCGGCGCGCGAGCCATCCCAGTGGCAGGGTGATCACTAGGTAACAAGCACCGGCCACAACAAGTGGCGTGAGACCAGCTTCGGGTGCAGTAATTGCGTTCTTTCCGAACAGTGCGAGTTCGTATTGAGACGCGGACAAGCCCAACAGGTAAATCAGGGACGAGTCCTTGGTCATGATGATGATTTCGTTGGTCAGCGGGGGCAAGATGATGCGCATGGCCTGCGGAACCACGATTGTGAACATGGCCCGTGAATGGCTCATGCCCAGTGACCGAGCAGCCTCGTACTGGCCCTTTGGAACTGCCTGCAGGCCCGCACGCAAGGTTTCGGCAATGTAGGCCGACTCCACGATTCCTAACGCCAGCATCACCGTGACGTACGTGTTGAGGTTGATTGAGAACGCGGCGGGGATTCCAAAACCGAAGGCGACAAAAACCAGAAGTGCGGGGACACCTCGGAAGAACTCAATGTAAGCGGTGGCAATCCACCGGTACGGTGCCACGGACGAAATCTTCATGAGCGCCAGGATGTTACCCAGGAACATCGCAAAGACGAACCCTAGCGCCGTATAGATGATGGTGTTTTTCAGTGCCGTGGTGATAACGAGGGGAAACTGCTGCGCGATGATCTTGGGGTTGAAGAATTTATCCGCGATATTTGCCCAGTCGATTGCGATTGCCAGAATGATGACTGCTACAACGAGTATTGCGTACTGGATCCCCAGTGACATCTTGGCGCGCTGTTGCATAGTGAGGGCCATGAAAGAGCTCCTGAGCGTTGGTTGTTGTGTGTGTAGGTGACACCGAACTCAAGGCGACCGCGTCACATTGCTGTGACGCGGTCGCGCTTTAGTATTTACTTGCTTGATTTGGCTTTTTCTGGATCAACGCGTGCTGCGTCGGCGACAGTTCCGAACCACTCATCAACCAGCTTGTCGTATGAGCCATCCTCGAACATCTCTTCAAGCATGCCGTTGAACTCATCAAGCATCTTGGTGTTGCCCTTCTTGACCGCTGCACCGAGAACTTCGCCAGTTTCGTACTCCTCAACCATTGCTAGCGAGTCATCGGCTTTGGTTGCCGCGTAAATGATGGAGACGTTTGCAACAGCGGCATCGATCTTACGAGCCTGCATGGCTTGGGTGAGCATTCCGCCAGTCTCAAACTGAACGGTGGAAAGCCCGTGCTCCTTTGCGTAGGACTCTCCAGTGGTTGCTGCCTGTGCACCGACCTTCTTGTCTTTCACGTCATCGAGCGACTTGATGCCGGAGTCCTTGGCTGCCAAGAGTGCGAGATTGTCTTTGAGGTACATCATGGAGAAGTCCATCTTGGTCTTGCGCTCTTCTGTGATCGAAAGACCAGAGAGGACGATGTCGCACTGTCCTGTATCAAGTGCGGTACCCGTCTGGATGCCCTCGAATTGCGAGGTAATCACGTCAAGTTCAACGTCAAGGCGTTCCGCGAGCTTCTTTGACAAGTCGATGTCAAAACCAACAGTTTCGCCGTCTTTGACGTACTCAAAAGGTTCGTAGGGGATGTCCGAACACAGCGTGAGCTTGCCGTCCTTCACGAGTTCGACTCCGCTTTCGGTGGTACCGCCTCCGCCACCTGAACAAGCGGAAAGTGCGAGTACTGATGACGCAATAAGAGCGACCGTACTAAAGAAACGTTTCACAGATCCTCCTGGGGGTGAGGCGCACGTACACTGCGCTTTTCAGCAATGTGATCGCAATCACATTGCTGAAAAGCATACAGTGCTCTGTGTCACATTTTTGTGGTCGTTATAGATTTTTTATGAAGAACGTGCTCGCTAGTCTTCGAGGAATACCACGTTCAGTGTGCGCGGTCCGTGGACACCCTTGACGCGTTCAAGCTCAATATCCACCGTGGCCGACGGCCCCGAAACCCACGTCTGCACAGCCGTGTCGAGGTCACGTTCAACCAGAACTTCAACAGCCTGCGGCACACTTTCGACAATGTCCGAAATCTTGACGACAACCACGTGGTGGTCCGGAACGAGCGTGATAGCCCGGCGCCCTGTGGCAGCGCCTGCCAGGCAGATGGTGCCGGTTTCCGCGATCGAAACGGTCGACCCAGTGACCACCGCATCAACGGAGTCCAGCTGATTCACGCTTAGTGGTTCTTCCACCGAGTCCGCGTGGAACTGTGCCGTCGAGGCAGCCGTCCAGTCTTCTGGGAGGTCGTGCGGGATGACCACTGTTTGCGCGTCGCCCAACAGCTCCGCCACAACCTTGCCAACCGTGTCCGCGTTTGCGTGTGTGACGGTGGCGTCGTAGTCCACCAGGCGGTCGGTGAGGAGGTCTACCAACGCCGAGGTCGTCTCCGCCTTCAGCGGATCCGCCGGCTTCGCTGGAGGCAACGTAGGAGAGGCCGGGGGTGCCGTCTGAGGTGAGCGACCCAAGGCGTCGTAGATCCGGTTGAGAATTAGTTCGCGACTCATGCGTCACCTCGGTTCTTGCGCCACCACGAACGGAACGATTCGCGTGGGGGAGCGGGAATAGTGCGGGTGTTTGTCCAGGCCCCTGCAATTCCAGGGAGCGACTTAAAGCCGTCACGCCCCACGAGCGCGGCCAGTGGAAGGGCTGATTCGGCGGCGCTCATGCGACGACCGTCAGACATGACCCAGGACGCCACTTTAAGCGCCGCGTCGAGCTGGGACAACGAGGCGTTCTTCTCAGAATCCTGCGCGCGCAAACGCACAAGCATTTCAGGGATGTTGATCTTGACGGGGCAGGCGTCATAGCACGCGCCACACAAACTGGAAGCGTATGGAAGGGAGCCGTTTTCGCCTTCTTCCACGCCGGTCAGGAGTGGGGACAAGATCGCGCCAATTGGGCCGGGGTACACCGAACCATAAGCGTGCCCACCAGTACGTTCATACACTGGGCACACGTTCATGCACGCAGAACAGCGAATGCAGTGAAGCGCCTGCTTGCCGTGTTCGTCGGCAAGTGCTCGGGTACGGCCGTTGTCCAGGAGTACCACGTGGAAGTTTTGTGGCCCGTCACCTTCTGTGACACCGGTCCAGAACGACGAGTACGGGTTCATGCGCTCGCCCGACGATGAGCGCGGGAGAAGCTGCATGAACGTACCCAAGTCAGAGAAACGAGGCAGAATTTTCTCGATTCCCATGACGGAAATGAGAGTTTCGGGCAAGGTCACGCACATGCGACCGTTACCTTCAGATTCGATGATCGACAGCGTTCCCGTTTCAGCGATACCGAAGTTTGCGCCAGAAATGGCGACCTTGGTGCTGAGGAATTTTTCACGCAAGTGAACGCGTGCTGCACGTGTCAGGTCTTTAGGATCGTTGGTGAGGCTTTCGTCTGCCGATTCCATGCCGCGAATGAAAATGTCGCGGATCTCGTTGCGGTTGCGGTGGATAGCGGGAACAAGAATGTGGCTTGGGCGGTCATTACCCAACTGCACAATCAGTTCTGCCAAGTCAGTTTCCAGCGCGTCGATTCCGCGCGATTCCAGGTGCTCATTCAGCCCGATTTCCTGAGTGGCCATGGACTTCACCTTGATGACCTCACGCCTACCGGACGGAAGAACGGGGGCGTGTTCGCGGGCGAGTTTCTCAACGATCGCATTGGCTTCGCCAGCATCAGCGGCCCAGTGGACGTGGCCACCACGCTGCTTCACCGCTTCTTCGAACTGAACGAGCAGTTCCGGCAGGTGCTCCATGACATACGTCTTGACGTCGTGGCCCTGGGTTCGCAGGTCCTCCCAGTGAGGCATCTCTGCAACGCGTTCCGCACGCTTGGTGCGGATCGTCGTGGTGGCTTTAGACAGGTTCGACCGAAGCTGAACGTTACTCATTTCGTGTTCAGCCAGTGTGGGGAACGGGGTTTTCTCCACAATGTTTCCCGTTCCGGGAACAGCGCGCGATAGACGCGGGTTAGTGGTTCGACGGCGTGGAATTCCTAGAAACGTGCTCATCGGACTGATCCTCCCGTCAGCGTGAGGGGTCGTTCTTTTGTCGATGCCAAAATACGAGCCAAGTGAACAGTAGGCGGGATGTGCGCATCTTGCGGTTTAAGTTCGCGTGTGCGGGACAATCCACCACCGATGTGCATGAGGCAACTGGCGTCACCACCGGTACACACGTCGGCGCCCGTGTTGATGAGCGCATCGACCTTGTCGCCCAACATTGCTGAGCTGACCTGCGGGTTCTTTACTGAGAAGGTTCCGCCAAACCCGCAGCATGTATCCCAGTTAGAAGGCGAAACGACTGTGGTGCCTTCTACAGTCTCCAGCAGTTTTTTCTGGCGGTCGCCCAGCCGCAAAAGACGCATTCCGTGGCACGACGGGTGGTACGCAACGGTGTGCGGGAAGTAGCTCCCCAGTTGTTCGGCCGCGTTGTCGATCTTGGCAATGTCCGTTAAGAACTGAGCCAGCTCAAAGGTGCGCGAAGCAACCTGGGCGGCGCGCTCTTCTAGATCGTGGTCTCCAACGTGCTGAGCGATCATGCCGTGCTGGTGCGACAGCGAAGCCACACACGAACCTGACGGAGCTACGGCGTAGTCAAAACTCGCGTCTTCAAAAGCGTTGACGTGATTGCGTACAACCGGTGCTGCTTGGTCAAATTTTCCAGAGTTGATGTGCATCTGACCGCAACACACCTGCCCCTGCGGGAACGTGACCGTGTGGCCCAAACGCTCCAGGATCTCGACGGTGTCGCGCGCGACTTCGGGGTACATCGCGTCGACAATACACGTGGCAAACAGTGCAATGCGCATGCCTCCACTTTATATGTACACGGGTCAGTTCCCGTATGGATCAGGAACCTTTCTTGGAGTGTTGCGCACGTGTGCTCACTCTGTGAGAAGATCGATCGCGGAGGTAGCGGTGGCAGAATCAGTGGCACAGAACGAAGCAGAAAAACTTAAGCTCAAGCACTCGTGGGCCGAAGACCTCATGGGGCTCATCACGGGATGTTTTGTCGCATCCATGGGGCTCTTCTTCCTGAAAACCGCGGGAGCTGTAACAGGTGGGACCGCAGGGTTATCGCTGTTGGTCAGCTACCTGGTGCCCCTTCCTGTCGCCTGGCTGTTCCCGTTGGTCAACGTTCCCTTCTTCATCTTGGCGATTTGGAAAAAGGGGTGGAACTTCACGATCCGCACCATCTTGTGCGTGGTTGCCGTAGGTGTCCTCACCGACTTCCACCTGCTGGTGATGAACGTACACGTTCACCCCGTTTACGGCGTAATCTGCGGAAACCTGCTAGCAGGTGTGGGGCTGCTCATTCTGTTTAGGCACAAAGCCAGCCTGGGCGGCGTCAACATCCTGGCGCTCATTGTGCAAGAACGCGCCGGCATCAGTGCAGGGTATTTCCAAATGTCCTTTGACGTACTCATTGTGTTGGCGTCGCTCTTCGTGACCCCGTGGTACATCGTTTTGCTGTCAGCTGGTGGCGCGGTCATCCTCAACCTGGTCCTGGCGTTTAACCACCGACCAGGGCGCTACATGGGTTTCTGAGCTACGTCAGCATGAGGAGAGGCAGCGTGAACAACGCAGCCACACACGAAGCCGCTGGAATGCCCAAAATCCAGGCCGCTAACACCTTCAGTAACGGGCGCACGCGAATGTCCTGACGTCTCCGCGCGGTTCCTAAGTTTGAAGCGACGACCACAAAACTCATCGACGCAGGAATACGGAAAACGAAAGCTGCCAAACCAAGGAAAATAGCGGACGTCGCGTTCGAAATAACCGACGTCACCGGATCCAACCGCACCATCGACACTGACACCGTGCGAGCTACCCGCCAGCCAGAAAACCACGTGCCTGAGGCCAAAGCCGCAGCCGTCAACACGATGAGGACCCATGGACGGTCGTCCATAACGACCTCGGCGCCGGGATGCACACCCGAAACCCACACAAGCCCCATGACAGCGCCAACCTTTTGCGCATCCTGGGACCCGTGAGCCAACGACAGCCCAGCCACCATGACACTGTTCATTTGGCGGCAACGCTTGAACAACGGCTTGGGCGGATAACTGGCCACCACGCGCAGGGCAATGCGGGTGAGGACGATCGAGGCGAAAAGAGCCGCGATTGGCATGATGAAGATTGAAGCGATGGTTTCGTCGAACATGATGGACGGGCGGTCGTCCCACCCGACAACCAGCCACGCGCCAACCAAACCACCCATGAGAACGTGAGTCGAAGCGATCGGAACGGCCATGAAATACGTGGCGACGTTCACTAACAGGGCTCCTGCCAGACCCCCGCCCAAAACTGCTAACAGCTGGGTGCTGGAGTGGTGGAAGTTTGCGACCTCGGTGGCAATTACGGTGGCGATTCCTTGGCCCAAAAGCGCGCCAACAAAGTTGAAGCCCGTTGCCATGGCCAGTGCAACACGTGGATTTAAACCGTGCGTGGCCACGATGTTTCCCACGGTGATACCGGCGTCATGGAAACCGTTAAAAAACGCGAACGAAATGCCCAAGAGCAGGACGCACAGAGTTGCTAGATCCATGGGGCCTCGCTGATGGGTGGTGCTGACAAGAGTGGTGCCGACGAGAGTGGTGCGAAGGTCAAAGCTTGTGCGCCCCTAGGACTCGTCCAAAGCGATTTCCGCGACCACCGCAGCGACCGACTTATACCCGTCGGAGGCACGAATGAACGCGGCACCTAAAGAGGTGGCGGCTGCCAAGAACGTCAGGCCCACGCGCGCGCCAGGAACGACGTCGGTCACCTGCTGTTGCAACGTGACGGCCCGCAAGTGAAGCGTTTCGATGGTGTCGACGTACTCCCACTGATCGGGTTTGGCGCGTAGGCGCTGGGTCATGCGTAACGTGTTGTCAGCCTGGTTGGACAGTAGGGCCAGCATTTCGAGGACGCCCACGGGGAGTTCGTCGAAGGCAGAAGAAGTCATGGCGAAGCCGACCGCGTCCTGCCGGTGAACAACGTCGCGCAACGCTTCAGATAACCGGTAAATGAGCCGGCGGTCGAACCGTGTCAGGTAGTTTTCGCGGAGCTGACGCTTGACGGCGCCGGCGTGGTCGTCTGCCGCCTGGGTGAGTTCGTTCATGCGGCTCAGAGCCTCACGCCGCTTGCCCGCGGGAATGCCGGACAGTTCAGCCAGCGCTAGATTTCCGTCGCGTACAGTGACCGCTATCTTGTGTAGCAGCTCGTAAATAGCATCATCATTTGATAAACGACGAAGACTCATGGCGACCTCTGGCTTATATCGATACGACGGGTGCCGATCCGAGAGCGCCTCTCGGCGAAAGGCCGCTCGTAGCGGCAAAAGTTGGAGCCCGGGGCTTCAGCGGACCGGCACCCGCGACCATTGTAACGAACCCGAGGCGGGGGCTGGCTTTGGTGGGGTGGGGCGGCTCTGGCCGGACAGGCGGCGCCCGCTATGCCAGGTTGCCCTCGCGATACAGGCGAGCGGACGCACGCAGGTCCTCACCCATGCGGTGGAACTCGGCAAGGCCGGGGCCGTCTTCGGTGGCACGACCTCGGGCAGCGACAAACACAAACGCGGCGGCCCGGTCGCATGCGTGGGCAAAGTCACCGTGGAATGCACCGGAGAGGATCTCCCTAGCCATCGTCGCAACCTCACGCGGACCCGGCGGGTCAGCGACACCGGCGACGACCTCGGCGGGGGACGTTGACCGACCAGCAGAAAACCAGCCGGATGCCTCGTCCGGCCGGCGCGTGATCCAACTGTGCAGCGCGTACAGGCGATACAGCGCGCCGGGGAGAGACACGGCAGGGGCGCTGCTCCACAGTTCGGCGAGCGTTTCGAGCCCGAACTCCTGCTCTAAAGCAACGAAGCGGTCGGTGGCGGCCTGATCGCGGGGGACGGATGGGTCGTGGATGAGAAGGTGCGCGAGGTTGTGCGCGGCTTCGGCCTTCTGGGCAGGGCCCGGGGCCTCTGAGTACCCGTCAAGGTCCGGGCGCATGACTGGCTTATGAAAATCTCCCACGCGCCCAGTGTAGGACGTGGTGGGGAGCAGGTTTGGGTGGGTGTGTGGCCGGTGGGGTGGGTGCTTGGTGCGATCAGTGACGGACGGCAGGGAAGGCAGTTTCGCCACCCGTGGAATAAATGTGCATGCGTGCGTGTTTTGTCATGGTTGCCTCAAGTGGTGACCTGGATGTTCAGGACACATTCACCAACGATCCGTAAGCTTCTTAACGAACACGCATTCGCGGGAAGGAATGGAATGGCAAACTCACGCGTCACTCACGGTGCAGGCAAACTTGCCGACAAACTCGTTCAAAAGGACGGAACGGTCAACCCCATGGCTGCCAAGGCCATTAGCAAACTGTTGAGCGTTCAGCGTCCCATTGTTTTGGCCTACGTCCGTAGCGTCCGTCGCCGTCACCCCCACGCGACTCCGGCTCAGATGGCCGACATTTTGGCTGACCACTACAAGAACCTGGTGACAGGTGGGGGTGCCGCCACAGGTGCAACTGCCGTGATCCCAGGGCTGGGAACAGGCGCGGCACTAGGTGTCGCGGCCATTGAAACAGGTGCGTTCTTGGAAGGTTCCGCGCTGTACGCCCAGTCGATTGCAGAGCTTCACAACCTGCCGGTCGAAGATCCAGCTCGTGCGAATGCGCTGATTATGGGCCTCATGCTGGGGAACGACGGTAAGGACATGGTCAAGAAGGTCGCTGCGCAAGCGCAGGGCGAGGACGTTCCGCGCCGGGACGCCGCGTGGGGCGCCATGATCACCAAGCAGATCCCTACGCAGATGGTGGACATGCTCACCAAGCAGATGCGGAAGGCCATGTTTAAGCGTTACGCGCGGAGGTCTGCTGGGTCGCTGATTGGGCGGATTTTGCCGTTTGGGATCGGTGCCGTGGTTGGGGCCGCGGTTAACCGGAAGATGGCGGGCATTGTGATTGAAAACGCTCAGCACGCGTTTGGGCCTGCACCTGCAGTGTTTGAACCTGAATTGGAGCCAAAAGTGAGTAGCCCAAAGCGCGACACGGACATCATGGGTGGGTTGAAGCAACTGCTGAAGGTCACCAAAAAGAAGAAGGACGGCCAGGGCGACGTTATTGAGGGCGAGGTCGTAGACGGGGCTGCTTCGTCGTCTGGTTCGTCCGCGTCTGACGATGAACCGCAGGTGCGCGATGACACTCCGCGCACGTACCGCCCGGACGCTCGGTTGTAGTCTGTGCCGTTGTCGTTGGATCGGTTGTAGTCGCCATGGTCGATAAGCCGTTGGTGCGCGCCCGCCTGGTGGCGCAGGGTATGTGCCCTGCGCCGGGCGGGCGTCGTTCGTCATTTGAGACTCCCGAGGCGGTAGCGACCGGGCTCGGGGCCCTCCAGGGGCAGGATTTGCCGGGGGCTTTGTCGTCGGTGGCGTTGCGTGTGATGCATGCGGGGTCCGGCGTTGAGGCGAGTGTGGCACTTGAGAGGACCCGCGAAGCGTTTTCACGTGGCCGGTTGGTGCGTGGGTACCCCATGAGGGGGACGGTATTCGTGACCTCTGCTGAGGACCTGTGGTGGATGACTGAGCTGTGCGCGGGCCCAGCGGTGAAGCAGGCGCGCAAGAACAGTCCGCGGTTGGGAATTGAGGACGAACACTTTTCTGTGGCGCGAGGCGTTCTTGAACGTGAGTGCGCGGGACCGGAAGGCGCGACGCGTGCGCAGGTGTTTGAGGCGTGGGCGGCTGCGGGCGTGCCTACGGAAGGCGGGTGTTCGTATCACTTGCTCAAGCATTTTCTGTCAACGATGTTCGTGACGTATGGGCCGTTAACCGAGGACGGTCCGGTGGAGAACCGTGTGGTTTTGTCGAGTGAGTGGTTGCCGGATGGTAGCCGCTTGGCTGTTGCGTTTAATGACGACCGGCAGGCTGCCACGGCTGAGCTTTTGCGTCGTTATGTGTTGTCGCGCGGGCCGGTCACATTGCGTGATTTTCAGTGGTGGACCAAGCTTCCGTTGACGCTGATTCGTGCGGCCGCGCGCGATATTGAGTCTTCTGTGGAGGAGTGGGGGACTGATGAGTCAGGGGATGCGCTTCTGTGTGCCCCGGACCTTCCCGAGGTGGTTGCCCAGGTGGGGCGTGTGACGGACCGCCCGCAGTTGTTACCGCCGTTTGACGAGATGATCTTGGGGTATCCCGACCGCACGTACATCGTTCCTGCTAAACATCACGCAACATTAGTGCCTGGAAATAACGGTGTTTTCCGATCAGCTGTTGTGGCTGGAAGCCAGGTGGTTGGTTATTGGCGTCGCAAGGGGCAGAAGGGCAAGCGGTCGTTGGTGCTTGAGCCTTTTGGAGTCATGTCTGAAGCGCGAGAGAACAAGGTGCGCGCAGTGTTTGAGCAGTACCCGCACGCGAATGCGTAATCAACCGAAAGGTTGATGCCATGTTCAACCAGTTGGGTGCTGTATGTGGGGCCGGTTTCTGGCTGAATAGAGATAACGGAAATTATCTTTAGAGAGTGGGGAACAAAATGAGGAAGTTGTATTACGCGGCTCTGACGTACTTGATTCTTGGACTGGCTTCCGGTGTGTTTTATCGCGAGTACACCAAGATTGTTGGGTTTGAGCAGGGGCAGTACACCCAGTTGAGTACTCTGCACACTCACTTGTTGGCGCTTGGTTTCCTTTTCATGCTGATTGTTCTGGTATTGGACAAGGTGTTTGACCTGTCGTCATCGACGACGTTTTCTACCTTCTTCTGGACGTACAACGCGGGCATGGCGGTGACCATCACCATGATGGTGGTACACGGCATCATGGCTTTGGGTGGTTCAAGCAGCAATGGCATGACGGCTGGAATAGCTGGGCTGGGTCACATCTTGTTGACGTTCGGCCTGGTGAGCTTGATGATGTCGCTGGGCGGACGTGTGAAGGAAGTCGCAGCGCGTAAATAAGTTGGCTTTTGCGTGATGGGAAGTCACGCTGTTGTTTGCCCGGTGGTGCTGGTTTAGTGTCGCCGGGCGAACGTTTTGGTGCGGGTGTGGCACGAGCTTTGGCAAGAGCTTTTGGCAAGGAGAGGCAAAACCCGTACACTATAGGAGCGTTTAAAACGCGTGGGCCTCTAGCTCAGTTGGTAGAGCAACGGACTTTTAATCCGTGGGTCGTGGGTTCGATCCCCACGGGGCCCACTTTTTTATGCCCTAAAACTCCTGGTTGTATCGGTCCACCATTCCGCACCACACACGTGTGACTGCGGATCGACCGCCCAAACTAATCGTGAGACGTCACCGTGACGTGAAGTTCCGGCATCTCTTCTGGCTGATCTTTTTCTGGAAAAGACAACACGATCTGATCAATAAGAGGCTGCAAGAACAGCTGCCCCAGTTGCCTCACCATCACGTTGACAACCTGCTCCACCCGGTTGCGGTCCTGCGAAGCCTTCCCATGGTCGCGCAAGGAGTCGATACTTTCACCCGACAAGTGCGCAAGCCGAGTGATCAGCGCGTGGGCACCACCTTCTTCCAGCAGGTCACGTCGTAAGTACGCAACGATGAGTGGGTTCTCCTGCATCATCGCCGCAACCGACTCGTCACGGCTCGTAGCGCTCGCCACTGAGCCTCCCGCTTGCGAGTCCGCCCTGGCGATCGCGTTCGCAAACTGCTCCACAATCCAGCTTTCTACAGCCTCTTTGAGCCCCTCTTTGGAGCCGAAGTGGTGAGGGATCAGACCAATGGTGACTCCCGCCTCGGCGGCAATGGCACGCATGGGCGTGCCCGCAAAGCCCGAGGTGGCGAACTGGTGAAGGCCAGCGTTGCGGATCCGTGCCCGGCTAGTGAGATCGCTGTTGTGGCCGTGTGAGTCTGGCGCTGTTTCCATTGTGCTGTCCTTCCGTGCAATCCAGCCACTATACCTATTGAATAGTTGTTCAGTCAGTTATACATTGAATCAAAGTTCTCTACATTGTTGAGGAGCTCGGATGAATCAGCAGCCACTCTCCGGCGTCACCGTCATTACCTTGGCCGTGAACTTGCCTGGCCCACTCGCAGCGGCGCGACTGGCAAGCCTGGGCGCGCGGGTCGTCAAAGTCGAACCACCCATTGGCGACCCCCTGAGCCTGTACGTCAGCGATTACTACAAGGAGCTTGTGGCCGGCCAGGAAGTTGTGACCATTAACTTGAAGTCGCCAGGAGGTGTGCGACAGTTCGACCAGCTCGCCAAAGAGGCCGATATTCTGCTCACAGCCATGCGCCCGAAAGCCGCACATGCGCTGGGCATCCCAGACACAGTCGACAAGTACGGGCTGGTTCATGTTGAAATCGTGGGATTCGCAGGCGACCGCGCTGACGTGCCCGGACACGACCTGACGTACCAAGCAGCCCACAAAACCTTGGTTCCAGGCACTATGCCCACCGTGCCGGTCGCCGATGTTTTGGGAGGAGAACACGCAGCCCTCCAGGCTCTTGCCGGACTGCGCGAAAAAGAAAACCGGGGAGCTGATGCGCCGGGTGGAGTCGTCAAGCGAGTGGTTCTGGACGAAGCCGCTCAGTGGGCGGCCGGGCCAGCCCGTCACGGTCTGACCGGGCCAGGGACGCGACTGGGCGGTGCCGCGCCGGAATACCGCACGTACGCCACCCAGGACGGACACATTGCGGTTGCATGCTTGGAACCCCACTTCGCTAAAGCCCTGGCAGAACAGTTGGGGTCGGAGCATGAAGAACTCGAAGCCGCGTTTGCGTCCCAGCCAACCGCGCACTGGGTCGAGTTCGCGCACACCCACGACCTGCCTATTGAACCAATCGCCGTCTAAACATATCTGATCCGACAAGGATTCAACCCGACAAAGGAGTCGACATGGCAACACTTCCACTGGCACTTCGTAGGACAGCAAACACGTACCCGGACCAGCCGGCCATCACGTTTGAATCCACCACGTTGACGTACAAAGAGCTCGACGAACGTGTGGACCAGTTCGCGGCTGAGCTCATTGAGCGAGGCGTGAACAAAGGAGACCGGCTGGTCATTGTGGCTGGCAACTCAGACGTCTTCGCGTACGCGGTTCTAGGTGGGTTGCGGGCGGGCGCTATTGTAGCCCCGGTCAACCCTAAGTCCGCGGGCGCAGAGATCGAGCACTTCGTCACCGACGCGGACGTACACTCGATTATCTTCGACGCGCTCTGCGCGCCTGCGGTTAAAGCCTGGGCCGAGGCATACCCGGAGACCGCCACCAAGGTCAACGCGCTGTCGCTGGGGGCCACTGAGTTCGGTGACGACCTCCTCGGGGCGGCGTTACAGCGCCCTGCCACGCCGGTGGAGCTTGGGCTGGAAGAGGACGATGACTGCCTCATCATTTACACCTCGGGAACCACGGGAAAGCCGAAAGGCGCGCTTTTTGACCACCACCGGGTGCTGTGGGTGGGCGTGAACACCATTGGTGGGGTGGGGCTGCGGATTCGTGACCGCTACCTGATCGTGGCCCCGCTGTACCACTCCGCGGCGCTGAACCTGTTGTTCTTCCCGGCGTTGATGATGGGTGCTCACCAGGTAATTCATTCTGGGTTCGACCCCGAGGCGGTGCTGAGTGAGATCGACAAAACGAAGATCAACGTGTTCTTCGGGGTGCCCACGATGTTTGCGTTCATGTTGCGGTCGCCCAACCTTGCGAAGTTCGATCTGTCGAGCTTGCGGGTGGCGTTCTACGGAGCGGCACCTATGCCTGGAAGTGTGGCGGAGCGCCTGTTTGAGGTGATGCCACAGACCGAGATTATCCAGCTGTGCGGCCAGACCGAAGGTGGCCCCGGTGGCATCATCCTGCTGCATGAGGAGGTCAAGGCTAAGCCTTCAGCGTCTGGTCGGTATGCGACTTTGAACACGGAAGTCCGGGTGGTCGACGCTGAAGGTAAGGACGTTCGCCCTGGTGAGGTGGGCGAAATGATCATGCGCGGTGAGTCCATGATGAAGGAATACTGGCGCAGGCCCGACGCAACCGCGCAGACGGTTATCGACGGGTGGGTACACACCGGCGACCTGGCTCACGTTGATGAGGAAGGCTACATCACGCTGGTTGACCGCCTGAAAGACATGATTATCACCGGTGGGCACAATGTGTATTCCGCCGAGGTGGAAAATGCGTTGGCAGCGTACCCAGAGATTACCGACATTGCGGTGGTGTCCCGTCCACACCCGGACTACGGTGAAACGGTCGTGGCGGTTGTGACCCCGGCTGAAGGTGGGAACCCCACGCTTGAAGGGTTGCGCGCGTTTGCGGAACCGTTGCTGACGCACTACAAGATTCCGCGGGAACTCATTATTGAAGACATTCCGCGTAACCCGTCCGGGAAGATTCAGAAGCACAAGCTGAGGGAGAAGATTGCCCGTGAGTAAGGGGCGCGCGGGGGCGGCGAGGGGGAGAGGTCGGGCCCGTGTTTCAGCTCATCTTTCCGGCCCCAGAATTTCACCTTTGAGACGGTCGCTGAGCAACCATCGCCTGGCGACTTTTACCTGGCGACTTTCGCCCTTACAAATGAAGGAGTACAACAGTGATTCTTGACGGATACCGCGGTGCGTGGGAAACCGAGGAAACCGATGACCTGCGTGACCTCACGCGGAGCTTCTTGGAGAAGGAAGCGAAGCCCAACTTGGCGCGTTGGGCCGAAAAGCACAAGATCGACCGCGAGTTCTGGAACAAAGCCGGTGAGCTGGGACTTCTGTGTGTGTCCATTCCGGAAGAGTACGGCGGCGGTGGTGGAACATTTGCCCACGAAGCTGTTGTGCTGCAGGAGCAGGGGTACATTGGCGACGCGGCGTGGGGATACGCCGTTCACTCCACGATTGTGGCGCACTACATCAACGCGATTGGAACGGAAGAGCAGAAGAAGCGCTGGCTACCGGGCCTGGCGTCCGGTGAGCTGGTTGGTGCTATTGCCATGACAGAGCCGGGCACTGGTTCTGACCTCCAAGCGGTTAAGACCAAGGCTGTTTTGGACGGCGACGAGTACGTCATCAACGGTGCGAAGACGTTCATTTCGAACGGTACGCATGCGGATATCGTCATTATTGTGGCGCGTACCAACGACCAGCCGGGTGGTAAGGGGCTGTCGCTCATTGTCGCCGAGGTGAATGACCTTCCCGGGTTCTCGCGCGGTCGCGTTCTGGACAAGGTTGGGCAGCGCGGACAGGACACTCGCGAGCTGTTCTTTGAGGACATGCGGGTGCCGGCTGAGAACCTGTTGGGTGGTGTTGAAGGTAAGGGGTTCATCCACCTGATGCAGCAGTTGCCGCAGGAGCGGTTGGCGCTGGCCGTCACCGGTGTGACCACGGCTGAGTATGCGGTGCGTTTGACCATTGACTACGCCAAGGAACGTGAAGCTTTTGGGCGCCCGATTCTGGGGTTCCAGAACACCAAATTTGTTCTGGCGGAATGCGCCACCGACACGTTCGCGGCACGTACCTTCGTGGACCACCTCATTGCTCAGCACATCGACGGGAAGCTGACCACCGAGCAGGCGTCCGCAGGTAAGTACTGGGCGACCGACATTCAGAACAGCGTGATCGACCGGTGTGTACAGATTTTCGGTGGATACGGGTACATGCTCGAATACCCGATTGCGCGGATGTACGCCGATGCGCGCGTCCAGAAGATTTACGGCGGTACCAACGAAATTATGAAGGACCTCATTTCGCGTGGGCTGTAGGGCGTAGCGAATACGTCAGCAGGCCAGCAGATCTCAGCAGCCAAGAAGTTTATGAAAGGAAAACACCATGCAGTTTGCTAACAAAACTTTCATTGTGACAGGAGGCGGCTCCGGGCTGGGTGCTGCCACGACTCAGGCGCTGATCGAGCGAGGCGCTCGCGTGTTCATCGCCGACCTCAAGGGCGAAGCCCCATCGGGCGCCGAGTTTGTCGAAACCGACGTGACGAGCCCCGACAGTGTGTCAGCCCTGGTAGACAAAGCCAACGCTGACGGAACCCTGGCAGGGCTGGTCAACTGTGCTGGGATCGGAACCGCGCAGAAAACCGTGAGTTCTAAGGGGCCGCACGATCTTGAGTCGTTCGCTAAGGTCGTGAACGTCAACCTCATTGGTACGTTCAACGCGATTCGCTTGGCGTCCTGGGCTATGTCGCAGAATGAGCCGGGCGAAGACGGTGAGCGTGGCGTGATTGTGAACACCGCGTCGGTTGCGGCGTTCGAGGGCCAGATAGGTCAGGCTGCGTACTCTGCTTCTAAGGGAGGGGTTGCTGGGATCACTCTGCCTATCGCGCGTGACTTGGCGAGCGTGGGGATCCGTGTTGTCACGATCGCGCCTGGGTTGTTCCTCACCCCAATGTTGGCGGGATTGCCTGAAGCGGCACAGGAGTCGCTGGGCAAGCAGGTGCCGTTCCCGCAGCGTCTGGGTCAGCCGAGCGAATATGCCAACCTGGTGACGCACATCGTGGAGAACCGCATGCTTAACGGTGAAGTGATTCGCCTTGACGGTGCTATCCGCATGGCGCCACGCTAAGTTTCGTGATGCGACGCTAAGTGTTTTTGTAACTGCGCTAGGTTTCATTACGTCGGGTTAAGCCGCACAGCGTAAAGGGGCAGGTGACCGCGAGGTTGCCTGCCCTCTTTTTTTGTGCGCCGAGGTGGCACCTGGGTTTCCGTTTTTCTTCACCTGCTGCCTGATAAACCTGCCCAGGAATTTCATGTCCAGACAACGCAAAGTGAGTGATGCAGCACATTATATTGCGCAGTTTTGCTCGTTCTGCGCCGTCATGCTTGGGGTGATGCGCGTGTGTTCCCGGGATTTCCGTAGCAGGTGCCGGGTCTGTGGGGAGTTGATCGCGATATGGTGCGCGGCATAGTTGGTGGAGCATGTATAACCGCCTGTTGCCTTACGGATTCCTGGGCAATAGGTCCCTGCTGTACACACTTTTTGAGCATTAAACTCGGCTCACGACTGTGCACATCCTTTGGCTTACATGAGGGTGTTGCTGGTGAAGCGCGATCGGCTGTAAGAGTCGAGTGTCCTACGCGCGCTGGCATATGTCTTGCAACGCTGGTCTATCGTCACCATCACTTCCACTAGCGAGCGTCGTCTGCGGTGTCCACAGCAGAATGCGTTTCACTGAGCGCTTGTCGCGCCCGCAAGTGGGCGTTCGTCGTGCTCATGTCTGCTCGCTTGTCGTCACTACAACTCAGCGCCGTTCGTCGCCACCGCAGAGCGTTTGTGGTGTCTTAAGCGGGATGCTTTTGGGTACCCGACTGAACGCGTGTGGCTTCTTTGACTGAACACTCGTTCGAAAATAAATCGAAACAAAACGAACAAAACCCTTGACTCTTGCATTCGAACACAAATAGAATAGAAGCACGCAAGGAGGTGAAACCGCATGACCACAACAGATCACCATGTACGCGATGACATGTATGACGGGCCGGCTGTTGAACTATTCGAAACAGTCACAACCACCACACGCATCATGGACGAAGCCCGGGTGAAACAAGCAGAAGCAGTCGCTGCGTTGATTAGCGCCCACGTGACGCCGTTGGATGATTTCACTGACGGCATGCACGCAGTGTTCACCTCCAACCCAGGAACCGGCCCACTGGTTACTAACGGGAAAGCAGGACAAAACTCCAACGCGGGTAAGGCTTCACACTCAGCTTCGGGTTCCTCTTCTGCTTTCAGACCGGTGACTGCTTCTCATGCGGGTGCTCGGGTTGTTCCTGCGGATGGTCCGCGCGCCACTGTTGGTGTGGATGATGTGGTGGCGTGTGTGGCCCTGCCTTCGGGTGAAGTGTGTACGGTTGCCAGTGTGGAGCGTGTGCCGGATGAGTTGCCTGCCCCGACTGAAGGGGTGTTAGCGAAGGTTTTGGATTGTACGCGCGCCCAGGTGGTGACCCAGGTGCGGAAGATCATGACGGCTGTGGTGCTCATGCCCAAACTCTGGTCGTTGGTGAAGCAGGGTGTGATTGGGTTTGACCGGGTGGTGTATACGGCTGGCAGGGTTGGTCGTGCTGGGGTGTGTATCCCGGTGTTTGATGAAATGCTCACCAGTAAGCGTGTGGACGTGTCATGGAAAACCTTTAAACGGCACGTGGCTGAAGTGCTTGCGATGCTTACGACTCCTGAAACCCAGGCTGCGAATGCGAAGCGTAACCGGTCAGTGTCCTATTGGGTCAACGATGACGGGACAGCGACATTGTCGTTGACGGGGCCGGTGTTGGAGATGGAAGCGTTTTATCAGCGTGTACGCGGGACTGCCAGAGCGATCATGGCGAACCATATAGAACCGTTTACTGCCACGTTGACCGATGAGCAACAGGCCTTGTTTATTACCGAAGGCAACGGGGATGTTTCTGAAGTACGTGTGGGCGATCTGGGTCGGGTTGAGGTTGATGATGACCGGCTGATGGACCAACTGACCCTGGATTTGATCACCGGGGCTAAACCCTCAACCACGCTACGTGCCCGAGTGACCCGGACAGGTAAACAAGCACCCATCAGAGTCACCTACACCACACCAGAAGGTCCGAGTACGGATGAAGCTGGGCCGGGTGATGCGGATGGTTCGGTGTGGGCTGACAGGCGCGAAGCCCGTCAGGCTGAGGACGTGTATGAGCTTGAGTTGTGCGTGTCCATGCCTGAAAAGGAAGAATGGTTGAAATCCCAAGCCAGCATTAACCTCACAGTCCCGGTACTGCACTTCCTCATGAACAACCCGCCACCGGGGGCGGAACGAAGGCCCAGCGGAAACGAAGAACAAAATCCCGAAGAAGATAAACCTGAGAAACGCAGACCAGAGTACCAGGGGAGTGGTGCGCCACCAGGGACTGGTGCGCCGCAGGGTGATGGTTCGGGTAGTGAGTTTGATTTTGGGTTGCCGATCAAGGTGGACCCGGGTGCGCGTGCGCCGGTGATGATGAATGGTCGGGTGCCGTTGGATGCTCGGACTGCTGATGAGGTGATTGCGCGGGCGAAGTGGTTATACAGGATGTTCACCGACCCTAAGACCGGTGTGGTCTTGGAGTCTGCGCCGACGAAGTATTACATTCCCGCGGCTTTGAAACGCATGGTGGAGGCCAGGCACCCGTATTGCAGTGTCCCATGGTGTGCGGTCCCTGCCAGGGTGTGTGAAAAAGACCATATCGAACCGTTCAACCATCAGGACCCCGAAAATGGTGGGCTCACTGTGATGGAGAATTTGCACCCGTTGTGTAAGCGGCATCATCAATTGAAAACCCAGAAACGACTCCGCGTCGACAGGATGGATGACGGTTCCCTGGCGTGCGTGTTCCCCAGGATTGGTGCCATGCTGGTCTACCCACCAGAATCCAGGATCAACCAATACCAGTACGAACGGTTAATCGAGTACTTCGACACCGGTGACCAAGACATCAGCGACACCATCAACAACTACCTAGCAACAGAACAAGCAAGTGCTCATAGTTCGCAACACGACCCCGCGGTCGCTGACGAGTACGCAATCGCAGGGGAGGTGTTCAACGGTGACACCCGCCCATGGGAACCCAACAACGAACCACCACCATTCTGATTTACTACCACCGTTCTGATGCGAGCAGTGTCAGCTAGCTGTACTGACGTACTGTTGAAACCATCCACCAAGCCCGTACTTACGGCCGGAGAGCAATGACACTTAACTACTGCACCCACCCAACACCTCTGGGCGAGCTACTACTTGTCACGCGCAACGGTGCGCTCGTCAACGTCGGGCTGCCGGGGCAAAACATCGAACCGCCCCGCCCCGCAACCGTCGCAACCCACGACACCGGGACGCACGACACAGGGGAACACCTCGGCACCATCACCCAGCAACTCGACGAATACTTCAGCGGCCAGCGAACCACGTTCGACATGAACATAGACCTCAGCGAAACCACCGATTTCAGGCGGGCCGTGCTGGAACACCTCGTGACAATCCCGTACGGGGAAACGCGCACGTACACTCAAGTCGCCGAGGCGGTGGGCCGGCCTCGCGCGGTGCGCGCCGTGGGCTCGGCGTGTGCCACAAACCCGGTGCCCATCGTCATTCCGTGCCACCGGGTACTCCGGTCTGACGGGTCACTCGGCGGCTACGCGGGTGGCCTGGACATGAAACGAACGCTATTGGAGCTCGAACAGTGACCGACCGCCCCACCTCACTCAGCCACGCCGCCGCTACCGCACGTGGCCTCATCGTAGCGGCCGACGGACTTGCCCGCCCGCCATGGGCCGTGCATGACCCGCTTCTTCGCGACTACTACGACCACGAATGGGGCGTGCCCGTCACCGATGAAACCGGCATCTTCGAACGGCTGTCCCTTGAAGCTTTCCAGTCGGGACTCTCGTGGGTGACGATCCTGAAGAAGCGGCCGGCGTTCCGGGAGGCGTTCGCCGGTTTCAACCCCGAGGTCGTTGCCAGTTTCGACGACACCGACCGAGCTCGCCTAATGGCAGATACTCGAATCGTGCGCAACCGGGCAAAAATCGACGCCACAATCAACAACGCTCACGCAACTCTGCAACTTCGCGACAGCGGGGGACTGGCTGACCTTGTGTGGTCGTTCCGGCCGGACTCGTGGACACCCCCGCAGACTGTGAGTGAAATCCCGACCACCTCACCTGAGTCCCACGCACTCGCGAAAGAACTGCGCAAACGAGGCTTCCGATTCGTTGGCCCCACCACCATGTTCGCTCTCATGGAAGCCGTCGGAATTGTGGACACACACGTGCCAGGAGCATACAAACCGGACTGCTCATAAACCAACAGCAGTTAAGAGCAGCAACACTCTGGAACAACAACACACAGCACCCAGAAACACGAAGGGCCGCACCCGTCACAGGTGCGGCCCTCGTTCGTGCATCCGGGATTATCCGAAGCGACCAGAAATGTAGTTCTGGGTCTCCTCGTGCGAGGGGTTCGAGAAGATGACCGAAGTGTCATCGTATTCAATGAGGTGACCTGGCTTACCGGTTCCCGCAATGTTGAAGAACGCGGTCTTGTCAGCCACACGTGCAGCCTGCTGCATGTTGTGGGTCACGATCACAACCGTGAACTGTTCCTTGAGGTCGTTAATCAGATCCTCAACAGCCAAGGTCGAAATCGGGTCAAGAGCTGAACAAGGTTCGTCCATGAGGATCACATCTGGTTCAACAGCAATCGTGCGAGCAATGCACAGACGCTGCTGCTGACCACCGGAAAGGCCGGAGCCTGGGCGGTCCAGACGGTCCTTCACCTCGTTCCACAGGTTTGCACCTGTGAGCGAACGCTCAACGATTTCGTTCGCACGCTGCGAGCTCAGACGAGTTCCGTTGAGCTTGTAACCCGCCAGAACGTTTTCACGAATCGACATCGTGGGGAACGGGTTTGGGCGCTGGAAAACCATGCCCACCTGGGTGCGAACCACAACAGGGTCCACGCCAGGTCCGTAAATGTCTTCGTTGTCCAGCAGAATCTGACCCTCGGCGCGAGCACCAGGAAGCACTTCGTGCATACGGTTGATGGTGCGGAGGAACGTGGTCTTACCGCAACCGGAAGGACCGATGAATGCGGTGACGCTACGAGGTGCAATGTCGATGTTGACCTTCTCTACCGCAAGGAAGTTGCCGTAGTAGACGTCTAGGTCAATGGCTTGGATGCGCTTTGACATAAGTGTTTCCTTCTTCTTTGCGGCCTTAGCGACCGGTCTTCTTAGGGGCGAACGCCTTGGCGATAACACGAGCAACCAGGTTCAGGAGCATCACGATGACGATCAGAACCAGAGCCGCTGCCCATGCACGTGCGATCGATGGGTCCGGTGCTGCCGGTGCAGTTGGGTTGACGAGCTGACGGTAGATGTACACCGGAAGGGCAGTCATCCATCCGTTGAACACATTCCAGTTGGTCGTTGCGATGTAACCTGCGGTCACCAGGATCGGTGCGGTTTCACCGGTAACACGGGCGATTGCCAGCGTCACACCAGAAGCGATACCCGAGATCGAGGTAGGAAGAACAACCTTCACAATGGTGCGCCACTTACGAACACCCAGCGCATAGGACGCCTCGCGCAGTTCGTTCGGAACAACGCGCAACATTTCTTCCGTCGAGCGCACCACAACCGGGATCATCAGGATCGACAGCGCGATCGCCGCCGTGAAGCCCATCTTGACCAGCTGCAGTTTAGCCGGGCTCGTTCCAATGAACGTCGTGATGAACAACTGGAACACGGCGAACGCGAACAGACCCGCAACAATCGACGGAATACCGGTCATAACGTCCACGAAGAACGTGATCGCACGCGAGAACAGCTTTCCTTTACCGTACTCAACCAGGTAGATCGAGGTCATGAGTCCCACAGGCACCGAAATGATGGTGGCAAGCAGCGTGATCATGAGCGTACCCACCAGACCGTGTGCGAAACCACCCATGAGCGGTCCGCCTTGCGCGGTCTGCTGGTCAGTCGCACCGGTGACCCCATCCATGTCTTGGAAGAGCATCGCAGGGTTGCGGATCAGGCTTGGCAGACCGTTCGCAACCACAGTCCAAATAACAGAAACCAGCGGGAGGAGCGCAATGATGAAGGTCGCCCACACGAGGTTCTTCCAGAGCCCGTCTGCTGCGCGACGACGATTCTCCATCGCGAACGTCACGATGTACATTCCGATGATGTACGCAATCGCAGTGATGATCGCAAAGCCCACAAGGGAGAACGTGTGCTGAACCAAGAACGTCCATGCGAGCCCCACAACCGCAGCGCCAGCCAGAACAGCAAGCCAGATCCACGACGGCTTCTGACCAGCGGTCAAAGAGTTCTTCTGCTTACCCTTGCGCGCAAGAGTCTTAGGCGCCTCGGTCTTGGTGTCAGTGTTTGTCTCAATGTTTTTCGACATTAGTTAGCCCCCGAGAATTCTTTGTGGCGGCTGACGATCCAGCGCGCAAGCATGTTGACGACCAGGGTGATGATGAACAGCATCAAACCAGCTGCAATCAGTTCGTTCTGGCGCATTCCGAACGCTTCTGGGAAGTTCAGAGCAATTTCTGACGGGATAGTTGCGTTGTGTCCGGACGAAATGAGGCTGAGCGAGAAGATACCGGGCGAAAGCACCAGGGTCACAGCCATGGTTTCACCGAGCGCACGCCCAAGCCCAAGCATGATGGACGAAATGATACCGGCGCGCGCGAATGGGAACACCGTCATGCGAATCATTTCCCAGCGCGTTGCGCCAAGTGCCAGCGCGGCTTCTTCGTGCAGTTTAGGAGTCTGGACGAAGATTTCACGACACAGCGACGTAATGATGGGCAGAATCATGACTGAAAGCACGATTCCGGATGTCAGGATCGTACGACCGGTGTTCGAGGCTTCACCGCCGAACAGTGGGATCCAGCCCAAGTACTTGTTGAGCCACGCATACGCAGGGACCAGCGAAGAAGCGAGGAATGTCATACCCCACGCACCGTAGACAACAGAAGGAATCGCAGCGAGCAAGTCGATGACGTACCCAACCGGAGTTGCGATTTTACGAGGTGCGTAGTGCGAAATGAAGAGAGCGACTCCCACCGCGATCGGGGTAGCAATAAGAAGTGCAATTGCCGATGCGATGAGCGTTCCAGCCATAAGCGGCCAGACGTACTGGAAGAAGTTGTCCGCACTGACGATGCTGTCTTGGCTCGAAAAGATCTTTGGCCACAGTGCTGGAAGGGACTCGACTACCAGGAAGATTGCAACGAACGCGAGGACCAGAAGAATGATGGCACCGGCAACCAGCGCAAGGCCAGAGAAGACCTTGTCTCCAGCCGCGCCACCACGCGCAGACTTGGTGACCGAGGGAGCCTTCTTGTCCTGTGGCTCCGCAGTAGTATGGCTCACAATAAATCCCTAAATTAAACGAAAGCGGGTAAGTCCCGCTAGTGGATATGTGTGAAAAGGTGTGTGCATAGAACAGCCACCAGACCCAGACAACGGGTCCGGTGGCTGTCCTTTCAGCTCATGCTCTTAAGGCTCAAGCAATTAGCCCTGAGCAGTGATAGCGTCGATTTCCTTCATCGCAGCGTCGCGAGTGGTCTGCGAGATAGGAGCGTTACCTGCAGCAGCTTCTGCGTCCTTCTGGCCCTTTTCGGACACTACGTAGGAAGCGAATGCCTTTGCAAGGTCAGCGGTTTCCTGGTCCTGGTACTGCTTGCAGTAGATGTGGTAGGAAACCAGAACGATTGGGTAAACGCCCGATTCTTCGCTCTTACGGTCGAGTTCGATAGCGCCAGCTTCGCCAGGCTTGGAAGCGTCAACCATCTTCGCAGCAGCTTCTGCTGAGTAAGGAACGTATTCTTCACCGACCTTGACGGAAACGGTTCCGAGTTCACCAACCTGTGAAGCGTCAGCGTAGGTGATCGCACCTTCCTTCTGCTGGGTCAGCGAAACAACACCGGAGGTCTGCTGTGCAGATTCGCCACCGAGTTCCTTTGGCCAGGTTTCGATTTCGCCTGGCTTCCAAGCGTCACCAGCAGCTTCGGTGAGGTAAGCGGTGAAGTTTTCGGTGGTACCGGAGTCGTCTGCACGGTGGACAGGAACGATGTCCATGTCAGGAAGTTCAACGCCTTCGTTCTGCTTTGCGATTGCGTCGTCGTTCCACTTCTTGATTTCGCCAGCGAAGATCTTAGCGATGGTTTCTGCGTCGAGCTTAACTTCGTCAACGTCAGGAAGGTTGTAAGCAACTGCAATTGGGGAGATGTATGCAGGAACGTGGAAAGCACCACCGTCGCCGCAAACCTTCTTTGCTTCTTCGAGCTCTTCGTCCTTCAGAGCTGCGTCGGAACCAGCGAAGGAGTACTGGCTACCCAGGAAACCTTTACGTCCGGAACCGGAACCAACTGGGTCGTAGTTGACGGAGAGTTCAGGGTTGTCAGCCTTAACGCCTTCGGCCCAAGCGGTCATAGCAGCTTCCTGCGAGGAAGCGCCACCACCGATCAGGGTGCCGGATACGGCCTTGTCGCCACCGTTGTCGCCGCCCTTGTCTCCGTTGTCAGAGGAGCCACCGCAAGCGGACAGGGTCAGTGCGCCAGCAGCCAGAATTGCTGCGGCAGGTGCGAAACGCTTGAGCTTCACGAGGATACCTTTCGGTCTGTTCGAGTTGGGGAAGTTCCCCACGTGCAACTCAACGTTAAAAGTCCATGGTTTACGCAAGTATCAGTTCAGGTTAACGGGGGGTTAATTCGCTTAGAAAAAGTTGAGATCTTGGTTACTTTTTCATCACAACGAGGTATTAGGCGAATCTGGTAGGGGTGCTGGTGAGGGTCCTGGGTGTGCCCCTAAGTGTCAATGGGCCGGTACCTCTCCACCTCAACAATCCGTGGCACGGGCCCCGGGCGGAAATAAGCAATCAGAATCTCGCCGGGGTTCATGTACGGGTCTTCACTTGGGAGCTTTTCGGCAAGCCCCGTAGGCGCAAAGGATGCGAGCGTGCGGAAAACCGTCGGCAAAACAGGCCGGTGGGTGCAAATCGCAACCGCCTGTTCTTTCGCAATGATCTTTTCTAGCGCCTGCTTTGTCTTTTCAGGCTTATTTGAATTGTTCTTTTCGCTGAGCCATTTAATGGTTTTGATATTCCGCCCCGTAGACGCGGAATACGGTTTGAGTGTGGCCACGCACCGTTTCCACGGACTGGAGATCAAACGCCTGGGCTCCCACGCGTCTAAAAGTCCAGTCAGCGCTAAAGACTGGCGCGTTCCCAGACCCAACAACGGCCGCAACTGTTCTGTCTCGTGCCACTTGGAACGGGGAAACGCCTTCCCATGACGCACGATGATCACTGGAAACCCGTACAAGCTACCCGTCTGGTGCGCCTGCTCCAGCCGGTCAAGCTGCTCGCGGTCAGAAAAGCGAGTGAGCTTGTTCCGTGCATCTTCGATGGGCAACCACACAGCCTTGTCAATTTCTTTTGGATTAGCAGGCCGAGGTGGTGCTTCCGTTTCGACGTGCGCCGCCCAGTATTCGACGTGCTTGGAAAGTTTCTTTCCCACCGTGTACCGGGCTGGCGGCAAGGGGAGTCCAAGCGTCACTCGGTATCCGGTTTCTTCTTCAATTTCTCGGATCGCGCATTCGGGTAGCGTTTCGCCTTTTTCGACTTTGCCTTTTGGCCACGCCCAGTCGTCGTATTTGGGCCGGTGTACCAGAAGCACTTCAAGACGACCACCGGCTTTGCGCCACAGCACGGCACCAGCTGCCAGCACATCGGCGTTCAGCCGTGCGGATTCGCCTGCGTTGGAAACGGGGGTGGGGCTCACGTGTGTTCCTGAGGTGCGTAGCTTATGTGGCGGATTTCGTTCACAAACCCCAGCTTCCTATACACATGGAGTGCTGAGTCGTTGTCAGACTCGACGTACAACTCAATCGCGTCCACTCCACTATCTATAAGGTGTCGCATGCCCGCAATCATCAAGGCCGTACCCAGGCCACGCGAGTGGACCTGCGGGTCCACTCCAATGACGTAAACCTCACCCATGGTGAGCCCACTGGGGTGGGTAGTGTGAATCTTCGTGTGATGGAAACCCACAACCTCACCATTCTGAACCGCAAAGAAAACGGAAGCTGGATCAAAACCAGGGTCTTCCACAATCTTCGCGTAGTCCTGCGCGCTCTGGTTGCCCTGTTCGGGGTGCCAACTAAACGCAGCGTTGTTGATTTCGCGCCACCGCACTTCATCACCAGGTTGGTAGGTACGGATTTCAACGCCCTCGGGCACGCGCACGTCCGGAACAGCAAGCCCCTCTGCCACCGTCTTCGTCGACAGCTGCAACAGGACTCGTTCACGTGAGTATCCAAACGAATCGGCTAGCGTCTGGGCGGCTGGGTGGTCGCCGTGGGACCACGCCCACGTGCGCGCCAAAACACCCGCCTCACGGGCACGCGCGCGGAGATCTTCAGCAAGAAGCCGGCCGCCACCTCGGCCGCGGAACTCCTGCGCCACACACATTTCCACGGCACTACGTTCGCCCTGGTCAACAACCGCGCCAAACCCTGCCAACCGGCCCTCAAAGACAAGCCCAAGGGAGACAGGCGCGTGCGTCCCAGAGTCGCCAACCTGATCAAGCGCACCGAGGACACCGTCAGACAGCGGCGCCACGTGGTCATGAGCGGTCACTTCGCGCAGGAGTTCGCGGACGCTGTCGTCCACTTTCATCTCACGTGTGTGTGACACGCGGGTCCTTTCTCAGTCGCGATCTGACAGTTGAGCTACTGGCTCGTCTGAGCTAAACATATAGCCCACGCTTCTTACTGTACTAATCGCGTGCGCAAACTCCGGCCCGAGCTTTGCCCGCAACCTCCGCACATGCACGTCGACGGTCCGGGTTCCGCCCAAATACGCTTCGCCCCACACATGCGTGACCAACTGGGCGCGCGTGAATGCGCGGTTGGGGTGGGTGACCAGGTGATACAGCAGTTCGAACTCGCGGTAGGTGAGGCTCACGTTGCGGTTCCCCACCGTCACGGTGAAGTTGTCGTGGTTGACTGTCAGCTTGCCGTGCCGCGTGATGGGTTCTCTCGCCGAGGTATCCCTCACCGGATCAGCCACGTCCGGTTGGCGAGGTTGAGGTGCTCGCGCGTAGGCCAAACGGAGGCGCGCATCGATTTCTGCCGGTTGCGCGTTCGCGCTCACAACGTCAGTCACGTTCCATGACTCCTGTGCGACAGAAAAGCCGCCGTCGGTGAGAACGACGATCGTGGGGCCGTCAAAACCCGCCGTTTTCAACCGTGTGGAAATGATGGGGGCGATGGTGAGGTCGCTAGTCGCGTCGACGACGGCGATCTCGAACGAGCCGGGGTCTATGGTGATGAGATCAGACATTGCGGGTGAGCTCGTCGTGATGGTGTGTGGCAGGAGGTGCAGGGCTGGAAGAGCCGTCTCACCTGTGGCCTCTATCACGAGGATTCGCACTTTTCCCCTTTGCTCGTTTGGTTGATGGAAATTATATGTGTGGTCTGCGGGTTCTGATCGTGCCGTCTGTGACGTGGTACCGCTGACGTGGCAACATGGGGCGTATGGAACGGTGGATTAGCGTGCTCGTTGCCCTGGGTCTAGGTGTGACCCTGGCGGTGACGTCGTCATTAGGGTACGGCCCTATCGCTTTTGCCTCCGGAATGTTGGTGTTTGTTTTCGCATTTGGGTGGCCGCGGCTCACCGACTCACCTCAGCCGTGGACCACAAGCTTCACTTTGGGCGGGTTTGGCTTCGCCGGCATGCTTGCCACCTGGCTCGCGGTCGCGCCCCCGTACCTGGAGTGGCTCCCGGTGCTGGCTGGCCTGGGACTGCTGTGGTCTTTTGTTCAGCACCTCGCGCGGGGGATCGAGGCATCACACGCGGTTGCGAACGTCTCGGCGCAAGTGGCCGGGATCGTCATCACGTTGTCCGCCTGTACGTGGATCGCAAGCCTGCGTCTGCCAGGTAACCATTCGGCCATTTACATCGGACTCGCCGCGATCTTCTTAGCCCAGTGCGCGACTGCACTTCCGTGGCCAGCCCGATACACCTCGCCCCTGGCCGTGGCCTCCGGTGTTGCGGGTGCAGGGATCGCGCACGTGTTCCACCCGCTGCCCACAGTGAGCGTGGTGGTCTCTTTGGTATTCGGAATGGTGCTGGGCGTGATTGTTTCGGCAACGGACCGTATTTTGGGGTTGATTGCGCGCGCTCGCTTCCAGGCGACCTCGCTCAATGAAGCCCGAGGTGTCACAAAGGCGCGTACGTGGGGCGTCCAGTTGGCACTGGGGGCGGCTCCGATCGCGCTTTCCGGTGTCGCGGTTTATGCCGTGCACCGTCTGCCCGCGTGGGCCGTCATCTGGTTCGGGTGAGAGCCGGTACATGACCCGGCACATAGCTCCGATGGGAGCTGGCAGAGGCAAAGCGGTACACTATGAGCATGGATAACTTTGTGGTTCTTGAAACTGTCTTTACTGTTCTGGTCGCTCTGGCCGGACTCGGCACTTTGGGCATTGCCGTTAAGGTCATCGCGAACCTGTTCAAGTCGCGTCGCTAAGCCTCCGTATGCCAGTCGAAATTCCAACTGACCTCAAACCCGAACTTGTCCCACTCGCGTGGCTTATCGGCTCGTGGGAAGGCGTGGGTGTCGTCGGTTACGGTGACACCCCAGACACGCAGTTCGGGCAACGTATCGACTTTGTTGCCCCCACCTCGGCGCCGTACCTGCTGTACACGGCGCAGTCGTGGCTTCTGGGTGACGACGGCAAAATCGCTGACACACTCAGCGTAGAAACCGGGATCTGGCAGCTGGTGCGCGACCGCGACAACTCTGATGTGGGCCCCGGCCTCATCCCGCCCAGCGAAGACTCGAAGTACACCAACGCGGAAGCTGTTGACGCTCTGCGAAACAGCGACGGCGACTTTGATCTTGAAGTTTCGCTGGTCCACCCGCACGGACTGACCGAGCTGTACGCGGGCCGCATCAACGGTCCACGCATCGACTTGTCCACCGACGTGGTGGCCCGCACCCGCACGTCGAAGGACTACAAGGCCTCAACCCGCATGTACGGCCTGGTCGAAGGCGACCTTTTGTGGGCATGGGACATGGCAGCTAACGGCCACGAACTCGCATCGCACGCATCAGCACGGTTGAAAAAAGTCGCCTGAACCGCGTGACAGCCCCAACCAAGGTATACAAACCTCGCAAGAAACCAGGCCCCCGTAAGAGATCGGGTCTGCGGGGTTTCGCATTCGTCATCGTCGTCATTCTGGTGGCGATCATCGCGTTCGTTGTCTTACTGACAGCGCGCGTCAACGCGGTCACGCGCCATGCGGAGGCCGCCTCGGAAGCGGGGAACGCATTCATTGAGGCGCTGTCCAATGACCCAGGCAATGCACAAGGGCACTTGGACAAGGCGCGCGACGAATTGGGGCAGGCAAAAGACAACCTGCACAGCATCCCCATCGAACAAATGCACATGATTCCGTGGGTCAAACGCAACGTGGACGCGTCCGACACACTCATCACGCACATGGAAAACGTGCTCAACCAGGCAGGCCCCGTGATGATTTCACTGTCAGGCGTGGTCGACTTCAATTCTGGGTCACTCAAAAGCAACCCAGACCTGTCCAGTTTGAACCCGTCGATGTGGGACGACGCGCGGGAAGCCGCAAAGGTGATTAAAGAAGCACGGGAAGCCATCCATGGAATTGACACGGCAGGCCTGCTGCCGGATGTGCATAACGCGGTCCACGACGCACGCGAAATGCTTGATGCGGTGTATCGCAAAATTGCTCCGCTCGAATCAATCGCGGAGGATATCAAGAAGTATCTGCCGCCTGGAATTGCCAAGCGGCTGGAAGAACTTGGCAATCTACTTGGGGGATAAGCTCAATGAGCGCGGTATACGGCACCGGCCACCGATCGTCTGAAATTGCTCACCTAGGTTCACCGCTGCGTGAACAGCGTGCGCTCGCTGACGGCAAAGCGGTCGCGGACCTGTCGTCCATGTCGATCCTGACTCTCACGGGCCCGGACTCTTTGACCTGGCTCAACTCACTGACCACGCAAAAACTCGACTCGGCTCAGCCTGGAACGTCCACGGAGACACTGGTTCTTTCACCCACCGGCCACATTGAACACTGGGCGTACGTGTACGTGGCAGACGACCGCGTGTGGCTACTCATCGACGGGGACGGCCAACCTCTGCGTGAGTTCCTCGAATCCATGAAGTTCATGATGCGGGTCGAGATTGCCGACGTCAGCGACGATTACACGGTTGTTGGCTCAAACGGTCCGGCGGACAGTGCGGAACCTGTGGTCGAATGGGTCGACCCATGGCCGGAAATCACCCCTGGTGGCGCTAGCTATTCGGCCGTCACCGATCACCCTGGTAGCGCCTACGACTTTCGCATAAACGTGTGCCGTGATCGCGAAGGCCTCACCCTAGTGGGGCGCGACGCGTGGGAAGCTCTGCGCATCGAGGCGTGGCGCCCAGCGCTGTCAGACTGTGATCACAAAACACTCGTAGGCGAAATCGACATTCTGCGCACAGGAGTCCACCTAGCCAAGGGCTGCTACCGCGGACAAGAAGCCGTGGCGCGAGTACACAACCTGGGGCAAGTCCCGCGACGCGTAGTTTTCCTGCACCTGGACGGTTCGGACCACGCTGTTGTGTCCCCCGGGGACCCTATCCTGGGGCCCGCCCGAGGTGCCGAACGGCAGGTGGGGACTGTCACCTCGGCGGCAATCCACTACGAACTAGGGCCCATTGCGCTGGGACTGGTCAAGCGGACGGTCGACCCACAGGCGCAACTGACCGTTGTCACGGACGACGGGAACACGAGGGTGAGCGCTGCGCAAGAGCAGATTGTGGGCACCCAGAAGGAAACAGTTACGGTTCAGAGGAATCCTCAGCTCAGGCGTTAAATTTTCCTCAACACAAGGCGTGTTCGTGCGTTATCTTTGACGTATGACTTCATTGGAAAAGGGCGGCCCATCGCTGTCGCAAGAACGCAAGATTGTCACCGAAATCCCCGGACCAAAATCACAAGAGATCGAAGCCAGGCGTAACAAGGCCGTTGCGCAGGGTGTCGCTTCTGGGTACCCCGCATACATCGTTGCTGCGGGTGGCGGAATCCTCAAGGACATCGACGGCAACCAGATCATCGACCTGGGTGCAGGAATCGCAGTTACCAACGTGGGTAACGCGAACGAAAACGTCGTGAAGCGCGTGACCGAACAGGTGGAAGCTTTCACCCACACATGCTTCATGGTCAACCCGTATGAAAACTACGTTGAACTCGCTGAAAAGCTCAACCAGCTGACCCCTGGGTCCTTTGACAAGCGCACGGTGCTTTTGAACTCGGGTGCCGAAGCTGTTGAGAACGCGGTGAAGATTGCTCGCACGTACACCAAGCGCAACGCCGTGGTTGTGTTCGACCACGCGTACCACGGGCGCACCAACCTGACCATGGCCATGACCGCCAAAGTTGCGCCATACAAGCACGGCTTTGGGCCGTTCGCTGGCGAGGTCTACCGCGCGCCCATGTCGTACCCATTCCGCGACAACGACGCTGCCGGCACCAAGATTTCAGGTGAAGACGCAGCAAAGCGTGTCATCACCATGATCGAAAAGCAGGTGGGTGCCGACCAGGTTGCCGCGATCGTGATTGAACCTATTCAGGGTGAAGGCGGTTTCATCGTTCCGGCAGAAGGCTTCTTGCCAACCTTGGTGGACTACGCACGCGAAAACGGCATCGTTTTTGTGGCAGACGAAGTGCAGGCAGGGTTTGGACGCACTGGAAAGATGTTCGCCTCTGAGTGGGAGGGCATTGAGCCCGACCTGGTCACAACCGCAAAAGGAATTGCCGGTGGTCTGCCACTGTCCGCAGTGACCGGGCGTGCAGAAATCATGGACGCGGTAGGTGCTGGTGGACTGGGTGGAACCTACGGCGGTAACCCATCAGCTGTAGCGGCGGCACTGGGCGCGATCGAGTCGTACGAAAACGAGGGTCTGCTGGAACGTGCCAGCGCACTTGGTGACATCATGCGTTCCCGCATGGAAGCACTGCAGTCCAAATTCCCTGAAGTTGCCGACGTTCGTGGACGCGGTGCAATGCAGGCGTGCGAACTGGTACAGCGTGACTCAATCGAGCCAAACGCTGACCTGGCTAAAGCAGTTGCAAAGCACTGTGCCGACAACGCTGTTCTGGTCTTGGTGACCGGTACGTTCGGAAACGTTCTACGCTTCCTGCCACCGCTGACCATGTCAGACGAACTGCTCAACGAAGCATTTGACGTTCTGGAAGAAGGGTTCGAAAAGGCGCTGAGCTAAGCGTTTTCTGATCTCACAGGAAGGCCCTGCGGTAGTGATACCGCAGGGCCTTTGCTGTGGCTAGCGCAGATCTCCAGCTATTAACAATACAGATTCGTGTTGTAATAAGGTTAGGCATGCCTTAATCTATCTGTTGTGTTGAAGACGCTGAACAAAACGAGGGTATCGGGGCTTACGGCGCAAGGTATATGCGCTGGCTACTCGAAAGACATGGTCGTTCATGGCGTTAATATGCGCTTGAACGCCGGTGAGGTGACTACGCTCGTAGGGCCCAACGGGTCGGGGAAGTCTACTTTGTTGCGGACCCTTTCGGGCCTGCTACCAGCGAGTTCTGGACAGGTTCGCTTTGATGACGGCGCAACAGTAGGCGGTTTGTCGCGCAAGCAATTAGCACGACGGTTGACAATGCTCACGCAGATGCGAGCAACTCCACACGGGATGCGTGTCCGCTCTGCTGTAGCGTTAGGCCGCCACCCGTTCACTGGGTTGTGGGGCAAAGGAGATGCAGTAGGCGCCCATAAGGTTCAAGAAGCCATGAGGCTCGCGGACGTTGAAGACCTCGCAGATACACCGCTCGAACAGCTTTCAGGCGGACAGTTACAACGTGTGTGGTTGGCCAGTTGCTTGGCCCAAGATACCGAAGTTCTTCTGCTTGACGAGCCCACCAACCACCTTGACCTGAAGTACCAGGTCGAATTGCTCGAACTTCTCTTCGATCTAGCCCACAAGCACGGTGTGTGCGTGGGAGTAGTTCTACATGACCTCAACCATGCCGCAGCGATCGCTGACACGGTCGCAGTGCTGTCAAAGGGCCGCGTTGTTGGTATTGGAACGCCGCATAACGTGTTGCGCTCAGATCTCCTCAGCGAAGTGTATGGGACGGAGATCACGTGTGAACACGACAGTGACGGAGTCCGAGTGACTACTCGAAGCCCCCGGATTCGCGCTTTTCGCGGTACGGATTAATCTCATCGACGCCTAGTACTAAGGGGCGTCATCTCAGTCGAAAGGAACCCTATGGGTCTACGTAACATGCTCGCGATCGCCGTGGCTGGTCTTCTCACGCTTAGTGGTTGTGGCGCAAGATATGAAGCGCAAGACACAACGGCTGATCAGGGCGGTGCGTCAATCTCAATTACAGACAGCCGCGGAAAGACCGTAACTCTTGACGGTCCCGCCGAAAAGGTTGTGACCTTGGAATGGTCGGTCACCGAGTATGCTGTGGCGCTTGGTGTCAATCCGGTTGGTGTCGCCGACCCTAAGGGGTATGCCGAATGGGACACAGCCGTTCCACTGCAGAATGACCCCAAGGACGTGGGCATCCGAACTGAGCCGAGCGTTGACGCTATCGCCGCGTTAGAACCCGATCTCATTCTGGCTGACAAATCTTCGATACCCGATAAGCAGATGGCGACGATTGAAAAGATCGCGCCGGTCGCCGTATTTAACAGTGCAACTACCGACGGACTCATCGACCTTCTTAAAGAGAACCAGAAGAAAGTCGGGACGCTTACTGGAAAAGATGCTGAAGCAGAGAAGATGTCGGAGGACTACGATGCCACCGTTGAGGAGTGTAAGCGCAAAATCGCTGACGCCAATAAAGAAGGTACCCCCGTCGTCTACACATACCCCACAAAAACGGCCAACACGATTGACTTCCGCATGCATGGGCCCGGATCTGGTCCGGGAGTTGTAGCCAAGGACGTGGGATTGTCTCACGCGTGGAGTGACAGTGGTGACAAGGACTACGGCATTAGCAATAGCGATGTGGAAGGGCTGACGTCTCTGTCTGAGGACGCCCATGTGTTCTACTACGCGGAAAAGGGCGGAGAGGACCCGATCGCCGCGTTGAACTCCAATGGCATCTGGAAGGGCCTTGGCTTCGTCAAAAACAATCGAGTTCACAAGATTTCTGACAGCGTATGGCTTTACGGTGGCACCAAATCGCTCGAACAAATGGCCGAGCTTTACGTTGACACAGTGACTGGTTGATTCTTCCAACCATTACGTCGCATAACCCATGACACATTCACTCAAAGAAACTCACCCGCGTAACGACGTGCCTGCCGACTCACACGAGGCTAGACACAGGACCCGCAAACTGCTGTCCTTTGCGACCCGGCTCGTTGCAGTATTGGGCTTGGTGCTGGTTCTGTCGGTGATACACCTTACGCAGGGGACATCAAACGTTACTCCCGGTGCTGTCCTTCAGTGGGCAACGGGTCGCGGATCAGACTTTGACACAACTGTCATTTTGAATTCTCGACTCCCGAGGTTGCTTGCAGGCATCGTGGTGGGAGTTGCCCTGGGTGGAGCTGGCGCGCTTATGCAGTTACTCACCCGAAATGCTTTGGCATCACCTGACACTCTCGCGGTCAATGCTGGAGCGTACTTGTCTTTGACCGTGGTCGCTGTTAGTGGCGTGACGCTGTCTTTTGTTTCAGGAACAGCAGTCGCGTTTTTAGGTGGGCTCATCGCTGCAGGTGTAGTAGTCACGCTTGCGCGAGGTTCTTCGCCCGTTCGTTTGGTGCTGGCGGGCAGTGTGATGGCAATGGGCTTGTCGGCGCTCACAACGGTGTTCCTGTTGTTCTATTCGTTCGAGACACAGAGCCTGGTGGCGTGGGGGTCTGGTTCGTTGGGGCAGATTGGTATGGGAGGTGTCCTTCAGCTTGCCGTAGTCGTTGGTGCGGTGCTTGTTGCGGTCTTTTTGACTGGCCACAAACTCGACGTGATGCATCTAGGTGATGATGCAGCGTCGAGCCTAGGTATCAACGTCGCAGTTTGGCGAACAACCTTCGTGCTCCTGTCAGTACTCCTTGCGGCAAGCGCTGTCACAGTGGCCGGGCCGATTGCCTTTGTTGGGCTGTGTGCTCCCGCGCTCACTCGTATTGCTGCGCGCTGGGTCGCGGAGCTGAGCCACGCTCGCAGTATGTTCCTCATGTCCATGATTGTTGGAGTCATCCTGGTGGTGGGCTCCGACGTGATACTCAGAGCGGTGATCCCCGGAAGCGACTCTGTATCGGTTCCCACTGGCATTGTGACATCGATTATTGGAGCGATTTTCCTCATCGTGTTGGCACAAGGCGTCAAATCTGGGTTTGATTCCGACTCCCTGGTGACAATGAAGAACGGCACAAAACTGGGGTTTGAGCGACCGCGTGTCATTATCGGCGCTACTGCCGTTCTGTTAGTTCTGTGTGTGGGTGGTGCGATCCTCGTGGGTGACACCGTTCTGTTCACCGGCGACGTGGTGAACTACCTGAACAACATCGCCCCTCCACAGGTGGAGATCGTGCTGGAATCACGCGTTCCACGCGTGTTCGTCGCATGTCTTGCCGGTGCATGCCTTGCGCTTGCGGGTGCTTTCTTGCAAGGGACGACACGTAATCCGCTTGCCGATCCGGGCGTGTTGGGCGTTTCCGGTGGAGCAGGTGTGGGGGCTGTATTCGCACTGACGGTGTTCCATAGAAGCGACTTTGCGACCTTAGTAGTCTGCGCGGGGCTCAGCGCGCTGGTAGTGGGGTTACTGCTGTTCGGTCTAGCGGGCCGAGGTGGTTTCGACCAGGCGCGCATGGTTGTTACAGGTATTGGAATCGCTACAGCGACTCAGGCGCTCACCACCTGTCTGATCGTCGTCTCCGATCCGTGGAACCGCACAATGGCGATGACATGGCTGGCCGGATCCACGTCAGGGGTGACTCTGGCGCAAATTGTGCCTATGGTGGTGTGCCTGGTGCTTGGAAGCGCTGCGTGTGTGTATGTGGTTCGCGATTTAGACGTCATTCAGATCGACGACAATACACCTCGCATCCTGGGAGTAAACGTCGTTCGACATCGCGTCATTCTTGTACTCATCGCGTTGATACTCGTCACCGTGACCACCGTAACGATCGGAGTGATCGCGTTTGTTGGTCTGGTAGCCCCACATGTTGCTCGTCTCATTATCGGTACACGTCATGTCTTGCTACTTCCGCTTGCATCACTGACCGGGGCCATCCTCGTCGTGTGTGCCGATGCCCTAGGTCGAACAATTGTGGCTCCCGGCCAGATCCCCGCGGGTCTGGCCACAGCGATGATCGGGTGCCCATATTTCTTGTGGCTTCTCATTCGAATGCGAAAGGACGCTTAACTATGCCTCAGTCCTATAAGCCGTTTCTCGTTCATCTGATCGCTCGTACTCAGGTGTCAGAAAATCTTGTACGGCTGACATTCACCGGACCTGAACTTGACCAGTTCGGAACAACGTGCCTGGACCAACGCATCAAGCTTGTTCTTGGTTCGCGTGAATGTGTTGAAGAGCTGGTGGAACGCGATGATTGGCTCGCCTGGGCACGTTCGCTACCGGAAGACGTGCGGCCTCGTTTGCGCACGTACACTGTGAAGGCTGTACGCCCGATGTCCAAAGAAATTGACGTTGACTTCGTGGTTCACGGAACTGAAGGGCCTGCGAGTGCATTCGCAGTAGAAGCTCCTATAGGAACGCACATTGCAGTTGTGGGGCCTGTCGAAGGCGCTCCTGGTTCTTCCTCAGAAGGGGTCGCATGGGCGCCGGGCAGTGCGTCACAGGTACTCATCGCCGGAGATGAAACCGCGGTTCCCGCTATTAGCAACATCGTTGAAAGCCTAGACCCTGAGATGCGTGGAGCCGTTTTCCTGGAAGTGCCTTCGTCTGGAGACATTCAGGACTTCACAGCGCCACACGGAGTCACCGTGAACTGGCTTCCACGGGAGTCGCACGCCGGTACGGCGCGCGGTGATTTGCTCTACCGCGCCGTTCAAGAGTGGTGCGATCAAAACGGTATCGCCTCTTCCGAAAAACAGGTTGATCCTGACGACTCATATGACAGCTCCGTGCTTTTGTGGGACGAAGCTAGGCGCGGCAACACGGACGCGCTATATGCGTGGGTTGCTGCCGACGCCGACACCGTTGCACGACTTCGCCACGAGATGCGCAAGAAGCGGGGGCTACCCAAAGACAGCTCCTCGTTTATGGGGTATTGGCGAATGGGCGTGAGTCTCTAGGTGTACTGACCGGACACGTTGATTGACTACATGCCGTGAGGTCACCTCCTGGTTGGTGCCACTTGTTATACTTGTGGCACCAACCAGGAGGTCAGCATGGACATGGATCAAACGCCCCCACCGGGCAAGTACGCCGCGACGGTCAAGGTCGGCCCCAAGGGACAGATCGTCATCCCCAAGGGCGCGCGGGAGCTCTTCGATATTCACCCGGGCGACACCCTGCTCCTGCTCGCTGACGCGAACCAAGGGATCGCTTTGATGCGCCAGGAGACGCTCGATCAGATCGTCATGCAGGCGATGCCTGGCCATCAGACCCCCGTGGACTCAGAGGGTGATGAGGGATGAAGAATGTCGTGAGCTGTGCGGCTGTCAGCCGCAACTTCGGCAGCTTCACTGCCCTCGAAGACGTCTCCTTCAAGGTCCGCGAAGGAGAGATCTTCGGGGTCGTGGGCCCGAATGGTGCTGGTAAGACGACCCTGTTGAACTGCCTGGAAGGACTGGACCGCCCCTCGTCTGGGCGCGTCGAGGTGCTCGGCTGCGACCCCATCAAGGACCAGCACTCGTTGGCTCAGCAAATTGGGGTCCAGCTGCAAAGCGCGGCCCTGCCACCTCGCCTCACTGTGCAGGACGCCCTCGAGCTCTACTCCGCCTTTTACGAGCGTCCGCGGCCTTGGCGCGAACTGTTGACGGATCTGGGGATCAAGGACAAGGCCAACGCCCGCGTTGACAGGCTCTCGGGTGGGGAGCGTCAACGAGTGTTCGTCGCCCTCGCCTTGATCAACCGTCCCCAGCTCGCTTTCTTGGACGAGCTCACCACCGCTCTCGATCCTCAGTCACGTCGAAACATGTGGGACACCGTCGAGCACGTCCGCGATAGCGGTGCAACGGTCGTTCTCACAACCCACTACATGGAGGAGGCCGAACGGCTATGCGACCGTGTAGCCATCATCGACCACGGCCGGTTGGTTGCTTTGGACACAGTGGCTTCCCTCATCCAGCAACACGCCGGCGAAACCACGGCGAAGCTCATCCTGTCGGCGTCGCCTAGCGCAGAGTTCGACCTCAACGGAGTTCCTGGCGTGACCAGCGCTCGAACAGAGGGACGGGAACTGACCATCCGCGGCACTGCGGACGGGCTGCAGGGCGTCCTTGCTGCACTGGCGGCACACCGCATCACCGTAACGAGCATGAGCACGACGACCCCCGGCCTTGAAGACGTCTTCCTGGCCCTCACCGGTCGACACATCACCACCGAGGAGCAGGCGGCATGAACGCATATCGAGCCCTTCTCAAAGCCCTATGGCGCTCCCAGCGCCGCGACCCTGTAGGCCTGTTCTTCTCTTTCGGTTTCGCGCCGGTTTTGGTGCTGGCCCTGGGTATGATCTTCGGTAACGATCCGCGACCGGAGTTCGGTGGACGGGGATTCCTCGATGCGACCCTGCCCGCCTTCGCCTCTCTTGTTCTCGCCATGACCGGGGTCCTCCAGGTGCCCGTGGCGATGCTGACCCTTCGTGACACGGGCGCACTCCGACGCCTGAGTCTTACGCCGCTGCGTCGTTCCACCTTCATCGTAGCGAGCCTCACCGTGCACTTCGTCGTAGGTATTGCGGGCATGCTCACCGCTTTGGCGATTGGGATCGGGGTTTTCGGGGTGCCCATGCCTAGCCACGTTCCAGGTGTCCTGGCTGTGTGCCTCATCGGGCTCAGCACCTTCCTCGCAGTGGGTTGCGCGCTTGCTGCGCTCTATCCGTCCGCCACTGCCGCTACGGGCATAGGGAACGTGCTCATGATCCTGCTCATGCTCACATCCGGAGCCTTTACGCCATTGGCGGCGATGCCGTCGGCGATTCAGCAGATCGTTAAGTATTCACCCGTCCGTTGGTTCGTCGAAGCCGCTCAACAGGCGTGGGACGGCGACCCACTAGCCGCCATGATCATGCCGGTGTTTCTTCTGTGCGTTGTACTCGCCGTCGCTGCTCTCGTTGGCCGGTGGCGCTTCCAGTGGGAGCCGGTCCGATGACGACGCACGCGAACGCCGCTCTCACACCTCGCCACCGACTCAAGGTCGCCCGCCTCGTCGTCGACGAAGGATGGCCGATCAGCGAGATCGCAGCCCGGTTCCAGGTGTCGTGGCCCACCGTGAAGCGTTGGGGCGACCGCTATGTGTCCGGCGAGTCCATGCAGGACAGGTCCTCGCGCCCGAAGAACTCACCGACCAAGACATCGCTCGCGGTCACGAAGCGCTGTATCAGCCTGCGAATGAGACTGCGAGAAGGACCGGTTCAGCTCGCCGTGCGCGTCGGTGTCGCTCCATCGACCGTGCACCGCATCCTGCGCTCGGCTCGATTGAACCGACTTGCTTACCTCGACCGCGCCACTGGCTAGCTAGTTCGCCGGTACGAACACCGCTACCCTGGCTCCCTCGTCCATGTAGACGTGAAGAAGTTCGGGAACATCCCCGATGGCGGTGGCTGGCGCTACGTGGGCTGCCGCCAAGGAGAGAAGAACCGTTCCGCCACCCCCGACAAGCCGAAGAACAAGTGGCGCGATCCCAAGCTCGGGTACGCCTTCATCCACACCGTGCGGTCGAGTGGTTCACCGATCGTGGCGTCACTGTCGAACGAGTCTTATCAGACAATGGCGGTGCCTACCGCTCGCACCTGTGGCGCGACACCTGCGAGGCGCTGTCCATCACCCCGAAGTGGACCCGCCCCTACCGGCCGCAAACCAACGGCAAGGTCGAACGCTTCCATCGCACAATGGCCGACGGATGGGCTTACGCTCGCTGCTACACCAGTGAGCAGGAGCGTCGCGACGCACTCACTGACTGGCTCCACCACTACAACCACCACCGGCCGCACACGGCCTGCGACTACCAGCCGCCCATCTCCCGATTGACCAACGTCCCCGGTCAGTACATCTAGGCCTCAGACGTAATTTCTGACTTCGTTTCGCGTGGGGTGACTTCGACGGGCTGGCGGGCGAAGATCGCAGCCAGTATCGCACCAGATACGTTGTGCCACACGCTGAACACCGCGCCAGGCAGAGCGGCCAAAGGCGAAATGTACGTCGTCGCCAAGGTCGCTGCCAACCCAGAGTTCTGGAGCCCCACCTCAAAGGTGAGCGCGCGACGCTGAGTCGACGACAAGCCAACTGCCACACCCGTGGCGAAACCAACGGCCAGTCCAATCGAGTTGTGCAACACAACAGCCAGCAAAACGGTCGCTCCTGCGCTTACCAGTTTGTCGGCCGAACCGCCCACAACAACTGCCACGATGAGTGCAATTGTCAAGGCCGAAAGCCACGGCAGAACAGGGCTGATCTTCTGAATGAACTTGTCCGCAAGGACACGGATGACAACACCTGCGATGACAGGAACAAGCACGGTCTTGACGATCGACATCATCATGGTCGCAAAACTCACGTCCATGTACTGACCCGCAAACATGAGCGTAAGAGCAGGTGTTGCCAAAGGCGCAATCAACGTGGACAAAGTGGTGACCGACACCGAAAGTGCGACGTCACCGCGAGCCAAATACGTGACCACATTCGACGCCGTACCACCCGGAGCACACCCCACCAAGATGACACCCGCAGCAAGCTCAGGAGGCAACCCCAAAAGCACCGCAACGAGCCAGCCAGCCAGTGGCATGAACAGGTACTGAGCTACGACACCCACAATCGCAATCCATGGCTTCTTCACGATCTGGGTGAAGTCCGGAACGGTGAGCGTCAGCCCCATGAAGAACATGACCCCACCCAGGAGCCAGGTGACGGAAGGGGCCAGCGGAGTAACGACCTCGGGCAACAAAAACCCGAAGACGCCAGCCACTACAACCAGGGCCGGAAAAACCGTGACGGCAACGCGGGCACTACGCTGCTCCTGAGGATTCATGCTTGAGGTGCTCATGAATGCTTAGTAAAGCGTAGTGTCGCGTATGTCACAGAAGCGTCCGCACTGTGGGCGCTCTAGGTTCAACACGTCAGAGCGACGCTTGGGCTCCCTGCACGCGGATCGCTCGGTGCGTGTCATCACCCAGTTCAGTGACGAGCCTGCGCAGAGCAGCCGGAGCAGTGCCGTGCTCGCTCAGCCACGCATCAGTACACTGCGCTACGTGCTCACGCCGCGTCGACCACGACGGGTACAGTCCCAGCACCAATCGCTTGGCGATTTCGTTCGACCGGGTAGTCCAGAACGACTCAAGCTGCTCAAAGTACTGGTCCACAAACGGTTCAAGAATCGGGGTGGCCACAGGGGACGTGAACCCAGCGACCGTGGCCGAAAGCGAACTGTTTGACAGCGACGTGTCAGACGTGACCGCCTCAAAGGCACGCATTTTTGCCACCGGGAGCGACCGGGCCGCACGCGCTGTCCGAGCCTGCATCACACCGGAATCAGTGCGGTCGCGGGACTCCTGGGCGGCAATATCTTCTTCATCGGCCCAGCCCAAAACCACCAGCGAAATGAGCGCCTTCCACTTCAAGGCGTTGTCTACCTTCAGGCCGTAACCCTCAAGCGTGGTTCCGGACGCCAGAACGCGGGAGGCGAAGTCGCGAGCCGCGACGACCTCGGGACCGGGGGTCACGACGGTCGCCGAATGCGCAACAAAAATGAGGACGACTTCTGCCAGGTTGAGCTGGGTATCTGAGCCTGGTTCAGCGCTCTCAAGCGCGTCCAAAGCCGCACCCAGGATCGTGCTGAGCGTGCCATTGACATCCGTTGTCCACAACTTCACCGCTGTGAGCGCCTGGGCGCGCAGACCGGCGTTGATGCCTGCATGCCGTTCACGACCCAGCGAACGAGCGTACGCGTCAACGAAGGAGCTCACGCTCAGCGAGCCGTCGCGCATCGCGTTCGTCAAAGCAGACCACACGACCGCTCGATCCAGCGCGTCAGGCAACTTGGTCACGCTGTGCAACGCGTGTGCCGTTGAGGCTTCGTCCAGACGCATTTTGGCGAAATCGTCGTCACCGTGGCCGGGCAGAAGAAGGTCGGGGCGCTTGGTGCCCACCAGCTGAGGAAGGTCCGCCGAGGCGGTGTCAAAGTCGACCTTCCATGTTTCCGTTGGGTGCATGGCACTGCGTTGGCGATTGAAACCGGCAAGCGTGAATGTGTGAGGGCGAACCACCTGGGGTCCGGTGTTGCTCTGTGAAACGGTGGCCTTGGTGATGGTGCCCGCGTCATCGGTTTCGACGTCGACGCTGATTTCACTCACGCCCGTTGTGGCGAGCCATGCGTCGGCCCAAGCACGCACGTCGCGGCCATCCGTGCGCGCTTCAAGCGCGTCAAGGAAGTCCACCAGCGTGGTGTTGCCAAACGCGTGCTTTGCGAAGTAGTCGCGGGAGCCGGCCATGAAAGCGTCCAGTCCCACGAACGCGACCAGTTGCTTGAGAACCGAAGCTCCCTTGGCGTAGGTGATCCCGTCGAAGTTGAGCCGGGCGGCTTCGACATCGGGAATGTCGGCCACGATGGGGTGGGTCGTGGGGTACTGGTCTTGGCGGTACGCCCAGTCCTTGCGACGCAGAGCGAAGGTCACCCAGCCGTCGGTGAACTCGGTTGCGGTGGTCAGGGCGAGCGACGCCATGTAGTCGGCGAACGACTCCTTCAACCACAGGTCGTCCCACCACTGCATGGTGACCAAGTCGCCGAACCACATGTGCGCCATTTCGTGCAGGATCACGTTCGCGCGCGATTCGTATTCGGTGCGGGTGACGGCATCGCGGTAGATGAACGAGTCGACAAAGGTCACCAAGCCCGGGTTTTCCATGGCCCCCAGGTTGTATTCGGGCACGAAAATCTGGTCGTACTTGCCCCACGGATACGGGAATTCGAAGTTGTCGTGGTAGAAGTCCAGTCCCTGTTTGGTGACGGTGAAGATGTTGTCGGCATCCATGCTTTCGGCCAGAGACGCGCGCACGTACACGCTCAACGGGATTGTCAGGTCGCCGCGCGTGTATGTGTCGTGCGCTCCCACGTAGTGCCCTGCGCACACGCAAGTGATGTAGGTGGACATGCGTTCCGTGGAGGCAAATTCGTGGGTGACCGCCGAGGTCGTCGCGGCTTCCGCTGTCGGTGCGACTTCCGGGGTGGTTGCCTGCGATTCCGTGGGCGCGGTGTTGTTGAGGACGATGAAATCCTGAGGCGCCGTCACTGAAAACGTGAACGTCGCTTTGAGGTCAGGCTGGTCGAAGTTGGCGAATACGCGCCTGGCGTCCGTGGGTTCGTACTGTGTGTACAGGTAGATCTTGTCATCAGCCGGGTCGACGAAGCGGTGCATGCCTTCACCGCTTGTTGAGTAGATGGCTTGCCCTGTGACGGTGAGGGTGTTGGAGCCTGCCGTGACGGGGAATGTCACCCGGGCGCCGTCGAAGTTTTTTGCCGGGTCCAGAGACTGCCCGTTGATGGTGATCTCGCTGACGGAGTCTGCGATGAAATCGATGAACGTGTCAGCGTCCTGGTGCGCGTCAAAAACGACAGTCGACGTTGATGTGAATGTCTTTTTCGCGAGGTCCGGCGCCGAAGTAATGTCGAGGTGCACCGTGTAGCTGTGAGTAGCCAGTAGTTCGGATCGGGTGGCAGCTTCACTGCGTTTCAGATTTGTGGTCATGTGTCCTCCGTTATCAGCTCTCCTCACCTTGCCACATTTTTCCAAGTGCGTGTTGAAGAGTCGACTAGACTTGAGCGAGGAAGGGGTGAAAATGACGCAGGCTAGCACAAAGAAGCCCCTTTATAGGCGTCTCAGTGGGGCACTCGGAGTGCGCGTCCGATTAGGTGGGCTTCGCGCAATCGAGAACTCCAGCCAGATTTTCCAGGTGGTGATCGGAGCCACCAGCGGGTACGCGTTTTGTCACTATGTTCTTGGCCACCCTGCTCCGTTTTTGGCCGCTGTTGCCGCTGTCATTGGGACGGGTGTCACGGCTGACAAACGTTTGCGCCGATCCATTGAGATTGGTTTGGGAGCTACCCTGGGCGTATTGGTGGGCGAAATTCTGGTCCACATGTTCGGTATCGGGGTCTGGCAGATCGCGGTGGTGATTTTCGCCGGGCTGGTTGTGGGGAACATCCTGAATTCGGGTGCCCTGTTCGTCAACCAAATCGCAATCCAGGCCGTGTACGTGGTGGCCGTCCCCATGTCCATTGCCACCAAACCTTTTGACCGCACGGTCGACGCGATCGTGGGGGCAGTAATTGCGATTTTGATGGCACTGATCGTTCCGTCGGATGCGCGTAAACGGCCACGAAACCGAGCCGCTAACCTTCTGTACGAAATCTCGGTCTTGCTCAAAGGAACCGCGAAAGCACTGCGCACTGCCGACGCTGATTTAGCTCAACGTGTTCTTGAGCGTGCGCGCGAAAGCCAAGCGTTCGTCGATTCGTGGAGAACGTCGATCAGCGTGTCCCAGGAAGCGACCCGAATCAACGCGCGTTCACGCCGGTACGCCGCTGAGGTTACCCGCCTGGCCAGGGCGTGCGAATACGCTGACCGTGCCATGCGTCTGGTACGTGTGGTTGCGCGCCGAGTCGTCGCGATGACCGCTACCGGCGAAAAACGTCCGGGCGTCGCCCACCCCATTGAGCAGTTGGGTGAAGGCGCTGCCATGCTGCGGATCGCGTTGCGTCGTGGAACGTCCCGGGTTCCTGCTGAAAAGTTCCTGACCGAGGTCGCCCGCACCTTGAGTCCTAAAGCTGACTTTGTGACCGACCGGCACGATGAAACGCTCGTTTTGTTGCTCCGTCCGCTTGCGAACGACTTGATGTCGGCAGCTGGTATGACGGAAGACGCGGCAAACGACGTGCTACCCGAACTCGACGAGTAACTCCACAAGTAAAAGGTAAACTGGCATCCATGCTTGAGGCACTCGGCAATCTTCAGTCGCTTATTTTTCTGCTCCTTACCGTGGCAGCGTTTGTTTTCCAGCTTTTCGCGTTCATCGACTCGCTTCGGTACTCGCAAGAGGTCTACAACGCTGCTGGTAAACGAACGCGAGTGTTCTGGTCAGGAATTTTGGGTGTTGCATCGGCCCTGGCGTTCATTGCTCTGCCACCTATGCACATTCGAATCCCCTTCGTGACACTTTTAGGTATTGTGGCGGCCGGGGTGTACTTCGCCGATGTCCGTAAAGCACTGCGCGCGGTGGATCCGCGATACCGCGGGCGCTGACGCACTGACCGATACACTTCAAACGTGCGCGTTGCTATCCTCTCTCTTCACACCTCCCCACTTGCCCAGCCCGGCCAGGGCGATGCAGGGGGACTCAACGTCTACGTGACGAACACCGCCCGAGTCCTATGCGACCTCAGCCATCAGGTCACGATTTTTACTGCCGACCCCGCATGGGACGGGCCAGATAGCGTCACACGGGACCAGTTCGAGGTGCGGCATCTGCGCGTGAGTGCGACCGGCAAGGACGACCTTCCGCAACACATGACTGAACTGGCCGCACAGCTGGCACGCACACCGGAATATCGCGACGCCGATTGGGTGTGGGCGCACTACTGGATCTCAGCGCAGACGGCCCTGATGAGCAATGACAGTAGCGCTTCACGAAAGCCGGTCGTGGTGAGCTTCCATACGATCGGGGCGGTGAAAAACCGCGACACGGGAACCAGCCTGGAACCTGCCCAACGCCTCGAGGCCGAAGCTCAGATTGCCCGCGACGCTCACCTGCTGGTGGCGAACACTCCGCTGGAAGCGCGCGCCATGCGTGAACTGTTGGACCCGAACGCACGCATTGTGGTTGCCCAACCTGGCGTGAACCACAAGATTTTCACGCCCGATGAAACGTGTGAAACAGGGGAGCCGGGGGACGCTCGCCTGCCCAGCGCGCCTGCCAGCCCCCACACCCTGGTGTGTGTGGGCCGCATGCAATACATCAAAGGCACCGACATCATGATGCGCGCGCTCGCCGAACTGCGCCAGGCCGGCATGAACGTGCGCGTGGAGTTCTTAGGGGGTGGCTCCGGAGGCCCTGACACCCAGGATTTTGAGCGCCTCGCCACTGAGCTGGGTGTGTCTGACGGTGTCGACATCACCCCGCCCGTGCCTCCCCACGAACTCGTCACGTGGTACCGCCGGGCTGATCTGGTGATTGTCCCGTCGCGTTCGGAGTCGTTTGGGTTCGTTGCCGCCGAGGCGGCAGCCAGTGGGGCGTGTGTTGTCGCCTCCCGGGTGGGTGGGTTGCCCAGTGTGGTGGTCGACGGTGAAACCGGGGTGTTGTTCGAACCTGGCGATCACGTTGGGTTGGCACGCGCCATCACGGAACTGCTCAGTGACCCGGACGAACGTGAACGCATGGGACAAGCCGGCGTGCTACACGCACAGAGCTTTACGTGGGATACGTGCGTGCGTAACGTGTTGAATCAGCTGTGAGAGGAGATCAATGCCAGCTATTGACGTGCTCCACACGTGGGCCACACAGAATGACGTCGACATCGACACGGTGAACGACCACCACGCGGTTGTCGTTTTGCCGGGGGAGAAGAAACTCAAAACAGCGGTGTCGGTTAAAGAGAACCACCACAGCCTCGACTGCCAAGCCTTTATCATTCGTCGCCCCGACGAAAACCACCTCACCTTCGCCACCTACCTCTTACGGAAGAACCTGGAACTGTCCATGACAGCGTTCGCTGTCGACCACCTCGGCGACGTGTACCTACGTGCGGCCATTCCCCGTGAAGCGGTGACCGAAGACCTCATTGACCGGCTCATGGGCGAATTTCTTACGGTCGCTGACTCATCTTTTAACGAGCTTTTGGTGCGCGGGTTCATCACCTCGATGAAGAAGGAATGGGAATGGCGGGTGTCGCGAGGCGAATCCACGCGGAACCTCGAAGCGTTCAGGAAAATCCTGGATCCGGAAGCCAAGAAGAACAGCGGCCACATGTCAGAATGACGCCCGCATGACAGAATAGAAGTATGACGTACAATCTCGTGCTCTTGCGCCACGGCCAGAGCGAATGGAACCAGAAAAACCTCTTCACCGGATGGGTCGACGTCCCTCTCACCGAACAGGGACGCACGGAAGCGGCACGAGCAGGCGAACTGCTCATCGACGCCGGACTCCTCCCCGACGTTTTGCACACTTCGCGCCTGCGCCGTGCGATTGTGACTGCAAACCTCGCACTCGACGCAGCTGACCGCCACTGGATCGATGTGAAGCGTTCGTGGCGCCTCAACGAACGCCACTACGGTGCGTTGCAGGGCAAGAACAAGAAAGAGATTCGCGACGAATACGGCGAAGAACAGTTCATGACGTGGCGTCGATCCTTTGACACGCCACCACCTGTGCTGGATGACTCCAGCGAATGGTCACAGGCAGGCGACGCTCGTTACGCCAACTTGGGCGACTCGATTCCACGCACCGAATGCCTCAAAGACGTGATCGCGCGTCTACTCCCGTACTGGTACGACGCTGTAATCCCTGATCTGCGCGAAGGCAAGACCGTCCTGGTCACCGCGCACGGTAACTCACTGCGCGCGCTCGTAAAGCACCTCGACGGGATCAGCGACGAAGACATCGCCGGACTCAACATTCCAACGGGAATCCCACTGCACTACGAACTGGACGACAACTTTGCGCCAGTGAAGCCCGGTGGCACCTATCTTGACCCAGAAGCTGCTAAGGAAGCGGCCGCTGCGGTCGCAAACCAAGGCAAGTAAGAGCCAGGGCTGTTAGGCCGGAAAACAATGGCCCGCCAGTGTGAAACTGGCGGGCCATCGTGTTGTCTTGAGTAAGCCTCTGAATGAGGCTCGCACTGACGCTGGGGAGTGTGGTTACTCCGCCGAGGAAGCGTCTGAGTCCAGGTTTCCGGACAGCATGTAGTCTACGCGCTGAGCAACGTTGACTGCCTGGTCACCAAAGCGCTCGTAGTAGCGGGCCAGCAGGGTCACGTCAGCGATCTGGCTGGGGGTGATTTGATCGGCGTTCAGCGAAGCGATTACGGTGAACACTTCCAGGTGCAGCGCGTCGAGTTCTTCGTCCAGAGCCGAAATCATTGGGACAGCTGCAAGACCTGGCGTCGAAAGAAGTTCGACCATGCTTTCACCAATGCGTTCAGCAACCGAACCCATGCGTTCGAAAATGCGAGTGAAGGCTTCTGGGATAGCGTGTTCTGGGTAGCGGATGCGGACCTGAGCGGAAATGTGGCGGGCAAGGTCACCCATGCGCTCAAGCGCAACGCTCATCTTCAGAGCTGCAACAACGATGCGGAGGTCGGCCGCAACAGGTGCCTGGAGTGCAAGGAGTTCGACAGCGCGACGGTCAATTTCGACCTGGTTCGCGTTGACCTGGGCGTCGTCGGTGATGACCTGCTCAGCAAGCTGGAGGTCGTTGGTAGCGAGTGCCTTGTTGGACTGTTTGATAGCGTCAACGGCAAGGTTTCCGAGGTCAACGAGACCATCAGCAAGTGCTTCAAGTTCTTTGGTAAAGACTTCGCGCATTGCGGTCCTTTCAGAGTAAGTCGCGGGCATGCCAAAGGGCATGGACTGTTTTACGTTCCCACTTGTCTGTGAACGACCACTGACACCAAGGTGAATTCATGCTGACATGTGCGCACAATCTCAGTGCCGGTGTTAGACCAGGTGGCACGTACTACTAGGCTAACAACGTGGACGTGTTGATTATTTCCCTGTTGACCGGTGTAGTGGGTCTGGGGTTGGGTATTTCCGGCATTTTGGCGTTCCGCCTGTCGGAAAAGAGCCGTAATAGTGCTGATCTTCACTCCGACGAAGAACTTCCCGAAGGTATTGCTGAAGTCCTGGCTGTCTTGCCGTCTGCAGCCATTGTTGTCGACGCGGGTGACGATGTCGTCAAAGCTTCTCCCGCTGCCTACACCTACGGCCTTGTTCGTGGCCACTCGCTTTCGTCCGATGAGCTTCTAGAAGTTGTTGTGCGCGTGCGAGCGCGCGGCCTGATTGAAGAAGTGAACTTCAAGAAGGAGCGCGGAGGCGACCGCGGGTTTGTGCGTCACCTCCACGCTCGCGTGGCGCCTCTGGGTTCGGCGTATGTGTTGGTGTTGGCTGACGACCAGACTGAGGCTAAGCGGGTCCACGAAGTGCGCCGGGATTTCGTAGCGAATGTGTCCCACGAGCTGAAAACTCCCGTGGGTGCGCTGTCGTTGCTGGCCGAGGCGGTCACGGACTGTGCTGACGATCCCGAGGCGGTCGCCCGGTTTGGGGGTCGCATTCAGCAGGAGTCAAAGAGGCTCACGCAGCTGGTTCAGGAGATCATCGACCTTTCACGCGTTCAGGATCACGAAGCCCCGGGGGCTACGGAAGACGTGAGTATCGCGAAGGTCATCGAAGAGGCGGTGGATCGCGCCAAAACCCGTGCGGAAGCCAAAAACATTTCAATTGACATGGTCCCTACGGGTGAGTGGACTGTTTTGGGAAGCCACGACTTGCTGGTGAACGCCGTGCGTAACCTCATTGACAACGCCATTAGCTATTCCAACGACGGAACAAAAGTGGGCGTGGGTGCAAAAGAAGACGGTGGCAATGTCTTGATTTCGGTGACTGACCAAGGGATAGGGCTGTCGACTGAAGACACTCAACGTGTTTTTGAACGCTTCTACCGGGTCGACCCTGCGCGTTCACGTATGACCGGTGGAACCGGGCTTGGCCTAAGCATTGTGAAACACATCGTCGCTACGCACGGCGGCGAAGTTCGCGTATGGTCGAAGCTGGATCAAGGTTCTACCTTTACTATTGTTTTACCTCTTGCTCACTCTGAGGTTGATTTGTCTCAGGCTCAGCAAGACGGAATTTTGCTCAGCGATTCCAGCGGCCAACCGTTGACCGTCGCACAGACACAAATGCAGACACAAAAGGAGAAGTCGTGACGCGGATTCTGCTCGTCGAAGACGAAGAATCAATTTCGGACCCACTTGCGTACCTGTTGGGTAAAGAGGGTTATGACGTGACAGTCGCCGCGGACGGCTTGCAGGCTCTTGCGGAGTTCGACGCGCACGGTACTGATCTGGTTCTTCTGGACCTCATGTTGCCCGGGGCTTCCGGGACCGAGGTGTGTCGCCAGTTGCGCTCCAAGTCCAAGGTGCCCATCATCATGCTGACGGCAAAGGACTCCGAGATCGACAAGGTTGTGGGTCTGGAGTTGGGTGCAGACGACTACGTGACAAAGCCGTACTCGTCTCGTGAGCTGTTGGCCCGTATTCGGGCAGTGATGCGTCGCAACACAGAGTCTTCAGACATTGACGACGGTGTTCTTGAAGCTGGGGGAGTGCGCATCGACGTTGAACGTCACGTGGCAAGCGTTCGGGGAACCGAACTTGCATTGCCACTCAAAGAGTTTGAACTTCTTGAAATGCTGGTGCGTAACGCAGGTCGTGTCATGACACGCGGCCAGCTCATCGACCGAATCTGGGGACAGGACTACGTGGGCGACACCAAGACCCTGGATGTTCACGTCAAGCGTTTGCGTGCCAAGATCGAAGAAACCCCGTCTGAACCTAAGCTACTGGTCACTGTGCGTGGCCTGGGGTACAAGTTCGAAGCGTAAAACACCGGTGGCCTAGGTAAACAATCTTTGCCTTACCTAGGCCACCGGAGTTTGAACCGTCGGCAGTTGTGTACCTACGTGTACTTACTGTCCTTCGGTTTCTTCAGGAGCTGGGGTGGCTTCACCTTGGGCAGGAGCTTGGGTAGCGCCTTCAGCTGGAGCGCCGGTTGATGAGCTTCCTTTAGGCTGGGCGTCTTCGTAGTACCAGTGTTCGGCGTTCAGCACCTGTGCGCGCACAGTCTTTTCCATGCCGTTTGCGCTGACTTCAACCTCAACCTGTTCGCCAACCTTGGCGTTGAGACCCTTGACAACCGCTTCTTCGCCATTCGAGTCAGGCGACTGCGGGTTCTGAACGATGCGTTCGCCCTTCTTGAGCTTGACCTGCTTCTGGTAGTCTCTCACCTTGAGGGTGATCTTTGCTGGGCCATTGGAGTTGTTCACAATGGTGTAGAAGAGCTGTGCTTGGGAGTTGTCTTCGTTTGCGATGAGCAGAATGCCACGGAACTCGACTCCGCCGATTGATGCCCACGCGCCGTCACCGCCGTGGTAGACGTAATTGTGAGTCTGCTGGTTCGACAACAGGGCCGCGCAACCGCTGACAGGGACAACAAGGGCAATCGCTGCGGCTGCGACAGCTGCGCGGGTTAGCCGTTTCACGTTCACATACTCCTCAAAGTGGTACGCAACAAATTCTTAAGGAACACCGTGTATGTTACCTGTTTTTCACCCCGCGTAGAAACTATGGGTCACTTTCCGAGTTGCGTGCGCCACTGATGCAACCGGGCAACCTATCACAGGAGACGAGCTCTATTGCGCATTTCGGACATCACTTCGCGGTTGTGTTGTGCGTCATGTTAAACTGGAAGTCCGCGAAAGGGGAAAAAATAAGATGAGTTTTCAGGTCGGCGACACTGTTGTTTATCCGCACCACGGAGCGGCGACAATCCAAGAAATTAAGACCCGCACGATCAAGGGCGAAGACAAACTTTACTTGAAACTGCAGGTCTCACACGGCGACCTAACGATTGAAGTCCCCGCTGAAAATTGCGACCTCGTGGGTGTCCGCGATGTTGTGGGCGAAGAAGGTTTGGAAAAAGTCTTCCAGGTCTTGCGTGCTGAAGTTACTGAAGAACCAACCAACTGGTCACGTCGCTACAAAGCGAACCTCGAAAAATTCCAGTCCGGTGACGTTATTAAGGTAGCCGAGGTCGTTCGTGACCTGTGGCGTCGCGAACAGGACCGCGGTCTTTCCACAGGTGAAAAGCGCATGCTTGCCAAGGCTCGTCAGGTGCTCGTGTCGGAGCTGGCTCTGGCAGAAGAAAAAGAAGAGACAGAAGCCGAAGCAATGCTGGAAAAGGTTCTCGCTTCATAAAAGTGAAGAAGTAAATGGGGGTGACGTGACGTTGCCCCCATTTTTGTATGTACACGTGGACTAGAGTTGCGCATATGGAGACGGTGGCGATCATTCCAGCGGCAGGGTCTGGAACTCGACTGAGGTTAGAAACCCCCAAAGCATTTGTTCCTTTAGGGGGTCGCACCCTCCTCGAACACGCTGTTGCTGGTGTACTCAACGCAGGTATCGAGCTGGTTGTCATCGCGGTGCCACGAGACCTTAAAGCCCGCGCGCTAGACATGTTCCGCACGCAACCAAACGTTCAGACGGTGATCGGCGGAACGGAACGCACAGAGTCAGTACGGAATGCACTCGCAGCCATCGACGGCAAACCCACATACGCGCTGGTGCATGACGCTGCCAGGCCACTGACACCTCGGCGTGTGTTTGACCGTGTCCTCACCGCGCTCCGTGCCGGACACCGGAACGTGGTCCCAGTCCTCCCTGTATCAGACACCGTGCGAACGCTAACGTCGCAACAGCCTGAGGAAGTCGCGCCCTTGGGAGCTCCCGTAGAGCGCGCCCGGTTGCGGGCCGTGCAAACACCGCAAGGATTCACGTTTGATGACTTGGTGGCAGCGCACGACCGGTTTGCACGCGACACTTCAACGCAGATGACCGATGATGCAAGCTTGCTTGAAACGATGGGGATCCCCTCGGTAGGCGTCGAAGGGTCCCATGAAGCGTTTAAAATCACCCACCCGCTGGACCTCGAACTCGCGCGTATGTTGTGCGGACGGAAGGAATACACGTGATTGTTCCTCAGGTTGGAATCGGTGTAGACGTCCACGCTATAAGCGACAACCCCGACCGGCCCATGTGGCTGGCAGGTCTATTGTGGGAAGGTGTCGTGGGGCTGGAAGGTCACTCGGACTCCGACGCGGTAGCTCACGCGTGTTGCGACGCCATCTTTTCTGCAGCCGGCGTCGGTGACTTGGGCGCACACTTTGGCACAGACCGCCCCGAATTTGCCGGCGCCAGCGGGTGCACTCTCTTGCGCGAAGCCGCACGAATCGTGAGGCGTGCTGGCTTTGAGATTGGCAATATCAGCGTGCAGGCGGTATGCAACCGACCAAAAATTGGTACGCGGCGCGACGAAGCGCAACGTGTGCTCAGCGAAGCCGCAGGGGCAACCGTTCATGTTTCCGGGACAACGACTGACCGCTTGGGTTTAACCGGCCGAGGTGAAGGTGTGGCTGCCATTGCCACCGCCCTGGTGTATCGGACTCAGTGATTCCATAGTGGTCGCGGGCTGACGCTCGTGCCCCACCGAGCACCGTATTAAGAGCGTGTAAAGAATTTCCTGCTGGGTGTAAAGGAACCGTAAGGACCCGCAGTGTCCTGTTCGCGGGTGCGTTTTGATATTCACTGTCACTCAACTGAGTGGCTTCGCGCCGAGGCGAATCGACGCGAATTCTGAAATCACTCAGAAAGCTGAAACGTGTTAGACATCCTCTTCATTGCACTCACCGTGGCGTATTTTGCCGTTGTTGGTGTGTTCGGTTGGGCGGTGAACAAACTATGAGCCTCGTAGACATCGTGTGGTTAGCGTTTTGTTCCGTCACAACGGCTTACGTTTTTTACTCGCTCATCCGTCCTGAAAGGTTCGACTGACAGTGGAACTTTTGCAACTTCCGTTAATGGTCGCCCTGCTTGCTGTTGTGCATGTACCTATGGGCAACTATATGGCGCACACTTTTACGAGCGCTAAACACTTGAAGATTGAACGCTTCATGTACCGCCTTGCGGGCGTGAACCCGGAAGCACAACACACGTGGAAGATGTATCTGCGTAATATCCTGGTGCTTTCCGCGCTTTCCGTGTTGGGAATGTACATCCTCCAGCGGATTCAGCAGTGGCTTCCCATGAATATGGGACTGGGACCAGTACCTGCGGACCAGGCATGGAACACCGCCACCTCATTCGTGACAAACACCAACTGGCAGTCCTATGGTGGCGAAACTACCATGAGTCACCTGACCCAGATGCTGGCTCAGAACTTCCAGAACTTCATTTCGGCAGCTGTTGGAATCGTCGTGGCTATCGTGCTTATTCGTGCGATCGCATACCGCGAAACCGATAAATTGGGGAACTTTTGGGTTGACCTCGTTCGCTGTTGCCTCCGTATTCTTTTGCCCATCGCTTTTATAGGTGCAGTGCTTTTGATCCTGGGTGGGGCGATCCAGAACTTCAACGGCCCGCAAGTTGTGCAGACACTGGCTGGTGGCCAACAAACCATTCCAGGTGGACCGGTCGCGAGCCAAGAAGCCATTAAAGAATTGGGCACCAACGGTGGTGGTTTCTTCAACGCGAACTCCGCCCACCCCTTTGAGAACCCTAACGGTTGGACCAACCTCCTTGAGGTGTTCCTCATTCTGTTGATCCCGTTTGCACTCCCACGCACCTACGGCGTCATGGTTGGTGACAAGCGTCAGGGATATACGGTACTTGGTGCGATGGCGATTCTGGCCATCGGTTCACTTGTGAGCCTCACTGCCCTTCAGATGAGCTTCGCGGACAAAAACCTGGCTGCAATGGAAGGAAAAGAAACCCGTTTTGGCGTTCTTGGATCGACGCTTTTTGCTACAGCCACCACGCTGACGTCAACCGGCGCAGTAGACTCTATGCACTCGTCATACGAACCGCTCTCCGGTGGTCTTTTGATCTTCAACATGCTCTTGGGTGAAATTTCCCCTGGTGGTGTGGGATCGGGCCTGTATGGAATGCTTGTTGTCGCGATCATCGGAGTCTTCATCAGCGGACTCATGGTGGGCCGTAGCCCGGAATATATGGGCAAACGAATCGGACCCACTGAAGTCAAGCTCATCAGCATGTACGCGCTCGTCGTGCCTGTTGTTGTACTGCTTGGTACGGGTCTCGCAATCGCGCTTCCATCAACCCGTGACTCATTGGCCAACTTTGGCCCACACGGCTTGAGCGAAGTTCTCTACGCGTTCACGTCGGCAGGTAACAACAACGGGTCAGCGTTTGCTGGTCTCAACGCAAACACCCCGTTCTTTAACGTTGCGCTTGGTTTCGCAATGCTTTTGGGTCGCTTCGTCCCAATTGCGCTGGTGCTCTGCCTTGCCGGACGTTTGTCTGTTCAAGCCCCAGTGGCAAAAACCAAGGGAACACTACCCACCGACACTCCTCTTTTCTCGGTTGTCATGGCCGGAACAGCTTTACTGATTACCGGCCTGTCCTTCCTTCCGACACTTGCTCTCGGACCTCTTGCTGAAAGGTTCATGTCATGACCACTCAGATTCAGGAAACTGAAACTGAAACCCGGAATACCGCCTCGGCACAGTCTGGAATCAGTGGAAAGCTGATTCTGGCATCGTTGCCCCAGGCGCTCCGCAAACTCAACCCTGCGACCATGGTTCGAACTCCCGTGATGTTCATCGTGGAGGTTGGTGCGGCCATCACTCTCGTCCTAGGGTTCATCCACCCCAGCCTGTTCACGTTTACGTTGGCAATCTGGCTGTTCCTGACCGTGGTTTTTGCGAACCTGGCCGAGGCGGTTGCCGAAGGGCGGGGTAAAGCCCAAGCTGACGCGCTTCGAAAGACCCAGACGGCATCGACTGGCCGTGTGCGACGCCCAAGTGGAGAGGTCGAAGAAGTTCCATCTTCGTCCTTGCGACCCGGTGACGTTGTCATCGTGTCTGCAGGTGAAACAATCCCTGGCGACGGCGATGTGATCGCAGGGGCGGCAACCGTCGACGAATCGGCGGTCACGGGGGAGTCGGCGCCAGTGATTCGCGAATCCGGCGGTGACCGCTCAGCCGTTACAGGTGGTACACGCGTACTATCCGACACCATTGAGGTGAGAATCACCTCGGAACCGGGAAACACGTTCATCGACCGCATGATTGGTTTGGTGGAAGGTGCAAGCCGTCAGAAGACGCCAAATGAACTTGCTTTGAGCGCGTTCCTGTCCGTGCTGACGCTGATCTTCGTCCTTGTTGTTCTCACCTTGGTTCCAATGGCGAACTACTCGAACGCTCAGCAACCGATCACCGTGCTGATTGCGTTGCTGGTGTGTCTGATCCCAACGACGATTGGTGCGCTTTTGTCTGCAATTGGGATTGCGGGTATGGACCGGTTGATCAAACGCAACGTCCTTGCCACCTCGGGAAAGGCAGTGGAAGCTGCCGGCGACGTGACAACGCTGTTGCTGGATAAAACTGGAACTATCACGGTTGGTAACCGCAAAGCCACAGCCTTTGTCGCGGCTGAAGGAATCTCGGAAATCGAGTTGGCTCGCAAAGCTCAGCTGTCCTCACTTGCCGACGAAACTCCCGAAGGGCGTTCGATCGTGGTACTGGCCCAGGACGGTCTTGGGTTAGGAGAAGTTCCCGAAGCTGATTTTGCTCAAGCGGAGTTCATTCCGTTCAGTGCAGAAACTCGAATGAGTGGTGTCAAACTGTCGGAAAATCACCAAGTCGTCAAGGGTGCTGCTACTGAAATGGTCAAGTGGGTCGAGCAGTCTGGCGTGAAGGTTGGTGACGATGTCAAGCAAGCGATTGACCGCATTTCGAATGACGGTGGTACAGCACTCGTCGTAGCAGAAGAAGAAAACGGGAAACGCCAAGTCCTGGGGACCATTCATCTGAAAGACATCATCAAAGAGGGTATGGTCGAACGCTTTAAAACCTTGCGCTCGATGGGTATCCGCACCGTGATGATCACAGGTGACAACGAACTGACAGCTCGAGCAATTGCACGTGAAGCTGGCGTCGACGACTTTCTGGCTCAAGCTAAACCGGAAGACAAGCTGGCACTGATCCGTCGCGAACAAAAAGGCGGAAACATGGTGGCGATGACCGGTGACGGAACGAATGACGCTCCCGCACTGGCCCAAGCTGACGTGGGTGTAGCCATGAATACCGGTACTCAGGCCGCGAAAGAAGCCGGAAACATGGTTGATCTGGACTCCGACCCCACCAAGCTCATTGAGATCGTGGAGATCGGTAAACAGCTCTTGATCACCCGCGGTGCCCTTACGACGTTCTCGATCGCGAACGACATTGCAAAATACTTTGCGATCGTGCCGGCTATGTTTGTGGTGGCGTTCCCCGGCCTCGATGTTCTGAACATCATGCGCCTGTCCTCGCCAGAGTCAGCAATCACATCTGCGGTGATCTTCAACGCGATCATCATTGTGTTGTTGATTCCTCTAGCGCTACGCGGTGTGAAATACGTTCCCGGAACATCGCACCAGCTATTACGCCGCAACCTTGTTGTGTACGGACTGGGCGGGTTCGTCGTTCCCTTTATCGGTATCAAGATCATCGACATGATCGTTTCGCTTCTACCTGGTTTCTAAGGAAAGTCTCATGGCACAGAAAACCGCAGGGGTAGTTTCGGCTACCGTTCAAGCAACTCGCACATTATTGGTCTTGCTGGTCATTCTGGGGCTCATTTACCCCTGTGTGACGTGGCTAGTAGGACGACTCAACGCCAACGGTGCGGACGGTTCGTTCTTGGAGTACAACGGCCAGGCCGTTGGGTCAAAACTCATTGGACAAGACACTTCGGATGACCCAAGTCTGTTTCACCCGCGTCTTTCATCTGGTGACTACGACGGAATGTCCTCCGGTGGCTCCAACCTCAGCCCAGTAGGCGATGAGTTGCAAAAGACTATCGAAGACGCCAAGAAGTCTATTGCTGAGGAAAACAATGTCGATCCGGCCGAGGTTCCTGCCGATGCCGTAACAGCGAGTAGCTCAGGTCTAGATCCACATATCAGCAAGGAGTATGCTCACATTCAGATTGAACGTGTTGCGAAAAACTCGGGTCTATCGGTCGACAAAGTCGAAGAACTTGTTGAGAAGAACTCATACGGGTCGATCTTCGGATTCATCGGTAGTCCACGAGTGAACGTCAACACCCTCAACCTGGACGTGGTTAAGGCAAAGGGCTGAAATGAACGGACACCGCGGATCGCTCAAGGTTTTCTTGGGTGCCGCTCCGGGAGTGGGCAAAACCTACGCAATGTTGGAGGAAGCCCACTCCTTGTCGAAGTCTGGAACCGACGTGGTTGTTGGCGTTGTGCACACGCACGGGCGCGCTGGGACAGCTGCCAAAGTTGAAGGCTTGGAACTTATCCCAACTAAAAAGGTGCTCTATCGAGGATCTGAGTATGACGAGCTCGACGTTGACGCGATCCTGGAACGGCGCCCGGAAGTAGTGCTCGTCGATGAGCTTGCACACACAATCGTGGGAGCGGAAAGCTCATGCAAGCGTTGGCAGGATGTGGAAACGATTCTCAACGCCGGAATCGACGTGATTTCGACGGTAAACATCCAGCACGTGGAATCGCTCAATGACGTTGTCGCTGACATAACGGGACATGTTCAGAATGAAACAATTCCCGACGCTGTTTTGCGTAATGCTGACGACATCGAACTCATTGACTTAAGTCCGGACGCCCTTCGCATCCGCCTACGTCGAGGTCAGATTTACAAGCCAGCCGCTGCTGACGCTGCCCTTTCACGGTTCTTCCGGAAAGGGAACCTCACCGCGCTTCGCGAACTCGCGTTGCTGTGGCTTGCCGATCAAGTCGATGAGGGCTTAGCGAAGTACCGGAACGAAGAAGGCATTCACTCCACGTGGCCCGCACGCGAACGTATCCTTGTTGCGGTTGCTGGAGGACCACACGTACCCACTTTGATCCGCCGAGGTATGCGAATCGTGGGGCGTATGGCTGGACGTGAACTTGTGGTTGTTCACATCGTTCCCACGGACGGTGCGCCACTCATGGCTGATACAGAGATTCAACAGGCGAGAACGTTGACGGAATCCCTTGGAGGTACGTGGCACACTCTATCGGGTGAAGACTACGCGGAAACTCTTTTAGAGTTTGCCAATACCATCAACGCCACCCAGCTGGTCATCGGGTCTTCGCGAACGCCGTGGTACAAGAAACTACTATCGCGACCAACGAGCTCACGCATCATCGACGGTGCGGGAGACATCGACGTCCATATCGTGACGAACCACGGAGCCGGTGAACCACAACCACCGCGACGACGACCTCGGCGAAACCTGTCTGTAGCACGCACGGTGAGCGCGTGGGTTTTGGCCGGTGTGTGTATCGCCGGCATTACAGCGATGGGAATTTCAGAGGCTCATGAAGTGGTCGCGTTTTCCACTTTGAGCATGGCTTATGTCCTGGTGGTTGTGGTTGTTGCCCTTGTCGGGGGACTGTGGCCGGCGCTCGCATCCGCTGTTGTGGGAACCGGATTACTCAACTGGTTCTTCACTGAGCCTTTGCACACCATGTCGATCGCTGAACCGGAAAACATCTTCTTGTTGTTCGTGTTCATCGTGGTTGCAGCTCTCGTGGCACGTGTAGTTGACGGGGCCGCGCGGAGGACGCAAGAAGCACGAACGGCTCGTGCTAACGCACAGCTCATGACCGAACTGGCAGGATCAGTGATTCGCGAAGGTGTTGATATCCAGGCCATTCTGGACAAGATCTCTCAAGCGTTTGGCCAAGACAGCGTCACCTTGGGCTACTTCGACGACAACAAGAGTCTTGTAACGGAATACCGTTCGGGAAAGGAGCTCACGTCAGCAAACGAAGCCGATGAGACGTTTACTCTGGATGACCACCACGTACTTCTGTTGGCTGGGCGCCCGCTCAATGCGAGTGAACAGAGAGTATTGGACGCGTACACGGGACGTCTCGTTGGTCTCATGACTCAGACGCAGCTGACCGAAGCGCGCTTGCAAGCCCGCCAGTTGGAAGCTGCGAACGCGATTCGTACAGCATTACTCAGTGCCGTTTCGCACGATCTGCGGACGCCTCTGGCAACAATCAAAACCTCAGTTTCCGGTCTACTTCTCGATGATGTAGACCTGCCAAAAGATCTGCAAGCTGAGCTGTTGCGTTCGATTGAAGCATCCTCTGATCGGCTCGACAGGATCGTGGCTGACCTTTTGGACATGTCACGAGTGCAAACGAACACGCTCAATATCAACGAATCCGTTATTGGACCCAGCGAACTGGTGGCCCGCACTGTCGATCACATGGACCCAACGTTGAAACCTGAACCGCTTGAAATTGCGGTTCCCAACGACCTTCCCCTGGTCAGAACTGACGCAAGCTTGGTGGAGCGAATCCTGGAAAACCTGTTGTCGAACGCCGCTAAACATACAGGAAATGGAGTGAAGATCGATGCGGCGCGAGAGGGAGACCGGGTAGCAATTCGTGTCATTGACTTTGGCCCGGGTCTCAGCGATGAAGCGAAACAACAACTGTTCACCCCGTTTACTCGCATGGGCGACACCACTAACTCGCGTGGACTGGGACTTGGTGCCGCCGTTGCGAAAGGGCTAGCCGAAGGAATCGGTGGCGAACTTGTCGCCGATGACACCCCTGGCGGTGGGCTCACGATGGTTCTGTCTCTGCCCATTGGAAAAGTCATTCACACACCGTTCGTATCAGATCACATGACGACAAGGAGTACGCTGTGATTCTCATTGTTGAGGACGACCCGACCCTGTCACGTGCAATGGCAGTGAACCTCATTGCGCGTGGCTACAAGGTGCTTACTGCTAACACGGGGGAGCAGGCGCTAACCTTGGCGTCAGATCACCCGATCGAAGCTATTTTGCTTGACCTTGGACTACCGAACATGAGTGGTCTGGATGTCATCGACGGAATCCGCGGTTGGTCACAAGTCCCCATCATCGTGGTGACTGCGCGACATGAAACGCAATCAAAAATCGAGGCTTTAGACCGCGGTGCTGACGACTACGTCACTAAGCCATTTGCACTAGGTGAGTTGTTGGCCAGACTGCGAGCAAACTTGCGTCGTGTTCCGCAGGAAACGGCTGAACCGGTCGTCGTCACCTCCGACGGCCGGTTGTCGATTGACTTGGCCCGCAACGTCGTGTCGGTGTCGGGCGAACAGATTAGCCTCACGCCACACGAGTGGAAGATCGTCGGTTACCTGGCACGCCACCCTAATCGCTTGGTCCGCCGGGAAGAACTCCTGACACACGTATGGGGCAAGGGCTATGAAAAGGAAAGCAACTACGCGCGCGTCTACATGTCACAAATTAGGCAGAAGCTCGAAGTTGATTCTGCAACGCCAAAGTACTTCATTACGGAACCGGGCATGGGGTACCGCTTTGTTCAAGGCGATGACTGACCGAGTATAACCGGGACCAATGATGTGAAGGCGGGGCTGATCTCTGATCAGCCCCGCCTATGCTATTCAGTTTTTCGTGGTTGCTTAGTTCTTGCGACGAGTAGCTACCGAGATCACGGCACCTGCTGCAAGGAGGGCAACACCGACGCCCAACGCAACACCGATCTGCGCACCTGTACGTGGCAGCGGGTTCGAGGAATCCTTGCCAGCTTCGTTGTCAGAGCCGTCAGAATCGTTGGAGTCGTCATCCGGCTTCTGCGAAGGAGCGTCCTCGGAAGGCTTGTCAGTTGGTGAGCCTTCAGTTGGGTCCTCGCTTGGCTTGTTTTCACCAGGCTTTTCCTCACCTGGCTTGTCTTCACCAGGCTTTTCTTCGCCAGGTTCGTCTTCAACTGGGCGGGTCGACGAGGTCAGCCACCAGCTTTCGACGAAGAAGTCCTTGGGGTCGATGGTCTTGTTCTTCACAGTCCAGTCGACGATCGCCTCGCGGATCGCAATCTGGTCGTTGTACACCTCGGGCAGGTCACTTACCGGGTAACCCGAACCACCAGACGCACGGTAGTTGTTGATCGCCATGACGAACTCGTCGGAGTCCTTGAGCTCAGAGCCATCTTCCAAACGCAGGTTCTCGATGCGCTCTCCAACCGGCTTGGAAATGTTGATGTCGTACTTCACACCGGTGACAGCGTCGTATGAGTAGTCTGGAATGTCACGTCCGCGTTCCTTGTCCGGTGCATTGGTGACTTCTTCAGGGTTGAACTCGGCGCCTTCGTCGACCTGCTTGAAGTAGCGCGCCGACCATTCGAGGTATTCACGCAGCTGCTTACCGTTGATCTTGACACCCGAAAGCGTGTTGTCGTACACGTACAGTCCGGCAACGTCGCGGATCGTGACATCGCCCTTCTTGAACTCAGCGGTACGGCTGAACGGTGACGCCTGCGAAATGACCGGCAGGTCCTTGTATTCGCTGTCCTTGAGCGCATCGCGAACCGTTTCAGCCTGCACGTAGGAAATGAAGTCCACGATTGCGGTGTCTTCGTAACGCGAGGTCTTTGCGCTCATGGTTTCGGTTGCCTGACCAACCACTTTGTTCACGTGCTTGATGGTCTTTTCGTGTGGAACCTTCAGCGCGTCCTTGAGTTCTTTGTCCTCAGGGGCGTCACCCGAGTAGTGCGGGGTGACCTTAGGCTTGTTGCCTTCAGACCAGTCAACCTCGAAGCCGCCCTTTTCGTTCGGCACCAGGGACAGACCCACCTCGGAGACGGAACGAGCCCAGAACTTAGGCTGCGTCACCAGTGCCTGAGTGCCGTCTACCTGCTTGACGTACTCTTCAGGCTCATCCTGGTGAGAGTGCCCTGCGATCACAATGTCAATGTCGGGGACTTCGCGGGCGACCGAGGTGGAAAGGTCGTCGGTCTTGGCTTTAGGGTCCCAGCTGGAGCCTTCAGGGTCCTTACCGGAGTGAGCGAGGGCAACCACGACGTCAGCGCCGGCTTCTTTTGCCTTGGGAGCCCACTTCTTTGCAGAAGTTACGATGTCATCGAAGTGTGCTTTGCCGTCGAGGTGCTGCTTGTCCCACACGGCAGAGCCGGGCGGCGTCACACCAACGACACCCACCTTGACGGTCTTCCCGTCAATTTCACGTTCAACGATGGTGTACGGGTCGAACATCGGTTCGCCGGTCGCGTCGTCAATGACGTTTGCGCCCACAAGTGGGAAGTCGACCTGGCTCTGGTAACGCTCAAGGAATTCGAGCCCGTAGTTAAATTCGTGGTTACCGACAACCTGAGCGTCATAGCCGATCATGTTGTTTGCGGTAGCCATGGGGTGCTCTTTGCCGGTCTTCAGGATGTTTTCCTGGTTGGCGTAGTAGCTGGTGAGCGGGCTTCCCTGGATGCTGTCACCGTTGTCGAAGACGAAAACCTTGTCGGCTCCACGTTCGGCGCGTACCTTTTTCACGATTGAGTTCACGTGGGTCAGGCCAAGTGAGTCGTCGGAAGGGTACGGCTGGTCTGTGAAGTAGTCGAAGTCGTAAATGTGTCCGTGCACGTCGGTTGTTGCAAGGAAACTCAGGTCAAGGTTTTCCGGTGCCGGTTGCGCCAGTGCAACTACCGGGCTTCCAGTGATCGCGCACGCTGTGACAGCGGCGGCAAGGGTGCGAATTCGCATCTCGGGGGGCTCTTTTCGTAGAGGTTTTGAGGACTCTATGAGTCTAAAATGTGAAAACGGTGATTCTGGTTACACGATGTTCAATCCGTGGTTAAGGATCACTTCTCCCGCACGCTAGCCGTGGGCGCTCGCTGTGTTTTTCAGTACTCCTGCTCAGTACCGGAAGAGAGCAGCGACGTTCTCCACACTTCCGTCTGACATGATGATGAGTTTTCCGGAGCTTTGTAGCGTGGCCAAGATGGCTTCGTTCACGTCATCAGCGTTCAGAGTCACGCCGGGATTGATGAAGAGCGTGTCCACGCGCCCCTCAACCGCCGCGTCGCGAATCTTGTCGCTTTGGGTAGCGCTCAAGCCAGTTCCGAGCTTGGCTGAGAAACGTTCAAACACAGCGTCGTCTTGTGCTTTGAACGTGGGAAGAATCGCGTCCCATGCGGCAGCGTGAAGTTCTTTGGGGGAGCGGTCGTCCGGGTTCCCTTTGACCATCGCGTCTTGTAGTGCGGGGTACGTGCAGAACTGTTTGAACACCGGGTGCGCCTCGGCAACGGCGGCCAAAATCATGGGACGCGACCTGGCTTTACCCAGCAAGTCACCAACACCCTGGCCCACTGCTTTGAGGAACTTGTCCACGAAAACGGAATCGGCTTCGTCGCCTGCTCCATGCCCGTGGAACATGGCACGATCACCGCCAACCGAACGGGACTGCAGCTGTCGCTGGCGTTCATCTGCACTCACAACGTCGTCCATCGACGCGGGGACTGTGTCACCCAGATCCAACTCCGTGACCGAATCGCGGGTTGCGTCAAACAAACGCACCTTTGCACGTGAGAGGGCCAGAATGTAGAACTTCGAAGACTCAGCCAGCGCGGTTGCCAGCGGACGCAACGCGAACTGTTCACCCACGTGGACGAGTTCATCCAACGGAACGCCCACCCGGAAAACAAAGTGAACGTCGTCTGCAGAGAATAGGGCAAGGCCGTCGCCCTGGTTACGCCAAAACGGCCCGTCGTTGATCAGCGACGTAAACGGTTCCAAGCGCGCATCGATTGCATTGCTGTCGAGCCCAGCGGTTGAAAGCTGTCGTTGTGCTTCACCCAGAAGCGACTTGAGGCGCGTGGAAGATTCGCGTGACTGTTGATCAGTGCGGTCAACTGGCATGAGCACCGACAGGCGAGGTCCGGTAGCTTGTGCCATCTGCTCGAGGTGTGTCTTTTCGATCTGGTCAAAACTACTGTGTCCCATGTACGGATCTTACCCGCAAAAAATGTGATCCGCATCTCATTATGTGTACGTCATAGCAACGTAGCGCGGAACACCTTGACCTTTTTATCACCCTTGCCGCACGTGGCAGGACGCGCGGGCAGGTCGCTCGCCGTCTGCACGACCTCAACCGAGTGGGCGCTTCCATCTGCGCACACGACCCGGAACACCGTCTCACTCGTGTTCTCCACCGCAACCACATCGGCAACCCCGGTGAGGTGAAAGCGAGACCGCACTGCCACCTCGGCGGCCTGCCCCGGCTTGGAAAACGCACTGCGCCCACGCAACAGATCCAACTCAACCTGACCATCAACCGCCAGATCCCAGATCTGGCGCGCCGCCTGCGCGCCCGCCCGCCCGTACGTGAATCCCCAGGGGAGGACGATCATGGCAGGTGCGAACCGGTGCCCGCCCGTGTGGCTGGTTTCCCATACCCGGGCCGAGGTGGTTTCCGGCGCGTCTGCACCGTCCGATGACCCGCTGGCGTGCTGCGAAAGGAGCGCTGCAACCGGACGACCTTTCAGTGCACAGCACACGTCGCGCTTGCCATGCGTACAGATCAGAGCGACGGGGGAGTCGAGGGTAGTTGCGCCCGGAATCGTTTCCGGATGGGACACGTCCAAGGACAGAAGGTCCGAGACGCTACCGATAGTAGTGGCGTAAAGAGCCTCATGGCCAGGAGTCGACTCGGCGATGAGGACGCGGTGGCCGCCTGAGTCTTGACCGCCTGAGCCAGGTTCGCGAATGAACTGGAACCGCGCGTTGTGCGCGTTCATGTGGGCTTTGATCTGGGATGCCAGTTCCTCGCCCAAGGCATGGCCATCTAAAGCATCATGCCCCCAACCGTGGCTGAACTCCACACATACCCACAGGGTCGCTTCAAGAGCAGTCCCGGGAAGAGGCTCATCAAAAAAGTCAGAGCACGCTGTCATGCACTAGTCCTTTACGTGAAACTATGCCTCGCTCGTTTCGGAGGCCATAGGTTCGTCATCAAGTTCGAAGCCGTGGATCTTTTCCAAACGCGTCCAGCGCCACACGCCAGCCAGGATTAAGCCGATGAGAACCACGAGTGTGACGATCATACCTACCCACACCTGGTGAGTGAGTGCTACGGAGACATAACCCAGCAGTGCGGCCACTGCCGTTGCCAGGGCGTATGGAAGCTGCGTTTGCACGTGAGTGACCACTTCACAGCCGGCACCCGTGGAGGACAAAATCGTGGTGTCAGAAATAGGCGAGCAGTGGTCACCCATGACCGCACCGGCAAGAACGGCACCCAAAGCAGGAATCACCATGTCGGTTGCCCCCACTGCCAACAGGATGTCACCGGCAAGTGGAATCAGCAGACCAAATGAGCCCCACGACGTTCCAGTAGCAAATGCCATGGCTGCCGCAATGACGAACATGAGCGGAACCAGCCACTGGGTTGGGATTCCCGCATTCTCAACGAGCCCGCCCAGGTACTCACCGGTTCCCAAAGCTTCGACCACAGTTCCCAACATCCACGCGAGGATCAAGATGTAGATTGCCGGAAGCATGGACTTGGTGCCCTCGGCTATTCCTTGGAACAACGTTCCAGCGTTGAACTTGTCGTGGTTGCGTGTGTAGCGGAAGTAGTAGAACACGGCAGCGATCAGACCCGCAATGCCTCCGTAGAGAAGCGAGTTAGGCACCAGGGTTGAGGCCAGCATGTCCATGGGGTTGGCGCTTCCGCTTTCCATGTACCCGGTCACGAACATGGCGCCAATAACACCAGCAACCAAGAACACGAACGGAACGATCAACGAACGCAGAGCGCCGGGGCGGTAGACCGGGAGGTCTTCGGAAAGCTCACCGGGGATCTCGGCGTCTTTTGCGAACATTTCACCCTTGGCCAACGCCCTGCGCTCTTCACGTCGCATGGGGCCAGCTTCCAGGCTGAACAGGATCACCAGGAATACCGCGACAATCGCACCGATTGCGTAATAGTTAGCGGCCGCAGCCCCCAAAAAGCCCATGACACCGTTGGGTGCTACCGCGGCTGCCGCGATGATGGGCGCCATAAGACCGATAATCGACGCACCCCAACTGGAAAACGGTGCAAGGACCGAAACAGGCGCAGCAGTCGAGTCGATGATGTACGCGAGTTTTGCGCGCGAAACCTTGAACCGGTCAGATACTGGGCGGGCGACCTGTCCCACGGCCAACGCGTTGAAATAGTCATCGATGAAGATGGCGATTCCTAAGAACGCGGCGAGCAGTTTTGCGCCACGGCGCGATTTGATGTGTTTAACTGCCCAGTCCGAAAACGCCTCGGTACCCCCGGCCATGAGCACCAAAGCCGTGATGACGCCCAAGACCACCAAGAAGATCAAGTTGAACACCTGGTCGGTGTTCACACGACCCGCTTCTGAGTCCCAAAAGATAACGGCGAACGCTGACCAAATTTGTGACAGCGTGCCAAGCGGATTGAAGTTCTCGACGAGAAGAGCAGCGAGAACCACACCCAACCCGAGACTTACAAGGACCCGCCGTGTGATGATTGCACTGAGAATCGCGATGACAGGCGGAAGGATCGTGAGGATTGGATACTGGTCAACCACGGACGCTAACTCCCTTGTTGATGAAGGTTGATATAGACAGTTTAGTGGGGTTAGTGCCCGCGGGCGATCCATTCGCTCAGGTGAGGGCGTTCGGCACCGATTGTGGTTGCGTCGCCGTGACCTGTCAGAACCACCGTTGAGTCCGGCAACTCAAACAGCGTGGAACGGATCGAATCAATGATGGTGTCAAAGGACGAGTACGAACGTCCCGTGGCTCCCGGGCCGCCAGCGAACAGCGTGTCGCCGGACAACAGAACCGGCGTGCTGGCGTTCTCACCAAGCTCTTTGCGAAGTTGGTCTACAGCCTGCCCGAGGTCGTTAGGCAACTGGGCGAGTGTGAGTCCACTTTCGATGTAGAAGCATGTGGATCCGGGGGAGTGGCCCGGAGTGTGCAGGGCTTGTAACTCGAGCCCGGCGATTCTGAACGTGTTGCCAGCGGAGATGTTTTCATCGGGCTCAACATCGGGGAAGACAGCGTCCCACAACATGGAGTCTTCCGAGTTCAGGCATACGGGGATTCCACCCAGCGCGTCCTTTGTCTCAAGCGCGTAGCGGATGTGGTCGTCGTGGCCATGCGTGAGCAGAATACGTTCACAAAAACGGGTTCCCGCCTTGTCTGACACAAGTTCAGGGTCGTGGGCAGGGTCGATGACAACGACCTCGGCGTCATCCCCCACAATCCACACATTGTTGTCCACGTCCCACGTTCCGCCGTCAAGCGAAAACGTGCCGGACGTGATGAGGCGTTCAATTCGTGCTGTCATTGATAACCACCGATCGTAGGACTTCTCCGCGTCCCATTTTGGCAAATGCGTCTTCGACTTGGTCAATGGTGATGCGTTCAGAGACGAATTTGTCCAGTGGCAGGCGTCCTTGTTTGAAAAGGTCGATGTACATGGGGAAGTCGCGTTCAGGTAGGCAGTCGCCATACCAGCTGGACTTCAGTGAACCACCTCGGCCAAAGACGTCGAGCAGCGACACGGTGAGTTCCATTTCAGGGGTAGGAACCCCCACAAGAACCACAGTTCCCGCGAGGTCACGGGCATAGAACGCTTGTCGCCAGGTGTCTGGTACGCCCACCGCGTCAATGACGACGTCTGCACCAAAGCCGCCTGTGAGTTCTTGAACGGCCTTGACTACGTCATCTTCGCCGAGGTCGCTCGAGTTGATCGTGTGAGTGGCGCCCAGGTCTTTTGCCCACTGGAGTTTCCGGTCGTCAAAGTCGAGCGCGATGATGGGGGAGGCGCCGGCTAGACGTGCTCCTGCAACAGCGGCTGCTCCCACGCCTCCGCAACCGATCACTGCGACCGATTTGCCGCGGGTGACTCCACCGGTGTTAATGGCCGCTCCCAGGCCGGCCATGACGCCGCAACCCAAGAGACCCGCGACTGCCGGATCGGTTTCTTCGACTTTGGTGCATTGGCCAGCGGCGACCAAGGTCTTGTCTGCGAAACTGCCGATCCCCAGGGCGGCTTCGAGTTCAGTTCCGTCGGTGAGCGCCATTTTCTGCGTTGCGTTGTGGGTGTCGAAGCAGTACCACGGTTCGCCACGCTTGCACGCACGGCATTCTCCACAGATCGCGCGCCAGTTGAGAACAACGAAGTCGCCTGGCTCCACATTTGTAACGCCTTCGCCTACCTGGGCTACGACTCCTGCTGACTCGTGGCCCAACAGGTATGGGTAGTTGTCGCCGATCCCGCCTTCGCGATAGTGGAAGTCCGTGTGGCACACACCGCACGACTTTATGTCGACCACGACTTCGCCTGGTCCGGGATCCGGAATCACAATGTCAACGAGTTCGACCGGCTGTCCTTTGGCTTTAGCAACAACGCCTTTAACTGTCGTGGGCACGTCATCTCCTATGCGTGATTGACTATGTGTCTAAAGCCAGTCTATGTAGGAATCGAGTTCAGCTTCCAGAAGCGTCTGGATGTCTCATCAAATGTACGATCGCAGCTCCCAAGCCACCCCAAAGAGTAGCGATGGCCAGAACCATCATGATGATTGCAGGTGTGCTCATGCGGGGTCTCCTTGATTGTCTGCGCTACTGATTTCTTTTTGAGCTTCATCGTGGTGCGCGCGTGCTGCTTCAACCGTGCCCTTTCGCCATGGGATCAGCGACAGGACGACTGCGAAAACCACGAGCCCAGCCACCATGCCCCAGCCGAACACGCCCACGAACCATCCGGGGTATTCGCCATAGCCGTTAGTGGCCATGTCATATGTGGACGAAATGAACATGTAACCCAAAACGAGTGGGATGACAACACCTAGCAAGGCCATCCAGACCCAGCCCACTTTGAAGCTGCTGACCTTGTTGAGGTGATCGCGCAACATGGGCAGGGCGCGGATCACCCATGCCAGGCAAATGAGAACAACCAAAGCAATTCCCACGATGCCCAAGTTGTTGACGAACGCATCAACCACATCCAACACACTCATACCCGTGACTGTGGGGTAGAGGACGCATGACGCCACCGCCATCACACCACCAAAAACAATGGTTGAGGTTTTGGGTGAAATGCCAAGTTTGTCTGCAACCGCCGCTGTGACGACCTGAACCAGCGAGATCAGGGATGTCAGGCCGGCGAACACCAAGGACAAGAAGAACAAGATTCCGAAGATAGATCCGCCGGGCATTTGCGAAATGAGGGATGGGAAGGCAACAAACGCAAGTCCCGGCCCACCTGCAACAGCGTCGCTGACAGGAGTTCCCGTCTGGTGGGCCATGAAGCCCAGAGCCGCGAACACCCCAATTCCTGCCAAGATCTCAAAGCTGGAGTTAGCGAATCCAACGACCATCCCAGAGCCGGTGAGGTTCGTGCGCGGTTTGAGGTACGACGCGTAGGTGATCATGATCCCAAACGCCACTGATAGTGAAAAGAAGATCTGACCGTACGTGGCAATCCACACATGGGGGTCCGTCAGTGCGCTGAAGTTTGGGGTAAAGAACGCGTCGAGTCCTTCAGCTGCCCCAGGCAGCATAAGAGAGCGAACCACCAGTGCTAAAAACAGCACCATCAGGACGGGCAAGAAAATCTTGCTCACACGCGCAATTCCGTTTTGCACACCACCCACAAGGATGAAAAGGGTAATGACCCATACTGCAATGAGCGGCAACAAAACCCCCGTCACCGGTTGCAGACTAAACGTGGCCTCCGTCGACTGTTGAAGGAACGTGGAGCCAAAGAACGTTTCCGCGTCGTCGCCCCAGGTCTGGTTGATAGAAAAGAAGGTGTAGCAGATTGCCCATGCAATAATGACTGCGTAATAAATGGCAATCACAAAAGCGATTCCCACGTGAACCCAACCGATCGGCTCGGTTCCGCGATTCAAAAGACGAAAGTTCAGAGGTGAGGACGAACGGAACTTGTGGCCGATCGAATAGTCCAAGAACAAAAACGGGATTCCCACGGTGAGGAGCGCAATCAAATAGGGCAGAATAAACGCGCCGCCACCGTTTTCATATGCGACGTAGGGGAAGCGCCAAATGTTTCCCAACCCTACGGCCGATCCAACCGCAGCCATGATGAACGCCGACTGTGAATTAAACACCTGGCGTGGCTGAGAGGAAGTTTCTTGTTTCATCGACTGTCCTTTTAAACCTGTGTTGTCCGTAAAACTGCACAGAAATGTGCAATGCACGTGATTAAACCCCGCGAACTTCGCGGGGCCGACAGAACGTGAAATATATAGCGTGAATCACGTCCTTGTAATTCAATCCCACATCGTAGACAAGTTCAGTGTTTAAGTACACTTGATGCGTGACGATTCAGCTGTATAACTCGAAGACCCGCAAGCTAGAGCCTTTCGCTCCCGTGAACCCAGGGCGTGCCAGCCTCTACGTATGTGGTGCCACTGTTCAGGGGGCTCCGCACATTGGGCACATGCGTTCAGCAGTTGTTTTCGATCAGTTGCGTCGCTGGATGACCTTCCGGAATTTTGACGTCACCCTGGTCCGAAACGTCACGGATATTGACGACAAGATCCTCTCCAAGTCCGTTGATGAGGGTCGCCCGTGGTGGGCTCACGCGTTCCTTTACGAACAAGTCTTTACGGACGCATACGCCCGAATCGGAGTCGCACCACCTACCTACGAACCACGCGCAACCGGGCACATTCCCGAGATGATTGCCCTGATCGCCCGTATCATTGAGGCAGGCCATGCGTACCCTGCGCAAGACGGTTCCGGCGATGTCTACTTCGACACCGCCTCGTGGCCCGAATACGGATCGCTGACCCGCCAAGACCGCGACAGCATGGAAGACGCCGCTGACGCACCTGTGCGCGGCAAGCGCGACCCGCGTGACTTCGCGGTCTGGAAGGGCCACAAGGATTCTGACCCGGTTACAGCGTCATGGGAAACCCCATGGGGCCGAGGTCGTCCCGGCTGGCATATTGAATGCTCGGCAATGAGTACCAAGTATTTGGGTGCGCAGTTCGATATCCACGGAGGCGGACGCGATCTGCGTTTCCCTCACCACGAAAACGAAATGGCACAGTCCAACGCGGCGGGAGACCCGTTCGCAAACCTGTGGATGCACTCCGGGTTGGTGAGCGTCGATGGCAACAAGATGTCCAAGTCCTTGGGCAACTCGATTTTCGCCCACGACCTTTTTGACGAATACTCGCCACTACTCGTGCGCTTCTTTCTCACCTCGGGCCACTACCGATCTCAACTCGAGTTCACCCGGGAGAACGTGGCACAACAACAGGCGGCGGTCACACGCATCTCAAACTTCCTCACGCGGGCCCGAACCGAACTTGGGGACGCGGCACCTGCCGTCGTGTCCTTCGAGAACGGCTACGAATCCGGCCACGTGGCACCAGAGTTCGCTCAGGCCATGGACGATGACTTGAGTACACCTCGGGCGCTCGCGGTGGTTTTTGAGTATGTCAGCCAGGGATACAAACTCTTGGAAGACGGCGCGTCAGCCAACCGCGAAGAACTTTCGCACACACTGGTGGCGGTCGAAACGATGCTCGACACGTTGGGAATCAACCCCACCGGGCCAGTGTGGGCAGAAACCGGTGACAGTGCAGACGCCGCCGCCCAGGCGCTGGACGTGCTCGTATCCGAACTCGCCACACGCAGGCTCGAAGCCAAAAAGGAAAAAGACTTCGCAACCGCTGACGCGATTCGCGATCAGCTCACGCAAGCAGGCATTGTCATCGAAGACACCGCGGATGGATTCCGCTACCACTTAAAGGACTAGTCATGTCGAAACCAGGATCACGCGCTCGCAAAGGAACCGGAGGGCACGGACGCCGAGCACTCGCCGGTAAAGGCCCCACGCCCAAGGCCGAAGACCGCGTCTACCACAAGGCGTACAAGGCAAAACAAGAACGACTCAAGCGGGCGGCACAGCAGCAAGCGCGCAAAAAGAAGAAGGAGCACGGCTCCGATATGGTGGCCGGGCGTAACTCCGTTCTCGAGGCCCTACGTGAAGGAATTCCCGCTACCACCCTGTACGTGGCTCGCCGGATTGACGCCGACGAGCGCGTCCGCGACATCATCGAAGCCGCGTCAGATCGGGGAATTCCCATGCTCGAAGCTGGGAAGCCTGACCTCGATCGGATCACTGATGGCGCCATCCACCAGGGTGTCGCCCTTCAGATTCCACCGTACGAGTACTCACACCCGGACGACCTGCTGGCCCTTGCCCGCGACCGCGCGGAACACCCGCTCGTCGTAGCGTTGGACGGAATCACCGACCCTCGCAACCTCGGAGCCATCGTCCGTTCCACGGCAGCATTTGGCGGACACGGTGTCATCATCACAGAACGCCGCGCAGCTGCCATGACAGCGGCAGCATGGAAGACCTCGGCGGGGGCAGCTTCCCGAATCCCGGTAGCGCAGGTTGTGAACTTATCCCGGGCTATTGACGACCTCAAGAAGAACGGCGTGTTCGTTCTTGGCCTGGACATGGGCGGGGACGTGCAACTGCCCAAACTGGATCTCGCTCGCGAACCCGTGTGTCTGGTCGTGGGGTCAGAAGGTAAAGGTCTTTCGCGTCTGGTGCGTGAAAAGTGCGACCAGATTGTGTCGATCCCCATCAGCGCAAGCACCGAATCGCTCAACGCGGGAGTTGCGGCAGGAGTCGCCCTGTACGAGGTGGCGCGCACCCGCATGCTCTGAGGTGCGCCTGTGCGCTGAGGTCAGACGCGCGGCGAAAAACGCCCGTCGTGGGCCATCCAGCCACCGTCTACCAGCAGGGGCGTACCCGTGACATACGTCGACGCGTCAGACGCCAAGAACAAAACGGGGCCTGCCATTTCGTGCAAGTGACCCCATCGGCCCACTGCAGTCTTGTTGGCATACGCGTCCCACCATTCGGTGTCGGATTTGATCTGGGCGGTCAACGGTGTGTCGAACGGGCCGGGCAGAATCGTATTCACGCGGACCCCCGAACCACCGAGTTCGCTCGCAAGCGTCTTGGTCAACTGAACAACCCCTGCCTTCGCCGCGGCGTACAGACCTTGCCCAGGTTCAACAACCTCGGCACGGAACGACGCAAAGGTGACGATCGAACCCCGGCCGCGTTCGCGCATGTTGTCACCGAACGCGCGCATCAGACGATAGGTTCCTTTGAGGTTGATGTCGATCACGCGATCGAACTCGTCATCCGTGGTGTCCAGCAGGCGCTTACGGACGTTTGCCCCTGGCGTGATCACCAGTGCGTGAGCATCGGCAAACGACTGGGCGAGCGCGTCGACACTGCTCGTATCGGTGATGTCCACGGTAAACGCTTCAGCCGAACCTCCGCGCTCTGCAATGATCTGAGCGGTGGCCCGGGCGGCTTCAGTGTTGAGGTCCGCGCAGACAACGTGCGCACCGGCATCGGCTAGGCCCAGCGCTGAAACCTGTCCCAGACCGGAACCACTGCCCACGACAACGGCCGTGTGGTCGCTCATATTGAACAGGTTCGGAATGTTGGGGACGTGTGTCATGACTGGGGCCTTTCGCATGTGATCGGTGCTATCGATGAAACAACACTACGTTTAGTGACTAGGCTCACGGAAGAGTGTCCACATGCCGTTCCGTGTATCCGTGTCATAGGCAGTGCGGTTACATGACCACGCAGACGGCGATCTCGTAGACTACGCGTATGACAGTGCGCATCCAGGACGTGGCCAACGCGGCCGGTGTTTCTGTCACGACCGTTTCTCGCGTGCTGTCTGACCGTGGCATTGTCGCCGAATCAACACGCCAAAAGGTTCTCGACGCTGCGCACAAAGTGGGATACTCGCGTTCCACGTTCCTCCCGCGCAATGACGCACGCTTCATCGCTGTGGCCACCCCACAGGACCCCGAACACTGGCAGCTCGAAGTCAGCCGACTGGTCAACGCGGAACTGCAGTCGCACGGGATCCTCACCATGACCCCGCTCATCGACACCCACCTCGAATCCTTGGAAACTTCGATTCGAGCCGGTGCCGGACTCGTCGTTACCCCCACGTTCACACACCTTGATGTCGACGTTCCCGTGGTCCGATTCGATGAAACGTCGTTTGCCAGCCCCAGCACGTCTGCCAATGAAACCATTGCCGCCAAACTCGACCTGGCTACCGGCCTGAGCTTGGCGTTTGAACACTTAACCGACCTGGGACACCGCAAGATCGGCCTGGTGTGTAAAGACACGGGTGAACTCGCGGACCTGCTCGCCGCACGGTTCCTCGCCGAACACCCCATGCGCCACTTGGGTGATGCCAACGACTGGATCGTCCGAGTATCCAAGTCATACTCCGGTGGTATCCACGCGGCTCTGCGCCTCAAAGACGCGGGAGGAACAGCCGTTATTGTGCAAGGACAGCTGCAGCTTTTTGGTGTTCTGGATGCAATCCGCAAGCGCGGACTCACCGTGCCACGTGACCTTTCCGTGGTGGGGATCGGCGACAGCCTGACGACCCAGTACACGGGCCCACCTGCAACTGTCCTTTCGCTGGATACTGTAGCCATGGCACAAGCGCTCGCGGCAGCCACACGCGCCGTTTTACATATTCCCGGCGAACACATGAAGTCAGTACCCCCCAATTTCCGCCCCAAACTCATTGCCCGCGGATCAACCTCGGCAGGTCGCTCATGAGCCGACCCACTCTCAAACACATCGCTGAACTTTCCGGTCTTTCCGTCGCTACAGTGAGCCGCGTCCTTCGTGGGAAGTCGTCGGTGAGTGAGTCTGCTGTTCGGGCGGTGGAAACCGCTGTTCGCACGCTGGGCTATGGAACAACGCCCGAGTCGTCTTCTGCAATTGCGGTGGTACAAGCAGTTCCTGTGGGAAGCGACATCGACCCGTACGAAACCCTGTTTCTTCACGTCTCGGAACGCTTGTTTGACGTGGGTCGGGCAGCGGTCAGGGTTCTCGCCGGCCCTGGAATTCCCTCGGCCACTCCTTTGCTGACCCGGTCTGGGATCCAAGGCGCTCTGGTGTTGGGTGGTAGCTCTGCCGGGCCCGAGGCGGTCCGCATGCAAGAAGAGGGCATCCGGGTTTTGCGCATTGCCCAGTCCACCTACGCTGAAACCGCGCAGATTGTTTTGGACCCCACGACGTCCTTGGACACGGCACTGAGCCATTTAGTGAACTTGGGGCACACCAGGATTGGGCTGGCGGTTCCACGAAACAGCGCGGCGGCTGCCCGTATTTCGACATTCCGTAAACGCCTCGCTGAACTCCTGCACATTTCGGCGACCCGCGACCAAGCCCCGGTCGCCATGGCTGAACCTGGCCTTCCCGCGGGTATTCATGCGGCACAAAAACTGCTGACGGCCAACTGCACCGCAGTGATCGCGACATCGCCGTCGTTGACCTTTGGGCTCCTCGAAGCTGCCCGGCGTGAACGGCTGAGCGTCCCCGAACACGTGTCGCTCTTGACGGTGGGAGACATCCGTGACGCCGATGTTCTGGCCCCGCCCATCTCCCAAGTCACCTACGACTGGCAGGCTGTCGCCGAAACAGCTGTAGGCATGCTCGAAACCATGCTCAGCCGCCCCGGTTACATGCCGGCCTACTCCATGTCGCCTGAGCTTGTTTTGCGCAGTTCAGAAAAACCGATCCGCAAGCGCTAAGGCTACTGAGCTTGATGTTGTGCGCGGGCTACTCGCAGGTGGAACAACAGGTCGGTGACATCGGCCGGTGAACTCACGCGGTAGGTAGCGCGCGTTTCCCCGTCGCCTACCTTGACTGTGACCGCGTTGGGGTTCTGTGCAAGTGCGGCGAACGCGTCTTCGTCCGTGACGTCGTCGCCTACGTACAGGATTTCCGGCGCCGAGGTGGTTAATTCGTTGACAGCGTCCCCTTTGGTGACGTGGCGGACAGTGAGCTCCAGAATGTCGTGACCACTGACTTGCCGCACGTGGCTGAAGCGTTCTTGGGCCTCTTGGACGTGGGCCAGAACGTTTTCGCGGAACTCGGGTTGTACGGTTCGCCAGTGGAATGTGCGACCAAACGGTTTGCGTTCGATCCACGCGCCAGAGTCAGCGAACTTCTCTTCAAACTCCTTCACGTAGTTTTCCAAGTCGGTGAGCGTCGCTTCTTCAGCGTCCGTAAGGTTCACCTGTGTGGCTTCCATTCCACGCTTACCAGGCAGAACGTGGGCAGTTTCGGACCCGTGAGAACCGTACATGAGCGTTCCGGTGGGTGGTTCGTACACGTTGAACAGGTTCTCCAAATTCCGCCCCGACACCAGTGCTACCCGGGTGCCGTTCATGGCAGACAGGGCCCTCACCTCGGCGGCGGAACCCGGCAGGGGAGCAGACGTGTAGGGGTCGTCGACAAGCGGGGCCAGAACCCCGTCAAAATCCAACGCAACGGTCAACTGCGGCGCTTGGGCCAGCCGGTTCAGGGCGTCTTGCAGGTCGTGGGGGAGCCCGTGGGCGCGGTGGGCGGCCGCGTCGTCGAGCGCGTCGAGGAAACTACGCGACCACACATGCACGGTGTCCTTTTCTAAGCGCTTACGCATGAGGCGCATGCGGTGGCGCTGTTCCTTGGTCGGCAGTTCGCACGCGCGCATGATGGTGTTTTTCATGTTGTCGATGTCGTGCGGATTCACCTTGAGCGCTTGGGTCAGTTGGTCGGCAGCACCCGTGAACTCGCTTAAGACGAGCGCGCCCGTGTCGTCGAGCCTGCACGCGACATATTCTTTTGCGACCAGGTTCATGCCGTCGCGCAGGGCTGTCACCAGGCACACGTCGGCGGCGAGGAACAGGGCAACCATTTGGTCGCGCGGATACGAGTGGTGCAGGTAGTGGACCACTTGGTTGTTGAGGTCGGAAAATTCTCCGTTGATTCGGCCCACGGCCAATTCGACGTCGTGGCGAATCTGCTTGTACTGCTCTACGCGTTCACGACTGGGCGTGGCAACTTGAACCAGTGTCACGGACTCCGGGTTGAGGCGTTTGTCGCGAAGGAGTTCTTCGAACGCTTTAATGCGGTGTCTGATTCCCTTTGTGTAATCGAGCCGGTCCACTCCGAGCATGAGAATTTCCGGGTTGCCCAGGTCACGTCTGATTTGGGCAGCGCGCTCAATGATGTGGGGATCCGACGCAAGTTCTTGGAGGGACTCCGTGTCGACAGAGATAGGGAAGTGTCGGGCAATCGACGTGTGTCCTGGAACGCCGAGGTCGTCCTGAGCTGGCACGGTGAGTCGCTCCGCGCGCGTGGAAGTACCGCAGAGAATGCGTACAGCGGAGCGGAAGTTCGCGGCATCGGAGGGACGCTGGAACCCGATCAGGTCAGCACCTTGGAGACCGGTCAGAATTTCTACTCGCCACGGTAACTGTGAAAAAAGTTCCCATGCGGGAAACGGTATGTGGTTGAAGAACCCGATCTTGAGGTCCGGGCGCTTAGCTCTCAAGAGAAGAGGGACTAAGAGTAACTGGTAGTCGTTGACCCATACGGTGGCTCCTTCGGCTGCGACCTCAGCTGCGCGGTGGGCGAACCGTTCGTTGACTTCGCGGTACGCGTCCCACCATGTGCGGTGGTATTCAGGAGGCACAATGACGTCGTGAAACAGGGGCCACAGTGTGGCGTTAGAGAAACCTTCGTAATAACGGCGGACTTCAGTTGCTGAAAGAGTGACGGGCACGATGTGGATACCGTCTTTATCAAAAGGTTCGAGTTCTTCATCTGGCTGACCTGCCCAACCGACCCACGCGCCGTCCGTGCGTGACATGACGGGGTCAAGGGCTGTGACGAGTCCGCCGGGGGAGGTGCGCCAAGCAGGTGGGTCGACCGAGGTGTCCCGGTCAACCGGAAGACGGTTGGCAATGACGACAAAATCGGGGCCCGACTGTGGCGGATCGATCCGCTTCGATTGATACTTACCTTCACCTAACCGTTTCATGTGTCCCTTTCGGAAAGTACGCTCAAAACATATTTTAAGGTGTTGGCATAGGCTGGTACGGATGGCTGTTGAACAGTTGGGCAATTATCGCCTCATAGAAGAACTTGGTTCAGGCGGCATGGGTGTGGTCTACCTGGCGGTGGACCCGAACAACAAACCCGTAGCCGTCAAGGTGTTGCACCCTTCTATCGCCAATGATCAAACAGCGCGGATGCGCCTAGCGCGTGAGGTGCGAACCCTTCGACGCATTCAACACCCACGCATTGCCGCAGTCCTCGATGCGGAACTCGAAACCGATACCCCGTATGTGGTGACCGAATTCGTCGATGGCCTCACGCTTTCCGATGACGTACGTGAAAACGGTCCGTTTGCAGAAGACGAACTCGTCCACTTTGGCCACGCACTTTTGGACGCGCTGACAGCAGTTCACAACGCCGGTGTTGTTCACCGTGACCTCAAACCAGCAAACGTGATGATCATGGACGGCGAGCCCATGGTGATCGACTTTGGTATTGCGCAGGCAGCCGACGAAGTCAAGGTCACGGTTACCGGCCTGGTCATGGGAACTCCGGGATACTTGAGCCCTGAAATTGTGGACGGAAAACAGTCCAACGAAAAGACTGACTGGTGGGGATGGGCCGCCACCATGGCGTTTGCGGCAACGGGGCACAACCCGTATGGGTCGGGCGGAATCGAAGCCGTAATTGCTCGTGTCGCCTCAGGGCGAGCCAATCTGCAGGGTGTTCCCGAACGCTTCGTTCCCCTTCTGAGGGCATGCCTGGATCCCAAACCGGAACGCCGTCCTTCTGGTCAAATGATCTTGGAAGCACTTGTCGAGATCGAGTCTGGCCAGATGCCAAGTCTGGGCGGTGCCGTTCCAGCACCCCCACCTGCCCCCAACCTCGGCGACACCATGGTGGGTGGGCCAGCGATCCCCGCGCCACCGGACGGAAACGCGGCTTTTGCCGGACAACCAGCGTTCGACAACGGGCCCGCGTTCCCAAACAACGACCTCGGCGCACACAGCCAGGACCGTCATTCTGCCATGGGACTCATGGGGAGCCCACGGCCGGGAGGCCACCCGGTTCAGCAACACGTACCGCCGGCCAACATTCAGCCACCCCCGCAGGATTTCACTCAGCAACCGGCCTACGCGTCTGCGCCGGTTGGGACCCCGCACCCCCAATACAGTTCGCAAAACCACTACGAACAGCCGGCGGTGCTGGGACCCCCTGCCTGGGCGTCGAAGCTGTCGGCCTTGACTGTGCTTGCGCTCGTATTGTTGTCGATCGCGCTCACCGCACTGGCACCGATGATCACTTTGGGTGTGGTAATTGTGTGGCAAGTTCTTGCGCGGACGGTAGGAACCATGGTGAAAAGTCACCGCGATCGAATCATGGCAACCGGAAAGGCGAGCGCATCCGGCACTGTGGCACGCACGCCTGTTGCACTTCTGACTGCGGGGCTTTTGACGGCCGTGGGGCTCATTTTGCCGCTCATTGCGGCATGCGCCGTGGCGCTCATGATGTGGTTGGACGTCGCCGGGATCGTGCCACGAGGGTACGCCGAGGAGACCGCGCTGATCGCTGCCGCGAGCGCTGGCGCGGTTGTCATGTGGTTTGGCCCCACTTCGTCGAATCTGCGCCGAGGTTCGCGCCAGATTGCGGCAGTGGCAGTTGGTAAGTCGGCAGTGGGGCATTGGTGTGCAATCGGCTTGGCGAGCGTGCTCGCGATACTGGCGTTGCTGACGGTTGCCAGTGGGGTCGGAGTGACCTGGTGGCCGGTGCAAGACAGCCCGTTTGAGCTTTTGCCGGTAAATGACGCATAGGGAAGTTGTGTCTTCAACCGTTGTGATAATGTGCCCACGAGCAAGCGAGTGCTCTTGGGTGAAACCGTAGAAGAGGAAAAATGGCCAAAGACCAAGTTGAACGCAGGCAAGCTGCGCGTGAAAAAGCTCGTCAGATTGCGCAAGCTCAGGCCAACAGAGAAAAGCGTGCCAAGACCATCCTGTGGTCAGGGATCGGCATCGTCGTTATCGCTGTTATTGCAGTGATTGTTGTGCTGATCGTTCAGTCATCGCGTCCTGCGGTTGGTCCGGTCTCAATGGTCAATGGTGGAATTACTTTGGCGAAGGGCGACAACGGCGACGTCGCCGTTGCTCACCCGTCGGATAAAGAAAACGTCCCCGAGGGACTGCCGGCATATGACACCGGTAAACAGAAGGACGACGCTGCACACGTAGACGTGTATTTGGACTTCCAGTGCCCTGCGTGCAAGAACTTTGAAGACGCCAACGGTGCCAGCCTCGCGAAACTCATAGAAAGTGGCGACATCACTGTTACATACCACCCGGTTTCGATCCTCGACGGAGCTTCGGGCGGAAACAAGTTCTCGACCCGCGCTGCCAACGCGTTCATGTGCGCTGCGGATGCGAAGAACGACGACAAACTGGTAGGTGTTCTGCAAGGATTCTTCGCGCAGCAGCCCGAAGAAGGCGGAAACGGCATGGAAGACGACCAGATTCTCGACATTCTCAAGAAAGCCGAAGTCGATCTGGACGCTAAGACTACCGCGCTTGACGAACAGCCAAGTGTGCGCGACTGCGTGACGAACACATCGTTTGAAAAGTACGTTCAGCAGTCCACCAAGGTGGCACAGGACAAAGACCTGAGCGGTACCCCGCGCATCCAGGTCAACGGCAAGGACATCGAGCCTAAAGTGTGGGCGAACCCGCAAGCGTTTGGACGGACCTTGCTTGAAGCGACCGGTCAGATCGGTGGCGAAAAGAAGAAGTAAGCCGGGTAGGCAACCAAATGTGACTTTGGTGCCGGAATTCGGCTAAACTGAACTGGCTTCAGATCAGCTAGGTCTGAAGCAACGCCTCCTTAGCTCAGTTGGCCAGAGCATCCGCCTTGTAAGCGGAGGGTCGTCGGTTCGAATCCGACAGGGGGCTCACATCGCCCTTCACCAGAAACACCCTCCCTGGTGAAGGGCTTCTGTGTTCCTGAAATGAACGCGTGGCCTTATAACCCGTGCGTGAGCCGTTGAGTCGTTACAGAACCGGCACATGGTTAATCCCTAGATCAGAGGGCTGAATCGTTAGGATAAGTAGAAGAATCACACAAACACGAAAGGCCCGACTCACATGGGATTGCTTGAAGGATTGGGGACAGCACTCGTTGTCTTCGTAATTTTCATCATCGTTATTGCGGTTCTTCTTTTTGGTGGTCTGCGCACTAGCATTTTCTTTACCGTGCGTACTCAGGAAGCCGTCATCGTTGAACGCTTTGGGCGGTTCAAGAAGGTGTGCAACGCAGGGTTAAACACTAAGATGCCGTTCATTGAAACCACAACAAAACCCGTTTCATTGCGCGTCCAGCAGCTGGAAGTCAACATTGAAACGAAGACCCAAGACAACGTGTTCGTCATGGTGCCAGTAGCTGTGCAATACGTGGTGAGCCCCGAATCAGTACGCGATGCCTACTACAGCCTGGCCAACCCAGAAGAGCAGATCCGGTCGTACGTGTTCGACACCGTGCGCTCCGCGCTTTCAACTCTGACCCTGGACTCCGCATTCGAATCCAAAGACGACATTGCCTACAGCGTCGAACAGCGTCTGTCCGAATCCATGGCCCGTTACGGATTCCGCATCGTGAACACGCTGGTCACGGACATCTCGCCAGACTCCCGTGTGCGTGACTCGATGAACTCCATTAACGCGGCACAGCGTGACCGCGAAGCAGCCCAGGCCCTCGCCGAAGCTGACAAGATCAAGCTCGTCACACAGGCAGAAGCCGAAGCTGAGTCCAAGCGCCTCCAAGGTGTGGGTATCGCAGCTCAGCGTAAAGCGATCGCAACTGGTATTGCTGAACAGTACGAACTTCTGCGCGAGGTGGGTATTGAAGAGACTGCAGAACAACTTCTGCTCATGACCCAGTACTTCGACACCATGCAGGACGTGGCACGCAACGGGCGCTCCAACGTGCTCCTGCTCCCTAATAACCCAGGGCAGTTGGGCAACCTGAGCGAAGAAATCCGCACCACGCTCCTGCAGGTCAACGCAGTACGCGAAGCCAACGAAAACGCAGAGAAGCAAAAACCTCGGACGCGGAAGGAAGCCCGCCAGAAGTGGGACAACTACTCGGAGGACCTTCCAGACATCCCTCCCTACAAACCAGGGTCATAGATCACATTAGACTGATCCAGTGACTATTCCACTGGACTCTGGGAGGGACGTTGGCCCGCGACACGATTGACCGATTCTTTGAGATCTCAGCTCGCGGGTCAACGGTAGGCCGCGAAGTGCGCGGAGGGCTCTCCACGTTCTTCGCAATGAGCTACATCGTAGTGCTCAACCCACTCATCATCGGAGCAGCCGCCGACTCCACCGGCAAGTTCCTAGGCGGGGGAACCGAACCCAATTTCGCAGCAATCGCAGCTGCCACATCGCTCATATCCGGTATTTTGACCATCCTCATGGGGCTCATTGGTAACTTCCCCATGGCAGTGTCGTCATCACTGGGTATGAGCGCTTTTATTACCTTCGGAATCGTCGTGATTCCCGGCATGACATGGGCCGATGCGATGGGGCTCGTTGTCATCGAGGGGATCATTCTTCTGATCCTGGTTCTCACCGGTTTCCGACAAGCCATCTTCAACGCCGTTCCCGATCAACTGAAGACCTCTATTTCGGTGGGTATCGGAATGTTCATCGCGCTGATCGGAATGATCAACGCAGGGTTTATCGCTAACGCAGGCGGAAACGCCCTTGAGCTTGGTAACAACGGTTACCTGGTGGGATGGCCCATGCTGGTGTTTATCGCCACCCTTTTAGTGCTGTTCATTCTGCACAGCAAGAAGGTACGTTCAGCGATCCTGGTGTCGATTCTGGGAGCAACCGCGCTCGCCCTCATCGTCGAAGCCATCTTCAAGCCCGGCCCCAAAGTATCCGGTGGCGAGGTGGTTAACCCCAACGGCTGGCAGCTCACCGTTCCCACGCTCAACCAAGAGTGGCTGAGCCTTCCCGACCTTTCGACTTTGGGTAACTTCAACCTGCTTGGTTCCTTCAGCTCCGTGGGCATTATTACAGGCGTGCTCATCGTGTTCACGCTGCTTCTTACCAACTTCTTTGACCTGCTGGGCACCATGATGGCCGTGGCAAACACCAGCGGGCTCGCTGACAAACACGGGCAGATTCCACACTCCAAGCGCATAATGATTGCCGACGCGGTAGGCGCGATCGGAGGTGGACTGGGTGCCACCTCGGCGAACTCCGGGTTTATCGAGTCAACTGTGGGTGCCGGGGACGGCGCCCGCACCGGGCTGGCAAACGTGGTGACCGGGGTGCTGTTTCTGGCCACGATCGTGCTCTCGCCGCTGGCCTCAGTGATCCCGTCCGAAGCCGCTGCGCCCACCTTGATCCTCGTGGGATTCCTCATGATGCAACAGGTGGTCAAGATCGACTGGGCCAACCCCGAGATCGCGATTCCAGCGTTCCTCACGATCGTTCTCATGCCGTTTTCGTACTCGATCACCAACGGGATCGGGGCCGGATTCGTGACGTACGTGGTGCTGAAAATGGCGCGCGGAGAGTTCCAGGACATTCACCCGCTCATGTATCTAACTGCCGGGATGTTTGTTCTGTACTTCGTTTCCGGACCCCTGCAAAACGCACTAGGTGGTGCGTAGGGTCGACCAAAGCGCGTCGCCTCCGCGCTTACCTGATCTGCGAGACCGGAATGTAGTCAGGGTATTTAGGATTGATCGAATCCCCAGAGCTCACCCCTTGGATGCGCCTACCCACCCACGGCACAAAGTGTTCGCGAACCCACAAAGCTTCGTGGGCAAGCTTTTCACGTACGGGCTTCGCCGGTTGCTTGGGGATCTTGAAACCGCTCTTTTCGGCTGACCGGTTCAACAGGGTGGACAATGCCTTCTCAGCGACAACAGCGTGCCCCTCGCTACTCAAATGGATACGGTCTTGGGCCCACATCTGCGGGCGGTAGAGCCGGCGCGTTCCCCACAGATCCAGCATGTAGCACCCGTGGCGTTGCGAAATGGTCCACAAGTGTGAGTTGTAGATGGCGACGCGTGACCGCAGCGCGCGTAAAAGAGGTGAAAACGCCGAGGTGTCGTACCCGTTGCCCATGAGAACCTGGATGCCTTCCCTGCGAAGGGCGATGATCGAGTTCTCAATCACTGACGCGAGGTGGTCAACCTTAGCTCCCGGCCGCATGCAGTCGTTTCCACCTGCGACGAATGACACCAGGTCGGGCTTGGTGTCGAGGGCAAACGCCAGTTGTTCGTCGATGACCTGGTGAAGGACCTTTCCGCGCACCGCCAGATTCGCGTACTCCAACTCTGGAGTAGAAAGCGGAGTCTCGCTCAGTGCGATTGCGAACCGGTCGGCCCACCCATTGAACGTGTCGCCTTGACCGTCCATGAGGCCTTCGGTAAACGAATCGCCTAAGGCCGCGTAGCGATGGATGCGTTCGGCTTGTGGTTCGAGTTCCTGTTGCTCAGCGTCATGGGTGGAATCTGACATTTTTCCTTCGACCTGATGGAGTGCGTACTGTGACCTCATAATACGACTTTTCAGGCGTAATCGGCCCCCTTCAGACCTCCTCACATTCGACCTTCACACTATGCCCACCGTGCGTGTAGAAGTCGCCCAGAATGCGGGTAACGTAGGAGTGTACGATTCTGACGCGAAGACGCTCACACACCCCACACGTCCACGAAAGGAGCACAGTGAACGTTTACCGTCCGCGCACATCGGGACACCTACATTCATTGAGCTTCAACGGTGCAGAAGGTTTGATGTCAGCGTGAGCGAGCAGAAGCCAACAACGCAACCAACAACCCGCGGTGCGGCCCTTCCTCAGTCGGCGCTGAAAACCGAACCTGCGCCGCAACCCAAGCGTCAGTCGCGGGCCAGGAAACTCCTGGCGACCACCTCGGCACCTTTACGCAAGTCCACGCGCAAACGCGCAGAAGACATTGCCCGCCGCACGGTAGAGAAGATCGTCTCTGACCCTTCGCCGCCCACTCAGCCGGTTCCTATTGTGGCGATGCTCAAAGGAACCCCTTTTCAGGAGCCTGTCGAAGCCCGTGCAAAAACCGAGTCCGAAGCCCGCCTCATCTTGGACCTTTCTGTGGACCTGGGGGCGATCATGTTGCGCGGGGGCGCCTCGAGTGCCGAAACTGAACTCGCTGTTATCGCCACGTGTTCAGCCATGGGACTTCCTAATGCCGAAGTCGACCTGACGGCTACGTCGCTCACCGTTCACTACTCCGACCCCGACGGCAAACTCCTCACGGTTGTGCGTGTGGTGCGCGCACTGTCTCTTCACTTCGCCAAACTGTCTTCCGTTCATTCGCTCGTCGCTGACATGGTCGACGGCAAGATCGACTACGACGAAGCACGCTCCAGGCTCGACGCGATTCGCCGGCAGAAACGGCCGTACGCTGAATGGGTCGTCACCCTGGCGTGGGGTGTTCTTGTCATGTGCTTCATCAACCTGGTCGGTGGAAACGGCGTGGCTTCGATTCTGGGTTTTGTGATCGCGATTGCGTCCGACTGGTTCGGCAAGGTCCTCTACCGCGTCAGCGTGCCGCCATTCTTCGTGATCATGGCGCAGACGGTCGTGGTGACGTTGGTCGCGATGGTCACGTACTCGTTCGGACTGATCGCCAGTCCGCAATACATGATCGCCGGGGGAATCGTGCTCCTGCTCCCCACGGTGACATTGGTGTCTGCGGTACAGGATGCGCTCACGGACTTCCCGCTCACAGCGGCGGGCAGGTCGATCACGCTGTTTATGTCCTTTGCCGGGATTGTGTCCGGCATTGCATTTGGCCTGTACGTTGGGCGCCTTATGCACTTGCGCGAAATCGACGTGATTGTCCGCTCGAGTGGGATTGACGCCCTGACCACAATCGTTGCCTTGTTCGCAGCATTCTTGGTAGCGGCCTGTGGCGCTATTGGGTATCAAGCCGCCAAACGAACCGTGATGATCGCTGGGGTCATTGGACTGATCGGTTTTGTGGTTCTCGTCGGGCTCATGGTGCTGGGCGTGGGAAACATTCTGGCGTGCTTCGTTTCGTCGACCGTGGTGGGTTTCCTGTGCCGGCCGGCCGCGTTCAAACGTGGCGCACCGGTCATCGTGCTCATGATCCCCACCATTTTCCCGCTCCTCCAAGGTCTGTCGATCTTCTCGTCGGTGTACAAGATCGTTGAACCGGAAGAATTCGTGAGCCTTGCAAACGGTCTGTCTGCCCTGTTCGCCGCACTGACCGCGAACGCTGCTATTGGTGTGGGAGCAATCCTGGGTGACTTTATTGTGCGCCCGTTTATGAAGCGTCGGGTAAACGCCAAACAACAGGCTCAGAACCCTGATCCTGAAGAATCTGATTCGCTCGACTGAACGGCCGCGACCCAAAGAACCCGCGGGAAGCCGATAAAGGTGACGGGTGCGCCGACTCGATGGTGGGCACGTCCCCTAATTCGCGAGCCAGGGACTGCGCCTGCCGGCCCCACAAAATCGCAACCAGCGGACCACCTCGGCGAGCCAATACCCGGATTGCGTGATCAGTGATGTCCTCCCAGCCCGCGCCCCTATGCGACCCTGGGACGCCTGGCGAAACGGTGAGAACCCGGTTGAGGAGCATAACGCCTTGGCGCTGCCACGCCTGCAGGTCGCCGTGTTGGGCAGGTTCAACGCCGAGGTCGTCGTACAGTTCGCGGTAAATGTTGGCAAGGGAGCGGGGGAGAGGGCGGACGTGCGGGTCGACTGCGAACGACAGTCCAATGGGGTGGCCAACTGTGGGGTAGGGGTCTTGTCCCACAATGAGAACCTTGACGTTGGCCAGGGGCTCTTCAAAGGCACGGAAAACCGCGTTCCCGGCAGGCAGATAGCCACGGTCCTGGGCGATCTCAGCGCGCAAGAAGTCGCCCATGCGGGCGATCTTGTCTGCTACAGGTTCCATTGCGTGGGCCCAGTCGGGGGCCATGATGTCAGTCAGAGCCATATTCTCGAGCCTAGTGCAGGGCGCACAGCCCGTGTGCAAATTTTTCGGGTGTGAAGATCGTGGGCTGATGTGTCGCGCGTCACTCAGTGTCGCTATGCTGGCTGGGAGGTTTATCCAACGAAAGGATCGACATGGCTGATTTCCCTCAGGCACAAGACTGGCAGATGTTCATTGGTGGCGAATGGGTTGAAGCGGTTGACGGTGACCGTTCAAACGTCATCACTCCCATTGACCGCAACCAGGTCATTGCAACCGTTCCTAACGGAAAAGCTGAAGACGCTGATGTAGCGGTCAAAGCAGCCCGCGCCGCGTTCCCCGCATGGTCACAGTTGCACTTTAAGGAACGCCAGAAGTTGCTCACCCAGTGTGCCGATGCACTTGAGGAAGCATCTGAGGATCTCGCTCAGCTCACTGCCTTGGACACCGGTAACGCGGTTCGCACGCAGGCCCGCCCAGAAACCAACATCCTCGTGGACCTGTTCCGCTACTTTGGTGGAGTTGCAGGCGAAGTGAAAGGCAATACCCTGCCAACGGGGCCAGATCAGTTGCAGTTCACCAAGCGTGTGCCACTCGGTGTTGTTGCCGGTATTCTTCCGTGGAACTCGCCACTCATGATCGCCGCGTTCAAAACCCCTGCAGCTTTGGCTGCTGGAAACACGATTGTTCTTAAGTGTGCAGAAGACGCCCCACTGACGATTCTGCGAATGGCTCAGGTGATTGGCGACATCCTCCCAGCTGGTGTTCTCAACGTTGTCACGGGTAAGGGATCGGTCATTGGTGAAGCGCTCACGCAGCACCCTGACGTCGACAAGGTGTCCTTCACCGGTTCCACTGGCGTGGGTCGCCATGTTGCCGAGGTGGCAGGCTCCCGGCTCGCTCACTCGTCTATGGAGTTGGGCGGTAAGAGCCCCAACCTCGTGTTCCCCGACGCAATGTCGGACGAGGTTCTGGATCAGGTATTGCTGTCGACACGTTTTGCACGTCAGGGGCAGTCTTGCACCATGGGCTCGCGTCTGTTCATCCACGCTGACATCTACGACGAATTCTTGGGCAAGCTCGTTGAGCGCATCAAGGGCATGAAGGTCGGTGACCCACGCGACGAGTCGTCCGACATCGGATGTGTGATCAACGAAAAGCAGTATGACCAGATCGCGCAGTACATTGAAATCGGTCGCTCTATGGAGGGTGTGGACGTCGCATATGACGGCAGCGACTCTTTGGAGGTTGGTGAGCCTGGTTTCTACCACGCACCTGTTGTGTTCGCGAACGCCAAGAACGACTGGCAGACCAGCCGCGAAGAGATTTTTGGCCCGGTTCTTTCGGTCATCCGATTCGAAACCGAAGAAGAAGTCATTGCTATGGCAAACGACTCCGACTACGGACTTGCAGCATACGTGTTCACCAAGGACATCGACCGTGCGTTGCGCGTAGCTAACGCAATTGAATCCGGTTGGGTCCAGGTCAACCAGGGCGGTGGCCAGCAGGTCGGTCAGTCCTACGGTGGTATGAAGACCTCTGGATTTGGACGCGAGGCTTCGCTAGAAGGAATGCTTGAAGGCTTCACCCAGATCAAGCAGATCAACGTAGCGATTCGCTGAACTTCACCCGCGGACACTCACTGTGCCAATGGTGGGTGAGAACGACCTCGGCGAGACAGAAACGGGAGTGCATAGCACTCCCGTTTCTTCTTCCCTCGAAGTGTCTGAAATGCGTGCCGGTCAATGGTGGGTAGAATAGCGCGCAGTGAAGGAAGGTGACATGGAGTCTGAGAAGCTTAGTGAGCTCGAGCAGAAGGTGCTCGAATTCGAGCGGCAGTGGCACACTCTGGGTGGTGTCAAGGAGCATGCGATCCGAGAACAGTTCAACATGAGCTCTACCGGATACTTCCAGATTCTGAACTCACTTTTGGATAACCCGCACGCGTATGAGCAAGACCCTATTTTGATCAAACGCCTCCGTCGAATCCGGGACGGACGCCAGCGTGATCGAGCACAGAGGATGGCCCGTTAAAACATGACCAAATACCCACGAGACGAATTCGACTCCATCGTTCCTTCGGGGCGAAAGGGAGCGCACCGTCGCCAATCGAGTGGTATGAGTCAGACGGCAGCGATTTCGCTTATTGCCGTTCTGGCGGTCGTCGCTCTTGTACTCGTGATCGGCGCAGTGCGGATCATTGGTTCTTCTGCCGTTGACCCCGAAGAGCAGACGGCTGAGCCTGCAAACAGTGAAACCGAAACACCGGCACCTACCGAAACTACGGTCGATGTCAAGGAGCACTCGGGTACTGTGCAGGTGCTCAACGCATCTGGTGTGACCGGTGCTGAAAAAGAGATCGCAAAGAAGATCGAAGACGCCGGGTGGAAGGATGTCAAGACGGAGCCTGGACGGTCAGCTTCGTCGACGTCGGTGGTGTACTACGCGGACGATTTTGAGGAAGAAGCCAAAGAGCTGGCCGAACTCATCGGAGTAGAAGAAGTCGAGTCCAGCTCCGAATACAGCACGGACATCACCCTGTTGCTGAACTCGGATATTGCCAAAAACGCGGGTTCGGAAGAGCCCTCTGACGAGACTAGTAGTGGATCTGGCGAGGGCGCCGGTGAAGACACTGATGGGGTGGCCAATAGTCGCACAGGTGGCGGGTCGGGAAGTGGATCCAGCGGTCGTTCTGGCGACAGGTCCGGTGGGGCTGGTCGCGACTCTGGTGATCGCTCCGGCGGCAAATCCCGTAGCGGGTCTGGTCGCGACTCTGGTGATCGCTCTGGCGGCAAATCCCGTAGCGGGTCTGGTCGCGACTCCGGTGGCCGTTCTGGCGACAGGTCCGGTGGGGCTGGTCGCGACTCCGGTGGTGGAGGAAGCGACCAATCTGACGGCTCTGACGGTGGAGCTGGTGATCAATCCGGTGGTGGATCCGACGGCGGCGATCAGTCCGGTGGCGAAGCCGACGGCGGTGCTGGTGACCCGTCTGGTGAAGAAGCCGGCGTTAGTGAATAAACACGTGGGGCATGTTCGGTTATTGCACACGCCGTGTTGAAAAATTCTTTCTGTGCATTTTCCTACGAGGATCGACGCTACGTGTCGCATCTGCGTGAAAAATTAGGGCCCTTGTGTTGTTTTGCGTCTTTGGCGATATTTCCTTTGGATATATGGGCGCAAATGTGTGGAGCTAACAGGGCATAAATACGCTGCGACCTGCAAAAACATTGGTTAAACCTCTGTAGTATCGGGAGTGCTACACGTACGCAACGAAGCAATACACAGTTGGAGATGACAATGACGCAGGGAACGGTCAAGTGGTTCAACGCTGAAAAGGGCTACGGGTTTATCACCGTTGACGACAGCGACCAAGACATCTTCGTGCACTACTCGGAGATCCAGATGGATGGATATCGTTCACTGCAAGAAGGCCAGCAGGTTGAGTTCAACGTAGGACAGGGCGACAAGGGCCCGCAGGCTGAAGCTGTTACGCCCCTCTAAACGCGATTTTCATAGACTTTCGGGCGCCTCAGGCGTTCTGCATTTGCACTCGATGGTGGAGAGTGCTAAATCTAGACGTGGCAAGCACTGAGTGCAGATGAGGGTTTGTTAAACCGAAGAAGGGAATCGGTTAGATAAACCCCGCCGTCGCGGGCTCTGTATGACGTGAACATAAGCCACCCGCACAGGGAGGATGCTCGCCACTATGGCAAAGCTCATTGCATTTGACGAAGAAGCTCGTCGTGGCCTCGAGACTGGTTTGAACACCCTGGCTGATGCAGTCAAGGTGACGCTGGGACCCCGCGGTCGCAACGTTGTGCTGGAAAAGAAGTGGGGCGCACCGACGATTACCAACGACGGTGTCTCCATTGCTAAGGAAATCGAGCTCGAAGACGCTTACGAAAAGATCGGCGCCGAGCTGGTTAAGGAAGTAGCGAAGAAGACTGACGACATCGCTGGTGACGGTACGACTACCGCTACGGTTCTCGCTCAGGCTCTGGTGCGTGAAGGTCTGCGTAACGTCGCGGCCGGTGCTGACCCACTGAGCCTCAAGCGCGGAATCGAAAAGGCTGTCGAAGCAGTCACCAAGGTTCTTCTCGAAACCGCTAAGGACGTCGAAACCAAGGAGCAGATCGCTGCTACCGCTGGTATTTCGGCTGGTGACCCTGCAATTGGTGAACTGATCGCCGAAGCTATCGACAAGGTCGGTAAAGAAGGCGTTGTCACCGTTGAAGAATCCAACACCTTTGGTCTTGAGCTTGAGCTCACTGAAGGTATGCGCTTCGACAAGGGCTACATCTCCGGATACTTCGTCACCGACGCCGAGCGTCAGGAAACGGTTCTCGAAGACCCATACATCCTGATCGTCAACTCCAAGATCTCGAACGTGAAGGACCTTCTGCCGGTTCTGGAGAAGATCCAGCAGTCCGGTAAGCCTCTTCTGATCATCGCAGAAGACGTTGAAGGTGAAGCACTCGCAGTTCTGGTTGTCAACAAGATCCGCGGAACCTTCAAGTCGGTTGCTGTTAAGGCTCCTGGCTTTGGTGACCGCCGTAAGGCTCAGCTGGCTGACATCGCGATCCTCACCGGTGGTCAGGTCATCGCGGAAGAAGTTGGTCTCAAGCTCGAGAACGCGACCCTGGACCTTCTGGGTACCGCACGCAAGGTTGTTGTCACCAAGGACGAAACCACGATCGTGGAAGGTGCTGGAGACTCCGACGAGATTGCGGGTCGCGTAGCTCAGATCCGCCAGGAGATCGAAAACTCCGACTCCGACTACGACCGCGAGAAGCTCCAGGAGCGTCTGGCGAAGCTCGCTGGTGGTGTCGCAGTCATCAAGGCTGGTGCTGCTACCGAGGTTGAGCTCAAGGAACGTAAGCACCGTATTGAGGACGCTGTCCGCAACGCTAAGGCAGCCGTTGACGAAGGTATCGTCGCCGGTGGTGGTGTTGCTCTGATCCAGGCAGGCAAGAAGGCATTCGACACCCTCTCGCTTGAAGGTGACGAAGCAACCGGTGCCAACATTGTGAAGGTCGCGATCGACGCGCCTCTCAAGCAGATCGCAACGAACGCAGGTCTGGAGCCTGGCGTCGTAGCTGAAAAGGTCCGCGGTCTGGAAGACGGCCACGGTCTGAACGCAGCAACCGGCGAATACGTCGACCTGCTTGCTGAAGGAATTAACGACCCTGTTAAGGTGACGCGTTCAGCACTGCAGAACGCTGCATCGATTGCAGGTCTGTTCCTCACCACCGAAGCAGTTGTGGCTGACAAGCCTGAGCCTGCACCTGCGGCTCCTGCTGACCCAACTGGTGGTATGGGTGGCATGGACTTCTAGTCCGTAACCGCTCGTCTCAGATGTGGCCCTCTACCGCTCGGTAGAGGGCCACATTGGGTTACAGTGGGCGAATGACTCTTGCCATTTTTGTGATCTGTAGCACCGCCTTTGTGGGCGCGCTCTTACAGCGGATGGCAGGCATGGGGTTTGCGTTGGTCTCGGGGCCATTCATTGTTCTCGTTCTTGCCCCAATTCCGGGCGTTGTGCTGGTGAATATCTTGGGCGCGTTGTCGTCCGTCATTGTGTTCGCTCGAACGTGGCGAAATGTCCACTGGAGGCAGTCAGGTGTGCTCATAGCGGGCGCTCTTGCTGGTACGTTCCCGGGTGCCTTGCTCGCAAACAGTATGCCCAGCTCCTGGCTCCACGTGTTCATCGGTGTGTTGATTGTGGGCTCACTTGCGACGTCGCTGTATCTGAGCCGAATCTTCGACCCCATCAAGTTTTGTTCGCGAAACGCCTTCCTGTTTGGTGCCGGTGCGGGTGTGATGAACGCGTCGGCCGGCATGGGCGGGCCGTTCTTGAGTTCCTACGCCGTGCTTACACGGTGGCAACAGATCGCTTTTGCTGCGTCCATCCAGCCGGTCTTCATCACGGTTGGGATGGCGTCGGTTGCGAGCAAAATGGTTTTGGAGGAGTCGGCGTGGCCGCAGTTGGCTCCCGAGGTGTGGCTCGCCGTGGTTGCCGCGTTGTTAGTTGGCCAGGTGGTCGGTGATTTCGGTTCGCGTAAGGTTCCGGTGCAGTTTTCCCGTGTGGTCATGTTGTCTTTAGCAATGCTGGGTGGTGTTCTCACCATCATCAAGGGCTGTGCTGAACTCACAAGTTAGAAAGTACGCGCGGGCAAAGGCGTCGCTCGCATACCTCTTACCCGCTCAAATAGTGGTGAAACACCTGGTAGAACTCAGCTTGTGCTCAGAGTGATTCGCGATAATAGTGACACTCAATTAAGGTCTCATCCCCTGAAAGGGTTTGAATGCTTTACGTGTTTCTTGTTTTGCTCGCGGTGACGTTCGTGGGCGCGTTTATGATTCACCGATCAAATAAACAACAGGAACACGCTCGTGCGCAGGCAGCCTTGGAAGCAGTGAAGAAAACCGCTCACGAAGATGTGACTGAGTTTGGCGAGGAAGTCGCGTACTTGGACACCATTACTGCAGGTGTTGAGCTGAACGAAGGTGGTCGTCAGGACTACCAGCGTGCTCTGAATGCGTATGAAACGGCAAAGGAAACCTTGGAGCGGGTCAAAGACCCGGAAGCCATTAAACATGTCACGGAGGCGCTGGAGGACGGCCGGTATGCGGCCAGTTGTGTCCGGGCTCGCGTTGACGGGAAGCCCCTACCCACTCGAACCCCGCCGTGCTTTTTCAACCCGCAACACGGCCCCAGCGTCGAAAACGTCGATTGGGCGCCCGTGGGAGGGCAACCTCGGCCGATTCCGGTGTGCGCAGCGGATGCGGAACGTGTTGCCGTGGGTGCCGAACCCGCCGCCCGCAAGGTCACCACAGCGGACGGCTACACGCGCCGGAACTACTGGGAGGCCGGACCTTCGTACGCCGCGTATAACCGGGGGTACTTCAATTCTTACGCTGGTTCTGGATTGCTTCCGGGCATGCTAATGGGAGCCATGATGTTTGGTGGCGCGCACAATTTTGACGGCTTGTACGCGGACGGATACCACGACGCTATGAACGGGGACGCCGGTGGCGCAGACGCCGGAGGCGACTTTGGCGGCGGAGGAGACTTCGGTGGCGGAGACTTTGGTGGGTTCGACTTCTGATGGAAAAACTCGAGATTCGCGACGAAACAATCAAGCTTGGCCAAGCCCTTAAACTTCACGGTGTAGCCGAAGACGGCTTCATGGCTAAAGAGATGATCCAGGGTGGGGAAGTGACCGTGAATGGCCAGGTAGATACCCGCCGAGGTGCCACCCTGCGGATCGGCGATGTGGTGAGTGTCGCTGGGGTTGAGTTCGAAATTTCAGGTCGCGGCTAACGGTCCGTCATGCCGGGGGCATCCCACAGGGGTGACCACTTAGACGTGTCATCTTCCATGGGGAGGTCGGCGCCGATAGCGGCTTTGAGGTTGAACTCCACTGACGTGTCGCGTGTGTTCTTCCCCGTTTGAACGAACGGGTAGAAGGTCCCGCGCTTATACAGGTACACGATGGCGGCATTTTGCCCTTTTGAGTCACGGAAGTACGTGGCAGAGCACAAGAGCATGGGCCCGAAGCCCTGGTTTTCGAGCGCCGAGTTAATCGCGTGTACGTTTGTCATGAGCCGTGACATGTCTTTGTCTTGGTCGCGGATCACCTGCCACGTGTATCCGAACTCGTCGGATTCTTGTCGAACACTGGTGGCGTCGTCCATCTTGATGAGGTCGACACTTTCGCGTTCGGCTTGAGCAATCGCGGCACCCTCCATGGCGCGGAAGGCAACCGCAGCGACTCCCGTGGGCGTGAAATCAGTTGCCACCTCGAGCGTGAGGGTTGCTCCGGGAACTGCAAAAAGGTTGTCGAGTTTTGGTTTCTTGGGCTTGCTACGGCCCATGAGCGCGTCAAAGAATCCCATACCGTGCCTTCGTTGTCGTTGCCATTGAGCGTGTGTCAGGTCTACTGCGGACGCGACAGTTGCGTCGAAATCTTGCTCAACTGTTCGAGGCGCTTTTCCAGCGACGGGTGGGTTGAGAACAGTTGTTTGACTGACTTTCCGTTGACCGCGGGCAGGAATGCCAAGTGGTTTGCGGCCCCCTGCGCACGCAGGTCTTGCGTGGGAACGTTGGTCATTTGTCCGCTGAGTTTTGTCAGGGCCGAGGCGAGAGTCGACGGGGCGCCGGTGAGAAGAGCGGCCGCGCGGTCGGCTGCGAGCTCACGATAGCGGGAAAGAACGCGAATCAAGAAGAAACTGAGCACGTATACGATGGCACCTACCGCCATGAGTCCAAGGAGGATTAAGGCGCCGTTGTTGTTATTGCTTGAACCGCGGTAGCGCGAGTAGTAGCCCATGCGAACCATGAGCCCCGCAACGACACCGGAAACACCTGCGACTGTCATGACTGTGACGTCTCGGTGCGCAACGTGGGAGAGTTCGTGGGCGAGGACAACTTCGACTTCTTTGGGTTCAAGTGTTTGCAGTAACCCTTGCGTCACACAGACCACGGAACGCTGCGGGGAACGTCCTGTCGCGAAGGCGTTTGGTACAGGTGAAGTCGAATATGCCACACGTGGTTTGGGGGAGTCTGCAAGTTGGCACAAGCGGTCGACGATTGCGTGAAGCTCCGGTGCTTCCTGCTCGGAGACCACCCGTGCGCGCATAGCGCGGAGCGCGAGAGAGTCGGAGAAGTACCACTGGAAAAAGAAGGCTCCCACGCTAATCACGAGGGCGATTGCAACACCTGCTGGGCTACGCCCCAGCACGAACCAGATACCCAAAATCAGAATGACGTAAATCAGCCCGTTGAGGAACAGGGCCATGCTCATTCGGAAGTTCAGGCCATGGTCTTTGACAAAGCGCCCACGCGCAGACACGGGAGCCTCCTTTTATGTGGTTTTATGAGAGGTCTGGGATGAACCCTTCGCCAGTCAGCAGTTCATCGATCTCTTCAAGGTTTGAGTCAGCGAAAGGAATCACGATATCTGACGGGCCTAGGTAGTCTTCGTCTACTGGTGTGGCGTGTTCCAGAACGAAGTCACGCAGGCGTGTAAGTGCATCCTGGACGTGTTCGAGGTCCTTGTCGGCGACTGCTTTCTCTACTTCGTTGTCATACGTTTGAAGCTGGTCTTCATCGACGTCGGCCACATTGAACTGGCCTTCGCCCATTACACGAATGATCACTTCTGTTCTCCCTCGACCTGTGCGTCCTGTGCTTCTTCCAACTGTGGGCGTGACGCGTTGTTGGAAGCGGGCAGTGAGTCACGCATGCGAGCGAGCTCAGTTTCAACATCGGAGTCGCTCGACAACTGAGCGAGCTGGCGGTCGATGTCGTCGTTGGGCCCTGCGGAGACGTCTTCGAGAGCACCACTGGCGATCAGTTCGTCAACGGCTCCAGCACGAGCCTGCAAGGCAGCAGTCTTGTCTTCGGCGCGCTGAACTGCCAGTCCCACATCGCCGAACTCTTCGGAGATGCCACTGAACGCCTCACCGATCTTGCTTTGAGCCTCGGCAGCGTTGTAGTTCGCCTTGATGGTTTCTTTGCGAGTGCGGAAGGACTCAACCTTGCTCTGCAGACGCTGCGACGCGTTGACGAGCTTCTGTTCTTCAGCCTGCAGGTTCTGGTGCTGAGCCTGCAGGTCTGCGATTTGCTGGTTAAGGCCCGACTTGCGCGTCAAAGCTTCACGAGCAAGGTCTTCACGACCCATTTCCATTGCCTTCTGCGCCTGACCCTGCAGTTTGTCCTGCTGCTGTTCGAGCTGGCCAATCTGGAGTTCCAAACGTTTACGGCTTGTCGCCACATCAGCTACACCGCGACGAACCTTCTGAAGCAGTTCGAGCTGTTTTTGGTACGAGTAGTCGAGGGTTTCGTTGGGGTTTTCGGCCTTGTCCAAAGCCTTGTTGGCTTTTGCGCCGAAAAGCATGGCGATGCGCTTAAAGATGCTCATGAGCGGATGTCTCCTTGGTCACCTACTTGACCGTTAATTTGGTCGATACGTCCACACCTAACATTACTGTGTTCCGCTGTGAATTTCTTTAGTGAGACGACCACAGAGACATGCCACTCGCGGACATGTGCGGGCTACGCGCTGAACATTCTCATGTTGGCGTTCTCAACATCGGAGTACTGGGTTCCTGCTGTCTGCAATGCGTCGCGGATCTTTCCAAGAGATTCGTGAACGCGCCGCTGGACGCCTTCCCATTCGTTTGCAACCGTTTGGAAGTTCTGCGCTGCGCCACCTTTCCAGCTGTCGGCAAGGGAGTTTAGCTGGGACATCAACGCGTCAGTTTCTGTACTGAGAGTTTCGACGCTCTTGTTGGCCATGCCGGCCGCGGAGATGACGCGCTCTGAATCGACTTCGAAGTAAGACATTGCGTTCCTTTCTGGAGATATCACATCGTTTGAGTTGATGTGTTCTCACAGTGCATGCCTACGGGCGCAAATGAAACAGGCAAAACAGCGCTTGTGGAAAACTGTCCCACGTCCACAGGACGGAAGCCACGCAGTGGCTACCGTCATCCACAGAGTTCCTCCACCTATTTGGCGGCCAGGGTGACGTTCAGATCAGTGGGTTGACCACCTCGGACGACTGTGAGTTTGACCGTGTCACCCTCCTTCTTTGAACGCGTGAGAGCTTGGAGGCTCACAGCTCCATTCACGGGGGTGTCGTTAAACGCCACGATGTGATCGCCCTTGTTGAGGCCACCTTGCTCAGCTGGCGAACCGTTTTCCACATCGTCAACGACAGCTGAACCGACCGTCACACCACTTCTGGAGACGTCTCCAGAGACGATTTTCACGCCCAGATACGCGTGCCTTGCCTGCCCAGTATCAATGAGCTGGTCGGCAATCCATGTCGCCTGCGCAATCGGAATGGCGAACCCGATACCGATCGAACCAGCTTGACCGCTCTCGGCAGTGCCTGGTAGCGCGGCCGCAGAGCTGTTGACCCCAATCACTTTCCCGGCCCCGTTCACCAGCGGGCCACCGGAGTTACCGGGGTTGATTGCCGCGTCGGTTTGGATCGCGTTAGTGATCGTAGCGACCTCCGGCTGGTCGCTCTTGCCTGGGTTTGCCGTGGCTACGGGGCGGTTGAGTGCGGAAACGATTCCTGTTGTCACGGTGTCGGCCAATCCCAGTGGGTTACCCAATGCCATGACAGGCTCGCCCACTTTGAGAGCATCCGAGTTGCCCACAGGAAGCGCGTCGACACCTCGGGGGACATCCTTCATTTTCAAAACGGCGACGTCAGTTTCCGGGTCGCGGCCAACAATTTCCGCAGCCACGGTGGCGCCACTTCGGAAGACAGCTTTGACCTCGCCACCGGCGGAGTCTCCGCTTGCAACCACGTGGTTGTTGGTGACGATAAACAGGCTGTCGCTGTCTTTGTTCTTGTACACGAACCCGGACCCAAGTTCGCCTACTTTTCCGTCGCGCCCCACCTGGATGGCGACCACGCTCTTGGCTGCGTCGGAGGCGATGGAGGCCCAGTCGGGAACGTCAGCGGTCTTGATCTTCTCGTCTGCAGTCGAGGTCTCTTGTGCAGAAGTGGAGTTCTGTAGTGACTGCAGGGCGTAGGTGGCGCCGGCTCCTATTCCGCCGGCAAGAAGGGCCGCGACCGTTGCGATCGCAATGACGCCGCCCCATGATGGCCCCTTGCGTTCTTTGGGTGTCGAGGCGGCCCCAGGTTGGGGTGTCACGGCCGTTGGCGTGTGGTCGGGTGCGGGAGCTGAGCCAAATGAGTTTTGGTAACCGTTGTTCCCGTATCCCGAACTCTGCTGAGGTGCCATGGGCTGCTGGGGTTGGGCGGGTTGCTGTGGTTGTTGTTCTGCCGGTGGAAACGTGCGAGGGAACGATTGATCGTCAGGGCCTGACCCTGGACCGAACGGGTTGTTACTCACTGTTGTTCCTTTCTGGGTTCTTCCGGCGGGATAGGCAGGTCGACGCGGAACGTTGCGCCACCTCCTGGTGTGGGCTGTACGGAAATTTTTCCGTGGTGCGACTCGACAATTGCTTTGACAATCGAGAGCCCTAGGCCGGAGCCTCCCGTGTCACGTGTTCGCGACGCGTCGAGGCGGTAGAAGCGTTCAAAAATGCGTGGGACGTCCTCGGGGTCGATTCCGTCACCGTGGTCGCGGACCTCAAACCTAACCCGGCCTGCGGGGAAGCCCTTGTAACTGTCCGACACCTGTACGCCCATGGTGTTGACGTCAGGGGTAATTGCGTGGTTGGACTGTTCGGTGAGAGGTTCGCGTTTGAGAATGCGGCTGGTGAGCGACTTTGTGCGGGCGAGCTGGGTAGGTTTGTCCTTCCCACCTTTATCTTTGCCGGTTTTGTCTTTGCCAGCTCTGTCCTTGCCGGTTTTATCCTTGCTAACCCTGTCGTTCTCGGAGCCAGTGTCGCGAACGGGGACACCCACAGTGCCCACGGCAAACTCGATTGCGGTGCCTGCTGGCGTGTGGCGGACCGCGTTGCCTGCGAGGTTCACGATGACCTGACGAATCTTAGATTCTGCTCCGTAGATTTTTGGAACGGGTTTAGCGTCAGTGCCGTCTAGGGCGATGAAGCTGATGTCGCGGTCGGGTGCTTGTGCGGCTGCGTCGGCAGCCGCGTCGCGGACAACGGCGCCGAGGTCGATCCAACCGGTCTCGACCTGTCGCCTTTCGTCGAGGCGGGCCAAAGTGACCAAGTCTTCAACGAGGACTCCCATGCGTTTGGCTTCGGCTTCGATTCGGCTCATTGCCTGGCCAACCATTTCGGGGTCCTTAACTGCGCCTTGCCGGTACAGTTCCGCGTACCCGCGAATGGTGACGAGCGGGGTTCGCAGTTCGTGGGAGGCATCTGACACGAACTGACGAATCCGGTTTTCGCTTCGACGTCGACTGTCGAACGAATCCTCAATGTGCCCCAGCATGGTGTTCAGGGCAGCGGAAAGGCGCCCCACCTCGGTGTTGCGAGGGTACTCAGGAACACGTTGCGAGAGATCCCCGTCAGCGATCCGAGAGGCCGTTTCTTCAATCTCTTTCAGGGGACGGAACGTGTTGGTGATGGCGAAATAACCCACGCCCGCCACGATCGCCAGCGCCAGCATTCCGATACCCACAATCGTGTTCTGGGTGTATTCGCTAATGCCGTCAATATCGCGGTCGAACGGCACGCCAATTGCGACCACAATGTCGGAGTCCTGGACATGCAGAGCTAGGACTCGCCACTGCGACTTGGTGCCCGGCACGCTAAACGGCTGCCCCTGCATATCGCTGACTTTTTGCTCATCGATGGTGGGCAAGATTGGCACATTGGTTTCAGAAGGTGCCAGAGGCGAGCCGATTTCCTGGCCGCCTTGGGTAAAGAACTGCACATAGTAGCTACCGGGCAAAAGTTTGCGAACGGATTCGCTCGTTTCTGACCGAGGCTTAATGGGAGAGGGCGTCAACACCTGTTCAGCCGCTTGAATAGCGAGTGCCTGCGAGGCGTTGACGAGCCTCTCGTCTGTGCGTTCAATCAGGCTGGCGCGCAGGTTTTCTAGGGTCCACGCCCCGGTTCCGGTCAGAACCAGAGTCATGAGGGTCATCATGATGGTGAGCAGTTTGGTGGTGAGAGACCAACTGTCCCAGAGAGGCGCTTTGCCCGAGTTGCTGTGGCGTGCCGTGAGAGACGGAACCACGTTTACTTAGATTCGGGTGTCCGAAGCATGTAGCCGACCCCGCGCTTGGTTTGGATCATGGGGGTCCATTCCATCTCAATGGGGTTGCCAGCTTCGTCCGTGTCTGGAGCAACGTCGATTTTGCGACGCAGGTACGAAATGTAGGACTCGACGATACCGGTGTCTCCGCCGAAGTCGTATTCCCACACGTGATCCAGGATCTGTGACTTGGACAGTACGCGGTTGGCGTTGAGCATGAGGTAACGCAACAGCTTGAATTCGGTGGGGGAGAGGTCGATGTAGATGCCTGCGCGACGTACTTCGTGCGTGTCGTCGTCGAGTTCGAGGTCTCCAGCGTTGAGAACAGCGTCGTCTTCTTCGTCGAGTGCGTGCGTGCGGCGAAGAACAGCACGAATACGGGCAACGACCTCTTCGAGGCTGAAAGGTTTGGTGACGTAGTCATCGCCACCAACTGTGAGGCCAGTGATCTTGTCTGAGGTGTCGTCGCGAGCGGTCAGGAACACCACGGGCATGTGCTTGCCTGCTTGACGCAGACGACGTGTGACGGTGAACCCGTCCATGTCGGGGAGCATGACGTCGAGGACCAAAAGGTCCGGGTCGTTCTGCTCGGCCAGGCGCAAGGCGTCGGCGCCGTTGGCGGCTGAGACAACATCAAAGCCTGCAAAGCGCAGGCTGGTGGAAAGAAGTTCGCGAATGTTTGGTTCGTCGTCAACGACGAGCAGGGTAGCTTCGACGTCGGTGTTGTCGTGCTGAGTAGTCATGATTCCAGTGTGCGCCTTGATTCTGGACGTTTCCTGGATTTAACCTGCATGTGAATGTGCGATTCATCACACTTGTCTCAACGCTGTTGCGAGACACTCTTGACCGTATAAATAGCGGTCTGCTCCAATATCGCTTGATGTGACTATCTGTTTGATACGTGAGGGGGTACGCGATGACGACACGACCAACGCTGTGGGGTTTTGTTCTCACTTTAATTTCCGTTGTGGCTTTTGCTTTAGCCGCTCCAATTGCTAAGACGATGTATGCGTCGGATTGGTCGGCCGGTGGCGTGACGTTTGCGCGCCTGACCGGCTGCGCGGCCCTCCTCATGGTCCCTGCCTTGTGGGCGATGCGCGGAAAGTGGGAAAGCCTCAAAGGCAACTACGTCCGTGTCATCACTTACGGTGTTGTGACCATGGCTGGTGTTCAGCTGCTGTTCTTCTTGGCAGTCGAACGGCTCAAACCGTCCATCGCTCTGCTGCTGGAAATGACGGCACCCATCTTGATCGTGCTCTTCTTGTGGATCCGCACGCGCGTGAACCCTGCCGTTGCCACGTTGGTGGGAATGGTGGTGGCCATGGCCGGTGTGGTCATTGTTTTGGACCCCCGAGGTGCCACGTTGGACATGCTGGGTGTCCTGTATGCGATGGCTGCAGCAGGGTGCTTGGCAACGTTCTTTGTCATGTCTGCGCGTTCCGATATGGGTGTATCTACAGTCCCCCTCCTGGCGTTTGGAATGGGGGTGGGCGCGACTGTCGTCGCGTTGGTCTGCGCGGTGGGGCTGGTGCCGTTCAAAATTTCGTATGAGCCGGTGACGGTCGCGCACTTCACGATCCCGTGGTGGGCCGCCGTTGTCGCGATTGTCCTGGTGACGATCTTTGCGTATGTGACTGGTGTGATCGGTCTGCAACTCATCGGTGCCACAGTGGGAAGCTTCTTAAACCTGTTGGAAGTTCCGGCATCGGTTCTGGCGTCGTGGTGGATGCTGGGCGACCTCCCTACGTATGTGCAACTGTGCGGTGGGGTTGTCGTTTTGGCTGGAGTCGTCTTCGTCAAGCTGGGTGAAAACGCGCAGATGAAGCGCGAGCGTGTGCGCATCGAAGATATCGACCCGGCAACTGGCCAGATTCCCGTCATCGTGGAGGAGCCAGACGAGGACGAACATGCACTGGACGATCCTCCTTCACAGGCCCCTTCGCAGACCAACCCTGCGGACACCTCGGCCGAGGTAGTTTCCAAGGTACGCTCAACCGAACGTTAGTCCCGGGGGAAGTTTTCGATGGTGTAGGAGTACCCCTGCTCGGTGAGGAAGCGCCGTCGGTGCTGCGCGAAGTCTTCGTCGATGGTGTTCGACGTGACGATCGTGTAGAAGGTGGCCGGGAGCGCGTTTTCTTTTGGCCGTAGGATCCTGCCTAGCCGCTGCGCTTCTTCTTGCCTGGAGCCGAAGGATCCGGATACCTGAATGGCGACGGATGCCTGCGGGAGGTCAACGGAGAAGTTGGCGACTTTGGACACCACGAGAACTCGTACGTCACCGTTGCGGAAGTCTTCGTAGAGGCGCTCGCGTTCCGCCTCGGGAGTCCTACCGGTCAGAACGGGAGCGTTGAGCGCGTCACCCAGTTCCTCGAGCTGATCCAAGTACTGCCCAATCACCAGGATTTGGGCATCGGGGTGCTTGTTCACGATGTGCGTGGTGGCCCGTACTTTGGCTTCGCAGCTGGCGGCTAATCGGTACCGGTTCTCGCCTTCTGCATTGGCGTAGGTGGTGCGCAGGTCCCGGTCCAGTTTGACGCGAATTTCGTGGCACGTTGCTGTTGCGATATGCCCGGCTGCCTCGATTTCTTTCCACGGAACGTCGAACTGCTTGGGCCCAATGAGCGAGAAGACTTCTTCTTCGCGCCCGTCTTCGCGTACCAGGGTGGCGGTGAGCCCTAGTCTGCGCCTGGCTTGGAGTCCTGCGGTGAGGCGGAAAACGGGGGCGGGAAGCAGGTGGACTTCGTCGTAGATCACCAGTCCCCAGTTGCGCGCGTCCAGCAGTTCCAGGTGTAGATACGACCCTTTTCGGCGGGTGGTGAGGACCTGGTAGGTGGCGATCGTGACGGGGCGAATCTGTTTGAGGTTCCCGGAGTATTCGCCGATCTCCTCCGGCGTCAAACTGGTTCTGCGCAACAGTTCAGCTTTCCACTGTTTAGCCGAAACAGAGTTTGTCACCAGGATCAGCGTGGTGGTTTGCACCTGGGCCATGGTGGCTGCGCCCACCACGGTTTTGCCTGCGCCACACGGCAGGACCACGACCCCCGATTCGCCGTGAATAAACGCGTCGATGGCACGTTGTTGGTAATCGCGCAGGCTCCACGTATTGCTCAGCCCAATAGTGTGGGCTTCACCGCTGATGTAGCCGGCGCGGTCGGCGACGGGGTGGCCCAGTTTGAGGAGCCGGTGCTTGAGTTCACCGCGCTCTGACGGGTACACCTCGGTGGATTCTTCGTCGATTCTTTGGCCCAGGATTCCCTGCATGTCCGGGTGTGCGCGCAACCGCTCCAGTAGGGTGGCATCCGTGGACTGGAGAGTCAACCCGTGCGTGGGGTGGTCGATCAGCGTGAGGACACCAAACCGGTCCATCGTGTCGACAATGTCGACTAAAAGTTCGTGTGGTACAGGAAACTTGGCGTACTCCAACAGCGTGTTCACGACTGATTCCGCGTCGTAACCGCTGGCGCGAGCATTCCACAACCCCAGTGGGGTGATCGTGTAGGTGTGAACGTATTCGGGAGTCTTGGCCAGTTGCGCAAACGGTGCGATCGCTAAGCCCGCCACCTGCGCGTCCGGGTGCCCTGACTCCAAAAGAAGCGTGCGGTCTGACTGAACAATTAGAGGCCCGCTCATGACACCTCCTTGCTGGGTTGCGCTGCGATCACTCTGACCAGCGGGACGGTCACTTCCCCGGAACTGCGACGACCTCGGACCATTCCACCCGCGACCGCGACGGGAGTGAGCGTCACCGCTTTGCGGTCACCAGCCGCGGTCGCAACGGTGAGTGTGAGCGGGGTGCGTGAGTCGATCGCATCCCGGATCGTCCCCGCGATTGTGGTGGGTGCTCCTTGAGGTTCGCCGGGGTGGGACATGAGTGTGTCATAGAACGCGCCGAGGTCGTTCATCCGGGTGGTGCGTGTGCGCACTGGGCGCGTGTTTGAGGGGACGCGAGCCCGGGTGGGGGCCGGTGCCGAGGACTTCATGACGTCGATTCCGTGCGTGGACAGGAGTACGCTTAAGCGTTCCGGTCCCACGCTGGAAATTGCCACGGTGGGCGCGACCCGGGTGAGTTTCGCGGCTGCGAAGAGGGGGTCGGCGATGAGCGGGTCGAGTTCTTCGGGGTCGTTGACCACAATGACGCCGCGGGCAGCGGAAACGGTGACGCGACCCAGTTTGGCGGCAGTGTCACGGATGAGGAAGTCCAACGGGCCGGGCACCTCGGTTGAGGAAACGCGTTCGATGAGCTCAAGAATCGCTGCTGTTGACAGCCCCGACTCCAGAGCGCGGGTGATCGATGCGGGGGTGAAGCGGTACACGGTTCCTTGCCCGCGAGTTTCGACGGTTGCGACTTGGTCCAGGACCGTCGCGGTTTCTGGGTGCAAGGGGCCCGTGGCTATAGCGGTGAGGTCGGACTGGGTGATCACCGTGCGTTCCAGCTCAGGGAGGAGCGACGTGACCATCTGTGCGAAGTCATCTGGGGCGGCCAGGCGGTCGCGGTCAAACCACAAGGGGCTGAGCTCAGCCGTCATGTGCGATGTCACATGTTCGGCAAGTGTTGCGCCTAAGTGCGTGAGCCCGCATGCGTCGGTGGCGTGGAACGGGGTGAACGTGAGCCCTAAGTGTTCAGCTTCGGTAAGTACGTGCCGAACAGTGGGTTCGTCGAAACCGCGGGTGAGTGGGTGGCTGAACTGCGCATGGGCCACCAAGTCCGAGGTGGTAATCGCCTGCTGATCAGGCGCAAGTTCGCTGAGTAGGGTCAACACCTGGTACCGGGCGAACGGCATGACCGGGCGGGGTGCAGGTGGTGGTTGGTGGTTGCCCAGAACGTGGACTTTTTCGTCGTTCCAGGTGGTTCCTGCGGCCACGTGAAGCGGGTTGGACACTAGGCTGAGCCAGCTGTTGACGACTGACACATACGCCGCCGCACGGTCGTCGTTAAATGTGTCCCAGGCAACTGTGGGCATCCACTGGGGGTCGTCGTGTGAGTCGCCCACGCCAATGAGTCCCAGCGCGCGTGCTACTTCCAGCAAGAACACCACGGTGGGAACCTCCGCCGAGGTGCGGGCCGCCAAAGTGGACACATCTCGTTTGCCTATCCCACCTCGGACCAGTTGGGAAGGTTTGAGAGCCGCGAGCGCTTCCACGACAGCGCCGAGGTCTGTCAAGACTTGGTTGACCGCCGCCGCGGCGGCGTTCGTGGGTACATTGTGTGGAACTGTGATCTGTTCCGGTTGGGCTGGGGAGGGGCGGTCTGCCCACGCGGGAGGCGTCGCCGTTGCGGCGGCCGAGGTGGGCAGGATTGCAATGGTCTCTGGTTGAATGCGGTAACCGTTGCCGGAAGGCCAAGCGAGGGCCGTGTTGATGAGAGCTGTGAGCGCGGGGCCTTCTTGCAGGTCCGTGATGACTGGCTGTGTGCGTGCGCTACGGGCCATTGCCCATGCCAACTGAAGCTGTTGCGCGTTGAGCGACTCCAGACCCACGGCTACCGCAGCACGGGAAGAAGCGAGACCGGCTAAGCGTTGAAACGATGCGGTGTCAGAACGGACAAGGTCACGGCGGCACTCTAAAACAGCCATGAGTGATTCCTTGGGTGCGGAGCTAATCCACGACGCAAATGACACAGTAGACATCTCGACTCAGTATAGTACTCGCGTGGGGGAGGTGTCGGGAGAGTGCGAAGCACGGTATAATATTCGAACAACACGCGTATTTACGGGCTCGCTTGAAGCGGGTTCGCCACTGTATTTACGAACTGTATTTACCATCGGCCCAGCATCTGGGCCATTGTTTTTGCTGAAGGAAGGAGGCCGCATGACCGGTGACAGACAAGACCGCGTACCTCAACGACCGTCGACCATGACGGGGTCGGACTTCCTTCTGGCCGTGTTAGCGCTGGTCTTCTCGATCGCAGGAGCGTTAGCAGTAGCCGCGGTGGTTCTCATGGGAGTACGAGACCATACGCCGCCTACATTCCTGATGGCCATTGCATATGTCGCCTCGCCACTCGGAATTCTGTTACTGGGTGTGCTGTGGGTCCGCATGGTCATGAAGCGTCGCAAAGCGTAAATCTCTTCCTTCTATATCTTCAAGATTCTTATCTCATCTCCGAAAGGAAACAATTATGCCTATTGGTCGTGTTAAATGGTTTGACCAAGAAAAAGGATTCGGCTTTGTCACAAGCGACGAAGGCGACATGTTCTTGCACCAGTCAGCTCTTCCAGACGGTGTGAAAGTAGCGCCCGGAACACGTCTCGAATTCGACGTTGTTGACGGGCGCCGCGGAAAGCAGGTTCTCAAGGCTCGCCTTGTGGACGGACCCAAGCGGAACCGTGACCCCAAGAAGTCGGCCGATATGATCGATGATGTCATTACACTGCTTGAAGACACTTCGGCGGGACTTCGTCAGGGCCGATTCCCTGACCCTGTGTTCTCGAATAAGGTCGCTGAAGTGCTCAGGCACATCGCAGACGACCTGGAGGGCTAATGAGCGGTCTGTTTACCGCATGGCTCGAATCTGTGGATCCTGGTTCCACGATGGAACTGGACCCAGTACTCGAGAACGCTGTCGACATTGCGCGGCGGGCACTTCTTGACGTTGTACCCGCCGAGGTCGTGGGTGAGCACATCGGTGTCACCTGCGAAGCGCGGTGTAGCGCCACCCACACGTTCGCGTGTTTGGATCCGGCGTACCCCGGATGGGCGTGGACGGCCGTCATTGCGCGTGCCCCAGAAGAAGATGCTCCCGTCACCGTGTGTGAAACTGCTTTGTTGCCCGGTGACCAAGCCCTGACAGCGCCCAAGTGGGTTCCCTGGCAAGACCGTATCCAGCCAGGTGACCTGGGCGTGCGGGACGTCTTGCCAAAGAAGGACTTTGACGACAACTTAGAAGGTGGCTTCGAGCAGGTCGAGGTGGTCGCAGGCGACAACGTCGACCAGATTCCTAACTACGAATTGGGTCTGGGGCGTGTGCGCGTCCTGTCACCTACCGGTCTGACACGTGCCGCTTCCCGGTGGGAGCGTTCCGAGTCTGGTTCCGAGGGTGACTACGCGCGCCACGCTTCCGCACACTGCTCCACATGCGGGTACCTGTTGCCGATCGCGGGTTCGTTGCGTATGCAATTTGGTGTGTGTACCAACGAGTGGTCGCCGTTTGATGGGCGAGTGGTGTCGCTGGACGCAGGGTGTGGTGCGCACTCAGAAACTGATGCGCGTAAACGCCGCGACGAAACACCGCAAGCGGTTGTCGACGACAAGGTCGAACACTTCGACATGGTGGACACCTCGGGATCAGAAACTTCAACAGACTCCGATGACACCGCCCAGGGCAACCAAACGGAACACTGACGTAGAGTACGTAAATAAACGGTTGTGGACGACCGCTTAAAGGGGAGCGGGTAGGAGGACACGCGCAATGGGGGCGGGCACATGAGCTCGACATTCCGCTCATTGAGCGAGCCCAATTACCGGAACTGGTTCGCAGCAGCTCTTACCTCTAACACCGGTATGTGGATGCAACGCACCGCCCAAGACTGGTTGGTGCTCACCGAACTTACGGACCACAACGCCACTGCCTTGGGTATTGGTATGGCGTTGCAACTGGGTCCCCAGCTTCTCTTATTCCCGTTTGCTGGGGCGATAGCCGACCGATTCAGCAAACGCGGGGTACTCATGATCACGCAGGCTCTTCAAGGGGCCAGCGGTTTTGTCTTGCTGACCCTGTACCTAACCGGTGCGCTGACCATCTGGTGGGTGTACGGCATGTCTCTGTTCTTGGGCTTGGTCATGTGCGTGGACGCCCCAACCCGCCAGTCCTTCGTTTCAGAACTCGTGGGCGACCGCCTGCTACCCAACGCCGTTTCACTGAACTCAGCGTCCTTCAACGGGGCCCGCTTATTGGGTCCCGGGGTCGCGGGACTTTTGACCGCCTCGGTAGGGGCAGGAGTCGTGTTTGCGATCAGTGGCGTGGGCTATATTGCCACCCTGGCAGTGCTCATCTCACTAGATAAGTCTCGCCTGCACCCTTCGCCCAGATCCAAGGTCCGCGGTCTGAAATCTGTAGTGGGTGGTTTCAAATACATCAAAACACGCCCCGACATTGTGGTGGTCTTGTCGATCCTGTTCGTGATTTCGAGCTTGGGATTCAACTTCAATATCTTTTCCGCCACGATGGCGCGCGTGGAGTTCGGAAAGGACGCCGCTGGTTTTGGGCTCTTGTCCTCGATCATTGCGATTGGGTCAGTCGCAGGTGCTTTACGCTCGGCTAGCCGTGAAAAACCCAGGCTGCGATACGTGTTTTGGGCTGCCGGTGGATTCGGTTTTGTGGGGATTCTGGCTTCGGTCGCACCCACGTATGAACTGTTTGCGATCACGCTTGTGGGGGTTGGGTTTGTCACCATCACAATGCTGACGTCAGCCAATGGTTTTGTGCAGACCACAATTCCGGCACACGTGCGAGGTCGCGTCATGTCCATGTACACGGCAGTTCTCATGGGTGGGGGAGCCGTGGGTGCTCCGATCTCTGGATTTATCGCAAACACATACGGGCCACGAATAGCGCTACTGGTAGCAGGGGCGTCGGGAGTCATTGGGATATCGATTGGTGCGATCTGGATGATGACGGCGAAGAACCTTCGCGTCCACCGGGCCCGTTCGCGCAGGTTGGTGTACTTCACGTACGACGGGCAACACCCACACCCATAGCCGCATCAGGGTTCCGTAGACTGTGTGCGACGAAAGGAACTCGAATGACCGTGATGATCATTGCGACCGTGCTGTGTGCCTTGGCCATTTGTGTGGGGCTGATGGGGATTGTGATCCCCGTTCTACCCGGCTCAATCCTCATTTGGATCGCCAGCCTGGTGTGGGCAATTTTTGCCAACACAGTTCCCACCTGGATCGTTTTTGCGGTCATCACGCTGTGTATCGCTGCGGGAATGGCTTCATCGTGGGTGCTTACTGGTCGCAAACTCGCGAGCATGAAAATCCCCAAGTCCACCCTCCTCGTTTCGGGTGTCCTGGCTTTAGTGGGATTCTTCTTAATCCCGGTGGTAGGACTCCTGTTGGGCTTTGTCGTGGGCCTATTCGTGATGGAATATCAGCGTTTGAAAGACACCTCGGCTGCGTGGTCGTCGTCGTGGGAGATCCTCAAAACAGCGGCACTGGGCATCGTCGTTGAGCTGAGCTTCGCATCGATCGCGGCGCTCGCTTTCGCTATTGGGTGCTTCGTCTACTTCACATAGCGCAGTCGCGCCCGGCTCCGTGTCTCTTAGCGGTTGTCCAGCACGTAATCGATGCACGCAAGAAGCGCCTTGACATCTTCAGGCGGCACTGAGACGAACGTGGCGATGCGCAACTGATTGCGACCTAGCTTCCGGTAAGGCTCGACATCGACAACTCCGGAGGCGCGCAAAGTCTTTGCCACCTCGGCGGCGTCTACCGAGTCATCAAAATCCACGGTACACACAACAGCGGAGCGGTCCTGCACCTTGGTCACAAACGGGGTGGTTTCACTGCGCTTCTCAGCCCAGTCGTACACCAGCTGCGATGACGTGCGGGTGCGCTCCGTAGCCCAGTCCAAGCCGCCGTGGGTGTTGATCCATTCGATCTGTTCGGCCAGGAGCAACAGAGTGGACACCGCGGGGGTGTTGTAGGTCTGGTTCTTCCGCGAATTATCGATGGCCGTCACCAGATCCAGGGAAGCTGGAATCCAACGGCCGGACTCCTTGATTTCTTGTGCGCGCTGGAGGGCTCGCGGGCTCATGATCGCAACCCACAGGCCGCCGTCGGAGCCCATGTTCTTTTGAGGTGCGAAGTAGTACACGTCGGTTTGGGAGATGCCTACGGGGAGGCCACCGGCGGCTGAAGTTGCGTCGACGACCACTAAAGCGTCGTCGTCAATCCCGTGGGGGCGGACAATGTCGGTTGCCACACCCGTTGAGGTTTCGTTGTGGGGCCACGCGTACACGTCAACCCCGTCGGTTGCTTGTGGGGTGGTTGCGGTGCCGGGCTGGGCGTCAAAAATGACGGAGTCTTCTAGGAATGGGGCCTGTGCTGTGGCTTTTGCGAACTTGGAACCGAACTCGCCAAACTGCGCGTGCGCTGCACGCGAACGTACCAGGCAGAACGTTGCGACGTCCCAAAAGCAGGTGGATCCGCCGTTGCCCAGGACTACTTCGTAACCTTCCGGGAGTGAGAACAGCCGGTGGAGACCCTCGCGGACGCGCTTGACCAGGTCCTTTACGGGGGCTTGCCGGTGCGAGGTGCCTAGGACGGTGCGTCCGGCTTCAGCGAGCGCGGTGATTTGTTCGTCGCGGATGCGAGCCGGTCCGGCGCCAAAGCGACCATCGCGAGGGAGCAGTTCAGGCGGAATGGGTGTAAAAGTAGTCTCAGTCACATTTTCAAGTGTAGGGCGCGCGGAAGGTGCGGGTGCGGGCGGGTCCGTATTTTGTGCCGGTGGCCGGGCGGTAGGGTGCAGGTGCCCCGGCGATACTATTGGCCTATGAGTCATATTGAATCGCTTGCCACGACTCGAACCGAATACCAGGACAACGCATATGAGCTGGTGGGGGACAACCCGTTTGACCAGTTCAGCCGCTGGTATGAAGAGGTAGCTGAGCATGTGCATGAGCCCAACGCCATGGTGGTTTCGACTGTCGATGAAGACGGTCCGGATTCGCGCATTGTTCTGCTCAAGGAGTTCAGCCCGGACGGGTTTGTGTTCTTCACCAATTACGACTCGACGAAAGGACACCAGATCGCAGCAGACCCGCGGGTGGCGTTGGTGTTCCCGTGGCATTCGGCGCAGCGTCAGGTGCGCGTCCGAGGTGTTGCTGAGCGGGTTCCCGCCCAGCAGTCGGATGCGTATTTTGCGGTCAGGCCGCGGGGTTCGCAGATCGGTGCGATCGCGTCCCGGCAGTCCCAGCCGGTGGGTAGCCGCGCAGAGTTGGATGAGGCGTATGCCCGCGCCGAGGCGGCAGCTGGCGACCCTGTTACGCGGCCTGACAATTGGGGTGGGTACCTGGTGAAGGCGCACACGGTGGAGTTTTGGCATGGGCGTGAAAGTCGGTTGCACGACCGTTTTCAGGTGAGGGCTTCACAGGTGACGCGTTTGGATGACCCGGAGGCGTGGACAGCGCAACGGCTGTTTCCATAAGTCGCAGAGTGTTCTGGCCGAATAAAAGATGCCTAGCGATTTATCGGTTTCTTAATAGAATGATGAAATGGACCACTGACCAAGTGGTAGTCATGAGCTGAGGGGTATTGTGAAGGACCTGATCGACACGACCGAGATGTACCTCAAGACCATTGTGGAGCTTGAGGAGCAAGGGATCAGGCCATTGCGTGCTCGTATTGCTGAACGCCTCGAACACTCTGGTCCCACAGTGTCGCAAACGGTTGCGCGTATGGAGCGTGACGAACTTCTGATTGTGGATTCGGACCGGAGTCTTGAACTCACGGACTCGGGGCGTCAGTTGGCTACTTCGGTGATGCGTAAACACCGGTTAGCTGAACGGCTTTTGTTCGATGTGATCGGGTTGGATTGGGAGCTCGTTCACGATGAAGCGTGCCGGTGGGAGCACGTGATGAGTCGACAGGTAGAAGAGCGCTTGGTGAAGATGTTGCCATCAACTGCGACCAGTCCGTATGGCAATCCCATTCCGGGGTTGGAGGATCTGGGGCTGGAAACTGAAGCTGGGGCTCAGGCCCGCCCGCTGACGGACGTGGTCGCTAGGGATAAAGACGTGACGGTGAAGATCCAGTGGCTCGGTGAACCACTTCAGGTGGACACGTTTTTGTTGGGGCAGTTCAAGCGCACAGGCGTAGTGCCGGATGCCGTGGCTTCTCTGCGGGTCAACGGAGAGTACTTGACCTTGACCGTTGAAGGTGAGCCGGAGGTCTTGGACTTGCCACCTGAGACCGCCGACAACGTGTTTGTCACCGTGGTGTGACAAGCGACGCGATCCATTCGCGTGTAAGCACCACTGCGGAATCAGGCAGCGCTACGTGCGTCAGCTCAGTCCCACAGCGGTGCATACGACATGATTTCCTCTACTTCCGGTACTTCTTGAGTTCGTGGCGGGCAATGGTCATCTTGTGAACCTCGTCTGGTCCATCAGCAAGGCGCAAGGTACGCATGTGCGAGTACATCGAGGCCAGCGGGAAGTCGTTCGTGACACCGCCACCTCCGTGCACCTGGATCGCACGGTCAATGACCTTCAACGCCATGACAGGGGCTGCGACCTTAATCTCTGAAATGAGCGTGCGCGCTACCTTGTTACCCACCGTGTCCATCAGGTGCGCTGCGTGTAGGGTCAGCAGGCGCGCCTGGTCAATCTCGATACGCGACTCAGCAATCCAGTCCTGAATGTTCGCGCGCTGCGACAGCTTCTGACCAAAGGTCACACGCTCCTCAGCGCGCTTACACATGAGCTCAAGTGCGCGCTCAGCGCACCCAATCGCACGCATGCAGTGGTGGATGCGGCCCGGTCCCAAACGAGCCTGGCTGATCGCGAACCCTTCACCCTCGCCCTTGAGAACGTCCTTAGCCGGCACGCGCACCTGGTCGAATACCACCTCGGCGTGGCCCTCACGGTCGTCATATCCAAACACCGGCAGGTTGCGCACAATGGTGACGCCGGGAGCGTCAGCTGGTACCACCATCATGGACTGCTGGCGGTGAGTGTCAGCGTTAGGGTCAGTCTTGCCCATCACAATGAACACGCCCAGGTTGGGGTGCATCGCGTTGGACGCGAACCACTTGCGACCGTCCAGAATGTACTCGTCGCCGTCCTTCTTCATGAGCAACTCAATGTTGGTCGCATCCGAGCTGGCCACGGCGGGCTCCGTCATCGCGAAGGCCGATGCCATGGTCCCGTCCAGCAGAGGCTTCAGGTACTTTTCCTTGTGCTCATCGGTTCCGAACAGCGTGAACACTTCCATGTTCCCGGTGTCAGGAGCGTTACAGTTGATCGCTTCAGGGGCGATTTCAATGGACCGGCCGGTGATTTCGGCCAGCGGCGCGTATTCCGAGTTGGTCAGGCCCGGCCCCCACTCCGGGTGCGGGTGAAACAGGTTCCACAGGCCCTGGGACTTCGCTTCAGCCTTGAGGTCCTCCAGGACCTGCGGCATGCCGTGCGGCCCAACTTCGCGCATCTGTTCGCGGTACACCGGCTCAGCCGGGTACACGAACTCGTCCATAAACGCGTTGAGACGTCCTTCGTAGTCTTTTCCACGTTCGGTCTGTTCAAACATGTTTTACTCCTTGTGTTGGCTGGTGAGGGTGGTTTGGTAACGCTGCATTCCGGAAATCCATCGCTGATAGTCAGACCCCTTCATGCGGTACATATCGAGAACTTCAGGGTGGGGGAGAACCAGGAACTCGTTGTTCTCAACCCCGTCTAGCACAATCTGTGCCACGTGCTGTGGTTCGTGGACCGGGCCGGCTTGAGTCACGGCCGCGGCTGCGACTTTTTCCGTAACGTTCTGCGCAGTTGTGCCGGCTTGCAACATCGCAGTGTTCACTCCCATAGGGCACACGCATGTGACGTTGATGCCGTCACCGCCGTACGTGATGGCAAGCCATTCGGCGAATCCCACCGCCGCGTGCTTGGTGACGGAGTATTCCGCCTGCCCCAGTTGGGTGAGAAGGCCTGCCGCCGAGGCGGTCGACACAAAGTGCCCGCGTCCCCTCTCCTGCCACCCGGGGATCAGTAGCCTGGCCGCGCGGATGTGCGCTCGTAGGTTCACGTCGATGGCCATGTCCCACGTGTCCTCGTCGCCGAGCCCAGACTGCCCCATGATTCCCGCGTTTGCGAAGAACAGGTCGATTGGGCCGTATTCTTTTTCGGTTTCAGCGATGAGCGCTTCGATTCCAGCGACTGTTGATACGTCGCCGTGCCAACCGTGGCCCCCTAGCTTTGCTGCCACCTCGGTCACCGCCTCGGAGGCGTCCGCGACAACCACGCGGGCACCCCTGTTGACGAGTTCCGTTGCCAGGGCCTGCCCGATCCCGCCGGCGCCCCCGGTAACTACCGCGACGTTCCCGTTTACTTCCATGTGATCTCCTCTTCGAGCCCAATGAAGTCTGTAGAAACATCTTCACCGATCGATCGCTCGGGAGCAAATATTGTTTTAGTATGTGAGTACCTGACCGCCATGCTTCAAAGGAGAATCGTGGAATTTGCACCGTTAAATCTCGCAACGCCGGTTTTCGACTTCGCGCGTAAAGACCCCGACCGCCTACAACTGCGTGGGCCGTTGACGGAACCGCGTGTGGAAATTACCCGTGGACAGTTAGCCAGCTTGATCGCGCGCCGGGCGCAGAAACTATCCGCTGAGATGAATGAGGGGGACCGGTTGCTCCTCATCGCTCCCACAACACCGGAATTTGTCGTTGAATTCTTTGCCGCCCAATCAAGTGGGCTCACAGTTGTGGCAGTCAACCCTCTGGCTACCTCGCGTGAAATCGACTATTTCATCGAAGATTCCGGAGCTAGTCGCGTCGTGGCACATCCGGCGGTGGCCCAAGCCGGGCAGGAGTCCGCTCAGAACGCAGGCGTCACGTTTGAAGCATGCCAACTAATCACCCCGGCTGACCTCGCCGAACTTCCCCCGTTTGACGACTTCACCCCAGTCGAACGCAAGGGTGAGGACGTCGCGGTCCTGCTGTACACCTCGGGCACCACAGGACGCCCAAAGGGCGCCATGCTCACGGTGAGCAACCTGACCAACGCGGCCCGCATTGGTGGCATCGACTCGAAGATGACAGAAGACGACCGAGGTGGCACCTCCCTCCCGCTGTTCCACGTGTTCGGCTTGTCGTCCGTTCTCATGGTGGCGGTTGCGCACGGAACGCAGCTGACGCTGTTGCCCCGGTTTGACCCGGTTGAGCAGCTGAAGGTCATGAGTCACGACAAACTCACGGTGGTGTCCGGGGTCCCAACGATGTGGAACGCGATTGTGCACGCGCCAGAAGGTGACTACGACTTCTCCCATATGCGGTTCGCGCTTTCCGGAGGGGCGTCCGCGGCGGTTGAGCTCATTCGTAAGTTCGAGGAACGTTTTGGTGCGGTGCTCACGGAAGGGTATGGGTTGACGGAGACCTCGGCGATGGTGAGTATGAACCCGCTGGATGGTGTGCGTAAACCAGGGTCGGTGGGGTTGCCGTTGCCAGAACTCGAGTACTGCATTAAGGACCTGACCGGCGCCGAGGTGCCAGCAGGTGAGGTCGGTGAAGTGTGTTCGCGTGGCCCGGTGAATATGCCCGGCTACTGGAAACGAGAAGACGCTACGGCCCAAGCGATCGACGAAGACGGCTGGTTCCACACCGGGGACCTGGGGCGGGTCGATGAGGACGGATACCTATATATAGTGGACCGGCTCAAAGACCTGATCATCCACGGTGGATACAACGTGTACCCACGTGAGATCGAGGAAGCGATGTATGAACACCCTGGTGTTCTTGAGGCCGCGGTGCTGGGAACGGACGACGACCACTACGGCCAGATCGTCACGGCGGTTATTACGCCCATGCCGGGGGTCACGCTGACGGAAGAAGAAATCGAGAAGTTTGCCCGCGAGAGGCTTTCGGCGTACAAGATCCCGCGGATTATCAAGTTCGTGGACGCATTGCCTAAGGGACCAAGCGGGAAGATCCTCAAGCGCGCGATCGACGTGTCGCAGTTGTAAGGTGTGGAGGTCATAAAGGTGGCCGGTAGCAGTGTTGCTACCGGCCACGTTCTTGCTATGAAGCCACTGCTATGAGGCTATGACACGGGTTCGGTGTCCTCGCGCGAAACCTCCGGGTGGCGAGTTGCCTGCGCTGGTTTCTTTGCGTACAGGAACTCGCCCGGAACCGCGTGAGGGTCTTGCCTGACCCACTTGGGGTTGGTCTCTTTCAACAACACGGCGCTCACAACCGTGATGACCCCCATGATCATGACCATGACTGTCACGCCGTGCGTGGTTCCAGAAGACGCGATGAGTGAGGTCATGAGGATCGGTGTCGCACCGGAGATCAAAATCGCTGCGAGCTGGTAGGCAAGTGAAGCGCCAGAGAACCGCACCTCGGGTTCAAACAGCTCACCCAGGAACGCGGCCAGAGGCGCGTAGACCGCGCACTGGAACACCGACGAAACGCACACGGCTACTCCGAACAAGAAAATGTTTCCGGTGTTGATCAGCATGAAGTAAATCGGCACGAACAGGAAGATTCCTGCTCCACCAAAGATGATGACGGGTCGGCGACCGATTCGGTCTGACCACAGTGCCAAGAGCGGTGTGGTCGCGATCCCCACGACACACGCCAAAGCTCCGGCAATCAACATGTGAGTGCGGTCCAAGCCCAAGTAGTTCGCACCGTAGCTAAGAACACCAGCAATCGAAATGTAGAAAATGCAGTTGGTCGAAGCGAGAAGACCACAACCCAGCAGAATCGTTTTCCAGTGCTTCTTCACAGCGACCCACAGGGGTGCCTTGACGATTTGAGACTCAGTTTCGGAAGTCTTCTTCTCCAGCTCGCGGAACTCTGGGCTGTCTTCAACCTTGTGGTGGATAAACAAGACGACGGGAAAGAGAACTGCTGTGAACCAGAACGGAATGCGCCAGCCCCACGCGATGAACTGTTCTTGTGTGAGCGCATAGGTGGCAGTGATGAAAACGATGTTTCCCAGGAACGCTCCTGCCGGAACGCCGATCTGGTTGAACGAGCCAGAGTATGCCCGGTTCTTAGGGCCAGCGGATTCGGTGAGGAGAAGGGCAAGCCCACCCCACTGACCGCCTGCGGCCAGACCTTGCGCAAACCGGCAAAGCCCAAGCGCGATCGGTGCGACCAAACCAATGTTCTCTGCGCCTGGCAAGCACCCGATGACAAATGTAGCTGCACCCATGACAAGGAGAGATACGACGACGATAGGTTTACGGCCGAATTTGTCGCCGTAGTGTCCGGCAATGACACCGCCAAGAGGTCGGGCGATAAAGCCTGCCCAGAATGTTGCGAAGCTCAGAAGGGTGGCAACCAGTGGACCTTCCGAGGGGAAGAACACATGTGGGAACACCAAAGCGGCTGCCGTTCCGTAGAGGAAGAAGTCGTACCACTCGATTGAGGATCCAACGACACCGGAGGCAAGAAGTTTTCGGTGCTTGAGGTGGTGTGCGTTAGGGGTGGCAGTTGCAGATGACGCGGTCATGGAAGCTCCTATCGCCTTTGATGAAAGCTCGTACCGATCGTTTGATCGGTTTGAATAAGTGTGACGCACGCCACCGAGTGAGTCAAGGGTTTGAAGTCGCGGCGTCGTGAAGTGTTGTTTTTCTGTGCGCTAGCGTCGGTGAGGGGGCGGTGATGATCCGCTTGAGGTAGAAAAGTAGAGCCGGATCACGCAAATATAACCACGGATCAAAATTCGTTATAAACTTTTTTATGTGCTCTGACCTGGAGTTATATAGAAAAATGCGTCCTATCTGTGCTCGGGTTGTAACTGAAATGTGACATTGGGGTTTCGTTCGGTTACAGTTTTCACTGTTGGATTTTGAACTGATCCACTCACGGGCTGCTACCGCTAGTCACACGGCCCAGTGAGAGTACCGATGAAAGTGGCGGCCTAGGGCTGGTAGATGGAGGAATCTCGTGGCTGGAAAGAAGATGGGACGTCACGGGTCTGACGCACGCGTCAAGACGCCGCTGACTGAACTCACTGAAGCACTGAACGCCAACTCAGGCGCAATGGGTAAGCGTGCAGCTGTTGTAGCTGCTGCTGGTGGTCTGCTCGTGACCGCTACTCTCCCTTCAACTGCTGACGCTAAAGACGATGCAACCGTTTCCGCGGATGCACCAAAGGCTGAAGAAGCTGAAACCTTCACCGCCCAGAAGGCAACTGCTGTAGCAGACGCTGACGTTGCTGACATCGCAACCGGTGTGGCTGCAAACGTCACCGCAAAGAAGGCTCCTGAACCAGTTGCTGAACCTTCCACCGATGACGCTGACGCTAGTGCTCCTACCTCAAACAGCCGTTCCGGTGCCTCGGCTGCAGGTTCGTCGAGCTCGTCCTCCTCTTCCTCGAAGAAGAGCTCGAAGAGCTCCAAGTCCGAAGCTAACGAAGACGTTGCACTCCCAAGCGGATCAAAGGCACAGCAGGTTATCGCCCTGGCTCGCCAGTACGTCGGAACCCCTTACGTATCCGGCGGAACCAGCCCAAGCGGTTGGGACTGCTCCGGCTTCACCTCGTACGTATACGGCAAGGTGGGCGTGAAGTTGCCTCGCACCTCGGGTGCTCAGCGCGGCGCTGGAAAGACCGTGTCGCGTGCACAGGCCCAGCCTGGTGACATCATCTGGTCGCCTGGACACGTTGGTATCTACGCAGGTAACGGCATGATGTACGACGCAGGTAACCCACGCGTCAAGACCTCCTACCGCTCCATCGACTGGATGGTTCGCTCCGGAGCCACGTTCGTCCGCGTTCTCTAAGACTTCGCAGATGTGAAAGCGAAACCCCCGCGCAAATCGGTACAGCGCGGGGGTTTCGCGCATTCACGGTGAACTTTTGACAAACTGTCCGTAATTCTCTTCAAATCGGCGCCAACCGCAGGTAAATCGCGGTGCACGCCCGGTAATCTAGGTTCTGCTGAACATTTTCACTGCTCACGATGTAAGGAGGCCAGCATGCACAACCGCAGTGGTCGACTTATATCGTTTGCGGAACCCATACATTCGATAAGTGTGGAGCCCGTAAGTGGCTCCTGTCTGTCTTTAACGAGGCGTCGCGCTTTTGCACGGCGCCTCGCGCGTTTTCCCATCCGCCTCAGGAGAAAAAAGTGAAAACACTGGTTCTTAACGCTGGCTATGAACCCATGTCGATCGTGTCCTTTAGGCGCGCGATTGTCCTGGTTTTGGCGGGCAAAGCCACCGTGCTGGCAAGCGAAGACATGCTCATTCGTAGCGCACACGTATCCATGGACCAGCCTTCGGTGATTCTGCTCAACCGGTATGTGCAACCACCTCGGGGGCGGACAACAGCGCTTTCCCGTAGGGGAGTGCTGCGACGTGACAAGAACCTGTGCGCGTACTGTGGCGAAGGCGCGAACACCGTGGACCACGTGCTTCCGCGTAGCCGAGGCGGCCAGAACTCGTGGACCAACCTGGTCGCATGCTGCCGCTCATGCAACAACGTGAAAGGAAACCGCACGCCAGAAGAGATGGGCTGGAAGCTCCTTTTCACTCCGGTGGCCCCACAAACCGGCCACTGGTGGTTGCGGGACATCGACAACCCGGCCGAACGCTGGTTGCCGTTCCTTGAACTGGCGCGCTCACCCGAGGTTGCAAAAACCGCCTAGACTGTCGCACCTCGGGCCCGGGGTGAGCCACGGGCGAACCCTCTTCGCCAGGGCACGTTTATCGACGCGCAACACATGTGCAACAGTCGTCGGGCAACCGTTGTCGTTTCGTAGCGGGTCGAACGCTGAGGAAAAAACCGGCAGGAGTAAACTGAAGGACAAGCGGTTTCGATCTGTAAGGAGTGCCCGTGTCGGAAGAGCAGATGACCACCGAAGTTGCCGATCCTGAAGCAATCATCGTTGGAATTGACGGTTCGAGCGCCAGCCGTAACGCGCTGACCTGGGCGATTGATGAAGCTCGGGCGCAGAAGAAGTCCATTCGACTTGTTGGCGCTTACACTGTCCCAAGCGTGGCTTCTGCGACCGTAGACGTATCGTATGTGCCCATCGACGACAGCGCGGTGCGCGCAACGGTTTCGGACTCGCTCAGAGAAGCGGCCTCGCTGGTCAAGGATGCAGGCGTCGAAGTTGAGGCGATCATCGAAATTGGTGACGCTGCCGGAGTTTTGGTTGAAGAATCAAAGCAGGGATCGCTGGCTGTGGTTGGGTCCCGCGGCCGAGGTGGTTTCGCCGGCCGTCTTTTGGGTACCGTGTCGTCGGCCCTTCCTGCTCACAGCCACTGCCCAACCGTAGTGATTCCGGTTTCGTGGTCGGACGACTCTGATCGCGCCCCTGAACAGACGGCTTCGCGTCCTATCCGCAATGCTGGCGGTGACTCGTTTGAAGAAACCATTGACGCCGACACGGTAACCGGGCCCGACTACACCGGCCAGGTAGTCGTAGGTATCGACTCGCTGGGCGCAGAGTCGCAAGCTCTGTGGGAAGCGGCTGAACTCGCTAATCGCCGAGGCAGCTCCCTGGTTTTGCTTGGCGTCATCACCACGACTGTTGTGGGCCCTGAATGGTTGCCTTCAACCGGTGACATGAAGCGTTACGTCGATAAAGGCGCAGACAAGCTTGCGCTCGCCGCACAGGCAGTGCGCGAAAAGTACCCGGACCTCGACGTGAGCTGGTCGCTGTACGACGGTCAGCCGGCAGAAGCGTTGGTACGCGCCTCGGATACGGCGTCGGTTTTGGTTATTGGGTCCCGAGGTCGTGGCGGGTTTGCGGGTCTCCTTTTGGGATCGACTTCCCAGTCTGTTTTGCCGTACTCCAAGTGCCCCACCATGGTGGTTCGCGTTAAGCGCGAATCCTGAGGTTCGGTCCAGGTAACTCAAGAAGCTTTTATACATCGTCTGTATTGACGGAGGGTTTTCGTGCTGTTTAAAAAAGTGTTCGCATCGACGGCGCTTGTTGCGACCGTTCTTGCTGGTGGTGTTGCATGCACCTCCAACGTTAAGGAAGAGCGTGGTGAGCAAGGAGCCTCCACCTCATATGACGGTGTTCCCGAAAGTGTGAAGGAACGCTTGCAACGTTTGGCAATTGTGAAAAACAAAGAGGGTGTTTCCGTTGACGCTCAGCTAGTGGCGGTCAACGGCGCCGCGTCCCTGAACGAAGAGGTCGAGAAGTTCGCGCTCGACCAGCTTGAAGAAGGTGGCGCTTTCGCTGGTAAGAAGACCTTCACTCCAGCCCCGACGCCCGCCAGCAAGCAGGCTGAGCTCGAGACGTTTATTCGTGAGCCTGACGAAAAACCCGAAGCGTCCGATGACTCTACAGCAGAAGCCGGCGGTCTTACGGAACCAAATTCCACCTCGGAACCCGAAGGTGTAACAGGGGGCGCAACGGAAACTGAATCCACGTCGACAACGGAGCCTACCGAAAACGAAACCACTGCGCCGGGAGCTGAAGAAACTGCTGGGGCAGGCGACACCTCGGCGGACAGCGACGCCGACGTCACGTTACGCAACGAGATTGTTTTTGCCGGTGGAAAATACGTGGTGAGCCGAATTGAAGCACTGGTGAAGGGTGAACAGTCCGTCAAACTGCTGGTCACGGACCTGGAAGCAGACACAACCGTGCCGGCCAAAGACATGTTCACCGGTGAAACGTTGCCAAGTGACGACGACCTGGACGACCTGACGTTCGGCAAGGACGCGTTGCCGTCCTATAAAGACCAGAAGAAAAAGTATGAAGAGCTTTCTGACCTGGGTAAAGAGGTCGCAGACAACGGGTCGAAGGATGTAGCGAAACTCGATGAGGACAGCGAAGAAGGTTCCGGCTTTTCATGTGCGCTGGCGGCATGTGTGGCCCTGACCTACGATGACGGCCCCGGTGGAAACGACCTCACTGATCGGTTGATCAAGTCCTATAAGAAGCACAACGCGCGCGCCACGTTCTTTGTCATTGGCAAGAACGTGAAGGAATACCCTGAGGAAGTTAAACGAATGGTTGATGCGGGGCACGAAGTGGGTAACCACTCGTACACGCACCCGATTCTGAGCAAGGTTGGTGCTAAGAAGGCTGATAAGGAGATCGCCGACACTGACGCAGCGCTTGAAGACGCAGGGCTCGAGAAGCCGACGCTCCTGCGACCACCGTACGGTGCCACCAATCGCAAGGTCGATGAGATTGCAGGCGATTACGACAAACGCGTGATCATGTGGGACGTTGACACGCTCGACTGGAAGACTAAGTCAACACCCAAGACGGTCGCGGCCGTCAAGAACAACGTACACCCTGGTTCGATTGTTCTTATGCACTCGATTCACCAGCCGACCGTTGATGCGACAGATGACATTCTGAAGTTCCTGGAAGACCAGGGCTACTCGATGGTGACCGTGTCTGAGCTGTACCGTGGTTCGAAGTTTGATGCGGGGAAAGAATACTTCTGCAAGGGCGCCCACATGGAGATGTGTTCAACCCCGGACCACCCCTACGTCACGAAAAACTCGTAACCGTAGGGCCGAGCGTACGGTTTACGTGTGACAGAGATTATATTGACAGGTCCCCTTCATTTTAATTTGAATGTTTAGTGGACAAGTCACTGCTTATGTAGGGCGTGCCTACTAGGAAAGGACGATTATGGGACTTCTCTGGTCGATTATTTCGTGGATTATTATTGGTGGTCTGATTGGGCTTATCGCGCGTGCTGTTATGCCAGGTAAGCAGGGCATGGGCTTCATGATGACTGTGATTCTGGGTGTTGTTGGTGCCATCGTGGGTGGCTTCATCGGTGGCTTGCTCGGTGGTGACGGCGTTTCGGGAATCATGAACAACCCGTGGAGCCTGGGAACCATCCTGTTGGCGGTTATCGGTGCGCTGATCGTGATGGTTATTTACGGTTTCTTGGCGCGTAAGGCTAACGACTAATTCGCTAGCTGACGCACAGCGTGGCCCCGGCATTGAATTGCCGGGGCCACTTTTGTGTGTGCAGTTTTTGTGCGCCCCCGGCGTGATTCGAACACGCGACACCGGCTTTAGGAGAGCCGTGCTCTATCCCCTGAGCTACGGGGGCAACTAGACCAGGCAATACTACCAGGTCGGCGGATTTACGTAGAAGTGCCGGTTGCGCAAAGTGAGCGTGACGGCGCAATATATTGCGCCGTCACGCTCACTTTGCGCGGTGTGGCTTTACAGTAGTTCCAGGATCGTGGCGTTGGCCTGGCCGCCACCCTCACACATCGACTGCAGGCCGTACTTAATGTTGTTGTTCACCATGTTGTGAATCATGGTGGACATGAGGCGGGCACCCGATCCACCCAGCGGGTGGCCCAGCGCAATTGCGCCACCGTGTGGGTTAAGCAAGTCAGGGTTAGCGCCCGTTTCCTTCAGCCACGCCAGTGGGACAGGCGCGAACGCTTCGTTGATTTCAAATGTGCCAATGTCGTTGATCGACAGACCGGACTTCTTGAGTGCCTTCTCCGTTGCTGGGATAGGCGCGGTGAGCATCATGATTGGGTCGGCGCCGGCCAACACAGCAGTGTGAACACGCACCAGTGGGGTGAGGCCCAGTTCCTTAGCGCGCTGCGAGCTCATGACCAGCATGGCTGCGGAGCCGTCGGAAATCTGCGACGCGTTACCAGCGTGAATAACACCGTCTTCCTTGAACACGGTCTGGAGCTTCGCCAGCTTCTCGACGCTACCACCTCGGCGGATGCCCTCATCAACGGACACGGTGCCGTTTTCAGTTTCCACCGGAATGATCTGGGACTCGAATGCGCCAGCGTCAGTTGCGGCAGCTGCGAGTTCGTGCGAACGCACCGCAAACTCGTCCAGCTCGGTACGCGAGAAGCCCCACTTTTCAGCGATCATTTCCGCGCCGATTCCCTGGTTGGGGTCGTCTCCCTGGTAGCGGTCCTTGAACTTGGTGCCATACGGCGACTTACCCATCGAGGACGAGAACATGGGGTTGCGTGACATGGACTCGACACCACCGGCAATCGCGATGTCGTACTGACCAGAAGCCACTCCAGCGGCAGCAAAGTGCAGTGCCTGTTGCGATGATCCACACTGGCGGTCAACCGTCACACCCGTGACGGATTCGGGAAGTCCGGCGGACAGTGCTGCGGTGCGTGCGATGTCACCGGTCTGCTCACCGGCCTGCGTGACACAGCCCCAGATAACGTCGTCAATGAGGTTGGGGTCAATGCCAGTGGTCGAAACGATATCCTCAATTACCAGGGCAGAAAGGTCTGCCGGGTGGATTCCACTGAGCATTCCTTCGCGCTTACCGGTGGGGGTGCGGCGAGCGGCAACAATAACTGCGTCGTTCATTTTTCTCCTCGTGCGGTAGAACCTATCCCGGCCAAGCTTATGCGCTAAGTCACATATTCATGAAACGTTGTCCAAGGTATGGAGATGGCGGTGTGGCACCACTAAGCAAGGCTTGAAAACCGATAGTGTTGCGATGTGTCTATGAGCAATTCCTCTATCAACTCTGCAGTCGCCGAGTGGAACGAACGTGCCACAAAAATCGGTGGCCGAGACACGATGCTCAACTTCCGTGACTCGCGTGACGGCTCACTCGATCTCTCCGGCGCTCACCCTTCCGGCGTGGCACAGCTACTTGCCGGGCGTGCCACGCGCCTGTCCAGCCTCATTCGCAACGCGGAACAGCTCGCAGATGCACGCCGCCGGGTCAAATCAATCCGCCACAAAGCAGACCAGCTGTCCTATGAACGAGGAATCCACACCGCACACCTAGCGATCGGCTTCGCTCAGTGGTCGCGTGACATCGACGGCACCCGCACCGACTTTTCCGCGCCCATTCTGCTGCGCCACGTTGAACTGGTGCCCCGCGGAACTAACGTCGAAGACTTCGAAATCACCCTGGCCAACGACACCGTCGTCAACCCAGCTTTGGTGGAATACCTGAGCAAGCACCACGGTGTCCACATCGACACAGACGAATGGATCGCCTCCACGCAGGAGTCCCACGGTTTCGACCCCACCGGCGTGTACAAGCGACTGCGCACGGTAACCCGGTCGGTACCAGGACTGCTCGTGGGCCAGCGCCTAGTGGTGTCCACATTCGCCAACATCACCACCCCGTTCGGACGCGACGACCTCCCCATGGACCACCCAGTCGTGCGCGCCCTGGCTGGTGACGCTGACGCTCGGGGCTCCCTGTCCCGAGGTCGTTCCAGTGGCTCTGCTTCTGCACCCGTCGCTGGGGAAGGGAAGGGAACCGCGGAGGCAGCGACGACCTCGGCGAAAAAACCCCGACTGTCCGCAGGCGTTTCTGACGCCAACACGAAAAACCTCCCCACGCTGGGAGCGAACGCGGAGTCTGAAAACGCGGACGCGACGAAAGCGACTGGCAGCAAGGCCGTTTCAGCGGCTAAGACCTCGGGCGAGAAAAAACAGAAGCGCTTGCGCAAGAGGCGTGAACTGCGCGCCTCGATGGCCGCGCAGACGACCCCTCGACTACCGGACCGTTCACCGTCCTCAGAATTCCTGGCACTTGACGTAGACGGCGACCAGCAAGCCGTTGTCGACGCGGCACTGGCGGGAGAGTCTATCGCTGTCGACACGCCACCAGGAACGGGCAACACTCAGGTGGCCGCTGCGCTCGCCACCTCACTGGCTCACGCGGGCAAGAGCGTGCTTTACGTTGCGCAAAGCTCGGATGCGTTGGATGACCTCGCCACTCGACTCGACGACGCAGGTGTTCGTAACTTCGTCGTCGACGGTCGCGAACGCATGAGCGAGGTGAAGAAGCAACTCGTTTCACTCATCATTTCCGCGGAACGTAGCTCAAAACCCGAAAACACTGACCTGCTCAAGAAGCTCACCGACGCGCGCGACCGACTGAACGCGCACACAGCGTCACTGCACCAAGAGCGGCAGCCGTGGGGCACCTCGGTCTTTGCTACCCTGGAGCACCTTGCGGCGCTTACCGCCTCGGACCCGGGGCCCTTGACCGACGTGCGGTTCGATGACCGTGTCATGAAGCTCAGCTCGGCCGCGCGCGACGCACTCAGAGACGAGTTGCTCAAACTATCCGACCTGGGCGCGTTCACGATGGATGTGGAAGACACCGTGTGGTTCGGGGCGCGATTCGCTAACAACGAAGACGCCGAAACCGCACGCGCCACCGCCGAACGAGCCGCCCGCCTGGTCACAGACCTGACGAAGCAAACCGAACCCGTTTTGCGCGCTGCCGGCATGAACCCGGCACGCAACGTCGAAGAGTGGGGCGCGTGCCTCAAGACGATCGTTGACGTGTCACGCCTGCTCAAACGGTTCAAGGAGCAGGTGTTCGATGCCAACCTGGAAGAGCTCATCGCAGCAACCGGTTCAGGACAGTACCGCAGGGAACACAACATCGACCAGGGCATGTTCGAACGTGGTCGTTTGAAGAAAGAAGCCGCGTCACTCACGCGCGGACCCGTTGCCGACCTGCACGAAGAACTCCAGAACGTGCGCGAACTGCGCGACCAGTGGTACCGGCTCACGCGCGACACGTCCCAGGCTCCGCGGGCCGTTGACGGTGCAGTTGAAGCGTTCGACGTGTACCAGGAACTCGAGATCAAGTTGAGACAACTCGACCCCATCATGGATGACACCCCTGACGGTGGCGACCTGGGACGCATGCTGGTCGAGGAACTCCAAGCCCGCTTGAGTGCGATGGGCGAAGACCGGGCGGCGCTGGCAGATTTGCCGGCGCGCACCTCGGCGGATGACAAACTGCGCGAGGCCGGACTGGGCGACCTTCTGGATGACCTGCGCGCACGCAAGGTGCGTCACGCGGGAGTGGGAGCCGAATTCGACCTGGCCTACTGGGCAACCGTGTTGCAGCAGATGGCCGCGGCTGACACACAGATCAGTGGCCACGACACCCGTGCGTTGGACAGTTTGGCTCGAGAATTCCGCGAAGCCGACCGTGAGTTCGTGAAATCCGGTGGCGAACGCCTCATGTACGCTCACGCTGCGGGGTGGCGTCGCGCTATCGCAAGCTTCAAGGCCGAAGCAGAAAGCGTGCGCACAGCGCTACGCGCTCCTCACCTGCACATTCGACAGCTCGCGCTTGAAGCGCCTCGCGTGCTGTCGGCATTGGCACCAGTGTGGATGATGAGCCCGTTTGAAGTGCCAAACGTGTTTGCGACTCAAGACTTTTTCGACGTGGTCATCATTGCCGACGCGGCTCGTCTGTCGGTGCCCGAAGCACTGCCGTCAATTGTGCGAGCACGCCAAGTTGTGGCTCTAGGGGACCCGAGGTTGCCTGGTCCTAAGCCGTTCTCGGTGAGTGTGAATAGGCATGCTGTTCCTGCAGAGCCCAGCTCATCGAGCGTGTTCACCGAATTGGCTGAGTTCCTTCCGCTGAAGGGGCTGCGCACGTACCACCGATCTGCCCCACAAGGGTTGCTGGACCTGGTCAATGGGCACTTCTATGAGTCGGCTATTTCGTCTTTGCCTACTGCACGTACTAGCGAAGGCAGCGGTCTGGAGTTTGCTTACGTTCCCGATGCGACGGGTGTACCGGATTCGGTGACCGGCCAAGTGGAGAGCCCTGACCAGGAAGTTTCGCGTGTTGTTGACCTGGTTTTGCGTCACGCGCGAACCAAACCACGCCAGTCGCTTGCAGTCATCACCTTGACACCGTGGCACGCGCAACGTGTTGCGTCGGCGGTTCAGTCTGCGATCAGGCAGTACCCGTACGTGGCATCGTTCTTTACCGACACCACAAAGGAACCGTTTGTTGTCACCGATGTCGAGCGTGTTCAAGGTTTTGCGCGCGACGCAGTGATTTTCTCCGTGGGTTACGGACGCACCTTGCAGGGTCGTGTCCTGTATAACTTTGGGTCGCTCGAACAGCCGGACAGCGAAAAGCTCTTGGCTGCAATTGTCACTCGTGCGCGCCAGAAACTGACGTTGGTGTCCAGCTACGGACCTACAGACTTAGAACGTTCGCGCCTCAAGCACGGCGCACGGTATTTGCTTGAGTTGATTTCGACGGTCGTGGCGACGTCGCGCAGTGAAGCGACACGCACCGGCGAACAGGAATCGGCTGGTGCGCGTGGCATGCGAGACGCGGGTGGTGCCACAGGTGCGACGAATGCGCAAAACCCACTTGTCAACGACATTGCTGAACGTATGCGCAAGCTGGGCGCGCACCCTATTGTGAACTACCACGGGATTGATATTGCAGTGCCGGTTGGCAAGACCGTGGATCAGGGCATGGTGCTGGCGATCGAAACCGACGGCCCTGCTTACGGATCGACGCCAAGCGTGCGCGAACGCGAACGCCTACGCCGTGACTCGCTTGAACGCCGTGGCTGGACCTGTGCGCGCATGTGGTCGATGGACGCGTTTGCAAACCCGCAAGCGGTCGCCAAGCGCATGTTTGACCTGTGGCGTGATTCCGTGGAAGCACACTCGCCACAGTCGGTTTTGGACGCCGCGCGTGCGGCTTCAGTTGTCACCGGGCGTCGCGGGTCCCGACCCAAAGTGACCCCGGGGTTGCCCCTGCACGCGTACTCTGAGACCGAGCTCCACCAGATGCTCGAGTGGATTCAGTCGGATAACCAGTTCCGTGATGATGCTGAACTTGAACACCAGTTGCAGACTGCCCTGGCTTACCGTGGGCACACTGACCTCAACGACACGATTGCTAAGGCTGTGCGCCGCTACCGTGAGGCGCAGGCACGTGCCAAGGCCGTGTTTGAAGAGCAGTCGCAGGAGGGTGCTGCAACCAGCCCAGGTGACGAGGGCCGGGAGCTTGACCAGGACGAGGTCATGCCCACATATGACACGGGCGTATTGCGGGACGAGGACTTGATCGACGCCGGGCTTCGCGAAGAAGAGCGAGAAAACGAGCGTGACGACTCGTAACGGCAATTCGGACGAACAGTCAGAGGCACAGCGCCGGAAACGAGCTCAACTAGCCAAAGAAAAGTACCGGCGACTGTTGGGTAACCGGTCGGGAGAAACCGCTGCGAGTGACTCTGGTTTGTCGCACGAGAAGCCACCTCACTGGGGCGACCAGTTGTTTACGCGCCCCGATCGTGGGTAAACAAAAGAAGCAGGCGCCCCGAACATCAATGCGGAGCGCCTACTGCGAAAACTTATTCAGCTCTTACAGATTAGTGCTTCCCGGCGTCGCCAAAGTCGCTGTCAACGTTGTCAGATGCAACGGTGTTGACCTTAGCATCAGCAGGAAGGCCAGCGTCTACGTTCTGAGCAACCAAAAGGTCGCGGATTTCGGTGAGCAGTTCTTCGCTGGTAGCTGGAACGTCTTCTTCTTCAGCGTTGCGGTTACGCCATTCGTTGAGGCGGTTCATTGGCATGATGATGATGAAGTAAACAACTGCAGCAATGATGAGGAAGTTGATTGCTGCGGTGATAACGGCACCGAAGTCAACAAACGTTTCCGGGACTTCTGGGCGGATACGGAATCCGAGTCCACCAACTTCAGGTGAACCAATAGCCGCGATCAGTGGGTTGATGATTTTGTCCGAAACAGCGGTAACGATTGCGGTGAACGCGCCACCGATAATAACGGCGGTCGCCAATTCGATGACGTTTCCGCGCAGAATGAAATCCCTAAATCCTTTGAACATGTCTGCCTTTCAACGGGCACGCCAGATTGGTGCCGAAAATACTGAAGTGGATTTTGCGCTCAATTGAGCATTAATAATTTATCAAAGTTTAAGGGTCAACTTCTTGTAGGCCTCCCGTTTAGTAACTAAAAACACATCATGAGGTGTTCTGCGTCTCACTGCTTCCCAGCAGCCCAAAACTCAGCCCTGCATTCCCTGCTAACTTGGGTGCATCCTCCTGTTTCACAGCTATTGTCACCACACTGGTTTGGCCGGTGAACTGGTCGTTCGCAGTCGTCACTGCTATCACTAACGCGTTGTCAACAAGCGAACTGGCCTGCTCAGCTGTTGCGGAATACACCTGGATTCGGTGGCCGGGTTTGAGTACCGAGGTGGTTGCCGGGTCGCTCACACTGATGGGCACCCGCACGTGCCCTTCAGGGATGTTCGCGGGCGCGGCATCCAGCAGTGCTGTTGTGGTCACCGGTGTGCCTGCGTCCAAGGAAGATGCCGAGGTCGTTCCCACTACCTGCGAAGGGTCAGTAACTGCGTTTTCCGGTATGAGTTGAGGAGGAAAGACTTTGGTTGTGACCTGGCGAGATGCGATGACGGTGCCGGGGTCGATGTGCGTGTTCGCAACCACGATGCGATCACCGTGGGAGCGGGGGATAAGCACCATGACGAGGGTTACTGTTGCGAGCCCCGCGCACACTGCTGCCAGCAGACGACGTTGCGTGTGCGTGAGTCGACGGGGCGGTGCGTGGGGGCGTTTCTTGTCCGTGGAGCCTGTCAGGCGCTTCAACCATGCGTTCATACTTCAAGTGTGTGAGCGCAAAGTGGCTACGGGAAGGGCTCTGGCGAATCTGTGGAAAACTCGTTCACCTGTGCCATTTAGTTGAAGGGGTCTATGAACCCTATGCGCCTGACGAACTCGACCCAGATGAACCTGACGATGACGAGGAACTCGAGCCGGATGAGCTTGAGGAAGAAGATGAGCTCGACCCTGACGAGTTCGACGACGAAGAAGAACTTGAAGATGAACCGGAACCAGAAGAACCAGCCCCAGACCCGCCGGACTCAGAGCTACGCGAGTCAGTGCGGTAGAAACCGGAGCCTTTAAACGTGACACCCACTGAACCGTAGACTTTGCGCAGTGACTCCTTGCCACATTCGGGGCACGTGGTCAGTGAGTCGTCGCTGAAGCTTTGGTGGATATCGAACGAGTGATCGCATTCGCGGCATGCGTAGGAGTAAGTGGGCATCATCAACCTTTCTGACCGCCCAATTATATGCACACATGCACGTACCCGAATGTGTCACGCCTCTCGCCAGTCACCTACTCCGTGCGCAACCCGTTCTCAGTAACAACGCCATCAACCGTAAGATCCCATGGGGCGATTGGAAACTCGGCGCCGTACTCGGAGTCAAAACACACGCCTACGCTGAACAACCTCCCACCCCGTGACACCTCACCTAGTGGTGCCACTCCCTGCGGCCCAAACGTCCGGTCGTAAAACCCGCCACCGTTGCCCAACCGGCCACCTTGGGTGGAAAAGCTCAGTCCAGGAATCAGTGCAAGGCCGAGGTCGTCGACCAGCCGTTCTGCCTCCATAGTTGGGTGTGGCTCGCGAATGCCCCACTTACCAACCGGGGCAAGGTCACACAAGGGACTCGTCACCTCCCCAAACATCAACGGCTCACCCGGGGCGGTGACAACAGGCAGGAATATGCGGGCGCCAGCAGCCCGCGCCTGGTCAAGGGCACCGTCAATCGACGGTTCATGGGCAATGCTGGCGTACGCCAAGATATTGGGGCGCGCACCTTCGCGCATGACAGATTGAATGAGTGCGCCCACCTGAGTGTTCAGGTCCAAGCGCGCGGAGTGATCCGCGGGGAGAGCCTCCCGACTCGACCGAATTTGTTGACGCAACTCTTTCTTACGGGCGTGTGCCACAGAACCTTCCATATCAGCACCTTAGAATGAGGGCATGAGTAACTCGAAGTCTGTTAAGAAAGCCGTCATTCCCGTTGCTGGTTTGGGAACCCGTTTCCTGCCCGCAACCAAGGCGACTCCAAAGGAAATGCTGCCGGTTGTCGACAAACCGGCCATCCAGTACGTGGTTGAAGAAGCGGTCAACGCCGGTATTCAGGACGTACTCATGGTGACAGGGCGTAACAAACGCCCGCTGGAGGACCACTTTGACCGGGTTGACGGTTTGGAAGCAGCGCTGAAGGCAAAGGGCGACGACAAGAAGTTGCGCTCGGTTCAGCAGGCTTCTGAACTTGCAGACATTCACTACGTGCGCCAGGGTGACCCACTTGGTCTGGGACACGCGGTGCTCAAAGGTGAACAGCACGTGGGTGACGAACCGTTCGCGGTTCTCTTGGGTGATGACCTCATCGATGAAAATAACCCAATCCTGCCCACCATGATGGCGGTGCAGGAAGCGACCGGTGGTTCAGTTGTGGCGCTCATGGAGGTGCCCGCGGACAGCATCAACCTTTACGGGTGCGCGGCCGTGGAAGACACAGACGTTGAGAACGCCGTGAAGATCACTGACCTGGTTGAAAAGCCTGCCGTTGATGAGGCTCCGTCGAACCTGGCAATCATTGGGCGTTATGTTTTGGCTCCCGAGGTGTTCGAAGTCTTGCGTAACACCCCACCCGGCCGTGGAAATGAGATCCAGCTGACTGACGCTCTCAAGACCTTGGCCGAAGACCCCAACTCAAATGGTGTGTACGGCGTGGTCTTCAGCGGAGACCGCTACGACACCGGTGACAAACTCAGCTACCTCAAAGCTGTGGTGACGTTGGCTGGGCGCAGGGACGACCTCGGCGAGGATCTGAACGCGTGGCTGACCGAATACGTTGCGGGTCTTAAGTGACAGCTGGCCAGTTTGAACCACCGCAGTTCAGCGCGGTAATCGCGTATGATCCTGCGGTGGTCGCGCCTAAAGCACTCAAACAAGCGACGTACGTGTGCTTGATTAATGAGTTCAACGCGGTAGAGCATCCGGTCGAAATCGCTGAGGATGTCAGTGCTCTGCTCACGAAGGCCAGGACCACGTTGGATTTGGTCGTGTATTTGGGCGATTTGCCAGTGCGGTCCATTGACCCGGTATGCCACACGATTGAATTGGAACTCGACTCCCGAACGCCTGGTGTTGTGAACGTGGCACGTGATGTGCTCATGGAATCCGGGCACAACCGGGCCATGTTTGAACACATGGTGGCTGGTTGGGTGGGTCGGACCCTTGTGATGACATTGCCGGCGAATTCGGGTGCGCTCACCGAAACGCTCATTGAGATTTTGCCGGCGTATGCGGAACTCATGGACCCCAACCCCCAGCCACCCAAACCACGGTTGACCGCAGCCGGTGGCGCAGATGACCAGGGGCAGGGGAGCGACACTGCCACAATTCTTCGGATGCCTAAGCGTTCGCGCGATTAGTCATGGTGGATTGGTGGCCGTCTCGGCTGGTCGATGCTGACCTTACTTTGCGTCCGCTTGAGCGAGCGGACAAGCGTCAATATGTGGAGGTTCGGTCCGTCAATTCCCAGTGGTTGGAACCGTGGGAGGCCACCACGCCAGGTGCGGTGGGGGAGTTGCCCACGTTTTCGCGTTTGCGCAAACTGCTGAACAGTGCTGGAAAGCGGGGGGAACTACTTCCGTACGCAATTGTTGTGGACGGCCGTTTCCGAGGTCAGCTCACCGTCAGTGGGATCAGTTGGGGATCGCTGAGGTCGGCGTCCCTGGGGTACTGGATCGACTCACGGGTCGCAGGCAGGGGATATACACCTCGGGCCGTTGCCCTTGCGACAGATTTCTGTTTCTTTGAACTTGGGCTTCACCGCATGGAGATCAACATTCGACCGGAAAACTCAGCCAGCTTGCGCGTTGTCGAAAAACTGGGATTCAGGGACGAAGGCGTGCGCAAGGAGTACATGCACATCAATGGTGAATGGGCAGACCACCGTACGTTTGCGTTGCTTTCCACTGAGGCGCCAGAAGGTGTATTGAACCGGTACCGCAGGAACGCTCAGTCGCGCGTATCACGCGAATAATACAGAGGCTTTCGCAACACTCCGCACGTTGTCCTCAGCGGTGAATCACATTGCTCATAAGGTAAGAATGTGGACACGAGTATCGTCATTCTTATCATCATCGGAGTGCTTGTGTTCGCGTTACCATCCCTGGCAAAAGGGGCGGCAAAGACAGGTGACGCGGACACGGTTCCGCCGTCTGCCCGCGACCCACGAACTGGCTCGCGAACACATTGTGACGGCCAGGCATCTCAGCCGAACATGTTGCTTCAAGGCGCTATCGCTGACATCCCTGAAACTGGTGTCCCACTCGCAGCTCAGCCGCCAAACATTTCTTTGCGACGCCCTGAACCTCATCTCACCGTGGTCTCCGGTGGGCGGGACACAGCCGAAATGGCGCAAGAAGACACCCACGACCACATATACCTAGCCCCGGCATCCGGGATGGAAACCGTCGCTGTTTCACACCGACCATTGGACACTCACATGACCGCACAGACTCCTAAGAACCACGCACCTCAGAACCACACGCGCAAAACCACTGCTCCAACGGCCGCTACACAGGCACGCATGGCCCACACCAGGGCAACCGGGGGATCGCAGGGTAGCGTGACCGTCTCCGCGCCAGGACAGCACGAAACCAACAAGCTCAAGCGGTTGCTGGCGTTGGGCTTCGCAGGCTTCTTCGTGGCGGCAGTGGTCACGGGAGCGTTTTCGATCTTTGGTCCTTTGAGTTTTGCAGCGCCGGTACTCACGATGGCTGCTTCGCTTGCGTGCCTCACCGGAGTGGTCGCACTCAACGGTGTGCACGAACCTGAAGCGCCGCGCGCCAAGCAGGCTTCACGCGCCCAGAAGACTGTGCGCACTCAGCAGACCGTGCGTGCTGAAAAAGCACAGCCTGTTGCGCGTACAACCGCTCCGAAGCTGCGAGTTTCCGAGCCCGAGGCGATCACCTCGGAAATCCCTGCCGTCAAGGAAGAAAACGGCAAGGTGGACGTCGTCGCGGTTCGCGAGCCAGAGCAGAAACTCAGCGTGACAGATGCTTCTGAAGCCCCGGAACTTCACTTGGGCGAAAAGTTCGAAGAACTTAGCCAGGGCAAGGGCTGGTTCCCCAAGGACATGCCTGTACCCACGTACGTCACAAAGGCGCAAGCGGAGCCGGCGACTACCTCGGGCAAGATGGAGGCAGCGCAGACCTCTTACGGCGACTCCCCATCTGACCGTGAAGAGTTGGCACGTGCGTTTGCCGCCGAGGTGGGCGCCCGCCCAGAACTCGAAGACGCGGCAAAGGACACGGCGGCTCTGCGTCACGGCAAGGCGGCGATTCGCTCAGACAAGAAGCTGGCGAACGACAACGCCCGTGCCGTGGTGGATGACGTTCTGGCGCGTCGTCGCGCGTAGTTTTAGCTACGCGGCGTGGCCACGTACTTCACTTCGAGGTACTCGTCGATTCCGACGTTGGAACCTTCGCGACCCAGGCCGGACTGTTTGACACCTCCGAACGGTGCTGCAGGGTTGGACACCAGGCCGGTGTTCAGACCCACCATGCCAACCTGCAGTTCCTCGGACAGGCGCAGTCCACGGTCCAGGGACTGCGTGAAAATGTAGCCGGCTAGTCCAAAGTCGGTCGAGTTGGCCTGCTCAATCGCTTCGTCGTCGTTGCTGAAGGTGAAGATCGGGGCCACCGGGCCAAAGATCTCTTCAACAGCGATGTCAGCGTCGCGCGGGACATCGGTCAAAACTGTGGGCTGGTAGAAGTAGCCGGGGCCGTCGATCTTTTTGCCGCCCGTTGCGACTTTCGCGCCCTTGGCAACAGCGTCGGTCACCAGGCTGTCGACCTTGTCGCGTGCGGACTCTTCGACCAATGGCCCAATGTCCACGCCTTCTTCAATGCCGTTGCCCACCTTGAGCGCTTCCATGCGGGCAACCATCTTCGTAGCGAAGTCCTGGGCGAGGGACTCATGGACGTAGAAGCGGTTTGCGGCGGTGCACGCTTCACCAATGTTGCGCATTTTCGCAAGCATCGCACCTTCGACGGCAGCGTCCAGATCGGCGTCCTCGCACACGACGAATGGAGCGTTCCCGCCCAGTTCCATGGACGACTTCATGACGTTCTGAGCGGCCTGCTCCAGGAGTCCAATCCCCACACCGGTTGATCCGGTAAAGGACACTTTGCGAGCAATCCCGGATTCCATCCACGGGGTGACAACGCGGCTAGCTGACTTCGAGGTCACCACGTTGAGCACACCGGCGGGAAGACCAGCGTCCTCGAGTGCTTGGACCAACATAAGTGAGGTCAGCGGCGTGAGCTTGGCGGGCTTGAACACCATGGTGCATCCGGCAGCGATCGCTGGTCCGATCTTGCGGGTGCCCATGGCCAACGGGAAGTTCCACGGTGTGACAAGCACGCACGGTCCAACGGGTTCGCGGGAAACCATGAGGCGTGTTTTGCCGTCAGTGGACATGGTGAAGTCGCCACCAACGCGCACGGCTTCCTCGGCGAACCAGCGGAAGAATTCTGCCCCATAGGCAACTTCGCCCTTGGACTCGGTGAGCGACTTACCCATTTCAGAACACATCACTGCAGCGATGTCGTCTTGACGTTCCATCAGCAGCTCATATGCGCGACGCAGGATCTCGGAGCGTTCGCGCGGAGCCGTTGCGGCCCATTCGTTTTGGGTGTCGCCGGCGACTTTGATGGCTTCAAGAGCGTCGTCCTGGGTGCCGTCAGCAACCTGTGCGATCACCTGACCGGTGGCAGGGTTTTCCACGTCGAACGTGTTGCCGTTTTTAGCGTCACGCCACTGCCCGTTGATGTATAGGCCGGTAGGTACCTTGTCAATAATGTTCTGCACGTCCATGCTTTGCCCTTTCGTTTGAGCTAGATGTGAGGTGTTCTTTTAAGCCAGGTGTTCTTTGTATTCGGGGTTCTTTTCGATGAAGTGCTCAACGTAGGAACACCCCGCCTGGATTGAGAACCCGTTGCTGATCGAGTCGTCAAGAGCATGCCGGACCACCTTGCCCGCAAGCCCGTGACCACCGTACTCGGGCTGAGTCACGGTGTGGTTAAAGTCGCGGATACGCGCTTGAGCGTCTTCGGTGTACGCGCAAAACGCGATTGATGCGCCCTGGTATTCCGCACTGTAAAGACGGTCCTTGTCGTTGTGGACGATTGTTACGTCGTCTGCGTTGAACTCCATAAAGCCCACTGTAGGCGTTCGTTATGCTGAGAACATGGCGAGTCAGGAAGTTTTGCATATTGATTCTCACCAAGTAGACGCTGCGCTGAACTTTACAGGTGCCGTAGAGGTTCTGCGCAACACCTTGGCGGAAGGCTTTGATCCGGAAACTGATGGCGTGCGAACCCGTAGTGAACTCCGAGGTGGCGAGTTCCTCTTCATGCCCTCCCAAGTGGGCGAGTATGCGGGCGTGAAGGTATTGACTGCCACCCCGGACAACCCGGCTCGCGGCGAACCACTCATCCAAGGAACGTGTCTTCTGCTCGATGGCACCACTCACCGTACGCTCGCAACCATCGACGGAGTTGCGCTCACCAACCTGCGCACGCCGGCGGTATCGATGGCTGGGATTCTCCCATTTGCTCACACGCGCAACCCGGACGGGTTGTCTCTGGTGGTGTTCGGTAACGGTGTGCAGGCGGTGCCACACATTCGCGCTGCTCGCCAGAACCTGCCCATTACCCGCACAAGCGTTATTGTGCGCACCCCCGGCCGAGGCGATCACGTCGTTGAGGAGGCCCGCACACACGGAATCGAAGTCGACCAGATCGTCGCGGGATCCTCGCAGGCGACTGGGGCCATCCAGGAGGCTGGGCTGGTAGTGACTGCCACCTCGGCGTCCGAACCTCTTTTTGACGCCTCCCTGATCAATGACAGTGCTTGTGTTGTGGCGATGGGGTCGCACAGCCCGGAGGCGCGCGAACTTCCGGGCGAACTGCTGGGGCGGGCGACCGTTATGGTGGAAAGCATGGCCACGGCGAAGGCGGAGTGTGGCGACGTCATCCAGGCCGTCGACGAAGGGCACCTGACATGGGGAGACGTCCGCACGTGGGCAGACTCGCTGGATGCAGACGCTGTGACTGGTGAAGCCCCGGTGGTGTTCAAATCGGCCGGTATGTCGTGGGAAGACATCGTGGTCGCGGCAGCGATTTACGAAGCCGTCAAAGGTGAGCGTGGCTGACACGTTGGCCTCTATGTGAGTGGCTGGCATTCGTTGTGCTTTCGAGGTCGTTGACCACAGCATGATATGAGTCACAAAATTTTTCGCTCCTTTACTGATCGAGCGTTAAGATGAGCTCGTTGGTGCTAAAACGTCAAAGGAGACACATGAAAGCAGTTCAGCTACCAGAACTTTCAGGCCCTGAGGCCCTGCAAGTCATCGACACCGACATCCCGGAACCACCAGCCGGATGCGTCGTCGTTGAAGTACACACGGCCGGTGTGACCTTCCCGGAACTTCTGCAGACCCGCGGCATGTACCAAACGAAACACCAAGTCCCGTTCGTCATCGGCTCCGAAGGTGCAGGAACCGTCCACGCAGTTGGCAAAGGTGCCGACTTCCAGGTGGGCGACCGCGTCGCCTTCATCACCGACAAAGGCGCCTGGGCACAGTACGCAGTAGCCCCCGCAACGCACACCGTGAAACTCCCCGACGAAGTGGACTTCGAAGCAGCCGCCGGAATGCCTATGAACGTTCTCACCGCAGACTTCGCACTGCGCCACCGCGGCAAGCTCCAAGCCGGACAAAGTGTGCTCATCCACGGCGCAGCAGGCGGTTTGGGAAGCGCCCTTGTCCAGGTCGCGCTCGCGATGGAAGCTGAAGTCATCGCAGTCGTCTCAACCGAAGAAAAAGCAACGATCGTCAAAGAACTGGGCGCACAACATGTGGTTCTTGCCGACGGTTTCAAAGACCGCGTAAAAAAGATCAAGCCCCGTGGCGTCGACCTGGTCGCAGACCCTGTGGGCGGTGACCGCTTCACCGACTCACTCCGTTGCCTGGCCACCTACGGAACCCTCCTGGTCCTGGGATTCACCGCCGGTGGAATCCCCGAGGTCAAAGTCAACCGCCTGCTTTTGAACAACATTTCCGTTGCAGGTGTGGGCTGGGGTGCGGCAACCGTGCCTAACCCGGGACTCATTCAGGAACAGTGGCAGACCCTGCTTCCGCACGTGAAAGCCGGAAAACTCAACCCGCGCATCCACGCAACGTTCCCACTTGAAGACGCATCCGCAGCCCTAGCTGAACTGGACAACCGGACAGTCATGGGCAAGATCCTACTCACCCCATAAACACACTGGAGGACCCATGAGCCAAGGAGTGCTCACCGATCTCACCGACGGTATTCTCACGATTCAGTTCAACCGTCCCGAAGCCATGAACGCGTTGCACCTCGACGCCTTTCTTGCGCTTGAATCCGCACTGGCTGACCTGTCCCCAGAGGTGCAAGCGATCATCGTGAAAGGCAACGAACGCGCTTTCTGTTCCGGCGCTGACGTGAGTCTCATGTCCCCAGGTCAAGGGAGCCTGGGCATGGAAAAAATTACCCAACTCATGCAGACCTACCGCGACGTCGAAGTCCCCGTGATTGCTGCGGTGTCCGGTCCAGCTGCAGGGATCGGGTGCTCCTTGGCCCTCATGGCCGACTACGTTCTCATGAGCGAAAAGTCATACCTCATGCTCGCGTTCACTCGGATCGGACTCATGCCTGACGGTGGGGCAACCGCGTTAGTCGCGGCCAGCGCTGGCCGCCACCGTGCCCTCCGAATGGCGCTGACGGCAGAGAAACTGCCTGCCACCTCGGCGTTGGAATGGGGGCTGGCGTCCGAGGTCGTTGCCCCCGATCTTTTGGATACCCGGGCCAGCGAAATTGCGGCCACATTCGCGAACTCCGCGACCGTCGCGTTGGGACGCACCAAACGTGCCATCAACGACGCGACACTCACTGAACTTGATGCGGCTCTGGGCCGGGAGGCAACAGGGCAAGACGCTCTTCGTGAAACAGAAGACTATGCAGAAGGCGTAGCCGCATTTTTGGAGAAACGACCCGCAGTATTCAAAGGAGTTAACCGTGCTTAAAGGACGCGCCTCAACTCAAGGCGACAACTTCCCGCTCAACCTCACCACGTTCCTGACACGTTCAGTGAGCGTGTTCCCAGAGCGTGAAATTGTCCACCGCACAATCGACGGCGAATGGCAGCGTAGCAACTACGCCGAACTGGGACGCCGCGTCAAGAAGCTGGCCAATGTGTTGGGTGACTTGGGCATTGGTCCAGGTAGTGCCGTTGGGGTGCTCGACTGGAACTCACTGAGGTGCCTGGAGCTGTACTTTGGTATTCCGGCAGTAGCAGCCACCCTGGTACAGCTGAACCTGCGGTTGGCCACCCACGACCTCGAATACGTGGTGTCCCACTCAGGTACCGAAACCGTTTTTGTTGACGAATCACTTCTGCCAATTGCGGAGCAACTGGCACCCAAGGTGTACGTCAAGAAGTGGGTCGTCATGACGGACAAGCCGTCATCCGAGATCTCCACAACGCTGGACAATGTTGTCTTCTTTGAAGACCTCATGGCAGAAGCCAGCGAAGAGTATGACTTTGAGTTCGTCGAGGAAAACACCGCCGCATTTGCCGGATACACCACCGGAACCACTGGGCGTCCCAAGGGAATCTTCTACTCCCACCGTTCCGTAGTGCTCCACGCTTTGAACCTGTGCCAGATCCTGTCAGTGACAGAAGCAGACACGGTCATGCCCTGGACGCCTATGTTCCACGTGATGTCGTGGGGCTTCCCACAGTCGGGTGTGGCAGTTGGCGCCAAGATGGTGTTGCCCGGCAAGTTCAGTGCGAACGACATCGCTGAAGTGGCGCCTGCGCTAGTCACCGAACAGGTGACACTTGCCAATGGAGCTCCTGCCATTTTTGCGCCAGTGCTCGAATACTTGAAGACACTGGACAATGTGCCAGACCTGTCGCGACTGCGCCTGGTATCTGGTTCGACGGCGCCTGCTTTGGCCCTCATTAAGGGATTCAAAGAAGTGGCCGGAGCCAATGTCATCCACGCATACGGGGCATCTGAAACCACCCCGCTTGTCACCGCGAACGTGCGTACCAAGCCAGGGTCAACGCTCACCGAAGACGAAGAATGGGACCTCAAGCGCTCGCAAGGTCTTCCAAGCTTGCTTGTAGAAATGAAGATCGTGGACCCAACTGGTGAAGAACTACCGCGGGACGGTAAGTCCGCAGGCGAACTTCTGCTACGCGGACCGTGGATTACCGAAAGCTACTACAAGCTTGACGACAACTCTGATCGCTTCATGGACGGATGGTGGCGTTCGGGTGACGTCGGTGTCATCGAGCCAACAGGACACCTGCGTCTGACCGACCGCCTCAAGGACGTCATCAAGTCTGGTGGGGAATGGATTTCGTCAATCGACATGGAAAACTCCATCCTCGACAACGACAAGGTCCTGGAAGCTGCAGTGATTGGTGTTCCTGACCCCAAATACCAAGAACGCCCAGTAGCGTACGTGGTACCTCGTCCAGGTAGCACCGTTACACAAGACGACGTCTACGCAACCCTGAGCGACCGGTTCGCCAAATGGCAGTTGCCAGACCAAGTGATCATTACAGGAGAACTGCCACGCACCTCGGTCGGAAAGCTGGACAAGAAGCTGCTGCGGGAGCAGTGGAACGGATAAAGGCCCACTAGATTGGGTGGGACTGGCTCAGTCGTGGGTGAAGATATAAGTGTTGTCTTTCCGCAGACCCGCCAGGTCCCACCCGTCCTGGGTGAGCTGCACAATGCCACGGCGCAGAGCGTGACGCCACTGGGTTGCAAGCTCTGCGTCGGCGCCACGCAGGGTCTCAACGTCTGCTGGAATCTGCAACGCCGCGTACGTAGTGGATCGAGGCACGTCGCTTTCCACCGGTTCGCCCGACTCGCCAACGTGGAGCGCGTAGTTCATATCAATGTCATCAATCGCGTCAAGACGTTTAGATGACGTTTCTTTAGGCGCACGGTCCAAGCTCCAGCTGACCATCATGCGGTCTGATGCTTGACCTGCGTTGACGCCGTCGCGCATCTGGCCGTAAAAGTCCTGGTAGTAGTCAACGAAGTGGACACCCAACTTGCGGAAGTTAAACGCCGCGTTGCGTGCGATCAGCGGGTCGAACGTCCACGTCATTTGCATAATGCCGTGGTTGAGGCACCACAGGCGTTGGTGGAGCTTCATCGCGGCACCGGTTCCGCGTCCCACTTGGTCGTGACGCACCCCCGCAATGTGCGAGTGCATAGCTTTACCAAGTGGCCGGCCAAAGAACCCAACCGTGACACCAATGAGTTCGTTTGTGTCGTTGTCAAAGGCGCCACCTACGTAGTTACCAGAGTGGGCAAGCGCCACAAGCAAGCCGGGTTCCAGTTGGGTAGTTCCCGCTTTGCCCACATTCCACACGTTGTCCAACAACAACGACGCTTCAGCAGCTTCGTGTGCGTCGTGAATTTCACGCATGCTGACGTTGGCGGCTTCTTGGGCCTGGGCAAGTTCGTTTTCTGCGAGCGCCAAAACGGCGGAGCTTGTAGTACTCATGCTCAAAGTTTGCCAGGCGTCCCCGGTGAAGTCACGCGCGTTTCACACTGCTGCGCGATAGAAGAATGACCTGCGTGCTTCGATGAGTCCTTCGTCGTTGAACTGGATGAAGTCGGCGAACCCTTCGTGGGCTTCTGTGCCGTCTTTGAGAACTCCGTCGAACGTGCCGTGAACGGCCGCGGTGGAGCCTTCGACGACCACCATGTTGATGGTGTGAGCGCCGGATTCGATCACGCGGGAGTTGCGGTAGAACTCGCGGATTTCCTCACCTTTGAACGTGTCGTAACCGGGGCGGTCGTAGGTTGCGTCTTGTGCAAAAAGGTCCGAGGTGGCTTCCGGGTCACCTTTGTCCACGGTTGCGTAGTAGTTGAGTGCGAGCTGTCGAATATCCATGTTCTTCAGCCTAGTCATAGAAGCGCTGGAAATGACAGAGAAACTGAAGTGTGAAACGGGTTCTGAGTCCGCAGTTTAGAAATCCGTGGCGATGGCGTTTGACATGTCGTCAACGTTGATAACGTGTAACTAACTGGCTCATGTGAGCCCGTCAACAGAAGGGATAAACCGTGTCTGAATACAAAGTTGTAAATCCGGCAAATGGCGAAACCGTCAAAGAGTACCCCACTGCTACAGATGACCAGATCAAGGATGCTCTGGAACGTAGCCACAAGGAGTACGCAAGTTGGAAAACCACTCCGGTAGAAGAACGTGTGGAGATCCTGCGTAAGGTCGCTGCGATTTACCGGAAACGCTCGGAAGAGCTGGCGAAGATCATCCAGACTGAAATGGGTAAGGTCATTCCTGCTGGCCAGGGTGAAGTCGAAATTTCGGCTCGCATTTACGAGTACTACGCAGACAACGCCAAGGCGTTCATCGAAGAAGAAAAACTGCGTGGCGCTAACGACGGTGACGCGTACCTGTTGCGTAAACCAACCGGGTCGATTCTGGGAATCATGCCGTGGAACTTCCCGTACTACCAGGTGGCTCGTTTCGCGGCACCTAACCTGGCTCTGGGAAACACGATCCTGCTCAAGCACGCTCCACAGTGCCCGTCGTCAGCAGAAGTCATGGAACAGATCTTCCAAGAAGCTGGCCTTCCTGCCGACGCATACATCAACATCTACGCAACCAACGAACAGGTCGCAGACGTCATTCTGCCTGACCCACGCAACCAGGGCGTTTCGCTCACGGGTTCGGAACGCGCAGGTAAAGCCGTGGCCGCTGAAGCCGGAAAGAACCTCAAGAAGGTCGTCTTGGAACTTGGCGGATCTGACCCGTATGTGGTGCTGGACTCCCCAGATGTTGCCAAGACCGCAGATCTCCTGTTCAACACCCGTATGGGGAACATGGGTCAGGCGTGCAACTCGCCTAAGCGCATGATCGTCATGGAAGACATTTACGACGACTTCGTTTCTTCGATTACCCAGGCCGCTAAAGACATCGCCGTGGAGAACCCATGGGAAGACCCAGGCACGCTCGCTCCACTGTCCTCGACCGGGGCAAAGGAACGCTTTACTGAACAGGTCAAGGCGACCGTAGCTGAAGGGGCAACCCTCCTGGCTGGTGGCGAAGACTACGACGGTCCAGGTGCGTGGGTTCGCCCGGTTGTTCTCACCGACGTGAAGAAAGGGTCACGCGGATACTACGAAGAGCTCTTTGGCCCCGCGTTCATGGTGTTCAAGGTTTCGAGCGAAGAAGAAGCAATCGAACTGGCTAACGACACTCCCTTTGGTCTGGGCTCAGCGATTTTCTCCTCGGACTCATCCCGCGCAGAAAAGGTCGGAGCGCAGATCGACTCCGGAATGGTATACATCAACACTCCAGAAGAAACACGCGAATACCTGCCATTCGGTGGTGTGAAACGTTCTGGCATTGGTCGCGAACTAGGACCACTCGCAATGGACGAATTCGCAAACAAGCAACTCTTCTTTAAGAAGAACGCATAAGACACAGCGATTCGGGCCCGAGGTGAGCACCACCTCGGGCCTGTTCGTGTAAGGATCCCATGAAAAACATCACCGTTTCAGCCCTGGTCATTCAGCACCCCAGCAAACCTGCGCTCCTCATGGTTCGCAAGAAGGGGACCACGTCGTTTATGTTGCCGGGAGGAAAACCCGAGCCAGACGAGACAGCTCAGGACACGGTGGTGCGTGAAATTCGCGAAGAACTGGGGCTGCGCCTGGATGAAAGCCAGCTATTTTTCTTAGGGACCTTCACAGCCCCCGCGGCCAACGAAGCCCGGCACACAGTGACCGGACACGTCTTTGTGTGCGAAACGGTTCCGGCTGATCTCAATATTGACGCGCCACAGTGTTTACAGGAGATCGAAGACATTGATTGGTTTAGCTACGTGGATCTTCCGCCAGACACGGCAGGCCGGCAGTTCGCACCGCTGACGCGCACGCAAGTCATTCCGGCTCTTGTGAAGCACTGGAGCCTAGGGCGCAAAGAACAGGGCTAAACACACCACCGCCACCACGAGCACGCTCGCTGCGATAATGCCCGAGGCGACAGCCAAGCGTGCGCGCGGGCGTTTGCGGGGGCGGGCGAGCGGACCGTGCAGGGGAGCTGGTGAGGGGCGTGGATCTGTGTTCGGGCCCGACGGGAGACCGTAGAGATCAGTTGACCACGGATCGGACTTGTATGGTTGCATGCCTGTTCACTTTCCTTTTTGTGTGCCACATTCAGTCAACGTCACAGGCACAAAAAATGGGACTGCCACATGTGGCAGTCCCGAAACAGGTCGTTGTTGATTAGCCCTCCGAGGTGTCGAACCAGTCTGCCTGCCACTTCTCTGGGTTAGTGGGCATGAAAAGAAACACCAGCACGACAATGCTTCCGAACGGCACAAAAGCTAGCAGGTACCACCATCCGGAATAGCCGGCATCATGCAGCCGCCGAATGGTGGCTCCCAGTGAGGGGAGCATTATTGCAAGGCTTATGAGCGACGTAAGTCCACCGCCCACAAACAGGAGAATCATTCCAAACCCGGCGGCCACGCCTCCTCCGGTGCCACTTCCGTTATATGATGCTGACGCTGCAGCACCAATGATGCCGGCGAAAACCATGACGTAGCCAATCACGAAGATGGTTCCGGGAATCAGCGAGATCAGCATTATGCCCAAGTATGACCACCAGTATTCGCCACGTGAGGCGAAGCCGTTGAAGCGTACGTATTTCTTGAAGAAGCGTTTGTTTGCTTCCATGAAACCGATTCCGTACCACGGCTGGTTAAGCGGAACAGTTCCGTCGGGGCCGGGGTAGCCGAACCCCTGTGGCACGTTCACATATGGCTGTGCCTGAGGCTGTGGGTACGGTGTCGCTTGTGGGTACCCATAGTTGTACTGTGACATGGTTTGCTCCAAAAGGGTTCGTGACGATGTCATGTTTATCCTACGAGACCTTTGGGCTCGGCTGGCCTTGTTCGCGTTGCTGTTCGGTTACGTTGCAAAACAAAAGTGGGAGCCACGTCTGTGACTCCCACTCGTGAAATATTGTTATTGCTGTTATGCGCCTTGGTCATACCATTCGGGTTGCCACTTTTCAGGCTTGCTTTCAAGCGCGCAGAAAATAAGTACGACGAGGCTTCCAAAAGGTGCCAAGGACAGGAGGATCCACCATCCGCTGTAACCAGCGTCGTGGAGGCGACGGATAGTAACCCCGATGGAAGGCAGGGCAATGGCAAGACTCCACAGAAAGAGGATTCCACCAAAAATGATCATAAGGATACTGCCGATGGCAGCAGCACCACTGCCACCAGATGCACCCGTTGAAGAGTACGATGAAGCGGCTGCGGCGGAGCCAGCTGTCGCCATGAAAAAGCCGATCATGTAGGGGATCCAGAGGATGGCGTTAATGACCATGAGGGAGATCACTGGCCACCAGAATTCGCTACGTGAGGCAAATCCGTTGAAGCGGACGTATTTCTTAAAGAAGCGGACTGTCGCTTCCTTCATCGACGCGCCGTAGTGGGGCTGGTCCAGAGGAACGGTTCCGTCGGGTCCGGGCTGTCCGAATCCTGCAGGCATTCCTCCGCCCATGCCCTGGTTTGCATAAGAGTTTCCGTAAGCAGGCTGCTGACCGGCGCCACCCGTTGGCTGGGAACCATAGGGCTGCTGACCGGGGCTGCCTACCGGCTGGGAGCCATGTGATGGCTGAGCAGCACCTGCTGGCTGGGAGCCGTATGGCTGAGAACCGTAGTTGTGTGATTGGTTGGGCGCTCCGGATGCGTAGGGGCTATTACCACCAGACTGGGGGCCGTTGCCGGATCCGGGCGTGTTTGGGTATTGAGGGTAATTACTCACGCTCTTTATAGTACCCGGAAGATGTTTATGTAAACATTATGACTATGAGCATTGACTTAGAGATTGCGCGTAACGCAACCGTCCGTCCTATTTCATCAATCGCAGCCAAACTGGGTCTCAACGTCGAGGAAATCATCCCTTTTGGCCATGACAAGGCAAAGGTCCCTGCAACCACTGTCGTTGCTGACCGCGAAGCTGCCGATTCATCAACTCCGTCCACCACGCCTGCCAAACTCATTCTCGTCACCGCAATGAGTCCCACACCTGCAGGAGAAGGAAAAACCACCACTTCGATTGGCCTTGCAGACGGCATCAACGAAGTAGCCCGTGAAGAAGGCTGGGAAGTTCCGGAAGACAAAACCCCGGCAGTTCTTGCGCTACGTGAACCGAGCCTGGGCCCCGTTTTTGGGATGAAAGGTGGAGCCGCAGGCGGTGGATACGCCCAGGTGCTGCCTATGGAAGACATTAATCTTCACTTCACGGGTGACTTTGCGGCTATTGCTCTGGCTAACAACTTGGCATGTGCGGCATTGGACAACCACATCCACCAGGGAAACGCACTGGGGATTGACCCTCGCCGGGTTGAGATCCGTCGCGTTGTAGACCTCAATGACCGTGCTCTTCGCGATATTGCAATCGGTCTGGGTGGCTACAACAACGGAATGACTCGCGAAGACCACTTCGACATTGTTGTGGCAAGCGAAGTCATGGCAGTGTTCTGCCTGGCCACGTCGATCGCCGACCTGAAGGAACGCTTGGGCAACATCGTCGTTGCGCGCACGTTTGACAAGAAACCGGTCACCGTCGCTGACCTTGAAGTTGCCGGTTCCATGGCAGCGCTCTTGGCTAAGGGACTGTCGCCTAACCTGGTGCAGTCGATTGAAGGGACCCCAGCGTTCATCCACGGTGGTCCATTCGCAAACATCGCCCACGGGTGCAACTCGGTTCTCGCGACAACAGCTGCGATGAACTACGGCCAGTATGCGATCACCGAGGCTGGATTCGGCGCTGACTTGGGTGCCGAGAAATTCATCGACATCAAGTGCCGGGCTGCGGGAATCTTCCCTTCAGCTGCCGTGATTGTGGCTACCGTGCGCGCTCTGAAGTTCCACGGCGGAGTCGCTAAAGCTGATCTGGAGAATGAGAACGTCGACGCAATGCTTGCCGGTTTGGTGAACCTGGATAAGCACATTTCAAATGTGCGCGACGTTTACGGGGTTACCCCGGTCGTTGCCGTCAACACGTTCCCGTCTGACACCGATGCCGAGCACGAAGCCCTGCTTGACGCACTCAAAGAACGTGGAGTGGAAGCATCGCTTGCACGCCACTGGGCGCAGGGTGGAAAGGGAGCAACCGACCTTGCACGCAAGGTGATCGCGGTTGCGGAAGCGACGGACACCTCGGGCGACGAACCACAATTCACCTACCCACTTGACGCCACGCTGGAAGAAAAGATCACGGCCGTTGCACAGCGCGTCTACGGCGCTGACCGGGTAGAACTTCCTAAGAAGGTGCGCAACAAGTTGGCATTGTTCGCCGAGGACGGTTACGGCAACCTGCCGGTGTGCATCGCCAAGACCCAGTATTCGTTCTCGACTGACGCAACCCAGCTGGGTGCCCCAACCGGACACGTGCTCGAGGTGGCCGACGTGCGTTTGTCTGCAGGTGCGGGCTTCGTCGTGGTGGTCTGTGGCGACATCATGACCATGCCGGGGCTTCCAAAGAAACCTGCCGCCAACACGATTGATGTTGACGACGACGGCAACATCAGCGGTTTGTTCTAAGCAGTTCACGTTGACGCTCACGTAGCAGACGCAAAGCGGGGAGCCCCTGGTGATCTACCAGGGGCTCCCCGCTTTGTGCATTCACATGGCCGTGCTCAGCCGATCAGAGCCAGCTAAATCCCAAGTACCTTAGAACGCTGGAAGAACAGCGCCGTCGGTCCAGGTGTCTTCGATGTACTTCTTGACCTCAGGCGAGTGCAGAAGTTCGTCGAGCTTCTTGATCGACTCGTTGTCCTGGTCGCCGTCACGCACGGCCAGGAAGTTGGCGTACGGGTTGTTCTCGGCGGATTCCACCAGGATCGAGTCCTTAGTGGGGGACAGGCCAGACTCAAGCGCGTTGTTTCCGTTAATGATCGACGCGTCCGTGTCGTCCAAGGTGCGTGCCAGCTGGGCTGCGTCGGCTTCCTTGAAGTTCAGGTTCTTGGGGTTGTCCTTGATGTCGTGGATGGTCGCAGTGGTTGCGTCCTTGCCGTCAGCCAGGGTGATGACACCTTCCTTGGCCAGCATGTCCAGCGCGCGACCCTGGTTGGCTGGGTCGTTGTTGATGCCGATTGTTCCGCCGTCAGGCAGTTCGTCAACCGACTTCACCTTCTTGGAGAACAGGGCGATCGGTTCAATGTGAACACCTTCGAAAGCGTGGAGTTTGTACCCCTGACCTTCGGCTTCGGACTCAAGGTATGGCTTGTGCTGGAAGTAGTTGGCGTCCAGGTCACCGTCAACGAGCGCGCGGTTAGGTAGCGTGTAGTCGGTGTACTCCTTGATCTCGATGTCAAGGCCGGCGTCCTTTGCTAGGTTTTCATCGACGTACTTGAGGATGTCACCGTGCGGAACCGGTGAAACACCCACAGTAAGCGTGGTGACGTCGCCGTTCTTCTTACCCACTTCCTGGGAGCCGCCACCTGCAAGACCACAACCGGTGAGCAGAAGGCTGGCAGCTGCAACAGCTGCGGCAATGCGGAGTTTCATCTGTTTTCCTTTTCTCTTTGAGTGAAATTCTTGAGTGCGGGCCAGGTGCCACTAAGTTCCGGTGTTTACCTGTGGTCCACGGCGTGTGCGATCCGGTCGCCTACGAACTGCAACACGCCAACGAGTGCCACGAGCACGATGATGCACACCAGCATCGTGTCTCCCTGGTAGCGCTGGTAGCCGTAGGAAATGGCGAGGGCGCCAACACCTCCGCCGCCGGCCGCGCCTGCCATGGCGGTGTATCCAACCAGGGTCACGGTGGTCACGGTGGCTGCCGAAACCAGGCCGGGCAGCGCCTCGGGAATCATGACTTGGCGAATGATTTGCCCGCGGCTGGCTCCCATCATGGTCACGGCTTCGATCTTGCCGGTGGAGACTTCGCGCAAGGCCGCTTCAACTAGGCGGGCGTAGAACGGGATCGCACCTACCGTCAGTGGCACGACCGTTGCGTACCATCCCAGTGCGGTTCCCACCATAAAGCGCGTGAACGGGATGAGCGCGATCATCAAAATGATGAACGGGATCGAACGCCCGATGTCGACGATCGTTGACAGGATCCGGTACAGAACCGGGTTGGGGGACAGGGAGTTCTTGGCTGTGCGCCACAGCAGGATTCCCAATGGCAGTCCCAAGACAACGGAGAACAAGGCTGACAGCAACGTCATGAACAGGGTTTCGCAGAATGCGGGCCACAGTTCATTCGCGATGACGGGGTTGTTAAGCCACATCGCCGGCCTCCTTTCCGTTGTTGTGGGCGTTGTCTGCCGAGGTCGTTCCACCTACCGTGTACCCGGCCTTCTGGAGTGCCTGGGAAAGGCGGGGCAGATCTTCGGGTCGTTGGGTGGAAACGCGCAAGCGGCCTACTTGACGATCAGCGATGACTTCGACGGTGCCAGCTTGGACGGCCGAGATCGGCACCCCAGCCTGCGAGGCAGCTTCGAAGACACCCGAGACTGTGCCGGCTCCCGCCTCGGCGCCAGTGACCGAGGTGGCAGGCAGGGCAACTTCCAAGGTTCCCGTGATGTCGGTGCCTTCTGGAAGAGGAATGAGGCTTTTCGCAAGTGGTGAGGCGGGGTCGCTCAGAACACTTTCGAGCGTTCCGGTGTGGGCGATCCTTCCGTCGACAAGGTGGGTAACCGCGTCACAGATTTCGCGCACGACCGACATTTCGTGGGTGATGATGAGCACAGTGATGCCCAGGCGGTCACGCAAGGAACGCAGAAGCTGCAGAATCTGGCTGGTGGTCTGTGAGTCCAGCGCCGAGGTGGGCTCGTCACACAGCAAGAGCGAGGGTTCCGTGGCAAGGGCGCGGGCGATACCCACACGCTGACGTTGACCGCCGGACAGCTGTGCGGGGTGATTGTTGGCCCGGTCGGCTAGGCCCACGAGCTCGAGGAGTTCTTGTGCCCGTGCCTTCCGCTTGGCGGCCGGAACGCCTGCCACCTTGAGCGGGTGCTCCACATTGCCTTGTGCAGTCAAGGAGTCCAGCAGATTCGCGTGCTGGAACACCATGCCGATCGACCGGCGGGCACGCCTGAGACCCGAGGCTGATTGCCCGGTGATGGCGGTGCCGTCGATGGTGACGGTGCCGCTGGTGGGCGTTTCTAGCCCGGTGATGCATCGAATGAGCGTGGACTTTCCGGCACCCGAACGTCCCACGATTCCGTGGATCTGACCGTCGGGGATGGTGAGGTTAATTCCATCCAGTGCCGGAGTGCCAGCAAATTCTTTGCGAAGATCGCGCAGTTCGATCACGTGGTACTCCTTGTGTGGTTTAGCGTCTTTCATATTGCGGAACGTTGATGCTAAGTGGGGTCGGGTTTGTCATGAAATGACATAGTGTGACCCGGAGCACTCCTGAATGTGACACGTATGACATTCGGCGGCGTTTGGGGCAGTCAGAAGGAGACACGGCAGGGATTGCCAATGAGGCGCGTGGCGAGTGGTGTTGAATGGTTCATTATGACGACTTCGAGGCCAAGCTCTGCACAACGCTTTAGGCCAGAGATTCAGTTTTTGCGAGCACTAGCCGTGGTCGCTGTCGTCGTTTATCACATCAACCCCGCTTGGTTGCCCGGTGGTTTTGTGGGTGTGGATGTGTTCTTCGTGATCTCCGGATTCCTCATTACGGCCGGAATCCTCAACCGCATCGAAACCACAGGACAGTTTTCGCTCATGCAGTTTTGGGCAAACCGCGCTCGCCGGATCTTGCCAGCAGCCACGGTGACCATTGTGGTGGTGTCGGTGCTGTCGTTGTGGCTGTTGCCTTTGACTCGGTTGAAAGATGTGGCCACGCAGGGGATCGCTTCAGCGCTTTACATCCAGAACTTCGCCCTTGCACGCCAGTCCGTGGACTACATGGCAGCTGATGCAAAGCCCACTCCGTTCCAACACTTCTGGTCGCTGTCCTTAGAAGAACAGTTCTATGTGGTGTGGCCTCTACTGGTGGTGGCGGCCGGTTTGATCGCCGGGCAGGTTTTGCGTCGGTATCCAACCGGGTTTTATCAGCATCGCAGGCGCTTCAGAGGCATCACGGTGGTGTTCTTCTCTGTGTTTGTCGCGATCAGTTTCCTTGCCAGCGTGGTGCATCTGGCAAGCGGTGACCCGGCCGCGTATTTCGTGACATGGACGCGCCTGTGGGAGTTGGGGGCCGGTGGGCTGTTGGCGTGTGTGCTCATCGAATGGACGTCACACCCGTGGTTGCGGCTGGCCCTTCAGTGGTGTGGACTCGCGGCCATCGTGAGCAGTGCGGTCATGTATTCGGCGGCTACTCCGTTCCCCGGTGTCGCCGCGTTGCTGCCCATCGCTGGGACGGTGGCGGTCATCGCAGCGGGGACCACCTCGGGCGTGGGTTCCCCAGACTGCGTCATGCGCTTGGCACCCATCCAGCGGGTGGGGGACTGGTCGTACTCCTTGTATTTGTGGCACTTCCCGGTAGTGGTGTTCGCGGGAGCCCGCATCGACGGAGGCATCACCGCGCTGGGCGGACTGCTGGTTTTTGCGGTGAGCCTGGCACTGGCGTGCGCCAGCTACTACCTGGTGGAAAGGCCAATCTTGTCGTGGACGTGGCTTAAGACCCGCAACGCGCACACGGTTGTGGGTGCGGTGGCTGTGGCGGCAGTTGGTGCCGTGGTCGCTGTGGTCCCGGGGTGGGTGAGCGCGCACGAGCTCAGGCAGCAGAACCTGCGCGACGATGTGCTGGCTGCTCCTACTGTTGATCTGCCTACTAAGTTGGCGCCTGGGTACGGGTCATTGCGCGAGTACGACTACGACGTGTTCTTTGGCGAAGACACCACCATTGAACCTGCTCCTATTAGCGCGCGTGAGAGCGAGCCCAAATTTCCAGAGTGCTCCTTTGAGGTGCCCGTTCCGGTGTCTGAAAAGCGCACGCGAGATTGTGTGATTGCGGGTTCGGACGGCGGGCGGACAATTGCTGTCGTGGGTGATTCGCACGCGGCGCAGTGGGTGCCGGCCTTGCGAAAGGTCATCGAGGGTACCGATTGGCGGGTAGTGGTGTACTTGCGACAGAAGTGCCCGTTCACGGTGGGTGCGTTCAACGCTGAGCGGTCCGGGGGCTTGCAGTGTCAAGACGCGAACCGTGACGTTGTGGAGAGGTTGAAGAAGGATCGGCCCGAGGTCGTTCTCACCTCGGGCCTGGTCCGAGGTGACGCTGTGGCTCAGGATGGTGAGAAGGTGCCGGGGACTAAAGGGTTTGCGGACGTATTCCGGGAGCTGAGTGGTGAAGGCACCAAGGTATTGGCTTTTGTTGATACACCCAACCCGCCGGGGGACATGCCTGAGTGCGTGAGTGAGAACTTGGACGATCCGTCAGCGTGTGACTTTAAGCGAAGTGACGCGAAACTGGACCAGGGCACGAACGCCGCCATGCGCGAAGCAGCGCGTGAAGTGTCCGATGTGGAGCTCGTGGAGACGGCAGACGCGTTTTGCGTCAAGGGTGTGTGCCCCGCAGTTGCTGGCTCACGGCTTGTGTACCGCGACACTAACCACGTGTCGCCGGCATACGCAGAGACTCTAGAGTCGTGGTTAGAGCCAATTTTTGCCGAAATGACGGAGGCTCAGACGTAAAGCGCTGTGAAGCGGGTTAAGCTGCTTCAACATTTCTGCACGGAACAGGAGTGTCCCGTTGTTGTTGCAAACGTCCTTGTATATCGTGATCATGACCATGTTAGTGCGACATACGTACGAGCTTTGACACCGTTTCTCCAAGACCAATTGAGCCTGGAGAGTAGACGAATGGAACGCCTAAATGACAGTGGATCTGTCTACTTACAAAATTGCTGCCATTGTGCCTTGCCATAACGAAGAAGTGACTGTCCGCAAAGTAGTCACTGACCTTAAAGCAGCCGTTCCGTCAATGGACGTGTACGTGTACAACAACAACTCTTCTGACGGGACTGTTGAGGAAGCCATCGCGGCAGGAGCAATCGTCCGGCATGAAGAACGCCCCGGAAAAGGAAACGTTGTTCGGCGGGCATTCGCTGATGTCGAAGCCGACATCTACGTCATGGTAGACGGCGACGATACGTACGAAGCCTCTCATGTCCCAGACATGATTGAAATGCTGGTAAACGGTCCGTATGACCACATTCTGGGTGTTCGGCGCGACACGAACCCCGAGTCCTCCTACCGCGCAGGGCACGAGTTTGGCAACCGCATGTTCAACGTCATCACGAGTAAGCTTTTTGGCACCCACGTCAGCGACATGCTTTCCGGCTACCGCGTCTTTTCACGCCGTTTCGTCAAATCATTCCCGGCAGTGAGCAAACGATTCGAAATCGAGACTGAACTGACCATCCACATGATGTCGCTCCGTCTTCCTTGCGCTGAATACAGCATCGACTTCCGTGACCGTCCTGAAGGAAGCGAGTCGAAGCTTTCCACCGTATCGGATGGCTTTAAGATCCTTGGGACGATTGCGCAAATGATGCGACACGAACGTCCTAACTTGTTCTATGGTTCACTTGCCCTTCTCATGGTGATTGCGTCGCTTGTATGTGGTGTACCCATCATCGTTGAGTTCATGAACACTGGATTGGTGCCGCGTTTTCCCACAGCGCTTTTGGCAGTGGCACTTATGATTATCGCCGCCATCTTTGCAACCGTCGGCATTATTGGCGATGCGTTGCGGCGTGTGCGACGTGAAACGGCACGCCTACATTATCTGGAACTACTTCCGCCCAGTAAAACAGTGGGCCTGAGCGAGTCTTCATCCTAAATGCCCGCTGACTCTCAAAAATGGCGTTCCTTATGTGTGGAAGTCATGCGCTTCCTCATGGTTGGTGGAGCCGGATACATCGTGGATGTGGGCCTATCCAACCTGCTAGTGTACGGTTTTTTGGGCATCCCCGCCACTATGCCGGGAAGCCCGGTAAAAGCAAAAATCATTTCAACGGTTGCCTCGGTCATCGTCGCTTGGCTAGGAAACAAACTATGGACGTATGGTGACCGTACTACTGGGTCTAACGTACGCGGGTTCCTTCTCTTTGTGGTTGTGAATGCCATTGGCATGGTTATCACGGTGCTTCCGCTGGGCGTGACGTGGTATCTGCTCAACTTACGTGACCCGATCTCGTACAACATTTCCACCAACATCGTGGGAATCGCTCTTGCTATGGCGTTTAGGTTCTATGCGTACAGAACATGGGTTTTCAAAGAGGCGGATGCTCCCCGTACAGAAAAAATCGAGGAAAAGTGACGAAAGTGATGAGCCTTTCTAAACACAACAAGGCGCTACTGTGGGACGTCGGGCTCTTGCTTCTGTGCCTCGCACTTGCCGCCGCTACCTTCTTAGGCTTTTACCCAGGGCGTGCTGAATTCGACATCTCTGAACAAGCGAAACAAATGCTGGGAATGAAGAATCTTTCTGACTGGCACCCGCCTATCGTCGCTATTCTGTGGCGGGGTCTGTATGCAGTAACGGGCAAGCTCGGTTCGCTCCTAGCCTTCCAGCTTGGTATCTATTTCCTGGCGGTGTTTCTGCTCGCCGTGTTTGCGCACCGCATTCTAAAGAGTAAATTAGCGTCTTTGGCGATGATTGCGATTTTGGTTTCGCCTTGGGCCTATAGCCAGCTGGCTGTTATGTGGAAAGACACCATCATGGCAGCACTTTTACTTTTTGCCGCCGGATGTTTAGCGCTTGTCATTCCCAAGAACAAGAAAACGCTTTGGTTTATTGTGCCAGCGTTTTTGTTGCTTATATTTGCGACAGTAGTGAGGAAAAACGCGGCCACTGCTGTTGTGCCAATGTGCATTTTTATTGGCTGGCGGCTTGCTCCACTTTTCGCCCCAAAGCTACGGAATCTCATCCCGAAGCTGGGAGAAGGGCGAGTCAAACAATCGATAAGTGCGTTTATCATAGGTTGTGCCATCGTGGGACTTGTAGGCACGTCAGCGGTTTCTTTGGACGGTGCAATCGCGAAGAAATGGAATGTAAAACCGACGCACCAGATTTATCAAGTCATTCTTGACGATGTCATGTTCTCGGTTCCAGAAAATGAACTCAATAAATCAACGGCGCCCCAGGAACTCAAGGACAAAATTAACAAGGCGCGACCCAAGTGCTATGAAATGAACGAGCCTTATGACGCTTACTGGAATTGCTACGGTCGCGGATCAAGTGGCAGTGATTATTCACCGCTTGGCTATAGAGACGAGCTGAAACAACTGTGGCTGGATCATGTCATCACCCACCCAAAGCGTTATGTTGAATATCGATGGTCGGTGTATAAGTTTTATCTCACCACTTCTATACTTATCTACTTCCCAAATAAAGTGGTCAAACCCGCTAAGGAAGTAGGTTTTCGCAAGGGAAGCACGAAGTTTGATAAGATCGCGAAGCTCTATGTCGTGGACTTTGGCGCCGACACGATTGGCTTTGTGTTTAAGCCGTGGTTTTGGCTTCTGGCAGGAGCCATCGTATCCATCGGTGCGTGGTGGTCGGGCCGTAGTCGGGCGTTTGCTCTTATGCTGACGGGCTCAGCGACTCTGTATATTCTTGCGTACTTTCCAGTGATTCCCGCTAATCACTTCCGTTATACGTATTGGCCCGCCCTAGCGATTTCAGTTGCGTGTGTAGCGGTCGTTGCGGGTGCGGCTAAAGCTTGGAAAGACGGTCGCGAACGCGCCGGGGCACTTCACGTCGCACAAGACGATAAGCTTGCACCACGGGTTTTGGAGTCCGCGAACGAACGGTAGCACGTAGCCCACGGTAATTTTGCTGGAGTGCACCATTTCGAATATCTGGAAGCTGTTGAGCGCGTGCTCGCTCCGCTAAAAGTCGCAGGGCACGCGGCAATTCGTCGGTGAACGGTTGGAAATAGTTGGTTGTAAGCCACTCTTTAGATGGGAACGTAAACTGTGACCGCTCTAAATCGCTCAACGGTTGCGCGATCCCAGAATCGGCGAACGCCTCGTTGAGCATGTCCTCATTGACTCCAAAATCAGAAATAATGAGTGTTGCCAGGCCACGGTCCAAGCTTTCAAGAGCAGCCGTCGAAGACACTGTCGTCAGAGCTGTTCCCGGCTCAAGGAAATCGGCCATGGGCCCAACCTCAACTGACAGACGTCCCGGCGTCACTTTTCCTGCACGCTCCAGATCCTCCAAGAGCGCAGTGTAGGAGTGTTCTTCGTGGTGAGTTTCTTGTTCACCTGGCCGGCTACGCACCTTCACAACAACTGATGACTCCGGGAAATTACATGCGAAGCGGTTTAGAGACAACAGAATTCGTTCGCGTTGGGCCCTTTCCACGGGCACTTTCGCCTGTGGAGCGAAAACTAAACGGGTCGGTATGTCACCGGGAGTGAACTCAGCACGAGGCGGTTGTTTTGATTTCAGCATGGGCAGACGAGCGACCACCGCTTCGACAGGGAAGCGGCATTTGTCTAACACCTGCTCGTATCTTTCCTTTTCATAGGCGGAATGCGTGATGAACATGTCACCGAGTCGCCTGTACCGTTGCCCCTTCGAGGTCGCCGGAAGTCCCACCCCTGGGAGCCCGGAAACGAGTCCCGGGCGGTGCGAGAGAAAGGCGGCAGTTGAATAGATGACCTGCACAATGGGCCCCGTAGCAGCCGCGAGAATCACATCGGGCTGCAGGTTCTCAAGAACGGCTTTGAGCTCTGAATTCTTCACAACAGGCACATGCGCACTGCTGAAACCGCTTCCGGCCAACGCGTTTGCGATCTGCTCGCCAGTGGGAAGGATCGGGTTGTCAACCAGCCACACGTGGACATCAAAGTCCTCACGTAGGTGGTCGAGGAGTGAAGCCGACCATTTCAGATAGGACTCTGAGTCGGAAATAGAAACGAGAACGGGTTTCTTGGTCGTACGGTCTGCTGTCTTGTTGAGCTCCATTTTCGTTTTCAGCGTGAGGTTGGGCTTCCACCAGTTGTCAGGGACAAGAGTAGTGGAAACTTTTGGCGCATCCATCGTCAGTGGCAACGTTTCGGCCGCGGTCGTGGGAAGCGAATAGACCTCAGAACCGGTATCTGCCTGCGAAAGGCGAATTTCCACCGGTAGCCCTGCCGCATAAACCGTAGCGCCCGGGATACTTCTGACACGATTCAGAAATGCGGAGCTTTCGCGACGGTGAGCAATATAGGCGAACTGATCTAGCTCAAGGTTTTCGATCCAACAAAAGTATGCGTCTTCATCGATCAGACCGTCTGCAACCATTGCTGAACCAATGACAAACGGGCCCGAGGTTGGCAAATCGTCCCACGCAAAGGACCGGATGTTAGAGAAGTTGTGCGACTCGATGCGTACACCAGCGTTTTCCAGCCGGGCTCGGAGCGAACCGTTGAGGGAGAGCGCTGTGAACCACATGATACGGCCACGCCGTGCGTGTCTGTAGAGCACACGAGAGGCTAAATGACCCAGCGCGACGCGGGCGGGTGAATTCGACACGCGCGAACGCACGAGTGGTGCTTTCGAAACCACATTTTCGAACGCTGTGATGGTCGCACGTCCATCGTCAACAACGGTCAGAGCAGGGATCTTGCCACGAGCGCGGACGAGAAGTTGCTGAAACGAACCTGAATTGAGGTCTCCTACGATCACGTTCTGAGCGGCGGTGAATGTCCGTGTGGGAGGGAGCCCCCACTTCACCGTGGTGTCTGAGAGAAACGACAAAGGCAACTTTTCAACGAAGTCGCGCATGGTAGTGGAGTCATAGCAGTAAAGCGTCGAGGCTTTGTGCGTCTCCAGGGCCGCCAGAAACTGCAGTGGTGACTCAACGACCGCAATCATGTCAGCCCTTCGGTGTGGCTCGTTTGGCACTTTGCGTCTTCTTGAATGATTTGTATGTCTCACGTGCCAGCGCTTTTCCAGCGTACAGCGATTTGCGAAGTACTGTGCGAGGTCGGTTGCGCTTTGGGAGACCGCCAGGCAAATCGAGTGAAGTGAGGCGACGTTTCTTAAAGTACTTCATGGTGTTCGAGCCACGTCTCTTGCTGAGGAAATCGTGGGCTGTCTCTCGCAGACGGAACGCAATTTTTGGTTGCATTGCGTACGACACGGAGTCGATCAGTGCTTGTAGCTCCTTGACCTGTTCAGATGAGAGCTGCGCATTCGAACCGTCGAGTGTAGCATCGGCGATCGTTACGGGAATACGGTTGGAGTTCTGATAAGGCGTGATGCGTTCTAAGAGCAGGTCTGTCTGTACTGCTTTTGCTGGGATGCCGTACAGTGCGCGGGCGGTGACCAGTGCCGTTGAAAAACATCCAATAACTAACGCCGGTTTGAGCACCGCGACAGCAACTTCGGCAATCACCGGGGAGCTGTACACAAAAAAGCTGATTCCCAGTTCTTGAGCATGGGTGCTCAGTGCTTGCACCATGTCTGGTGGCGAAGCGGGATGCGGCTTGAACACCACGGCCGTCATTCCTGCCTCGTGGGCTACAGAGATAAAATCCCGGTGTAGATCGTGTTCTTCTTGGGGCGTCAGGATTCCTAATGCGGAAAGATACTGACCAAATGCCATGGCCGTAGTTGACGAGTCAAGCGCTTTGATTTCATCGGTTAGACCCAGATCAGTGTCGTTTACGATCTCGTCAACGACTTTGACAAACGCCTGGCGGTCAAGAGCAATCGGCGTGACCTCATACTCGTTTAACAGACGAGGCACGAGCCCTTCAACAAGTGGCAGATAATGCAAAGACGTCACCCGCTGGCCGTTAGTCAGTGGAATAAAACTGCGCGTAGGACCGTAACTCATGAGGCCGTCCGAATGAACGCGAATCATTGCGTCGTAGAAGATGCGACCAAGCGCGATCGCAGGATTCACCTGAGGAGATTCCACGACTAGCTCAATGGCTTCGTCACCCAGATCCCAGCGCGAACGCAAATGCGATTCCCACAATGGAAGGTCTTCTCCGCGTGGTGCCCAGGTGTTTGGGTGGTTTGGGGCAAGGAACTCGTTGAGATGGATCACTCGGTCAAAACGTGTGAGCAGAGAATCGGCGCCTGGCGCCTGGTCGAGTGGCGTAGCAGCCTCAAGAACGACCGCGTTGTTGGAGAGTAACAGAATCCGCTCACTGGGTGGTTCAAAATATGGGTCAGGCTTGCCGGCGCCTTCAATGGTGGCGGCAGGCGAATATCCCTTGTCGTATGCACCCGAGTCGATGCCGGCAGCCAGGTTGGCGATTTGGAACATAGTAGAGGCGAGGAAAATCTGCTTCACTTGATGAGCTCCTTCAGGGCATCTGCAGTGTGGCCAAGAGCTGGGAGAACTGCGCGCTGGCGCGCGGGCTTAGATATGGCAAATTCACGAAGAAGTATCTCTTTGGGTGCCATAGCACAGACCTCTCGGCTCCGTGCATAAAGTTTTTTCATCATCTCGGGTGCCTCAACCGCAAGTCGATCGACTTGAAACTGCAGAATTGCGAAGAAATTACATACTGCCTTTTGCCACCATTTGTCTGCTTCTCTATCAGCTGCCACATTCCGAAAAATTGCGGCGAAGCAATCGGTGAACATTAGCTGACGTTCATCAACGATCTGAGTGAGCGATCCGGCAACATCGCGACGGTACAAAACTCCGGGTGCATCAACCACGGCAAAAGAGTCAGCATTCAAATGGAGTCTCCAGGTCCACTCGCGGTCTTCTGCTGTGTGTAACTCCTTTAAGAAGTATAACAAGCCTGAATCTTTAAGCCGTCGGTGGAAAATGCCAGACCAAGCGTTCGGATAGTCCACCATAGTGGAGTCGTGCACAGGAAGGATCCCGTATCGAGGATTTAGGGGCCGGTTCCGCACGGACATGGGGGCGCGTCGGAAAACACGCTTATTTCCCCGTACCTGCGTGTGATCGAATCGAAGAAAGTCCACATCAAGCGATTGTGCAGCCTCAAGAATCGTGGGCAGATGGTTCTTGGCTATCCAGTCGTCACCGTCAAGGAACGTGATGTACTGACCCTGTGCACGGTCAATCCCCTGATTGCGTCCTTGGGAAAGACCCACGTTGGTTTCATTTGTGATGACCTCAAAGTGAGGAAATTGGGGGCCGTACTCTTCCAATATCTGCGGCGTTTCATCTGACGAGCCGTCATTGATAAAGATGACTTGCACCTTGCTCATGTCGCCCTGTAGTTGCAGAGACGTAAACAGTGTGCTGAGGTAGGGCGCCGCATTCATGGCAGGAATGATGAGTGAAAGTTCAGGTGTTGCCACGGTTCTCCTTGACATGGAAAGGTGCGGTCGGGATCACCGACCGCACCTTAAGCATCAGTTACTTGACGACGCGCAGGGAAGCGATCTTTGATTCTTCTCCTGGCATAACGCGCTTCTTACCGTCACCCAAAGCAGTGGTGACTTCGCGGATCTCTTCGCCCAACTTGATGAACTCGTCAGGCTCCATGGAAGCCTTCTGGTCCGATCCCCACATGTCGTTGTCCAGAGTGATGTGACGCTCAACAGTCACAGCACCCAGAGCAACGGCAGCGACGGAGATTGCAGTACCAATTTCGTGGCCAGAGTATCCAACTGGAACACCGTAACGTTCGCGCAGAGCAGGGATTGCCAACAGGTTCACTTCTTCAGGCGGAAGCGGGTATGTGGAGGTTGCGTGCATGAGCACCAGGTTGTCCTTGCCCATGACCTCAACAGCCTTGTCGATCTGTTCCAGCGTGGACATCCCGGTGGACATGATGACGGGCTTTCCAGTGTTGCGAACAGCTTCGAGGAGTGGAACGTCAGTAATGGAAGCCGACGCGATCTTGTAGGTCACAGCGTCGAATTTCTCCAAGAAGTTCACCGAATCAATGTCCCATGGGGATGCGAACCACTGGAGGCCGAGTTCCTTTGCATATGCGTCGATCTCTGCGTACTCAGCGTCTTCAAACTCCACTCGGAATTTGTACTCCAAGTAGGTCATTTCGCCCCATGGGGTGCTCCGTGGCTTTGACTTCTGGTCTTCCGGAACAGCAACGTCAGGGTTGCGCTTCTGGAACTTAACAGCTTGAGCGCCGGCCTTCTTAGCCACATCCATGAGCTGCTTAGCGATTTCGACATCACCGTTGTGGTTGATGCCAATTTCACCAATCAGGTATACGGGGTGACCGGCGCCTACGGTGTGTTCGCCGATCGATACTGGTGTAATTTCAGCGGTCATTTCAGACTCTCGCTTCCTTTTGTGTTCAAGAACCATGGGTTCCCAGTACAACTGTCATTGAGTGGCCTCAGGAATGCTCACCAAGTCGCAGACTTCGCGAACAGCCCCGTGACCGCCGTTCTTCTTGAGGATAAACCTGGCAGCAGCCAATACCTTGGGGTGCGCATCCGCTACTGCGATGGGCCACCCTACGGCACTAAAAGCTTCCAAGTCGTTAATGTCATTTCCTACATAGGCAACACGTTCAGGATTCAGACCCTTGTCCGCCATCCATTCCGAGATTACCTGAGCTTTGTTGTCAATTCCCTGAGCCACCTCGACACGCAGTTTTTCTGCACGCTTCGTGACCACGGGATTGCGTTCTTTGGAAAGAATGAGGAACGGGAACTCAGCTTTGACAAGCCGGCTGACACCCATGCCATCGCCTCGGTGGACACGAACTGATTCGACGCCGTTTTGATCCACGTGCACGGCGTCGTCAGTGTGTACCCCGTCAAAGTCGGTGACCAAAGCGTCGATCTCCAGGTGAGTTGTTTCCGTGCGCCCGGCAGCCATCGCACGCAAAAGCGTGAGGTCAGACATCGTGTCGATTTCGCGCGCATCTTCTGGCGGAACTTCCTCGATCTCGACACGGCCAAAGAAACGGTGGTTGCGTTCTATGAACCCTGCGGTGCGCATGACATAGAAGGCGCCGGTTTCGTTGAAGTGCTTTTGACGGTCTTGACGGCGTGGACGGTAATCCATGCTGTGGCCCACAGCGACAGCATGGTGTGCTTCGTCCAATGTCCAAAGGAAACTGTGGTCTTCAACAGCTGAGAACACAACATCTGCTGCATTGCGCTGGACGCGAGCGATCGCATTGTCCATGTTCTGCGGGTTAATAAATGGGGAAGTGCACTGCATGAACACAGTGATGTCGAACTGCGTGCCACGAAGCTTCTCCAGCTGCTCCAATGTGTAAATGAGCGCAGATTCACTGGTTGCGGTGTCACCTGAAATCGCGTCAGGGCGCCTAACTACTGTTGCTCCGTGTCGCTCAGCTTCCGCTGCAATTCCGTCGTGATCAGTCGAAACCACGACCAAATCGATTCCGTGAGTAGCCTGAGCAGATTCGATTGCACGTGCGAGCAAAGACTTACCGGCAATCTTTTGCAGGTTCTTGAGCGGAACCCCTTTTGAGCCACCTCGGGCAGGGATGATCGCTACGGTACTAGGCGTTTTCTGTTGAGTAGTCACAGGCCTCCATTATGCGCAGAGTTTCCTTCACCATACAAGACCGTGGACGCGTCCCATGGTCGTGACATGGCGTTTTGCCGATTGCTCCATCAGATCCACGACGGGTTGAACATGTGCTGTCGCCAGCTGTCATACGGCACGGTAATGCCCGTATACAACGGCCAAAAGTAAGCGAAAAGTATCACTGCGACTGCGAGGAACACGCCCACAACGACGCGCCGGGCGCGCAAGGAGCCGGTGGGGCGACCTCGGCCCCACACAAGCCCCAAACAGTACGTCACTGCCAAAACTACGAATGGCACCATGACGATTGTGTAGAAAGTAAAAATAGTGCGGTCTTGATACGTAAACCACGGAGCCCAGGTAGCGACCATGCCCGCAATAATGCCTCCGGCCCGCCAGTCTTGACGCACCAACCACGCAAGGACGACGATCACTAGCGCGATCGTGGCAACTCCCCACAAGGCAGGGTTGCCCACCGAGGTGATGGCCGCCGAGCACTTGTCCCAAACGCAACCGTCCTGGCCGGGTTCGGGGGAGCGGTAATAGAAACTGGTGGGTCGCCACTGCACAATCCAGCCCCATGGGTTTGACGCATAGGGGTGTTCGGAACTCAATCCAACGTGGAACTTATACGCCGAATGGTGGTAATGCGCCAGGGAAGGGATCCAGTCGGGGAGCCAGCTCCACCAGCCCTGATGCTCTTGTGCCCAGTGTCTGTCGTAGCCCTTGCCCGTAAAGATCCATCCCGACCAGCACAGAACATAGGCTACAAATGCCACGGGGACGAGCGACATAAAGGCGGGAACGGAATCGCGGACCAGCATGCCACGCACTGGATACTTCACCCGCGCCAGGTAACGGTTCCGGACGTCCCACACCACGATCATGATCCCGAACACGGCAAGAGCGTAGAGTCCGGACCATTTGACGCCCATCGCGCATCCCAGTGCAACGCCGGCAGCCAAACGCCACGGGCGCCACCCCAGGTGAGGGCCGAAAGTCGAAAGGGCCGCGGATTCCTTTTGCGAACTGCCGGTGGTGAGTTCCACCATTCGGGAACGGGCGTAGTCACGGTCGATTACCAGCAGCCAAAACCCCAGGAGCACGAAGAACATGAGGAACAGGTCCAGTAGAGCGGTGCGTGAGTGGACGAAGTGTTCCCCGTCGGTCATGAGGAGGAGTCCCGCGATGAAGCCCATCCACACTGAACCGAACAGACGGATCGCTAAGCGCACAATGATGAAGACGGTCAATGCGCCAACTATCGCCGCTGAAAACCGCCACCCGAATGACGAATCCTGGCCAAAAATCATTTGCCCCACGGACAGCATCCACTTGCCTAACGGCGGGTGGACGACGTATCCGGGATCATCCAAAGGCATGGGGTTGCCTGTGACAAAATCGGGGTTAGGTTCTTCTGGCCACGCGCGTTCCGTTCCGTACTTCCACAGCGAGTATGCGTCTTTGACATAGTAAGTTTCGTCAAAAATCAGTTCTTTGGGGTGGCCCAGACCAATCATGCGCAAGATCGCCGCAATAACCGCCAGCCCAGTGGCAATCGCCCACCCAATCGGGTTGCGGAGCGCGTCATGCGAAAGCACGTGTTTAGTAGGAATTCGCTTAGAAGAAACCACGCGCCTAGTTTACGCATGTCACTTCCACTAGTCTTGGTTTTAGCAGTCTTAGGAAGGAAACTATGTCGTCGAACACTCCCGGTTCTAGTGGGGGCTCGAGCCGCCCGTACAACGACCTCCCCTCGTACGATTCTGGCCCATCGTCCAGCGGTCAGGGTCCCGCCAGCTTCAAGCCCGGGGCTTCGCACGGTTCAGGCGGTTCGGCGTATGGAACTGCAACTCCAGGGGCAGCGTCCTCTGGTTCACCGGCATACGGTTCTTCTTCCTACGGTTCGTCGCCCAGCGACTACGGCAGTAGCCAAAGTAGTACGTACGGTGGTGGCGACTACTCCTCGGGCAACTACGGGGCGTCTGCGAACGAACCAGCTAACCCCACCCCGGCATACAATCCTGCGCCAACATATGACTCACAGTCCTCCCCGTACGGGGCGCCCTATGGGGCTCCCGGCCAGCCCGTGCGTCGCGGAACAAACGGCTTGGCTATTGCAGCGCTGATTACAGGGATCGTGAGTCTGGTGGCCGTCTGGCCCCTCGGGTGGGCTGGTATTGCTCCTGTCATCATGGGTCACATTGCGGTCAAGCAATGTAGGGAACGTGACCAAGAAGGAAAAGGGCTGGCAATTGGTGGGCTCGTCACCGGGTACATTGCGATCGGTGGCTTTATTTTGATCATCCTGTTCTTCATTTTGATGTTCGGTCTAGCCGGGCTCGCATCCAGCTGAAGCTTGAGAAACAGAACACAGCGAGTGACGGACCAGTTGACCTGTAACCCACGGGCACGTGCATGACTGGCCCGGCTTTGGTGCTTGTGGGGACTCCGATTGGCAATCTCGACGACGCGAGTCCCCGAATGCGGGCAGAGATCGAAGCTGCCGACGTCATCGCGGCTGAAGATACCCGTCGCTTTATGGGCCTGGCTTCCCGCTTAGGGATCACGTACTCAGGCAAGTTAGTGAGCCTTTTTGATCACAACGAACGATCCAAAGCCAGTGAGATCGCTCAGCAGGTGGAGAACGGTGCCAGGGTTGTGCTACTCACCGACGCGGGAATGCCGGCAGTGTCAGACCCCGGCTACCACGTGGTCAAAGAGGTCGTTTCACGCGATTTGCCTGTGACAGCAGTTCCGGGGCCGTCGGCAGTGTTTACTGCTATTGCCCTGTCTGGTCTGCCGTCCGACCGCTTCACGTTCGAAGGCTTCGTTCCTCGCAAGGCTGGGGAACGCGGGCGCTTGCTAACAGATCTTGCCAGCGAACGGCGCACCATGGTCTTCTTCGAAAGCCCACACCGGATCCACACAACCCTGGCCGACTTCGTCACCCACTTTGGGGCAGACCGGCCTATGACGCTGAGCCGGGAACTCACCAAAACGTATGAAGAAACCCTGCGAGGGACGACCCAGAGCATCCACGAACAAGTGGTCGCCAGGGACGGTCTGAAAGGTGAGCTCACGTTGGTGGTGGCAGGCGCGCCCGAGGTGAGTGCCACCTCGGCGGCGGACCTCACTGGAGACGTTGCCCAGTTAGTGGAGTCTGGCATGCGGGCAAAGGACGCGGCCGCCCATATTGCGAAGATCCACGGGCTGAAATCCCGCGACGTGTACGAGGAATACATCCACGCAAAGTGAGTGCATAGACTAGAAGCCATGACGTTCTACATGACCACGGCAATTGCATACCCCAACGGTTCGCCACACATTGGGCACGCGTACGAATACATCGCGTCTGACACGATCGCTCGTTTTAAACGCCTGAGTGGCGAAGACGTGTTCATGCTGACCGGAACAGATGAGCACGGACTGAAGATGCAGCAGGCGGCGCAGAAGGCTGGAATTACGCCACGGGAACTTGCTGACCAGAACGCGGCAGGTTTCCGCGCACTGCAAGATGCGCTGGGGTCGTCATACGACAGGTTCATTCGTACAACTGACGCCGATCACTACACAGCCAGCCAAACGCTGTGGAAGAAAATGGAAGAGGCCGGGGACATTTACCTCGATGCCTACGCAGGCTGGTACTCCGTGCGCGATGAGGCCTACTACACAGAAGACGAAACCGAAGTTCGGGAAGACGGCGAACGTTACGCGATTTCCACCGGCACTCCCGTGGAATGGACGGAAGAAGAATCGTACTTCTTTAAACTTTCCGCCTACGAAGACCGGTTGTTGGAATGGCTGGACACGGTCGATGAGTTCGGTAGGCACCCGGTGGGGCCAGATGTGCGTCGCAACGAAGTCGTGTCATTTATCAAAGGCGGCCTGAAAGACCTGTCGATTTCACGCACCACGTTCGACTGGGGTGTGCCGGTACCCGGCAACGACAAGCACGTGATGTACGTGTGGGTCGACGCTTTGACCAACTACCTCACGGGTGCGGGGTATCCGCAGGTGGATTCGGAAGAGTTCCAGAACCGCTGGCCGGCTGAGCTGCATGTTGTGGGTAAGGACATTCTGCGTTTCCACACCGTGTACTGGCCAGCTTTCCTGATTAGCGCAGGGCTGGAACTGCCCAAGCGCGTTCACGCCCACGGATTCTTGTTCAATAAGGGCGAAAAGATGTCCAAATCTGTGGGCAACGTTGTCGACCCGTACGATCTCATTGACGCATTTGGCCTAGACACGCTCCGTTACTTCCTGCTTCGCGAAATCTCCTACGGCCAGGATGGCTCATACTCAGCCGAGTCGATCATTGCGCGCAAGAACGCAGACCTGGCCAATGAGTACGGCAACCTGGTTCAGCGTTCCACCTCGATGATCGCCAAGAACCTGGGCGGAATAGTGCCCGAGGTGGGTGAGGCTGATCTGACGGACGACGACCGTGCTCTGCTTGCACGCACCGACGGCCTGCTGGAGCGTGTCACTGCGTTCGTCGACGTACAGGAACTGCACCGTTACGTGGAAGCACTGTGGCGAGTGCTGGAGGAAACGAACCGCTACTTCTCGGCTCAAGAGCCGTGGAAGCTGAAGAAAACCGACCCGGACCGCATGGGTGTCGTTCTTTACGTCACGCTCGAAGTCCTACGCCGGGTATCGATTCTGGCTCAACCAGTCATGCCCGAATCTACCGGGAAGGTCCTCACCCAGCTGGGAGTTGCCGAGGACTCGCGGACGTTTAACGACCTCGGCCAATGGTTGCCAGCTGGAACGGAATTGCCCGCACCGGCACCCGTGTTCCCACGGTACGAAGCCCCGAACGAAGGTGACGCCGGGACTGCAGGAGGGGCCAAGTAATGGCATCTCGCGCTGCCGGAGAATATCCACCGGTGCCGGAACCACTCGCGGTTCCGGCCGTGGACACGCACACGCACCTGGATATGTGTACCGGCGCTCGCGGTCCTATCAAGTCAGGCGAACCTGCCCCGGAAGTCGAGCCCGAAGAGGACGAAAAGTTCCCACCGCTGGACTTCTTCTATGACACCGCAATGGCCACTGGTGTGACCCGTGTGGTGCAAATCGGGTGCGAAATGGGTGCAGCCCGGTGGACGACTCGTGTGGTGGAAGAACAGGCGCAGGCTGGCCGTGACTGGATGCTGGGTGGGGTTGCGATCCACCCCAACGAGGCGCCCAGACTGGCGCGGGCCGGCATCTTGGAAGAGTCGCTGGACGAGATTGAAGAGTTGGTCACGTCCCATGAACGCATGCGCGTGGTGGGGGAGACCGGGCTTGATTTCTTCCGCACGGATGCTGATTCCGCGCGCGATATGAAAGCGCAGGAAGAGTCGTTTAGGGCGCACATTGAGATCGCGCAAAGGAACGGGCTGACGCTCCAGATCCACGACCGTGAAGCGCACGCGGATGTTTTCCGGGTTCTGCGTGACACGGGTGTTCCGGACCGCACTATTCTGCACTGCTTTTCCGGTGACGCTGACATGGCTAGGGAGGCTGGCAAGTTGGGGATCTTCTGCTCCTTTGCTGGCAACGTCACCTTTAAGAATGCTCATGGGTTAAGGGAAGCCGCCGAGGTGGTCCCGCCTGATCTGCTTCTGACAGAAACCGACGCGCCATTTTTGACCCCGCACCCTCACCGCGGAAAGCCCGGTGGGCCATACATGGTTGCGCACGTGGTGCGGACGCTTGCCCAGGTGCGCGGAGTCAGCGAGGACGAGCTGGCCGAACGTGTCACCGCGAACGCCGTGCGTGCGGTCGGTCCGTGGGAGCTGACGCTCTGAGCTGAAAGTTCGCTCAAGGATGACGAAACATTGGCACTCGAGTTGAAAGAGTGCCAACTGCGGAATAGAGTTTCAGTTAGCACTTGGGCAATGCGAGTGCTAACCGTACGGTGAGGTGAGTGTCGCACTCGGCGGCACCTAGAGACACCGGCAAGATGCACTAAAACTTGATGCTGATTCGGCACCCGCGACGACGAACAACACCGAGTGAGCTTGCCCAAAGAGCACACAAAACACATCTCGACACAGACTCAAAAGGAGACTGTCACATGTCGGTAGCTATCAAGCCACTCGAAGACCGCATCGTAATCCGTCAGCTCGAAGCAGAACAGACCACTGCTTCCGGCCTGGTTATCCCAGACACCGCTAAGGAAAAGCCACAGGAAGGCGAAGTTGTCGCAGTTGGCCCCGGTCGCGTAGCAGACAACGGAAACCGTGTACCTGTTGACGTGAACGTCGGCGACAAGGTCATCTACTCCAAGTACGGCGGAACCGAAGTGAAGTACCAGGGTGCTGAATACCTGGTGCTCTCGGCTCGCGACGTTCTCGCAGTAATCGGCTAATCACACCTTCACACACTCACACTCATTAGAAGGAAGTGAAAAATGGCTAAAACTTTGCAGTTCAATGACGACGCTCGCAAGGCACTTGAACGCGGTGTAAACGTTCTGGCTGACACCGTCAAAGTGACACTGGGCCCACGCGGTCGCAACGTTGTTCTTGACAAGCCGTGGGGCGCACCCACAATCACCAACGATGGTGTGACCATCGCACGTGAAGTCGAACTCAACGACCCATACGAAAACCTGGGCGCTCAGCTGGCAAAAGAAGTTGCCACCAAAACAAACGACGTTGCCGGTGACGGAACCACCACCGCAACCGTTTTGGCTCAGGCACTCGTACACGAAGGTCTGCGCAACGTCGCAGCCGGTGCAGCTCCTGGACAGCTGAAGGCTGGCGTTGAAGCAGCTGTTGACGCAGTTGAAGAACGCCTCAAGGAAATCGCACGCGAAGTTGCTGACTCAAAAGAGATCGCACACGTTGCAGCTCTTTCAGCTCAGTCACCTGAAATCGGTGAACTGATCGCAGAAGCCTTCGACAAGGTTGGCAAAGACGGCGTCATCACGATCGACGAATCACAGGCATCCTCGGTTGAGCTTGAGTTCACTGAAGGTATGCAGTTCGACAAGGGCTTCCTGTCGCCATACTTCGTGACCGACGCTGACCGTCAGGAAGCAGTTCTGTCAGACCCATACATCCTGATCCACCAGGGTAAGATCTCCAACATTCAGGATCTGCTCCCTGTTCTGGAAAAGGTGCAGCAGGCTGGAAAGCCACTGTTCATTGTTGCCGAGGACGTGGAAGGCGAAGCGCTGTCCACCCTGGTTGTCAACAAGATCCGTGGAATCCTCAACGTTGCCGCTGTGAAGGCCCCCGGATTCGGTGACCGTCGCAAGGCGATCCTGGAAGACCTCGCAATCCTCACCGGCGGGCAGGTCATTACCGCTGACATGGGTATGAAGCTCGACCAGGTCACCCTGGACCAGCTGGGTACCGCCCGCACCATCACCGTCACCAAGGACAACACCACTGTTGTCGACGGTGGAGGATCGCAGGACGACGTTGACGCTCGCACCGCCCAGATCCGTGGCGAAATCGAGAACACCGACTCGTCATGGGACAAGGAGAAGTTGCAGGAACGGCTGGCCAAGCTGGCCGGCGGTGTTGCAGTGATCAAGGTGGGTGCCGCTACCGAGGTCGAACTCAAGGAACGTAAGCACCGCGTCGAAGACGCCGTTTCCGCTACCCGCGCAGCCATCGAAGAAGGTGTGGTTGCTGGTGGTGGATCCGCTCTAATCCACGCAGCCAAAGTTCTTGACGGCAACGACCTGGGCAAGGACCACGACGCCGCAACCGGTGTCAACATCGTTCGCCGTGCAATCGTTCAGCCACTGCGCCAGATCGCAGAAAACGCTGGACAGGACGGCTACGTCGTTGCATCGAAGGTTGCTGAGCTGGAAGCAGGTCAGGGATACAACGCCGCAACCGGCGAATACGGTGACCTGATTGCTCAGGGAATCATTGACCCAGTCAAGGTGACCCGTTCGGCACTGCGCAACGCTGCATCAATCGCAGCTCTGGTTCTCACCACCGAAACACTGGTCGTTGAGAAGCAGGAAGAAGACGACGAAGACGACAAGTAAACGTCACTTCTAAAGAATCGGGCCTCAAGCATCACGCTTGGGGCCCGATTTTTGTCTGCCGTCACTCACCCCGCATATGCACGTATATTTACATAAAGCTATGACACTACGACGTTTCGTTTTTACTGTTTGGGAGGAAAAGACAATAGAGATAGAAAGACGAAACTGTGCTGTTTCTTGGTCGTGCTGTGGCGGGATTCGCCACCTCTGTCGCTCTCATAGCATCAGCGCTGGGCACCGCAGCCCACGCCACCCCAACTGACAATACCTACACTGCTTCATCTGCACCCGTCTGTGGCGCCGACGCCACCGGGCTTCGTGCAGACGTACCCAAAATCGGTAAACGCAACGTCGTTGAGACCGAACACGCTGACGCAGTTTCCATGTGCATTCGTGGCGGGAAAATGCACATGTTCTCCAAGGTCGACTGGGCGCCTTCCAATGGCAAGTACGAGCACGCACGCGAACCGGCCAACGAACTGCTCTTCCACGTCAACGACGCACTTAAAAGAAAAATACCTGCCAAAGGATTCGAGTTTACTCACGCGGCAGGAAAACAAGCATGGATGATCCCACAGGGCCAGAACCACGACGGCCTCTGGGCAGGCTGGAACACCCAAGACATCGCTGAAAAGGATGTCAAAGGCGGCAAAGTCACCATGCAGCTGAACCAAAAGAAGTCTCAAGCACCAAAGGGTGCCAACGTCGAGGTATTCCAAGACGGTTTGTTTGGTGGACCGCAACGAGTTTTCTCACTCACCGATCCCAAGCACTCCAGCTACGAACAGATCGCAAACGCTCACGTTCACGCGAACTGGGTTTTCACTAAACCGGGTGTCTACCGCCTTGTTTTCGAGTCAAACGCAGAAGTCAAGGGCAAAGACGTCGCTGGCGAACAAGAGTACGTGTTCGTTGTAGGCAAACTGAACAAAGCTGAACTTGAAGACCTCGACAAGCCCAAACCAGCACCAAAACCCACAACCCAAACACCAAAACCAGCTCCCACCTCGGAACCAACGACACCACCATCAGCGCCAGCCACTGATAAGCCCGCCCCCTCACCAAGCGGCAAACCAGAACAGCCGGCACCACAACAACCGGGTGTCGCCATCGAGGCGAAAGCTGACAAAGAGCAATACGCCGCCGGTGACACAGCGGTACTTAGCGCCACGGTGAACGGTGGCGACGAAAACGGACTAGTGTCGTGGGAACGCAAAGCACCTGGTTCAGACACGTGGGAACCCGTTGAAGCGGCTCAAGGAAAAGAACTCCGCATCGAAAACCTCGAAGCAACTGACTCGGGCACCGCGTTTCGCGCCGTCTATGCCGGGGAAACACGGTCAAACGAAGTAGAACTGAAGGTCGAACCAGGTGAATCCGAGGCTCCGCAGGAGCCCCAAGAGCCACAGGAACCAGAGCCTTCCACCTCGGAATCCCCATCCGACGAGGACGACTCTCAGTACGACTTCACACTCACCACGACCTTGGACCAAGACGAATACGTCGAAGGCCAAGACGCACGCGCAGAAGCCACCTACAGCCAAACCTCAGATAACGGCGGTCAACCGCTTAAAGTCGCAGGAAAACTGGTGTGGGAAACCCGCGCGTCGGAGTCTGAAAAATGGATGGAATACAAAGACGGTAAGAAGGCAGTATCCTCACGCCAGATCATCATTCCGTCTCTGACTAAAGAGTTCGACGGCGTTCAGTTTCGTGCTGTACACACATCAGGCGACGAACGCGTCGAATCTGAACCAGTCACCCTTAAAGTTGGCTCAGGTGACGACGCTGAGGGGAACGGCGGAAATGCCGACAACGCCAACGCCGGCAACAGCGGTGGCGCAGGTGCCAACAACAACTCCGCACCCGCACAGGCTCCCGTTGTATGTGTCCCAACCGACGCATCTGGTGCAGCCGGCCAGGGCACTGACGCCAGTGGCCAAAGCAACTCCGGTGCGAGCCAAGGAAACAACGGGAGCACAGGCGGTGGAAGCGGCCAGCAAGCCCCCGCAGGCCAGCGTGTTCGCGTGACTGACGGTCACTTCGACTTTGGTGCCCGCCTCAACGGGAAGCGCGCAACCGCGGAAGTGAAAGACGACCGCACCTCGCCACCCGTGTGGCGCAACCCATCAGACATGACGTTCGTCCTGGGAGACGCGTCGAAGAAGAAGGTCCCAGCCGAATTCGGATTCTTGGGCAAACCAGGAGCCGACATTTACATGATCGGCCAAACGCAAGAGTCGCAAGTTCCATGGTTGGGATGGAACACGCAAGACGAACAACTCGTGAATAACGCAACGAAAGTCACCATGCGACTCGATTCGCTCAACGGTCCCGGCAAACTCAACGTGTTTGTTGGCGGCGGTGGTCTAGGTGGCGGAAGCGTGAAACACGTATTCCGTAACGCCGGGGACTCCTACGACATTCCTCTGCGCACACACGAACACGGCAACTGGGTGTTCTCGGCCCCCGGTAATTACACCGCGACTCTGACGTTCACCGTGAAACTCAAGGACGGATCCACCAGCCAGGCCACCGGAACCCTGAACTTCGAAGTGGGGCAGTCTGCGAAGGCCGGAGCTGGAAACATCACCCCAACTGGCCAGTCGGCGCCCGATCAGAACGCTGACGCACAGTCCGGCGACCAGCCAGCGGACCAGCAGGGCGATCCGGCCACCTCGGACCAGGCAACCGCTGACGCCAACGGCGGTGACTCAACCGCTCCCGTCAGCAACGCGGATGCCGGCAACATGGACAACTGTGCCCGCCCATCCTTGCCACGCACAGGTGTTTCCGGAATCTCCGCCGGTCTGATCGGTGGTGGTCTGCTCGTAGGGATCGGAATCGTTGCCGTAGTTTCGCAACGTCGCCGCCGTTCATGATCAGGCGTACGTTCCTCGCGGTCAGCGCTGTCCTTGTGACGGTGCTGGCCGCGGGGTGTCAGGGGAGTGCGTACACCCACCGGAACACAGACCAGCTTCAGGTGGTTGCCACGACCGGCATCATCGCTGACCTGGTGAAGAACGTTGCCGGTGATGCGGCGAACGTGGTTCCGTTGGTACCTGCCAACGCGGACCCGCACTCCTACGAACCCACCCTGCGCGATGTCCGCAACATCGTGTATTCCGACGTCGCCTTCTCCAACTACGTCATGCTGGAAGAACACAAACTCATCAAAACCCTGGACGCAAACATCCCACCGGACGCGCCCAACATTGGGCTGGCGGAAGGTGCTACCAAGTACTCCGCGCGCGTCATCCCATTGGTCGAGGACGTGACTCTTGACACCGTGTGGCTGGGGTTGCGCGTTTCAGGTGCCGGTAGTGAGTTGGGTGCGGACCGTGCCAGTGAAGTACGGATGAAAATGACCGAGGTCGTTGCCCCTTCCGGGGGCACCGTCCACGGGTTTCTCACGCAAGCGTTGGGGCAGAACACCCTGTACTTTGACAGCTCAGACGGTGCGGGAGACTCTGACGTGGCGACCCTGCCGGTCAATGCACACACCCACTTGAGCTGGGCGTTTTCCAAGCCCGGGGTGTACAAGGTCACGTTCGAAACACACCTCGCCACCGACCCGGAAAACGAAACCTACATCGGAAAGGGTACGTACACCTTCGCCGTTGGGGTCGACCCTCACTCCGACCCACAGCTGAAAAACAAACGCATCATCGACGAAGGCCACGCGGACCTCACCACCGACCTCGACACCAAACGCCTCACCGTGTTTGCCGACTCGGAAAAGGAAACCAGCTCCGACCTCGGCGAAAGCTCATACGAACGCAACGTTGCCGGCCACGACAGTCTGGACCCAGACGACACTGTTATTTCCGTGACCAACAAAGCGTGGCAGGAAATCCCACGCGGTTCGAAGTTCTTAGGCGAACCAGGGTCGTCCACGTACCTGTTGCCGCAAGCGGTTCTAGGGAAGCACGTACACGGCGAAATGGACCCGCACCTGTGGCATGACGTGAGCAACGCAATCGCATACGTCAAACTCATCCGTGACACGCTTGCCCACGCCGACCCAGACAACGCACGCACATATGAGGCGAACGCCAAACGGTACGTGGACAGGTTGGACGCACTAGACCGCGAAGTACGCGACACCCTTGCGTCTATCCCCAAAGACAAACGCCACCTCATCACCACGCATGACGCGTTTGCGTACCTCGGCGCGGCATACGACGTGGACATTGCCGGGTTCGTCACCCCCAACCCCGCCGTAGAACCCAGTGTCACTGATCGAATTCGGCTCGCCGACACCATTCGCAACCTTAAAGTCCCAGCGGTCTTCGTTGAACCGCAATTGGGTAGGTCGCTCACGCTCAGAACAGTCGCGGACGAAGCGAATGTGAGCGTGTGCGACATCTACTCGGACGCGTTTGACTCCCGCGTCACCACATACGAAGAGCTCATGCGGTTCAACGCACAATCATTGAAAGGATGCCTGACATGAAAGCGATTCGACTGACAGCGATCGCATGCACGTTACTAGCTGTAGGGGTAATGAGCCCCGCCGCGGTTACCGCTTCCTCCACCCTCACAGCGACCGCGGCTCATGCCACGGGAAACCAACCTGCAGGCAACGGTGCTGAAGACGAAGAAGAAAAGCTCAAACAGAACGTCTCCGATTCCGAAGAGCTCAGCGAGGACCAGGCGACGATCGACGCCGGTCACGTGGACATTGGCCCACGCCTTACGGACGGCAAGACTGAACTCGTGGCTCGCGACGACACCGCTAACCCACCCGTGTGGCGACACCTGGACAAGACCGTGCTCAAAGTCGTTGATCAGGGCGGCAAGATTCAGATGCCAGACGATGAACAGTACTCGTTCATTCCAGCCAACGCGGGCGATGACGTGTGGGTGATCCCGCAGGTCGAACAACCCGGTGTCGTGTGGCTGGGGTGGAACACTCAGAACCCCAGCTTCGTCAACGAAGTCGATGGAAACGTCACCTTGTCTCTACGTGGCGTGCAGGGTCCCGGCGACATGGTCGTGTACCTGCAAAACGGCGGATTTGGTGCCCCACAGGTCGTGTGGGATGACCAGCAGCGCGACGCCTCGGTGGACCTCAACACTCACACGCACGCCAACTGGGTATTCACCAAGCCGGGGGAGTATTTGGTGAAGATGTCCGTGAGTGCGAAAACCACCTCGGGCGAAAAATTAGAAGATACCCAAACCATTCGCCTTGCCGTGGGAGACCAAGCTGACGTAGACAAAGCCGCCAGCATGCAGTGGGAGGGCTCAGACGACGCTTCCAACGAATCCGGGCAGAACGAAAACGCGGAAGACAACAAAGCCGCCGGGAAGTCGGACGGCAACTCTGCGCTGCCGCTGATCGCGGCGGGAGTGGGCGGCGTTTTCCTCATCGCCGTGATCTCAGTCGTCGTCATGTCAGCGAACGCACGCAAGCGCAAGAAGGCCGCAGGGATGGACGAGTGAGCGCACACGACACGACCACCGTTTTAGACGTCCGCGACCTGTGTACAAAACTGGGCGGGCGGTCGGTTCTTGAGAACCTCAACCTGGAGATCTCCGCGGGCAGCTTCGTAGGTCTCGTGGGTCCCAACGGGGCTGGAAAGACCACCCTGTTGCGCTCCATCCTGGGGCTGATTCCGTGCCGCGGGAAGGTGACTTTGCAGGCCGAGGTGGGTGTTGGGTACGTGCCCCAAAAGCACGAGTTCGCGTGGGACTTCCCGATTTCGGTTGAAGACACCGTGCTGACCGGAAAGCGCTTCAAGCTGTGGCAACGCCCCACCGTCGAGGATTACAAAGCGGTCAATAACGCGCTCAAACAAGTACATCTTTCAGAGGTCAAGGACCGTCCCGTTGCCGAATTGTCTGGGGGGCAAAAGCAACGTGTCTTGGTGGCTCGCGCACTTGTCTCGCATCCGCAGTTGCTGGTGCTGGACGAACCCTTCACCGGCGTTGACGTGCCCACCCAGGAACTGCTCACTGACCTGTTTATCTCCCTTGCAAAGGAAGGCACCGTGGTGCTCATGGCCACCCACGATCTGGTGGCGGCCATGCACACGTGTACACACATTGCGATGCTCAAAGGCAACATCCGAGCGTACGACTCACCACACAACCTGACCGACCCGCAACTGTGGTGCGATGTGTTCAGCCTCAAACCGCAGTCACCTCTGCTGACTGCACTGGGGGTGAGCGCATGAGCGTGTTCGACTTCTTCGCAGACCTCACCAACCCGCTGCTGGTTTTTCTGCCCAAGGCACTCATGGTCGCTACGATGGCGAGCATTCTGTGCGGTGTCGTGGGCTGCTTCGTGGTGTTGCGCGGCATGAGCTTCATTGGTGACGCGGTGGCTCACTCGGTGTTTCCGGGGCTTGCCGTCGCGTTCGTGGTAGGCGGAAACTTGGTCGTGGGTGGCGCGATCGCCGGTGTTGTGACGGCACTTTTGGTGGCGATCTTTTCGCAGTTCCGCAGGCTCAAAGAAGACTCGGTCATTGGTGTGTTCTTCGTGGCGGCGTTCGCGTTGGGAATCGTCATCATTTCGCAGTCCCCCGGCTACGCAGGGTCGCTCACGGACTTTCTGTTCGGGTCGATCACAGGTATCCCCACATCAGACGTCTACGTTGTGGCTATCACCGCTTGCGTCGTGATCGCGGTGCTCATGGTTTTCTTGCGCGACCTGGTCACGGTGAGCATTGACCGTGAATACGCGCGAGCGTTGGGGCTCCGAGTCTTCTGGCTGGACATCGTCCTCTACATTGCGGTGACCTTGGCAATCGTTGTCTCGATCAGGACCATTGGAAACATCCTGGTACTGTCGTTGCTCATCACCCCGGCGGCAACCGCGCGGCTGCTCACCGACAAACTCTCCACCATGATGTTCCTGGCACCCGCGCTGGGAGCAGTGTCGGCGTTCATTGGTCTCTATATTTCATGGACCGCTGACTTCCCCGTAGGTGGAACGATCGTCCTGGTGCTCACCAGCTTCTTCCTGCTCGCATGGCTGTTTGCCCCACGACACGGGATGGTGGCGCGTCTGTGACAAGTCGATTCTGGGTAGCAATCTGTGCTGTCATGGCGCTGGTGTTTGGGCCACACGTGACACCTCAACCGGCGTACGCCAACGCAGTGTTTGAAGCACGTGACAACGAACTCACTCTGAATGCGAAAGAGTGGAAGGTGGCGGGGCCAGTGACACTGAGCGTGTCTGCCGGTGCGAAAGTAGGTGATTCTGGCACCTCTGAGCCCGCGGGTGACACTGACCCTCGCACCATCTCTGACGAAGTGACCTTCGACGGGGAACACTTGCCGTTTGCGGTGCAGACGAAGCCGTCGCAACCGGTGAGTGTGCAGGTGAAAGCCACCCCTGGCACCTACTGCTTGAGCATCCACGCGCACTCTCTTGGCAAAACGGAGCCACGGCAGCACACCCAAACCATCCGGGTCGAATCCACAGACGACACCACCACGATCGACACCGACCCAGCAGACTGCCCAACCGACCTCGACGAGAAGTACCGCATCAAACCCCCTGAGCCGGGAGCCAAACAACACACGGTCAAGGCAGAAAACACCTCGGCGGGGTACGTTGCCAACGCCGATTTTGACGCACGCGGACTGGATGGGCGCGTGCGCATGGCATTCCGACACGACGGACACGGAACCATGGGCGTCATCAACCCCAACCGCACTAAAGGCGGGAACATCGCGGCCCGTGGGGACGCGTTCGCCTACGACATTTCGGCCCCAACGATCGAGCCGCTGCACTTGACGTTTTCAGAGCCGGGAACCCACTGCGTCGCCTACTCCATGTACAGGGACGACGCCACGAAACCGGCGCGCAACGGGATGCTGACGGTCACCGCAAAAGGGGCCGAGGTGGCTGACGACCGGGCGGCGGACGGCCAGGATGCTGGTGACGGGGATGCTGATGGCGGGGATACGGGCAACCGGGAGGCAGAAGGTCAGGTGGCGGACTCACAGTGTGGCCCCACGAGCCCGGTACCTCGGGACCCTGCCGAAAGCCCCTCCGATTCTCACGACACGTCGACCGACGACAAAGGCGCCGACAACGAAGACGCAACGGACCCTGGGGAGGCGGGTGACACCTCGGGCAACATGCCTGGCCAATACGGCGCCGCGCCGGGCGTGACCGTGCCGACTCCCGCCGCACTGCCCTTCCAGCCGGTTGCTGCCAACGTGTGCGCACCGGCAGGTGACGGGCAAATGGTTGACGTGACTCAAGGTCAGGTGCTCATCAACCCCACCCAGGTCAAAGTGAACGGGGCAGAACGCGCACCCTCAACCGTCAACGTCACCGTGCCAGATTCAGCGCGCACCGCGTTCACACCTTCAACAACGCAGGACAAAGAATTCGCCACCCCCGGATCTCAGGTATGGGCAACCGGTGGCCAAAACGCGCCCGCAGTGGGGTGGAGCGCAAACGACCTGGACCCGGCGCTCGTGAAGTCTATGGAGGTGACGCTCACCCGTGTGAGCGGACCGGGCAGCGTCCTCATTCAGCAAAAAGATGCGCTAGGGAAAAACACCAAGAACCTTCGTCAAGGGTCACAGTCGACGGTCACACCTGGGCAGTTCAGCACCCCCACCTTCATGTTTAACCAACCGGGTGCGTATGACGTGGAGTTTGAAACGCTGACTCGCGAAGTTCACGGGCACGAACGCCGGGCCACAGTTCTCCTTCGGTTCAACGTGGGTAAGAAACTGCCAGCTCAGGTGGCCGGCTCGCCCCTGGGCGCGCTCATTGGTCACTGCCAAGCGGCCTCGATTACTGGCGACATTGTGCGTGCTAACCCGCCGGCGGAACCTCGCCAAGCGGCCCCAGAAACGCGCTCGGTCGAAGGGCCGTCGAACTGGTGGTGGGGAGTCTTTGGGGCAGCGCTCGCATGCAGCGTTGCACTGGCCATCTTGGCCGCCCGCGTGTGGGTCAGGGAGGACTCATAATGCACCGTGAAGACGAACGCTACGCCAGCAGCCTGCACGACACCGTCGAAATCCCCAAGGTCACGACGAAACCCAAGGCCAGTACGAAAGCCAAGGTCAGTACGAAGGCGGCGACGACCTCGGCGGGGGTATCACGGTGGTGGGCAATCCCGCTCATGGCGATGTCGATTGCGATGGTCGTACTTGCAGGGCTGGTGTTTGTAAACCTCCGCACGGACGGGGCGGACAGCCAGGCCGAGGAAGTTGTGGAGATTCCAGCGCCGGTTGTGCCCTCCATGCCTGCCGTTGACCCAGTGGCAGGTGGGGTTGCCGTCGATAACCCGTGGTTGCGCGAGACGAGTGAGAAATCGGGGATCCCCAAGCGTGTCTTGCAGGCGTATGTCGCGGCAACGGTGTGGGCTGCTCAGCGCAGTCCGCAGTGCGGGTTGTCGTGGAATACGTTGGCTGGAATCGGCAAAATCGAGACCGATCACGGGCGCTACAAAGGTGCCAGCGTGAACGACTCCGGCGAGGTTACGCCCCACCTTTTTGGTGTTCAACTGCGTGGTGAAGGTACGGCGCATATCCGCGACACTGACGGAGGGCGACTCGACGGCGACCGCACACACGACCGAGCTGTGGGCCCCATGCAGTTCATCCCCGCAACATGGAATCAGGTGGCAGTGGACGGCAACGGCGACGGCACGAAAGATCCGCACAACATTGACGACGCGACAGCGTCAGCGGCGGCTTTTCTGTGCGCGAACAACCGGAACCTGAGCGACCTGAACGGGTACACGGACGCGATCAAGGCCTACAACCCGTCCGATCAATACGTGCGCGACGTAGCGAATGAAGCGCAACGCATTGCCCAAGTCGTGGGTCAGCCGGCGCAAAGCGAGCAAAACGGCGCAATATAGTGCGTAGTCTCGCTCGTTTTGCGCTGTTTCGTCAGGCCGTTTGGCTGATGGCGCCCGAGGTGTCGGTAGGGTAAGGGGCATGAGAAGCCCGCTACGACCTCGGGAAGGGATCAGCGCAACCCGGTTGCGCGCACCTGGCGGCAATCAGACGCACTCCCGCCAACACGAACCAGTTCCCGCGACTGTCCGCGACTGGCTGTTAGCCGACTTCCCGGATTCGCGTGAGGAGCTCGACTACATCGCCGATCCTGCCGGGGGTGGGCTCGTAGACGAAAACGGCAGGCCGGTCACCCTGGAGACACCTGTGACCCCGGGCGGCTTCTACTTCTTCCACCGGATCGTGCCGCCGGAAGCGCGCGTGCCGTTCGACGTGACCGTGGTGCATGAGGACGAACACCTGCTGGTAGTGGACAAACCTCACTTCCTGGCCTCGACACCAAATGGGCGATTTGTACGCGAATGCGTGGTCACACGGTTGCGGGTAGAACGTGACGAACCGGACCTGGTGGCCATTCACCGGCTTGACCGTGTGACGGCCGGGCTCTTGATTTTATCGCGCAATCCGGGCACGCGCGGGGCGTATCAGCGGCTTTTTCAAGACCGAAAAGTGGATAAAACCTATGAGGCCTTAGCGATTCTTCCGGGCGACTTTGACCCGGCGGCGTTTCCGCGTGAGTGCGAGTCGCGGATCGAAAAAGACAAGGGAACACGTGGTGTTAGAGAAGTCGACGGGCCCATCAACGCGCGTTCTCGTATCGAGTTTTCACACGTGGTTGGCACGTATGAGGGTGATCCTGTTGGCCGGTTTGTGCTCACTCCGCACACGGGCAAAACTCATCAGTTGCGGGTTCACATGTTAGGCGCAGGCGTGCCGATCCTGGGTGATCCCGTTTACCCACACGACCTGGACCAGGACCCGTACGACTTTTCGCACCCGCTGCGTTTGTGTGCCGTTGGGCTTGAGTTCCGAGACCCGCTCAGTGGTGAGGAACGCCGCTTTGCGTCCAGGATCAAATTGAGTCCAAACGGCGCAAAGTGAGCATGACGGCGCAATATATTGCGTAGTTTCGCTCGTTTTGCGCCGTTACACTACAGCATTCCGCCAACCATTCCGGTGAAGTAGGGGACCAGCCAAATACCCCACACCACAAGAGAAAATTTGTGGAACACTGCACGCGCACGGTCCGAACCTTTGATCATGACGTAAAGCGCCCACACAAAGTGGATGGCCATGAGCAGAAGCGCCAACGCTCCGGTGACAGCCATGATGAGCCCCAAGATCTGGGCGGCCTCGCCACCAAAAGAGAAAGAGTCGGACTGCGCGATTCGGCGCATGAACTCGGTTCCAGTTGCGTCGCACACCAATCCCAGCCCAAACAGGATCACATGAGGCCACGTGAGAACTTTTTTCTTATGTTCTGCCCACACACCCATGGTGTAGAAAACCAGGGCTGCAGTGATGAAAGCAATAGCAAAAATCAACATAACTTCAGTGTGCTCTTAGCCCCTCTCGAATCCATCGCCCAGCGGGTTGGTTGTCCCATCAACCAAACGGTTGAGTCACCTGTTTATAAACTCACACCCTCACGGTCATGACTGCCAGTCGAAAGCGTTAGGATTGCGGGTATTGGTAGGACAAAAGGGGAGGGGCCCAATGAGCGAAGTTGAACAGCATTTCCGCGAAGCAGAGAATCCGTTTTCACTCACCGGTTTGACCTACGACGACGTCCTGTTGCTCCCCGGAGACACCGACGTCATCCCGTCTGAAGCTTCAACTCGCACCCGGTTGACTCGCGAACTCGACATCAACATCCCTCTGATTTCTGCCGCCATGGACACGGTGACCGAAAGCCGGATGGCTATTGCCATGGCACGCATCGGTGGAATTGGAATCATCCACCGCAACCTAAGCAAAGAAGACCAGGCAGCCCAGGTCGACTATGTAAAGCGCTCGGAGTCGGGCATGATCACCGACCCCGTGACCATCACCGCCGACAAGACCCTGCAAGAGCTCGACGAAATGTGTGGCCAGTACCGCATCTCGGGTCTTCCTGTTGTGGACGAAAACAACGTGCTCGTGGGAATCATCACCAACCGTGACCTGCGCTTCGTTCCTCGAGCAGAGTTCGCCACAAAAACGGTTGGCGAAATCATGACAAAGGCACCTTTGATCACAGCTCCAGTAGGCGTGAGCTCAGAAGAAGCCTTTGAAATCCTTGCTGAACACAAGGTCGAGAAGCTGCCACTCGTCGACGAGAACAATGTGATCCGCGGGCTCATCACCGTTAAAGACTTCGTCAAGAGCGAAGAGTACCCCCTGGCGTCCAAGGACTCTGAAGGTCGGCTCCTTGTAGGTGCCGCAGTAGGGTTCTACGGAGACGCGCTGGAGCGTGCCGGCCTGCTGGCCGAAGCTGGCGCTGACGTCATCGTGGTGGACACGGCTAACGGTCACGCACGTGGCGTCACCGACATGATCAAGACGCTCAAAAAGGACTCCGCTTTCTCTCACGTCCAAGTTATTGGTGGAAACGTCGCCACCCGCGAAGGCGCCCAAGCACTCATCGACGCAGGAGCCGACGCCATCAAGGTTGGAGTTGGACCAGGATCGATCTGCACCACCCGCATCGTGGCAGGTGTAGGAGTTCCACAGGTCACCGCGATTCACCTGGCCTATCAGGCCGCACGCGAAGCCGGCGTTCCGGTGATTGGTGACGGTGGATTGCAGTATTCGGGTGACATTGGCAAGGCACTGGTCGCCGGTGCCGACTCCGTGATGCTCGGTAGCCTCCTAGCCGGATGTAAGGAATCCCCAGGTGAACTGCTCCTGGTGAACGGAAAGCAGTACAAGACATACCGTGGCATGGGCTCGTTGGGTGCCATGGCGCCACGTAAGGGGCGTTCGTACTCCAAGGACCGCTACTTCCAGGCCGATGTCGCCACCGATACCGACCTCATCCCAGAAGGCGTCGAAGGTCGGGTCGCTTACCGCGGTGAACTCAAAAACGTCGCATACCAACTCACGGGTGGACTGCGCCAAACCATGTTCTACGTGGGCGCGCGCACGATTCCCGAACTCAAAGAACAAGGACGCTTTGTGCGCTTGACCGCAGCTGGACTTAAAGAAAGCCACCCACACGACATTCAAATGACGGTGGAAGCGCCCAACTACCAGTCACGCTAAAGGTAGTTCGCGAAACTCACACACCACATGTACAGTGTGGTTCAGACTCGGGGTGCCTTTTAAAGGCTGAGATCATACCCGTGAACCTGTTTGGTTAATGCCTGCGAAGGGAAGTCAGCGTGACGCCTGTATCTGACAGTCGTACCGGAAACGCGCCGGAATTCACTCCCGCGTTTCTCACCCACATGCGTGAGCTCACGCCACTGGTGCAATGCATCACCAACACTGTGGTGCAAGAAGTTGCCGCGAACATTCTGCTTGCATCGGGTGCATCACCTGCCATGATCGACCACGAAGCCGACGCTGCAGCTTTCGCCAAAGTCGCCAACGGTGTATCGGTGAACTTTGGGACTCCCAGCTCGCACACGTACTTATCCATTGACGCTGCCGTGCAACAGCGCACCGAGGACGGAACCACCTGGGTGTTAGACCCCGTTGGTTTGGGAGTGGCTCCGTTCCGAACTGCCCGGGTTTTCCGGGCCTTAAGCGAACGCCCCACCGTGGTGCGTGGAAACGCGTCCGAGGTGGCGGGGCTCGCCGGAATGGGTCAGGGCGCCCGAGGTATCGAAGCAGTGGACGATGTTGAGTCGGCTTTGCCTGCCGCACGTGAGCTCAGCCGCAAGTTCGGGTCCGTGGTGGCCATCTCTGGGCCTACAGACGCGATCGTCACCACGATCGGCGAAACCACCTATGTCAGCCACGTTTCAGGCGGGTCCACCTACATGCCACTCGTCGTAGGAACCGGGTGCTCCCTGGGAGCGCTCGTAGCAGGGTATGCAGGAACAGCCCACCACCTCCTCGGCGAATCAACTACCACGGAAGAAAAACTCACCCGCTACCACCAAGCCACCGTGACCGCGCACGCACACTTTGCGGCAGCCGGTCTGCGCGCACACGAACTGGCAGACGGGCCAGGTAGCTTCAAAGTTCATTTCCTGGACCAACTTCACGCAGTTACCGAAACTGATCTGCACGCAATCAACGTGACCACGGAGGAACTGTGACCAACCCTCGTTTGAGCGACATCGACGCGTCCCTGTACTTCATCACCGACACCAAAATGTGCGAACAGGCAGGACGCACGGTGGCACAAACGGTTGAACTGGCCGTGGCCGGGGGTGCCGGAATCGTGCAAGTACGCGACAAACACGCCACCGACGACACGTTCGCCACACTCACGTTGAGTGTTCTCGAAGCCGTCGAAAACGCCCGCCACACCAACAACATCACCCGCCCAGTGCCCGTGTTCGTCAACGACCGCGTCAAGGTCGCTGCCAGCCTCATCAATGACGGTCACGACGTTCACGTCCACGTAGGACAAGACGACACGAGCGTGCCTCAAGTGCGTGAACTCATCGGAAACACCCCACTGATAGGCCTGTCCGCCAACACCCCGGAAGAAATCGAAGCCGCCCGCGTCCACGGCGACTTCGGCAACGGGGGAGTGGACCTCCTGGGTGTGGGTCCCGTGTGGGACACCGCAACCAAAGAAGGTGCCCCAGCCGGGTTGGGTGTCGACACACTCAAAAACCTCATTGCCACCTCGGCGATCCCGGTCTTTGCCATTGGCGGAATTACAGCAGAGCGGGCAGCGCAACTTAAGGACACCTCGGTCGCGGGGGTATGCGTGGTATCAGCAATCTGCCTTGCCACCGACCCGCAAGTCGAGGCACGCAAAATCCACCACGCGTTTCAGAACTGACCCTCTGACCCCCTGTGGGGAACCCAAACCAGTTAAGGAGATCGACATGTCACGACCCCCTGTCGCGTTGAGTATCGCTGGAACAGACCCCTCCGGTGGAGCAGGCGTTCACGCCGACCTAAAAACCTTCACGGCCCTGCGCGCATACGGAACCTCAGTGATTACCGCGCTGCTCGCACAGAACACACACGGAGTCTCCCGCGTGTACGGGATCGACAACGATTTCGTGTCTGACCAGTTCGATTCGGTCCTCACGGATATGCCCGTAGACGCGACCAAAACCGGGATGCTGGGCACACGCCAACTCGTTGAGTTGGTTGCAGAACGCGCCGGCCGAGGTGGTTTAGGCTTCCTGGTCGTCGACCCTGTCATGGTGGCCACCTCCGGGCACCGACTGCTTGAAGAAGACGCCGTGGATGCCGTGCGCACGCTCATGGTGCCCGCCGCCCACGTCATCACTCCCAACCTTCCCGAAGCCGCACTTCTCTTAGGTGACGACGTTGAACCCGCCCACGACCTCGACACCATGCGCTACCAGGCACGCGAACTGATCGAACGCGGCGCCCGAGGTGTTCTGGTCAAAGGCGGCCACGGTGACGGCGACGAGGTACTCGACGTGCTGGCGCTCAACGACGGCACCGACGTCACTCTCACCGAATATCGCCACCAGCGCATCACCACCCCCAACACCCACGGAACCGGGTGCACGCTCTCGGCTGCGATTACCGCGCTGGCGGCCCGGCAGGCTCTGGAAGGAACCCTGGATGTTCCCGAGGTCGTCGGCACCGCCCTTGACTACCTCGCTCGCGCTTTGGAATCCGGCAAAGACTGGACACTGTCACTCGACCCCAACGGGGCCCACGGCCCCGTTGACCACATGGTGACGATCCCATCTCCGTGAAGTCTGACTGACAGCCTCCCTGAAACCCATCTCACTCAAACCCAACCCACTGAAAGGAACACTCATGACTACGACGACCTCGGCCGCCGAAATTGGTCGTGAACTACGCAACCTTTACGTTGCAGGCCCCCGCACGCAAGCCCTGTGGGACTCCTGCGACGACATCATCACCGCAACCGAAAACCTCACCTACCTACAGGAACTCGCAGCCGGTGACCTGGACGCACGCGCATTCACCAACTACCTCATCCAGGACGAAATCTACCTGGACGGGTACGCGCGCACCATGCTCCTGCTGGGGCACCGGGCCGCTAACAACGAAGACATGCGGTTCTGGGCAACCTCGGCGGGAACGGCCGTTGCGGTAGAAAACGAAATGCACGAAGCGCTACTCGAATCGACCGAATTTTCAAGCCACATTGCCGAACTCAACGACGAGAACGGAAAACCAGTCGCTTCGCCCACGACCTTGGGATACGTATCATTCCTCATGGCGACTGCGACCACCGAACCGTACGAGGTGGGAGTGGCCGGCGTTCTCCCATGCTTCTGGGTATATGCCCACGTAGGTAAGGTGCTCACCCGCCTGGTAGGCGACGGGATGGACGCGCACCCATACAAGCAGTGGATCGAAGAATACGACTCGGAAGAGTTCGACGCTGGAACCCGCCAGGCCGTCGAAATTCTGGAACGCGAGCTGGAAAACGCGCGCCCCGCTGAACGCGAAAAGATGGAAAAGACGTTCCGTCAGGCGTGCATGTACGAACTGCACTTCTGGGCGTCCGCACGCGTTGTGGAGCGTTTTGAACTGGTGAAGTAAAAGTCCGCTAGAACCCCTCACTTTGCGTTGAGTTGCGCATACCATGAGTTCAACGCAGGTTGACTTGGGTCAAGGAGGGTTCATGAAAATCACCGGTGCGGTCTTACGCGAAATGCGAGCCCAACGTCCATACGCGCAGTCCCGTCCACTCGACGTCACGTCAGTGGAACTGGACGAACCCGGCCCGCACGAGGTACTCATCCGCATGACCGCAGCCGGGCTGTGCCACTCTGACCTGTCTGTGGTGGACGGTAACCGACCTCGGCCCCTTCCTATGTTGCTGGGGCACGAAGGCGCCGGGGTCGTCGAGCAGGTGGGCGCGGGCGTCACCGGATTTTCCCCCGGCGACCACGTGGTGACGGTGTTCTTGCCTCGGTGCGGGCAGTGCGCCAACTGTGCGACCGACGGAAAGCTCCCGTGTACCCCGGGGACCGCGTCGAACAACGCCGGCGTTCTGCCTTTTGACGGAGACGTGCGCAGGCTCAGCGAATCCGGCGAAACCACCCACCCGCGAGCCGGTCACGCAGGCGAACCCATCAACCACCACCTGGGTGTGAGCGTGTTCGCCACCCATGCAGTGGTCAACGTCGCCTCGATCGTCAAGGTGGGTTCGGACGTCCCACCCCAAATTGCGGCGCCCCTGGGTTGTGCCGTTCTCACCGGGGGAGGTGCCGTGCTGAACGCGGGTAAACCGGGCCCTGGCGACGACATCATGGTGGTGGGCCTGGGCGGCGTGGGTATGGCCGCGTTGCTCACCGCGTTGAGCGTGGGGACCGGGGAAGTGATTGGCGTGGATGCCAACCCGGAGAAGTTGGAGAGGGCGCGCAAGTTGGGTGCGTCCCAGGTGTACACCCCGGCCGAGGTGGCAGAAGCTGGCGTCAAAGCCCCCGTTGTGATCGAGGCGGCTGGGCACCCCAAGGCGTTTGAAACCGCGTATTCAGCCACGGCTGTGGGCGGAACAACCGTGACGGTGGGTCTGCCTGCTCCTGATGCGCTTTCGCAGATTCACCCGCTGACCTTGACCGCTGAAGCCCGCACCGTTGTGGGCTCATACTTAGGGTCCGCTGTTCCTTCACGCGACATTCCAAAGTACGAACAGATGTGGCGGGACGGGAAGCTTCCGGTTGAAGAACTGGTGTCTGGAATCGTGCGCCTGGACGACATCAACGCGGCCATGGATACTCTTGCAGATGGTCAAGCTGTTCGACAGGTGATTCTCTTTGACTGACCGTGAGATACCCTTGAAGGGTGAGTAACGAAGTTGAAATTGGTCGCGGTAAGCGGGGGCGTCGCTCCTATTCTCTTGACGACGTAGCGGTGATTCCCGCTCGGCGAACTCGCGACCCTCAAGACGTTTCGCTGGCATGGCAGATCGACGCCTACCACTTTGAGCTCCCATTCATCGGCGCACCCATGGACTCGGTTGTGTCGCCCGCAACTGCGATTGCATTGGGTAAGTTCGGTGGCCTGGGCGTCCTGGACCTTGAAGGGCTGTGGACGCGTTACGAAGACCCACAGCCGTACTTGGACGAAATCGCGTCGCTTCCGGAAAACCAGGCGACCGTCCGCATGCAAGAAATCTATTCTGAACCCATCAAGGCCGAACTCATCACGGCACGGTTGAAAGAAATCCGTGAAGCGGGAGTCACCGTCGCTGGTGCGCTGACTCCGCAACGCACGCAAGAATTCTGGAAGACCGTCGTCGAAGCCGGAGTTGACTTGTTTGTGATTCGCGGAACCACGGTCTCCGCGGAGCACGTTTCAAGCGAAGCAGAACCACTCAACCTCAAACGCTTCATTTATGAACTCGACGTTCCAGTCATCGTCGGAGGCGCCGCTACGTACACGGCGAGCCTGCACCTCATGCGTACTGGAGCCGCCGGTGTTCTTGTCGGGTTCGGTGGCGGTGCCGCATCGACCACGCGCCGTACTTTGGGTATCCACGTGCCCATGGCTACCGCGATTGCCGACGTTCACGCGGCCCGCCGTGACTACATGGACGAATCGGGTGGTCGCTATGTTCACGTGATCGCCGACGGCGGTTTGGGAACATCCGGTGACATCGTGAAGGCATTTGCCATGGGGGCCGACGCTGTGATGCTCGGTTCTACTCTTTCGCGTGCAGAAGAGGCGCCCGGTCAAGGTTTCCACTGGGGAGCCGAAGCTCACCACTCTCACTTGCCACGTGGCCGTCGCGTCGAAATGGGTACGGTTGCCCCGCTTGAGCAGTTGCTCTTCGGCCCCGGCCACTCCGCTGTAGGTGAAGTTAACCTGGCCGGAGCGCTCCGCCGGGCCATGGCCACAACCGGTTACCTGGATCTCAAGGAGTTCCAGCGGGTTGACGTGACGGTTGCTCCGTACGTCTAAAAACGTGTAAGGGTACTGTCGCTTCATGTTGCGTTTGGCTTTCACCCCTAAATGGATTGGGGGGTTTGTTCTGGTCCTTGTTTTGGCGACCACTTTTGTGTTCCTGTCCATGTGGCAAGTAGACCGTGCGCAACACAAGAACGACGTGCATACCAGCGCGTTTGCCAATGACAAGACGCCACTCAACGAAGTGGTGTCGGCTCAAGTTCCCATGGCGTCGCGCGAAGCTGACCGCTTGGTAGAAGTGTCCGGCTCATATGTCCCGGAAGCCACAGTGTTGGTTGAAGGACGTCACCAGGATGGCCAACGCGGATACTGGGTCGTCACCATGTTCGCAGTCGACAAGGCGCGTCTGGGTGGTGGTTTGAGCGGAAAGAAGTCCGTTGCGATCCCTGTGATCCGCGGTTTTACCCCCGATGAAGCAACCGCGCGTAGCTCGCAAGCCCCAAGCGGGAAACACACGCTGGTTGCACGTATGGGCCCCACCGAAGCGCCTGAGCCAGCTGTGGGGGATAAGGTCGTGAGTACGGTTTCAACAGCGCAGCTGGTGAACTATTTTGACGTGTATTCTTACGGCGCGATCCTGTTCCCTGAACCGGACCAACGCGCTCAAGCCTCAGGGCCCGAACTTGAACACGTGACATTTCACGCGCAAGAATCCGGTGGTTTAGATGTGCAGTCAGCGTTTTATGCGGTGGAATGGTTAGTGTTCGCCGGGTTCGCTTTCTATATCTGGTGGCGACTCTTGCGCGACGCATACCGTCAACAAACGCACAACCAGCACCAAAACTTCGTTGTGGTAAAAAAGCCAGGGCAGAAAAACCTGGGCAACTAGCGTCGCGCTAGCTATTTGAGAGGACACACAGTGCAGGATCCGCAAGATCAACGACCCGAGTTTGACGAAAACTCGCACGATCCGGAAACGGTGTTTACGGTTTCGCGATACACCTCGGCGCGTAATGCGGAACGTTTCTACCGTGTCATGGCCCTGATTACGGGTACCATGCTGATGATTCTGACGCTTGAAATGATTTACAAGTACATCATTACCCCGCTGATGGGCGGTGACCCTTCAACCGCGCTCCTCATCGGTAACTTCAACCTGGGTGCGGCGATCGCGATCTCGCACGGATGGTGCTACGTGGTGTACCTGGTGGCCAGCTGGTGGCTGACCACCTCCATGAAGTGGTCGCTTCGCCGGATGCTCGTGCTGGCTCTTGCGGGTGTTGTCCCGGTCATGTCGTTTATTTGGGAGCGCAAGGTTCACCACGAAGTTGAAAAGCGTTTGGACGAAGCTGTCGTTATTGCGCCGGCAGATTAATTTTCCTGGTATTTGCTCGATAGGATGACGGTATGCAACCTTCCATTCCCACTTCTTCACGCCCCGTCTTGGTGGTGGATTTCGGAGCACAGTACGCTCAGCTGATTGCGCGTCGCGTTCGTGAAGCTGGCTTGTTCTCTGAAGTTATTCCGCACACTGCTTCCGCTCAAGAGTTCGCTGACCGTGACCCAGTTGCCGTTGTGCTGTCTGGCGGGCCGTCTTCCGTGTACGCGGAAGGGGCTCCCAGTTTGGATCCCGAGGTGTATGAACTGGGTGTGCCCATGTTTGGCATCTGTTACGGGTTCCAGTCGATGGCTCACAACTTCGGTGGCAAGGTTGCCCACACGGGGTCGCGTGAGTACGGCTCAACGCCCTTGAGCGTGTCTGAGCCGTCCCAGCTGCTAAAGGGTCAGCCAGAAAATCAGACCGTATGGATGTCGCACTCCGATTCTGTGGCGCAAGCGCCTGAAGGTTTCACCGTTGTTGCGTCCACTCCGGGGGCTCCCGTTGCGGCGTTTGAATGTGTTGAGCGTAAACTCGCCGGTGTGCAGTGGCACCCGGAAGTGCTCCACTCCGAGTATGGCCAGGCAACCCTGGAAAACTTCTTGCACTCAATCGCTGGACTTGAACCTACGTGGACTGCTGGAAATGTCATTGACGAACAGGTTGAACTGATCCGCCAGCAGGTGGGGGACAAGCAGGTGATCTGCGCGTTGTCCGGTGGAGTCGACTCCGCGGTTGCAGCTGCTCTCGTCCACAAAGCGGTGGGCGATCAGCTCACGTGTGTTTTTGTTGACCACGGGTTGCTGCGAAAAGACGAACGCAAGCAGGTCGAACAGGACTACGTGGCTTCGACAGGCGTGCGGTTGGTGACCGTCGATGCCGCAGACCAGTTCCTGAATGAGCTGGCCGGTGTCACTGACCCTGAAGCGAAGCGCAAGATCATTGGGCGCGAGTTCATCCGTGTGTTTGAAACGGCCGCTGCTGACTTGGTTGCCCAGTCGCGCAACGACGCAGAACCCATCGAATTTTTGGTGCAGGGCACGCTGTACCCAGACGTGGTGGAATCCGGAGGTGGTTCGGGAACCGCCAACATTAAGAGCCACCACAATGTGGGTGGATTGCCTGAAGACCTCCAGTTCAAGCTGGTCGAACCTCTGCGCGCGCTGTTTAAAGACGAAGTCCGTGCGATCGGACGCGAATTGGGCTTGCCTGAAGTCATTGTGGGACGCCAGCCGTTCCCCGGCCCTGGTCTGGGTATCCGCATCATTGGTGAAGTGACACGTGACCGCCTCGACGTGCTTCGCGAAGCAGACGCAATTGCCCGCGAAGAACTCACGCGAGCAGGGCTGGATGACAGCATTTGGCAGTGCCCTGTGGTACTCCTGGCCGATGTGCGTTCGGTGGGTGTGCAGGGCGACGGTCGTACCTATGGCCACCCCATCGTGTTGCGCCCAGTATCCAGCGAAGACGCTATGACAGCCGACTGGACTCGCGTGCCGTACGACGTGCTCTCCACAATTTCCAACCGCATCACCAACGAGGTGGACGAAATCAACCGGGTGGTCCTCGACATCACGTCGAAGCCACCCGGCACCATCGAATGGGAGTAAACCACAAAGCCCCAACCGTGGGCCCAAACTGAGGCACCCCGCGCCCCAGTTACATCTCCTGAACGCCGTTCAGTTACACTAGGTGAGATTTCACCCAGGGTGGGTGAACCTGTGTACAAGGAGAATGAAATGTCTACTTCCACTTCGGCTGAAGCACGCCGCGCGCCACAAGCGCGTAGCGTGGGCATGGACGTCGCTTATATCGCGGTCTTCGCGGCCCTCATTTGGGTATCCGCGCTGATCCCGCCTATTCCGGTCGGCGGAGTCGGCGTACCAATCACGGTGCAAACCCTCACGATCGCGATCTCCGGAATGGTCTTGGGCGCATGGCGCGCATTCGCAGCAACCGGCCTGTACCTGGTGCTGGGCCTGATCGGACTTCCCGTGTTTGCTGGCGGTTCTGGGGGCCTGGGTGCACTCGCAGGACCCAGCGCAGGCTACCTGGTGTCTTTCCCATTCTTTGCAGGTCTCATTGGTCTACTGGCGCAGATGTCTGTTAAGAAGCTCACCGGTGTGAAACTGTGGCTCGCCCTGGTCGGTGCGGCTCTGGTTGCCCGTTACCTCATTGTGTGGCCCATTGGTGCGTTCGGTATTCACTTCAACGCTGACGTTCCACTGGGTGCAGCGTTCTTGGCGGACATTCCATTCTGGCCTGGCGACCTTGTGAAGAACATTCTCGCCGGTGCAATTGCACTCATGGTTCACCGTGCCTTCCCCACCGTGCTGGTGCGCCGGTGATCACGTTTGACGCCGCGCGGGTGGCGATCGACGAAGTTGGAGGGCCCGAAAGGGTCCTCCTCGACACCACCTCGGTCACGCTCACACAGCCAATGACGTCAGTCATTGGCCCCAACGGATCGGGCAAGACCACCTTCCTCCAGATGATCAACGGTCTGATGACACCCACCTCGGGCGATGTTCGCGTAGGTGAGCTCAGCGTCACGCAAAACCTCAAGGAAGTGCGCAAGCGCGTGGGGTTCGTCTTCAGCGACCCCGCCGCCCAGCTGGTCATGCCTACGGTGGTCGAGGACGTGCAGCTGTCCCTGCGTCACCTGCCCAAGGCTGAACGCAAACCGGCCGCGATGGCCATGCTCGCCGAACTCGGGGTGGAGGACCTCGCCAGTCGCTCCGTTTACGAACTGTCTGGCGGGCAGCGCCAGCTGGTCGCGTTGGCGACGGTGTTGGCGGTGGACCCCGAGGTTCTGGTGCTCGATGAGCCGGCGACCCTGCTGGACTTGAAGAACACGCTTCTTCTGCGGCGCACGCTACGTGATCTGGTGGACCGGCGCGGTGTCCAGGTGGTGTTTTCTACCCACGACCTGGATTTTGCGCTGGACGGGCATGAGTGTGTGTTTATCGACAGCGGGCAGGTGTGTGGCATGGGCGCCCCGGCCGAGGTGGTTGCCGAGTACCGAGCGAGTGTCGCATGAGGCGTCGGCAACAGTTTTTGGGGGTGTGCTCGCCTCGTCGTGGGTGGTTGCACGCGGCTCCAGTGGGCGTGAAATTCGCTTCACTGACGGTGTTGACTTTGGTGGTGATGCTGGCTCGCAACCCGTTTGTGAACGCTGGTCTCATCGTGATGCTGGTTCTGATTGGGTTGACAGCCAAGATGAGCCTGGGTCAGATTCTGGGGCCCATTCGACGGATGTGGCTCATTTTCTTGTTGCTGGTGGTAGTCCACGTGTTCTTGAGCGACTGGTGGAATGCCGCGCGCATCATCACGGTGATGATCACGTGCGTCGTGAGTGCTCAGATCTTCATGCTGTCGACGCCTTTGTCGATGTTGCTGGATCTTTTCAGCATGCTGGTGCAACCCTTGAAGCTCGTAGGGATCCGCCCGCAGGTGCCGGCGCTCGCAGCAGCGATCGCGGTGCGCAGTGTTTCTTACCTGGCAGACTTGGCCGACACGGCACAAGACGCGGCGAGCGCGCGCGGATTAGAAAATGATATCCGCGCCCGCACCGTTCCGGTCATGTTAGGCGCCGTGAAGTACGCACAAGACACCGGTCGCGCACTTGAAGCTCGCGGGATCCTGGATTAGTGCGGTCCTTGTTTAGCTGACGCGGTCCTGTGCCCAGCGAGGGGCGCCGATGAGCGACCGGCCGATCACCTGTGGGGCAGGCGAATCGATCGCTGAAGCGTAGTGACCCACCAGCTGTGAGCACACGCTCTTCCACGTACGTCCCAAGACCACCTTGCGAGCCGCTTCACCGAACGCTGCTCGCTTAGCGTCGTCACCTACCAGGTCACGGACGTGACGTTCCATAGCGCTGAGATCGCCTGGTGTGTACAGCCATCCGGTGCGGGAGTGGTCGACCAAGTCCAGTGGGCCACCTCGGGCTGGGGCCACCACGGGAACGGCGCTTGCCATTGCCTCTTGGATGGTCTGGCAGAACGTTTCAAACTCGCCTGGGGACACCATGACGTCAAAGCTCGCAACTGCCTGAGCCAAAGCGGCCCCACCCAGGAAGCCAGTGAAAACGGCGTTTGGCAGGAGTTGTTGCAGGCGGGCACGCTGTGGTCCCTCACCCACAATGACCAACTGAACGTTGGGAATGTTGCCCAATCGCACCAAGTCTTCGACCTGCTTCTCGACTGCTAGGCGCCCAACGAAACCAACGATCTTCTTGCCTTCAGGGGACATGCGCGCCCGCCACTCTTCCGAGCGGTGGCTGGGGTCAAAGCGGGTCGAGTCAACACCTCGGGCCCACAACCGCACATTAGCTACCCCGTGGCTTTGGAGCTGGTCGATCGTGAACGAAGACGGAGCGAGAGTCAGCGATGCGTGCTGGTGGATGTTGCGCACGTGGTTCCACATGAGGTTTTCCACTCCGCGCAGACCGTAGCGTGCGGCGTAGGCGGGTACTTCAGTCTGGTACACAGCTACTGACGGGATGCCCAGGTCCTGAGCTGCGAGCACACCGCGCCATCCCAGGACGAACGGGGAAGCCAGGTGAACGACGTCTGGGTCGTAGTCGGCCAGAATGCGGCGGATGCGAGGAACGCCACCAGGAGCAACCCGAACCTTGCGGTACTTAGGCATCGCAAAAGAGGGCACTCGCACAATACGAGCGCCCGAAAGTTCGGTGGGGGAGTCGTGACGAGAGCCGGGGGCGATCACGATGACGTCGTCACCTCGCTCAGCCAAGTGTTCAAGGACTCGAACGACCGTGTGAACGACGCCGTTGGTCTGGGGCAAGAAGGACTCAGCAATAATCGCAACTCTCACACCTGCATTAGACCTCAGTGAAGTAACATAAAGACGGTGTCAGTACGAACAATGGCTAACTAAACGGTAAACTTAACCGGTGGGTAATAACGGGGCGTGCAGACGTCGCGATTGATATCCAGTCATATCCGGCGAAAGTGTCATTGAACTAAAGGAGCAAACGGTGGCGTGGGCTTTGGCAATTCTTCTGATTGTCCTGGTCGTTGTCGCTGCGTCTGCGATCGTTCTTGTGATCCGCAACAACCAGCTGTCACTCGCCCGAGACCTGTGCCTAGAAGCGTTACGCCAGGTCAATGTGCAACGCGAACAACGTCACGCACTCGTTCCGGAATTTGTGAGCCTTGCGCGCGCGTGTCGCGGTAATAGCAGTGTTGATGTCGGCGACGGTGCGGCAATCGGCTCAACTGCGGAACGAGACGTGGCCTGCCGTGAACTTTCATCTGCCCTCACCCAGGCCGTCTCGGTGGGCACGGAAGAGCCTGCAACTCCAGGTGACACAACGGCCAGTGTGGGGCCAGCGGAAGACCAACTCACCTCGGCGATTGACGCATTAGCGCAGATTGCGAAGGTGCGAGGCGAAACCAACCAAACCCACGAACGGTGCCACGTCCAACTCCACGACCTCTACGAACACCTCCTCATGGTGGAGCACCGCCTGTCAGCGGCCGTGCGCTATTACAACCTGGTTGTTATGCAGTATTCGACGATGCGTTCCTCGTGGATCTCGCGCCCGCTGATGCGGGTGTATCGGAACTTCGCGTACATCGCTTACACGCCCAACGAACTTACCGATGACGTGCCCATCGCCAACCGCACATCCGAGCGTGAAAAAGGCACGGGGTACCGGCCAGGAAGCGTGTTCGGCTAAGTGACGGCTCGCAACGCTGAGGAGTCGCGCCAAACAGAGGTGCCGAGCCAGGCTGATCAGCACCAACGCTTTCGGATCGGCCTGGGGTACGTAGGCACCAACTTCCACGGGTGGGCGCTTCAACCACATCTGCGCACCGTGCAAGGGGAACTCGAAACTGCGCTCGCCCGGATTCTCAGCACCCCGGTTCGCGTGACGGTAGCCGGCCGTACGGACGCGGGAGTTCACGCACGCAGGCAGGTCGTCCATGTGGACATTGCCCAAGGCGACTTTCCGCGGTTGGTGGGGCAACCTCGGGCGCGGGGCGAGCAACGAACGCCGGCTCAAGGGTTGAAGTCTCGGTTGCGCGGTGTGCTTGCCCACCAGGACGCCGGTGACATTGTGATCCACGACGTCGCGGTCGTGCATTCCGATTTCGACGCCCGTTTTTCTGCTCTGTGGCGCTCCTACACGTACCGACTGGCCGATCCGCAAGCGTTTACCGACCCGCTCACCGCTGCTTTCACCGTGGCGCACAGAATGGACCTGGATGTTGCTGCGATGAGTGCGGCTGCCCAACAGGCGTGCGGACTGCGCGACTTCCTTCCCTTCTGCAAGCCACGAGAAGGTTCGACCACCATTCGCACGTTGGAAGAACTGCGGGTGGCGCGCGATTGCAACGGCGTGATCGAGTTCTTCCTACGCGCCGACGCATTCTGCCACCACATGGTGCGCGCCCTGGTGGGCGGCCTCGTCAAGGTGGGGGAGGGTAAGTGGGCGCCGGATGGGTTGGTTGGCATGTGCGAAGAAGCCCGCCGAGGTCGTTCCGAGTTCCCCATGTTTGTTTTCCCAGCTCACGGGCTGGTTTTGGAAGACGTGGGGTACCCCGAGCCTGGCGAGTGGGCCGTGCGCAATCAGCAAACCCGCGCTCGAAGAGACGCTGAGTAGCGCGAGTTGGGGTGGCGATGTGAGTTGTTCGCGTGACCGGCTCACATCATTTACGCAGTCATTGCTGTGGTTTACCTCAAGTTCATGCTCCGCTGATAGGAATTGAGAACATTTGTTAATTTCACTCCCTTGATGAGGACATTATGAAGCGAACAACCCGCGCATTTGCGGCTGTGTCAGCTCTCGCTGTCGTGTCGCCACTTGGAGCGCTCCCTGCGTTCGGTGTAGCCGACAAGGGCACCGAATTCCAGATTCTGAACATCACCGACTTCCACGGACGAATCGGGTCGGGTGTGGGTGCCGACCTCGCCGCCGCTGTCTCTGACAACCGCCAGGAAACCTCCACGTTCCTGTCTGCTGGTGACAACATTGGTGCATCCACCTACGCATCCTCCTCGCAGAAGGACAACCCCACCCTTGAGTACCTCGACGAACTGGGCCTTGACGCTTCGGCTGTGGGTAACCACGAATTCGACCGCGGATACGACGACATCACTAGCCGTGACACCAAGTTCCAGCACCTGGGTGCCAATGTTGTGAAGAAGGGAACCGACGAACCGGCGTTCCCCGCTTACACCACGTACGATGTCAACGGCGTCAAGGTGGCTGTTATTGGTGTAGTCACCAAGGACACCAAGGCTCTGGTATCGCCGGACGGAATCTCGAAGATCGACTTCATCGACCCCGTCAAGGCAGTCAACAAGGCAGCTAAAGAACTCGAAGCTTCAGACGAAAAGCCTGACATCACGATTCTGGAAGCGCACACCGGGCCTTCGTCCGCTGGCAGTATCAAAGAAGCTGTTGCTTCAAACGACGAGTTCGGTTCGCTGGTAGAAGAAGCTGACCCTTCTATCGACGCAATGTTCTTTGGTCACTCGCACATCGAGATGAACCTGAAGGCTAAGATTCCAGGCACCGACCGCACCCGCCCAGTGGTTCAGGCCGCTAACTACGGTGAAGCACTTGCTGATGTGCGCCTCACGTCAGAAGGTAACGGCGACTGGACCGTTAAGTCCTCTGAACTGATCGAAGTTGAAGGTGTTGGAACCGAACGCGATGACCGCGGAAAGGTGACCGCCTACAAGGACAACGTGCCTGCAGGTGCCAAGAAGATCATCGACGACGCAGAAGCGAAAGCTCAAAAGGTCGGATCGGTTAAAGCCGGTGAAATCACCGAAGACATCACGCGTGCATTCAAAGAAGACGGTTCAGAAGACCGCGGTGCAGAAAGCACCCTGGGGAACCTGGTTGCAGACGCTCTGAAGGAAGGTGTCACGTACTCCAACCTGAAAGAAGCTGACTTCGGTATCACCAACCCAGGTGGTCTGCGCACTGACATGAAGATGGACGACTACTTTGGCAAAGGCAAGCTGAAGGAAGGCAAGGGTGTTGTCACCGACGGTGAACTCAACCAGGTTCTTCCGTTTGCTAACGACCACGGTGTTGTCACCATGAAGGGTGAAGACGTCATCGAACTCTTCGCTCAGCAGTGGCAACCGGCTGAAGCATCGCGCCCATTCCTGCACTTGGGTATCTCGAAAGAACTGAGCGTTATCTACGACTCGAGCGCTGAAGACCCAGCTAAGCGGGTTAAGTCAGTCAAGGTCAACGGAGAAGACATTGACCCTGCAAAGGAATACCGTGTAGCTACCCTGTCGTTCCTGGCAAACGGCGGTGACAACTTCGGAGCCTTCGCAAAGGGTACATTCGAACAGTCCGGTCTGACCGACTTTGAAATCTGGCAGAAGTACTTCGAAAAGAACTCGCCGGTATCGCCTGACAAGAAGGAACGCCAGGCTGACTTCGCAAAAGACATTCTGCGTAGCGGAGACGCAACCGCAGAAGTTTACGCTCCAGACAAGACGAAGAACGACTTCTCCCTCAAGATTAAGTCGAAGGTCGAAGCTGAGAACCTGCTCTTCACGGTTGAAGCCCCTAAGGGCTTCGACGTGAAATGGGACGACGCCAAGGTTATCGAAGGTACTGAAAACACCGTTCGCGTCGACAAGGTTAAGGCCGGCGAAACTGAGGTGAAGTTCCACCTGGTCCGTAACTCCGACAAGACCGACGGTGCGAAAGAGTTCAACAGCACCCTGGTTGCCGACCCAGACGCTGAGTGGTGGGACAACAACCCACTCCCAATCATGCGTGAAACCAAGATGGGCTTCGTCGCTGAAGAAAAGCCAGATGACTCCTCAAACGGCACCAAGCCTGGTGACGACTCCTCGGGAGACATGGGTGACCCTGACAAGGGTGGCTCCGACGAAGGAACTGGTGAGGGCTCAGAAGAGGGCTCGGACCGTGGCGGATCTGACGAAGGTACCGGCGAAGGCACTGAAGAAGGTACTGACAAGGGTGGATCTGACGAAGGTCAGGAAGAACCCGGTCAGGGAACCCTTGACAAGGACGGTTCCAACAACGCACAGGACGAACCAGCAAACAGCGGTAACGGCAAGCCACTGCCACGCACCGGTATCGAAACCGCTGGCATGATTGCCGCAGGAATCGCGTTGCTTGCTGTTGGTGCAACCGCAGTTGGACTGACCCGCGCACGTCGCAAGTAAGCGCACACAGGTGAGAGACACCTCGGCGAAGGTGGACCCACTCACCCCGTGAGCGAACACACGATTCGACCCCTCCCATGCATTTGCTTGGGAGGGGTCGAATGCATTAGATTAGGTAGTCGTTGCGTACGTCAATGCACATGCCACAAAACCTCTAGTCGCGTTGCAGGTTGAGGCGAAGGTGCTCTTCGTACAACATGACAGAACTGCACTGGCGATCTCTAAAGATCACGACCTTTGAGAACACGCGCGGTGCCGCACAAACTAGAGACGAAAAGAAGGCTACACTTGCGTACCTATACTCCGAAGCCCGGCGACATCGATCGCCAGTGGCACGTCATTGATGCCACTGACGTCGTTCTTGGTCGACTTGCTTCGCAGGCAGCTCGTCTGCTTCGCGGCAAGCACAAGGTGACGTTTGCCCCACACGTTGACACGGGCGACTACGTGATCATCATCAACGCTGAAAAAGTTGCTCTGACCGGCGCCAAGCTGGAACAGAAGCGCGCATACCGCCACTCCAACTACCCTGGCGGAATCAAGAGCGTGAACTATGCAGAACTGCTGGCTACCAAGCCCGTACTGGCAGTTGAAAAAGCCGTTGCAGGTATGGTTCCTAAGAACCGCCTCGGCCGTGAACAAATGCGCAAGTTGAAGGTGTATGCGGGTCCTGAACACCCACACGCATCACACAACCCGCAGACCTACGAAATCAGCCAGGTTGCGCAGTAAGCGCCCCAGGCACTGACAGGAGAATCATGGCTGAAAACATCAACGAAGAAGTCGAACTGACTGAATACTCGACCGAAACCCCTGCTGGCCAGGGCGAATCAGCATCCGGTGGCCGTGGACAGTCGCTCACTGCTCCAGGTTCCGGAGTTGGCCGTCGCAAGCAGGCTATTGCTCGCGTGCGCTTGGTTCCTGGCTCCGGCGAATGGAACATTAACGGTCGCGACCTTGCAACCTACTTCCCCAACAAGCTCCACCAGCAGCTGGTCAACGAACCATTCCGTCTGCTGGACCTGGAAGGCCGCTTTGACGTGTTCGTCCGCCTGCAGGGTGGTGGACCTTCCGGTCAGGCTGGTGCTGTTCGTTTGGGAATTGCTCGTTCGCTCAACGAGATTGACCGCGAAAACAACCGCCCAGAACTGAAGAAGGCTGGATTCCTGACCCGCGACGCTCGTGTACCTGAGCGTAAGAAGGCTGGTCTGAAGAAGGCACGTAAGGCTCCTCAGTTCTCGAAGCGTTAATACGTCTTACGCGCATGTGGCCCCGGTATGTACCGGGGCCACACGTGTTTATGGGTGCGCTTCTGGAGTGGGTGCTTAGGCAGACGCTGAACCAGAGGTTTGGGGTGTCTTAGATTTGGGTGCCCGAGGTGCCTCAGGCTTTGCGTCGTGCGTCGCCTGGGTGAGTGAAGCGTCGATGGTGGTGGCAACCATTCCGATGGCCAGACACCCCGTTGCCACGATCCAGACTCCCAGCACAAGGAAACTGCTCGTCACTGCCACAGTGAGGATCGCGATCACTCCCATAACCAATGGAAGCGCATAGCCCACCGGAGCGCCGTTGATACGGAGGTTAAGGCCGAAGCAGGCGGCGCATATTAGCAAAATCGTGGGAGTGATGAAGGACGTAGCGGTAGGCATCGAGATCAGCAAAGCGCCAATGGTGGGGAGGACTATAGCCAGCACTCCCACCACGCGGGTGACCAGCAGGGCGATGCGTCGAACACGTTCCGAACGCAGTTCAATTGATTGCGAAAACGCGTACCCAGCAAGAACGAACGCCTGGCCGATAAAGAAAAGCCATTGTTCAGAATCAGCTTCGATGACAAGCGTAAACATACTCACAGCTACAAGAGCGAGCAAACTGCCCCCGGCCCAGGTCAAGCGGTGAAGAGAGTTCGTGAGGTGAAAAAGATACGGAACGCACGCAATCACCCCCGGTATGAGAGTCAGTAGTCCAACTCCAAAGCCATTGATAATTGGCGTGGCCGTTTCTTGTGGATAGAACGACGAGGCACAAAAGATTGCAAGTGCTACCGATGCGAAGAGCGTCGTAACTGAGGTGAGAACGTATGACCGGCTCATGTTGCCTCTTTCTCGAGACTCGCGGATATGCGAGTGGTTAAATTTACTATCGCACCGAGTCACATGGCTTTTGTTTCAAAAGTGGTATCGGTTGGGTAAAGTTCCGTTACGTGTAACAGCCGGGCAAGTGGTAACCGAATTGTGTCAGTGCCTCTGGCTACACTTGAACAAACTGCAGTAGATGTGAAAGTGGGACTCATGGGTCGTCTGTTTGGAACCGACGGAGTACGTGGATGCGCAAACCGAGACATTACAGCACGGTTAGCTCTCCAACTGTCGGTTGCAGCGAGTCGCGTGCTAGGAAAGCCTGAACAATCAGGAAATCACCGTCCGCGCGCAATTGTTGGACGCGACACCCGAATCAGTGGAGACTTCTTGTCGGCTGCAGTAGCGGCGGGAATCGCTTCGACTGGTGTAGACGTGTGGGACGCAGGAGTCCTCCCAACCCCCGGTGTTGCCTACGCTGTGAAGGCCACGGGGGCAGAATTCGGTGTGGTTCTTTCCGCTTCTCACAACCCCATGCCCGACAACGGAATCAAGTTCTTTGGTCCTGGTGGAACCAAACTCGACGACGCTGTTGAAGACGAAATCACGGCCCTTGTCGACGTGAACTGGCAGCGCCCCATTGCCGAAAACGTTGGACGGATTCAGCGCTACCCGGCTGCTGCCGACGAATTTACAGAACACCTGGTCGCCGGTCTGGGCGACAAGGTGACACCACTTCAGGGCCTCACCGTTGTCGTTGACTGTGCCCACGGTGCCGCATCTGTTGTGGGACCAGCGGCTTTGCGCCAAGCAGGTGCCGAAGTCATCGTGACCGCTGCCGAACCCACAGGTTTGAACATCAACGACGGGGTGGGCTCCACGCACATTGATAACCTCCAGCGTGCGGTCCTGGAACAGTCCGCCGATTTGGGTGTGGCATTCGACGGTGACGCCGACCGGTGCTTGGCAGTGGACGCCCGCGGACGTGAAGTCAACGGCGACCAAATCATGGGAATCCTAGCGATCGGTCTGAAAGAAGACGGGAAGCTCGCACACGACACGTTGGTGACCACCGTCATGAGCAACCTGGGCCTCCGCCTTGCCATGGAACGCTACGGCATTGACACCGTACAGACCGCGGTAGGGGACCGGTACGTGCTTGAGCGCATGAAAGCGGACGGTTACTCCTTGGGTGGTGAACAGTCCGGCCACATCCTCATGCTCGACCACGGTTCAACCGGTGACGGTGTCCAGACTGCTCTGCACCTCATGCACCGTATGGCCACCTCGAAGCGCACACTCGCGGACCTTGCAGCAGAAATCCCTAACCTGCCTCAGGTCCTTATCAATGTGAAAGACGTTGACAAGAGTCGCACTGCAGACCCTGCCGTTGCGGCAGAAGTGACAGCCGTCGAAAATGAACTGGGAGCAACTGGTCGCGTCCTTCTTCGTGCTTCGGGAACCGAACCCGTTATCCGCGTCATGGTAGAAGCCGAAAGCGAAGAAGTAGCTCAGCAGCAGGCGCAGCGCTTGGCCGATGTCGTAAAGACTCACTTGGCACTGTAAATGACACCCAAGTTTGCGACCGCCATCGCAACAGCCGGAGTTACAGCCGTCGCGACTCTCATCGTTTCGGCTGTGTCGCTGGCACTCCGGCCCGTCACACAGGACGGTATCCTCTACGTATTCAGCCGTTTAACCACCTCGATGTTGGTCGTGGGTGCAATCGCTACTGCCCTGGCGTTTGTCATCGGTTTCGTGCGCGCCAATTACCCGGGGCACCCGGTGGCGAACACGCCTGGACGTCCCAAATGGCTCGCGCTCACCGCGTTGTTTGTTGCATTCGGACCTGCGGTCATCATGTACATGCTCACAGTCATGTGGCTCACCAACGCCATGTATGTAGGGGCGCTCGCCCTGTTGGTTGGTCTCGTTGCTGGGCCGCTCTTTGCGATCGCAATCCGCCCCATTGGGCGCCTCATTCGCGAACCCGGGCCTTCGGGAAAGAAGTCGTAGACGGCACACTTTTAGCGGGCATTGCCGGCTGACGTTTGAGGCTTTCACGTGGTTTCTTGGTCCGCGAACTGCGTCTCATATAGCTCGGAATACCGGCCACCGGCCGACAGCAACTCGGAGTGCGAACCACGCTCCACAATACGCCCGTCTTCCACCACCAAAATCTGCGAAGCCGAACGCACGGTAGACAGGCGGTGTGCGATCACAATAGCCGTGCGACCGGTCATTGCCTCGTTTAGCGCCTGCTGGACCGCCACCTCGTTGGTGGAATCCAAAGCACTCGTCGCCTCATCTAGCACCACAACCGGAGGAGCGGCTAGAAGCAAACGCGCAATCGTCAAACGTTGTCGTTCGCCTCCAGAAAGCCGATACCCGCGTTCGCCAATGACCGTGTCGACGCCGTCAGGCAATGCGTCGACAACGCCGGACATGCGGGCTCGTTGTAGGGCGGACTGGATTTCTTGGTCCGTGGCATCCGGTTTGGCAAGCAAAAGATTTTCACGAATCGAATCGTGGAACAGGTGCCCGTCCTGCGTCACCATGCCCACACCCGCCTTGAGATCGGCAAAAGCAACCTCGCGGGCATCTACGCCGCCCAGTCGCACACAGCCCGAAGACGGATCATACAAACGTGGCACCAAGGACGCGATCGTCGACTTGCCCGCCCCAGACGAACCCACGAGCGCAACCGTCGACCCGGCAGGAACCGTAAACGAAATACCGTGCAACACCTCGGCGGGTTCCCGCGTATCCAACGCAGTCACATCTTCCAACGACGCAAGCGACACCTGGGCGGCCGACGGGTACGTGAAATGCACGCGGGTGAACTCCACGGACAGGGCGCCTGACGGCAAGGGACGTGGGTGCTCAGGCTCAGTAATGACAGGTTTGAGGTCCAAAACCTCAAAGATCCGCTCAAAGCTCACCACGGCACTCACGAAGTCCATCCGCGCATTCGCAAGCATGGTCAGCGGGGCATACAGGCGCGTCAGAAGCATCGCCAAGGTCACCACCATGCCCGCGTTGAGCTGACCTTTCACCGCCTCGAAACCGCCCAAACCGTACACCAAGGCCAGTGCCAAAGCCGACACCAAGGTCAGTGCCGTCACGAACGTGGTCTGCAACATGGCGGTGCGGACGCCAATCGCTCGGACCCGGTCAGCACGCTGAGCGAACTGCTCAGACTCCCGCCTCGGTGAGCCGAACAGCTTCACCAGTGTGGCACCTCCGGCGTTGAAACGTTCCGTCATGCGGGTGGACATCGCCGCGTTGAGGTCAGACGCCTCGAACTGAAGCTTGGCCAACTTCGACGCCAAGAACCGTGCCGGCAACAGGTAGATCGGTAGCAAAATGAGCGACAAAACAGTGACCTGCCACGAATACGCAAACATGACACCCAACGTGAGTAGGAGCGACACCAGGTTGGACGCAACGGACGGAAGTGTGTTCGCAAAGGCGCGCTGAGCTCCCATGACGTCGGTGCTCAAACGAGAAATCAAGGCCCCAGTGCGCGTTCGGTTAAAGAACGCCACTGGCATGGTCTGCACGTGGTCGAAAACCGCTGTACGCAAATCGAAAATGAGCCCTTCGCCCACTTGAGCGGAAAACCACCTGTTGATCAACGACAATGCGGCGTCCACAAGCGCAATGACACCCATCGCAACAGCAAGCCACACAATCGTGGACACCGGCCCACCTTCCGTGATCGCGTTGACCACGCGACCAGACAAGATTGGTGTGATGACGCCTACGAGCGCGGCCAGAGCGGAAAGCGAAATGTACGCCACCATGCGACCGCGGTGACGGCGGGCAAACCTGAGGATCCTGCCCACCGTGGACCAGCTCACCGACTGCGACTTACCACCGTACTTCTGTGCAGCCGTGGCACGGCGCAACACCATGTGCGGCGAAATGTTCGACATTCAGATACCTAAAGCAGATCTCTCAAGCAGCCGCGTTCACAACTTGCGCAACTGGATGCTCTTTACCTTGTGATCACTTGCCTTTTTCAGAATCAGGTCCGCACGACCTCGGCTGGGAAGAACATTCTGCGTCAAGTTAGGTGCGTTAATAGAGTCCCAAATTTCGCCTGCCAAGGTGACAGCTTCCTCGCGTGTCAGCTGCGAATACTTGTGGAAGTACGAGTCAGGGCGCGTAAACGCACCCTCCTGCAGGCTCAAGAAACGGCGGATGTACCACTCGCGGATGTCGCTTGTGTTGGCATCGACGTAAACGGAGAAGTCAAAGTAGTCGCTCACGGCTACACCAATCCGGCCGTCAGTGCGCGGACGCGGAGCCTGGAGAACGTTCAGCCCCTCAACGATCACGACGTCGGGGGAGCGGACGGTCACCTCGGCGCCCTCAATGATGTCGTACGTGTGGTGCGAATACACGGGTGCGCGTGCTTCCGGTGCGCCCGCCTTGATCTTCGCCAAGAACCGCAATAACCGCCGGCGGTCATAGGACTCGGGGAAACCTTTTCGGTCAGCAATTCCGCGACGCTCAAGTTCCGCGTTAGGGAACAGGAATCCATCAGTGGTGATGAGTTCGACGCGGGGAGTGTCGGGCCACCTGGACAACATTTCACGCAACACACGCGCTGTTGTCGATTTTCCAACCGCCACGGAACCTGCAACTCCGATGACAAATGGGGTGCGCTTGGGAGTCAGATCCTTGCCCTTTTCTCGTAGGGGCGTGAAGAATTCGCGCGTCATCTGATACTTGTTGCCACGGGCAGCAACGTACACGCTCAAGAGTTCAGACAGTGGAAGGTAGACGGAACGGACTTCGTCCAAGTCGATGCGTTCACCCAAACCGCGCACTCGCTCAACTTCCTTCTCCGTCAATGGCAAAGAGGTCGATTCCGCAAGTCCTGCCCACGACTCCCGATCGAACAGCCAATAGGGTGACGGAAGTGAGTCCGAATCCGGTCGCAAACCGGCGAGTCGACGTGCGGGATCAAGATGGGTCAGCGCATTCATAGCCCACATTCTCCCACTTTTCCCACACCCTTCCACCTTTAACGTCACATTCCTGCTTGATTCCACTCATCCATGTCATGCTCTATTTCTCGACTGGCTACGTAATCGGTACGATTAGTCACATGTGTGGAATTGTGGGATATGTATCTTCTACCCGTGCCCAGTCTGTAAATGGAGCTGAGCAGGCAGTAACCAATCGCGACCATTCAGCCATTGACGTTGTCATGGGTGGTCTCAAACGTATGGAATACCGGGGTTACGACTCCGCAGGTGTTGCGCTTGCGACCCCTGGACAGCCAATGTTTAGCGAGAAGAAGTCCGGTAAATTGGCCAACCTCAAGGACGCGTTGGAAACTCACCAGATTCCGGATGCCACAACAGGAATTGGCCACACACGCTGGGCTACCCACGGTGGACCCACCGACCAGAACGCGCACCCTCACCTGGCTGACGACGGTAAGCTGGCGCTCATTCACAACGGAATCATTGAGAACTTCGCGCCGCTGAAAGAACGCCTTGAAGCTGAAGGCGCTCAGTTTGCTTCCGAAACCGACACGGAAGTCGCCGCTCAGCAGCTCGCCAAGAACTACCGGGAAACCGGCAACTTGACCGAAGCCATGCGCATCACCGCTTCCCAGCTTGAAGGTGCGTTCACACTCCTAGCGATTCACCAAGACGTCCCTGACACTGTTGTGGCTGCTCGCCGTAACAGCCCACTGGTCATTGGTCTGGGCGACGGTGAAAACTTCCTGGGATCTGACGTTGCAGCGTTCATTGACTACACGCGCAATGCGGTTGAAATTGGTCAGGACCAGGTCGTGACCATCACGCCGGAATCAGTCGACATCATCGACACTGACAACAACCCGGTCGAAGGCAAGTCATACACGGTTGACTGGGACCCAGCGACCGCTGAAAAGGGTGGCTTTGCGTCGTTCATGGATAAGGAAATCCACGACCAGCCCCAGGCTGTTGCTGACACTCTGCTGGGCCGCACCGACCAGAACGGCAACCTGCAGCTATCAGAGATGAACATCGATGAATCGGTGCTGAAGAACATCGACAAGATTGTTGTGATTGCGTGTGGAACGGCCGCGTACGCCGGCCAGGTTGCTCGTTACGCAATCGAGCACTGGTGCCGTATCCCCACCGAGGTCGAGCTGGCTCACGAGTTCCGTTACCGCGACCCTGTTGTTACAGAGAAGACCTTGGTTGTGGCGATCAGCCAGTCGGGTGAAACCATGGACACGCTCATGGCCGTGCGTCACGCACGCGAACAGGGCGCTAAGGTGATTGCGATTTGCAACACGTACGGTTCCACCATTCCGCGTGAATCTGACGGCGTGCTCTACACCCACGCTGGCCCAGAAATCGCGGTTGCTTCTACCAAGGCGTTCTTGGCCCAGATCGTCGCCTGCTACCTGCTTGGTCTGTACTTGGCGCAGCTACGTGGCAACAAATACCAGGACGAAATCAAGGTCATCCTGGACGAACTTGAACAGATGCCCGGCAAGATCGAACGCCTTCTGGACGAAAACAAGAAGCAGGTACTCGACCTCGCGCAGTCCATGCGGGACACCTCCTCGGTCCTGTTCTTGGGACGCCACGTGGGCTTCCCCGTTGCTATGGAAGGTGCGCTCAAGCTCAAGGAGCTCGCCTACATCCACGCTGAAGGCTTTGCTGCGGGTGAACTCAAGCACGGTCCTATCGCCCTGATCGACGAAGGTCAGCCGGTGTTCATCGTGGTGCCAAGCCGTGCTTCGCGTTACTCGCTGCACGACAAAGTGGTTTCCAACATCCAGGAAGTCCGCGCTCGTGGCGCCAACACGATCGTGATCGCAGAAGAAGGCGACACTGCAGTTGAGCAGTTTGCATCCGACGTCATCTACGTGCCTGCAACGCCTACGCTTTTGGCCCCACTGCTGACCACGATCCCGCTACAGATCTTCGCGATGGAACTGGCGTCTGCCAAGGGCTTGGACGTTGACCAGCCACGTAACCTCGCCAAGTCAGTCACGGTCGAGTAAACTTCAACAACACTTCAAGGCTGAATCGTAACCGTGGCCATCATTGGGATCGGAGTCGATATTGCCGATGTCGAGCGGTTCCGCGAACACATTGAGAGGGTTCCGGAACTGCTGGACCGGCTACTCACGCCTGCTGAGCAGTTAAAGAAGAACGGCCAGCGACGCACCCCGGAGTCCCTGGCCGCCCGATTTTCTGCTAAAGAGGCCCTGGTGAAGGCCCTGCAGCTGCCTCAGATCATTCCGTGGCAGGAAGCTGAAATCGTGTCTGCGTTTTCGGGTGCGCCCAGTTTCCGGCTCTCCGGTTGGGTTCTTCAGCACTTTCGCGACATGGGAGGCGAGACGATCCACGTCTCAATTACCCACGACGCGGGCCGGACGGTGACGTTCGTCGTAGCTGAAGGGAACCCGGTGCGCAGTCACCCGCCCGTTGACCAGCCGGCTCCTTTGCTTCCAGGTTCGCCCGAGGCGTTGGCGGCTCTCGCTGAATTCCGCCAGCGTGCTGAAGAGAGTCGGGAGGCGCGTCGCAAGGCGCGCGAGGAAGCACGTCGTAACGCGGAGTAAGGTGCGCGGGCTGCCTTTACAGCTGGAAGGTCAGGCGCGCGCCACCTTCCAAGGTGTGCGACTCTCCGTTGACGAACACGTTCACGGAGTGGGTTTCGCGTGAACGAGACACCAGCGTGAGCTCGGTGTGCGTGACGTACACCTCGATGATCTGGCCCTGGAACAGAACTCGGAAACGAGCGTCGGCAACGTGTTTTGGCAGGTTCGGGTAGAACTCGATCCGGTTGAACCGGATGAGCACGCCGGCGAACGCGCGCACAATGACGTCGACGGTTCCCGCCATGGCACCCAGGTGGATACCTTCTGCGGTTGATCCCCACTGGGTGTCGTCGATGTCGATACGCAGGGCTTCTTGCCATTCGTTCCATGCGTCTTCGCGACCAATCATGCCCAGAACGGCGGCGTTAGCGACCCGGGACAAGCTGGACCCGTTGGTGGAATGTGCCACGTAGTAGTCGATGGTGCGTTCAACTTCTTCGTCGCTCATGTCGTAGCCCATGCGACGCAGTTCTTTGACCACACCCGTGGGTCCCAGCAGGTAGAACAACATGTTGACGTCAGCCTGCTTGGACAGCTTGTAATTGTTGGTCGAATCGTCTTCTGATTCCAAGATCAGATCCATACGCCCGATGTTTCCGTACCTGCGACGGTACGCGTCGAAGTCCAGGTCCTTGAGGTCTTCGTACCCCGCGAACTGGCTGATCCGCCCATCCGGTGCGAACGGCACGTACAGGCGTGCGGCCATGCGTTCCCACAAGGTGACTTCTTCTGGGTCGATGTTGAGCCTGAACTCCAGTTCATCGGCTTCGTGGGAGGACAGCACTTCAAAAATGCGCACCGCGTGGCGTGCCAGCCACGCAACCATGACATTGGTATAGGCATTGTCGTCAACACCGGAACCAGGTGTTCCCGGGTACCCGTCGTGGTATTCGTCGGGTCCCATCACCTTGCGGATGTGGTAGCGGTCTTCGGCCGCGTCGTACTCGGTCATCGAGGCGAACAGGCGCACAATTTCGATGATGAGTTCACCACCCTGCTCTGCCAACCACTTAGTGTCGGCAGTCGCGCGGTAGTGCTGCCACGCGTTGTACGCCACGGCAAGCCCCACATGGTATTGCCTGCGCGAGTTGTCTGGCATCCACCGGTTGGAGCGGTGGTTCCACAGTTCCTCGGGCGTTTCTTCACGCCCGTCTGAACCTGACTGCCATGGGAACTGAGCTCCCTTGAAACCGGATTCGCGTGCTAGCTGGCGGGCAGCGTCGAGCCGGCGCCATCTGTACATGAGCAGGGATTTGGAGATTTCGGGGAACCTCATGTTCAGCAACGGCATGACGAATACTTCGTCCCAGAAAATGTGCCCGCGGTACCCCTCGCCGGTCATACCGCGCGCTGTGGTTCCCACGTCCTGTGCCACGGTGTGCGGCGACATGGACTGGATGAGGTGGAACGTGTGCAGATCCACCATGAGCTGTGTTTGGGTTGCTGATCCCGAGGTGGTCTCCACCTCCACTCCGAACCGGTCCCACAGCTTGGCAAGGGCTGCTCGGTGCCCCGGGAGGAGCGCTGTAAAGCTGCAGTCGGGTAGCCAGTCGAGGTGCTGGACTGCACCTCCGCGCACTGAACTCAAGGCGGGGTCACGGGAATGGACGGTCGCGGTCACCGTGTCGAAGTCGTAAGCGTGACCAGGGTAAACAGTAAACGCGTGTTCACGGTAGATCGCTTTTCCACGCTCGTTTTCTTCGCTCACCGTTTCGACGTCGTATCCCATGGTCTCCCCGGGAACGCGCTGGGTGGAGAAATCCACGCGCTGTTCTGTCACGCGGGTGCGCTGGGCCATGGCCACGCGAGTCCGGCTCTGTTCGGTGATGACTTCGGTGAGCAGTGTGCCGTCGTCGAGTACCTTCGCGTGGCGGGTCTCAATGTGCTGTTTGGCCAGCTGGTCGTATTCGGCCACGTTGTCGTTGTTGACGCGCGCGTCAATCCCCAACCGCACATGCACCTTTTGCGGTTCGTCGCTCAGTGCCTCCACCCGGGTGAGCGTGGCACTCAAGTGCTGTTTGTCCATGGACACGATGCGACGCTGGCACAGTTTGAGGGAACGCCCATGCGGGTCCTGAACGACCAAGTGACGCACCAGCGCGCCGTCGTCAAAGTTGAGGGTGCGTTCTTCGGACACCACGGTGAGTCCGCGGTCCGACAGCCATTCCCCGTCAGCGAACTTCACATCCAGGGCGGCCCAGTGTGGCAGGTTCACCATGGATTCGTGAACTTGGGTGCGCCCTTGAACGGTTGAGGTCAGTCGGTTGAAGATCCCAGCGATGTATGCCCCGGGTGCCCCGCGGTGTCCTGTTTTGATCTCCGAGGCGGTTCCTCGGATAGCCATGTACCCGTTGCCCAGGGTGGTGAGGGTGGCGCGCTTGCCTTTGTGGTGGTCTTCGCCACCCACGTAGACGAGCGTGCGGGGGCGGTCGCGACGCTCGCCCAGGTCGAGTTCGTGCAGGTCGCCGATGACCACATCGGCGCCAGCGTCTATGAGTTCGTCGCGGTTACCGTGGCGGTCAACACCAATAACTAGCCCAAATTTTCCGGCTCGCCCCGCTTGCACACCAGAGATTGCGTCTTCAACGACAACGGCGTTGCGGGGTTCTACGCCGAGGTCGTTGGCGGCTCGGAGGAACGTGTCGGGTTGGGGTTTGCCTGGGAGGTTTTCGTCCCGAGCGGTCTGCCCGTCGACGATCGTGTCGAAGAGTTCGGTGATCTGCGCGTTGTCTAAGAGGGCGGGCGCGTTGCGGCTGGCAGTGACGAGGCCGATCTTGCGTCCACCTGCCCGCAGACGCTCGATGAGGTTGATGGTCCCTGGGAAGGTGCGCACACCTTGTTTCTTGAGTTCGTCGTTGAACGCGTCGTTCTTGTGACGGGCAAGCCCGTGAACGGTCAGGGCGCCTGCCGGGTCGTCGTCATCGCCTTCCGGAAGCGTGATGCCACGGGACGCGAAGAACTCACGGACGCCGTCTTCGCGTGGGCGCCCGTCGACGTACGCCCGGTAGTCGGTGGCGATAGAGAACTCCGATGCGTCGAGTTCTTCCGGGAACTCGACTGCTGCGTCTTTGAGCTTGGGGTTGGCCAGGGCGGAGTCAAACAGTTGCTTCCACGCGGCCGCATGGAGTGAAGCGGTGTCGGTGACGACTCCGTCCATGTCGAAGATCACTGCGTCGTACGGTGGGGTGGCTGTGAGAACCTCAGTCATATATCTAGCTCATCACGAATGAGTGACGTGTGGGTGAACGTGCCTGCCTTGTTCAGAACTTTTTGTGTTTGTTTGACCACTGTGTTCTGCCCGCGACCAGGTTTACTAGGCTTAACGTCATGACGGCGAACGAAAACTTATTCAAGAAGGTTGTGGAAGTTTCGGAGCAGTTGGCTCCCCGGTTGCGTGACATTCGCACGCGTATTCACCAGAACCCCGAACTGGGACTCAAACTTCCCGCCACACAAAAGACCGTGTTGGACGCGCTTCACGGTTTGGATCTTGAAATAACGACCGGAACGAATCTGGATTCGGTCGTAGCCGTGTTACGTGGTGACAAGCGTGGTGACAACCCTCAAGCGGTGCTCCTGCGCGGTGACATGGACGCATTGCCCGTGACCGAAGCGACCGGGTTTGAGTTCGCCTCGACAAACGGAAACATGCACGCGTGCGGTCACGACCTGCACGTCACTGGGCTCATTGGAGCCGCCCACGTTTTGCACGCCTGCAAGAGCGAACTGGCCGGTGACGTGGTGTTCATGTTCCAACCGGGTGAAGAAGGCTACGACGGGGCCGGAAAGATGGTCGACGAAGGCGTACTCGACGCCACCGGTGTCCCGGTAGTCGCGGCGTTCGGAGTCCACGTTTCCGCCGATCAGCCCCCAGGTCATGTGTACTCCAAACCGGGTTCGTACATGGCGTCTGCGAACAACCTGGAAATCACTGTCCGCGGCCGAGGTGGTCACGCCGCCCGTCCGGAAGCCGCCTTGGATCCGGTGCAGGTTGGGGCAGCGATCGTGGGCCAGTTGCAAGAGTTTGTGTCCCGGCACTTCTTTGCGTGGGACCCCGTGGTGCTCACGGTAGGTCAGTTCCAGGCAGGAACTGCGCCCAACGTCATCCCGGATTCCGCGTATCTAGCGGCGAGCGTACGCACGTTTTCGGAAGAAACCACCAGCGAATGCGAACGGGTGCTCCCCGCCCTGGTGGAAGGGATTGCGCAGGCTCACGGCCTGACCGCGGAAGCCAACATGTACCGCCTGCTGCCGGCCACCACCAATAACAACGACGAGAACGCTTTGTTCCTCGAAACCGCTGAAGCACTGTTCGGCTCTGAACGCGTCCACCTCATGGACCACCCGCGGGTGGGGTCTGAAGACTTTTCCCGCATCCTCGACCTCGTCCCCGGATCGTATGGCCACTTCGGTGCGGCATACGGGCCGGAAGATACGTGGGAAGCTAACCATTCACCTCGGGCGCGGCACACGGACACAGCGCTAGGTGACCAGGCGGCGTTTCTTGCCGCGCTGGCACTCAACCGTTTGAGCAAGGACTAACATGCAACCGCTGTATACCTCACAACACGTGCGCGACGCGGAAGCGCCTCTTCTGGCCGCTGGGCAGGGCAAGGAACTCATGCTCAAGGCGGCAACGGGGCTGGCGCACGTGGTGGTGCGGGAACTGCGGAACAGGCACGGGAACGTGTATGGGACCCGGGCGGTCGCGTTGGTGGGTTCGGGCAACAACGGTGGGGACGCGCTGTACGCGCTGGCGTTTTTAGCCCGCCGAGGTGTCCGTTGCCAAGCCGTGACCGTCGCCCAATCTGCGCACGAGGAAGGGGTGGCCGCCGCTGTGGCTGCGGGCGTGCGCGTCACTACAGAGTGGGACGGGGCGCTGGAAGCCGACGTGGTCATCGACGGGATCTTAGGGACCGGCGCGTCTGGGGCGCTGCGCGAACCGTTGGCGAGCCAGCTGACTGCGTGGCAAAACGAGGCGTGCGATCAGTTGTGCATTGCCGTCGATGCCCCCACGGGTGTGAACGCGTCGACGGGTGAGGTCGATCCGCACGCGGTGCGCGCGACTCACACGGTGACTTTTGGCATGTTGAAAGCCGGTCTATTTGTGCAGCCCGGGGCTGCGTATTGCGGGCGGGTTGAGTGCGTGGATATCGGCTTGACCAGCGCGGACGCTCCTGCGGGCTACTTGCACACCACGGCACGTGTGCCAGCGCCGGGGGAGAGCGACCACAAGTACTCGCGCGGCGTCCTTGGCGTTGCAGCCGGGTCACGGCAGTACCCCGGTGCGGCGGTGTTGACCTCGCTTTCCGCGCAGAACACCGGCGTGGGCATGGTGCGGTACGTGGGTGACGCGGCTGGGCTGGTCATGCAGTCCGTGCCTGAGGTCGTTACCGGGTGGGGTCGCGTTCAAGCCTGGGTTGTGGGTCCCGGGGCGCCGGAAGATGAACTGGTCGATGCGGTGTTGGATCAGGCGTATGAGAACTCGTTGCCTGCCGTAATCGACGCAGGCGCGCTGGCACGTGTGAACAAGGTGCGCAACAACTGGGCCCTCACTCCACACGCAGGAGAAGCCCAAGCGCTGTGCGAGTCACGCGGGTGGGCCGTGACACGTGAAGAGATTGAGTCAGCGCCTGCGCACTGGGCACGGCGTTTGGCCTCTGAACTGGGTTGTTGTGTGCTGTTGAAAGGTGCGCGCACTGTCATTAGTGAACCCGATGGCACCGTCCACGCAACACCAGTAGGACCGGCGCGCTTGGCAACAGCGGGCAGCGGCGACGTTTTGGCCGGCATCATGGGTGCCCTCATGGCAACCGAACAGCCGGGTGGTTCGCGAAGTGCCGCAGTGGTCGCGGCGAACGCTGTTCTGATTCACCACGCAGCTGCCGGAACCCGCGCATTGGAAACCGCTCAGACTATTCTGGAAGTCGCACGTTCACACAGGGAGGATTCATGACGTCTGCACCGCTGACGGCCGTGATTGATACGCGCGCACTCGTCCACAATGTGCAACTGTTGCAGGACCGTGCGGCAGGAAAACAACTCGTCGCAATCGTCAAAGCCGATGCCTATGGGCACGGCGTGAACCTGGTTGTGCCTGCTCTGGCTCGCGCGGGGGTGACACACTTTGGCACCGCGACGATCCCCGAAGCGCTAGCCGTGAAAGACATTCTTGGTGACCTCAGCGATCAGCGCGACCACACCGTCATGTGCTGGCTGTATGAACCGCAGGCTGACCTCTCTGAACCCGTTGAACGCGGAATTGAACTGGGCGTGGGATCACCGGCGGCACTCGAAGCAATTTTCAACGCGGCTCACACCACCGGGAAAACCGCGCGTATCCACCTCAAAGTCGACACGGGTCTGGGACGCAACGGTCTCAACCGCACGCAACTGCAGCTGGTGCTCGAACAACTGTCCACCGCTCACGGTGTGCAGGTGTGCGGTGTCATGACACACCTCGCGTGTGCTGACGAACCCAAAAATGACTTCAACACGATCCAAGTTGAGCGATTCAACCAGGACGTTGAAACCGTAAAAACAACGCTCGGAATCGACAGCCTCATGGAGCACATCGCCAACTCACCAGCGATCCTCTCCATGGATCCGGTGCCCGGAAACACGGTGCGTGCCGGTGTGGCCATGTACGGGCTCAGCCCTTTTGAAGGAGCGAACCGCGCCTACTCTGAAGGCCTCCAACCTGCGATGACGCTCGTCTCGCACGTGTGCGCAGCCAAGGACGTGCCTGCCGGCCAAGGTGCCTCATACGGGTTGCGGTACACCACCTCGGCGCCGTCCAAATTTGCGCTCATTGCCGGCGGGTACGGGGACGGAATCCCGCGCCAAGCCTCCCAAAAAGCGCACGTGGCTATTCACGGCAAAGCGTTCCCCGTCGTGGGGTCGATCGCAATGGACCAGATGATTGCCGACGTGGGCGATGCGCAGGTGTCGCCAGGGGACCCCGTGGTGGTCTGGGGCAACGGTGGCCCGCACGTCGACGAATGGGCGCAGTGGGCGGGCACCATCAACTACGACATCGTCACTCGCTTGGGAGCTCGCGTGCCGCGCGTAGAACAGGAGCACACGTGATCCGCACGTCGTCCGTGGAACAGACAGCCATTTTTGCCCGCGTGCTGGCCGCCCATGTGCAGGCTGGGGACGTGATTCTGCTGACCGGGAACCTGGGTGCCGGGAAAACGACGCTTACCCAGATGATCGGGAAGGAGCTCAACGTGCGTGGCCGGATCACCTCGCCCACGTTCGTCATTGCTCGTGAACACCAAGCGGTGGGCGACGGGCCGGGGCTTGTCCACGTCGACGCGTATCGTTTAGAAGACGCGATGGAGCTGGACGACCTGGACCTCGACTCTGAACTTGACGACATGGTCACCATCATCGAATGGGGCCGGGGCAAGGCGGAACAGCTGAGCGATTCGTACTTGGACATCTTCATCGACAGGCCCGAACCCGACCCCGAATCCGAAGCCCGCACCTACACGCTGGGCGCGCACGGCCCACGGTGGGAAGGCCGTGTCGAACAGCTGACAACCGCATGCCAGGAGGCGCTGTGATCACTCTGGCGATTGACACCTCGGCGGCGGCGAGCGTGGCGCTGGTGGACTCAAACGGGGAAGTACGCGCCCAGCGCACCACGTTCAGCGCCCGCAAACACGCCGAATTCGTAGGCCCCGCAATCCGCGAAATCACCCAAGACGTGAAGCCGCAGCGGGTGATCGTGGGCGTGGGGCCCGGGCCCTTCACCGGCTTGCGCGCTGGGATCGCCACCGGGATCGGATACGCGCTTGGTTTGGGTATTCCCATCTATGGTGTGCGCAGCCACGACGCGTTAGCGTTCCGCGCGGCAGCCCACGGAATCACCGGCGACGTCACGGTCGCCACCGACGCCCGCCGCAAAGAGGTGTACGCAACCACTTACCATTTGGGGTCAACCGTGACCGTGATCGACGGACCGCGCGTGGTCCTCCCGGCCGGCCTCACGCCGGCGGCCACCCGGATTGGGCGAGGTTTTGCGCTCTACGCGGAAACCCTGGGGAACCTAGCACGTACGGAAGACGAATTCACCGAACCCACGGCCGGCGACCTCGGCCTGTGCGCCCAGCTGGAACCAGGCAACCTGGAGGAACTTGGGGCGCTTCTCGACACCTCGCCGCTGTACTTGCGCGAACCGGACGCCCAGCCCCGGCAATGATCGAACGCATGCGGTGGATGGACATCGCCCCCGTGGCTGTCCTGGATGAGAAGAGTTTTGGAAGCCAGGCCTGGACTGTGGAGTTCTTTTGGTCGCAAATGGCCGTCCCGGGTAACCGGTTTTGGGTCGAGCGCGACGGTGGCCAGGTTCTGGGGTATGTGGGGCTCTCAGTTTCCGGCCCCCAAGGTGACATTCTGACGCTGGCCAGTGACCGCCGAGGTGTCGGCAGTCGGCTCTTGGATGTCGCCATGGACGCTGCGCGCGAAGCAGGAGTTGAAGCCTTGTATCTGGACGTGCGTGACGACAACGAACGCGCCATATTCTTATACGCTTCGCGCGGGTTTGAAGAGATAAACCGGCGGGCCGGCTACTATGCGGGCGCAGACGCCCTCATCATGCGTAGTAGCCTGTGAGTATGGACATTGAGGCCACACTCACTGAATGGGAAGACGGCTGTGACTTGGTGATCAGCGCAGACGCCCCCGTGGACCGTGCAACCGTGTGGAACTACGTGACGGACCCCCAACAAGCGACTCACTGGTTTGCTCCGTGGAGCCGTGACGCGGACATCCTGACGTTCGACTTCGACGGTGAAAAGCTCACCGGAGAAATCATTGGGTGCGAAGATCAGCGGTTTTTCTTGTTGGAACTTCCTTTTGGGCGAGTGGGCTTGAGTGTCAGTGGCGAAAAGCCCGATTCAACCCGCATTACGGTAACCCATACGTTTGCCACGTATGAGGAAGCGACGCATGCGGTTCCCGAGCTTGGGCCGGTGTGGGACACGCACCTGCGCGCCTTGCTTACTGAGCTGGGTGTGAAGAACGTGGACATCGACGAAGATTCCCAAGCGCGAATGTACACGAACCTCGCGGTGGAGGACCTGTGACCGAACCGTTGGTGTTAGGGATTGAAAGTTCGTGCGATGAAACCGGTGTGGGGATCGTGCGAGGTCGCACCCTGCTGACGAACACTGTTGCGTCGTCCATGGACGAACACGTGCGTTACGGGGGAGTGGTTCCCGAGGTGGCCTCCCGCGCGCACATCAACGCTATTGGCCCTACTGTGCAGGCAGCACTGGACGACGCGGGGGTGACCTTGCAGGACCTCGACGGGATAGCGGTAACGGCCGGGCCGGGGCTGAGCGGGGCGCTCATGGTGGGAGTGTCTGCGGCCAAAGGATTGGCTGCTGCTACGGGCCTGCCACTGTACGGGGTGAACCACTTGGCGGCGCACGTGGCCGTCGATATGGTGGCCCCCGATTCGCCGGGGCTCACACTGCCCACCGTGGCGTTATTGGTATCTGGTGGGCACACTGAAATCCTCACCATCACCGACATTGTCGACGGGGTGGAACTGGTGGGCGCAACGATTGACGATGCGGCTGGTGAAGCCTTCGATAAGACGGCACGTCTGTTGGGTTTGGACTATCCAGGTGGGCCGAATATCTCTCGTGCTGCTGCCGGTGTTTTTACTGACGGGGTTGCAGGGGATCCGCACGCGGTTACATTTCCTCGTGGCCTGACGTCTGCAAAAGATATGCGTGACCCGGAGCGTCGCTATTCGTTTTCTTTTTCTGGTTTGAAGACCGCGGCCCTGCGGTATGTCACTCAAACACCGGATGCCAGCGTTGCGGATGTCGCGGCTAGCTTCGAAGAAGCGATTGTTGACGTATTGGTGAAGAAAGCACTTTTGGCGTGTGAAGACTTCAACATTCCTCACCTGCTTGTAGGTGGGGGAGTTGCGGCGAATGGGCGGTTGCGCGCTCGCCTTGAGCAGGACTGTGCGCAGGCTGGAGTGACGTTGCGGATTCCTCCGTTCGCACTGTGTACGGATAACGGTGCCATGGTGGCTGCGTTGGGGGCCGAGGTTCTGAGCCGTGGACTGCCGCCGTCTGACTTTTCGTTCGGAGTGACAAGCTCATTGGAGGTCGACCACGTCTATGTCTGACCCGCATGTCTCGTTCGTGTCTGGTGATGGTTGGTGTGAAACTCCCCAGGGTCGTTTCTGGGGACTGTTCGGAGCTGCTGGTTTGCTCATTCATGACCCGGAGCGGGGCGTTTTGCTCCAGCACAGGGTTGCGTGGTCAGCTCACGGAGGGACGTGGGGCATTCCGGGAGGAGCCAAGCACAAGGGCGAAAGCGACATTGTGGCGGCGATTCGCGAGAGCCACGAAGAAGCAGGCGTGCCGGCTCTTGACGGCCACGACATTGAGATCATTGACGAGTACACGGTCGACAAGAGCGGTTGGACGTATACCACGGTGATCTGCCGGGCTCTGGAGCGACTGGAAGAAAGCATCAGTGACCCCGAAAGTGAGGAACTCGCGTGGGTTCCCGTGGACCAGGTTGAGAGCTACCCTTTGCACCCTGAGTTCGCGAAGGCCTGGCCTACTCTGCGTAAGGCCCTGGGGTGACTTGGGGGCGTGACCCGTTTACCCAACACCTCTCGAAAGGGGTGTTGACTAACTGCCCTTTTTGTTCGTTTTGTTCACGTTTTCGGGCCAAAATCGACGCATTACCCAACACATCACTCCAAAACAGCTCACTTGTGGTGGGTGAACCAACTTCGCGAATCAGTAACCTACTGCGCGCCAGTCCCTGGGGTGACCTCAGAAGGTCGCGTGGACTTGAACTCGTCAACCAAAAGCTTGGCCACTTGGAACATGTCGCCCGTGTTTTCGTAGACGGCTCGCTGGCGCTCATACGACGCGCCAATGCGCGCGAACTCCAACATGCCCAGAAGCTCATCCTCGCACCCAAGCTCACGAGCAATCGGGGTCAAGAACTCCACCTCGTCGGCAATCACGTGCTTCACCAGGCGCTCACGCCCCAGCTCGTTTTCAATGATGATTGCGTCCATCCCGTAACGCGCGGCACGCCACTTGTTCTCCACATGGAACCACTGTGGCATGGTGGGCAAACTCAACCCGCGGTCCAAACGATCGCAGAAGTGGTGCACTAGACACTGGACGAACGCGGTCACTGCGGCGACCTCGGCGATGGTAGGCATCCCGTCACACACCCGCACTTCAATGGTTCCCCACTTAGGAGCAGGCCGGATATCCCACCGGATCTCATTGATCTGGTCAATCACGCCGGTCTTGAGCATGTCGCGTACGTACTTGTCGTACTCGCGCCATTCGGTAAACGGGTACGGCAACCCAGCGGTGGGCAACTGCTGGAACAACATGGCGCGGTTGGACGCGTAACTGGTGTCCGTGTCTTCCCAAAACGGGCTGGACGCACTCACCGCTTGCAGATGCGGCACGTAGCACATGAGTGCGTTCATAATGGGCAACACGTATTCGCGCTTATCGACTCCCACGTGCGTGTGAACCCCGTAAATGAGCATGTGGTGGCCCCACCACTGCGTGCGGTTGATGAGTTCCGCGTAACGCTCCTTGTCGGTCACCTGTTGTTCGCGCCAGTGCGCAAACGGGTGAGTTCCCGCACTCATCAGGTCCAGCCCCAGCGGGTTGGTGATTTCGCGAAGCTGCGCAACAGAATCCTTGAGGTCCGTAACTGCGTCAGACACGCGCTCATGCACTCCGGTAACAACCTCAACCGTGTTCGTGAGCATTTCGCCCACAATGCACGAATCGAGACCAGCATCAGCAACAAGGTTCAGGACCTCCCCGGCACGGGGCACCAAGTCCAAATTCGTCTTGTCAACCAGGGCTAGCTCCCATTCGATCCCCAAGGTCGAACGGGGGGACTGCGCAAAATCAACCATGATGGCAATCCTAGTGCGTAGCCCACGCGCGTGCGGTGTGAGCTAGCTCGCTGGGTCGCCTGTCGCAACGGGGTTTGAATCGTCCGATGACCACCCTGACCAGGAAGGACCGTACAAAACCGGGGTCACACCCACGCTCATGAGGCTCAACGCATTGTGACACGCTGTGACACCAGACCCGCAGTAAACCCCCACGTCCGCGGTAGCCTTGCCCGTTTCGTCAAGCACGCCGAGGTCGTTCCACGCCTTCCGTAGATCGTCCTCCGAGAGCCACCGCCCGTCAGGAGTGTTGAGGGTTGTGGGCCGGTTGATAGATCCGGGAATGTGGCCTGCCTTGGGGTCCATGGGTTCGTTGTCCCCGCGGTAGCGTTCGGTGGCGCGGGAGTCGATGAGGATGCCGGTGCGGGCGAGTTCAGCTGCCCCTGCTGCATCGGTAGTGGGAAGGGATGGGGTGACGTCGTATGACGACGGCACGCGTTCGTTGGTGTCTGGGCCGTGTTCCAGTTCGTAACCGGCTTCCTTCCACGCGGCCAGGCCGCCGTTGAGTACGCGAACGTCCGTGAGCCCCGCCCACACAAACAGCCACCACGCACGGGCTGCCGCAAGTGACGAAGCGTCGTCATAGATGACAACGGTGGACTTTTCGTCAACACTCAAGCACCGCAGAGTCTGCTGAAACTCCTCAACGCTGGGAAGCGGGTGGCGGCCCAGGTGCGGTTGATCGGGGCGATGACTGGATAGCTGTTCGTCCAGTGATACGTACGTGGCTCCGGGAATGTGGTTTTCCAGATAGTCCGGGTAACCGTTGGGTTGGTCCAAGGTCCACCGCACATCCAGGATCCGAACACGGGGTGTCCCCAGAAGCGGGTGAAGTTGATCCACGTCGATCACGTACTGCGTCATTGAGTCGCCTCTCGTTTAGCAATTGCACATTACAGCCTAGCTAAACTTGGGCTCATGCGTCGTTTAATTACCGCAGGAATCTGTGCTCTGTTATTGACCGGTTGTGGAGGATCCCAAGGGACCCCCACGCACACGTCAGACCCCGCGCAGAAAGCCGAGAAGTCCGAAACCGCTTCCAGCGCGCCACAGCCCCAGGGCCCGGCGCCGGTTGAAGGAATCAGCAAAGAGGACACCGCGGAAGCAAAAAAGATCGTCGAACAGATGTCGGACGAAGAACTCGCCGGATCTGTTTTGATGATGACGTACCACGGGACGGATCCGAAGGTCGCCGCGGACACCATCAAACGCTTGCACCTTTCCGGCAGTATCGTCATGACATACAACCTGGGCGAAAATGCCACGTTGAAAGACCTCAAGGCGACCACCTCGGCCATAAAGGAAGGCGGCAAAGACCGCGACTGGCCGGTTCTGACCTCGGTCGACCAGGAAGGTGGCCCCGTTGCCCGCGTACGTTCGGCAACCATGCCGTTCCCGCCACTCATGGCCGGTGGGGCCGTGCGCAACAAGGACACAGTCACCAACGCGACCCACGCGCAAGGTGCGGAACTGCGCGACGCCGGTTTTTCGATCGACTTCGCCCCTGTCGCCGATGTCACCGTGGGCGCGAAAGACCCCGCAATCAACGTGCGGTCTGCCGGCGACAAACCTGGCTCGGTGAGCGACACGGTCGCGGCCGCAGTGAACGGGTATAGCAAGGCTGGGATTGGTTCGGCCGCCAAACACTTTCCGGGCCACGGTTCACTCACGGTCGATTCGCACGAATCCCTGCCGGTGTCCAAGAAGTCGCTTAAAGCGCTGAGCAAAACGGAGTTTGAACCGTTTAGAAAAGCCGCCGAGGTGGGAGCTCCGTTGGTCATGGTTGGCCACATTGCGTTGCCCGGGAATGAAAAGCTCCCTGCTGACCTCAACCCCGAGGTGTACGAAGCTCTGCGTAAAGACGTTGGCTTTGAGCATGTGGCAGTGACCGATGCGCTGAACATGGGTGCGATCACGCAAAAGGACGCGGCACTCACGGCGATTAAGGCGGGTGCTGACCTGGCGCTTATGCCTAACGACATCGAGCATGCTCACGCGAGCATCGTGAAGGCGGTGAAGAGCGGCGACCTGCCACGTAAACGGTTGACGGAGGCGGCAACCCGAGTGGTGTCACTGAGCCTGTGGCACAAGCGCAGCGCTGAGACCGCCAAGGGGAGTGCCCCCAAGCCTGAGGACGCGTTGCGCGCGTATGCGGAAGAGTCCCTTTCGGTAGTGAGCGGTGAGTGCAAAGTGGCTAAGCCACTGAAGCAGGCCCGTGTTGTTGGCGACGACCAGGTGGCGGTCAAGCGACTGACAGAAGCGTTCAAGAACAATGGCGTATCTGTTGGTAACGGTCCCACCGTGAGCGTGGGACAGAAGGCAGCAAGCGGGGCAGAGTACGTTGTGGGAATCGGTGGGCCGTGGAACGTGGACCGAGCCAAGGCCCACACCGTCATCGCCACCTATTCCGGTAATGAGTACGCGATGGATGCCGCGGCCAAATACATGGCAGGCGCACTTGAGGCGAAGGCGCAAGTTCCCGTGAAGGTTCGCGGTAAGTCGCCTCAGTGCGGAAAGTAGCGGTGGCTGGGCGCCCGGCGCCCGTCCGCGGCGCTACGGGGAGCAGGCTGGTTACAGCGTCACGGGCTGCGTTAACAGCACCACGTGCTTTTCGCCCACACGGGTGAAAACCAAGGTCGCTGACTCAGTGCCCTGGGTGAGCTTCAGCTGACGACGCACCTTCTCAGGAACAATATCCATTCCACGTTTCTTAATAATGACCTTGCCAATGTTGCGGGCCATCAAAGCTTGACGCAACGCCTTGATACCCGCAGGCAACACATCCACAATCCGGTACTGCGACACCGCGCGCTGAGCAATCCCGGTCACAAGAGCGTCGCCCGTCAGGTATGCAATCTTGGGCGAAATCCGCCACACACCTAGAGGGTCACAGAGGGCAGTGACGAGCCCGGCACGTACCAGGGCACCGTCAGGTTCAAACAGATACTCGCCCAGCTCACCAATCCCGGGTTCGTCCGCTTCGGGCACCTCGGACTCGTGCACCGTGAGTGTTCCGGGCCCATCGCCCATGAGAAGAGCGGAACGCCCCGCCCGTTGACACGCGTCGCCAGCGTACAGGCCCACTTCAACGACATCGCCGTTGTGCGAAACCCACTGGGCTTCCCACCCGTCCGGCACGAGCGCATGATCCAACGCCGGTCCCATCTTCACGCCAGCCGCTCGCACCTCGGCGGCCTTCTCAACCACCCACGACAGGGAAGGCGAAAACGACTCCGGATCACTGAGCCTGCGCGCCTGCCCATCCCGGTGCGAACCCGACCTGCGGGCAGGGTCGCACCACAGCGCATCAAACCCCGCCAGGTCCTGGTCCTCCGCGGCACCGTGGATCACCTCGGCGGTGGGGAACTCACGCATATTGAACGCCGCGATCGCAGCGGTCACCTCATCAATCTCAACGGCGCGCACCTGCACATCCGTGCCCGCGAAAGCCAGCGCATCCGCACCAACCCCGCACCCCAAATCAACAACCGAGGTGACCCCAGCCTGACGCATGCGCGCCGCGTGGTGGGCAGCAACGGGAAGCCGCGTGGCCTGTGCCAACCCGTCGCGGGTAAACAACATGTGTGACGCAAACGGACCAAACTTGTCCTCGGCCTCGATGCGCAACTGAGCCTGCGTGAGGATCGCCGCCGTGAGTTCAGGGCTCAAACCCTGCGCCCTCAACTGCTTATTCAGCTGCAACTCACGCGAACGGTCGTAATCGAGTGAATCCAGAATCTTTAAAGCCGAAACGTCAAGAAGTTGTTTCAAAGTGCTGGGATCCATTTCACTATCGTAACTGGCGTATAGGGTGGAGACGTGAGCACACTACTGACCGCGCGTACTGTTCGCGAGATTGCACATGAACTGGGGCTGCGCCCCACGAAAACGCGTGGTCAAAACTTCGTGATCGACCCCAACACGGTGCGCATGATCGTGGAAGAAGCACAGCTCACCCCCGGCGAGCAGGTCGTGGAAATTGGCCCGGGATTAGGCTCGCTCACGTTGGGGCTGCTGGAAGCAGGCCACCCTGTCACTGCCGTCGAGATCGACACGCTGCTGGCCTCTCGGCTTCCGCGCACCATCGACGAACACGCCCCGGACACCCACCCGCTCACTCTCATCAACGACGACGCCCTTCACGTCACCGAACTCCCCACCACCCCCACCGCCCTGGTAGCGAACTTGCCGTACAACGTGGCTGTTCCGGTGCTCATGCACTTCCTGGAAACGTTCCCGTCGCTGACCTCGGTGTTGGTGATGGTCCAGGCCGAGGTGGCAGACCGTCTGGCTGCCACCCCAGGTTCGCGGGTGTACGGGGCGCCCAGCGTGAAAGCCAAGTGGTACGGGGCTGTGACTCGCGGGTCGGACATTGGGAAGAACGTCTTTTGGCCGGCCCCCAACGTTGGTTCCGGGCTGGTGCGGATTGTGAAGCACGCGCAACCATACGGTGATGAGGAACTGCGAAGGGCCACGTTTGATGTGGTCAACGCGGCGTTTGCCCAGCGCCGTAAGACGCTCAGGCAGGCGCTCGCCGGCCTTGTGGGGTCAGGTGCGGATTCTGAACAGGTGCTGGTGGACGCGGGTGTCGATCCCAAGACTCGTGGTGAAGCCCTGGACATCGACGCGTTCATCACGATTGCACGCACGTGGCGTGCGCGCGAGAACGGCACGCCAGACGCCGCCCCACAGTACGTGCCCACCACAGGCGGGGAGGCCCAAGTATGACAGCGGTGACCGCGCGAGCGCCCGGGAAAATCAACGTGTTCCTCCACGTGGGCGACCGCATGGATGACGGATACCACGAACTTGTCACCGTTTTTCAAGCCCTCGACATGTATGAAGAGGTTACGCTACGCCCGTGCTTCGATCAGCCTGACACCGTGGTGCGCAACATCTCCGGAAACGATACGTACCCGGGTCTCAGCCCAGTTCACGCAGTGACGCTCAAGGGCCGGTTCGGTTCGACGGCGATACCGCTGGATCACTCGAACTTGGCGGTGTCCGCGATCAACCGCTTGGCTGCCCAAACTGGCGTACACGTTCCCGTCGAGGTCGAAATCGAAAAGAACGTTCCCGTTGCAGGTGGCATGGGTGGGGGTTCGGCCGACGCGGCTGCCGCCCTTGTCGCCTATGCGAAACTCGCGGGCATCAACGACCCAGATCTTCTGCGCACCGTGGGTGCTGAACTTGGCGCCGACGTCCCGTTTGCTCTGCGCGGCGGCTTCGCTGTGGGAACCGGCCGAGGCGATGAACTCAGCCCCATCTTAAGCTCCGGCGAGTTCACTTGGGTGCTTGCCACCTCGGTCGACGAACTTTCCACCCCCGTGGTCTACCACGCCTTGGACGACCTGCGTGACAGCGGCAAGGCGCCGCACGCCGGTGACGTGCAGACGCAGCTGGCGGATGTGTTGCAGGCGGTCGGATCGGGGGACGCGCACGCGTTGGCACAGGTTGTGCACAACGATATGGAACCCGCTGCGTTTGGGTTGTTGCCTGCCATCGCCGAGGTCGTCGACACCGGGCGGCAGGCAGGCGCCTTGGCGGCGTTGATGTCCGGCTCTGGGCCCACGGTGGGATTCTTGGTCGAAGGTGCGACTCACGCGCTGGATCTCACTGTTCTGTTGGAAGCTAGTGAGTCTGTGAAGCACGTGGTCCGTGCGACGGGCCCGGCGTGCGGTGCCCACATTGTCACACCTGGTTAGTGCTGCGTGGAACCGAACCGTTCGACCCTGATCGGTTCGGGGATCGTGCGCCAGTGCTCGCGTGGCCACTTCTTGGTGGTGAGCCGCTCCGCCCGCAGGAACATGGTTTCATCACCTGTTGCTTTTGCCATGACGGCCAGCGCGTTGGCGAGTTCTGCCGGCCCCGCTTGTTTCGCCGCGATGTCGTCAGCTGCCAGTTCCACCAGGAGCGTTGCCGAACGTTTGAGTGGCGCAAAAACGTGCAACATCTGGTCCAGAGTTGTGAGGATTGAGAGGATTTTGCCGTGGCGCTGTGTCACGTGGGCGTATTCGTGAGCCAGCACGGCTTGAAGTTGCCCAGCTGTCAACGCGTCTTGTAGTCCCGTTGTCACCATGATGGTCCCCGGGTGGCCACCTGTTGGGGGAGTCGACAAGGCGGCAGGGTACGTGTGTTCCACGGTGGTGAGCGTGAACCCCGGGCGGTCTTCTTGGGCCACCACATGTGTGTTGAGGGTTGCGATCACCTCACGCACATCTTTGGTCACGGGGGCGGTTGCCATGACCCAGAACCCCACAGCTGCAATCGTCAGCAGGGTTGCCAAGATAAATACCCACAGTCCGGCGAAAGGAATTGTGGAGGTGAGGGCAGGCAACATGGACGCAACAAGGGAAATAGCAGCCGCGAACACACACCACACGCCCATGACCGTGAACCCCAGCTGGACATGCAACGACAGGGAAGGAAACCGCAACTGAATGCGGGTGCGCATGACTATGGGGATCAGTACGCCCGTGACACACGCGAGGGCGATACACGTGATTGCGCTAGCGAGCACTGACCTTACTTCGTGAACGCCGAACGCAGAAGCTCAAGGTCGCGACTGTCCAGGTTCCCGGCGAACGCCAGAAGAGCGGCTTCGCGGTCATTCGCTTGGTCTAACACGCTCACCATGTCGTCCACAGTCTGTTCTTCGTTAGTGCGAACAGCTTCAAACTTGGTCTTGCGAGGGGAAGGGCCGCCACGTTTGACGTGCCCCTTCTTCTCCAGGCGTGTAAGCGTGGTCATCACGGTGGAGTACGCAGGAGTGTGGTCAACAAACAGACGCTGAATGTCGCGGGCACCCAAAGGTGCAGGGGAGTCCCACAAGAAATTCATGATTTGGGATTCCAGTTCACCCCATTCGCGGATCCGTGCCACAGTCATCCTTTCGCTCAGATAACCACTATTCTATGTCGCACTAGCGAAATGCGCTACGACTTGTCCTCGTCGGTGGGCTGAGAAGACTGAGGAGGTTGAGAAGGCTGAGAATACGCGGACTCCTCAGATGAGTCCATCTCAATGGGGTCGCCGTTGTCGTCTAAGTACTCGCCCGTCGAGTAGTCGTAGTTGACAGGGTTACCGTCTTCGTCGGTCCGTTGATACCAGGCCGTCAGGTCCTCGGCCTTGGAATCGAATGTGGCTCCGGCCGCGTACTTGGACGTGCTCGAAGTGGGTTCGATCGAAATAGCGAAATCGTCACCATGCTTCTCAATACCGCGTCGCACCATGGATTTCAGCGCTTGCTGCGTGTAGTTGGCCCGTAGTGTTTGTGGATCGTTTCGCAAGTCTTTCACCAGCCCCACGCACATGAGGACAATGACGAATGTGAACGGCAAAGCGGTCACCGTGATGAAGTTTTGCAAACCGGTCAATGCGCTTTCGCCGCCCACAAGTAGCATGACGACAGCAATACCGGCCATACACAGCGCCCAAAACGCGGTGATCAAACGGTTGGGTTTAGGGTTTCCACCCTGGGTGAGCTGTGCATTCACTAGGGAAGCGGAATCGGCGGTGGTGATGAAGAAAATAGCCAACATCACCATGACAATGGGTGCGATGAGAGCCGCGCCCGGCAGGTAGTCGAGCACAGTGAAGAAAATGTTCTCAGGTTTCGGCAGGGACTCAATCGTGCCGTCGGGGGCAATAGCCTGCTGTGTGTGCTGCAAGTAGATTGCGGTTCCACCCAAAATGGTGAACGCCAGAATAATGATCGACGACGGGATGAACAGAACGCCCAATACGAACTGGCGAATCGTGCGACCCCGGGAGATTTTGGCGGTAAACACACCTACAAACGGTGACCAGCTCACCCACCAGGCCCAATAGAACGTGGTCCACGTTGACAAGAACTCCTGCATCTCAGGCGAGTCGGCCATGGTAGCCGAGAGCGCCTCGGGAGCGGTGGCAAAGTAGTCGACAACGACACCCGGAATGATGTTCACCAAGAACACGGTTGGTCCGGCAACAAAGAAGAAGAAAGCCAGCCCCACAGCCATCACCATGTTGATGTTGGAGAGACGACGAATTCCCTTCGTCACACCGGAAACAGCGGACAGGATCGTGCCAATCGTCAAAACCATAATGATGACGATGGCCACCGTGTTCCCGGTTGTGTTCCAGCCGGTGACAATCTGGGCCCCGCGCGCAATCTGAAGCGACCCCAGCCCCAGACTCGACGCGGTTCCAAACAGCGTCGCAACGATCGCGAGCGAATCAATAATACGGCCACCCAACGAGTCACTCTTCTTGCCAAACAGCGGTTCCAAAACGGAACTCATCAAGGGGAGACGACCTCGGCGGAAGGACATATAAGCAACCGTGAGGCCCACAATCGCATATATTGCCCAAGCGTTGACACCCCAGTGCAGGGCCGCCTGAGCCATGGCGCCCTTGATCGCTTCCACCGTGGCCGGGTCATACGCGCCAGGGCGAGGATCCAAAAAGTACTGGAGGGGCTCATACGGGCCAAAGAAAATGATCGCGATACCGATCCCAGCGGCGAACAACATGGCCGCCCACGACCCGGTAGAAAACTCCGGCTTTTCACCGTCAAGCCCCAGCGGGATACGGCCGTAACGCGAAAACGCGATACACAGAAGGAAGATCACCAAAACGATCGCCAGGCCGTTGAAGATCCACCCTAGGTTGCCCATCACCCACTGCAACGCTGCCGAGGACACGTTCAAGACCTGCTCAGGTGCTGCGATACCCCACGCAACGAACCCCACAATGAGCAAACCGACAATCACCAGGATGCCCTTGTCCACCCGGTAGCGAACTAGCTGATCCTCAATCGAAACGCCGGGGACTAACGCGGGGTGGATGCCGTGAGGGTATTCGATCTCCTCAATAAAGCGCTTGGCCTTCTTGGTGCGCTCTTTACGGACCTTTTTCTTGCGCGCGACTTTCTCTTGTTGCTCCTGGAGTTTGGGGCCCATACGGATGTCGATTTCGGGCTCTCCAGAAGCTGCGGATTCGTCGTGAGAAGCGTTGCGTTTCGTACGGTCGTTGTTCATTTTTCCTCGCTGGGAGCCGGGGAGCTTCTTCTCAGACTATCGTGTTAGACAAGGCCAACTCAGAAACGAAGGGACCGTGCGTGCACCTGTTAGGCGCTGAATCGATCAGTTTGTCCTACCCCAATCGGGTCGTTCTTGACGACGTGACCGTTGGGGTGTCTGCGGGGGACCGCATTGGGATCGTAGGGCGCAACGGCGACGGGAAGTCCACGCTCATTCGGATTTTGTCTTCTGACTTACCGCCGGACTCCGGCCGGGTGACTTCCCGAGGTGGCACCCGGATTGGGTACTTGCGTCAAAGTGACGATTTGGGGGAGTCTGCCACGGTGCGCCACGCGGTGGTAGGCGACGTTCCCGACCACGAATGGGCCTCGGACGCCGAGAAACGCGATGTGATTCACGGGCTTTTGGGTGACCTTCCGCTCGATACTCCCACTCATAGCCTGTCTGGGGGACAGCGACGCAGGGTGGCTCTTGCAGCGCTTCTGGCTCAACCGTGGGACGTGCTCATTTTGGACGAGCCCACCAACCACTTAGACATGACGGGTGTGCGGTGGTTGGCGGAACACGTAAAGAAGCGGTGGCCTGCCGGGCAGGGCGCGTTCTTGACCGTCACCCACGACAGGTGGTTCCTCGACGAAGTAACGACCCGCACGTGGGAAGTCCACGACGCCACAGTCGACGCCTACGACGGCGGCTACGCGGCGTATGTTTTGCAGCGGGTTGAACGTGACCGGCAGGCGCAGGCGGAAGAAGCTAAGCGCCAAAACTTGATGCGAAAAGAACTCGCGTGGCTTCGCCGAGGTGCCCCCGCCCGCACCTCCAAACCAAAGTTCCGAATTGACGCGGCGAACGCGTTGATCGCAGGTGAGCCTCCTGTGCGCGACACGGTTGAACTCGTGTCCATGGCTACGTCACGGCTGGGTAAAGATGTTTTTGAAATGGTGGGCGCCTCGGCTGCGTTCGCCACAGATGACAATCCCGAGGTCGTTCGCACAGTCATCGAACCCACCGACTGGATCGTGGGGCCTGGCGACCGTATCGGCATCCTGGGCGCCAACGGTGCCGGCAAATCCACGCTGGTGGGCCTCTTAACAGGGCGAGTTGAACCCGCCTCGGGCAGGGTGAAGAGGGGCAAGACCGTGCGCGTGGCCCTTCTTGACCAGCAGTTACGAGAACTTGACGATGTCCAAGACGACTTCGTGCGCGAAATCGTGGGGCGCAAACGCGAAGTGCAGACCGTGCAAGGAGAACTGACGCCCAGTCAGCTCCTTGAGAAGCTGGGGCTGGGAGGCGTTCTCAAGTCGCGTGTGAAAGACCTTTCAGGTGGTCAGAAGCGCAGGCTCCAGCTGTTCATCGTCCTCATGGATGAGCCGAACGTTTTGATTCTCGACGAGCCCACGAACGACATGGACACCGACATGCTCGCCGCCATGGAGGACCTGCTTGACCAGTGGCCGGGCACGCTCATCGTCATTTCGCACGACCGCTACTTCACGGAACGCGTCACCGACCACCAGTACGCAGTGCTCAATGGACACGTTCGGCACCTGCCCGGCGGAGTCGATGAGTACTTTGCCCTGCAACAGGGGGAGGATGCAGCACCTCGGCGGACACAAACGCCCACCAAACCCGCTGAGAACTCAAACGGTCTAAGTTCCGCGGAACACCGGAGAATCACCAAGGAAGTGCAGGCCGTGACGCGCAAGCTTGAGAGGATCGACAGTGAAGTTGCGCGACTGGATGACACAATCGCAGGGCACGACCAGTCTGACTTCGAGGGCCTGGCACAGCTGTCTGCATCACGCAATGAACTGCTCGAAGAAAAGGACGAGCTGGAACTGCAGTGGCTCGAACTGTCGGAGCGGTTGGAGTAGAGACGTGCCTCGGGTGGTTTGGTTCCACCCGAGGCATGTTCCTATCCGGTTGTTTTGGTCCTGTTGTGTTTCTACACGTTCTTGCAGAGGGTTTGCGCGACGCGGTTGAAGGTGTTTGTCATCTCGCTCAACTCGTCGCGGTGAGCCTGAGCCATAGGTTCGAGTGTGCGACCCAAGCGACGGTAAAATTCGACCGCGAGGCGGGCGGCGTCCTCCGTGTAGTACAAGACGATGCGACGCTTATCTGCGGCATCGCGGTCACGCACAATGAGGCCACGGTCTGACAGCCGTTCAAGGATCGACGTCAAGGTCGACGCAGAAAGCGACAGGTGTTCAGAAATGTACCCCGGCGTGACAGTGATGTCTTGATCGCTTGCGGTCATTACTGACATAAGAACGTAGAAGTCGACGTGGTTCATGTCATTGTCGCGCGCGAAGCGTGAGCCTACGAGGCGTAAAATTGTGCTCTGGCGAATCAGAGCATGCGTAAGTCCGGCGAGTTCGTCATCGTTGGTGCCTGGTGAAGGGAATTCGTCGGACCCCGTCATATCAAATAGTTCATTCAGGGAATCAGGCAACATACTGCAATGATAGACAATGCCTGATCAGGTGGCATGTTTGTCTCATTTTGAAGTGTATGTGAACGCGGTGTGTCTTTTCGGTGAATCCGCTATTATTGGAGAAGTTACAAATTTTGCCAGTTGCGCCAATGTGGCACGTGGCCTCCGCTGGTAGCCCTCTTGTGGTTAAAAGGTTTGAAGTGTGCCCAAGTGTTTAGGAGAAAAGGTGAAGCGCAAGTTTCTTGCTCCCATTACCGCTATTTCAGTTATCACCGCACTAGCAGTTTCCGCTTGTGGCCAGGCTCCTGACGAAGCGGGAGGCGACAAGAAGTCCTCAGACTTCAAGTCCTGCATCGTATCCGACGCCGGTGGTTGGGACGACCGTTCCTTCAACGAATCCTCCAAGGACGGTTTCGACCGCGCAGTTGAAGAATTCGGCCTGCAGAAGGGTGAAGCAGAGTCCAAGGACGACTCCGACTACGTCCAGAACGTCGACAACATGGTGCAGCAGGGGTGCAACCTCATCTACGGTGTTGGCTTCAACCTCGCTGGCGTCCTCACTGACTCTGCAAAGCAGAACACTGACGTTCACTACGCGCTGATCGACTCGACCTTCTCAGAAGCTGACGGAACCCCCGTTGAAGTTGAGAACGGCAAGCCACTTCTCTTTAACACTGCCGAAGCCGCTTTCCTCGCGGGTTACCTTGCAGCTGGAACCACCGAGACCGGAAAAGTTGCAACGTTTGGTGGAATGCAGATTCCTTCCGTTGCTATCTTCATGGACGGTTTTGCCGACGGTGTGAAGCAGTACAACGAAGACAACGGTAAAGATGTCAAGCTCCTGGGTTGGGATAAGGAAGCTCAGAAGGGTTCATTCTCCGGTGACTTCGACAACCAGTCCCAGGGCCAGGCTCTGACTGAACAGTTCCTGTCACAGGGTGCCGACATCGTCATGCCAGTCGCTGGTCCTGTGGGACTGGGTGCAGCTGCTGCAGTTGCTAAGAACGACAAGGCTAGCCTGATTTGGGTTGATGCTGACGGATACGAAGCGATTCCCGACTACAAGGACCGCGTTCTGACATCGGTGGTCAAGCAGATCTCGAATGCTGTGTACGACACCACTGTGGAATCCAAGGACGACAAGTTCTCGGCTGAGCCATACGTTGGAACGCTGGAGAACGACGGTGTGGGACTTGCTCCTTACCACGACTTCGAAAGCAAGATCGACGATGAACTGAAGTCGAAGGTTGACAGCCTCAAGCAGGACATCATCGACGGCAAGATCAAGGTCGAAACGCCGAACGCACCTACCAAGTAATTCCATAGCGATACCCGGCCCGGAACTGTTCCGGCCCGGGTATCGTTGTGCTCGAGCCCTGTGAGGAGACACCGTGCAACTTGAATTACAAGGAATTACTAAGCGATTCGGGTCGTTTACGGCTAACGACTCGATTGACCTCACCCTCAAACCTGGCGAGATTCACGCTCTGCTTGGTGAAAATGGTGCGGGTAAATCCACGCTTATGAACGTCTTGTACGGGCTGTATGAACCCACAGAAGGATCGATCCTTCTTGATGGGAAACCCGTAAAGTTCACTGGCCCCGGCGACGCTGTCGCGGCTGGTATCGGAATGGTGCACCAGCACTTCATGCTCATTCCCGTTTTCACGGTTGCTGAGTCGGTTGCTCTGGGTTATGAGCCCACCAAGTCCTTGGGGCTTCTTAACCTCGATGAGGCTCGTTCCAAGGTGCGCGAAATCTCCGAACGGTTCGGGTTCGATATTGACCCGGACGCCGTTATCGGTGACCTGTCAGTGGGAGCGCAGCAACGAGTAGAGATCATCAAAGCGCTGTCCCGTGACGCTCAAGTCTTGATTTTGGATGAGCCCACCGCGGTTCTCACACCACAAGAAACTGATGAGCTTATCGAGATCATGCGTCAGCTCAAGGACCAGGGCACATCGATTGTGTTCATTACCCACAAACTACGCGAAGTTCGCGCGGTCGCTGACGCCATCACGGTGATTCGTCGCGGAAAAGTTGTTGGTACGGCTTCACCCGAATCGACCGAGTCTGAACTCGCTGGTTTGATGGTTGGGCGCGATGTCAGCCTCACGACCGACAAACAAGATGCACAACCAGGTGACGTGAAGTTCGCCGTGAACGATCTCACAGTGCTTGACAAGTCAGGCTTCCCAGCGGTTAAAGACATTTCTTTTGAAGTACGCGCCGGTGAGGTGCTCGCAATTGCCGGTGTGCAGGGCAACGGTCAGACCGAACTGACTGAAACGATTATTGGCCTTCGAACTCCAGTGCAGGGCTCCATTACGCTCGGTGGAAACGAGCTCGTTGGCACGTCGGTGAAACACCGTCTGGACGCAGGGATCGGATACGTTCCAGAAGACCGGTCCACAGACGGCATGATCAAAGACTTCTCCATTCGAGAAAACATGATTCTCGACTGGTACAACCGCCCTCCGTATTCACAAGGGCTCGCGCTGAAGCCACAGGTCATTAGGGACGAAGCCGCGAAGAAGGTCGAGGAGTTCGACATTCGGCTCGGAACAATTGACGACCCGATTTCCACTCTGTCTGGTGGTAACCAGCAGAAAGTGGTTCTGTCGCGCGAACTGGGACGTGAGCTCAAACTCTTGATTGCTTCACAGCCCACTCGTGGTCTCGACGTTGGGTCGATCGAGTTCGTTCACAAACGTATTATTGCCGAACGTGACGCAGGTACCCCCTGCATCATCGTCTCCACGGAACTCGACGAAGTACGAAACCTTGCCGACCGCGTGGCGGTCATGTACCGAGGAAGCATCGTAGGGATTGTCCCTGCAGACACTCCTCGTGATGCGTTGGGCCTCATGATGGCCGGAGCATCGGAAGAAGAAGCTATGGCTCGCGTTGCTGACGGAACAGCAGTAACCCAAGTCAGTGAGGCAGCGCAGGAGGACATCGTATGAGCGCGCCCGTGAAAGAGAAGAATACAGAAACGGACGCTCGTCCGCAGTCACCGTCGGTTCTGCGTCAAATCGTGACGGGGACTTTCGGTGTATCGGTTCTGTCTATCGTTCTTGCACTTATCTTCGGGGCATTCCTGATCGCGTTCGCAAACCCGGACGTCCAGAAGGCTGCGGGATATTTTTTCGCCCGCCCAACTGACCTTCTGTACTACGCGTGGACGTCAATCACGGAAGCGTATGTGGCGCTATTCCGTGGAGCGGTCTTTGACTGGCAAGCTAACTCGGTGACCCGCATGATCCGCCCGTTTACCGAATCACTTGTGCTGTCTACTCCACTCATTTTCACCGGGCTGGGGATTGCGTTGGCTTTCAGGTCTGGCCTGTTCAACATCGGTGGTCAAGGTCAGGTGCTTCTGGGGGCGATTGTCGCTGGTTTTGTTGGTTACGCGATTGACCTTCCTCCCGGGATACACTTGCTGGTTGCCCTGGTGGCAGGAACCTTAGCGGGCGCCGTGTGGGCAGGAATCGCCGGTGTGCTCAAGGCGCGCACGGGTGCCAACGAAGTGATCGTGACCATTATGCTGAACTCGATCGCCGGGTTCCTCTTGTCGTACTTACTCAAGCAGTCCTGGTTTAGACAAACCGGGTCCGCTAACCCCATCACTACGGAGATCCACAGTTCAGCGGCCCTGTTCCCGCTCCTTCCAGCTCCGTTCCGTCTGCACTTCGGTTTCCTGATCGCGATCGCCGCCACCGTGCTCGTGTGGTGGATTCTAGAACGCTCGACGATTGGTTTTGAGTTCCGTGCAGTGGGATCCAACCCTGACGCTTCACGCACAGCGGGTATCTCCGTTCAGCGCGTCACCATTCTGGTGATGGCGCTCGCTGGTGCGCTCGCCGGATTGGGTGGAGCCGCACACGTGCTTGGAACGGAAATGAAGATTACCGGTGGTGTCGCCGGCCAGATCGGGTTCGACGCGATCACGGTGGCACTGTTGGGACGGTCCCGTCCGCTGGGTACGTTCTTTGCCGGTTTGCTGTTTGGTGCTTTGAAGTCCGGTGGATACCTCATGCAGGCACAGACCGGTACACCTATTGACATCGTTTTGGTTGTGCAGTCGACGATCGTGCTCCTCATTGCAGCACCGCCGTTGGTCCGCGCGATCTTCCGATTGCCAGCGCCCGTTGCTAAGGAGGCTGCATGAACACCCTGACTAAGGAATCCCAAATGCCTACAGCTCTGCAGCCCGTCGAGTGGAAGTACCCCATTGTCTACGGTGTTCTAGCTGTCATCGCGTTTGCAGCATTCGGGTTAGGTGCGCCTGGCGATGCACAGACGACGTTCGCGTTTACTGCCCCCGACGCGTTCCTCTCCATCCCAGATTTGGTTGTCGCTTCGAAGGTCACCGCGATCGTGGTGGGTGTCATTCTCTTGGCGCTTGCCGGGTTTAGTTTGTGGGCGACGCGTTCCCGTGCCGAGGTGGGAGTATGGCTCCCGCTTGTGTTCGGAGTCTTGTTTGTGTTCGCGTTCCTGACGTGGGCCGGTGCTGGCCGAGGTGTCATCGCCACGACCTCGTTGTTGGCCGGTGGTCTGGCGTTGTCCGTTCCGCTGATCTTTGGTGCCATGTGTGGTCTGGTTGGCGAGCGGTCCGGCATTATTAACATCGCGATTGAAGGCCAGCTGTTGGCTGGTGCGTTCCTCGCGGCAGTCGTTGCGAGTGTTGCCAAGAACCCATACGTGGGCCTGATTGCAGCGCCACTGGCAGGAGCCATCGTGGGTTCAATTCTGGTGTTCTTCGCTGTGAAGTACTGGGTCAACCAGATCATTATTGGTGTTGTTCTCAACGTGCTCGTCGTGGGGCTGACAAACTTCTTGTTCTCGACGCTTCTCACACAGAACCAGGAACTGTGGAACTCCCGTCAGGCGCTGCCTGCTCTGCCGATCCCGCTGCTGAGCGAGATTCCCGTGATTGGTCCAGTGTTCTTCAAACAGAACATCTTGGTGTAGCTCATGTACGTGGTCGTGATTGTCTTGCACGTGGCCGTGTTCCGTTCCAAGTGGGGCTTGCGGATGCGCGCAATCGGTGAGCACCCACGAGCTGCCGACACGGTGGGCATCAACGTCAACCGTGGACGTGTTCTGAACACGATCTTCGCCGGTGCGATCGCAGGACTTGGTGGTGCGTTCTTTACGATCGGCTCAGGTCTGGCTTTCGGTAAAGAAATGACAGCCGGTCAGGGATACATCGCTTTGGCGGCAATGATCTTGGGCAAGTGGAACCCATTTGGAGCGCTGTTCGCAGCGATTCTGTTTGGGTTTACCAAGAACCTGGGTAACTCGCTTTCCGCGATCGGGGCACCTATTCCGCAGGACCTTCTGTTTATGTTGCCGTACATTGTGACGATCTTCGCGGTTGCAGGGTTCGTGGGGCAGGTTCGCCCACCGGCGGCAGAAGGTATCTCGTACTCCAAGCAGTAAAAGAGGTCAGAATGGATTGGGACGTTTTGCGTGAGCGCGCGCGTGCCGTGATGGAAAACGCGTATGTCCCGTATTCGAAATACCCCGTTGGCGTGGCCGCTCTCGTTGACGACGGGCGAATCATCGTGGGGTGCAACGTTGAAAACGCGTCCTACGGGTTAGGCCTGTGTGCCGAATGCGGCCTTGTTTCGGAGCTTCACCGGACGGGAGGTGGCCGGTTAGTCGCCTTCGCGTGCGTTGATAAACACGGCAACAAACTGGTGCCGTGTGGCCGGTGCCGTCAACTGCTGTACGAACACGGTGGGCCAGATCTTCTTCTGGACATGCCGTCTGGGATCGCACCACTTTCCCAGGTCCTCCCGGAAGCTTTTGGACCCGACCACTTAAGGAGCTGACATGATCGAACCATTTGACGCCGTCGATGTGATTCGCACAAAGCGTGATCGTGAAGAACTCAGCGACGAACAGATCGCATGGGTCATCGACGCCTACACGCGCGGTGTTGTTGCCGATGAGCAGATGTCGTCGTTGGGAATGGCAATCTTCCTCAACGGAATGAGCCCACGCGAAATCGCCCAGTGGACGCACGCGATGATTGAGTCCGGCGAGCGGATGGACTTTTCGAGCTTGTCGAAACCCACCTCGGACAAACACTCAACAGGGGGAGTGGGGGACAAGATCACTTTGCCACTGGCCCCCTTGGTTGCAGTCTTTGACGTGGCCGTTCCGCAGCTGTCTGGCCGTGGACTGGGGCACACCGGTGGCACGCTGGACAAGCTGGAGTCGATCCCAGGTTGGCGCGCCAACTTGAGCAACGACGAACTCATGAGCCAGCTTGAGGACATTGGCCCAGTGATCTGTGCTGCTGGAACCGGCCTTGCTCCTGCGGACAAGAAGCTCTATGCGTTGCGCGACATCACCGGGATCGTCGACTGCATTCCGCTCATCGCGTCGTCAATCATGAGCAAGAAGATCGCTGAAGGCACCCAGGCGCTCGTGTTGGATGTGAAGGCCGGTTCGGGGGCGTTCATGAAGGACGTTGAACAGGCAACTGCCCTTGCCCGCACCATGGTGGAGTTGGGGAAGAACGCAGGTGTTGAGACCTCGGCGTTGATTACCGACATGTCAACCCCGCTTGGGCTCACGGTTGGCAACGCGCTGGAAGTCCGGGAGTCTGTCGAGGTGTTGGCCGGCGGAGGCCCGGCTGACGTTGTTGAGCTGACGGTTGAGCTGGCACGTGAGATGCTCGCGCTGGTTGGCAAGACCGAGGTGGATGTCGAGGCCGCGCTCAACGACGGCCGGGCAATGGACATGTGGAACCGCATGATTGAACGTCAGGGTGGCGACCCGCATGCGAGCCTGCCAACCGCAAAAGAAACCCACACGGTGACGGCTGAAGAATCGGGTGTTGTGACGACCCTTGACGCGCTGAGCGTGGGCGTTGCGTCGTGGCGCCTGGGTGCTGGGCGCGCACGCAAGGAGGACCCAGTGCAGGCCGGTGCCGGTATTGAGTTGCACGCCAAACCTGGCGACACCGTGACCGCTGGCCAGCCCCTGATGACGTTGCACACGGACGAACCGCAGCGTTTTGAACGTGCGCTCGAATCGCTTGAAGGCGCGTGGAGCATTGGCCAGCAGGCTACGCCTCGCACTGTTATTTTGGACCGAGTTTCCTAACCGAAAGGACCCCCAATGACCACCCGCACTGATGTTGCACAGATGATCGATCACACGCTTCTCAAGCCTGAATCAACTCCTGAGGACTTCGCAGCGCTGGTTGAGGCCGGTAAGGAACTGGGTGTGAAGGCTGTGTGCGTGTCGCCTTCCGCGCTCCCGCTCGCTGACACCGGTGACCTGGTGGTGGCCACGGTTGTTGGTTTCCCATCCGGTGCGGTCAAGCCACAGATTAAGGCTGCCGAGGCGGCCAAGGCTGTGCGTGACGGCGCCCGTGAGATCGACATGGTGATCAACGTGGGGCAGGCAATCGCGGGAGACTTCGCCGGGGTCGAAGCTGACATCAACGGGGTAGTGACTGCCGTTGCCGAAGCGGCAAAGGACTTAGGCCTTCCGGTTGCGACCGGCCCGGAGTCAGCGACTGAAGACGCTGCAATCGTCAAGGTGATTATTGAGTCAGCAGCTTTGAGTGACGAGCAGATCGTGGGCGCGTGCGAGGCTGCTGTGCGTGCAGGAGCCCACTACGTGAAGACATCGACTGGGTTCCACCCGGCCGGTGGTGCAAGTGCTCACGCTGTCAAGCTGATGCGTTCAACTGTGGGCGATGCTCTGGGTGTGAAGGCTTCCGGTGGGATCCGTGACGCACAGGCAGCACAGTCCATGATCGAGGCTGGGGCGTCGCGCCTGGGCCTGTCAGGAAGTGCTGCCGTGCTCGACGGTTTCACGGCATAAGCACCGTGAACGGTTTAAGGGCGCTGTTTTGGTGCCCCTGGCAGGGAGGTCACCTAAACAACGCCCTTGTTTTTCTTGCAAAGGTATCTAGTCAGGGCCGTCGCAGGGAGACGATCACATAAACAATCCAAAGGCCACCGAAAAGAAGGGTAAGTAGACCACTCCAAGGAAACAATAGCTCCGCTGGTGAGCCGTATATGTTTGCGTCGCGAGACATTCCTGTAATAGTTCCGCATGCAACAAATATTGCCAAGCTTATTGCGAATGTAGCGCCCAAAACAGTGTTTGTGATGATTTTTCGCGGCATAGGCTTCCTCACTTCGGGTTGCAAGCTTGTGCGATGGTCTGGGGCAAACCCGTAGGTGTGATTTTTATCTAGGTTCTTATTTTCTTTGCCCTTTTCTACGGACTTAATGAGCGACGCTCTTGCTATTGCATGAAAAGTGCATGCAGATCACTCATACCTTGCACCGCGGTGTGCGTTAAGTGATATGCACGATTGTACGGTAAACCAACGGCGCGTCAAGGCTTCCGGTGGGATCCGTGACGCACAGGCAGCACAGTCCATGATCGAGGCTGGGGCGTCGCGCCTGGGCCTGTCAGGAAGTGCTGCCGTGCTCGACGGTTTCACGGCATAAACACGCACGTATTACTGCAGGAACTCAGCGAGGTCTGCAGTAATACGGTCCAATTTGGCGCGGGCTTCTGCAAGAGCCTGCGGGTACGTGCTCTCATCAGCCGTTTCAACGGCTTCCAGATAGCACTTGAGCTTGGGCTCTGTTCCCGACGGGCGGATCACTACGCGGTCGCCAGACTCCGTCAAGAGAGCAAAACCGGGAGTACCCGGAAGGGACTCCGAGCCTTGCGACAGGTCAACGACCTCGGTCACGGCAGACCCACCCAAATCAGTGGGAGGTGCCGACGCAAGCCGGTCCAACATCTTGTCAATGTGCTTCAGGTTGGTGACGCGGATCGTGTACGGGGCGGTGAGGAAAATACCGTCACGCACACGAATGCGCTTCAGCTCGTCGTCAACCGTGCGCCCTTGCGCGTGGAGTTCGGCAACAAGGTGAGCGATCACAACCGCGGCCGACACGCCGTCCTTATCGCGCACAACCTGAGGGTCCACGCTGTAGCCCAGAGCCTCTTCGTACCCGAATACCAGGTCGGTGCCACGGGAGATCCACTTGAAACCGGTCAGCGTGGTGCGGTGAGGGACCCCGTGGAAGTCCGCGGCCTGGGCCAATGCTCGTGACGACACGATCGAGTTGGCTACCGTCCCTGGGGTCCGTGACGCGATGAAATCGCCCAGGAGCAAACCAACTTCATCGCCGGTCAGCTGGCGGAAGGCGCCGTGGGAGTCCGGGATTGGAACGGCGATCGACACGCGGTCGGCGTCGGGGTCGTTTGCGATGACCAACTGTGCGTTTACGTCTTTTGCCGTTTCAAACGCCAGGTCAAGGGCCCCGGGTTCTTCCGGGTTAGGGAATGTGACAGTGGGGAAGTTCGGGTCGGGCTGAGCCTGTGCCTCGACCGGCGTCACGCGTGTGAACCCGGCCTGTTCAAGTGCTGCCAGCGTGGTGTCATTGCCCACGCCGTGCATCGCCGTGTGGACAATCCGCAGGTCGGCAGGCGCGTCCGACACACCCAAACGCGACCTGACCGCGGCGATGCTGGCCAGGTACTCCTTGGTGACGTCGACGCTTTCCCACCCGGACTCTGCGCGAGGAACATCCGCGACGCTCTCAACACGGGCGATGTGTGACGCGATTTGCGAATCAAACGGCACAACGATCTGTGCTCCTGCGCCGTGCGTGGCGCGTTCGTGAGCAACGTCCTCACTTGCTGCCCCAATTCCGGCGAACGCCATTCCCGGTGCCCCCGCAGTGGCGTGAGCGGCACTGGCCTGCGAAACGGTGTCAGCAAGGTACACGGCGGCCTGCGGGCGGGCCCCCAAGTACACCTTGTACCCATTGTCCCGAGGTGGGTTGTGGCTGGCCGTGACCATCACGCCAGCGTCGGCGTCGAGGTGGTTGACGGCAAACGCGAGAACCGGCGTGGGCTTGCGGGCCGGGAGCATGAGCGCACGGCCACCGGCGGCGGTGACAACGGTTGCGGTGTCGCGGGCGAAATCCTCTGAACCGTACCGGGCATCACACCCGATTACCACGGTGAAATTGTCCCCCACGGTGTCACGCAGAAACGCGGTGAGCCCGGCTGCCGCCCGGATCACCACGGCACGGTTCATCCGGTTGGGGCCACCGCCTAGCTCGCCGCGCAGACCCGCGGTCCCAAACTGCAGCATGCCAGAAAAGCGGTCGGCCAAATCATCGAGTGCCCGGGCCGACTCTTCACCCGGCTCCTGCGTCGCCTCGACCAGGTCAGTCAGCTGTTTCCGGGTCTCTGGGTCCGGGTCATCTGCGATCCACGCGCGTACGGCATCAAAGTCCACACTCATGATTCCCTCACTTCAGGATTCGACGAACAATGTCAGCCAACAACTGCGAGATCCGGGGGCCGGCCTGCTGCCCAGCCTCTAACACCTCGGCGTGGTTGAGTGGTTGTTCAGAAACACCGGCACCAAAGTTTGTCACCAGGGAAATCCCCAGGATTTCCATGCCTGCTTCGCGCGCAGCGATGGCTTCCAGGGCCGTGGACATTCCCACCAGGTCAGCGCCCATGGTGCGAGCCATGCGAACTTCGGCGGGGGTTTCGTAGTGTGGGCCACGGAACTGTGCGTACACGCCTTCGTTAAGCGTGGGGTCGATCTCTTTGGCGACAGCGCGCAACCGCGATGAGTACAGGTCGGTGAGATCCACGAACGTGGCGCCTTCCAGCGGGCTGGCGGCGGTGAGGTTGAGGTGGTCGGAGATGAGAACGGGAGTTCCCGGCGCGAAGTCCGTGTGCGTGGATCCGCACCCGTTGGTCAAAATGATGGTTTTGGCTCCCGCGGCCGCAGCTGTGCGCACCCCGTGGGCTACCGCGCGCACACCCTTGCCTTCGTAGAAGTGGGTGCGAGCTCCAAGGACAAGAGCGTGTTTGGGGCCCGCCTGCGTGTCCACTTTGATGGTGGTGAGGGTTCCGGGGTGGCCGGACACCTGTGAGGTGTGGAAGCCGGGTACCTGATCTGCCGGTGTGGAGGCTACGGGGTCGCCCAGCAACTGTGCTGCTGACCCCCATCCCGAGCCCAGTACAAGGGCGATGTCGTGGCTGTCGATTCCGGCTGCGTCGTTGAGAACCTGTGCAGCGTGCTGTGCGCTTTCAAGCGGTGAGTCGTTCGTGCTCATACCAGTGACACTAGACGAAAACGGGTGGTGTTTTCATGTGATCTTCGCAAAAACCTGCCACGTTAGGATTTAGGCATGGTTACAATCCGCCCTTTTGCTCCAGGTGATGATCTGGCGCTCAACAACATTTTGAGCGACCCCAACGACCCCGCGCACCACATGTTGCGTTCGCTTGTGCGCGAAGATTCGGACTCGGCGCCGGTGACGCGCACGGTTGTCGCCGAGGTGGCCGCCGGCGTGCTTGTGGGTGTCGCGGTGTGCGCGCAGTCGCCGGCGCACCCGCAGCGGGCGTGGTTTCACACTGAGGTAGCCCACGAATTAGACAGTGAAGAGGCCGCCGAGGTGTCCTCCCAGTTGCGTGAAAAGCTCAGTCACGCTGTTGCCGGGACGGTTCTTGAAGGGCTTCCGCTGCGTACCCGAGTGGGTGTAGGGGACGCGGATAGCTCAGGCGTGGCTGCGCGTAGCGCGGACGGTGACAGGGAGCTGTTCCGAACCCGGATCGTGCGTGTTGAGACCCTGGCATTAGGTGGTTTGGGGGCCGACCGCTTAGACGACTTTGCTGTCACCGCCACCGGTTCGGTAGAGCTGACGCGCGCGTTTTTGCAGTGGTACACCGGAGTCAACCGGGCCGACCCAGCTGCGTCCATGACGGTGGGCGAGTTCAACCGGCGGTTCCTGTCGGAGGCGACCGGCGCACACGGAGCGGCCATGTTCAAACGCGACGGGCAGGTGAGCGCATTCGCCGTGTCGTACCCGCCAGAACAGAGCGCCGAAGGCGACACCACGCAAGACACGTCCGAGGCCACTGAGCTCACCGTGGGTGTCATGGCTGATGCCGTTGAACCACGCCCGGAACGAGATGCGGCAGAGTACCAAGCCGCACTCGGTGATGCGGGAGCACTCATTGCCCGACTGTCCACGGACACCGATGTTGTGGTGGAAGTGACCAGCGAAATGCCGGTGCTCACCGAACTCATCGATGGCCTGGTGCAGGCGGGCAAAGCACACGTGCTTTACGAGTACGCCACGCTGGGAGGCGCGCCGCTCAACGCCTAGTCGCGGTTTGTCTGCACCCGCTGGCGCGCAAAGTCCACATACCAGTCCACGGTGGCAACGTCCTCGGCGGCGGTGCGGTTAATTGTGCTGGGGTCTGCTCCCTGGAAGATTTTCTTAATGGGAACTTCCATGAGCTTGCCGGTACGCGTGCGCGGAACCGCAGGAGCTTCAATGAGCTCATCGGGCACATACCGGGGCGAAATCTTGGTGCGGATCGCCTCAACAATTGCGCTCTTGAGATCCTCATCGAGCGTGTACCCGCGAGCCGGAACCACGAAAAGTGGCATGTAATAGTCGCCGTCTCCCACCTCGGCGCCAATCACCATAGAGGTGGCAACCCCGGGAACCTGGTCAACGACGTCGCAAATATCAGCCGAGCCCATACGGATACCGCCTCGGTTGATGGTGGAGTCGGAACGGCCGTGAATGATCCACGGGCCTTCCGGCAACTGGGTGGCCCAGTCGCCGTGGCGCCACACGCCGGGGAAGTCCGCGAAATAGGCGTCGTGGTATTTGCTGCCGTCCGGGTCGGTCCAGAACATGACCGGCATGTTGGGCAGTGGCTGCGTGAACACGAGCTCACCTACCTCGCCGATCACGGATTCGCCCTGTGCGTTAAACGCGTGCGCATCAACGCCCAGCACCTTGCCCTGGAGTTCGTTGACGTACACAGGGTCGAATGGGTTGGCACCCAGGATGCCCGAACAAATGTCCGTTCCACCCGAGCTGGAACCCAGCTGGAAATCGTGTTTGACCTGCTCATATGCCCACCTCCACGTGGAACCGGGAAGAGTGGACCCGGTGGACATGATGTGTTCCAGGTGAGGCAACTTGTAGCTTTCCGACGGGTTGATGCCGGCCTTTTCGATGAGCGACAAAAGCGCGGCCCCGGTTCCGATCTGGGTGACGTTTTCGCTTTCCGCAATGTCGAAAAGGCGAGCGGGCGACGGGTAGGCTGGGGAACCGTCGTACGTGATGGTGGTGGAGCCCACGGCCAGCACGTTCACCATGAGGTTCCACACCATCCACGTGGTGGCCACTGCGAAGTACAAGCGGGTGTTTTCGTCCGACCCGTTGTGCAGGCCAACCATCTTGTACACGTCCAGAACGATTCCGCCGTGCCCGTGCACAATTCCTTTGGGCTTACCCGTTGTGCCCGAGGAGTACAGGATCCACAGCGGGTGGGAGAACTCGACGGGTTCGTATACGGGGTCTTGTGGGGTGGCGGTGAGTTCGGAAAAGCGGTGATGCGTGACCGAGGTGGTAGTGCCCGTGCTTTCCTGTCCGGGGAGGTCTGTGTACGTGTCTGGGTGGGAGTCGCGGTGACGGTCGATGAGGATGTGGTGCTTTACCGAGGGGAGTACGCTGAGTGTGGATTCGATCTGGGGGAGCATGTTCCGGTATGTGCCGTTGAAGTCGAACCCGTCAACCGTGAGAAGGACTTTGGGCTCAATCTGGGCAAAGCGGTCAGCGATCCCGCTTTCGCCAAAGTCGGTGTTGACCACCGACCACACGGCACCCACGGTGGCCGAGGCAAGCAGTGCGATGATGGTTTCAGCAATGTTGGGGAGTACGGCGGCCACGCGGTCACCGGGGCGAACGCCCATGTCACGCAGTGCTGCGGCCAGTGCGCCAACTTTTCCGTTGAGTTCTTTCCACGTGTAGCTTTCGCGTGGGTCGGATTCGTGGAGGGCAACCACGGCTTCGCGGTCTGGCATGGTGTGGACGTGACGTAGCAGGTTTTGCGCATAGTTCACGCTGGCGCCGGGGAACCATGTGGTTTTTTCGATTGAGTCACCCGTGCGTACGGGCCCGTCGCCACGGGTACCGACGACGTCGAAGTACTCCCAGATGCTTTCCCAAAAGTCGTCGAGGTTGTCGACTGACCACTGGTGAAGTTCGGCGAACCCGGTGGTGTGAACTCCCTTTTTGTCAGCCAGCCACTGCTGATACTTATACATGGGGGATTGGCGGATACGTTCTTCACTGGGCTGCCACAGCTTTTCACGAGTGGTCATCTGATCCTCCGTTGGATTCGTAACGTGCGTCACGCTACATCATGCCCGATCAATCGTTCGGTTTTCTACTGGAGGGTGGGATGTGGACGGGTACGCGCACATTCGCGTGGACGAACCACGCGCATGAGTCGTGCGGTGGAATGAACGGAAGGTCGCGAGCTACGTGCCCCAGCTCCTGTGGTGAACGCGCTCCAACAATCAGCATGGGGCCGCGGTTGCGAGCCTGCGCAAGTGGCGAGCCAAACCCAGGCATGTGATCAAGAGGCGCAGCAACCACCGTGAGCGATCCAAACTGCCAGGAATCTTCATGCGCTCGCGGAACCACGACCGTGCCAACTGGCAAATGCTCGGATAAACCGCCAAGAAGCGGTGCGGTTGCGTGTTCTGGGCCTAACACGTTGAGGACGGGCCCCGTCGCCGGATCCCAGTACACCGCATTGCCCAGAGGGCTCGCCCCGACCAAGATTCCGGTACCCACATCGGGAATACCCACATCAGGAACTGGCTGGTCGACAAACGGGACGTTGGTGGAGATCTGTGCGTCGACCCCGTCAGAAGCTGCGATCGACGGGGAGGACAGGAGACCTCGGCCGGGGTCCTTCATACCCGCAAACCGGGCGGGCTTCACGCCATAGAAAACAGCGTCTTCAGCCACGGCCGGTGGGAACGTCAGACGGGTTGAAGCTCGCGTCGCCACTGCTGAAGCCACCCCACGCCGGCCTGTCACCAGGGCAAACGGTCTATGTGCCAGCACTAAGTCCAGCCTGGCGCGGTGCGTGGGGGAGAACAGGTCGTCCGAGTCGTCCACCGCAACAAACACGGGGTGTGAACTGGGAAGTGACTCCAGCAGGCTCAGTGCGGCTTCGTGCATCCACTCCGTGTTCGCGTACACATGGGCTGCGGGCATGGACGTTCCCGCCCGTCCGAACCCCACCACCACGTGCGTGTCACTCGCGTGGCCGGCCAGTACGTGGAGAGCGTGGGTTTTTCCGCACCTCGGCCCTCCGCTGATGAGCACCGCCCCGTCCCGGTCTGGCTGGTAGGACCACGGGGTAAGTCCCGCCGAGGTGTCAAAAACCGCGCTGGCTGTTCCGTCGAAGGTGCGTGGCAGTGGGGGTGGGACGATGGTGTGCGGTTGGGGGTGTGTGTCATCGGCGGAGCCCGGGCTTGGCACTTGAGACGAGCCGGTTTCGTACCCCTCAAGTGGCGCTTCCGTTTCTGACGCGTCCGCAGTGTCGGCCGGGCGCCAACGTATGACGGCCGGTTCCGGTGTGCCCGTGTGCGCCGACCGGAACAAAGTGAGCCCGTGCGGGGTCGAGATGAGTCCCAGGCCGGGTGCGCTCGCGTCTAGGAGGGCGGCGTCGGGGGAGTCGATGACGTCGTTTGAGTCCTGTGCGTCCCTCACACGCAGGCACACGCGCACCGCAATGTTCGACTTCATACGCGCCGTCACTACCCCGGACGGCCGTTGGGTGGCCAGTACCGCGTGGATCCCCAGGGACCGCCCTAAGGCTGTGAGCTGTTCCAGGATCTCCACGCTTTCCGGGATCTGATGGACTAGGGCTTGAAACTCATCGATGACCGTGACGATCCGGGGGAGTGGTGCGTTGTTTTCGTTATATGTGGCCAGATCGCTCACTCCGGCACGTGCGAACAGTTCTTCGCGGCGTGTGACTTCCGCCAGAATGTACCTCAGCGCCCGTAGCCCTAGGAATGTATCCAGGTTTGAGACAACCGTGTCGGTGTGCGGCAGGTCTTGCAAGGGCGCAAACGCAGCCCCACCCTTGAAATCAACCAGAACAAACCGGACCTCTTCAGGCGTGAGCACAGTGGCCAACGACTGAATCCACGCGCTTAAAAACACCGACTTCCCACTGCCTGTTGTCCCCGCAACAAGCGCGTGCGGCCCGTGGGCAAACAGGTCAAGAAACACGGCACCCTTCTCGCTCACCCCAATCGGGACGGCGCCACGCGGATCGACGGATACGGCGCGGGTCAGTTCTGCGATACTCATGGACTCCAACGCGACGGGCCCAGTTCCCGAAATCTCACCCAGCACCCGCACAAACCTGTGCGCGGGCATACACCTGGGAGCGAGCGAACCTGGCATCGGGCCGGCCCCTACCGGCGGTGGGCAATGGATGCTGGCCGTCACCGAATCCGGGCAGTCCACAATCCAGGTGTCGGCCACCTCGGCGGGGGTGAACCGGATGGTGTCACCCCAGGTGACGTTTATGACCGGCCCCGAGGTGGGCGTCCCCACCCGCAGGAACTCCGGCCCATCTGGAGGTGGGTCAAAAACCACAGCCGCGCCGTACGCACGGAGCATGACGATGATTCCGCGGGCGACCTCGGGAGCGGACTCACCACACACCACAAGTTCAGTACGTTCCAGATCTACCGTGACAATCTGGTTGTTGGACACCAGGTGCGTGTGACCGTCGCGGGTGATCCCAGGGACGGTGACGCGGGCGGCCACGCGGTCAAACGGCGGTTCGTAGTCCGGAGGCGCCTTCACCGTGGCTCCCACGCAACACGTCCCAACACCCACAGGGATTCTGGACAGCGAGAACGGACGTTGGTTCTCAGCGCGTGCGGCCCGGGCGCGGTTGGTGTGGATATCTGATTCGAACTGCTCGATCGCCCGCGAAAACTCGTGCAGCGCGTGGGCGAGGTCGCGGGCATACCGGCGCCGACTGCTCCACCACGTCACCCCGGCGCTCACGGGGCCGGCAACGCTGAACAGCAAGAACCACCACATGTGGGTGACGAGCATGAGCACCACGCCCAGCACAATCGGGATCGCGTAGTGCGCCATGTGTGGCGCGTGCGGGGCGGTGACTCGTGGGGCGGTTGGCCAGGTGAGCGGTTCCGGCGGGGTGGTGCGGTCGCGTGGGTCGTTTGTCCCGAGGTGGGTGGCACCGTGCGTGGTGAGTGCGGCTGCTGGGGCTGGGGTGACGGGGGCAGGGGCGCGGCTCATATGCGGATCGAACAGTTGAAGGGCCGCTTCAGGTGATCTGCCCACGGTGAAGTCGGGGTGTGTCCACGGGACGCAAAACCCGGAGTCAGGGCCGGCCAGCACAGAGACCGACTTTTGTTCGACCTCGGGCACGGCGTGACAGGTGAGGCCGGTCGCATGTTCAATCACTGTGACCGGGCTTCGCGTACACCATTCGAACCACTGTTCGTTTGGCGTGGGAGCAGCGCGGGCGAAATTGCGCACGGTGAAGGCGCTGGGCGTCTCGATGCCACGATTGGTCATGAGCGCAGTCAACACGTCGACAGCCGTGGCGTACCCCGGTGCTTCGACGTGCAGGGATGACAGGGAGTCACCCTGCACAACATGAACGATCGTGCTGTACATGTTCGCCATGATGTACGGTCACGGGCCGTGGTTCCAGACCCTGGTTGCGGGGTGTGGATAACCGGGTTTTGTCCACATCGTGAGTGGCAGGTAGTCGCAGGGCTTGTGGGCAAAAGTGCGCGGTGGTGGAGGGGGCGTTGCTGGAAGAAGTAGCGGCCGAGGTGGGAGACGGCTACCGAAGGGCGCCCCGGGCTTTTGTCGTTGAGGTCAGTTCGATGCCTTTTGGAACAAAAGGCGAGATCAGGATGGGTTTGTAGCGGGCATGCGCAGTGACGTGAACGTTGCGCGAATCTGCAATATGTGCGCTTACTCGAATGCGTGCGAGGTTAGACGGGGGACTGATACGAGCCACATGCTGGTTCGCTTTCTTCTCGATTCCGTGGGCGTCGAAAACGAACGTGGGTTTGCCTCCGGGCACTGGCTGGTAGCTTTCCACAGCTGCAAGGGCAGCTGAATCGGCAATCGCGTACAGCTTGCGGTGTGCCATGTAGTAGTCGGTGATGATGGTAATGACGGTGACCAAGGCAAGGACGATGACGCAGAACCCAACGGCAAGGGGCGTGACCGAACCAGACTCACGGTGCGCCGACGATGCTATGCGTGATCTCATGATGACCTCCTGTGGGTGCGACGATGTCGGTGTGCGAAGCGGTAACCGTGATGCGCCCGGCTGTTTCACTGTTGAAGACGAACGGAATCCCAGGAAGAGCCACCCGAGTTTCCACATGAGCCGTGACCGTTGAACCTGGGGTGTTGCACTTCTCTGAACAGGAAAACTTCACGTGGTGGGGAGTTCCGTTGAGCCCAAAATCATCCAGGTGCAGGGACGCGGTGGCGTTGGCGCGCGTATGTGCAGTGTCGGGGTGCCTGGAAGCGTAACGGGCCGCATCGATCGCGATGGCTTGCGTGGCGTATGTGCCTGCCTGGAGAACACTGATTGCCATGACGATATATACGACAGGCACCAAGAGCACTACCGAAGCAAATATGAACTCAATAGCTGCAGTGCCAGAGTCGGCCCTGTTGACGCACAGGGCCTTGAACCGTTTCGTCACGCCAATCATGCGCACTGTTCCTTGCTGCTTAGGGTTCATACACAGGTTCAACGAACGCGCGTCCCTGTCTGGTCATGAGGCCGGTGGGTCCCCACATTCCAATCACAGGCACGGCAGTTGTTACCTCGACGACGGCTACGTCATCGCCATGAAAACTGTCGTAGCCCACGTTGATTGGGCCCGCGTAGCGTTCGCCTAGGGAACTCACAATCAGAGTTCGGGTCACGTCGCGTGCGTCGTCAGCGTTGCCGTCACCCATCGCAAGTACGCGGGCGCCAGCCACGGCAGCATCTGTGACAGTGTTGCGCACGTGAATAGTTAGGCACACTTGCAACACACCTGCGAACACTAACGACAGAAGAGCCGCGACAAACACAAACTCGGCTACAGCCGAACCACGATCCGACTTCAGACACATGAGGGAACTACCCGGCCGGGAACTACCCTGCGTTGCGCACCTTGTTCATCGAATCATTGAAGAAATTCGTAAACGCTTCGCCGGCCAGCGCCCACAGGGCGACCACTAATGCCGCTGTCATGACCGTAATCAACACCCAACCGGGCACATCGCCGCGGTCTGAGCGTCGGTAACGGGCACCTCGGGGGCGGGGACGGGGAGTAAACGCGAGTAGAAGGGTGGACATAAACGTGTAGAAGCGAACAAACACAGCTCCTCCTTGAGCTAAAGACCTACATTGAGAACGGCCAACGATGGATACACAGCGAACAGGACAGTAATAGGAAGGACAAAAAGCACTACAGGGACAAGCATCCCTACTTCTTTCTTGCCCGAAAGCTCCATGAGTTTGCGACGACCCTCCTCTCGAACATCGGCAGCTTGAGCGCGTAACACTTCAGACAGGGGCGTGCCACGCGACAATGCGATGGCCAGCCCGTCGACGAACTGGATGAGGCTCTGGATATTGGTGCGACGTGCCATCGCATCAAGTGCTTCGACTAAGGATGTGCCGGTGCGTGCCTGAGCCAAAGCGATTCGCAATTCGTCGCTGAGCTCACCCTTAGCGGTTTGGCACACGCGGTTCAGTGCGTCAACCGTGCCCTCACCAGCGGTTATGGACAGCGCAAGCAGCTCAGCAATGGTGGGAAACTCCGCCAGAATGCGCTCTTCACGTTTCTTGACGGCCTGAGTGAGGAGCCAGTCGTTAAGAAAATGGCCACACACTCCGCTGAGAACGATCAGAACAACACACACCAGCGGGTTGAACCCGCGAGCCAAACTGATCACTGTGCTCATGAGCGCGCCTGCCACTAAACCGGCAATGATGAGCAGAACCTGGCGGGCTCGGAAACTGTCGATCGTGTGAGTCGGCCCCAGTTTTGACAAGCGAAGAGTGACGGACGCGTCGGTGGTCATGCGGGAGTTTAGCCAGTGGAGAGCACGGGTGAAGTAATGACGGGCCAAACCACCAAACCCAGTCTCGGTAGGGGCGGTGAGGTGGTACTTTTCCTCCGCCGCTTGCGTCGTGCGCAGGTAGGGGCCAATGCGGTCCTCTAAGCGTGGGCGACGCATCACGGGTAAGGACAGCACAAGGAACGTCAGGGACAGCCCTACCGACAGGCCGAGTGATCCAATGACAAGCGGGTGATCCAGCGTCATCATCGCAAAACCCGTGCTTCTTCAGGCAATCGGCCGATCCGCTTCATGACGCTGTAGGCACACAGCGAAATGACCAAACCCACCACCAGCAGAATGGTGCCTTGGGCGGTGTTATATGCGTCGGCGGTTTCCGGGCGGGTGGCAAGAAGTCCCAGCACCACCCACGGTGCGGCCACACCCAGCTTGGCTCCCGTCACGGTCCACGATTGGCGTGCGGTCAGTTCAGCCCGCGTGCGAGCATCCTCTCGCAGGAACTGGCTGAGCGTTTTGAGCATGGCACCCAAGTCCGTGCCACCCACTTCGCGCGTGATACGTAACGCCGCCACCATGCGGTCAGCAACGGGATCAGCAGCCGACTCCTTAAACCGGTTGAGGGCCACACTAAACGAACCCGTGGCGCGGTACTCACGGGCGAAGACCTCGAACAGGGGCCGCAACGCAACCGGACCGCGGGCACTCAATCCGCATACCGCCTCGGGCAGGGAAAGCCCCGCACGCACCCCGGAACTTAAGTGGTCGATTGCTTCCGGCCACAAAGTGCGGCGGGATACCGACGTTTTACGTGCCCGGAACTTCACGATCTGATACGGCGCGACCGTTGCGAAAAAACCAAAACACACGGCAATGGGCAACGCGGGCGAAAACACGTATGTCACCATGGCAACCACCAGCCCGCACCCCACGCACACCGTGAACAGTTGCGCGGGACTTACCCGGTGGAGGCCAGCGGCCCGAAGCTGATCGCGCGTGCGCAGGATAAAAGCTGGAGGGGATTTCTTCTGGGCAGGCGTCTCCCACATGGACCACCATAAGCAGAACAGGCCAGCCCCCAGAGTGAGGCCACACAGTGCACCCGTCAACGACGTGGTCATGCCGCCTCCAGGATGTGGTGGATGTCTTTGCCAACCCGGGCAAAGCGTTCGCCGAGGTGGGTAAACCCTGTGCCGCGAACTAACGTCCCGCGATTGGACGTGTGGAAAACGGTTTCGAGTTCGACTGTGTTGTTTTCGATTCCGCCGGGGATGGCGGCGATTTCGTCGACCCGGCGGGTGCCTGACGGGTCGAGTTTGACGTGGACAATTAAGTCAATGCACGTTGCGACCGTGGGGGTCACGAAGGCCGAACCAATGTTGGGGCCTGCGAGAAGCGGGAGGGTACACATCTTGGTGACCGCGGCGCGCGCCGAGTTTGCATGCAAGGTGCCCAGGGCGGGGAGCCCACTGTTGGCGGCGACGAGGAGGTCGAAACTTTCGGCTTCACGAACCTCGCCCACAATGATTCGGGAAGGGCGCATGCGGAGCGCTTCCTTCACCAGTTTGCGCAAGGTCACCTCGCCGGCACCCTCAAGCGAGGGCTGGCGACACTGAAGCGCAACCCAGTCTCGGGTTGGCAGGGACAGTTCGAACACTTCTTCGCACGTGATAACGCGCTCGCGGGCAGGAATCGAACCAGCTAGAGCGTTGAGCATGGTGGTCTTACCCGCCTGGGTTGCGCCAGAAACGATGATGTTGGCGCCGGCGATCACGGCTGCGTCGAGGAACTCGGCAGCGGCTGGGGTGACGGTACCGTTTTCTACCAGGTCTCTGAGAGACCGTGTGCGAGAAATGAACTTGCGGATGTTGACGCTGGGGTACTTGCGCGTGATGTCGGGGAGGACCACGTGGAGGCGTGAACCGTCAGGCAGGCTGGCATCAACAAATGGGCTGGACAGGTCTACGCGTCGCCCAGTTGTGCGAAGCATTCGTTCGATGAGGTCGTAGATGTCTGTTTCGGTGAGGATGGTGGTGGTGAGTTCGGAAACGCCTCGCCGGCTGATGAAAACACCTTGTGGCCCGTTGATCCAGATCTCTTCAACGTCTGGGTCGTCGAGGTACTTCTGCAAGGTTCCGAAACCCGCAACGTCGTCGAGAATGCTTTTAAACGCTTCGTCTGGGTCCGACAGCACGGGGAGGTTTCCCTTCAGTGTGCGTTCGTCGTAGTCAGCGATGACAGCTTTGATGACGTCGCGTGAAGCGGCGGTATCTATTCGGGGATCTATTCCAGTTGCGCGAATTCGGTCACGCACTTCCGAAGTGATGATGTCGACAGCGTCCATGATGTCTCCAACCGGATGTACGGGTGCTCAACAATTTAGCCCGCTGGGCGCTGAATGGGAATAGCCTCAACAAAATCTGTGGATAACTTTTTGCGGGGCTGTGCCATGAAGTCGTGACGCGAAGTGGGCGCTGGGTTGTGTTTGTGGCGTGGTTGGGCGAGTGGAATCGCGTGGGGTGGGGTGAAGTAGAGTAGAAGCACTATGGCCATTGACTTTCCTAGCGAGATCGCTTCACTGCAACAAACGTTTGCCTCGATTCGTGAAGTGTCTGACGTTGAACAGCTGAAGTCTGAAGTTGCGGAGCTCACCGAGGCCGCCGCCGCTCCAGACCTGTGGGACGACCCCGATGTTGCGCAAGCCATCACTTCTAAACTCAGCCACAAGCAGGGCACGTTGGAGAAGCTTCAGAAGTTCGACCAACGCATTGAAGATGTTGAGCTTTTGGTGTCGATGGGTGAGGACGAAGGCGACGAAGACGCTTTGAAAGAGGCGGCCTCGGAAGTCCAGAAACTCAAATCTGAGCTGGCCGCGCTGGAGATCTCGACACTTCTGTCTGGCGAGTTCGATGAGCGTTCGGCTGTGATTACGGTTCGATCGGGTGCCGGTGGTGACGACGCGACTGACTGGGCGCAGATGCTCATTCGCATGTACATCCGCTGGGCTGAAAACCGTGGCTACAAGGTTGAAGAGCTGGACACGTCGTATGCGGAAGGCGCGGGCGTAAAGTCGGCGACCATCCAGGTGAACGCGCCGTATGCGTATGGGACGCTGTCGGTTGAAGCGGGAACGCACCGGCTTGTTCGCATTTCGCCCTTCGATAACCAGGGGCGCCGCCAGACATCCTTTGCCGCTGTTGAAGTGGTCCCTCTGATCGAGCAGACTGACCACATCGATATCGACGAAAACGACCTCCGCATTGACGTGTTCCGGTCCTCGGGGCCCGGTGGTCAGTCGGTGAACACGACGGACTCGGCGGTGCGTATTACGCACATCCCAACCGGAGTTGTCGTGTCGATGCAGAACGAGAAGTCCCAGATCCAGAACCGCGCCGCCGCGATGCGCGTTCTGCAGTCGCGCCTGTTGCAGCTGAAGCGAGAAGAGGAAGAAGCGCAGAAGAAGGACCTGGCTGGTGACATTAAGGCCAGCTGGGGCGACCAGATGCGGTCGTATGTCACGCACCCGTATCAGATGGTGAAGGACTTGCGTACGGGTTATGAAGTGAATAATCCGCAGGCGGTGTTTGACGGGGATATTGACGGCTTCTTAGAGGCTGGTATCCGCTGGCGTAAGGAAGAAGAGAAGGCGGCCGAGGCGGCAGCCAACCAGCCGTGAGTCTCACCTGGTGCGGGCGCTGGTAAGATATTCATCTTGTGCCTGCAAGGAATGTGAGAGGAGGGCTGGCGCGTGGCAAAAGAAACCGGTAAGAAGACGATTGCGAAGAACCGCAAGGCACGTCACGACTACCACATTGAAGACACGTATGAGGCTGGTCTTGTTCTCACGGGTACTGAGGTGAAGTCGTTGCGTGAGGGGCGAGCTTCGCTCACGGACGGGTTCGCCCTGATTTTCCAGGGTGAAGCGTGGTTGGAAAACGTTTACATTCCTGAGTATTTGCAGGGCTCGTGGACGAATCACTCTGCGCGCAGGAAGCGGAAGCTGCTTCTGCACAAGGCCGAGATTCTGAAGATTTCACACAAGCTGAAGGAGTCGGGTAGGACTCTGGTTCCGTTGGAGCTGTACTTCGATGGCTCGCGTGTGAAGGTGGAGATCGCTGTGGCCCGAGGTAAGAAGGACTGGGACAAGCGACAGACTCTGCGTGAGAAGCAGGATCAGCGCGAGGCGCAGCGTGCGATGTCCCTCCGCCGGAATATGTAAAAACGCAAAAATAGTGGGGATGACAACTTTCAGACGTTGTCATCCCCATTAATGTCACCTATGGCGCTCGAGAGCTTTCTTCACTCTAAAGCCCACGTAAAGGCTGGTCGCTCTTTTTTAAGGAAGCTACGAATTCCTATTTCGAGATCCTCTCGTGCTCGGTCATCCGTTTCCCAAGCAGTTGCGACTGTCTCTGCCTGCTCTCGACATTCAATTTGAGTGTTGATAATCGCGATTGAAGCGGTTATTGAGTACTGCGATTTAGATATGAGGCCACCGATGAATTCGCTGGTCTTTGTTTCGAACTGTTCTTCAGGTAAGACTCGGTTTACTAGACCGATCTGGTTTGCATCTTCCGAGTCAAGCGTGCTGGCGGTGCAAAGAAGGAACTTTGCTTGAGCTGGGCCAACGATCGACATAAGTCGTTTGATCGCAGTGAACGGATAAACAAGACCTATGTTTGCGGCTGGAATGCAGAAGCGTGCAGTTGCGCTGGCTATTCGAAGGTCGCAGGCGATCGCTAGTTCAAGCCCCCCTCCGAAACATATACCTTCGATAAGTGCGATGGTCAGTTTGGGGCATTCGGCAACTGCTTTCTCAGCTTGACTTGTCAAGTCATCACTTGTTTGTGCGGCGGTTTTTGTATCCTCACGGTTTGATCCAGCGATACTGGTGAGCTCTGCAATGTCTGCGCCTGCGGAGAAATTCCCGTCCGAGCCACTGAAAACCACAAGTTTGACTGTTTCATCGGCGACCGCACGAGACATGAGAGTTGGTATTTGCTTCCACATGCTGGCGGAGATCGCGTTTCGCTTGGCGGGGTTACGGATGGTGATCGTTGCCATGCCGTTGTCGACGGAGTATAGGATCTGGCCTTTATCAGTCACTCGATTTTCCTTGCTCTTGAGTTTGTGCGATGCCATTGGAAATAAGATCTTCGACGGCTGGTTTGGTGAAGCCGAATTGTGCCAGAATTTCTTCAGTGCCTTCGCCTAGTGCAGGGGGTGCCGACGACACCCGTGTCGGTTGTCCATCGATGTTGAACGGCCCTCTCACCAAGGGGATCTTGGTGCCATCGCTACGGTGCAATGTCTGAACCATTTCCAAAGCTTGAACCTGCGGGTCTGAGAACACCTTTCTGTACCCGTAAACAGGACCACATGGAATGCCAGCGTTGCGGATCCGATCGACCCAATGGCTAGCTGGATGTTGAATGAGTGCGGCCTCCATTTCCACGCGAAGCTTTTCGCGATTCTTCGCTCTGGAAGTGGGATCTAAATACTCAGGTTTCTTGGGAAGATCGGGTCGGCCCAAAATTTCACAGAGGTCAAGCCAGTGCTGATTTTTCGCAATAGCAATAATGATCTTGTCATCTTCGGTTTGGTACTGTCCGTAGGGCACGATCACCGGGTGGTCATTGCCTTGTGGCTTAGGTTCGTGTCCCAGACTCAGAGCTTGTTGTCCCTGGAACACAGATACTGCTACCGCCGACTCAAGGAGCGAGGTGGCCATGTGAACACCTTTTTGGTGTTCGTTTCGGCCGGCTAGTGCTGCCGCGATGCTTACGGCGGCGAAGGTGCCCGTGAGAATATCTACAATAGGAAGTCCCACTCGGTATGTGTGCTCAGCATCTGGTCCAGTCACAGACATGATGCCGGACATAGCCTGCGCTATTTGGTCCAGACCTCCATAGTTCTTGAGTGGCCCGGTGTTGCCGAACCCTGAAATTGATTGAATCACCAAGTTCGGATATGCCTGTTTGAGCTTTTCAGAATCGAGCCCCATCTTTGCCAGTACGCCTGGGCGAAAATTCTCCACAAGGACATCGGCTTCACCGATCAGACTCACGAGGACTTCTTTTCCCTGGTCGCTTCTTAGATCAAGGCAGACAGACCTCTTATTTCGATTTGTTGACTCGAAATATAAAGAGTTCGTGTCTTCATATGGTGGCCATAGGCGAGTTGCATCACCGGTGCCGATTGGCTCGACTTTGATCACTTCAGCGCCGAGGTCTGCAAGCAAAGCTGTGCAAAAAGGTCCGGCCAGAGCCCGTGTTAGATCGATGATTCGAGTTCCGGTCAAGGGTTTATATGCGTTCATGGAGTTTCCTTACGATAAGAGGCTGGCAGGCAATACAAGTAGACCGACGAGTACAACAGGGCCGACAATCACCATCGTCAAACCCCAGCGGATGAGAAGACGTGTGACACGTTCCTTCTGACTTTCCTCCGTCATCGCGACGAAGGTTGCGCCCACAGTGGAGAACGGAGAGAGGTCGACGATTGAAGAGCAGACAGCGAGAGAGCAGATGAGTGCCCAGCCGGAGACTTCACCAGTGGCCACTAAGGGAAGTGCGAGTGGCACAAGCGCGGCGAGGATTCCCGTAGTCGAGGCAAACGCTGACACCAATCCACCAATAAAGCAGATGATGAAAGCTGCCAAAATTGTAGAGCCGATTTTACTAGCGCCGTCTCCGAGGAGATCGACGGCACCCATCGTTTGAAGAACCTCGACGAATGTGATGATGCCTCCGACGAGAAGGACTGTGGACCAGTCGATCTTTGGAATCGCGGCTTTCCCAGAATCTGGGTCAATGAAGGTGAGAAAAGCTCCGAATGCGAAAGCGAGAACGCCAAGATTTGCACCAAGGCGCGATACGGTTAGTGCGATTACTCCGAGGCCAAGAATAAGGATGCAGGCACAAGTGAGCCATTGCATTCCGGTCAATTTCACTTTTTCGGCTGAAGCTGTGGTCAAAGGCCCCGAGGTTGGTGACTGTTGGACTTCCATCGAACCAACCGACGCTCGCATGTCAGACGAACGTGAGCCTGAGATGAGCGTTCGACCGCCGAATACGAAGTACGCACCAATGAAGAGAACCAGGTTCATACCGAGGGAGACGAGTAGCGGGGCAAACGGGCTAATTGGGATGTCAGCCTGTTTCGCTGTTCCGTAGGTAACGATGCCGAACAAGGAAGTGGGGGCGAATGAACCGCTGGCGCCACCGCAACCGAGAGCCACGGCCATGAGCATAGGGTCAATTGCAAACCGCTTTGCCATTGGCAGTGCAATTGGTGCAAGGACTAAGGAAGCCAAAGGGGAACCCATGGATGACACGACAGCAGCAATGCAAAAGAAAGCTACCGGGAGAGCTGCCGGATGAGAACCGACTTTCGAAATCACGATATTGATTAGGCCCTCAATAGTGCCGTTTACTTGAGCAATAGCAAAGAAATAGGTTACTCCTACAAGCAACACAAGAATGTCTAGCGGAAATCCTGCAACCACATCATCAAGCGGAAGGTGTGCAAGCCACATGCCCACTCCGCAAGCGATGGGGAACATGAAGATTCCAATGTGAACCTTGCGAATGGAACAAATCGCAAATACTCCAGCGAAGATCGCAAGTGCAGTTATTTGAAACGCCATTGTTTCTTCTTTCTTCTGGTCCAACGAGTGGACCGGTGGTGTACGATGTGGACCGCGCTCAGATTATTCCTGGAGGAGTCTGGAGTCAAGAGGGTATGACAATCAATAGTGTGGTTTGTGCGACGCGATTGCTCGAGCTGATTGCAGATGCTCAAAACGTAGGCCTCTCAGAGCTTGCCCGCCGAGCTGCAATGCCTAAAAGTTCGGTGCAGAGATATCTACTGACACTTGAGGACGCTGGCTGGATTAAAAACTCGGATGGCGCGTGGGAGATCTCGAGTCGAGTTGGTGAGATCTTCGCGCAGGAAAAAGGAGGGCAGAACCTTCGTGAGGTGGCACTTCCTTTTTTAAACAAACTTCAACTTGATACAACGGAGACGATTCACCTCTCTGTCCCCAGGGGGAGGTCCATGCTGTTGATTGAGCGTGTTGATACTTCTCATCCATTGCGCGCGTTTTTGCCGGTTGGCGGAATGAGCGAAATGCATACGTGCGCTTCCGGGGTCGCCTACCTTAGTGCCAGTCATGAAGCGGTAATTCGCGAGTATGCAGAAGGTGCATTTCGAAAAGTAACTCAGAATACAATTGACGGGGCCAGTGCTCTCGACGATGCCATCAATGAGGTTAAGCGTCGGGGGTTTGCGATCAATGATCAAGGTCTCAATGAAGGAATTTGCTCAGTGGGGTGCCCTCTTCTTGGAGTTACGGGCTCTCCTGTTGGTGCGGTGTCTGTGTCAGGGCCGAAGGTTCGCATGGATGAAAAGGCGATGGAGCGGTATGGTGAGATGCTCGTATCCGCCGCTAGGCAGATATCTGAGGCGTGGAGTGTCGCAAGCTAGCGGGGATTCCTTTGCTGTCATGGTTGTGGATAACGCTTGTTCCTGTGATTATTCACACGTGTGGAAAAGCTGGGGATATCACGGAATGACGCACCCTTTCACAATGTGGAATGTATGAGCTCGCGATTTATCCATAGCCTCTGACCTGCGACAACGCTTGTCTTGTGACAAAGTGTGGAAAGTTTATCCACAGTGTGGATGAAGCTGTGGAATATTGCGTGTGTTGCCGGTGTTGTGTATAGCGCTACTAGAAAACTTCACTATGGGTTCAGGGGTCCTATTGGGTTCCCGGGCTGTGTTTTCCCAGTGGTTTTGTTAAAATAGAAAGTCCCGCTTTGTGCGGGGTGTTTGGCAATTGCATAAGGGGATGATCGGTTTCGACGTTGGACATTGCGTCGGGAGAAGCGGGCCGAGAATGCAGACTCAACTCGTGATGCTGTCTGTAAAAAATAGGTGCTAAATCTAACAACCGCACCGAGTTTGCCCTCGCCGCCTAATTTAGGCCTTAATCCGCGAGCTGCGACTCCGTCAGCCTAGAGGTGCTTTCCCTCTAGATCCTGGCGTCGTTTAGAAAGCCACTGCTGCTCACACATGTTGGGGGTGTGAGTGGGACTCTTACTCAACTCCGTTCGTTGGGATAGTGTGTTCGTGCGCTACCCAGGACCTAAGACACATTTACACGTACTGCGCCCGGAGAAGAATCGACAATTTGCCGACGGACGCGGGTTCAATTCCCGCCATCTCCACCAATGTGAAGTCTCGGGACATCGTTCAGTCGATGTCCCGAGACTTTTTGTGTTTGGGGCGTTGATGTTGCGTGCCTTTTGGATACACTCGAGTTCGATTCTGGGGCTCGAGTGTATCCAAAAGTCGGCGAAATAGTGGCTAGGTCACTAAATGAGGGTGTTTGATGGCTGTTTGGCTACACTCTACGGATTGGAGTGTAGCCAAATGCACTTCCGGGCCCGAGGTGGTCGCACCTATTCCTGTTGCTTTCCTGGCTGAGGTGGCGGGCGCAATAGTGTGATCAAACTGTTCGTGAAAGCGAAGACGTGTCACTTTCGTTGGCTCACTTTTTAGTAGTTTTCGAAATGCGCGATAGGGCAACAGTGTTGCGGTGTATATACGCCAATCGAGATCGAGAAGCTCACCGACTGGCAATAAGCGACAAGACTATCGACACTCAACCGAAGCGACGTGCCCCTAAGCCCTACGTGCCCCCTCATCACGCACCCCTCTCACCAGGCCTCATGTGACGAAAAGTGGCAAAGATAACAATTTGAACGCGCCTTTCGTGTCACTGCCCCAAAGTTGTGAGGTGACTCACAGGTGGCGCTATAGTGAAGCATTACGTGATCCATAACACACTGGAGGAAGCATGCGGTCTGCATGGAAAAAGAAGGCGTTCGGCGCTGTTGCCGTTGTCGCCTCAATGGCTTTAGCCGTAACTGGATGTGCCAAGTCGCAACGTGGCGAAGGTGGCGGAGGAGACGTCGACGGGCACTTTATCTTCGCCGCGTCATCCGACCCCAAAACGCTTGACCCCGCATTTGCAAGCGACGGTGAATCATTCCGTGTCAGCCGCCAAATCATGGAAGGGCTGGTGGGAACTAAGCCCGGAACAGCCGATCCAGCACCGCTCTTGGCTGAATCGTGGGACACCAGCGAAGACGGCCTGACCTACACCTTCCACCTGAAGGAAGGCGTGAAGTTCCACGACGGGACCGACTTCAACGCTGAAGCAGTCTGCGCCAACTTCGAACGCTGGTACAACTTCACAGGCATCCAGCAGTCCGAAGCGGTTGCGTACTACTACGGCAAACTCTTCCGAGGCTTCAAAGACAAGCCAGAAGACGCCGTATACAAGTCTTGCGAAGCCAGCGACGAAAAGACCGCAAAGGTCAACCTTGCACAGCCATTCGCTGGATTCGTTGCTGCTCTGTCACTCCCAGCGTTCTCCATGCAGTCGCCCGAAGCCATGGAAAAGTACAACGCTGACAAGATCGGCGGAAGCGCTGAAGCTCCAGAAATGAGCGAGTACGCCCGCGAACACCCAACCGGAACTGGCCCATTCAAGTTCGAAGAATGGAACCCCGGCCAGGAAATCAAACTGAAGTTCAACGACGACTACTGGGGCGAAAAAGGTCAGATCAACCAGATCACGTTCCGTGTCATCGACGACCCTGTAGCTCGCAAGCAGTCCCTGGAAGCAGGCGAAATTGACGGTTACGACCTGGTTGCACCCGGTGACGTGAAGCCACTGTCTGACGCAGGCTTCAACGTGATGAACCGCGACCCGTTCACCATCTTGTATTTGGGCTTCAACCAGGAGGTCAAGGAACTCCAGGACGTCAAGGTCCGTCAGGCGATCAGCCACGCAATCGACAAGGACGCCCTCATCAAGCAGACACTGCCTGAAGGAACCAAGCCTGCCGTCACCTTCATCCCTGACAGCGTGAATGGTTACACCGAAGATGTCGAGAAGTACGAATACGACCAAGAGAAGGCGAAGCAGCTTCTGAAAGAAGCCGGCTACGAAAACGGTTTCACCATCGACTTTAACTACCCAACCGGTGTTTCTCGCCCCTACATGCCTACCCCTGAACAGGTGTTCTCCAACATTTCCGGTCAGCTTGAACAGGTGGGCATCAAGACCAAGGCCGTGCCTGAGAAATGGTCGCCTGACTACCTTGACCGCGTTCAGGGTGGCAAGGACCACGGAATCCACCTCTTGGGCTGGACCGGTGACTACAACGACACCGACAACTTCGTAGGTGTGTTCTTCGGGACCAAGAAGCCAGAGTTCGGTTTCGACAACCAAGAACTCTTCAAGGCGCTGTCAGAAGCCCGTCAGGAACCCAAGCTGGAGAAACAGACCCCACTGTACGAAGACATCAACAAGAAGGTTGCTGAGTACGCACCGGCTGTGCCTTTGGCGCACCCTGCTCCATCGCTCGCGTTCTCAGAACGCGTGGAGGACTTCCCGGTCTCGCCAGTCAACGACGAAGTCTTCAACGAGATCAAGCTGTCTAAATAAGACCGCGCCCGAGGTGTCCGCCACGTTGGTCTGACACCTCACCTGAAGGGGTGGAGCGGCTCCGCTCCACCCCTTTGGGCCGGTCTTTGTGACGCTGACTTACAACTGAAAGGCATCTGCCCGTGCTTCGACTTATAGGCAAGCGGCTGTTGTTGCTTATCCCTACGCTTTTTGGGCTCTCAATTCTTCTGTTCTTGTGGGTGCGCGCTCTGCCAGGTGGCCCGGCAACCGCACTGTTGGGTGACAAAGCCACGCCCGAGGCCATTGCGGCTGTGAACAAGGCATACGGCTTCGACCGCCCCCTCCTAGAGCAGTACTTCACGTACATGGGGAAGATTTTGACCGGTGACTTTGGCCGGTCAATCCTCACAAACAGGCCTGTTCTTGAAGAGTTTGCAGCTCGCTTTCCAGCGACATTAGAACTGTCAATTTTCGCGATTATCTTCGCAGTAGCAGTCGGAATTCCGCTGGGGTATTGGGCAGCGCGCAACGTGGGCAAGTGGCAAGATCACCTAGCCGTTCTCTTCTCGCTCTTTGGCGTAGTGATCCCCGTGTTCTTCTTGGCGTTCCTCCTCAAATGGGTTTTTGCAGTCGAACTGGGATGGCTGCCCACAGACGGTCGGCAAGACCCGCGTATTGACGCCACGCACTACACCAACTTCTACATCTGGGACGGCATTAGCACGGGTGAGTACGACGCCGCTTGGGACGCGTTCCTCCACCTCATCCTTCCGGGTGTGGCCCTCGGAACAATCCCGCTGGCGATCATCGCGCGCATCACGCGCGCAGCTGTTCTTGAAGTACAGAACGCGGACTACGTTCGCACGGCACAAGCGAAGGGTCTGGCGCCTCGCCTGATCCGAAGCAGGTTCGTGATCCGGAACTCGATGCTTCCCGTAATCACCACAATGGGTCTGCAACTTGGATTGCTGATTTCCGGTGCTGTTCTTACCGAAACTGTGTTTGCGTTCAACGGGATCGGATCGTTCCTATGGGGTGCGATTTTCAATCTTGACTTCCCCGTTTTGCAAGGCTTCATCATCTTTATTGCCCTGATCTATTCGATCATCAACCTGGTCGTTGACGTTTCATACGGACTCATCGACCCGAGGGTGCGTGTGTCATGACAATGAATCTTCCTCCAAACCCAAGCGGCGCCACTTCCGACAACGCCGAAAATCTTCCGGGAAGCCCCGAACAGGTTCAGGCGGGACTGACGCAAAAGACATCGGAACCCACCATGGACCAAAAAGGTACGTCGGTGTGGAAAGATGCGTTCTTGCGACTCCGCAAGAACCCCGCGGCCATTACGGGTTTCGTGATCGTAGCGCTGTTCATTCTGATCAGCATTTTGGCGCCTCTTCTCGCGCCACATCCGGGCACCTCGGTCCCCGGAGCACGCGAAATTACCCCCAGCCACATTCCAGGGCCCGGTGAACTGTCGCAATTCCCATTAGGACTCGACCGCTTTGGTGGAGACGTCCTCTCCAAGCTCATTTGGGGTGCGCAAGCATCACTTGTCATCGGTGTCGTATCGACTGCGCTGGGTCTGCTGGGCGGAATGCTCTTGGGCTTGCTTGCAGGCACCTTCGGCGGGTGGGTAGACGGCCTGGTCATGCGAATCGTCGACATCTTGCTGTCAGTTCCTAACCTTCTGCTCGCAGTTTCGATCGCAGCTATTTTGGGACAGACTCCGTACGCGGTCATGATCGCGATTGGTGTTTCGCAGGTCCCCATTTTCGCTCGCCTTCTGCGCTCATCCATGCTTACGCAGAAAGGCCAAGACTACGTGCTGGCCGCGCAGACGCTGGGGCTTAGCCGAGGCACCATCACCATGAGTCACATTCTCCCCAACTCGTTGGGGCCGGTGATCGTGCAGGCGACTTTGACGCTTGCGACCGCCGTGATTGACGCAGCTGCGCTGTCGTTCCTGGGGCTTGGTGGTGGACGTCCAGAAACAGCCGAATGGGGACGCATGCTGACCTATGCGCAGTCCGAACTGGGAACCGCGCCGTGGCTCGCATTCCTCCCCGGTGCTTGCATCGCTCTGACCGCTTTGGGCTTCACCCTTATGGGCGAATCGCTCCGCGAAGCTCTCGACCCTAAATCACGGGCAAGGTGACACCATGACTCAGACCCCAGAAAACACAACGAACCTCCTAACGATTCGGGACCTCGAAGTCTCGTTCACCACAATGCACGGCAAAGTACAGGCCGTAGAAGGCGCCAGCATGGAACTGCCTGCCGGTGGAACCCTTGCAATAGTGGGGGAGTCAGGATCCGGTAAATCCACAACCGCAATGGCGACTATTGGTCTGCTACCCGGTAGCGGACAAGTGACCTCTGGTTCCATTCTGTTTGACAGCCAAGAGCTTGTTGGGCTTCCGGAACCAAAAATGCGTGGCATCCGAGGTCGTCAGATCGGGCTGGTGCCACAGGACCCCATGAGTAACCTCAACCCGGTGTCGCGAATCGGAACCCAGATTTCCGAAACCCTCCTCACACACAAGTTGGCAACGAAAGACACGGTCAAGGATCAGGTCATTGAGGTGATGACTCGGGCCGGTATCCCGGAACCCGAGCGACGCTCAAAACAATACCCGCACGAACTTTCGGGCGGACTTCGACAGCGTGCCCTCATCGCGATTGCCTTGGCATGCAAACCCAAACTTCTCATCGCAGATGAGCCCACCTCGGCGTTGGACGTCACAGTTCAGCAGGTCATCCTTGACCAGATCGACTCGATGACGGCCGAGCTGGGAACGTCAGTCCTCCTCATCACACACGACCTGGGGCTCGCAGCCGAACGCGCCCAGAACTTGGTGGTCATGCACCGAGGAAAGGTCGTGGAAACTGGGTCGGCTCGCCAGCTTTTGGAGGACCCGCAACACCCGTACACCCAGTCGCTCGTCAACGCGGCCCCGTCGGTTGCTGCCACTCGTCTGATCGCTCACGAGCACAAGACGGAGGACACCGCCACCCAAGAGCCAGAAGAGAAACCTCTCGTAGAAGTATCTGGCCTCACAAAGGTGTACCCAGTGCGTGGACATGACGATTTCTACGCTGCGAAGAACGTGAGCTTGGAGATTCCACGAGGAAAAACCGTGTCGATCGTGGGGGAGTCCGGTTCCGGGAAAACGACTACGGCTCGCATGTTGCTGAAACTCATCGAGCCCACGGGCGGTTCCATCACGTTTGACGGAAAAGACGTTCTGACGCTCAAAGGCAAAGACCTCAGAGACTTCCGGCAACGTGTGCAAGCAGTATTCCAGGATCCCTATTCATCGTTGAATCCTATGTTCACGGTGGGAAGGATCATCGAGGAACCACTGGCTGCCTACAAGCGGGGGAATGCCACAGAGCGACGCAAACGCGTTCTTGAACTTATGGAACAAGTGGCGCTTCCACAGCACTTTTACCGCAGGTACCCGGCCGAGCTCTCGGGTGGGCAACGGCAACGCATTTCGATCGCTCGCGCACTTGCGCTTAACCCAGACCTCATCGTGTGCGACGAACCCGTGAGCGCACTCGACGTGCTGGTCCAAGACCAGATCCTGACCCTGCTGAAGAAACTGCAGGAAGAACTGGGCTTGTCGTACCTCTTTATCTCGCACGACCTCGCGGTTGTCAGGCTCATCTCTGACTATGTGTGCGTGATGAAGGACGGGGAACTGGTCGAAGCCGCAAGCTCGGAAGAAGTGTTCACCAACCCGCGCCACCCATATACGCGCAAACTGCTCGCGTCGATTCCCGGAAATGAACTCGGAATCGAAGAAGCAAGCTGAAACTATTTTGCCGTTCCTTGTCGTGTAAGAATGACAAGGAACGGCCTCGCGTAGGCCGTAGTATCAGATCTGATACAAAACAAAAGTTGTGACATTGCGTGGTTCTCAACGTTGTTATGGTTGAAGAGTTCGTGCTCTGGCAGAATGAGAACGTGTGATTTCGAGCACGAGGTGTGAAAGGGGGCCACGGTGTCGGTGCCGTTTGGATCAGGGTCAGGTGGCAACCCCTTTGGTAGCTCACCTGCGAACCAGCCAGGGGGTCCAGCTGCACAGCAGCCGGGCATGGCACCCCAACCGGGTGCGTCACCGCAACATGGCGCGTCACCTCAAGCACCACAACAGGGTCACGCGCCTCAAGCGTCCAACCCTTTCGAATCCCAAGATCCTTCGCATCAGCCGGGCGCCCAGCAAGCCCCGAACGCTCCGTTTGCGCCAGAAACCAGTTCCGGTGATCTCACGGTTGCAGGGCCACCCATGCACATCCTCTTCATTGTTCTTGGATGCGCGGTCCTGGGAATTATCATCGCGGTTTTGCCGTGGGGCTTCACAGGCATCATCGGATGGCTCATCGCCGGGCCAGTTGCGATCCTCATGCTAGGAAACTTCACCACCACTGACGTCCGCAGGCGAGCCGGTGGGATGTACGCCTCGCGCCCAGCAGCAACAACCCTGTACTGGGTGGCCGCGATCCTGACGTTGATCGCCGTGATCGTGACCGCAATTCTGACCGCACTATGGGTGGGACACCTGTGAAAAACGTTCGTTCGCACGCAAGCAAACTTCTCATCGGCTTCGTAGCCGTATTCATTCTTCTAGCGCAGAGTCTTGCGGGTCTGTCCACCCCCGTTCACGCCCAACCAAGCGAGGAGCCGTCACAGGACAGCGGTGACTCACAGAAATCAGGGGGGAGCGACCTCGGCAGTTCAAAACCGCTCCCAGAACAGTTCTCAGCCTGCGCCGCCGCAGGTGGCAACATCGACGTTCTTATTCTGGTGGACGAATCCGGGAGCCTGGTCGACAGCGACCCTAACAACGCGCGTGTGACCTCCGGGCTGCACCTGGTTTCGCGCATGTCGAAGCTGACTAAATCGGGCAACCTCTCGGTTGCCGTCAGCGGTTTCGGCCACGAATACTCCACCGTGCGTGACTGGCAAGAAGTCAAGAACGACGGCGACGTCGACAACCTCCGCGGTGCCATCAACGACCTGTCCAACCGGACCAGCGGTATTGACACCGACTACTGGACGGCAATGGACGAAGCGCGCAAACAACTCTCCAAGCGCGCCCACGACCGCGGAAGCGACGCAAAGAGCTGCCAGGCGATCATCTGGTTCTCCGACGGTGAACTCGACTACGAAGTTCGCAAAGGCAACATGGCCAACAAGTACGGAGAAACCAAACCATTCGCGCCAGACATCAGCCTGAAAACCGAAGACGGTACCAAGAAGGTCGAAGAAAAGGCGCGTGAAGATATCTGCCGCTCCGGTGGTCTAGCCGACCAGCTACGAAGCTCTCGCGTGGCTATGTTCGGTGTGGGGCTAGGGTCGAAAGACGGAAAAGAATTCGACCTCATGCGGTCAATCGCAACCGGTAAAGACAGCGGCGGCAAATCATGTGGTGACCTCACCGACCCCGTTCCCGGCGAGTTCTACCTCGCATCCGACATCGACAGTTTGCTCATCGCATTCGACTCGATCTCTGGCCTGGGGCAAAAGCCCGTCACCAACGACCACGGTGTATGTGTCAAAGACTTCTGCCAGAACGAAGCCCACACGTTCGTCCTGGACAACACCACACAAGACGTTGATGGTTTTGCCACCGCAACAGCCGACGGTCTCCGGGCTGCGATCCAAGGTCCCGACGGAAAAATCGTCGACCTGAAAAAGGACGCAAAGAACGAAAAGAAGGAAGTCTCTGGCGTACCGCTCACGTACTCGTGGGAAACCGGCAAGAGCCTCAGTTTCCGACTCGACGGAACGTCGAAGGGCAAGATCGGCGACAAAGGCCCGTGGGTAGGTGTGTGGCGCCTGGCGTTTATTACCGACGAAGGCGCAGACTCACAAGCGAAGTCCAAATCAAACCTCCACATCACTCCGGGAATCGTTCCCGCGTGGCCCGATAAAGACAAAGCTGACGTGCGCGCCGGATCCACCCTGAAAGACGTCACCTTCGCTCTGCACGACCGCGAAGGTAACGACGTGCCCGTGGACTCCATCACCAGCACAGGTAAATTCACCGCGTCGTTCACCGACTCCGCCGGAAAACAAACCACGCTGACCGACACCAGCTCATTTGGTGACATCACCAAGCCAACCGACTGGGACCTCGGCAATGCACCTACCGGTGGCGGGACCCTCAACCTGTCGCTGGAACTGACGACCGCCTCGGCGAAAGACTCTGACGGAAAAGAAGTCAAAGGTACCAAGCTGAGCCCCGCTACTGTGGCCCTCCCAGTGACGGTGCAACCGCCACTGGACTACCCAACCGTGCCTACCAAAGTGGACTTTGGGGAAGCTAAAGGCAAGATCGACCTCGATTCGGTTCTGAAGCTGGGCGGAAAAGGTTGCGCGTGGGTAGAACCGGACTCCACCGAGGTGGTTGCCTCGCCTCAAGGGCTAGACAAGGTGCAGGTGTCCTCCGACGCTTCGAGCAAGGACAACTGTGTGAAAGCCGGTGAGGATCTGGGTCTGAAGCTGGCCTCCGACCAGCAGGGCAACGGTGCGATCAACGGAACGTTCGTGGTCGTATCCTCGTCTGAAAACGGCCAGGGCGAACCGGTGAAAACCAAAGTTGAGTTCACCGCGAGTGCCGTCAAGCCTCTCAACACGCTCAACTTCGTTACGACCCTCATCATCGCTTTGTTGCTGGGGCCGGGAATCCCGCTACTGATTCTTTACATCGTCAAGTGGTGGGGTGCGAAGATCCCGTCGCAGCCACTGGTCGCGGTTCGCGCACAGATTGAAAAGACGTCCTCTGGAGTGACGCGTGACGGTTCACGTTTCGCGTTCGAACAGGGCGATATGCGCAATACCGTCATGATCGACTCGGGTGGCTCCCGCCAGATCGATGCCGCAGGGATCACGCTGAAGACAAAGATGGGCGGATCACCTCTGGGTCAGGGATACGTGGTCGCTGATGTGCCAATGAGCGTGTCCAAGCACGACCCTGCACGTCGCCCAGCGCGACTGCCTTTAGCGGTTCACAACCACTGGTTGGTCATGCGTGGCGAAGGTATGCGCGACGACCAAGCCGAAATCCTTGTGCTGCTCGCCGGAAACATCGACGTGAAGCAACGTGAAAAGATGGAAGACGAAATCGCACGTGAAGCTGGCGATCTCATCGACCGTCTGCCGTCCACGGGTGCGCAAGCCCCTGCTGGGCACGACTCGCCGTTCGGCGGTCCGTCTGAGCCGCAGGCCAACCCCTTCACCGAGGCGGGCGCACCTTCACAAGCTCCGTCCAGTCCGTTCGGTGGGCCAGGATCGGCCAGCCCGGGCGCTGCCCCGCAAGGGCAGCCCCCTGCCGGGCCTGGTAACCAGCCGCCAGCCGGGCCTGGCGGCCAGCCCCCTGCTGGACCACCGTCGGGTCCCGGATTCCCCGGACCAGGCGCAGGCCCAAGTGGCCCAGGTGCAGGCCCAAGCGGAAATCCGGGCAACAACCCCGGTGGCCCTGGAAGCGGGCCAGCCTTCCCCGGACCAGGTGGCGGACCGGGAAACGGGCCTGGCACCTCGGGACCGGGAGCCCCTGGACAACCTCCAAACAATCCATTCCAGAACGGCCCCGGGCAATCCGGGCCAGGTCAGTCCGGTCCTGGACAGCCAGGGCAGAACCCTTTTAGTTTTGGCCAGTAGGCGACTCACCCCTCGAAAGGTATAGATCATGTACAAGTTCCTCGTCGTCGGTTGTGGTGGATCCGGTGGTGAAACACTGGCACGCATGATGGACCAGCTCCGGTCTGAGCTCATGCCACACGGCATCTCGAAACTGCCTGAAGGCTGGCAGTTCGTACACGTCGACGTTCCAACCGTCCCCGACACGGACGTCAAGGGTGTGGGGAACGTACGCGACCAGGGCGGTACATACATCGGAACCGCGCCTTCGTCTGGGTCTTACTCTGTTCTTGACTCGGCGGTGAGCCAGAAGCTGCAGCAGTCCGGTGACCTGGATCAGTTTGTGACGTGGGCGCCTCGCAAGCCCGCCGCGGTAACCACTCCGTTGAAGAACGGTGCTGGCCAGATGCGCGGTGTGGGCCGTGTGATCACCCTGAACCGTGCCCCTGATGTGTTCCAGGGTCTGCAACGTGCGGTGAACCGCATGAAGACCACGGAGGCAAATTCGGAAATGGCCGAGGCGGCCCGCGCCATCCCCGGTTCCGGCGGGTTTGACCCGGAGGGCTCCCCAATGGTTTTGGTCGTGTCGTCGATGGCCGGTGGTGCCGGTGCGTCGATGGCCCTTGACGTGTGCCGCCTGCTGGGCCAGGTGCAGGGTGTTTCGGTCAACGACACGTGTGTGTACATGTACACCTCCGACATTTTCCCCGACCGCCTCGAGGGTGTGCGACCAAACGCCCTGGGTATGTTGGGTGAGATCGTGTCGGCTCAGTCGGTGTCCTCGGAAGAGCACGACGTGCGCATTCTGGAGGCACTTGGCCAGCACATCGACCGCTCCGGCGGACCGTCGTTTGCCCGCGTGTTCCCAGTTGGTAAGTACCAGGGGCTGGACCGCACCACGTTCGGTGATGGAACCCAGCAGGGTGTCTACCGTGGTTTGGCCCGAGGTCTCGCAGCCCTCATGGTGTCGGGTTCGGCTTCGTCTTCGTTCCGTCAGTACGACCTGACAAACAAGGATGGGCTCTCACCTAACCGCAGCTACCTGGGGTGGGGTGTTGAAGCCGGTGAGCGTCTGTCATGGGGTACGTTCGGGTTCGGTTCGCTGAACTTGGGCCGTGACCGGTACCGTCACTACGCTTCGCAGCGTTTGGCTCGCACGTCCGTGGATCGTCTGCGTGAAGGGCACTTGCAGGAAGGCTCGAGCGCGGGTGCGCAACAACAGCTCAACCGTTTGATCGACTCCCAGTGGGACACCTTCCTGAACCGCGTGGGCCTGCCTAATGAAATGCAGGTTCGTGACATCAACCAGTTAGCGACGTGGATCCGTGGAGCAGCCGGCGGTCAGCAACTGGACTCGGCTTTGCGTCAGTTCGTCGAACAGCAGGCCGGTTCGCAGATGCCACGTGCGCAGGGCCAGTCGGGGCCTAACTGGTTGGCCAGCTTGGAGACGTACCTGCGCAGCGCTCACTCGCACTTCCGCCAGTTTGCTTCACAGACGGTTGTCCGCACCACGTTTGACTGGATGCTGAACTTCCAGGGCGCTTTCCTCGCCTCGCTCGAAGACGCGATTTCTGACTACGGTCTGCCATATGCCCGCGGGCTCATGGAGAAGATGAAGTCCTTCCTCCAGCACGAACTCACCGCGGCATGCTCCAACTTGGGGGCAAACCAAGCACCTGACATTATGCGCCCAAGCCAGCAGGTTGCCGCGTCGGTTTCGGCAGTGCGCGGAAACATGGTTCAGGGTGACCAGTTTGAACGTCAGGTCATCAACGACCTACACGTGGGTCTGCTCAACGGGTGCTTCATTGAAGCCAGCCAGATCTTCGCCTCCGTTCTGAGCGAAGCTCCGCGTGACTTCATCCAGCCACTGCTGAAGACCATCGATGAGTCCATCCAAGCACTTGACCTGGTCGTGAGCGAAACAAGCCGCACGGTCGGTTTGGCAAACGTGGAAACTGACGTGTACTCCGCATGGCCATCTGACCAAGACCAGCGCGTTCCAGAACGCTTCTCCACGGCTCACAACGAAGTCCTCATCACGGCAGCCGAAGACTTCCAGAACCTCTACAACAGCCACCTGCCAGCCACCATCGAAGGCGACAACGGTTGGGACGCAGCCCGCCAAAAGGGTGCGGCTCACGTCATCTCGGGACAGTGGCCAGCAGCAGAAGGTTCCCGCGCACCTGGTGGCCTCTTGGAGGTCAACTCCGACTGGCGCCCCACCTTCTACAAGTTCGACCCACGTAGCCAGGAATCACGCACCATTACACCCACCTCGGGACGTTACACCTTGCACGTGAAGGCGAACGAACTGCGCCACCGTGCACTGCAGTTCGTCAACCGCCGTAACGAAGCGTTTGAACACTACTGCGCTTTGTCGCTCGAAGACTACATTCTGGGTAACGACGGTGCGGCTCCGCACGAAATCGACCAGCGTAAAAAGGACGTTGCCGACAAGTTCCGCAAGACACTCACGCGCGCACTTCCACTGGCAAGCGTCCACCCAGATGTGGTTGCAAGCGTCCACTCGTCAGCGGTCCGTTATCAGTACAAGTTCTCGTCCGTTCCGTTCGGTGCGGCCCCGGACCTGGTCGACGCACTGACTGAAGTCCTGACCTCGCAGCAGTCGGTCGACACTCAGACGGTCGATATTCTTGAAAAGGTCGTTTCGCAGGGCCAGACGGCGGCCGGTATTACCCACGTCGACATCTTCGGATCCTTTGGAAACCTGAGCCCCATCGCATTCGACGGCGTGCTTCAGCCGGTCTCCGACCGGTGGTCACGCCTGACCTCGGCTGGCCAGCGTCGCGACTTCTGGACATTCCGACGCGCACGCCCACTGCCTGCATCACTGCCGATGAGCGACCTGGAACGTCGCGCCATGATCGCCGGTTGGTACGTGGCACAGCTGACGGGACAACTGCAGATCCCAGACCGCCGCAACTTGGGCCGTCCGGTACGTGTGTTCCGTGCGGAAAACCAGCAGTGGATCGATTTCCCCAACCCGCTTCTCACTCCACCGTCAGAATTCGTGGGGGAGACGTTCGACTGGTTGCCTGCGGTTCTGGAATCGTTCCTGTTGGCGATCGCGAACGCTCACCAAACTCCGGTGCTGGGTTCGCTCATCCCGTACCAGACCCTGCGTTCCATTTATGACGGCAGTGAAGAAGAACCAGCTTCAGGTCTGCAGATTGTCGCGGCCCGGGACTTCCTCACTGACTGGTTGTCTACCGGTAAGACCCCGTCAGGCGAACCGTCACGTGCTGACGCTGAAGACCTCGAAGGGCGTTACACCAACGCCCGCCAGTTCCTCGAAACCGTCCACACGTTCGCGGCAAGCAAGCTCGACACGTCAGCGAACAAGTCGACTGCCAGCGTGCGGGTTGACTCACGTGCGCAGGGATCGGCAACCCCGATCTTCTGCGACCTTGTGCCCGACATCGTGCAGGTGACCGAAGAACTCATGACACTCCTCGACGAAGCCAAGACCGACGCCGAAAGCAACGGCGGCGGAGGCGGCTTCGCAAACGATCTACCTGAAGGATTTGGAGCCTTTTAATGGACACGAATCTGAGTCTTATCGTGGCGCCTGCGCACCTCATTGGTGTGCGTGAAACGTTACGTGACTGGCAAGTGAGCGGTCTTGTTTCCGACTTCATTTGGATTCCCGTTGAGGCTCAGGATCTGGGGCGCAATCTCAACGCGCAACTGGTGTCTCAAGGGGCGCTCAAGCCGGTTGACGTGCGCTATTTGTCCGGTCAGGTCCAGTACTCCCGCATTGGCGTGCTGGTCTTGGGAGCCGTGACGGGTACCGAACAAGACGCTGAACGCTTGGCAAAGACCGGTCAGGTGGGTTCGTTCGTCCGCGATGTCATCACCCAGGATTTCGGGGCTGCGCACGTTTCGGCGATCCGCGCGGTATTCGCCACCGAACACACCTCCAACAAGGTGGAGTTGCCGGATTCCAACGGTTGGATTGACGTCGTGTTGAGCCCGTCGGACTCGAAGGGCCCCCGGGTGGGTTCCCGGCCGGTCAACTCGGCAAATATCGCCGAGGTGTGTGCTTTCTTGGCATCGCAGGTCGCCCCGTTGGCGGGTATGTGGGATTCGGTTCCGAACGGAACTGTCGATGATCTGCAACCTGCCTACCAAGGGTACCGAGGTCGTTTAGTACGTTCGTTCTTCCGGCGCCTGGATGGCACGGCCGTTGAAGACGCGCTGCGCGACAAGGCTTTTGAAACAGCTTCAGGGTACCCGCTGCCTAACCACCAGGGTGCTCCGTCACGGTACTTCGAAGACGACGGTGTCGTTGTCGATCAGGCACTGCAAGACTTCTGGGCAAAACACGGTTACCTGGTGACACCTAACCGCGAACAGTACGTGGCGCCTGAACCCAAACCGATTTCCGCGGGTGAAGCGCTCAAAATGTTCGGGGCGTTCTTGGGTAACGCGATCAAGGGAACGCCCGGTGCTTTAGCATCCGGACTCGTCGACTCCACAAAAGCCGCAGTTGCGCAGACCGTTCACGGGCTGGTGTTTGGTGACCGTGCCTCAGAGTACAACGTCGTTGTTGGCGGTATCGACGCAAGCGGTCGCCCAGTAGGGTGGCAAGAGTCGATGAACGCAGCCCAGCGCATTGAAGGTGCGCTGGGGGTCGACCGCCACAACATCGACATGTCGGGTGTGTGGCGATCCATGGTGTATAGCTCGCTTACGCTTCTTGACTACGGAACGCATGACCGCGACCTGCCACCGCGTACTCCGCAGCCGACAATCGTGCGTGACCCCGCCGTTGTCGCGCCTGACCCTGAGGACATCTTCACGCTTAAAGGTTCCGTCGCAGGTCGCCTGGGTGCGATGAGTGTTCAGCCAGCCGACCTTGTACACGCCCAGGAAGTGGGTCGGCAGATCAAGACGGTCGCGCAGGACCCTGACATGCAGACACCTGACGCTGACGCTCAGCTCAACGACATGACTGACTGGTACGACCGTAGCCGGAGGTCATTTGTCAGCCGGATTGGTGAAGCTATTTCGAGTAACTTCGAAGCGCGTCGCCAAGAAATCGCTGAGCGGATGAAGAACCTGGGGCGCAACACTGACGAAGAAGACGACTCAGAACATCTGCTCGCTGAAGCACACCGCATTCTCAGTGCGAAGTTGAGGCAACTTTTTGGCTATTTGTCCGCGCTGACCGTTCTTATGTTCTTCCTTGCCGGTATGGACTGGGCGCCGTGGTGGCTTGCCTGGACAGTGTTTGGAATCAGCCTGGTGGGAAGTCTGGCAGGTGCTTTTGGCCTGTTCATGCGAACCCAAACCGATATTTTCCAAGTGATCCACCGCAGAAAGAAGGACAGGGAAGACCAAGAGATTGACGTCCGCAATCTCAAAGCGACTATCTCTGAGTTCACGCGCCTCGGTGAGGCCTACTCCCAGTACTTGCGTTGGGCAGATATTGTGGGGGCGTTTGTCCACCGGCCGTTTGGTTCCCGCAAGCAACTGGTGCGTGGCGAACAGCGCCGCTTTGACGATCTCCCCATCAGCATGGGGAGCGCAGAGTACGTGGTCGATTACGCTCAGGTGGAAGAGACCGCTCGCATGCTACGGACCGAGGTGTTCTACACGGGTTGGACGTCAGAGCAATTCCGAAACTTCCTCAATGTGAGCCTCCAGCGGGCTGGAATCAACAACTTCCCGTTGAGTGCGGACATGCACTCTCTGTTCGCTGAACAGTCCACAGCCGACGACTCAGTTCTCACCGTGCTGGCGCTGTCTTTGCGGAACAACGGGGTAGACCCGGCTCTGGAAGCTGGCTATTGGGAACAGATGCGCAACAGTCTGGACCACCCTGGGATGGAACCAACGCGACGTGCTCTGCTCAGCCAAATCCATATCAGTGGCGAACACACCAGCCAAAGTCTGGACGACTTCCGTGGAACTGTTGGTCTGGAAGACCACCAAGAAATCCGCGAAACCTTGGACGACGAACTTCTCACCGCGAACGCCGTGGGGTACGACAAGCACGCAGTCATTGCTAACAGTGTGCGCAAACAGCCTGCTGGTTTCGGAGAAGTATTGGTGCACACCCAAATCACGGGTGACCTCACGCCTGACGATCTGGAGTTCGCACAGAGCTACAGCGGTGATGTGAACTGGGGCAATTCGGAATGGTCGGTTTCTGAACCCGCCCAAAACGCGCAACCCTCGCAGAACGAGCAGCCTTCGACGTGGAACAACCCGTTCGGAGGTGACGCTATCTAATGTCGTCCTTCGACTTCAACGATCCGTTCGAAATCCCAGAGCCACGGATCGACGTTCCACCACCTCGGGCGGGGAACGAAACCCAGGAGCCAGCCTGGGAGCCACCTGCCCCGTACGTCCAGCCTCAGGGTGGCCAACCCCAGGACGCTCAACCCCAGGGTGCGCAAAACCAGGACGTCGAACAGCCAAACGATGCCCCTGAGGAACCTCAGCAGCTGCACGGGATCCGGTTTGCGCCATTTAACTTTGGCCAGCAACCCACGCCGTTGACCATGAAGGCGAAAGCTCAGGACGACGGTGTTCACCTGGAGTGGAAGCCCAGCGAAACTCCGTGCGTGTACCGTGTGGTGGCACAGGACGCAGGTGAGCCTCACTCACCGGACATGGCCGAAGAAGTCGTCGTGACTCAAGGCACTTCGGCCATCGATACCGGTAGGCCACGTCACGCCGTCCGGTATTACCAGGTGTGGCGGTACGAAGCCCCAACCGTGGAAGAAGCGCAGACCGTGCAGCCGGTGCTTCACTCCGCCCGCCGTATTACTCACGGAATTCAAAACGCCAACATTCGCTTGGACGAACAGTACGTGGTGGGGAAGTGGGACTCGCTGGAAGGAATTTCAAGCGTCCACGTCTACCGTGTCCCCGCCAAGGTCAAGACCACGGGCGTTGCCGGTCCCGAATACCGCGTGGCAGGAACAAAACCCAACACGCAAGGGTTCACCGACGGCCAAGGTATCCCAGGCGAAACGTACATTTACCAGTTCGTTTCGGTGTCGCACGACGGTTACGCGTCAGACCCCACCGAGTTCACCATGTCGATTCCCATTCGACTGCAACCGGTGACCGACCTGGAATTTGTTCTTCACGAACCTGATGAAAACGAGGGCCGCCGAAGCCCCGAGTTCGACCTCAAGTGGTCGACCCCGCTTCACGGTCGTGTAGAAATCTACCGAACTGAAAAACCGCCGGTGTCCGGGCTCGACCAGGAAACAGAACTCACGGCGTCGTATCTCAATGACCGAGGGTTCCTCCCCGATGACGCCCGGCTCGCAATGCCGGTCCACAAGGGCGACGATGGCACATCCTCCATGTTCAGCGTTCCATGGCCAGAACAGTGGACCCGCGCATACTTCACCCCCGTGGTATTCGACGGGGACAAGGTGCGCGTGGGCACCACAATCCACGGTCAGCGGGTCCGTCCCGTCACGGAAGCTAAGTTTACGGAGCGCATTGGACGCAAAATCATCAGCTTCGCGTGGCCCTCGGGTGCTGACACCGTGCGCGTGTACCGCACACACATTGACGGTGACGCGCAATCCGCGCTCAGCGGCTCGCCTGTTGTGCAGATCGACGAATCTAAGTACCGCGACCAAGGTGGGGTATCGCTCCCAGGAGAAGACGACCGAGGTGGTTCCACCTACTACCTGGTTGCCGGGCTTTTCAGCGGGGGACGGGACATCTTGTCCAAGCCCACTCGTTTGGATTCCAACCCCCTGGTCAAGCTGCAGTACGAGTTCGCGATGAACCTCAACCAGGCTGGCGGTTTGGACGGACAACTCTACGTCAAAGCAGTCGCAAGTGATCTGCGTGAACAGGTCAGCATGTGTGTTGTCCACAACCCCACCCGTTTGCCACTGCACCCCGACGACGGGTCCAGGGTCCTTCTCACCCGCGTGTCACCCGCAGCCGATGAACCACGACGTAGCGTGCGACCACACGCGCTGTACTCGACTTTTGAGAACCCCGACGGCGCTGTGTACACGTTCCCGGTTCCACAGCCCAACGGTTTCATCCGTGCATTCCTCGACATGCGCACCGAGGACATGAAACGGTACGCCCTCCTGGACCCAGCTGTTGTTCGCCTGCAACCAGCGGAGTGGTTGAACTTCTTCTACCAACAGCAAGGAATGCAACAACAACCCATGCCACCCCAACAACAGCAATACCAGCAGGGGAACTGGCAATGAGCCAGGGCCAAACGGGAGGGCCACCCACATTTGGTCACCGGGCTGGAAGAACAATCCCCCAGGACAGAACCCCCTCGGCACCCACCGCGCGGATCACCGTGCCAAACAGCGACTCACCCGCAACCACCTCGGGCACGGTCACACCTACACCCACCCCACGGGACACACCACAGCCACCCGTCACACGCTGGGCGCAGCTGACATACGCCTCATTCGACCGGGCCGACGGGTCACCGGGAGGGTGGCAAGAAAAAGACATCGTGGGGGAACCCACCGACGACGAACGACGGACCCTGCGTCGCTACGTCATGTCGCAGTTTTCGTACCACGGCACACTTCCTAAGTTCGCAACCCCAGAACAAGTCGCAGCCCTGCCTGTACGCCTGGCCTACCACGCACCTGAAAGCGACCGGCCAGGAATCTACGCCTACGCAGCTAACGCAGGAGCCGACTCAACCGGACGCCCCGGAAACGTGTACAGCCACATTCTGATGGACCGCGACCCGGACACGATGCGGCCCATCGACTTGTGGCGCTCGCCCAGCTTTGCCAGGCCCGCAAGTGTCGACGACATTCTGCACACGCAGATCGCTGAGAAGCCTCAGAGCATGCAGGCCGGCAACCTGAACATGATCGCAAAGGTACTCCAGACGCCGGGATACACGGAGCCGATCCTGGCCGCTGCTGATGCTCTCATGAACGCCCGGGACTCGGGGGTTGTAGTGCTGGTCAGTGACAGGCAGGACTGGAGCGCGATCGTCATGATGGCGGTGCAGTACCTCATGAGCCCGTCGCTTGCGCGGACTGTGAACTGGTCAGTGTACGAACGTGCCCGTGAGCTCAAGGGCAGTATGCAGATCGTAGCCGTTCCCGAATGCGACCGTGAAGATGTGCAACGCATGGACCACGCGTACGTGATCTGCGACGGCGACATTCCACGTATTGAAGGCGAACAGCATGTGCTCAACCAGGGGCGCCCAATCCCAGTGACTGCGTACTCAGCGCTCATCCGCGCGTGCATTGCCCAACCGCAAGAACTTGCGGGCAGGCTTGAAGCCCTTACAAACATGGACCAGTGGGCTCCTGTTCAGCCGCATGAAAACGTGCAACCCGTGTGGGCCCTAGCCGCGCTTCTTGTCAAGGAACCAGGGTCGCTGGACCATGGCATTGTGGACCGGGCGCTCGACGCAGCAAGCCGGAGCTTCCCCGCCTCCGCTCGTCACATCGACACACTGTTTGCCCGCGTCAGTCAAGACGTGGTGGCGCGCGTGAACGGTAGCTCTGATCCGTGGGCGGTTGTCGACGAATACCCGCATGACGCGAACAGCGCGGAACGAATCGTCGCGCAGCGGGCCGCGCTCATGGCCACGTTGGAAGGACGGGCCAACGTTCCGCGCCCAGCGCAGCTTGTGTGCGCGCCTGAGTTGGCAAAGGACGCCGAGGTCGTCGCAGGTGCGGTCAGTCGTGTTGAGCAAGAGTTGGGGCGGGTGACAGAGTCCTCGTTTGCGGTTGCTGAGATGCTGTGTGTCGCGGGTATCGCGGACTTTGACGCGAATCCTCAGCTGAGTGAACGACTCATCACCCTCATTGCCCAGTTGCCACAATCGGCGCCACGGTACTCGCACCCTGTCGAACTTGACGCTCGTGCCACGTCCGCATTTGTACACGCTCTTCTCGGAAACGAACAAGCGCACACACCTGAGACGCAGGCTCACCCAGCACCCACCTCGGCGGGGGTTCCAACAAACCCGGCACCCACCTCGGTGGTTCCTCCCAAACCAGCCGCGCCACCTCCCGCAGCGCCTGCACGCCCGTCCACCCCACCTCCTGTGCCACCTGCGCGGTCACCTCAACCCGCAAGTCAGTGGGCGCCACCGGGAGAACGTGGCGTCCAGCAACACGACACGGGACCAACAGCGACCCAGGACGGCGCGTTGCGAACGCGGTCAGCCTCGGAGACGTTGGCAGTTTCGGAGCCACTGGCACGTGCGCTGGTAAGCAACGGTTTACCAAAGCAGGTACAGCAACGCGCGCACGGAAACGCATTCACACCTCTGGTCGCGCAACTGACAGCGCTGAGCCTACGTGAAAACCCCCAACTGGCCGTGCCACTGACCCGGTACATGCAGACCTTGTCAGCGCAACCCACGCAGGTGGTGCGATACATCGTCACATTGCCCGCTGAGGTAGCGGTCGAATGTTTCCACGTAGCGCCGCACCTGTTCGACACAGATGCAGTATTAGCGCTGATCAACGCACACGCGTGGTCGCCTGAACTGAAAACCGTGTGCGAACAGCTCGCTGCAGGGAGCTCATTGAGCCGACGAGTCTGGTACCCGCGCCTTCTGCTCGATGCGTATGAGCAGCCTCGCGAACTCGACTCTTCGACGCTTTTGGCAGTGACATATAACTTGGGGGACTGGAAGCGACACCACCGGCAGGCGCTGAGCTCCTATCTGTACGCGTACCAACTGGCGTCGACGGTTTTCCCCGACACGTACAGTGTGAACAACGCGCCGGTACAGTCGGTGAACGTCGACGACATCGACGCCGCCAGCGTGGATCCCGAACGCGTGCGGCGCTCGCTGACGAACGCACACCCGGACATTGAACCTGAAGACCTTGTGGTTTTGGCGATGACGGACCGATCCGTGCGGGACGCTATGCCGTCGGCAACCGTAGGCGTTGTTGATTTGGTGCAGGGTTCCAGGCGCATCATCTACACGGTATGCGAACCGTTCGCCCATGACGTTCATACCGAAGACGTGCTTGACTGTGCAAAGGATTTCGTCACGGATCGAGGCGGAAAACTCAGCATGTTTGGGATGGGTAGCGATATCAAGAACACCCTGAAGTCATTACACCGGCAGGAGGACACACGATGACTGTTTTTATGCTGAACCGAGGCGCTTCTGTGAGCGTCAATCGGTCCCGCTTGACCCTGTCGGTTACGCTGCCCAGCCAGTCCGACACGATCAGCGTAGTCGACACCACCGGTGCGGCAATCGACTTTGTTGCGCCAGCGCCTGGATTCGTCATCATTCCAGAACCGCCTGACACCTTCACGGTCTCTGTTCAGTCCGGTGGGCAAGAGTTCCCGCGCGGGTCGTCAATCTTCGCGAACGTGAAGGTCGACGCAACTGACTACACAGACGAAGACGAAGTGCGTCTGTCTGAGGGAATTGACCCGTCAGGTTTGCGTAGCGTCAACATTTTGCAGTTCACCGCGGACGGTGGATCCTTGCGGGTGGAGTTGCCCGCCGTGTCCACGGTCGCGCAGGATTTGTCGTCTTCGGCCGAGGCCGTTCGAGTTGAAGCGCGCCGGCAACTTGGCAATGTTGACGGGTCTTCCCGTCCCGTGGTGATTGCGTTGGATGCTTCCGCGTCGGCGCACACGCTTGACGCGAAGAACGTGCAAGAGACCCTTGAACACATCATCGGTTACGCTTCGCAGATTACGTCAGAAGGCAGCATTTCCGGAGCCTTGGTCTCTGACAAGTATGTGCCGGTGATGGGATCTGAGCTGGCCGAACTTCCCGAACGCATGGTGAATGAACTCCAGAGTGCTCCGTTGCGTTCGGCTTCCGTCGTTACTTCCGACGCATTCATCTCAACGTTGCCGCAGGACACTTTGGTGATCTATGTGAGCGACTCGCTCCCCGTTGACTTTGAACGCTTAGGTAACTGTGGCGTCGAAGTTAAGCTGGTCGTGCTCATGTCACGTGAAGCGTGGGCAGTTGAGTCGAGTGGAGTCGAGATTCCTGTCCCGGCCACGCACGTTGACACACACGCTTTGGCGAACATGCCCGAGGCGAGCCGTTCTGCAGCACTGGCCCAGTTTGTCCAGGCACTTTCCCAGAGGAGTTAATGTGGCGAAATGTGCAGTATGTTTGTTTGACGTCCCATACGACACGTACACGTGGGCGCTTGAAAACACGGGAAGCGCTCCAGTTGTGGACAACAACGCGTCGTACTTCCTGGGGCGTGAGGTCCGGATTGAAGCTACGCTCGATCTCGACGCGGACGTCGTGGACAACATGTATGTTGAACCCAACGCCGATGCGGCGCTGAACGAAATTGTCGCGAGCGGGGGACTCCCACAGTCGGCGCGCCTGGGTGCTGAGCTGTGCCCCATTTGCCACAACCCGCTTGCTCCGGGTTGGCGATTCGCGAACGTTACCGTTATTGCAATGTGTGGGGCGCGCGCGTCCGGAAAAAGCCTGTACATCGCCACCGCGATCAAGGAGCTCAAACGCGAGCTTCTGAACAACGGGACCAGCCTGCAGATGTACACCGACACCACTGATGAGAACTACCAGACGTACTATGAACGTCCTCTGTTTGAACAGATGGGTTTGATGGGTGCGACTGTGCGTGCTGACACGGGCCAGGCGTATCAGCTCGACCCGCTCGTTTTCAGTGTGGGTGGCAATCACCAGAACGGCCGGCAGCTGTTGGTGCTTCGTGACGTTGCAGGTGAAGAGCTGGAAAACCCGCCAGAAAATGATGGTCACCTGGACTTCATGAAGCGTGCGGATGTCATTCTGTTCATGTTTGACCCCCTGTCTGTTGACGCGATTTCGCGACGACTCAACGACCTTGTTCCCACACAAGCACGCTCGTCAGGGAGTCCCGTTCAGGTGCTGGACAATCTGCAACGCCGGATCGGAGCGACCCAGCCTGCGCCACGTGTAGGCATTGCGCTGTCGAAGTTTGACGTGATGCAGACGTTGGCCGACATTGACGACCAAGACTGGAGTCGGGTCATGGCTAACCGTGGGTCGGCGATGATGCGAGAGCGTCTGACATCAGACGATGCAGAAACTGATCAGCTGTTGCTTCATCAAGAAGTTAAGAGCTTGTTGTTGAGAATGGGCGCGGATGAAATCGTGAACAAGATCGAAAATCCGCACACTGGTCAACAGATTCCACACAGATTCTTTGCGATTTCGGCTTTGGGCTATGCTCCGGTAGGAGAACAGGTTTCAAGCTTGGGGATTGCGCCGTTTCGAGTACTCGACCCACTTCAGTGGGCAATGGGAGCAAGGTAAGAACATGATTTTGAGTTCTCCATTAGTGTTCGCGTTACTGATGACTCACCTTATTGTGAGTCCCGTTGTGGGCATCCAACTTGCGCGCATTATTGGTTTTTCATGGTGGATTGGCCCGTTAGTCACAGTGTTAACTGCTGGGCTCGGAACTGCTGTTCTGACAGTTTGGGCGCTCGTAGTGTCATTCGTGCGCTTGGGCGAGGAACTCCAGGTCAAACCTCCACGCCAAGCGTTCGAAGGACGCAGTGACTTGGCATTTAACACTCTTGGAAAAATACTCGCAGCCATCGGTCCCATTGTTTTCATCATTCCGATTGTTCTCATGCACTGGATTCCGTGGCAAAACGGGGGGTTCCTTTCAGAAGGTGATCAGCGCCTACTCATTGGATTCGGCTCCCTGATGCTCGCGTTCGCGTTGATTTGTGCGCTGTGCGCAGCGCCCCGGTGGGCCAACCTTTTTACTTTGAACGCGTGTTCGCTTGCGTTTGTCCAAGAGTTTTTCGCGCTCAAGGGGTTTGGCGCGTCCAGTATGGATACGGGCTTCTGGGTCCTGTTTATTTCGACAATTGTCATGTGGCTTGGATGTTTGATCTTCGCGATCATGATGAAAGGTCCGCAGAAACGTCAAGAACAGCCACCTGTTGTCCAACACCACCAGCAACAGGCTGTTCCAGCAATGGCTGGAGGTGCTGGCGGTCCCGGACACATGGGGCCAGGGAACGTGGGGCCCGGAAGCGCCGGGCCGGGATATGGTCCGGGCCCTGGCGGGCCTGGACCGGCTGGTCCTGGGACAGCGGGACCGGGGACTGCTGGACCCGGTTATGGTTCAGGGCCAGGTTACGGATCCGGACCTGGATACGGGCAACAGGGCTACTGAGGACAGTTCAAGTTACACACAGACGGGGCGCACGCATTGTCAGAGCGCCCCGTCTGTGAGTTCTAGAGCCTTCGCCTAGTTCTGCGTGAACCTTTCAGCAATGGGGCCAGTAGGAGACGTGTGGCCGGCTTTTTGGGCAGCCCACAGGGAGAGAATTTCGTAACCCACCTGCGCTGCAGCCAAACCAGTGAGTTCTGCGTGGTCATAAGCGGGGGAGACCTCAACAATTTCTGCCCCTACAACGTTGAGCCCTTGCAGTCCGCGAATTGAGTTGAGCAATTCGCGACTGGTCATTCCACCGGCTTCTGGAGTGCCAGTTCCAGGAGCTGCTGCAGGATCTAATACATCGATGTCGATCGAAAGATATACCGGAGAATCACCCAAACGGGTGCGAATAGCATCGACGATTTCAGGAAGCGGGCGGAACTGGTAGTCGTCACAACGCACGACCTGGAATCCAAGCACCTTGTCGTCTTCTAGATCCTTCTTGCCGTATAACGGACCGCGAATCCCCACGTGCATACAGCGTTCCAGGTCTAACAAACCTTCCTCTGACGCCCTGCGAAACGGGGTGCCGTGGGTATACGGGGCACCCATATAGGTATCCCAGGTATCGAGGTGCGCGTCGAAGTGAAGCACGGCAATTGGGCCGTGGTCTTTTGCCACTGACCGGATGTTTGGAAGAGCCAGCGTGTGGTCCCCACCGAGGGTCAGGAGCTTGGCGCCGTCTGCGCGAAGTTCGTTTGCATGAGCTTCGACTTCTGCGACTGCTTTTTCAATGTCGAAGGGATTGACGCCGATGTCACCACAGTCGGCAATCTGCAGTGTCGAGAACGGGTGGATATCGGTCGCTTGGTTGTAGGGGCGAAGGAGCTTGGACGCCTGGCGGATGTGTTGCGGTCCAAAGCGAGTTCCTGAGCGATAGGAAACGCCAGCATCAAAAGGAATGCCTACAACCTTGACATCGATCGGTGCGCCGGGTCGTTCATTCTCAACTTCATCAATCCGAGGAAGAAGCCCGAACGTGGGCGGTCCAGCAAAACGCGGGGTAAGGCTGTAGTCGGCAGGTCCCAGAGGTGTGTCGCTCATACGTGTCCTTCTTTAACAGGGCGGTTGTGGCCCCTTTCACAAGGGTGTGTGTCCCCATTCTGCCACGTATTTACCAGGGTTTATCTGCCCACGAAGATCCACCCGACCGTTCCTTGTTTTGACGGCCTTGAGCCTTCTCGTTTCGCTTAGCGAGTTCTTCCTGTTTAGGGTCAGCTCCTTCCTTGCCGCCCTCGCCAGTTTGCTGACCCGTATCTTGGCCACCTGACCCACGGCCGTCACTGTCTCCGGAACCCGACCCTTCGTCCTCGTCTCCAGGGTCCTTGCCCGAGTCGCCTTCATCGGTGGGGTCGTCCCCACCATCAGACTTGTCCTTTTCTTTGTTTCCGCCTTCGCCTTGGTCTTTTTGCTTGTCGCCGTCTTTTTTCTCTTCTTCCTTGCCTTTTTTCTCTTGCTCTTCTTTCTTCTTTTCCTCTTCCTCTTTCTCGCGCTTTTCCTTCTCTTCTTGGTCCTTGCGCTCTTGCTCAGTCTCGTCCATGCGTTTTTCAGCCTGGTCCATGTTCTTTTCCTGCTGGTCCTTGCGGCACCCTTCAGGCGCATCGGACGAAATTTTCTTCGCCTCCTCTAGCAACTTCTTCGCTTCGTCACGGCGATCCGCTTCCCACGCTTTGTCTGACTTGTCTTCAATCACAGCGGAAAGGTTTTGACGGACCGCACATTCGTCGCGCTCAGGAGTCAGATCCAACGCAGTTCGCAATCGGTCCTCAGCGGTGTCGAGATCGCCTTTAGCCGCCAGGGCAGTGCCTATGTTGAAAGGTCCTTTGTGCTTTTCAAACGGGACGAATGTGTCATAGCGCTGAGCATGCGCAATTGCCGAGTCGTAGTTGCCCTTGTTATAGGCCGATGACGCGAGTGCGAGAAATGATGACGCGACGGCGCAGTAAATACCGACTGCAAGAATGAGCAGACCCACAACAATGCTGATCAGCGTCCCAAGTGAGATCTTTTTCATGTCCGACCAATCCTTGCGATTTCACGTACACGCTTTAACGCCAAAGCGGTTTCAACGACGATCCAGGCGTACACCAAAATGAGTGGAATCCAGAACATCTCGTCCACGCCACGTTCGTCCTTCTTGTCAACGAGTGACTGCTCAAAGGAGGGCACAGAGTAGTCCTGGGTGATCTTTGAACGCGCGGTGCGGTGGTGGTAGTCGGTTCCGAGCGACGAAGCGATCTTCTTCAACGTCGATTCGTCAATCTTTGAAAGAGCAGGCTCGTGGGTTTCGGGGTCGTTAATGTATTCGGGATCGCGACTGAGGAAAGAATCGAGCGTTTCCTTCATCTTGCCGCCCTTTTCAGTGCCGTAGCCAAAAACCGCCCCACCAGCAACTCTAAAGTCCCCGTCGAAGGAATCTTTGCCTTTCTCCGAAGTCTTCTCGCCGTCACCAAAGTAGAAAACATACTGGTCCTCACCCGGATGCGACTCCTGGCCCTTAGCCAGGCGTGCGCTCACAGTGGCGGCAGGTTCAAACGGTGAAGTTCCGGCTGAACTGCGAGTAACTTCCGGCGCCAAGATCGAAATCGCAGACTTCACAGCCGCGTCGTCCGTGGTCAGCGGTACCCGCACCTGTGACTGTGAAGCGAAAGTGATGAGCGAAAACTTGGCACCGGGCATCGCATCGACCAGGTCGTTCAGGTCCTTCTTCAGACCCTCCAAACGCGGCTCAGAGCCGTCCCAGTCCTCAGCGATCATCGACGCGGTGACATCCACTACCAGGTACACCTGAGCCGAGGCCTCTTGCTTGACGACTACGACCTCGGTGGGAAATGCCGGACGCGCCATTGCGGTTGCCAGCACGAAAACCACCACGGCGCGCAACAACCACATCACGCGCTGGCTGGATCGCGTAATCGCAAGGACGCAACACCCGATCATGATCACCACGACCAGCGGTACTAGAACAACGAAAGGAATGAGTGGATTGAACGTCACAGTTTCACTCCCCATGCAAGACCAAGAATGATGAGAAGGAGGATCCCAGTGATGCTCAGCGGAATCGCCGGGTGGTCGTGCGTCAGTGTTACCGCGTCACCAGGGGTCAACGCGGCCTCTTCTTGCTGCACTTTCTGGATGACACCTCGGGCGCCACCGCCACTACCCATCGTGAACATTTCGCCGTCTGTGGTTTCAGCGGCCTGTTTCAGTTCATCCAGTCTTGAACCGCTAAAGAAGCCTTTCGGAGCAAGCGCGTAGACACGGATCTTGTGCTTTTTCGCGAGCTCGGCAGCCTCCATGAGCTTATAGATCGGTTCGCCAGCCAGCTGATTGTCGGTGGCGAAAATAACGGACCTGGACCGTTCTTCGTCATCCCGGTCAAAATTGTTCAAACATGACGCCAACCCATCACCAATGAGCGAGGAACCATCAATCGAACGGTCAACGGTACCGTCGAAGAAGTTGATGCCACGCACGCCGTGCGACTCGAAGCCCGTTTGGGCATCTTCAATAAACTCGGTCGCCATTTCGTAGTCGGTGGTAAGCGGGAAAACCGACACGGCGGCCGAATTGAAAACGGTCATACCGATCCGCTCGCCTTTAAAGGACTTGATGAGATCGGCGTACGTGTCCAGAATCTTCGCGTTATACATGGACATCGACCCAGACGCGTCGAGGCACAGCATGACATCGCGCTGTTTCTGCTGTGGGTTGATTGTTTCCGTGGTGATGGGGCGGGAAATCCCGGCCAGAGCACTCGCTCCACCAAGCACTGTGACCGCAACAATCGCCAGGCCACCAATCAGAATGCGTCGCTTACGCGCAACGAAACCAGGGAGAGAGGTGATACGGCGCGTGTAGGCGACGGGCACGGAACCTTTGAGCGACCTCGGCCGGGACAGCAAAGCAACCACAACGCCAGCTATCACGAGCAGAATGAGTGCGAGCCACCAAAACTTTAGGACCACATTCCCACCAGCTTTCTCACCTCAGCGAAAAGAGGAGCCACTTCAGTTGCTTCCTCCGTTGCGAACTCCGCTAAGTACAAGTGCTCCACCGTGTGAGCCACCGGGCGCAACCCCATGCGCCGCAACTCAGCAAGAGTCATATGGTCGATCTTGTAGCCCCACGCATCGAACGCGAACTGCCTGACCAGCTCACCCAGTTTCTGTGCCACGAGGCGGCCACTCAGGTCTTGTGACGCGAACTGTTCTTCAAGTTCCGCCAGCTGTGATTCGTACTTGGTTCTCACGTGGGTAGGGACTTCGAGGTCCTTCTTTCCACTGCGCAAGAAGCGCGAAACAAGCGGCCACGTCAAGACCAACAATCCCAACAAAATGCCCACAACAGCGCCCACCAGCAGAGCCGGGTGGGCTTGCAGAAGTGGGTGCAGTTTATCGACGAGCATTCGCGTGCCTCTTCATGAGTCGGTGAAGTTCGTGGAGGGTGTCCTTGGTGTGCGACAGTTCAACGTGCGAAACAGTTTTGAGGGCATGTTCAAACGTGGCGCGACGCTCCTCTTCCTGTCGTTCGTACTCGTCTCGCAGTTCGCGGGACATGAGGGACTTGGGAATGTTGGTGTCGTCGCCCACGCCCAGTCCTCTGAGATCGCCGAGGTGGCTGGCAGCGATCAGGTCCGCGTCAGTGAGGGTGACCCACATGAAGTCGTGTTGTGCAGACAGACGCTGAACAAGCTTGGGGTTAGCGGGAACTCCCGCGTCGCTGATGACGAAAAGGAGCTTACGACGGGAAACGTTGCGGGCTACCCACGACAGCTGAGTGTTGATATCGCCAGCGTCGGGGGTGCGTGAGTGCAGGATCGTGCGCAGAATGTTCTCCAGGTGAGCCTCGGATCCTGCTGAGTCCGTAGCGCCGGTAGCGCCGGCAGAGCCGTAAACCAGGCCCACGTCGTCGCCGTGGCGCACAGCAAGGTAGCCGGCCATGCCTGCCATAAGAATGGCGAGTTCACGTTTGTGTTCCCCACCGGCGCTGGATGCGTCGAGTTCGACGCCGGTGTTGACGACGAGCATGAGAGCATGCCTGCGGTGTGCCACATACCGTTTGACCAGCGGAGTGGAATGTCTGGCGGACGCCTTCCAGTCGATGTCGCGGATTTCATCTCCTGGTACGTACTCGCGCAGGTCGTCGAAGTCCAGGGAGTGGCCGTGGTAGACCGACGCGTAGTCACCGTCGAGGAGGCGTCGTGAGAGTCGTCGAGCATGGAAGTGCATGCGCGACTTTACGCGGGGGAGCAGTGTTGTCATGGGGCAGGGATCACGCGGAGGAGTTCGTGGATGATGGTTTCAGACGTCACGCCTTCGGCTGCACCTTCGAATCCCACAATGATGCGGTGTCGGAGGACACGCAAAGCCAAACTCTTCACGTCCTCGGGAATGACGTAGTTCCGGCCGTGCATGATGGCCAGGGCGCGGGCCGCTTGAGTAAAAGCAATCGACGCACGAGGCGACGCACCGCAGTCGATAAAGCGCGCCAAAGGACCGATGTATCGTTCGGGATCGCGCGTGGCGTTCACGATGGCCACGAGGTAGTTGGAAATGGCTGGGTCAATGTAGACCTTCTTGACGAAGGCACGAAGGTCAACTACGTCGTCGACGCTACACGCAGCGTCGACCTTTGATTCGAATACTCCCGCATCGATGCGGTTGAGGATTTCGATCTCTTCGTTGTGGGTCGGGTAGTCCAAGATGTCCTTGAGCATGAAGCGGTCCAACTGTGCTTCAGGAAGTTCGTACGTTCCTTCCTGCTCAATAGGGTTTTGGGTTGCCAGGACCAAGAAGGGGGAGGGGAGGTCGTAGCGGACTCCACCAATCGTGGTCTGCTTTTCCTGCATGGCTTCAAGCATGGCGCTCTGCGTCTTTGCCGACGAACGGTTGATTTCGTCGAGCAGAACCAGGTTGGCGTGGACGGGGCCCAACCTCGTCTCAAACGATCCGGTAGCCGAGTTGTAAATCTCCGAACCGATGATGTCGGAAGGCAGAAGGTCGGGAGTGCATTGAATACGCGCGAACTTACCCTCGACCGAACCCGCAAGTGCGGCAGCCGCAGTGGTTTTTGCTAGGCCCGGGACACTTTCCAGGAGGATGTGGCCACCGGTGAGCAACCCGATGAGCAGACTTTCTCGAAGTCGTTGCTGCCCCACGACGTATGTGTCTACGTAGGACTCGATGTTGGCGAGAAGCTTGCCTGCGTGTGCGACTTCTTCCTGGGATGTGGTACTCATGGGATCCTTCCTGCGGGGACGTCTTTTCAAGCATATGAAAAAAAGCGTCGGGCGACTTACCTGGGTGTGTCAGTCTCGAAACACCTGCGCAAAACCTTTGTGTCTATCCCCGCTCAAACGTCCGGTTGTTGGTTACTCGAACGTAGGTATTGGCGGGTGGAAAAAGTTTCAAAAAATTTTTTCTGTGGATAAACCCGGTTTTGGGTGTGGGAGGCTGTGGATGGATTGTGAGACCCGCATCACCGAGCGAACTGGGTGGTTCAGCAAACTCGCTGGTAGTCGAACTACATGCTTGTTATTTAGGTGTGTGGACAACCTTAATAACTGTGTCCACGCCCTGTGTACAGCTGTAACACGCGCATGAAATTACACTGGTGTAACACACGATATGGGGGTAGTGTGTCTGGCAGACACAACATCTAGTGGTCTGAAGTGAGTTGGAGCACCAAGGCTACGCGCGGAACGGAAATCCCCTGTTTATGGTCCGTTCTAAGCGAAAGAGCTTCTTCCATGACCGGCCACGCACACCTGCAAACGTGATGAGGAGAGACATGATTACCGTGTACACAAAGCCAGCGTGCGTACAGTGCACCGCAACATACCGCGCATTGGACGCTCGTGGTTTGGAGTACCGTTCGATTGACTTGAGCGTTGACACCGACGCTCTCGACGTTGTTAAGGCGATGGGGTACATGCAGGCTCCAGTCGTTGTAACCGACGACGACCACTGGTCAGGCTTCCGCCCCGACAAGATTGCTACGCTTGGCGGTGGTGGCTCTGTGTCGTCATCCGGCGTGGCCTAAATGCTGGTTGTCTACTACTCGTCACCTTCGGAATACACCCACCGCTTCGTTCAGAAGCTTTCGCATGAGAGTCGTAGACTTCCCCTCCTCACAAGCGAAGACACGATCGAAGTACATGAACCGTACGTACTGATCACACCTACATATGGAGCCGGACCTAACCGCGGATCGGTTCCCAAACAAGTCAAGAAGTTTCTTACACAGCCTGTAAACCGCGAACATATTGTCGGAGTCATAGGCGCCGGAAACACCAACTTCGGAAGTAACTACTGCCGAGCAGCGAAACTGGTATCTGCAAAACTGCAGGTGCCAGTGCTCTATATGTTTGAACTCCTCGGAACACAAGACGACGTCGAGAAAGTCGACAAAGGATTGGAAACACTGTGTCAACGACTGCGCACGAACGCGACCTAGAAGCCATCATTCGTGAAGAAACGGACCTGGACTACCACGCGCTTAACGCGATGCTTAATCTGTACGACGAAAACGGTCGTATCCAGTTTGAGCGCGACCGTCAGGCTGCACGCCAGTTCTTCCTGCAGCACGTCAACAACAACACGGTCTTCTTTCACGACCTCTCTGAGAAGCTCAATTACCTCATTGAGCACGAATACTACGAAAAGGAAGTGCTAGACCAGTACGACTTCGAATTCATCTCTGAACTTTCGAAGTTGGCGTACTCCAAGAAGTTCCGTTTCCAAACCTTCTTGGGTGCATTTAAGTTTTACACGTCCTACACGTTGAAAACGTTTGATGGCAAGCGTTACTTGGAGCGTTTTGAAGACCGCGTTGTCATGGTCGCGCTGTTCTTGGCGCGGGGTGACCGCGAACTCGCCCGCAACCTCGTAGAAGAAATCATCGCTGGTCGTTTCCAGCCAGCGACTCCGACGTTCCTCAACGCAGGCAAGAAACAGCGCGGTGAGCTGGTGTCGTGCTTCCTTCTTCGGATCGAAGACAACATGGAGTCAATTGGTCGCTCGATCAACTCGGCTCTGCAGCTGTCAAAGCGTGGTGGCGGTGTGGCATTTAGCCTCACTAACATTCGTGAATCGGGTGCGCCCATTAAGAAGATTGAGAACCAGTCTTCGGGTGTGATCCCTGTGATGAAGTTGCTCGAAGACTCGTTCTCGTACGCCAACCAGCTGGGTGCGCGTCAGGGTGCGGGCGCTGTGTATCTTCACGCTCACCACCCGGACATCTACAAATTCCTGGACACCAAGCGTGAAAACGCCGACGAGAAGATTCGCATTAAGACGCTGAGCCTGGGTGTAGTGATTCCAGACGTTACGTTCCAGCTGGCAAAGAACAACGAAGACATGTACCTGTTCAGTCCGTACGACGTTGAGCAGGTGTACGGTGTTCCGTTCTCGGACATCTCAGTTACGGAAAAGTACGAAGAGATGGTCGACGACGCTCGAATTCGTAAGACCAAGATCCGTGCGCGTGAGTTCTTCCAGACCTTGGCTGAAATCCAGTTCGAATCCGGTTACCCGTACATCATGTTCGAAGACACCGTGAACCGTGCTAACCCCATTGACGGCAAGATCACCATGTCGAACCTGTGCTCGGAGATTCTGCAGGTGTCAGAAGCAAGCGAGTACAACGCAGACCTGTCCTACGCACGCGTCGGTAAAGACATTTCGTGTAACTTGGGCTCGCTCAACATCGCTATGGCGATGGACTCCGAGGACTTTGGTCGCACGGTTGAAACGGCGATCCGCGGTCTCACGGCGGTTTCGGACACGTCGAACATCAGCTCGGTTCCATCGATTGAGCGCGGTAACAACATGTCGCACGCAATTGGTCTGGGCCAGATGAACCTGCACGGGTACCTTGCACGTGAGTCCATCCACTACGGCTCTGAAGAGGGCCTGGACTTCACCAACATGTACTTCTACACCGTGACCTACCACGCGGTCCGCGCGTCGATGGAAATTGCTAAAGAACGTGGGGTCGCGTTCGAAGGGTTTGAGCGTTCCAAGTACGCAAGTGGCGAGTACTTCGACAAGTACACGCAGCAGGAGTGGGCACCTCGCACGCAGAAGGTAGCCGACCTTTTTGAGAAGGCGGGCGTCCACATTCCTACTCAGGACGACTGGGCGACTCTTCGTGACGACGTAGCCAAGTACGGAATTTACAACCAGAACCTTCAGGCTGTGCCACCAACTGGTTCGATTTCGTACATCAACAACTCAACGGCATCGATTCACCCAATCGCGTCGCGCATTGAAATCCGTAAGGAAGGCAAGATCGGTCGCGTGTACTATCCTGCGCCGTTCATGACGAACGACAACCTGGAGTACTACCAGGACGCGTATGAGGTTGGGTACGAAAAGGTCATTGACACGTACGCTGAAGCCACCAAGCACGTTGACCAGGGGCTTTCACTGACGCTGTTCTTTAAAGACACCGCTACCACACGTGACGTCAACCGTGCGCAGATTTACGCTTGGCGCAAGGGCATTAAGACGTTGTACTACATTCGTATTCGTCAGATGGCATTGCAGGGGACCGAGGTCGAAGGCTGCGTTTCCTGCATGCTGTAGGCGCGCGGGCTTCAGGGGGGAGATAAGAATGAGCGAAAAGCTTAAGTTGGTGTCCCATGTGGACGCGATTAACTGGAACCGTATCGAAGACGACGTCGATATGGAGGTGTGGGACCGTCTGACGGCCAACTTCTGGTTGCCAGAGAAGGTGCCGCTGAGTAACGACGTTCAGTCGTGGGCAACACTCACTGACGACGAGAAGTTGCTGACGATGCGTGTGTTCACTGGCTTGACCCTTCTTGACACCATTCAGGGAACCGTTGGTGCAGTTTCACTGATTCCGGACGCTTTGACGCCACACGAAGAAGCGGTGTACACCAACATTGCGTTCATGGAGTCGGTACACGCTAAGTCGTATTCGTCGATTTTCTCCACGTTGTGCAACACGCGCGAGATCGATGAAGCGTTCCGCTGGTCCACCGAGAACCAGAACTTGCAGAAGAAGGCCCAGATCATCGTCGACTACTACCGTGGTGACGATCCGCTGAAGCGCAAAGTGGCTTCCACTTTGCTGGAGTCATTCTTGTTCTACTCGGGCTTCTACTTGCCCATGTACTGGTCGGCACACGCTAAGCTGACCAACACTGCGGACCTGATTCGTCTGATTATCCGTGACGAGGCCGTTCACGGGTACTACATTGGGTACAAGTACCAGCGTGGTCTGGCTACGGAATCGACAGAACGTCGTGAGGAACTGAAGGACTACACGTTTAGCCTGCTGTACGAACTGTACGAAAACGAAGTGCATTACACGCACGACCTCTACGACTCCGTTGGTCTCGCTGAAGATGTCAAGAAGTTCTTGCACTACAACGCGAACAAGGCGCTCATGAACCTGGGGTATGAAGCGATGTTCCCATCCTCGGTGACGGACGTGAACCCGGCTATTTTGTCGGCACTGTCACCAAGCAGCGATGAAAATCATGATTTCTTCTCCGGCTCAGGTTCCTCGTACGTGATCGGTAAGGCCGAAAACACCGAAGACGACGACTGGGACTTCTAAACACCAAAATAGGTGACGTTTAAACGGCCGAGGTGGTACCACCTCGGCCGTTAAATTTCGCCAAAAACCGGTGACCTACCCTGCAGGGGGAGGCGCGCTAACGGGTCAGCTTGTTACGCAGGTCGTCTTGCGCGGCCTGGAATTCACGAACCAGGTCAGCGACGAGCTCGCGCGCCGGTTTCGACGCGCTGATGTGTCCGATTCCCTGGCCCGAACCCCAAATTTCTTTCCACGCTTTTGGCTTTGCCTGCTCACCGGAGGCTGTGGACTCAAAACTCATCGCGGTGGGATCAGATACGGGTAGGTTGTCAGGGTCCAGCCCGGCTGCCTCGATTGAGCCACGCAAGTAGTTACCGTGTACTCCGGTGAACAGGTTGGAGTACACGATGTCATCGGCTGAGGAGTCAACAATCATGTTGCGGTAGCCGTCGACTACATTGGCTTCAGGTGTGGACAAGAACGCCGAACCTACGTACGCGAAGTCGGCACCGGCTGCTAGTGCAGCAAGGATCGAGTGGCCGTGTGCAATCGCACCGGACAGGGCCAGCGGACCATCGAACCATTCGCGGATTTCGCGGACCAGAGCAAATGGGCTCAAAGCCCCCGCGTGACCACCAGCACCTGCTGCCACGGCAATGAGGCCGTCCGCGCCCTTTTCAACTGCCTTGTGAGCGAAACGGTTGTTAATCACATCGTGCAGAACAATGCCACCATAAGAATGGACTGCCTGAATGACGTCTTCACGCGCACCCAGCGACGTGATCACAACGGGCACCTTGTGGTCAACAACGACGCCGAGGTCGTGCTCCAGTCGGTTGTTCGTCCGGTGGACGATGAGGTTGACTGCGAGAGGGCCCACAGGCGAGTCGGGGTTGGCCTCGGCGTACTGGGCGTTGGACTCTTCGATGTCGGTGAGCCATTCGTCCAGAAGCTCTTGTGGGCGAGCATTCAGTGTGGGAAACGACCCGATGATCCCTGACTGGCACTGCGCTTTCACGAGGTCGGGGCCAGAGGCAATAAACATGGGGGAAGAAATAATGGGGGCCGCGAGTGGCGTGCGCAAAACTTCAGGGAGGTTAGACACGAGTTGTCTCCTTCGAAAACTTGCCGTGATAAAACGAACGTTCAGTCTGCCTAGAACTATAATCTGCGTCACGTTTTGGAACAAAACGAGACCACCCGTTGAACGGGTGGTCTCGAAGAAGTGTGTTTGCGTTACGTCGCGTGTTTCTTAGGAGTCGGTGAACTTAGGCTCACGCTTTTCCACGAACGCGCCCATGCCTTCCTTCTGGTCCTGCGTAGCCAGAGTGGAGTGGAAGAGGCGACGTTCAAACAGCAGTCCCTGCTGCAGGGTGGTTTCGAACGAAGCGTTTACGGCTTCCTTCACCATTGCTGAGGCGATGAGCGACTTGCTTGCGATGGTCTTTGCGACCTCGTAAACGGTGTCCAGCAGTTCGTCGTGAGGAACCACACGGGCAGCCAGACCGGAGCGCTCAGCTTCTTCGGCGTCCATCATTCGTCCGGTCAGGCACAGGTCCATAGCCTTAGCCTTACCAATAGCACGGGTCAGACGCTGGGAACCACCCATACCAGGCAGGACACCCAGGTTAATTTCTGGCTGACCGAACTTGGCCTTGTCACTTGCAATGAGAATGTCGCACATCATTGCCAGTTCACAACCGCCACCCAGAGCAAAGCCGTTGACAGCAGCAATCACTGGCTTGCGCACTGCGGCCAAACGGTTCCAACCTTCAAACCAGTCGGCACGGTACGCCGTTGCGAAGTCGAGTTCGCTCATTTCCTTAATGTCGGCGCCGGCAGCGAACGCACGGCCTTCACCGGTGATGACGATGACGCGCACGTTGTCGTCAGCGTCGGCCTTGGCCGCTGCTTCGGTGACGTCCGTGAGAACCTGCAGGTTCAACGCGTTCAACGCCTTAGGGCGGTCAAGAGTAATGGTTGCGATACCGTTGTCGGTTTCGAACTTGATTGTTTCGTAGCTCATGAAAACACCTTGTCTTGTACGGGGGTAGTAATGATGGATTCGACTTCCTGTGGGTCAACCTCGGCAAGCGATGCAGGGTTCCACTTGGGGTTGCGATCCTTATCGATGACCTGCGCGCGGATTCCCTCAGTGAGGTCTGGGTATTTGGCAATGTTCGTTGCGGTACGCAAGTCCTGCTCAAGAACATCGGCAAGCGACAGAGACGTTGCCCGGCGGATCAGTTCAAACGTGACAGCAACTGAACGTGGCGACTTGGTCTCAAGAAGGTCGGCCGTGGACTGGGCCTTCTCCGATTCGTGCGAACGAAGCGCTTCAACAATCTCCTGAGGCGAGTCCTTGGCGAAGCACTCAGCGATCCACGAAGCATCGTCGGTGAGCTCAGCGGAAGGTGCGTCCTGCGCGAACTGGGCAACGACCTCGGCGACGTCCCCCGGGTTTTCCGAGAGAGCCTTAACCAACTCAGGCACCGAAGCGTCCGGAACATAGTAGTCAGCCAGGCCGTACGCGATTGCGCCACCAGCGCCAATCGGAAGGCCGGTCAGACCCAGGTACATGCCCACGTGCTGCGGCATGCGCGCCAAAATGTGGGTAGCTCCCACGTCAGGGAACAGGCCGATCGTGGTTTCGGGCATTCCGATCTTGGTGGAGTCGGTGACAATACGCACCGAACCGTGAGCCGAGATTCCCACGCCACCACCCATGGTGATGCCGTTCATCACAGCGATCACTGGCTTGGGGTACTCCGAAAGCGTGTAGTTCATGAAGTACTCGTGGCGGAAGAACTTCGAGTTGTCTTCACTGCCTTCGGTGATCGCCTTGTAGATCGCTTTGATGTCACCGCCGGCGCACAGTCCGCGTTCACCGCGACCCGTGATGAGCACTGCGCGGACCGTATCGTCGTCCTTCCACGCGCCGAGCGCCTCGTTGACGGTGTTGATCATGTCCACGCCCAGTGCGTTGATCGCTTTGGGCTTGTTCAGTTCGATGCGTCCTAGACCGTTGTCGATGTTGACAATTACTTGCGGTTCGGCCGTTTCTGGCATTTACGCAACTCCTGTGCTCTTGCGCGAGATGATGACGCGCATGATTTCGTTCGTTCCTTCAAGAATCTGGTGTACGCGCAGGTCGCGAACCAGCTTCTCTACTCCATACTCTGCCAGATATCCGTATCCGCCGAAGATCTGCAGGGCACGGTTTGCTACGTCAAAGCTGATGTCAGTGGACTTCAGTTTCGCCATGGCTGACAGCAGGGTGGTGTTGGGGTCGTTGGCGTCATACGCCGAGGCGGCCCGCCACAGGAGGGAGCGTGCGGCTTCGAGGTCGGCCTGCATTCCGGCTACTTCAAAGCGCAGTGCTTGGAATTGGTTGATTTCGGAGCCGAAAGCCTGGCGTTCGCCCATGTAGGTGACGGCTTTTTCGAGTGCGGACTGTGCTCCACCAAGTGCACACGCTCCAATGTTGAGGCGTCCTCCGTCGAGTCCTGCCATGGCGATCTTGAAGCCAGTGCCTTCGTCGCCAATGCGGTCTTCGACGGGTACGCGCACGTTGTCGAGCATGACCTGGCGGGTGGGTTGTGCGCGCCAGCCCATTTTCTTTTCGTTCGCGCCAAAGGACAGCCCTGGGGTGTCTTTGTCGATCATGAATGCGGAGATGCCCTTTGCGCCGGCGTCGCCTGTGCGTGCCATGACGAGGTAGGAATCAGAGGAACCTGCCCCGGAGATGAATTGCTTGACACCGTTGAGGACGTAGTGGTCGCCGTCCAGGCGCGCCGAGGTGGCAAGGGCTGCCGCGTCGGAGCCGGCACCTGGTTCTGTCAGGCAGTAGCTGGAGAGCTTGTCGAAGTTGGTGAGAGGCGTTAGCCAGCGTTCTTTTTGGTCGTCGTTGGCGAACTTGTCGAGAACCCAAGCGACCATGTTGTGGATGGAAATGTAGGCAGCAACCGCGGGGCATGCTGTTGAAAGAGCTTCGAAGATGAGGGCGGCGTCCATACGGCCCAGTCCTGAACCGCCGGATTCTTCTGAAACGTAAATTGACGCCATTCCAAGTTCGCCCGTCTGCTTGATGACGTCGACGGGGAAGTGGTGGTTTTCGTCCCACTCGAGTGCGTGGGGAGCGATCATTTCATCGGCGAACGTACGCGCCATGTTTGCGATTTCGCGTTGATCGTCTGTCAGTCCAAAAGTGAGTGCAGCGGCTGAATGCGCCATGGAACCTCCAATTCGTGGTGTTGGTCACCATGTTATGCGCATTTAGTTGGACGTCAAAGTAAATCTGCTTGGCTTTTTCTGTGTTTGGCGAGTAGCTCAAGGACTCGCGTGAGGTCCTTGGTGTTGAGGCCCGGTGAGGCGAACACCTGTTCGTTGAGAGCCACGGTCGCGCGTTCAGACAGTGTGCGACCTTGCTCTGTGAGGCAGACGAGTGTCATGCGCTTGTCGTTGGGGTGAGCCTCACGCGTGACGAGTCCGGCTTTTTCGAGGCGGTCGACCGCGTTGGTGGTGCTTGTGGGGTGGACTTGCAGTCGTTGGGAGACTTTCGAGGTGGGAAGTTTGCCGGTCTTTGTGAAGCGAAGAAGTGTGAGGAGTTCGTAACGAGCGAACGTGAGATTCATGGGGCGCAAAACTGCTTCAACACGCCCCAACATGATTTGGTGCGAACGCATGATCGACGTGACAAATGACATGCCGTCGGCGTATTCACTGTTCCCGTCGTCGATCCATTTGCGTTTAGCTTCTTCAAGCGGGTCAAAGTGCGTCACTGTGTAACCTCCTTGGCATTCCCACCTTATGACGAATGATCTTGCCACGAATGTCGTCTCGTGCCACGATCGACGTGTGTGCGGACGGTTAAACATGGCTTCAGACCCAGTTGATGTCGGTCGTGAACTCGGAGTTGAGCACGAAAGGTATGCGTTCTCTCCGCGCTATAACGTGCCGCCCGGGTCTGCGTTGCCTATCGTCTTAGACTCGGTGGGAGATACAGGCGAAATTGTCAGACGGCTGGAGGCCGCCGGGTGGGGACTGGTCCCCGGGTGGGCAAAGGATCTGAAAATTGGGTTCCGTGCATTTAATGCCCGTAGTGAAACTGTCGCAGAAAAGCCCATGTTTCGTTCTGCCTTTGTGCGTCGCCGTTGCGTAATACCTGTGAATGGATATTACGAATGGGCTGTTGAAGCCGGGGAAAAGACTCCGTGGCTTATGCACGGTGACGGTTGGTTGTTTTTGGCTGGGCTCTATGAGTTTGTCAAATGCGAGGCGTTGGGCGTTCCCGAATCCGATCCACGTGTCGCTGACGGCTGGTACGTTTCCACCACGATATTGACGATGCCCTCGCATGGGCACTTGGAATCTGTGCATGACCGTATGCCTGTTGTTCTGGATCGTTCGGGTCTTGACCGGTGGTGCGAACTCACGGAAACGAAAGCGGATGCCTTGGGCGTTCTTGACTCCGTGCTGCGTGACGTTGATGTGGATCGAGTGGAGCGGTACCGCGTTTCGAAAGCCGTGGGTAACGTGCGTAATGACGGACCAGAACTTGTAGAACCTGTGGAGAGTTAGCGCGGGCTTGAGGTGCGCCGAGGTCGTTTGCGGGTTGCCTGTCTCGTAGCGTTCTCACAGTGTTACGAGGGTCACGCCCTGCGAGGTTGCATGCCCGCTGTAAATGGAATAGATTATTTTCTTGTCGCCTCAAGGACGGAAACGACTTCGAGGTGAACATCCGGAAAGATTTTCAGGACTTGCGAGTCGCAGACTTGCCAAGAAATAAAATCTGTTCTAAGATGGAGAAGTTGCCTCGATCGAGGCAAAACCACCTTTAGCGTGAGCCGGCTGTGTGTTGGTGAGTGTTTTTGTGTGTGTTCTTTTTCAACTCAATAGCGTGTTTGTTTGTTTTTGTGATGCCAGTTTTTTTATTTTTTCTGGTTCTCAGATTGATTTGGCTTGATTATTTTTCTTGTCTTTTCTTTTTGGGTGCTGGGGTTTTTCTTTCTTGTTTTTTGTGGAGAGTTTGATCCTGGCTCAGGACGAACGCTGGCGGCGTGCTTAACACATGCAAGTCGAACGATGAAGCTTGGTGCTTGCACTGGGTGGATTAGTGGCGAACGGGTGAGTAACACGTGAGTAACCTGCCCTTTACTTCGGGATAAGCTTGGGAAACTGGGTCTAATACCGGATATTCTGCGTGATCGGATGGTTGTGTAGGAAAGATTTTTTGGTAAGGGATGGGCTCGCGGCCTATCAGTTTGTTGGTGGGGTGATGGCCTACCAAGACGACGACGGGTAGCCGGCCTGAGAGGGCGACCGGCCACACTGGGACTGAGACACGGCCCAGACTCCTACGGGAGGCAGCAGTGGGGAATATTGCACAATGGGGGAAACCCTGATGCAGCGACGCCGCGTGGGGGATGACGGCCTTCGGGTTGTAAACCTCTTTCAGTAGGGAAGAAGCGAAAGTGACGGTACCTGCAGAAGAAGTACCGGCTAACTACGTGCCAGCAGCCGCGGTAATACGTAGGGTACTAGCGTTGTCCGGAATTATTGGGCGTAAAGAGCTCGTAGGTGGTTTGTCGCGTCTGCTGTGGAAACGTGCCGCTTAACGGTGCGCGTGCAGTGGGTACGGGCGGACTAGAGTGCAGTAGGGGAGTCTGGAATTCCTGGTGTAGCGGTGAAATGCGCAGATATCAGGAGGAACACCGGTGGCGAAGGCGGGACTCTGGGCTGTTACTGACGCTGAGGAGCGAAAGCATGGGGAGCGAACAGGATTAGATACCCTGGTAGTCCATGCCGTAAACGTTGGGCACTAGGTGTGGGGTCCATTCCACGGATTCTGCGCCGTAGCTAACGCATTAAGTGCCCCGCCTGGGGAGTACGGCCGCAAGGCTAAAACTCAAAGGAATTGACGGGGGCCCGCACAAGCGGCGGAGCATGCGGATTAATTCGATGCAACGCGAAGAACCTTACCAAGGCTTGACATGCACTAGACCATCGCAGAGATGTGGTTTTCTTTTTGACTGGTGTACAGGTGGTGCATGGTTGTCGTCAGCTCGTGTCGTGAGATGTTGGGTTAAGTCCCGCAACGAGCGCAACCCTCGTTCTATGTTGCCAGCACGTGATGGTGGGAACTCATGGGAGACTGCCGGGGTCAACTCGGAGGAAGGTGGGGATGACGTCAAATCATCATGCCCTTTATGTCTTGGGCTTCACGCATGCTACAATGGCCGGTACAGAGGGTGGCGATACCGTGAGGTGGAGCGAATCTCTTAAAGCCGGTCTCAGTTCGGATCGTAGTCTGCAACTCGACTACGTGAAGTCGGAGTCGCTAGTAATCGCAGATCAGCAATGCTGCGGTGAATACGTTCCCGGGCCTTGTACACACCGCCCGTCAAGTCACGAAAGTCGGTAACACCCGAAGCCGGTGGCCTAACCTGTGTGGGGGGAGCCGTCGAAGGTGGGACTGGTGATTGGGACTAAGTCGTAACAAGGTAGCCGTACCGGAAGGTGCGGCTGGATCACCTCCTTTCTAAGGAGCAACCACCCGTTTGGGTGGGTAAGCCACGCGTGTTGTGTGTGGTGCTTATTTTTGGGTGGAACGTCACAAAAACTCTCACAGTGCATTCTTTGTGGTGTGTTGTGTGCGTGTGTTGTGTGCTCTTTGGATGGGGCATGTAGTGCATGGGTGGGCACGTTGTTGGGTTGTGGGGGAACAGACTGTTGTGTGTTTTTCTTGTTGTTGTTTTTGTTTGTGAATAGTGGACGCGAGCATCTGATGAATGATCGTCGTGATTGTTTGTTGTTGTGTGTTATCTGGTTTGCTGCACGTTTATAAAGTGTGGTGAGTGTGTAAGAGCGCATGGTGGATGCCTTGGTATCAGGAGCCGATGAAGGACGTGGTGACCTGCGATAAGCCTCGGGGAGTTGGTGAACGGACGGTGATCCGAGGGTGTCCGAATGGGGGAACCCCGCTGCATGTGATGTGTAGTGACCTGCCATTGAATGTATAGGTGGTAGGGGGGAACGTGGGGAAGTGAAACATCTCAGTACCCATAGGAAGAGAAAATAATAATGATTCTGCTAGTAGTGGCGAGCGAACGTGGATGAGCCTAAACCGTGTGTGTGTAAGCGTGCTGGTGTTGCATGCATGGTGTTGTGGGGTTGGTTTTTCTGCTCTCAGCATGGAGTGGTGCCGTGATGTGCGTGTAGGTGAATAGTCTGGGATGGCTAACCGTAGTGGGTGAGAGTCCTGTAGCTGAAATGCGTGTGTTGTGGTGTGACTGATTCCCGAGTAGGACGGGACTCGTGTAATCCTGTGTGAATCTGCCAGGACCACCTGGTAAGGCTAAATACTTCCTGGTAACCGATAGTGGATAGTACCGTGAGGGAATGGTGAAAAGTACCCCGGGAGGGGAGTGAAATAGTACCTGAAACCATGTGCTTACAATCCGTCAGAGCCCCCAAGTTGGGGTGATGGCGTGCCTTTTGAAGAATGAGCCTGCGAGTTAGTGATACGTGGCGAGGTTAACCCGTGTGGGGTAGTCGTAGCGAAAGCGAGTCCGAATAGGGCGGTATAGTCGCGTGTTCTAGACCCGAAGCGGAGTGATCTAGCCATGGGCAGGGTGAAGCGATGGTAAGACGTCGTGGAGGCCCGTACCCACCTAGGTTGAAAACTGGGGGGATGATCTGTGGTTAGGGGTGAAAGGCCAATCAAACTCTGTGATAGCTGGTTCTCCCCGAAATGCATTTAGGTGCAGCGTTGCGTGTTGCTTATGCGAGGTAGAGCTACTGGGTGGCTGATGGGCCCTATCGGGTTACTGACGTCAGCCAAACTCCGAATGCGTGTAAGTGTAAGCGTGGCAGTGAGACTGCGGGGGATAAGCTTCGTAGTCGAGAGGGAAACAGCCCAGACCATCAACTAAGGCCCCTAAGCGTGTGCTCAGTGGGAAAGGATGTGGAGTTGCGAAGACAACCAGGAGGTTGGCTTAGAAGCAGCCACCCTTGAAAGAGTGCGTAATAGCTCACTGGTCAAGTGATTCCGCGCCGATAATGTAGCGGGGCTTAAGTACACCGCCGAAGTTGTGGCAACACCACGTTAAAAGGTTTAACGGCCGTGGTGTTGGGTAGGGGAGCGTCGTGTGGCCGGTGAAGTTGCCGTGTAAACGAGTGATGGAGGCTATACGAGTGAGAATGCAGGCATGAGTAGCGAAAGACGGGTGAGAATCCCGTCCGCCGGATGACTCAGGGTTCCAGGGGCAGGTTCGTCCGCCCTGGGTAAGTCGGGACCTAAGGCGAGGCCGACAGGCGTAGTCGATGGATAACGGGTTGATATTCCCGTACCGGTGAAAAACCGTCCATACCGAATCATGTGAGACTAACTACTCACACTTACCGAACACCTTTCGGGGTGTGGTTGTGGGTGTGGGTAGGACCTGAGCGTGTTGTAGGTAAGCGTGTTAACAGGTGTGACGCAGGAAGGTAGCCAGGCTGCGCGATGGTTGTCGCAGTCTAAGGTTGTAGGCCGTCATCTTGGTAAATCCGGATGACTTTATGGTTGAGAGCTGATGGGCACTCCACGTGGTGGAGTGATCTGGTGATCCTATGCTGCCAAGAAAAGCATCGACGTGAGGTTTGATCCGCCCGTACCGATAACCGACACAGGTAGTCAGGTAGAGAATACTAAGGCGAGCGAGATAATCGTAGTTAAGGAACTCGGCAAATTGCCCCCGTAACTTCGGAAGAAGGGGGACCATCCTGGTATTAGCCTTTTGCGGTGAAAGCTGGTGGTGGTCGCAGAGACCAGAGAGAAGCGACTGTTTACTAAAAACACAGGTCCGTGCGAAGACGTAAGTCGATGTATACGGACTGACGCCTGCCCGGTGCTGGAAGGTTAAGAGGACCCGTTAACCCTTGGGTGAAGCGGAGAATTTAAGCCCCAGTAAACGGCGGTGGTAACTATAACCATCCTAAGGTAGCGAAATTCCTTGTCGGGTAAGTTCCGACCTGCACGAATGGCGTAACGACTTCTCTGCTGTCTCTACTACGAACTCGGCGAAATTGCATTACGAGTAAAGATGCTCGTTACGCGCAGCAGGACGGAAAGACCCCGAGACCTTTACTACAGTTTGGTATTGGTGTTCGGTGTGGCTTGTGTAGGATAGGTGGGAGACTAGGAAGCATGCACGCTAGTGTGTGTGGAGTCATTGGTGAAATACCACTCTGGCCATTCTGGATTCCTTAACTTCGGACCCTGATCGGGTTCAGGGACAGTGCCTGATGGGTAGTTTAACTGGGGCGGTTGCCTCCCAAAGAGTAACGGAGGCGCCCAAAGGTTCCCTCAGCCTGGTTGGCAATCAGGTTTTGAGTGTAAGTGCACAAGGGAGCTTGACTGTGAGACGGACGTGTCGAGCAGGAGCGAAAGCTGGGACTAGTGACCCGGCCGTGGATTGTGGAATCGCGGTCGCTCAACGGATAAAAGGTACCTCGGGGATAACAGGCTGATCTTGCCCAAGAGTCCATATCGACGGCATGGTTTGGCACCTCGATGTCGGCTCGTCGCATCCTGGGGCTGGAGTCGGTCCCAAGGGTTGGGCTGTTCGCCCATTAAAGCGGTACGCGAGCTGGGTTTAGAACGTCGTGAGACAGTTCGGTCCCTATCCGCTGCGTGCGTAGGAAATTTGAGAAGGGCTGTCCTTAGTACGAGAGGACCGGGACGGACGAACCTCTGGTGTGCCAGTTGTACCGCCAGGTGCATGGCTGGTTGGCTACGTTCGGGAAGGATAACCGCTGAAAGCATCTAAGCGGGAAGCCTGCTTCAAGATGAGATTTCCATGAGGTGCCCTACAGACTATAGGGTTGATAGGCCAGACGTGGAAGCACAGTAATGTGTGTAGCTGACTGGTACTAATACACCGATCACTCACACACACTACGTGTGAGTAGACCAGGTAACACCGACAACAAACCCTGGACATCACGAACGAACACTCAATCACTCGCGTCCACACACGAACACTCGCAACAAAAACACTGTGCACACACACCGTGTGCCCCCACAATTTTTTGCGGTGGTTATAGCGTCAGGGAAACGCCCGGCCCCATTCCGAACCCGGAAGCTAAGCCTGACAGCGCTGATGGTACTGCACACGAGAGTGTGTGGGAGAGTAAGACACCGCCGCAAAACCACTCTTATCATTAAGGGCCTGACCACTACACTGGTCAGGCCCTTAAACAATTCACCCAAAGGTTCCGTAGATCCGGTTCCTTCGCACTAAGGGCTGAGTATCCGGGTTGCCACCCTGTGCGACTACCGGACCAGAGAACAACGTGTGCGTTGCGACAGTGTGACGGTCGGTCACCTCGACCTCAAAGAATGCACACGCCTGAGCAATATGGGCAGGCCCGCACTCACCATCCACAGTGGGGATATCATTGAGCAAACCGTAATTCGGTTGCCCTGAAGCGCCCAACCATGTAGCGATATCTTCTTGGTCAGCGTTGAGCACGCTGAGCGTAAACATCTGCGCACACTCCATCACATCCATGACTCGGGACAAAGAAAGAATCGACACCAACATGGTGGGCGGATCCCACGACACGTCAAGAAAAGAGTCAACAGTGACCCCGGTGAACTTCGAGCCTCCACCAACAGTGACCACTGCCACGCCAGAAGCGATCGAATCACTCAACCTGCGGTAGTCGTCAATGAAGTCACTGGATAGAATAGGGGGCATGACTGAAACCTATCCGAGTACCGGTGGCACGGCAACACTCGACCGCGAGCTACAAGAACAGCTGACTGAACCCGGTGATCACGAGCGGTTTTCACACTACGCGCCCAAAGCGAAAATCATGGAATCCATGGTAACCGGCACGCCACTGGTAGCCCTCTGTGGCAAAGTCTGGGTCCCCAGCCGCGACCCTCAGCGTTTCCCGGTTTGCCCTCTGTGCAAAGAAATCTACGAATCCATGCCAGAAGGTCAGGAGCCTGACGACGAGTGAACACTGGTAGGGTTCCAGGAACCTCTGCCGCCGAACATCTTTCTCCCGCTTTCCCCGAACGCGCCGCGTGGGGAACAGCGGGTAAATTACGTGCATGGCAGGCAGAAGCACTCGAACAGTACTTCCGCAACGAACCACGCGACTTCCTGGCAGTCGCAACCCCGGGAGCGGGAAAGACAACGTTCGCGTTGCGTTTAGCCTCTGAGCTTTTGGCACAACGCAAGGTCGACCGAGTCACCGTCGTAGCCCCTACGGAACACCTCAAGGTCCAATGGGCTGCCGCGGCTGGGCGCGTAGGTATCAAGCTCGACCCCAACTTTAAAAACTCACAAGGCCGTTCAGCCCCCGGCTTCCACGGCGTTGCAGTCACGTATGCGCAAGTGGCAGCGAAACCGGTGCTCCACCAAAACCGCACGGAAAAGTACCGCACGTTGGTCATCCTCGACGAGATTCACCACGCCGGTGACGCGCTTTCCTGGGGTGACGCCGTACGAGACGCTTTCGAACCCGCCCGCCGACGACTCGCCCTGACGGGAACGCCTTTCCGGTCGGACACCTCGGCGATCCCATTTGTCACCTACGTCCCCGACGACGAAGGCATCCGCACATCCCAAGCCGACTACTCATACGGGTACTCGCGGGCGCTTGGCGACGGCGTGGTGCGCCCCGTTATTTTCATGACCTACTCCGGCAACATGCGTTGGCGCACAAAAGCCGGAGACGAAATGGAAGCCATCCTGGGCGCAGACGCAACAAAAGACGTCCATGCACAAGCCTGGCGCACCGCACTGAACCCCACAGGCGAATGGATTCCCGCGGTTCTCAGGGCAGCCGACCGCAGGCTTACCGAAGTACGGCGCACCGTGCCGGACGCCGGGGGATTGGTGATCGCAACCGATCAGCAAGTGGCGCGCGCGTATGCCAAACAGCTTAAGGAAATAGCGGGCGAAGACGTGACCGTGGTGCTTTCGGACGAGGCGGGAGCCAGCGACCGTATCGAGGAATTCCAAAACTCCGACCGTCGCTGGATGGTTGCGGTTCGTATGGTGTCTGAAGGTGTGGACGTGCCCAGGCTCGCTGTGGGTGTGTACGCGACGTCATCAGCTACTCCGTTGTTCTTCGCGCAGGCCGTAGGGCGTTTTGTGCGCGCACGTAAACGCGGGGAAACCGCCTCGATCTTCTTGCCCAGCGTGCCCGTTCTTTTAGCCCTTGCCAATAACCTGGAAGCTGAACGCGACCACGCGCTTGACGTCCGACGGCCCGACGAAGACGACGATGAGCAAGGACTTCTAGACGATCAGGCTCTCAACGAGGCGAACCGTGAGGAATCCGCGTCTGGGGAACTGACGACAGGATCCTACGAAGCGCTCTCGGCGGAGGCGTCCTTTGACCGCGTGCTCTATGACGGTGGTGCGTTTGGAGCCGGGGGAGAAGTGGGCTCGGAAGACGAACAGGACTTCATTGGCCTGCCCGGGCTCCTGGAACCAGAGCAAGTGTCCCACCTGTTGCGTGCTCGCCAAACAGAACAGTCCAAACGCAAAGGACGAGCCACACCCGTTGAGGACCCGGACGAGATCGAGCACAAAGCGATGAAAGAGGAACGCAACAAACTGCAGTCGCTAGTGGGGGCGTGGGCCAGGCGCACAGGAAAACCGCACGGCTCCATCCACATCGAGCTCCGACGCGTGTGCGGTGGCCCCGCCGTGGCACAAGCATCACGCGAACAGATTCAAGAACGGATCAAAACCCTGCAACGATGGTTTGTGGGTCGCTGATAAATTCCACGTCGGACATTCCAATGGACCCCGAGTTGTCCATAGAATCTCATAAGAGATGCACTATGTGTGTCTTGCAGAAAGTCTGCAACCAATTGCGACGAAGGAGTTGAGCCCCATGTCCGACACAATGAATGCAGCTGTCGTCAATGAATTTGGAAAAGACCTCGAAGTCAAAGAAGTAGATGTTCCCAAACCCGGGCCATACCAGGCGCTTGTGAAGAACATTTCGACTGGCGTGTGCCACACCGACCTGCACGCAGCTCACGGTGACTGGCCGGTCAAGCCCCAGCCTCCGTTTATCCCTGGGCACGAAGGCGTTGGAAAGGTTGTTGCGGTAGGTGACTATGTCACTCGCGTTAAAGAAGGCGATCTCGTTGGTAACGCGTGGTTGTGGAGCGCATGCGGTGAGTGCGAATACTGCGAAACCGGCTGGGAAACGCTATGTGAGAAACAAGAAAACGGTGGATATTCGGTAGACGGATCGTTTGGCGAGTACATGCTGGTCGACAGCCGGTACTGTGCACTCATCCCAGAGGGTGCTGACCCATATGAAATCGCGCCGGTGCTGTGCGCAGGTGTCACGGTGTACAAGGGTCTGAAAGAAACCGAGGTGAAGCCCGGTGAATGGGTCGTTATTTCTGGTGTAGGTGGTCTGGGGCACATTGCAGTCCAGTACGCGGTTGCCATGGGAATGCGCGTTGTTGCCGTGGATATTGCAGATGACAAGCTCCAGCTTGCTAAGAAGCACGGCGCCGAGGTGGTTATCAACGCATTCGCGAACGACCCCGTCCCGGAGGTCCAGGAAGCCGTTGGCGGTAGTCACGGTGTTCTGGTGACAGCCGTGCACCCAGATGCGTTTGGGCAAGCGATTGGAATGACGCGTCGCGGTGGCACCATTGTGTTCAACGGTCTGCCACCAGGGGAGTTCCCTGCACCGATCTTCGACATTGTGCTTAAGGGACTGACGATTCGTGGTTCGATTGTGGGAACCCGCCGCGACATGGAAGAAGCTTTGGACTTCTACGCGCGTGGTCTCATCCACCCCACGTTTACTAAGCGTCCTTTGGGCGACATTAACGCGGTGTTTGATGAGATGGTCCACGGCAAGATCGACGGTCGTGTGGTTGTCGAATACTGAGTGAACCTACTTAAGCGGGGTTACAGGTGTGAAAGCCTGTAACCCCGCTTGCGTTATGCGTTGTAGTACACGGTAGGAATCGCAGGTTCACCGTCTTGCAAACGGTGAGCAGTGCGGGGCAGTTCGCGAATGCAGTCGTGGTAGTGATCGCGCGCCCGTTCAACGCCTTCAGGGCCGGTGTATCCGTCGACGATCTGACCGTCGACGACCAGGTCAACCGTGAGAGGACGTCCGCTGGAAACGTCCTCCGGAAGCGTGGGAACTCCGATCGCTTCCTCGGTTGCCACGCCACCTTCAAGTGCGCGCACTGCTTGTTTGAAGCCACCGTGTGAACCCTTGCCGGCCGATTTCTTTTCAACCGACACCCAGTCCTCACCGTTGTCAGAACGCGCCACCAGTTTGTACACCAAGTTAGCTGTGGGGGAGCCGGATCCTGTGACAAGGCGGGTGCCCACACCGTAGGAGTCCGTGGGTGTGGCTCGCAGGGCGGCTATCGCGTATTCGTCCAAGTCCGAGGTGACTGTAATTTTGGTGTTAGTGGCACCGAGTGCGTCGAGCTTGTCGCGGACTTCTGTCGCTTGGATGCCCAAGTCACCGGAGTCGATGCGCACCCCGCCCAGTTCTGTTCCGGCGACTTCGATCGCCGTTTTGAGTGCTTCGTCCACGTCGTACGTGTCTAACAGCAGGACAGTGTCTTTGCCTAGTGCTTTAACTTGAGCGTCGAATGCTTCGCGTTCGGTGTTGTGCAGAAGAGTAAACGCGTGTGCAGCGGTTCCAATGGTGCGGAGCCCGTAGCGCCTTCCTGCTTCAAGGTTCGATGTGGAGGCGAACCCAGCGATCACGGCTGCGCGGGCCGCACCAACTGCGGCGTATTCCTGAGTGCGTCGTGAACCCATGTCGGCACATGGACGGTTTCCTGCCGCCCGTGACATGCGGGACGCTGCCGATGCAACGGCGGTGTCGTAGTTCAGGACCGACAGGAGAAGTGTTTCGAGGACTACTGCCTGCGCAAAGGGCGCTTCAACCGTGAGGATGGGGGAGTGAGGGAAGTACATGTCCCCTTCTGCGTACCCCCGAATGTTTCCGGTGAACTCGTAGTTTTCCAGCCAGTCCAACGTGGTGGCGTCCGAAATGTTCGCGGACTTGAGGAACGCGAGTTCATCAGGGCCAAATGTGAAATTTTCGAGTGCTTCTAAGAAACGCCCAGTTCCAGCGACCACGCCGTAACGTCGGCCGGGAGGGAGCCTGCGGCCAAAAACTTCGAAGAGACAGGTGCGGTCTGCTCGACCGGATTCTAAAGCCGCCTGGACCATGGTGAGTTCGTACTGGTCGGTCAGAAGCGCTGTGGACTGGCGTGTGAGATCACTCATAACAGTGATCCTATTGCACGAACAGTCTGCGAGTCACAACGATGTTTCGCATATGGTGAATATGTGAGCAGTTCCATGAGCACCCTAGCCGAACCAGAGGTCGACGAAGTCGTTGCGACGGACTCGCCCTGGGTGACCATCGTGTTCAGTGACCCGGTTAACCTCATGTCGTATGTGACGTATGTATTCCGCAGCTATTTTGGGTATTCGCCAGCGAAAGCAAAGAAGCTCATGATGGAGGTCCACAACGAAGGGAAGTCGGTTGTAGCAACCGGCACCCGTGAACAGATGGAACGTGACACGGCGGCGATGCACGGTTTTGGGTTGTGGGCCACGTGCAAAAAGGCGGACGCATGAAGATTACGCCCGGTATTCGCTCAACGGCAATCATTGAGCTCGAACCAGTTGAACGCAGGGTTTTAAGCGGACTGTTTTCCGATGCCGCAGAACTACTCGACGATGGCGCCGAAACTGAGGCTGATGAGCTGGCAAAGCTCGTAGGAATGAGCTCCGGAAAACGACCCACCGACCCAGCGGTGCTCCGTCTACTTCCTGATGTGGACGCTGAGGATGCTGATCGTGCAGCAGAATTCAGGCGACTGACCGAACGTGACATTCGCGAATCGAAACTCGCGAACCTCCGAACTGCACTTTTCACTCTGTCACGCTCCGGCCGTACGGAGCTCACCGAAGAGCAAGCGCGCTCATGGGCCACTGCTCTGGGGGACGTGCGCCTGATCCTAGCGACCAGGCTGGGAATCGCAACCGACGCTGACCTGGAACACCTACTGGAAACGATTGACGAACAGCCTGAAAGCACGGTCATGACTGTGCATGTTTATGAACTTCTTACCTGGGCACAGGACCGCATTACCTCTATTCTGTTGGAAACTCTCCCCGACCTCGGCGAAGACGACGAGGACGGGGACAACGACCTCGGGAACGAAGGGCCACAACATTGACTGACTTTTCGATCACAGCGGTGGGGATCTCCGGTTCGTACCCCGGACCGGCGTCCTCAGCCAGTTGTTATGTGGTGAGCGCACGCGACGGTGAAAGAACCACCAACATCGTGCTAGACCTGGGCTCTGGAGCTTTGGGACCGCTTCAAACGGTTCTCAACCACACCCAGATCGACGCGGTGTTCCTCTCACACCTTCACCCCGATCATTGCCTCGACGTCACCGGGCTGTACGTGTTACGTACGTACGATCCCAAATTTTTCTTCGAGGAGTCGCCCCTCCCTCAACTTCCCGTTTACGGGCCTGCTGGAAGCGAAGCCCGGTTGCAATCCGCGCACCACACGCCAGCCGGACTGGCCGCTGGGACCGGAAAAGGTGCGGATGACTCAACACTTGATTCGGCGTTCGAGTTTAAGGACCTCACCCCCGGCTCACGGCACACAGTTGGGCCACTGACCGTGGTTTCGCACTTGGTGGATCACCCGGTGGAAACATATGCACTGCGGATCGAGCACGCCAATGGTACGGTGCTCACGTATTCGGGCGACTCGGACGCCTGCGACGGACTTGTCGACGCTGCCCGTGACGCAGATTTGTTTGTGTGCGAGGCTGCATTCGAAGAAGGACGCGACAACGTTCGTGGCATTCACCTCACGGGTAAACGTGCAGGTGAGGTGGCGCGAACCGCCGGTGTTAAACGTCTTATGCTCACTCACATACCGCCGTGGACCAGTGAGGACAAGGTGCGCACAGAAGCCACGGAGAGCTTCGGGCACACCCCCGAACTCGCATCACCACTGACCACATACACGGTTCCCTGAACGACCTCGCCGGCCGCGACGACCTCGGGAAACCCCACCCCAACCAGTTAGCCAGCTAGCCCGGAATGACACCAACCAACCCATACCAACCCAAGGAGAAAACAGTGCGATTTGACGGACGCCAAGCCAATGAACTGCGTGAGGTAAAGATTACGCGCGGATGGCTCGACCACGCGGAAGGGTCCGTGCTCGTGGAGTTTGGGCGCACGCGCGTGCTGTGCGCGGCTTCGCTGACTGAAGGTGTTCCTCGGTGGATGAAGGGTGAAGGGCGCGGTTGGGCCACGGCCGAATACGCCATGCTTCCACGTGCCACCCACACCCGTAGTTCCCGCGAAAGCGTCAAGGGAAAAATTGGGGGACGGACGCACGAGATTTCTCGGTTGATCGGTCGTAGTTTGCGTGCGGTTCTTGACTTGTCGAAGCTAGGTGAAAACACGCTCCAGGTGGACTGTGACGTGCTCCAGGCCGACGGTGGCACGCGCACGGCAGCGATTACGGGTGCGTATGTTGCACTCGTCGACGCGGTTGCGAAAGGCAAGGAACTGGGATGGATTCCTAAGAACGCCGAGGTGTTAAAGGACTCCGTGGCCGCGATCAGTGTGGGAATTGTGGATGGGAAGCCCGTGCTTGACCTGCCGTATGAAGAGGATTCGACCGCCGAAACCGACATGAACGTGGTCATGACTGGCTCGGGCGCGTTCGTGGAGGTGCAGGGAACCGCAGAAGGTGCCCCGTTCGACCGTGCTGAACTGGGGTCGTTGTTGGATTTGGCGGAGCACGGGTGTGCGGAGCTCGCCCGGATTCAGGCCAGTGCTCTGGCACAAGACCTGGTGAGCGGTTCAGATCAGTAAGGGGCCGGCCGTGACTCGTTTTGTTCTCGCCACCCACAACGCCGGTAAGAAAGTTGAGTTGCAGGCGATTCTGTCGCAGGTGATTCCCACCGCCGAGGTCGTCACGGCTGGCGAGCTGGGGTTGGCTGATGTTGTTGAAGATGGATTGACGTTCGAAGAGAACGCGCTCATTAAAGCGCGCGCTGTTGCCCAGGAGACCGGCATGCCTGCGATCGCTGATGATTCGGGTTTGGTCGTTGATGTGCTGGGTTCTGCGCCGGGGATTCTGTCTGCCCGCTGGGCGGGGAAGCACGGCGATGACCGCGCGAACTTGGAGCTGCTACTCAAGCAGCTCAGCGACATTCCAGACCGTGGGCGCGGTGCCCGCTTTGTGTGTGCGGCCGCGTATGTGAATGCCGGCACCGAGGTCGTGTGTACCGGGGAAATGCGTGGCACGATCTTGCGGGAACCAGTGGGAGACGGTGGCTTTGGGTACGACCCGATTTTTCAGCCAGACGGCGTGAACGTGAGTGCGGCACAGCTGTCCGCGGAAGAGAAAAACGCGATCAGCCACAGGGGCAAGGCGTTACGGAAGCTCGTGGCAGAAATCGCCCCTGCGTAGCGGATGTGCTGACAGCGGAATAGGCGCGGATTTGGGTGCAGTGGGCCACCAGATTGGTGTTACTCTCTTGTCAAACGATTGCACGGATGCACGCATGTGCTGACGGACACTCGTATGGCCTTTCGAAAGGGAAGATCGTTGGCACGTTTCATTCGCTCAATTGTCGTAGTTACTCTCGCAGCTCTTGCTACTTCCGCATGCGCAATCGGTGCAATCAGCGAAGAGAAATTTGCTCAACAGATGTTTGAGCGTGGAGGAGGCATCGCAGCGCCACGGGTCGAACAGGCGCTCCAGGACTTCGCGCAGCACGGTGGGTATGACGACGTCGAAAAAACCCAACTGCGGCGAATCAGTTTCCAGGGTTCAGACTTTTCGTTCGTTGGTGATGTGCTCAACGCACAGAATCCGGTAGAAAACGACTGGGTTTACTCACAGCCCTCCCGCAAAGCTTCGCCAAGGGAAAACAGTACCGACTCGTACTTCTTGGCACAAGATATTCCGCCTATTTTTCGCAAGGATCCTGCCACTCTCATCCGGAATATGCGTGACGAAGTCGATGGAGCAGAAATCACGAACTTTGACCTCATGGTGCGAGTAGGCAACGAAACGATTGTGGCTGACGCGCAGGGAGCAGCACCCGGGGGCGAGGTTCAGGACGCACCTGTTCCCCAACGCACAACGAACGTGTCACTTCACGGAACCGTGAATGGTCCCCGACTAGGACTCGTGAGCTTCGAATTTGATCCTCAGACCGGGGAGGTCATTTCTCGTGATTAATTCGTCAGCGTCGGTTGGACAACAACGGACAAACCAAGAAAAATCTCGACCCGTTAAAAGCAAGAAAAATAGCTTCCGCGGGCTTCTTGTAGCGGGCGTGGTCTCATACATTATTGTTGGATGTGTTGTGGTTTTCCCCATCGAGCTCATGTTCCCCATTCTCGACGCACCACTTGCACCGTTATTGTGCAAAGAACCAGGGGCGGAACTCATCAGCACCTCAGACGAATGGACAAACAGCGAGGGTGAAACAAGCGTCAGCGTCACCCGTTTCTGCGTTTCAGAAGCACAAGGGGTGCAACATCTGACATTCATGGATCGCCTGCCGGTCCGCCTTGGTCAGGCAGCTGTGGCCTGGCTACTGTTTGTCGTGTTGGTCAAGATGCGAGCTGCAGGTGCGCGCCGTAGGCGTTCGTGAGGGCTAGCAGCACTGAGTGTGAGCGGGGACTGGGGATGCCCCACACCACCAAAAACGTCGGCGTCCCGGAATGTGCGTTGTGACTTGGGACGACACTGCGTGTCGGAATGTGAACCGAAGTTTGAACATTCATTAAATCTTTTGTAATCTTCATTACAGTGTTGGGGGGTGCTGAAACCTCCAGGTTTGGATGAAGGAGTCACATGAAAACGCGTTTTGGCCTAGCGCTCGTAGCCACCGTAAGTTCGCTCGTACTGGTGGGATGCAACGCGGGAGCGTCATCATCGGGTTCGTCTGACGCACGCACCGACATGGTAATCGCGCACACGGCGGAACCTGCCAACCTGGACTTCACGACCTCGGCCGGGGCTGCCGTCCCGCAGGCACTCATGGAAAACGTGTACGAATCGCTTGTTCGGATTGACCAAGAAGGTCAGATCCAGCCTGCGCTCGCCGAATCCTGGGACCTGTCAGAGGACCGCAAGACGTACACCTTTAAGCTCCGCAAGGATGTGAAGTTCTCATCCGGTGCTGACTTCACCGCCGACGACGTCAAGTTCTCATATGAACGAGTCAAATCAGACGCGTGGAAGAACGCGTTGAAGGCGAAAATGGACGTTGTCGACACCATCAACGTCGTCGATGACGCAACGGTTGAAATCACCCTGTCACACCCGTCCAGCCGGTGGCTGTTTGACTTGGCGTCCCTTGTGGGAGCCGTGTTTGACGAAGAAGGCGTCAACGACCTGGCCAACAAGGCCGTAGGAACCGGGCCGTTCACGGTCGACACCTTTACACGTGGTCAGAAGATCGTGTTCGCTGCCCGTGATGACTACTGGGGTGAAGAACCCAAGCTGGACAAGGTCACGTTCAAGTACTTTAAGGATCCCGTGGCCAGTGCTAACGCGTTGAAGTCCGGGGAAGTAGACGTCCTAGCTAGCCTGCAGGCGCCTGACCTGCTGTCGAGTTTTGAAAAAGAATCCGACAAGTACAAAGTCGTCGAAGGGACCACTAACGGTGAAGTCCTGCTCGCCCTGAACAACGCAGGTGGCGTGTTCAAGGACAAAAAGGTCCGCGAAGCAGTGATGTACGCGCTCGACGAGCAGGCCATCATCGACACGGCATGGAGTGGCCACGGAACGCTTATTGGCTCGATGGTTCCACCCACCGATCCGTACTACGAAGACCTGACCAACAAGTGGCCTCACGATGTTGAAAAGGCCAAGAAGCTCATCGAAGAAGCCGGTGTGAAAGACCAGACCGTGAAGTTCACCGTGCCAAACCTTCCGTACGCCACCGCGTCGGCCAATGTCGTAGTTTCCCAGCTCGAAGCAGTAGGTCTGAAGGCGAAAGTTGAAACTCAAGAGTTCCCGGCCGTGTGGTTGGACAAGACGTTCACTAACCATGAGTACGACATGTCCATCATCAACCACATCGAAGCGCGCGACATGCTCACGGTCTTTGGTGAGGGCTACTACACGGGATACGACTCTAAGAAAATCAGCGACATCGCCGCCAAGGCTGATGAAGGTTCAGAAGAGGAATACACGGAAGGTATGAAGCAGGTTGCTCGCACCATCACGGAAGACGCGGCGGCTGGTTTCCTCTTCCTCTTCCCCAACCTGGTCGTGACCAACGCGAAGGTCACGGGAGTTGCCGAAAACCAGGTATCTGACGCATACCGTATCGCCGACCTCGGCTGGGAGTAGCCGTTTTGACAAGCTACTTTCTACGTCGACTGCTTCAGTTTGTCCTGACAGCGGCAGTCGCCTCGGTGGTGGTGTTCGCACTCATGCAGATCCTGCCGGGTAATGCCGCGCAGGTTGCGTTGGGGACCAGCGCCACGCCCGAGGCGGTAGCGGCTCTGGAAGAAAAGTACGGCTTGGATCGTCCTATCGTGGTGCAGTACTTCGATTGGATCGGCCATGTGCTCGTGGGTGACTTTGGTACGTCGTACGTGACGCAAGCTCCGATCGCCCCGGTCATTGCCGACTCGATCCAGGTGACGCTCATTGTGGTGCTAGCGTCGATGGTTGTGGCTCTTGCTGTCGCCGTTCCGTTGGGGACGTTGGCTGCTGTCAACCACAAGAATGTGGTGGGTTCACTGATTTCCGGTGCCAGCCAGATTGGGGTTGCAATCCCCAACTTCTTGGCGGGAATCCTGCTGGTTATGCTGTTTTCGCTCAAGTTTGGATGGTTCCCGTCGTCGGGATGGAAAGCGCCGTCGGAAGGTTTTGGAGAGTTTCTCATCCGCTTGGTGCTTCCGGTCTGTGCGCTCGCTTTGGTGCAGGCGGCTATTTTGACGCGGTATGTGCGTTCAGCGGTTCTGGATGTCATGGGTGAGGACTTCTTGCGGACCGCGCGTGCAAAGGGCCAAACAAAGGGCCGTGCGTTGGTGAAGCACGGTCTGCGCAACGCCGCGATCCCCGTTGTCACGGTTGCGGGTGTGCAGTTAGCGACTTTGCTCATTGGTGCCGTGGTGATCGAACAAGTGTTTGTGATCCCCGGAATGGGGTCAGAACTGGTGCGGGCCGTGAGCAATCGTGACCTGATCACGGTTCAGGGAATCGTCTTGGTTCTGGTGGTTCTGGTGCTGGCGCTCAACACCATCATTGACCTGTTGTACCCGGTACTTGATCCGCGTGTGAGGAGGGCAGCGTAGTGAACAAGCGCTTCTTTTCGAACATGAGCCTGATCGTTGGCCTGGTATTTGTGGCTCTCATCATTATCACCGCGCTCATCAGCTTCATTTGGACTCCGTATTCGCCCAACCACCTGGACGCTCGGTTGTCAGGTTCGACTCCTGAGCACTGGTTAGGGACCGACCAGTACGGTCGCGACACTCTCACGTGGGTCATGATGGGTGCGCGGATCACGCTGTATGTGGGTGCCGTCGCGGTGGGAATCGCCGTGGTCATCGGTGTTCCGTTAGGGATTCTGGCCGGAATGACCAACCTTGGCTGGTTGTCTGGCCTGATTATGCGTACCAACGATTTGCTGTTGGCTTTTCCCGCGCTTTTGCTGGCCATGATTTTCGCGGCTGCTCTGGGTCCAGGTACCTTGCCTGCCATGATCGCGGTGGGAATCGCATCAATTCCCGGGTTTGCTCGGGTGGCCCGTTCTGGGACCCTGCAGGTGATGAGTCGCGAATTCATCATGGCGGCGAAGTCTGCGAATCGGAGCGCGTTCGCGATTGCGCGCACGCACGTCTTGCCCAATATCGGTGGCATGGTGATCGTGCAGTGTTCGGTTGCGTTCGCGCTGGCTATTTTGGCCGAGGCCGGTCTGTCCTTCCTGGGACTAGGCACCCAAGCGCAAACTCCCTCATGGGGGCGCATGCTGTACGACTCTCAACAGCATTTGGAAAGCCACCCAGGACTAGCAATATGGCCAGGCATCGCCATTGCGATCGCGGTGTTAGGTTTCAACCTGCTAGGTGACGGCCTCCGCGATCGACTCGACCCCAAACTGAAGGGACGGTCGTGATGTCAGAACTTTTACACGTCAAAGACCTGCGTATCGCAACCGAAACTACCGAACTGGTGAAACCGCTTTCATTTGACCTTGCATCAGGCGAACGCGTGGGGCTGATAGGTGAGTCCGGTTCCGGAAAGTCACTCACCGCCTCGGCGATCATGGGGCTCCTGCCCGACGAACTTCAATCCTCAGGAACCATTGAACTTCAGGGCCACGCCGGAAACCTGCTCACACTCAGTGACGCGCGGATGTCCAAACTGCGCGGAAAAGACATCTCGATGGTGTTCCAAGAACCCATGAGCGCGCTCAATCCGCTCATGCGTGTGGGCGACCAAGTGGCCGAAGTGATGAAACTTCACGGGAACACCGCAAACCTACGAGACAAGGTCATTGAGCTGTTGACCCGAGTGGACCTCCCTGACCCGCAGGCCGCTGCAAAAGCCTACCCACACCAACTTTCGGGAGGCCAACGACAGCGCGTGGTGATCGCGATCGCCATGGCGAACTCACCTCGGCTTCTCATCTGTGACGAGCCTACGACCGCACTCGACGTGACTGTGCAGTCAGGAATCCTGGACCTCATTGGGCACAGCGTGCAGAAAAACAACACAGGACTCTTGTTCATCACCCACGACCTCGCAGTTGTTGCACGAGTGTGCGAACACGTGTTGGTCATGTACAAGGGCGAACTGGTGGAGCGCGGAACGGTCAAGGACGTCTTCACCAACCCGCAACACGAATACACGCGCGGACTCCTAGCCGCCTCGGACCTGTCCGCGACTGACGACAACGGTCGTCTCTTCACCATCCAAACAGCTCAGAACTACCGCCTCGAAGAAACGGCACGGGAGGAAGCTGGGGACGACGTTGCGGTGACGGAAGGTTCCAAAACCGGGGACAACTCGAACGCGCAAGGAAGCACAAAGGTGGGGGACACCTCGGCGGGAGAAAAACCCCGAATAGTCGTTGAGGTTCGCGACCTGAAGAAGGACTACGAACGCAAGTCCGGCCGCCTTTTTGCCCGGCCCCACAAAGTCCACGCGCTCAATGGAATCGACCTGACGATCCAGTCGGGGCAACGGTTCGGAATCGTGGGGGAGTCCGGTTCAGGGAAATCGACGCTGTTGAAGATCCTGTCTGGGTTGGAAACAGCGTCAAGCGGGAAGGTGACCGTGGGCGACTACGACGTCACGGCCGGGGCCGAGGCGGACATCCGCAAGGTAAGAGAAGACCTGCAGATCGTGTTCCAAGACCCGTTCGCGTCGCTCGACCCGCGTATGAAAGTGCGCGAAATCGTCGCCGAACCGCTCATCGCGATGGGAGTTCCTGCACAGGAGCGAGCCACCCGAGTACGAGAAATGCTCCTCGCGGTAGGGCTCGACGAAACAGCAGAAAACCGGTACCCACACCAGTTTTCTGGCGGGCAGAGGCAACGCATCTCAATCGCTCGAGCACTGGTGTGCAGGCCGCAGATCCTGGTAGCCGACGAACCCGTCTCAGCTCTCGACGTTTCGGTGCGCGCGCAGGTGCTCAATCTTCTGACCGACCTGGTCGAAGAATACGGCCTCACCCTGATTTTCGTCAGCCACGACCTGTCCGTTGTGCGCTACCTGTGTAGCGACGTTGCGGTCATGAAGAGTGGCGAAATTGTGGAAACCGGCACAGTCGACCAGATTTACGACGCGCCGGCTCACCCGTACACGCAGAGCTTGGTGGCAGCGACACCACAACTTGAGGATGCATTGGCGCATCACGCATAAAAACAACCCGCGTGGTGACCGGCTGACGGGGCCACCACGCAGTCAAAATACGTCGATACACGTCGACGCATCTATAGAAAGGAGCACATTATGCTGGCGGATCTTTCCGCTCAAGAATCAACAGCTGGATACGCAAACGGGGACTTTAGTCCAGTTGATGTGCTCGATGCTGTGGCAGAGCGTATTGCTGCGTGCGAACCCACGATCAACGCGCTGTGGGACAACGCTACAGGTGACGGGCCCGTTTCGGAGCGCACGCGGAAAGCAGCCCAAGATTCTGCTGGGCGTTGGCAACGTGGCGAAGCGTTAAGCGGCTTGGACGGTGTGGTCGTAACCGTGAAAGAAAACATCGCGCGCGCCGGAGTCGCCATGCCGTCGGGCACCAAGCCGGGTTCACGTACACCGGAAGAACGCAATGCCCCTATTGTGGACCGCCTGGAAGAAGCCGGTGCCGTCATCGTGGGTTCGACGGTCATGCCGGACTGGGGCATGTTGTCATCTGGAGTGTCGTCACTGCACGGCATCACGCGCTCGCCAATTAACCCAGACCTGACAACGGGTGGCTCGTCGTCTGGCGCGGGTGCCGCGGCGGTTGCCGGATACGGTCCGATTCACATCGGTAGTGACATCGGTGGTTCGATTCGTTTGCCTGGAACCTGGCTGGGGTTGGCTACGCTCAAGCCAAGTTTTGGGCGCGTTCCCTTGTCGGTTCCGTATCAAGGGCGGTGTGCAGGCCCGCTGGCTCGTCGGATGAGCGACGTGATCGCGGCTATGGAAGTGATTGGGCGTTCCGATGCACGTGACTACACGCAACTCCCTCCGTATGCGGGGGCGTACCAGACCCGTTTTGACCCGGCTAACGTGCGCGTGGCCGTGCATGTGGATGCTGGGTGCGGAATGGATGTTGATCCGCAGGTCGCCGAGGTGGTGCTGGGGGTTGCGCGCGAGTTCGAGCGGGCGGGCGCCGAGGTGGAAGAAATTGAACCATTCATGGATGACGAACTGCTGAGCCTCATTGATCTGTTTTGGCGCGTGCGGTCATACAACGACCTCATGAAGCTCAGTGAAGAAGACCGTGCTCACGTCTTGCCGTATGTTGCACAGTGGTGTGAGGCGGGGGCGCATGTGACTGGCCCGGAACTCATGGATGCATACAACTCGATTCATTCGATGCGCAAGCGTACCGTGAGTGCAACCGAACCATTCGACCTGGTGTTGTCGCCGGTGGCTCCCGTCGCCGCGTTTCCTGCTGAGTGGCCCATGCCGTTTAACGACCCGTCGCAGAGCATGGGGCACATATCGTTTACGGTTCCGTACAACATGTCGGAGCAGCCGGCTTCGACCGTACACGCGGGTTACACAGACGACGGGCGGACTGTGGGCGTACAGGTTGCGGGCCCACGCTTTGCTGACCCATTCGTTTTGTCGGCGTCGCTGTGGTTGGAAGAGACACTGGACGTGGAGCTTCCCGCGCGCACCGTGGGAGTGTAGCCAAAAACACGCGAGCCCCCGGACGTAGCGTCCAGGGGCTCACAGGTGTGAACTACGGTCAGTAGTCCTCGATCTTTACGGACTCGCCGTCGATGTAGACCTTGCCGGAAACCTTGAACTTTTGGTTGTTTATTGACTTCCAGGCATTCTTTCCAGCCTTTTTCGAGTCGGCCGTGAACGAAACTTCGCCCTCTTCTTTAGAGAAGTACACGCCATTTCCGATTGTGCCGGAGTACGACACGTAAATCTTGGGGCGCTTTTCGATCTTCCAATGAACGTCGCCTTCGTTAACGTCGTCCTTGAACTTGACCCCTTGAGAGCTTGACTCCGGATCAACTCGGAACCCGCATCCCTTGGGTTCAAAATCTCCCGACTTCTCACATTCGTCGATCTTCTTGTTGACGAGCTTTTCAACCTCTTTGTTCAGTTCGTCCTTGACATCTGCCCTCAGACGGACTTCCTGTGGTTCCTGTTTGTCTTCGTCGCTGAGGTAGCCCAAGGAAATGGACTGCTTGTCTCCGCTCAGGAATTTGCTTTCAGGCGATTCGAGGTCATAAGTCCCTGGGTACATCGCGTATACGGCAGAACCAGGTTCGACGTCGATTTCTTCACCATTGACCTTGAGCTTATTAGCGGGAGTATCGAGAGTCACAGGCTGAACCTGAGGCCCCTGCATCTGCCAGTCATCGAAGAACAGGCCCTTCTTGCCCTTCTTTTCAGCGTGCAACTTCATGCTGTGCTCTTGACCGCTGATGGTGTACGACATGTCGATCTGTGCCGTGTCGCCCTTGCGGTCAACCTGGCCGACCTTGACGTTACTGACCTTGTCAGGAGAGGACTCGATGAATCGTGGGTCGAGGAGTTCTTCGCGAGCCCCCTTAGGGACGCGAACCTTGGCAATTTCGTTGGCCTTTTTCATGTCGCCGGAGTTAACAGCGTCAGCGTATGACTGAGCAAGCGCTTGGGGACTGTGCTGTTGTTTGTTGACAACATTGACCACAATGATCCCAGCGACGACAAGAAGGATGACACCCGCAACTGCAGCCAGCGAAATGAAAAGCGGTGCCTTAGAAGACTTCTTCTTCTGAGGCCCGGCTTGAGGGTGTCCATAACCTGGGGCGGGTGCCGGCCGAGGTGGCTGGTTAGGTCCCGTGCCCATAGGCGTTTGAGGTGCGGACCCCATGTTGTTGGGGGCTCCGTTGTGCTGCGGTGGCCGGGGTGGCTGTGGCGGCGTGCCAGGGGGGAAGCTGTTCCCTGAACTCATATAATCCTCACAAAACGTCTAAATATACCTTCACTAAGGTACCATGTGGGTTCATCTCGGGTGTGTCTTGATTGGAACACCTGTTGCTGGGACGGCAAGATGTATGTGTGCCAAAGACTTCCCAATCGCTGAATGACTTCGCTCGACCACTAGGGCTCGGAGCGCTGGCAGGTGCCCGCGTTCTCCTTATTTTTATTCTGAGCGCGCTGGGTTTGTCGTTTGTGATGTGGCTGGTGGCAGTGGCCAAAATGCTCCCAATCTCCACCATTCCAGACTGGGCCACGCGCGGTGCTTTAGCCGCTTTTGGTTTCCCGTTTGAGCAGGCTGATTTTGTTCTGAGTTTGCCTCCGTCGCTGTTGTCACTCGTGGTTGCATGGCAGATGTATCGGGCGGGCAAGAAGCTTCGTGCGGACGACCGCGTGCCTTCCGACGACCTTCTGAAAACTCAGTTGTTACGGCTCACAGGATTGTCACTGAGCGTTCTCATCGTGATTGTGGTTGCGCTTGTGATCAGTGGCGCGCCCGTCACTGGTTTTGGTATTTGCCGGAGCATCATTCTTCTTCTCCTCGCACCCGCGTGGGGCATTCGCATAGGCGCTGAACACCTCGCGCGGTGGTGCGATGACCGCATGAGTTTTGCGTGGGGCGACGCGGTCGAAGATTCCTTGAAGCTTGTGTCACGACTGCTGATTGCGCTGGTCGTGGCTGCGCACGTCGTTCTTGCCGTTGCCGTGTGGGGGAGTTTTTCATCCGCCGCCGAGGTGGTTTCTGCTTACAGTGCCCCCGTAATTGCCGCTGTTGGGCTGGGTATCGTTCAATTGATGTTCGCTCCAACCGTGTGGGCGGGAGCGCTGACGTGGGTCACGGGTTTCCCCCTTCGCTTAGGCGGTGACATTCACGCATCGGCGATGTCTGGTTTTGAAGGGCCGCTACCAGCTATTCCGAGTTTTGCGCTCATCCCTCATATATCGTTTCCAGAAGGAATCGCGTTGGTGGCTGTTCCCCTTATCGCCTTTGCGTTGGTGATTGCGTTTTCGGAGTCTGCGACGCTACACAACGCAGTTGTCGCGGGGGTTCAGACATTCATTGTCTTAGCGTTGGCGTCGCTGTTCTTTTGCGGTGGAATCGGTCCAGGAGGTTTGCAAACCACTGGTGTGATTCCGTGGATGTTTGTCGTTGCAAGTGCTATTTGGGTTGCAGGTGGCGTTGGAATTGGCCTGGGGATGAAAAAACTGCGGGACTTTTATGTCTCTTCGTCGACTCCTCAAAAGCCTGACTCAGAGTCAGCTCGGTAACTGTTGCCCAGTCACCTGCTTGAAAAGGTCTTCGACGCCCTTTTTATATTCGGTTTGGCACGAAACGCTTGCCTCTTGAGTGATGGCAGATGTAGTGCACTCTTCGAATGATTTCTGTACCGGATACATGATGAGCGTTCCGGCGGCGGCGAAAATGCTCATCACTGAGGCGAACACGCCGATGACCGAAAACACGAGCATCGGGACAGGACCTTTCGTCTGCACGCACGCGATGAACAGGCGGATACCCCAAATGAGTGCTCCAACCGAGAACAGCCCCGCGAGCAAAGAAAACGGCAAGCGGTAGAAAGAGAACATGAAGGAGAGGGCGCACAGGGCTAAAAACGTGTAGCCCAAACGCCTGCGCTTCTTCACGTCTGGTCCGATGGTGGTGTTTTCAGTCGTTTCATTCTTGGGAGGCATCACGTTCTTTAGTGTGGCACACGAATTCGAACGGGAAGCGTCAAGGCTTAGAATGGCGTCGTGCGTATTCTTCTGTTGGCTTCTGGTTCAGGAACGTTGACCCAAGCAGTTTTAGACGCTGCCGGCCCCTACAGTGTGGTGGCAGTGGGCTCCGATCTTCCCGACGCTCCGGTGTTGCGCCGTGCTCAGCAGGCAGGCGTGGATGACTTTTGTGTCGACTTCTCGGCCTACGAAGACCGGTCAGATTGGAACCGGGCGCTTGCCGAGGTTGTTGAGAGCTACCAGCCGGACTGGATTGTGTCGGCGGGACTCATGAGGATTTTGGGCCCGGAATTTGTTTCGCGGTTTGCCGGGAAGATCATTAACACGCACCCCGCTCTTTTGCCCAGCTTCCCAGGAGCCCATGCGGTGCGCGACGCTCTGGCCCACGGAGTTCACGTGACAGGGACGACTATCCACCTCATCGACGAGGGTGTGGACACCGGCCCCATCATCCGCCAATTTCCTATTGAAATCAGCCCCACCGACACTGAAGAAACTCTTCACGAAAAAATTAAAAAGGTTGAGCGAGCACAGCTTGTGCGACTTCTATCCGACCTTGCGACGCATTCGTTGTCCCTTAACGGCCGTCGCGTCACACTCACACCAGTAGAAAGCGAGTCCTCACGTGTCTGAACAACGCCCCATTCGTCGCGCACTCATTAGCGTTTTTGACAAGACTGGCTTAGAAGAATTCGCTCAGAGCTTGGCTTCGGCAGGCGTCGAAATTGTGTCGACAGGATCAACTGCGTCGACGATCGCACAAACGGGCGTAAAGGTCACCAAAGTGGAAGAGCTCACCGGCTTCCCCGAGTGCCTGGACGGACGAGTAAAAACTCTCCACCCACGTGTTCACGCGGGAATTCTCGCTGATACCCGCAATCCCGATCACGTGGCACAGCTTGCAGACCTAAACATCGAGGCCTTTGACCTGGTTGTCGTGAACCTTTACCCGTTCACCGAGACTGTCGCATCAGGTGCCGGGTATGACGACTGCATCGAAAAGATCGATATCGGTGGTCCGTCCATGGTTCGCGCTGCGGCAAAGAATCACGCATCCGTGGCGATCGTCGTAGACCCAGCAGATTACACGTCCACAGTCGCGGCCGCTGAAGGCAACGGCTTCACCCTTGAAGAACGTACAACGCTTGCCGCAAAAGCGTTCGCACACACCGCGTCTTATGACACGGCAGTAGCTTCATGGTTTGCTTCGCACAGCGATAAGCCTGAGTTCTTTGGTGCCACTGGTCAGCTGAAATCGACTCTGCGCTACGGAGAGAACCCGCACCAGGAAGCCCGCGTGTACGCAACCGGTGGGGGACTGGCAACCGCCACACAGCTCCACGGAAAAGAAATGTCGTACAACAACTACCAAGACACAGATGCCGCAGTGCGTACGGCTTACGACTTCGACGAACCTGCTGTAGCCATCATCAAGCACGCCAACCCGTGTGGAGTCGCGGTAGGTTCCACGATTGAAGAAGCGCACAAGCGCGCTCATGACTGTGACTCGGTTTCGGCTTTCGGCGGTGTGATAGCCACCAACCGGCCGGTGACTGTGGCGCTTGCAGAACAGATCGCTCCCATTTTCACCGAGGTCGTTGCCGCACCTTCTTTTGAAGCAGGTGCCGCTGAGGTTCTACAGAAAAAGAAGAACATCCGCTTGCTGGAATTGGGTGACGTGACGTTTGCTTCCACGGAGTTCCGCTCAATCAGTGGTGGAATTCTGGTGCAAGAGCGTGACGTCTACCAGGCAGAAGGCGACAACCCGAACAACTGGACTCTGGCCACTGGGGAAGCAGCTGATGACGCGACGCTCGCAGACTTGGTGTTCGCGTGGCGCGCCGTCAGGTCGGTGAAGTCCAACGCGATTCTGCTGGCAAAGGACGGCGCATCCGTTGGAATCGGAATGGGGCAGGTCAACCGCGTGGACTCCGCGCGTCTGGCTGTCAGCCGTGCTGGTGAAGAACGAGCACGTGGATCTGTTGCGGCTTCCGACGCTTTCTTCCCCTTTGCCGACGGGCTCGAAGTGCTCGTCGAAGCCGGGGTTCGTGCGGTGGTTCAACCCGGCGGCTCGATTCGCGACGAAGAAGTGATCGAGGCTGCCCGCACGGCCGGACTGACTCTCTACCTGACAGGTACTCGCCATTTCTTCCACTAATAAGACCACGCTTAAACGGCGAGGTAAGGGTCGCGGGCCGATTTCCAAACGATGGATCGTATGGAAACGCCGATTCGCTAACCCCACGGGCCGCGACTGGGTCCTATTGGTAACCCTGGTGTGGATTCTGGGGGCCTGTGCTCTGGCGTTTGTCAGTGTTCTTTACACAGCAATCGCTCTAGCGGTTTGCCTGGTTGGTTTAGCATTTGTTCGCCTGAGTCCGCGGAGTTCATGGTGGGTCAATCGCAGCATGATCGCTGACGTCACCACCTTGATGATTCTGGCTGGCTTAATCTTGACACTCGCGCTTACAGTACCCGGCGTATAAAGCAATTTGTCCGCCTAGCTGGACACTCGTGTGCGTACGAAAGTGAATGTGCTGACGTGGGCTGGGACAATTGATATATGTCACATTCACCGTTTTCTGGCGTCACAATCGTAGACTTTTCGCGAGTACTTGCAGGTCCCTACGCGACCGCAATGTTTGCGGACCTAGGTGCCGAAGTCATCAAGATCGAGATCCCCGGAGTGGGTGATGATGCTCGACACTTGGGCCCTTTCAAAGACGGAGAGAGCGTTTACTTCTCCGGTCTCAACCGAGGCAAGAAGTCCGTTGAGATCGACCTGAAGTCCGATGAGGACCGGGCTCGACTGGACACCCTCCTGGAACGCGCCGACGTTGTGGTTGAGAATTTTCGTCCCGGCGTGGCTCACAAACTGGGTATCTCGGCTGAGCAGTTGCGCGCGAAACGCCCTGAGCTGGTGTACGCGTCCATCTCTGGGTACGGGCAGGCCGGTAGTTTCGCCAAGAGCCCGGCATACGACACTGTGGTCCAGGCACGTAGCGGTCTCATGGCCGCTACTGGAACGGTCGAAAGCGGACCTACCCGGGTAGGGGAGTCGATTGCCGACGTCGCCGCAGGCAACCTCGCGGCCTTTGGAATCGCGTCTGCGCTGTTCAAACAGAAGGTCACTGGCGAAGGAAGCCACGTCGACATTCCCATGTACGACGTGCTGGTTTCGATGCAGCCAACTAACGTGGCGGTGTACGACTCAACGGGTGAAGCCCCGGTTCCTTCAGGAAATGCACACCCCGTCACGGCACCGTTCGACACCTACCGTGTCTCTGACGGTCTCATTGTCATCGCTGTTGCAAACGACCGTCTGTTTGCTCACTTGGCGGAAACGCTCGAGCGGCCACAACTCGCAACCGACGAACGTTTCCTCACCGACCCCAAGCGGAAGGCGAACGAAGAGGATCTCCGCGCCGAAATCGAGGAAGCCCTCAAACCCCACACTGTTGACTCAGCACTGGAGCTCCTCGGTACGAATGGAATCCCCTGCTCAGCGGTACTGGACTTAAAGCAGAGCCTCGAGTCCGACCTCGGCCGGGAACGCGACCTCATCCGCACTGACGAACGTTTGGGGCACCGCTATGCGGGCCACCCACTGTTATTTGATGGCGAGCGACCAGTCGCTGAGCTGCCAGTTCCCCGTCTGGGCGAACACAACGACGAAATTTAGGAGGAAGCACATGTTTGGTGTATCTGACGACGAGAAGATGCTCATCGAGGCCGTCGAGGAGCTATCGAACGAAGTTCTGGAACCCCAAGCCGCGAAAACCGACGAAACTGAAGAGATTCCTCACGACGTCATTAAGGCGCTCGCGAACATGGGAGTCATGGGACTTAACCTGCCAGAAGAGTACGGTGGTCCAGGAATCAGCTCGGTCGCGATGACCCACATGGTCGCTGCAGTCGCTGGCGGATGTGGTTCGACCGCGTCGATCGTCACCGCGCACTACCTGGCCACAGACTCTGTGCTGATTGGCGGAACCGACGAACAGAAGAACGCCTACTTGCCACGTGCTGCCAGCGGTGAAGTCATTGGTGCATTTGGTCTCACCGAGCCCGGCGCAGGTTCTAACCCAGCCGAAATGAGCACAAAAGCAGTGCGCACCGACAACGGTTGGCACCTCAAGGGCACCAAGCACTTCATCACGAATGCTGGGTTCGCTGACTTTGTCGTCGTGTACGCCATCACTGACCCCGAGGCCGGCCACCGCGGAATCTCGGCCTTCCTGGTCGACACCGCTAAGGTCGAAGGCATTGTGGTCGGTGGCCACGAAAAGACGATGGGTCTGCGCGGATCACCCGTGTATGAAATCTCGTTCGACTGCGAACTGCCCGCAAATGCCCTTCTTGGTGAAGAAGGCCAGGGGTTCAAGACAGCGATGAAGGTTCTAGACCGAGGTCGTATCGAAGTTGCCGCGATGAGTATCGGTATTTCGCGCAAGGCTATGGAGCACGCTGTTGCATGGTCCAAGACTCGCCACATCAACGGCAAGCCCATTGCAGCTATGCAAGCTATCGCCTTCAAACTCGCTGACATCTACGCGCGCTACCAGCAGGCATTCCTCGTCACAATGGACGCCGCGCACTCGCGTGACACGGGCGAAGACTTCACCATCAAGTCGGCAACCGCAAAACTGGTGGCATCCGAAGCCGCTGCGTTCATCACGGACGAAGCTCTGCAGATCCACGGTGGTTACGGCTTCACCAGGGACTTCCCGCTCGAGCGCTATGCCCGTGACGTCCGAATCTTCCGCATTTACGAGGGTTCGTCGGAGATTCAGCGCACCATCATTGGGCGCCAGCTCACCCGTTAGCTGAAGGAACGGCGAAGAAAACCTGAACGTCACGTGAAAATCGCAAGGTTTTCTTAAGGGGCGGTTGTCTCACAAGCTACTCGATGGAAATGTTGGAGACAGGTTGCTGATCGCAACTGTCCACGTAATACGAGGAGGATTAATGGGACTCGGAGACTTCGCAGACAAGGCAAAGGACGCAGTTAACAGCGAGCAGGCTGAAGGCGTTACCGACGACGCACTCGACAAGGGTGCTGACTTCGCTAACGACAAGACCGGTGGCAAGTTCGAAGACCAGGTTAACCAGGGTCGCGACGCTGCTGACGGCAAGCTCGGAAACGAGTAAGAACACTCGTTCGAACACGAGGGGCGGGAGCACATGCTCCCGCCCCTCGTGTTTTGTGTCTAGAGCTTTTACAGTTTCTCGACGGGCGCGTAACGCATAAGCAGACGCTTGGTACCTTCTGAACCAAAGTCAACATGTGCAACGGTCTTATCGCCCGATCCCGTCACCTCGACGACAGTTCCCAAACCAAAGGAGTCGTGCGAGAGCGTATCCCCGACTGCGACCTCGGGAACCTCCCTTTGTGGCCGGATCCGCGAACCCGACCTTCCAACGGAAGCCGCCGTGCGCCCTCCCGAGGTGTACCGCCCAGCTGACAACGAACGATTAGCCGAGCTGGTCACGGGTGCAGTGACCGAGCCGGTCGACTGCCAATCGACGAGTTCCGACGGGATCTCCTGCAGGAACCGGCTGGGTGGGTTGTACGACGACTGCCCCCACATCGACCGGGTTTCTGACCTGGACACAAACAGGCGCTGCATGGCGCGCGTGAGACCCACGTAGGCCAGACGCCGCTCTTCTGCCAGTTCCGTGGCGTTCGTAAACGAGCGCTGGTGGGGGAACGTGCCGTCTTCCAAACCGGTGAGGAACACGACGGGGAACTCCAGCCCCTTGGCCGTGTGCAGAGTCATGAGCGTGATTTCGCCGGCTTGTGAATCGGGGACAGAGTCGGCGTCAGCGGTGAGCGAGACACGTTCGAGGAAGTCGTCAAGGGTTGCTTCCGGCTGCGAGTGCTGGAAGTCCTCAGCGACTGCAACCAATTCCGCGAGGTTGTCCACGCGCGACTCGTCCTGTGGGTCCGTACTGCGGTTGAGTTCATCCAAATAGCCCGTCTGTTCCATGATCGCTTCAAGTACGCGGGATGGTTGTGCACCGTGGCACGCCTCGAGTAGGTCGTTGAGGAGCTGTGTGAACGCCCGGAGTGGGCCCAGGGTGCGATTGGTCATCCCCGGCGCTTCTTCTGCCCGTTTGAGCGCTTCATAAAAGCTGATGCGTTCGCGGTTCGCGAGTGCCGCGACGAGGGCTTCGCCACGATCTCCGATGCCGCGTTTGGGCACGTTGAGAATGCGACGCAGATTCACGTCATCCGACGGGTTCGACAAAACGTGAGCGTAGGCCAAGACGTCCTTGATTTCTTTGCGCTCGTAGAACCGTGTACCACCCACAACCTTGTATGGGAGTCCCGCTCTCACCAGGGCATCTTCAATAGCTCGCGACTGAGCGTTCGTGCGGTAGAAGACAGCGAAGTCACCGTAGGTGAGATCGGTTTCGTCCATGAGTTCGTCGATCCTGTCAACGACGAACTGAGCTTCTGCATGCTCGGTTGACGCGACCCACCCCACTACTTTTTCGCCACTGCCTTGGTCGGTCCACAGGTTTTTGTCGCGACGGTCGTCGTTATTCCGAATGACGGCGTTAGCGGCCGAAAGAATGTTCTGCGTGGACCGGTAGTTCTGCTCCAGAACAATCGTCTGTGCGTGTGGGAAGTCTTTTTCGAATTCGACGATATTGCGCACAGTGGCTCCGCGGAACGCATAAATGGACTGGTCCGCGTCGCCTACCACCGTGAGCTGGCCGGTGGGCTCAGGGAGGTCCGCCCCGGCGAGTACCCGGATCAGCGCGTACTGTGCCGGGTTCGTGTCCTGGTACTCGTCGACGAAAATGTGGGTGAACCGCGCCCTGTAGTTCCGTGCGATTTCGGGGTTGTTCGTCAGCAACCTCACGGTCTCCATAATGAGGTCGTCGAAATCGTAGGCGTTCGCGACAGCCAAGCGTTCTTGATACCGGCTGTATACCCGCGCAGTCGCTTGTTCCAGCGGGTTGTTTTCCTGCGCTTTGACCTCGAAGTCTGCTGCGGTTATGCATTCGTTCTTGAGGTTCGAAATGCGATTCCGAAGGGTCTTGGGCGTAAACTTCTTGGGGTCGAGGTCGAGTTCTTTCGTCACCTGTGTGATGAGTCGCAAAGAATCTTGCGCGTCATAAATGGAGAAATTGGATGTGCGGTCGCGCGCCTCGCGTCGAAGGATTCGCACACATGCAGAGTGGAACGTGGAGATCCACATGCCACGCGCACGATCGCCCACAAGCGATGTGACACGCTCCAGCATCTCGCGAGCGGCCTTGTTGGTAAACGTGATCGCAAGGATCTGCCCTGGATGTGCTTGCCCTGTGGCCAAGATGTGTGCGATCCGTCGCGTGAGGACAGTGGTTTTCCCTGATCCGGCACCTGCGACGATCAAGAGCGCCGAGCCTGAATGCGTCACTGCCTGGCGCTGTTGAGGGTTGAGGTTTTCGAGAAGTTCTTCCTGCCCGGGTGCGGTGTTGGCTACCGGGTTTTCGGGTTCTGAGGCTGATTGCGAATCAAGGAAGTCAAAGTTCATGATGTTTCACTTTTAAGCGACGGGAGGCTGATACACAAACGAGCGACACCACTCGGGTGTCGCTCGTTAAAGTACAGGGTGTTACAGAACCACTGCAATGATGACTGCGAGGATCGCAAACACTCCTGTTAGGTGAGCCATCGTGGCGGACGGCTGAGGGCCGTCGGCCTGATCGTGAGCTTTCTGTTTGCGGTTACCAATGAGCGCAAACACGGTCACCAAGCTCGCAAGGACCAGTTTGATGCCGATCTTCATGTGGTTAGCGCCGCCCATCGCTTCAGCTACGCCTACCAGAGCTACACCTGTCACCACCTGCAGGAAAGAAGCGTGCAACATGCCCGCTACCACGCGTGGTGAACGCATGTATGTAAAGTAGCCACCAACGATGATGGCCATTCCGACCAGGTGCAAAATAAGTAGAATGTTGCGCAGAATTTCCATGTTTCCCATCTTAATGGCAAGATAGAAAAGCCTGTTCATCGTATGAACAATCCGCCCTGGTGTAATGGCAGCACGCCGGCCTTTGGAGCCGTGCAGTCTAGGTTCGAATCCTAGGGGCGGAGCTAGCGCCGCTAGTTCAAGGAGTGCACATGACGCAGCAGTCGCCAGCTGCCGTAATCGTTCTCGCCGCTGGAGCGGGAACCCGTATGAAGTCCTCCACGCCCAAAGTGATGCACCCTATTGGTGGTCGATCACTGTTGCACCACGCAGTCGATGCGGCTGCGGGTGTCAACCCCGATCACCTGGTCGTCGTTTTGCGCCACGAGCGTGACCGAGTGGGTGAACACGTTTCACAGATCGCCCAGGCACGTGAATGCGCGGTGCTGGTGGCAGATCAAGATGACGTTCCGGGTACCGGGCGCGCCGTTGAGTGTGCGCTCACCCAACTTCCACAAGACCTCACTGGAACCGTCGTAGTGACCTACGGCGATGTCCCTCTGTTGGAAGCGGACACCATTAACGACTTGGTGGCTTTCCACGAAGAACACTCCAACGCGGCTACGGTTTTGTCCGCTCACGTGGAACAACCTCGGGGTTACGGCCGGATCGTGCGCGACGCGACCGGGACACTCGAGAAGATCGTGGAAGAAAAGGACGCCACGGAACAAGAGCGCGCAATCACCGAGATCAACTCGGGCATCTACGCTTTTGACGCCGGAGTGTTGCGTTCATCTTTGGCTTCGGTTGGAACCGACAACGCACAGGGCGAAAAGTACCTCACGGACGTGATCGGTATTGCCCGCTCGCAGGGGTCGGCTGTTGCTGCTTTGGCCACTGACGACGTGTGGCAGGTCGAAGGTGCAAATGACCGGGTCCAGCTTGCAGCACTTGGAAAAGAGCTCAACCGACGCAACGTCGAGAAGTGGATGCGTGCCGGCGTTACGGTCGTGGATCCTGACACCACGTGGATCGACTCGGATGTGACCCTGAACCCTGACGTCACCATCCTTCCGGGCGTTCAGCTTCACGGAGCGTGCGATATCGCTACCGGAGCTGTGATTGGCCCGGACACCACCCTGTCAGACACCGAGGTGGGAGAAGGCGCGCAGGTCATCCGGACTCACGCTCAACTCGCCGTGGTGCGAGCAGGTGCAACGGTAGGTCCGTTTGCATATCTGCGTCCCGGAACGGACTTGGGTGAAAACGGCAAGATCGGCACGTTTGTCGAAACGAAGAACGCACAGATCGGATCTGGTTCGAAGGTTCCGCACCTCACGTATGTGGGTGACGCGACGATCGGTAAGAACTCCAACATCGGTGCATCGAGCGTTTTCGTCAACTATGACGGTGTGAACAAGCACCGCACTGTAGTGGGCGACAACGTGCGCACAGGCTCCGACACCATGTTCGTCGCACCTGTGACCGTGGGCGACGGAGCATACTCCGGAGCCGGTACGGTCATTCGAAAGGATGTTCCTGCAGGTGCACTGGCCATAACCGTTGCGCCTCAGCGTAATATTGAAGAGTGGGTGGTTAAGAACCGACCAGGAACCCCCGCTGCCGACGCTGCTTCTGCCAACAAGGAGACGGACGAACAGTGAACTCGATTACCGCCGCAGGCGAAAAGAAACTTGTTCTCGTTTCTGGGCGTGCACACGAAGAGCTAGCCCAGCAAGTCGCAGAAAATCTGGGTACTGAGCTTCTTCCAGCTGATGTGTACAACTTTGCGAACGGCGAAATCTATGTTCGCTTTTCTGAGTCTGTACGCGGATGTGACGCATTTGTTCTGCAAAGCCACTGCGCACCCATCAACGAATGGTTGATGGAACAGCTCATTATGGTTGACGCACTGAAGCGTGCATCGGCCAAGCGCATCACTGTTATCGCCCCATTCTTCCCATACGCTCGCCAGGACAAGAAGCACCGCGGACGTGAACCTATTTCCGCCCGCCTCGTCGCTGACTTGTACCGCACTGCAGGCGCCGACCGCATCATCACCGTGGATCTCCACACCGCACAGATCCAGGGCTTCTTCGACGGTCCCGTGGACCACTTGGTCGCCCTGCCGATCCTGTCTGACTACGTCAAGAGCAACTATGAGCAACCACTCGCGGTTGTCTCCCCAGACGCGGGACGCATCAAGGTCGCTGAGAACTGGTCGGCTGCTTTGGGTGGTTGCCCACTGGCATTTATCCACAAGACTCGCGACATTGACCGTCCAAACCAGACCAAAGCCAACCGCGTGGTGGGTGACGTCAAGGGGCGCATGTGCGTTCTCGTTGATGACATGATCGACACGGGTGGCACCATTGTGCAGGCCGCCGAGGCGTGTATGGCTGACGGTGCAACCGGAGTTGTCATTGTGGCAACGCACCCGGTGTTCTCCGGGCCTGCAGTAGAGCGGTTGAAGAACTCGGTTGCTAACGAAGTGATCGTGACAAACACGCTTCCGCTGAGCGAAGAAAAGATCTTCGACAAGCTCACCGTTCTGTCGATCGCTCCGCTCTTGGGACGAGCAGTTCACGAAGTATTCGAGGACGGTTCGGTTACGAGCCTCTTCAACATTTAACGAAATCCACCAAACAAGTCTGCGCGCACGCGTCGATTGACGCGTGCGCCTGCTTTTGCGCTTAATGAGCGTCACCGTATAGAATGTTTCTCGCCTCGGCGAGGGAGGAAAGACTTCTCCGTTATCGACGCGGTTATTCGTGAAGGTGTTATCTGACCGCGAAAACTGTCGCCGTGGTTTGGATAAACCACACGAAAGGACATCATGGCTGACATTAAGCTCGAAGCCGAACTCCGTGAGAACTACGGTAAGGGATATGCCCGCCGTACCCGTGCCGCTGGACGTGTTCCTGCAGTGCTCTACGGTCACGGATCCGAACCTGCTCACCTCTCATTTGACGGCCACGCCATTATGATGGCGATGAAGAACCCAAACTCGCTGGTCGAGATCTCGACTGCTGATGGCAAGCTCAAGAGCCTCGCAGTTGCTCGTGACATCCAGCGCCACCCGGTTCGCCGCGACATCATCCACGTTGACTTCATCATCGTGAAGCGCGGTGAAAAGATTGAGGTTGACATTCCAGTTTCGCCAGTTGGCGACGCTGCTCCTGGAACCCTTGTTTCGGTTGAAACCCAGACTCTGCGTGTTATGGCAGACGCCACCCAGATTCCCGAACACTTCGAACTCTCCATCGAAGGACGCGAAGTTGGTGACCACCTCCTTGCAAAGGATGTGAAACTGCCAGAAGGCGTCGAACTGGTTGACGACGAAGACATGATGCTCATCCACGTCGCAGCTGAAATGACCGAAGCTGAACTCGAATCTGAGCTCGAATCCGAAGCAGTCGACGAAGAAGTTGCAGCATCAACCGGTGCTGAGCCTTCCGACGAAGCTGCTAAAGAATCATCTGACGACGAGTAATCGCCGTAAACTGAGTGGGGTGTGCATAGTGCGCACCCCACTTTTTTACATCGAAGGACGGCATGCGATACCTGATTATTGGTCTGGGTAATCCGGGTCCACGTTACGCGGGTACCCGGCACAACATCGGACACATGGTGCTAGACGAACTCGTACGCAGGTGCGGGGCCACACTGGGGTCCACGAAAACTCGAGCCGTCGCGGCAAGTGTGGCCGACCTCGGCGGGGTTGTGGGTACCAAGTCCGTCCTGATGAAGTCCGCAACCTACATGAACGAATCCGGGCTTCCCGTGCGCCAGCTGGCTGACTTCTATTCGATTGACCCTGACCACGTGATCGCTATTCACGACGATGTGGACCTGCCGTTTGACTCGATCAAGCTCAAACTGGGTGGGGGAGAAGGCGGGCACAATGGCCTTCGGTCGATGAGCAAGCACCTGGGTACCCGCGACTACTTGCGGGTGCGCGCCGGAGTGGGCCGACCGCCCGGACGCATGGACACGGCAGACTTCGTGTTGCAGAACTTCTCAAGTACGGAACGCAAAAACCTGCCCATTTTTGTCTCCGACTGTGCCGACGCCGTTGAAGACTTGGTGCTTAAAGGGCTCACGGAAGCCCAGCAGCGGTACCACTCGCGTCAGAGCTAGTCCAGGTTCCGGAGGATGGCGTCAAGTTCCGGGTCCCCGGTGCCAGCTGTTGTCCCGCCGGTCGCTCCAGTGGAGCCGGCCCGAGGTCGTTGCGACTTCCTGTTCCCGGCCCACTTGAGGATGACCCAGGCTGCGCACACTCCGCCAATGAGCCCAAAGAGGTGCGCTTGCCAAGAAATGTGGCCCAACCGGGGGAGAACGCCAAACAGCATGGCGCTGCCATACACCCCAATAACAACCAGGGAAATGATTCCGCGCGTAATGCGTCCTGACCACGTGCGTGCGAAGAACGCGGCGACAGCAAGGTACCCAAAATAGCCGAACACCAAACCAGAGGCCCCAACCGTGACGGTACCCGGTTCGTTGAGAAAAAACGTGCCAACAGCGCTTGTGACCATGACAATCCCTGTCACGGCCCAGAAACGCGCAACCCCGTCGGCAACGACCAGCCCGCCTAACACCAGGAACGGAAGCGAGTTCGCCAACAAGTGAGGCCACGACGAGTGCAAGAACGGCATGGTGAAAATCCCATACCAGTGCGAAAAGTCCCACGACCGTAGTCCTGCGCCGTTGAACCGGATGGGAATCACAAAGTCAGAAATGCGGATCAGCCACATGACCGCGAGCATGATGAGGGGAGACGCTAAGCGTTTCGCAACATCGACCCCGATTGCACCCAAACTGTCTTCGTCACCTGATTTGTGCGACTGGCTCATGTAACAAGTGTTTCACAGGTAGACTGACGGCGTGTCTTTGACGGGAATCTCTGCAAGCGTGTCCGAACTCCCCGGCTTCACCCAAGCCGTCGATGCCCTCAAAACAGATCCAGGAGGGTCCATCGATGTGGTGAAGGGCCTGTGGCCGTTCCTCATCGCTCAAGCAAGCGCGACCGCTCCTGTAGTGGCCGTGACATCGACAGGGCGGGAAGCCGAAGAACTTACCGAAGCTCTCGCCGACCACCTGGCTCCCTCATCTGTTGCGTTCTTCCCCAGCTGGGAAACCCTGCCACATGAACGCCTTTCGCCCCGGTCGGACACAGTGGGTAAGCGCCTGTCCGTGTTGCGCGCGCTCAGCCACCCCGGCGAACGTCCACTGTCCGTCGTCGTCACCACGGTTCGCGCGCTCTTACAGCCGATCGTGAAAGGGCTGGGTGACCTGGAACCCGTCACCATCAAAGTGGGTGACGAACACGATCTGACAGAACTCGCTGAACGCTTGTCACATTTGGCGTATTCGCGCGTCGACATGGTGTCGCGAAGGGGAGAGTTCGCCGTCCGAGGCGGCATTATCGACATCTTTCCGCCCACCGAAGATTCGGCACTGCGCGTCGAGTTCTTCGGCGATGAGGTAGAAGAGATCCGGCGGTTCTCGGTTGCCGATCAGCGTTCGATCGAGGCTGAAGAAGGTGCCGAGGTGCCCCACGTGTGGGCGCCTCCGTGCCGCGAGGTTCTCTTGTCATCGAAGGTGCGCGAACGGGCCGCGGCCCTGGTTGAGCAGATCCCTGCCGCGGCCGACATGCTCACCAAAATCGCTGACGGTGTTGCCGTGGACGGGATGGAGTCGCTGGCCCCCGTGCTGGCCGACGGCATGGAACCACTGCTCGCCCGCCTTCCCAGCACCACCCGCATTGTGGTGCTTTCCCCCGAAAGGGTCGAAACACGGGCAGCGGACCTCGTGGCGACAACAGACGAGTTCTTGGCGGCCGCGTGGACCTCTGCCACCTCGGGAGGAAAGGCCCCCATTGACCTGTCCCCGGCGAGCTTCCGCACTTTGGAGGAGACCCGCACGGCCGCAGACCAACTCAGCCTTCCATGGTGGGAAGTGGGCGGGTTCGCCCGCGATGAAGAGCTGGTGGAGGTCACGGACAACCACGTCACGATCGACGCCCGCGAACCGCGCGGTTACGCAGGCGACGTTGAAGCGGTGCTCACCGACGTGCGTGACCACGTTTCGCACGAGTGGAACGTGTACGTACTCACGGAAGGTAAAGGCTCGGGCGAACGGCTTGTCGAGGTGTTCTCGAGTGCGGACATCCCAGCGCACTTTGAACCGGTGATCGAGGCTCCCGCGCCGGCGGCCACCGTCACCGTGACCACGGCCGCCACGTACGCGGGATTCGTGAGTGAGACCGCGAAACTTGCCGTTCTCACCGAGTCCGAGGTGTTGGGCCGTTCCGTGCAGAACAGTCGCCAAGGGCGTAAGTCCCTTCCGCGCAGGCGTCGCCGTGGGCAGGTGGACCCGCTTGACCTGAAGCCAGGCGACTATGTGGTTCACGAACAGCACGGAGTGGGGCGCTTCGTGGAGCTGGTTCAGCGCACCACACGCAAGGGTAAGGACTCGCTGACCCGCGAATACTTAGTGATCGAATACGCGCCGTCCAAACGTGGCCACCCGGGCGACCGTTTGTTTGTGCCGTCCGACTCGCTCGATCAGGTCACCCGCTATGTGGGTGGCGAGAGCCCATCCGTCAACAAGATGGGCGGGGCCGACTGGGCGAAGACCAAACAGCGCGCTCGCAAAGCGGTCAAGGAGATCGCGGGCGAGCTGGTGCGACTGTACTCGGCGCGCATGGCTTCGCAAGGCTTCCAGTTCTCACCGGATACGCCGTGGCAGCGGGAGCTGGAGGACGCGTTCCGGTACGTCGAAACCACTGACCAGCTCACAACGATCGACGAGGTGAAAGAGGACATGGAGAAGCCTCTCCCCATGGACCGTCTGATCTGCGGTGATGTGGGTTATGGAAAGACCGAGGTGGCAGTCCGGGCCGCTTTCAAGGCAGTTCAGGACGGCAAGCAGGTGGCGGTGCTGGTTCCCACCACTTTGTTGGTTCAACAGCACTTTGAGACGTTTAGGGAACGGTACGCGGGATTCCCCGTCACAGTGGGTAAGCTTTCACGTTTCCAGACTCCAAAGGAGTCACAGCAGACCAAGGACGACATTCATTCCGGCAAGCTCGATGTGGTGATCGGAACTCACCGTCTGCTGTCCGGTGAAGTGCGTTTTAAAAACCTGGGCCTTGTCATCATTGACGAAGAGCAGCGCTTTGGGGTGGAGCACAAAGAGACACTCAAAGCGATGCGCACAAATGTGGACGTGCTTGCGATGAGTGCGACTCCGATTCCACGCACGCTGGAAATGGCTGTGACGGGAATCCGTGAAATGTCTACACTGGCCACTCCGCCGGAGGAGCGCCACCCCGTGCTCACCTACGTGGGCAAATATGAGGAAAAGCAGGTCACTGCAGCGATTCGCCGTGAACTTTTGCGCGAAGGTCAAGTGTTCTTCATCCACAACCGTGTCCAAGATATTGATGCGGTAGCCACCCGGATAGCCGAACTTGTTCCGGAAGCTCGCATCGCTGTTGCGCACGGAAAAATGGGCGAACAGCAGTTGGAAAAAGTGATTGTCGACTTCTGGGAAAAGCAGTACGACGTGTTGGTCTGCACCACGATCGTGGAGACCGGAATCGACATTGCGAACGCCAACACGCTGATCGTGGACCGGGCCGACCGCATGGGCTTGTCCCAACTCCACCAGCTCAGGGGCCGCGTGGGCCGTGGCCGGGAGCGCGCATATGCGTACTTCCTCTACCCGTCCGACATCGAACTGACCGAAACCGCTCACGACCGCCTCGAAACCGTTGCCGCCCACACCGAACTGGGCGCGGGTATGCAGGTGGCGATGAAAGACCTCGAAATCCGAGGTGCCGGGAACCTGCTGGGCGGCCAACAGTCCGGGCACGTCGAAGGCGTGGGCTTCGACCTGTATGTGCGCATGGTGGGTGAAGCGGTCGCTAACTTTAAGGGTGAAGCAGAAGAAGAGCTCCCGGAAATGCGGATCGAGCTCCCCATCGACGCGCACCTGCCAACCACTTACGTCGAGCAGGAACGGTTGCGCTTGGAGGCGTACCGCAAACTGGCAACGGCAACCGATGAGACTGCTGTGCAAGAAGTCCTCGCCGAACTCACCGACCGCTACGGGCCGTACCCGCCAGAAGTCGCGGTGCTGGCCGATGTCGCCCGCCTGCGTATCCGCGCACGCGCCTCCGGAATCAGCGACATCGTTGCGCAAGGAAACAACATCCGATTCGGACCCGTGGAACTCGCCGATTCGCAAGTCGTACGACTCAAACGCCTCTACCCGCGGTCCCTCATCAAACCCGCGGTGCGTTCCGTGCTGGTACCCAAACCCACCTCGGGACAGGGATTCGCCGCCAGCGACGTCACGGACGTGGCCCTGCTGGAGTGGTGCATGAAGTTCCTCAACGCGATCCTGCCGGTCGAAAAGGCGGACAGTGAAACGGCAGGCGACGATAAGCCAGACAGTGGCGGCGGCGAAAAGGGGGAGTCGTGACGCAGTGGGAGCCGGTCGACCCTGAAACCCTGTCAACGGCCGAGGTCGTTGCCTACTTGCGTGCTCGCTGCCCCTGGGCGGCCGCGCACACGCATGCCAGCCTGGCCCCGTACCTGTTAGAAGAGACGTACGAACTGCTCGACGCGATCGAGGAGTACACCACAAACCCCGGCTCCGCGACCCGCTCGGAACTAGTCGGGGAACTGGGCGATGTGGCATATCAGGTCCTTTTCCACGCGGCACTGCTCGACCAGCCCAACGCGACACCCACCTCGGCGTGCCCACCCACCGGAAACTACGTGAGCCCCCGCGCCATCACCGAGGTGGGGGACAGGTTGCGCGCGAAAGTGGTCCGGCGTCACCCGCACGTTTTTGAGACCACCGGCCCTACCAGCATCGAGGATGTCGAACGGGCCTATGAACGCATCAAAGCAGACGAAAAACGGGACGCCCGCAACGACGCCACTGAAGACGATGTCACTGAAGATGCGCACGAGGGTGATAACTTGGCCCGTGACGCATGCGCGTCGATCCCAGCCAGCATGCCGGCGCTCGCCCGGACGCAAGCGGTACTGGGCCGCTTAGACCGGGTGGACCTGAGCGCAGGGCGTAGCGAGGACGTTCCCGGTACACCGGAGCCTGCGGACGAAGATGTCACAGAAACCGCCATAGGCCAGGAACTGTTAGCAGTTGTCCAGAAAGCGCACGCGCACGGGATTGACGCCGAAGGAGCTTTGCGTCGCGCCACCGACGCACTTATCGACGAAAGAGGTAGTCGTGCATCAACCGACACGCATTGAGATCGGCGGGACATTTAACTTCCGCGACATTGGGGGCTGGGACACGCCCGCTGGTCGCGTGGCGCAGGGCAAGGTGTTTCGCTCAGACGGGCTGTCTTCTTTGACTGACGACGCGCGGGCACGTCTGCAGGAGATGGGGATTGTCACGGTGATCGACCTGCGTGAAGAGCGGGAACGCACTAACGCGCCCAATGCGCTGGGAGATTTGCAGGTCAACCACGTTCACGCGCCACTGTTTGGCAACCGGCTCTACCCCGCTGACCGTGAACGACCAGACCGGATTGTGCTTGAGAAGCGTGACTTGGAGACCTTGTACGGTGTTCTGCTCGATCATTTTGCCCTCAACGTCGCGCACGTGATTGACCTGGTTGCCAATGCCCAAGGGCCATTGGTGTACCACTGTTCGGCTGGAAAAGACCGCACCGGGGTGGTCACGGCGTTCATCCACGAACTCGTAGGGGTCGCGCGCGACGATGTGGTGACCGACTACAACGCCACAGAGCAATTCTTGGGCGAAGAATTTTTGGCTGCCATCAGTGCAAACTTCGCAAACGCGGGCATTGTGGCCAACCTGTCAGAGACCGCAACCCAAGCTCCACGCGTCTACATGGACAACATGCTGCGGCGAGTAGACGACGAATTCGGGGGAGTGGAGCAGTTCCTTTTATCGGGTGGAATGAACACAAAAACGCCGGATCTGCTCCGCCAGAAACTGCTTGTAGATTAGAGTTACGACTGAAGCCTCTCGACGTGTGTAAAAGGAGACACCATGGCACAGATCATCGCGGCTAACGCTCGTGAAATCCTAGACTCCCGCGGCAACCCCACTGTCGAAGTTGAGATCCTTCTGGAGGACGGAGCAATCGGTTCCGCATGCGTCCCTTCCGGTGCATCAACCGGTGAATGGGAATCTGTTGAACTTCGCGACAACGACCCAGAACGCTACGACGGCAAGGGTGTCCTGTCCGCTGTTGACTCTGTCCTCGACGAGATCCACGACGCAGTTGCAGGTATCGAAGCCGACGACCAGCGCATTATCGACCAGACGCTGATCGACCTCGACGGAACGTCAAACAAAGAACGATTGGGCGCCAACGCGATCCTGGGAGCCTCACTTGCAGCAGCTCACGCGGCAGCCCGGTCCGTAGATCTCCCACTTTTCCGCTACCTGGGTGGCCCCAACGCACACGTCATGCCCGTACCCATGATGAACATCCTCAACGGTGGAGCGCACGCCGACTCCAACGTTGACATCCAGGAATTCATGATCGCGCCTATTGGTGCAGCGACCTTCCGCGAAGCACTCCAGTGGGGTGCCGAGGTCTACCACGCACTTAAGAAGGTTCTCAAGGCCAAGGGTCTGGGAACTGGCCTGGGTGACGAAGGTGGGTTTGCGCCTAACCTCGAATCCAACGCGCAGGCACTCGACCTCATCATTGAAGCAATCCAGGCGACCGGTCGCACACCAGGTAAGGACATTGCACTCGCTCTTGACGTTGCGTCCAGTGAATTCTTCAAGGACGGTTCGTACTCCTTCGAAGGTGCGCAGAAGTCCGCGGAAGAAATGACTGCGTACTACACCGAACTCGTGGAAAAGTACCCGCTTGTTTCAATCGAAGACCCACTGGACGAAAACGACTGGGACGGATACGTCCACCTCACGGAAACCTTGGGCGACCGAGTTCAGCTGGTGGGTGACGACCTCTTCGTGACCAACCCTGAACGCCTGCAGACCGGTATCGAAAAGGGTGCCGCTAACTCACTTCTGGTGAAGGTCAACCAGATTGGTACCCTGACCGAAACTCTGGAAGCTATTGCACTGGCACACACCAACGGCTACACCACCATGGTGTCCCACCGCTCCGGTGAAACCGAAGACACCACGATTGCCGACCTTGCAGTAGCTACCAACGCCGGACAGATCAAGACCGGTGCGCCTGCTCGTTCGGAACGTGTAGCCAAGTACAACCGTCTGCTGGTGATCGAAGAGTTCTTGGGTGATGCAGCTCGTTACGCAGGAGCTAGCGCGTTCCCACGTTTCAACGCATAAACAGCTCCGCGGATAATCAACACACCCGCGAATAGCCTTCGCGTTTGAGGAAAAGCACGGCACACTACAAGTGTCGTGCTTTTCCCTTCCCCTACGCGCGAATGACGAGGTCCCATGAGCAAGAAACCGCAGAGTCGCCGTGCGACCTCGTCCTCAGAAACTTCCGGTCGCACATCAACCTCTGGTCGCCCAACGCGTCGCAAGCGTTTGAGCTTTGGGCGCAAAGCGACCCTCGTGGCAGTTTTTCTTCTGGTCGGGCTCATGTTCGTGCCCACTGTGAGCACAGGTATCCGGCAAGCACAACAGATCAGTGCTTTGGAACGCGATAACGAAGCGACCGAACAAGAGATCAAAGACCTTGAGAAGAAACAACGGGATCTTAAAGACCCCAAGTACATGGAACGGCGTGCGCGGGACGAATACCATTACGCCAAACCGGGCGAAAAGATCTTTATCGTAGAATCTGACAAGAATGAGCACGCTTCAACGAACCAGGCAAATAAAGGTGAACGGCAACGTCCCTGGTATGTTGAACTTTCGGACTCTCTCAAGACCGTGGGGCTAGCAACGGAGGAATAACAATGGTTGGCCTGGCCAGTAAGGCAGATTTAGAAATTGTGCGCCAACAGTTGGGCCGTATCCCCAGGGGAGTACTTGGTATCGCTGCTCGATCAGTCACCGGGGAACCACTCGTTATTGCAACAGCACCTCGTCTTGAAGACGGCTCGCCGTTCCCCACAACCTACTATTTGACCCACCCCGCTTATGTTGCGGAATGTTCACGCCTCGAGGCCTCCGGGATCATGTCGGAGTGGACTCAAGAGCTTGCAGAGGACGAGGAGCTGGCTGCCCAGTACGTGGAGGCTCACCGCGCGTACTTGAGCGACCGCAAAACACTGGGAGACGAAGCCGGTATCGAGTTCGTCGAAGAAATCGCCGACTTTTCCGCCGGCGGGATGCCCAACCGGGTGAAATGTCTGCACGCTCTAGTTGGTCACGCGCTCGCTGCCGGGCCGGGTGTCAACCCTATTGGTGACCGTGCAATTGAACGAATGAACAACGTTCCGGGGGTGCAAAAATAATGCGAGTTGCTGCGATCGACTGCGGAACCAACTCAATCCGCCTCCTCATCGCCGACACAGATGGCACCGCGCTAACCGATGTGGTGCGCGAAATGCGCGTTGTGCGACTAGGGCAAGGCGTCGACGCAACGGGCGCTTTTGCCCCAGAGGCACTCGAACGAACCTTCGCAGCAATCGACGAATACGCTGAACTCATCACAGGCCACGGTGCGGAACACGTCCGCTTCGTTGCCACCTCGGCCACCCGCGATGCCGCCAACCGCGAAACGTTCTTTGCCGGCGTACGCGAACGCTTGAGCATCGACGCGGAAGTCATCACTGGTGAAGAAGAAGCCGAACTGTCTTTCATCGGAGCAACCGCCGGGCTGGGTGCCAGCGTGGACTACCCGGCACTCGTCATGGACCTGGGTGGCGGCTCAACCGAGTTAGTGCTGGGCACGGACGTCGTTGACAGTGCGTTTTCGATGGACATCGGGTGCGTGCGCATGACGGAACGCCACATGCACTCAAACCCGCCTACCGAGCAGGAAATCGCGGCGGCGGTGGCCGACATTGACGAGTGGTATGACCGCGCACGCCAAACAGTCGAGACCTCGCAGGCACGCACTCTGGTGGGAGTAGCCGGGACTATCACCACGGTCACGGCGGCATATTTGGATCTGCCAGCGTATGACCCGCACGCCATTCACGGCGCGCAACTTGAGGTGGACCGTGCCCTGGGTACCTGTCAGAAGCTCGCCACCATGACACGTGAGGAACGGGCTGCGCTACCGTACATGCATCCCGGGCGCGTTGATGTCATTGGTGCCGGCGCGACCGTGTTCTCTCGCCTCATTACGCGCATTGTCGCCGATGCGCCGGGACTCACGATTCGCACCAGTGAAACCGACATTTTGGACGGAATTGCGCTCGGCGTGGCGAGGTCACGTGCCTAAACTCCGCCAGATCCTGTGTTCTGTCGCAATTCTGGCCCTGGGTGGTTCGCTGTTGAGCCCCGGTGCGCCGGCACAGGCTGCCCCGAAGGCGTCGCCAGGTCAGTGGTTCATTGAGTCGTACGGAATCGACAAAGCCTGGGAAAGTACCACTGGGAAAGGCGTCAAAGTCTCCATCATTGACTCCGGGGTGAAAGGCGATCACGAAAACCTCACGGGCAAAGTTGTGGGCGCAAAAGACTTCTCCGGGTCAAATACCGACGGTCAAACGCCCGTGGGGCCCAAAGACACCGTGCGTCACGGTACCGCCGTTGCGGGTGTGATCGCAGGTAACGGTTCCAATCTGGGGCCGCGAGGTGTAGCACCAGACGCTGAACTTCTGTCGGCATCCATGTGGCTGGGTTCAGGCGGGCCGTCGGATGCGCCTTCTTCGCGCGAGCAGGCGGCTGACGCGATCAAATGGTCGGTGGACAACGGTGCCAAAGTCATCAACATGTCCTTAGGGTGGGCAGATCCCGCGTGGCCAGAACAGTGGGATGAAGCGTTCGCTTACGCATACAAGAAGGACGCCGTGATCATTGCGTGCGTGGGTAACGCCTCCCAGGGTGCGACCCGTGCATGGTCGCCGGCCACGGTTCCCGGAGTTGTAGGTGTTGGGGGCCTGAAAAAAGACGGCTCGCTTGATTCGGAATCAACCGCTCCAGGTATTGCCGTGGATCTCATGGGGCCGGCCCAGAAAATTCCGGTTCCGTACTATGAGGGTGGGTACGCCGAGGCGGAAGGTTGTTCGTTCGCTGCCCCCTTTGTGTCCGGTGTGGCTGCTCTCATTCGTTCCAAACATCCCGACTATTCGGCCGATCAGGTGGTGGAAGTCATGACGTCTACTGCGAAACCTGTCAAGGACCACGACCAGAAGAAACCCGTCGATCCGATCGTTGGGTACGGGCGTATCGACCCCGTGGCTGCCCTTGAGGCTCGGCCTGGCAAGAAAGTGGCGTCGGCAAAAGACGAGCTCGCAGAATGGGTACGCATGCACCGTCGCGCCCAGCAGTCGCCCAAACCCGGCCAAGACGCCATCGTCGACTCAGCAGACAAACCGGGAACCACCTCGGCCCATCAACCCACCCCACACGACCGAAACGAACTCCCATGGTTGGACCTGACCCCTGTTTGGTAGACACCTCTGATTCCGGCTGTGTTGAGTCGGGGAAAGGTAATCTACCTCCATGCCTAGGAAGGTTTATTCGGATCAGTTCAAGCTCGACGCGGTCGCGATGTACGAGAACGATCCACAGGTGTCGTTGAACGCTGCGGCCGCTGATTTAGGGATCAACCGCTCCACGCTTCGCGTATGGGTTGATAAGTACGGAACTGGCACGAAACCCCAGCTTTCAGCGGGCTTACGTGCTGATCGTGCGAGGCAACTGACCGATGCTGAGAAGCTACGTCAGCTGCAACAGGAAAACGCCCGCCTGAAAGAAGAACGCGATATTTTGTGTAAGGCAGCCAAATATTTCATGGAAGAGACGAACTGGTGATCCGCTTCCGGTTCGTTGATGACCACCGCACCGATTACTCGGTCAAGCGGATGTGCACCGTACTCGGGTTAAACCGCAGCTCCTACTACAAATGGAAAGCTAGCAGCGCCCAGCGGCACCGCAGACTGGTTGATGATGCCATACTCGGAGCCAAGGTCCAGGCCATCTTCGACGACAAGAGGCAGCTCTACGGCGCAAAACGCATTGCCGCCGAGCTGACTTTCAACGATGCGTACAGTAGCACCGGACCGGTCAACCATAAGCGCATCGCCCGGATTATGAGGAAGCTTCAGCTGCGCGGCTACACGAAAAAACGTAAGGTCACGACAACGCAGCGTGAGCGTCATCGCTTTATATTCGCTGACCTGGTCAAGCGTAACTTCACTGCGCCAGCTGCCAATAGGATCCTCGTCGGCGATATTACCTATCTGCCGATCGCAGACGGGTCGAATATGTATCTGGCTTCTGTGATTGACTGCTACTCGCGGATGCTCGTCGGCTTCGCGATCGCAGACCACATGCGCACCGACCTCGTCGAAGAAGCGCTCGAGCATGCTCGCCGTACCCGTGGCAGTCTCTCCGGGGCGATCTTCCACTCAGATCATGGCAGCGTGTATACCTCATCGCAGTTTCAGGCTGTCTGCCGAAGACTCAACGTCACCCAGTCGATGGGAGCAGTTGGCAGCAGCGCTGATAATTCACTCGCGGAGTCGTTTAACGCGGCGTTGAAACGAGAAGTGCTCAAAGACCAGAAAGTCTTTTCCAATCAGCTAGTCTGCCGGCGCGACGTCTTCGCATGGTGTGCGCGCTACAACACCACCCGAAGGCATTCCTGGTGCAAGTACCTCACACCCATTGAGTACGAAACTCACGCTTCCTAACAATGCGCTAGAGTAAAGCCAATAATTTCACCCCCACGGTGTCTACTTTCCGGGGGCCGGGCCCGTTCTACGTGCCACTCATGGGCGTAGGAGCCACGCTGATTGTGGTTGGGGCGATCGCGTGGCAGTCGCAAAACCGGCGACGAAAAAACGCCTCGGAAAAGACGTGATGAACATTTTGGGTGCGCGTTCGTGAAAGATCGCATCAAGCGATAGCATGAGACCATGGCTTTGATTCGTAATAGCAAATTGCGTCCACGTGTCCTCGTAGTAGGTGGCGGTTACCTCGGACTGGTCACCGCCCAGAACCTGTTGAAGAACCTGGGTCGAGGTGAAGCAACGGTCACCGTTGTTGACCCCAACCCATACATGACTTACCAGCCGTTCCTTCCAGAAGTTGCTGCCGGTTCGATCGAACCACGCCACGCTGTGGTTCCACTGCGCCGCAACCTCAAGGGTGCAGAAGTTGTCACCGGTTACGTTCGCTCCATCAACCACGCAAAGAAGTACGCGGTTGTCGAGCCTGAAGGTGACGAAGCATTCGAACTGGACTACGACCACATTGTGCTGGCCGCCGGTTCGGTTGCACGCGCACTGCCGATCCCAGGTCTGGACGAAGAAGCTATTGGTGTTAAGCGCATTGAAGAAGCTGTTGCTCTGCGCGACCACATCCTCAACCAGCTCGACCTCGCAGCTCTCATGGAGAACGACGAAGAACGTCGCAAGGCTCTGACGTTTGCTTTCGTCGGTGGTGGATTCGCTGGAATCGAAGCGCTCGCTGAAATTGAAGACATGGTGCGTTCGGCTGTTGCCCAGCACGAAACCCTCACCGAAGCCGACGTTCGCTTCGTTCTGGTTGAAGCGGCACCTCGCGTGATGCCAGAAGTTGGCGAAGCGCAGGCACGCTGGGTTGTTGACCACCTGCGTGAACGTGGCGTTGACGTATACCTGGAAACCTTCCTGCAGGACTGCACCAACAAGCGTTGCAAGCTGTCGAACGGTGAAGAGTTCGACGCTGACACCATCGTGTGGAACGCCGGTGTGAAGGCTAACCCACTGCTGGTTGACTCGGACCTTCCGCTGGACGACCGCGGTCGCCTCACGGTTCGCGCTGACCTGCGTGTTGAAGACGAAAACGGTGTTGTTGAAGGCGCATGGGGTGCTGGTGACAACGCTGCTGTTCCAGACCTCTCCGGTGGCGGTGGAGGTGGGTACTGCGTGCCAAATGCTCAGCACGCTGTGCGCCAGGCTCCTGTTCTGGCCGCTAACATCTTGGCTGCTCTGCGTGGCGAAACCGAATTCCGCCAGTACTTCCACAAGTCACTGGGTGCGGTTGCCGGTATGGGTCTGTACAAGGGTGTCGCACAGATGGGTGACTTCGAAACCCGTGGCTTCCTCGCATGGCTCATGCACCGTGGTTACCACGGCTACGCGATTCCTACCGTGGACCGCAAGCTCCGCGTGTTCACCAACTGGTTCCTCAACTTCGTTGCTGGTCGCGACCTCACCGCGTTGAAGGACCTGGACGTGCCACGCAAGAGCTTCGTAGAAGCTGCTCACTCTAAGCCAGCTCCTCGCAAGGAGCCAGCTAACAAGTAAGCGTTAGACGTGTGAGAGGCGACCACGTGTGTGGTCGCCTCTCAAACTGTTGTAGGGTAAAACCCTGCCCCCCATAGTCCAATCGGCAGAGACAGTCGACTTAAAATCGATCCAGTGTGGGTTCGAGTCCCACTGGGGGGACACGCGAAGTCTCGGGACGTCGTTCACTCGATGCCCCGAGATTTTTGTGTACTGGGGCGTTGATGTGTTGCGTCGTTTCGATACACTCGAGTTCGGTTTTGGGGCTCGAGTGTATCGAAAAGTTCCCGCAAGAGTGATGCGGGTCACTAAATGGGGGTATTTGGTGGTCGTTTGGCTACACTCGGCAGATTCGACTGTAGCCAAACGCGCCTCGATGCCCGAGGTGGCCGCAACACGGCATCGGTGAAGTGGCAGAGTCTGTTCTTCGGTTGCCATCGCGGATAGATTGCCGGGAACCTAAGCGCGTTTCGTGTGTTGAGTTTTGTAAACAGGCGTTGCGTTCGTGTTGCTGTAGCTTCAAACGCAAAGGGCAAAGCTCGTATAGTAAATTTGCTCTGTGTCGATGAGGAAAGGAGATAGCCGATGCGCAGGCCAGATGAATTAGACAAGCTCACTGACGACGCTAGAGCTTTCCTTGTCGAGAAACTCAGTCTCACGGATGAAGACCTGTCAGATATTGATTCGCTGATTGAGCATAACGAGACGCATGCGGCGCTGATGGGACTGTACGCGCAGGCTTGTGGTGAGGGTCTTCTCTGGCCGGATCATTTGGTTGAGCAGTTCCGTGATCTTCCTGAACGGTTTGATCTTGAACAGGAGTTTGAAGAGTTCATGGAGTGGCAGGACGAAATCCGAGCGAAGGCTTCAGCAGTACAGCCTGACACTTAAGCGTTATGAGCAGTGATGGGCGCGTGCTGGTAGAAATACGTTTGTTGGAATGAACGAAGTGGGGCACATTGCCCGCGCTTTCAGGTGGCCTGTTATTACAAGGCTTGCGCGGGGGTATCCCCACTCCTACTTCAATCTTACCAACCTGTTGAGATTCGGTACATCAGCATTGAACACAGTGTTTTCCCCTTTTTTACCGCCAGGGGGTTATGAGGCGGGTGTGCCAGGTGTATGGCAAACACGTCTGGCGGTTTTCTCTACAGCTCTGCGCTGCGTTGGACTAGGTGTGTAGAGTAACGTGCCGATTTTGGTCAGAAAACGTGAACAAAACGAACAAAAGGGACGTTTACTCTACAACCCTCCGCGAAGGTTGTAGAGTAAACGGCTTTCGTGCGCACGATGACCTCACAGGTTCTGGGTGTGTCTCATCTTCGTGAGAAGGCAGACCAAGTGAAGCGTTCCGAAGCATTAAGCCAAGCCCAGACGGCGCAATACGAGCGAAACTACGCAACATAATGCGTAGTTTCGCTCGCTTTACGCCGTATTGTCCCGCGTCGGATGCCCCCAATCACTTCGGGTGAACCCCGTGTGAACGGTCGGTGGCTAACGCGCTTTTCACTCACCACGTCATTTACGATAAGAACGCGTGCGCAAAACGCGCGCCAACAACCGTGGTTTAACTGTCAGGGGACCCATGTCTGAACGGCTCAAAGTTCACAACGTCGACACCGATGCTCTGGAGCTTCCAGAAATCACCGCTGAAGGTTTCCGCTCCTCATTGCTTCACCACCTTCAGTACTCAGTAGGTTCAGACCCAGCCCACGCCTCAAAATTCGACTGGCGAATCGCCCTGTCCTACGCAGTGCGCGACCGCGCAATCAGCCCGTGGTTCCGCGCAACCCGCACCACATGGGACACCGACCACAAACGCGTGTACTACCTGTCCATGGAGTTCCTCACCGGACGCCTCCTGGAAGACACCGCCATCAACCTGGGCATTTTCAGCATCGTCAACGAAGCACTGACAAGCCTGGGTCTCGACTTCCATGACATCGCAGAAGACGAACCCGATCCCGCCCTGGGTAACGGGGGACTGGGCCGCCTGGCCGCCTGCTACCTCGAATCCACCGCCACCCTGGCATGCCCCGCGTACGGATACGGCATCCGCTACGAACACGGCCTGTTCAAACAAGGCTTTGACCACGGTGTCCAAATCGAAACACCAGAAGACTGGCAGGCCAACGACAGCCCCTGGAACTTCACCCGCCCCGAAGCGGCCTACCGCGTGCTCTTTGGCGGCCACCTCCAAGACGACAACGGCGCAACAATCTGGGTGCCCGAACAGCACGTCGTCGCAGAATCCCACGACACCCCAATCGTGGGCTACGGCGGCAACTGGGCCAACACCCTACGCCTATGGGCGGCCAAGCCCAGCGCTAAGTACTTCGACCTCAACCAGTTCAACGCCGGACACCTGGCCCGTGCATCATTCGCCGAAGCACTCGCACGCAGCCTGTCCCGAGTTCTCTACCCCAACGACACCACCGACACCGGAAAAGAACTCCGCCTGCGCCAGGAGTACTTCCTCACCTCGGCCTCGGTGCAGGACATTCTGCGTCGCTTCCTCTCCACCCACGACGACCTGCGTCAGCTCCCAGACTTCGCAGCGATTCAAATGAACGACACACACCCGGCGATCGCAGGCCCGGAACTCATCCGCCTGCTCATCGACGATCACGGGTTCGAATTCGAAACCGCCGCTGACATCGCAACACAAGTGCTGGGCTACACCAACCACACACTCCTCCCAGAAGCACTTGAGCGCTGGTCGGTTGACCTTATGCGCCACGTCCTCCCACGCCACATGGACCTCATCGAAAAGATCGAGCACCGCGAAATCGAGCTACACGGTCCACTCGAACCGCCAAGTTCCATCCTCGACGACGGTCACGTGAACATGGGTAGCCTGGCGTTCCTCACCAGCCACCGCGTCAACGGTGTGTCAGCCCTTCACACTGACCTCATTCGCAGTGACCTCTTCCCCGACTTCAACAGCCGCCACCCCGAAAGGATCATCAACGTCACCAACGGGGTGACACCTCGGCGGTGGCTCAAACTTGCCAACCCGGACCTTTCCGCACTTATTACGGAAGCCATTGGCACAGGCTGGGAAACCGACCTTGACCGGCTCACTCAGCTCGCTGAGTACGCGGACAACGACGACTTCCTCACCGCATTTGGCGAAACCAAACACGCGGCAAAAAACCGGCTCGCAGACTGGCTCAACCACCACCACGACATCGACATCCCCGTCACCGGGCTCTTTGACGTACAGGTCAAACGTATCCACGAATACAAGCGCCAGCTGCTCAACATCTTCTGGACTATTGCCCGCTGGCAACGCATCAAGCGCGACCCGTCCGCCGGCTGGGTGCCACGCGTCAAACTGTTCGGTGGGAAAGCTGCACAGAGCTATGTCATGGCAAAGGACATCATCCGCCTGATCAACGACGTCGCAGCAGTGGTCAACAACGACCCAGACACCAAGGACCTCCTCCAAGTGGTGTTCCCACCGAACTACAACGTGTCCATGGCCGAAAAACTCATCCCAGCCGCCGACCTGTCCGAACAGATCTCGACTGCCGGCATGGAGGCCTCCGGAACCGGAAACATGAAGTTCGCACTCAACGGAGCGCTGACAATCGGAACGCTGGACGGCGCCAATGTCGAAATCCGCGAAAAGGTGGGCGCTGACAACTTCTTCCTCTTTGGCATGACCACTGAAGAAGTGGCCCAACGCAGGGAACAACCGGATCACAGCCGAAAGGCCATCGAGGCAAGCCAGCCTATGCGCGACATTCTCCAAGCCGTTGCAGAAGGCACGTTCAGCCCGGACGAACCACACCGTTACGGCGACCTGGTCGACAACATGTGGAACTCCGACTGGTTCCTGGTCGCTAGCGACTTCGACTCCTACGATCAGGCCCAAACCCGAGTCGACGAAGCGTACCAGGACACCCGGGCCTGGCAGAAAGCCAGCGTGCTCAACATCGCGAACATGGGGTACTTCAGTTCGGACCGTTCGGTACGCGAATACATGGCCAATATTTGGAACGTTGATTCAGCGCTGTAACGCTGTAAGCACGAGTGAACTTTGCCTGAACTCGTCGAACTTTTCGTGTGCCCCGTCACCTGCTGTGGTTGAATGACAGTAGGGGCGAGCGACGAGGAGAGAACGTGGCCAGGGATATCACCTCAGATTCGGACGGTGTGACCGAGGTCGGTCCGGCGCCCGCTGAAATCCAGGCTGTCGTTGAAGGCAGGCATTGGGACCCGTTTTCGGTTCTGGGGCCCAGCGCAGACCAGGCCGAGGTCGTGGCCCACATCCCCGGCGCGGAACGTGTGTGGGCAGTCAATGACTCCGAGTCCCACGAACTCAAACCGTACGCGTCCGCACCAACGGTTTTCCACGGGCCATATGTGCCCTACTACCGCTTGCGCATCCAGTGGCCCGGCGGTCATGTAGAGGAACGTCACGACCCGTACCGTTTCAGCCCAGTTTTGGGTGAAATCGACGAATACCTCTTGAGCGAAGGTACCCACCACCAGTTGTGGCGCGCCTTGGGAGCTCACCTCATCACCCACGAAGAAGTCCCCGGCGTCCATTTCGCTGTGTGGGCGCCAAACGCCAAGCGCGTTTCGGTCGTTGGTAACTTCAACAGCTGGGACCACACGGCCCACCCCATGCGCTCCCGAGGTGCTACCGGGGTATGGGAGCTTTTCATCCCTGGTCTGGGGGCGGGGGAGACGTACAAGTACTCCATTCTTGGGGAAAACGGGCAACTTCCCCTGAAGGCCGACCCTGTTGGATTCGGTAGCGAACATGCGCCACACACCGCCTCGGTGGTGCGCGACATCGACGCCCACACCTGGACGGACAGCGACTGGCTGGAGGTCCGCGGAGAAGCCTTTGCCACCTCGGCGCCGGTGAGCATTTACGAAGTCCACTTAGGCTCGTGGAAGCGTGTACGTGACCAGCACGGTGAACGTTTCATGTCCTACCGTGAACTTGCGGACGAACTGGTCGATTACGCCCACCACATGGGATTCACCCACATCGAGATCATGCCGGTGAGTGAGCATCCGTTCGACGGTTCGTGGGGGTATCAGCCAATTGGTCTGTATGCGCCAACCATCCGCTACGGCACCCCGGAGGAGTTTCAAGCGTTTGTTGATGCGGCACACGCGCGCGGCCTGGGCGTGATCGCCGACTGGGTGCCGGGGCATTTCCCCACCGATTCGCACGGCCTGGGCAACTTCGACGGCACGGCCTTGTATGAGCACGCTGATCCACGTCAGGGCTTTCACCCTGACTGGAACACACTTATCTTCAACTATGGCCGTCCAGAAGTGTTGAGTTATCTGGTGTCCAATGCCTTGTATTGGCTCAGCGAGTACCACTTGGACGGTTTACGCGTCGATGCCGTCGCGTCGATGATCTACCTGGACTATTCGCGCAAGGATAACGAGTGGGTGCCTAACCGCGACGGCGGACGCGAAAATTACGAAGCCATCAATTTCCTTCAGCGGACCAACACCGCCGCCTACGGTGCTGACGAATCAGTTGCGATCGTAGCCGAGGAATCCACTGCGTTCCCCGGTGTGACGAAGCCGGTCCACGCTGGTGGCCTGGGATTCGGTTACAAGTGGAACCTGGGCTGGATGAATGACTCCTTGGAGTACTTCGCAAAGGACCCCGTATATCGCAAGTACCACCAGAATCAGCTCACGTTCGGTATGACGTATGCGTATTCGGAAAATTACGTGTTGCCCATCAGCCATGACGAAGTGGTTCACGGAAAAGGGTCCATGTACCAGCGCATGCCTGGGTCACATGAGGACAAGTTGGGCAACCTGAAGTTGTTTTACGCGTACATGTGGGCGTTTCCGGGCAAAAAACTCTTGTTCATGGGACAAGAGTTTGGGCAGCACCACGAATGGAACCACTCAGCCAGCTTGGACTGGAACACCTTGAACGACCCCGGCCATGTGGGCGTTCAGAACGTGGTCCGTGACCTGAACCTGTTTTACCGCGACCAGCCTGCGATGCACGCCCTGGACACGGACCCGCGAGGCTTCCAGTGGCTCCTGCTTGAAGCGGTAGATGACCAGGTCATCGCGTGGATGCGTCGCGGTAATCCCGGAGACCCTCACGTCGTTGTGGTTCTCAACTGCACCCCTGTTGAACGCACCAACTACCGGATCGCGTTCCCCGTGCCTGGTCGCTGGCACGAAGCGCTCAATACCGACTCTTCCCACTACGGCGGGGCCAACCGTGGCAACTGCGGAGCAATTGACACCGAGCCCGTGCCGTGTGGAACAGAAGCCCAATCCGCCCTACTCACCCTGCCCCCACTGTCCGCGATCTACTTTGTTGAGGATCAATCATGAGTCCAACCAGTGTCATCGGAAACTCGAGTGGGGCAGCCCCCCGTTTGACCAGCCAGGCAATGGCCTTTGTTTTGGCCGGAGGCCGTGGATCACGCCTGCAGGAACTCACCGACCGGCGTGCCAAACCAGCCGTACACTTTGGGGGTAAGTCACGCATTATTGACTTCCCGCTGTCCAACGCGGTGAACTCGGGAATCCGAAAGATCGCAGTGGCCACTCAGTACAAGGCACACTCGCTGATCCGGCACCTGCAGCGCGGGTGGGGTTTCTTCCGCGCCGAACGCAACGAATACCTCGACATCCTGCCTGCCAGCCAGCGCGTTGCCGAAACCAAGTGGTACTTGGGAACCGCGGACGCGGTGACCCAAAACATCGACATCGTGGACGACTACAACGTCGAGTACATCATCGTGCTCGCCGGTGACCACGTGTACAAGATGGACTACGAAATCATGCTGCGCCAGCACGTTGAAACCGACGCTGATGTCACGGTTGGGTGCTTGACTGTGCCACGTGAAGAAGCTAGCGCGTTTGGCGTCATGCACACCGACGAAACCGGGCGTATCATCGACTTCCTGGAAAAGCCGGCGGATCCACCCGGAATGCCAGACAACCCTGAACTGGCGCTAGCCAGCATGGGGATCTACGTCTTCAAGTGGTCGTTCCTGCGTGAGCTCCTCCAGGAAGATGCAGAAAACGTGGACTCCAGCCACGACTTTGGCCACGACCTGATCCCGCACATCGTGCAAAACGGGTACGCACACGCTCACAAGTTCAGTGACTCCTGCGTGATGGGTGGCCTGGAAACCGAACCGTACTGGCGCGATGTGGGAACCATCGACTCGTTCTGGCAGACGAACATCGACCTCACGGATTTCATCCCGGCCCTGGACATGTACGACAACTCCTGGCCCATTTGGACGTACTCGGAACTGACCCCACCGGCCAAGTTCATCCACGACGACGAAGGTAGGCGCGGTCAGGCGATCCAATCCCTCATCTCCGGCGACTGTATTATTTCCGGTTCAGACGTGCGCCACTCCCTGCTTTTCACAGGGTCGCGCGTCCACTCATACTCGTCACTCGAACGAGTCGTGGCCTTGCCCCGTGTCCAGATCCACCGGTCGGCACAACTGACCGACTGCGTCCTGGACTCCCGCGTGGTCATTCCCGAAGGCCTAGTTGTGGGGCAGGACCCCGAGGAAGACGCTCGCTGGTTTAGGCGCACGGACAGCGGCGTCGTTCTCGTCACTCAGCCCATGCTGGACCGGCGAGCTGCTGAACTGGGGTTGTGATGGCGCGTCGCGTTCTGTCCGTGGCAAGTGAGTCGGCGCCACTTGTCAAAACGGGCGGTTTGGCCGATGTGGTTGGTGCTCTCCCTTCCGCTCTTCTCCCACTGGGGTGGGAGAGTCGCGTCCTGATGCCGGCGTACCCGGGCTTAGCTGACCGGGCGGACAGCACCAGTGTTCAGTGGGAAACCGATGACCTGTTCGGCGGTCCCGCCCGCGTCCTGTTGGGCACGTTCAACGACGTTGAGTACCTGTTGTTGGACGCCCCGCACTTTTTTGATCGCGAAGGCGGCCCTTACAACGTCGACGGTCACGACTATCCGGACAACCACGTGCGGTTCGCAGCCCTGTCGTGGGTAGGTTCCCGGCTGGCCGTGGAAGGTACCAAGGATGGGTGGGTGCCCGAGGTCGTCCACGCCCACGATTGGCAAGCCGGCTTGGTGCCGTCTTACCTGAAATACGCTGGAACCCCGGTACCAAGCGTGATGACCTTGCACAACATCGCGTTCCAAGGAATTTTTGGCCCCGACCAGTTGGACCGCGTGAACCTGCCTACATGGGACTTCCACCCGGATGCTCTGGAATACCACGGCACTGTCAGCGCGCTCAAAGCTGGCATGGTGCATGCGTCTGCGGTGAACACGGTGAGCCCGTCGTATGCTCGCCAGATCGAGTCGCCAGAGTGGGGTTTTGGTCTAGACGGTGTCATCCGAATGCGCGCGGAACGCGGTGAAATGTTCGGGATTCTCAACGGAATTGACCTACGTGTGTGGGACCCAGAAAACGACCCTCACGTGGTGCCGTATTCGGCGTCTGGCCAAGAAGGCAAGAAGAAAAACCGCAAAGCGCTGATCGCTGAGTTCGGCCTGGCTAAACCACAAGGGCCGCTGTCCGTGGTGGTCACCAGGTTGGCGCACCAAAAGGGAATCGACATGTTGATTGACGCGGTTCCTGAATATGTTGCCCGAGGTGGTTCCCTAGCTGTTCTGGGATCGGGAGATCCCGGGTATGAAAGTGCGCTCCACGACTTGGCCCGCAGGTTCCCTGGTTCTGTGGGTGTACGAATTGGGTATGACGAACCGTTGAGCCACCGCATGTACGCCGGTGGCGATTCCGTTTTGGTGCCGTCCCGGTTCGAACCGTGTGGGCTCACACAAATGTATGGGCTCAGGTACGGAGCCGTCCCTATTGTGGCGGCAACCGGAGGTCTCAAAGATTCGGTGACCCACGCCTCGGCGGAAAACATTGAGGCCAAAACCGCCACCGGAATCACCTTCTCCGATATCAGCACTCAGGGGCTTTCCGAAGCGCTCGCATACTCAACGGAACTATTTGCCCAGAAGAAAGTCTGGCGGTCGATTCTGCGCAGAGGAATGCGCACGCCGGTGGGCTGGGAGTCCTCTGCGTGCGTGTACGCAGAGCTGTTTGAAAGGCTTACCGCGTGACTGAACAAAATTCCCGAGTCAGTGTGGGCCGGTCATGGCCACTGGGGGTAACTCTCACTGAAACTGGTGCAAACGTCGCAGTGTGGGCCCCGGATGCCACCTTGATCGAACTGTGCGTGTTCACTGACGCAGAAGACGAACAGCGAATTGCCGTCCCATACCGTGACGGCGGTGTGTGGTACGCCCACGTCGAAGGAATCACTCAAGGCACGCGCTACGGATTGCGCGCGACCGGACCGCACCAACCTGAAAACGGGCTGCGCTTCAACCCGGCCAAGTTGCTGATCGACCCGTATGCAAAAGCGTTGACCGGGCCTGTGTCGTGGGACGGCCTCATGAACGCATATGCGGTGGGCCCGGGAGACGACATGGTGCAAGACGACCGTGACTCGGCCCCAGTGATACCCAAAGCGATCGTTCAGGGGCCGGCGGAAGGTCCCGACCCTCAGACGAACCGGCCCATTCACCCGTGGAGCGACACGGTCATCTACGAAGCGCACGTGAAGGGCTTGACGCAGCTACACCCGGATATTCCCGAAGACATTCGGGGGACGTATGCCGCCCTGGCGCACCCGGTCATTGTGGAACACTTGAAGAAACTGGGCGTCACGGCTCTGGAGCTTCTGCCCATTCAAACGTTCATTGACGACGAGTTCTTGGTGCGTCAAGACAAGCGCAACTACTGGGGCTACCAGCCCGTAGCGTGGCAGGCCCCTGAGACTCGATACGCACACCGCGACGCGGATGCTGAAATTCGGCATGCGGTTCACACGCTTCACGAAGCTGGAATCGAAGTCATCTTGGACATCGTTTTTAACCACACCGGTGAGGGAAGCGAAATGGGCCCCACCTTGAGCTACCGCGGGCTCAACAACACGGGGTACTACCAGCTCACGGACGGCGGACGGCACTATGTGGACGTCACAGGTACCGGCAATTCGCTCAACCCCGATTCTGACATGGTGATCCGGCTGGTCTTGGACAGCATGCGCCACTGGGTAACTCGATACGGAATCGACGGTTTCCGGTTTGACCTCGCCAGCACTTTGGGTCGCACGGAAGACCACTTCACGCCCAACTCGCCGTTCTTCTACACCGTGCGACAAGACCCTCTGCTAGCGGGAGTGAAACTCATCGCTGAACCGTGGGACCTGGGAATTGACGGCTACCAGTTGGGCCACTACCCGTACCCGTGGAAGGAATGGAACGACAGCTACCGCGACAAAGTCCGGCGCGCATGGCGCGGTGAAAGCTTAGGAACCGCCGACATGGGTTCGTGCCTGACCGGCTCGGCAAACCTGTTTGACCACTCGGGACGTAGCGCGAGTTCCTCGATCAACTTACTGACCGCCCACGACGGCTTCACCCTCAACGACGTGGTGTCCTATAACGACAAACACAACGAAGCTAACGGTGAAGACAACCGCGACGGGCACAACGAAAACGTCTCCGACAACATGGGAGCAGAAGGCCTCACCGACGACCCGGCCATCAACGAGGCCCGTGAGCGTCGAATCCGAGGAATGCTCACAACCCTGTTCGTATCCCAGGGCGTCCCCATGCTGTTAGCAGGTGATGAACTGCGCAACTCGCAAGGCGGAAACAACAACGCGTACGCACAAGACAACGAAATCGGTTGGATTGACTGGACAGAACGCTCCCAGGTTGAGTTCATTTCACGACTGACCGCGATGCGGGCTCGTCTGCCACTTCTGAGACAGAGGAACTTCCTCCACGGTGGTACGCGCGAAGACGGCCACATTGATATCCAATGGTTCAAGGCAGATGGACAGACACCCACCGACGACGACTGGCATGACCCGGAACTCACGGCACTGGGTGTCGAGATCCGAGGTGTTGCAGGCTACCGCTCTGGCGAAGAGCTGACGGGTTGCGTTTTTCTCATCCTCAACGTGGGAGACGAAACGGAGGTGGCCCTGCCTACGCAGACTTCCTGGCACCTCGAACTAGACTCAACAAATGAGGACGCGCACGGGGACTTCACGGATCACTACGTGGCCCCCGCACAGTCCGTCATCGTTTTGTCATCCCCATAAGAAACATGCCATAGAAATAGGAATATGAACCTCTCACCTCACCGTGCTCTACTCGCCACCACCGCCTGCCTGACCCTCGCGCTCGCAGGGTGCGGAAGCGACAACGAGCAACCCTCGAACCCCAACCCTGCAAAGAAACCGCTTGCCACCTCGGCGCCCCCTGCACCTGAACCCAAGGGTGAGGAGGCAGACGCGGACGCCTATCGCGGAATTGTCAAAGGTACCGAGGACAACTACTACTTCAGCAACGCGGACCGTTCGTACTCGTGCACAATCGCGGACACATTCGTGGGGTGCAACTCAAAGAACCTCCCCGACGACGCGCCTGAACTCAAGAATGCATACGGGCAGAAAGAGAAGGCTAACGCTGTTGGGTTTGATTATGGAAAGCCCGCGAAGTTCATTGCCGCAACCAATCCCACGTACACCTACATGGCCACCGAAGAGGCACCCGAAGGTGGCCAGGAACTGCCAGCCGGTGTGAAACTCACCGCCCACGACACCACGTGTACTGTCACGGACGACGGGGGAGTGTCGTGTACCCACAAGGACAACGGGTTCACCGTCACCCCCAAGAAAGCCGACCTTCACTGACATCGCAGAAGTTCCGCATCGATTAGGCTGAAGCTATAGGGCAAAGGAGAGTCATGCACCCACATCAGAAAGAAAATCTGCGCGAATACATCGACAAACTCCGTACCGAAGGCTACACAGTGGTCAACGGGCACACCCCCGACCCTGACCTCATCGACCCGGGCGGACGCGCCGTTGAAACGTGGCGCGAAGGCTACCCATACGACACGTTGATGACCCGTTCCGAGTACGAACAGGAGAAGTACAAACTCCAGATCGAACTCTTGAAATTCCAGTACTACGGGCAGGACAACGGCCTGCGACACGTCCTGGTGTTTGAAGGCCGTGACGCAGCAGGTAAGGGTGGAACCATCAAACGGTTCACAGAACACCTCAACCCACGTGCAGCTCGCGTGGTTGCACTGAACAAACCCACCGAACAAGAGATGGGCCAGTGGTACTTCCAGCGCTACGTCAAGCACCTGCCCACACGCGGTGAAATCGTGATGTTCGACCGTTCGTGGTACAACCGCGCCAACGTTGAACGCGTCATGGGCTTCTGCACCGACAGCCAGTACGAAGAGTTCATGGTGCAGGCGCCACTGTTTGAAAAGATGCTCGTGGAGTCCGGGATCCACCTCACCAAATTCTGGTTCTCGGTGACCGAACACGAACAGCGCACACGTTTTGCAATCCGCCAGATCGACCCTGTTCGCCAGTGGAAGCTGTCACCCATGGACCTGGAGTCCTTGGGTCGCTGGGACGACTACACGGAAGCCAAAGAGCAGACCTTCTTGCGCACCGACACCGACCACGCCCCGTGGATCACGGTGAAGTCCAACGACAAGAAACGCGCTCGCCTCAACGCCATGCGCTACTTCCTCAACTCGGTGGAATACGAAGGTAAAGACACCTCAGTGGTGTACCCGCCCGACCCCAAGATCGTCATCCGTGGTCGCGACGCAGTAGGCGACTAAGGAGTTACGTGTAAGGCCCTCAGAGCTTAATGCTCTGAGGGCCTTCAACATTCGGTGGCTACCTCTAAAGACGTAGGGCCTTAAGGGCGCGAGACTCTAAGCACTCATGCCTGTTTCGCGGCCTCGCGTGCCAGCTTGCGCTTCTTGTGCCCAATGCGACTGATCGCGATCAGCAGGATCGAAATCAGCACCACGAAGGCAGCGACAAAGACTCCCGCGTCAATCCAGAACTGAGGTGGGAACAGGCGAATGAGCGAGTCGTCTAGGTAGAACTGCCAGGTGCCGGAAGCGAAGAACATGTCGTGGAATCCGGTGAAGAACTGCTCCCAACCCAGGAGCGCCACGACCGTGAGAATCGCGAAGAACGTCAGGGTGACAATTCCGGACCAGCGCATCGCGTGGTGGAGGCCAGGGCCGTACTTGCGTCCCAGGTACACCGCTGAAATCAGCGACAGGATCATGCCCACGATCGCGATGAAGAACAAGAGCGTGACCAGGCCCTTCACATCGGACATGTGGGCGATCTCGCCGTCGGTAAAGACAGGTTTTCCGTCGGGGAACACCACATCGGCCAGGTAGCGCGACGAGTCTCCGTTGAACAGGTAGTTCGCCACGTAGGACGCGTAGTGAAGGCGGTCTTCTGAGTGGAAGCCGTACTTATCGTTCGGGAACCACGGGTTGATGAAGTATTCGAACCGCAAGAACATACCGCTTGACGCGATCTTGATGGCAAGCGCCACAAGCATGAACGGCATTGACACAACAATGATCGCCGTTGCGATGAAGTCGAGGAATCCAAAGCGGTGATAGAAACCAGGTTGAGGTGCCGAGGTGGTTGCAGCCGCCGTGGAAGGCGCCGAGGTGGCCGTCGCTGCAGAGGAGCTGCCGGCGGGTACTGCTGTGGGCATGACGCGGGTGGGTTCCTCGCGGTCGACTGGTCGTGCCGACGAGTGTTGGCGTTTGACCGACGTTTCCCGGGTTTTAGCGAGTTTCTGAGTGTCGGTGGAATCCTTAGTGGCCTCGGCGGTGTCCTTTGAGTCAACCTCCGAGGTGTCTGGGGTTTCCGGGGACTTCTTGCCGGGTCCGTCGGAGAGAAGAGCCCACTCTTCGTCGCTGAGCATGCTGGGTTTTTCGGGTGTGCTCTCGCGTGGGAACGCGTCGAACTGCGCGGTCGCTTCGGGGTCGTCGTCCGTTGCGTTCATGCGTCGCGACACGAGGTCGTCAGAGTTCTTGTCAGTAGCCACACACCTATTGTTCGTGGTTTTTGCCAGGCGGTGGGGGATCGACACACCTTTTAGAGCCTGTGGCGAGCAGGGTCACACGCTTATGACAACAGCCCGGTCACAATGACAACGGCAGGGATCGACAGCAACGTGGTGATGAAAACGACGTCACGGGTCACCACCTCGGACTGGCGGTATTTAAGCGCGTTGATGTACACGTTTTGCGCGGTAGGAAGCGTGGACGTCACCACGATCGCTAAGAGCTCATGGCCCGAGTAACCCAAAAGCGGTCCACCGATCAGCCACGCCACGAACGGATGAACGACAAGTTTGAGCACCGTCATGACGGTCAGCTGCGTGCGAGTACCCGGCTGAGGCAACGCCCACCCATCCTTGAGCGAAATCCCAAACGCCATGAGGGTCAGCGGAACTGAGGTCGCACCCAGCATCGCAATCGGGTCGGCTACAACATTAGGCAGTTCAAACCCAGTGATAGACGCGAGCAACCCGGCAACGGACCCAATAAGAATTGGGTTCGTGAACACACGAATGACCGGTCGCCACCACTCGGCTCCCACGGTTCGAGTCGCATCCAGAATCGCAAAACCAATAGGGGCCAACACAATGATTTGGAACAACAAGACTGGCGGGATCGCATTTAAACTGCCCAGCACGTACGTGGCAATGGGGATTCCCAAGTTGCCAATATTGACGTACGACACCGACCAACCAGCCACGGTCGCCTCTCCTAATGAACGACCTCGGGCGCGGGTAAACACGAACATCACCACCGCCATGAGCAGGGCGGACCCGGCCGTGGCAAACAACGCGGGAGTGAACACCTGCGACACCGGGGTGGAGGCAATCGTGGTGAACATCAGAGCCGGAGTTCCCACAAAAAATACGGTGTTCGCCAGCACTTGCTGCCCGTGCGAACCCAGGACACCTGAACGCCCCAAAAGGAAACCGGCCAAAATAATACAACCGATGACCCCGAATCCTTCGAGCGCTCCCAGCATCGTTCTCCTTCCTGCCCACCTAGGTTACGGGGTCATCCACATCTCATGCTTCGAATGTCCACACGGTAGCCTAGAGACGCAATGAACACACCTGGGAAGCGTCGCGGTAGGCGACGAGGCAAAGCACACGCGCAAAACAACCACGCTCTGGTACAGAAACGAATTGAAGCGCGCAAAGCCGTCGACCCTGTATTTCGCTACCCAGAAGAACTGCCGGTCAGTGCCGCCCGAGGTGAAATCGCCCAAGCGCTCAAAGGTCACCAAGTGATTGTGGTTGCCGGGGAAACTGGCTCCGGAAAGACCACCCAGTTGCCCAAACTGTGCATGGAACTGGGGTACGGGATCAACGGGATGATTGGCCACACGCAGCCACGCCGAATCGCCGCCCGGTCTGTCGCCACCAGGATCGCGGAAGAAACCGGGATCGAACTGGGTGAAGGTGTGGGATACCAAGTGCGCTTTACCGCCCATACGGATGACTCCACCCGGGTGAAAGTCATGACCGACGGGATCCTGCTCGCGGAACTCCAGCACGACAAGTATCTGCGCGCCTATGACGTCATCATCATCGACGAAGCCCACGAACGTAGCCTCAACATCGACTTCCTTTTAGGGTTCCTAGCCCGGCTGTTACCCAAACGCCCCGATCTCAAGGTGATTATCACCTCGGCCACGATTGACCCCGAATCCTTCTCCCAACACTTCAAAGATGCCCCCATCGTGAGCGTGTCCGGACGCACCTACCCGGTCGAAATGCGGTACCGGCCACTTGACGGCACCGGAAGTGACGACGACACCGACGGCCCCGGTTCCGACGGCACGTACGACACCGGAACGGCCAACCAGACCGACGGGATCCTCGAAGCCGTCGACGAACTGTCCCGCGAAGAACCCGGCGACATCCTGGTGTTCCTGTCCGGCGAACGCGAAATCCGCGACACCGCCGACGCACTCAACGGCCACCTGCGCACAAAGGGCGCGCGGTACAGCCAGTGGGAGATCGTGCCGCTGTTTGGCCGGCTGTCAGCCGCTGAGCAACAGCGCGTGTTCGCTCCCCACAACTCCACTCGCGTGGTCCTTGCCACCAATGTGGCCGAAACCTCGCTCACGGTGCCCGGCATCAAATACGTCATCGACGCGGGAACTGCACGCATCTCGCGGTACTCGAACCGCACTAAAGTCCAGCGCCTCCCCATCGAACGCATCTCACAAGCCTCGGCCCGCCAGCGCGCCGGACGTGCCGGACGTACCAGCCCGGGAATCTGCATTCGCCTCTACAGCGAAGAAGATTTCAACACCCGCCCGGAGTACACCGACCCCGAAATCCTGCGCACCCACCTGGCCAGCGTTGTCCTCCAAATGCTCACGCTGGGGCTGGTGCAGAGCGAAAACGACATCCTGTCCTTCCCATTCCTCACTCCACCGGACTCCGCCGCCGTGCGTTCCGGTGCCGCGCTCCTGTCCGAACTGGGCGCGATTCGCAAAGACAACGGGCGGTTGCGCCTGACCAAACTGGGACGCGCCCTGGGTGCCCTCCCCATTGACCCGCGTATGGCGCGCATCGTGATGGCCGGCGTGGAATACGGGGTTGCCGCCGAGGTCGTTGTCATCGTGGCGGCGTTGTCCCTGCAAGACCCGCGCGAACGCCCCACCGAGATGCGAGCGCAAGCGGATGAAAAACACTCCCGGTTTGCCCGGCCCGCATCCGACTTCATGAGTTACATCGCGCTGTGGAACTACGTACACGAACAGTCCCAGAAACTTTCCACCTCCAAACTGCGCAAGCTGTGCAAGGACGAATTCATTAACTTCGTGCGAGTGCGCGAATGGATGGACCTGGTCACCCAGCTGTGTACCATGCTCAAGACCGCTGGTCACCCCATTGAGAAGCCCGGTGGGGGATTGGGCGCAGGTGATCAAGACCCTGCGATTCACACGGCGTTGTTGACCGGGCTGCTGTCCTCGATCGGGGCCAAGACCCATAACTCGCCCGACTACTTGGGCGCACGTGGAACTCGGTTTAGGATCTTCCCCGGTTCTGGACTGTTTAAGACCAAACCGGATCTGGTGGTTGCTGCGGAACTCGTTGAGACCTCACGTTTGTGGGCGCGCACCGTGGCGAAGATTGACCCCGACTGGGTGATCAAAGCTGCCGGTCCGCTCATCCGCCACCAGTATTCCGAACCGCACTGGTCAACCAAGAAGGGTCAAGCGTTCGTGTATGACCACACGAGCCTGTACGGGGTCGCGCTGACCTCGGACACCCGGGTGGGGTACGCGCGCATCAACCCGGCTGAAGCCCGTGACATGTTTATTCGCCACGCCCTCATTGACGGCGAATGGAACGAAGACCACGCGTTTGTGCGCCACAACGAAAAAGCGCTCCGAACGGCGCATCAACTGGCCGACCGCATGCGCGACAACCGGTTGCGCGCCGACGACGAACTTCTCTTTGAGTTCTATGACCAGGCTCTTCCAGCTCAAGTGACGTCCGCGCCGTCATTTAATTCGTGGTGGAAAAAGGCCCGCCAAGCCAACCCCGTCGCGCTCAACATCGACCCGGATGCTTTGGTGGCCGGGAACACGCTCGAAGCGCGAGAAACTGCCGCTGCCGCGTTCCCGCTCGAATGGAAACTGCGCGGGTTGCCCCAAAACGTGAAACCCAATGCCAAGTTGCGCTACACGTATGATCCAGGCGCCGACAGTGACGGCGTCACGATCCACCTCAACGAACAGCAGGCCACCCACGCCGACCCCGCACAGTTCACGTGGCAAGTGCCGGGGCTTCGGCTAGAACTCATCACCGCGCTCATTCGCGCGCTCCCAAAAGCAAAGCGCAAATACTTTGTGCCTGCCCCCAATGTGGCGCGTGAACTCAACCAACAGCTCGAACCCTATGAAGGCACGCTCGAAGACGCGGTAGCGCAAGCGCTCACCGCACGCGCTGGCGGAGGAGAACTCACCGACCTCATGCCCATCGACGTCCACGCTCACGACTTCGACACCGAACGTATCCCACCACACTTGCGGATGCGCATCATCGTCCACCAATCTCGCAAGAAACCAAGCCAACTAGCGGAATTCCTCAAGGCCCGAGCCGAATCGAAGAGCCCGACCCCAACCCCACAGGTCGCACCCGCAACTCGGGCAGGCGAGAAACAACGGGGAGCGGGGACGACCTCGGCGTTTACCCCCGTAACAGGCGTGACGAAGTGGCGCTGGGACGGCCTGCCTGCCAAGGGCGCCCTGATAGACCGGGGAACGCACGTGGACCTAGAGGAAGTAGGAGATGCTGGCCGCGCCCGGCTCCTCCATGACCGAGGTGTTGCCCGGCTGATCGCGCACAACTGTTCCGAAGCGCGCGCCTATGTAGTGGGCGGGCTGAAGCAGAGCGACAAACTAGTACTAGCAGCTCAACCGAACGACATTGTGAGCGACTGCGTCTTTAGTGCCGTGTTGGGAATCGTCGCTGAACGTGAACCTGTGCGGGACCGCGATGCGTACTCAGCGTGCGAGCGCGCGGTCAACGACCACATTCTCACGGCGTTGGAACGAACGTTGGCGCACGCCGTTAAGACACTCACAGTGGCGCAGGCGGTGACGAAGCTCATCAGCGCATCGTCGTCACTGGAGATTCTGACCGGACTTACCGATGTGAAAGAACACGTGGAATCGCTCATTCACCCCGGATGGGTCGCTCATGTCCACCCCAAGTTTGTGCACCGTTACCCCGCGTACATGGAAGCCGCGCGGATTCGCACGGAGAAAATGGGGCAACAACCGGCCCGCGACCGGCAGTTCATGGACCGCGTTCACACGGTGCAGGGCGCGATTACTCAACGGGCCCCGGCGTACACGCGCGAAACTGTGGGGTTGTTGCCACTGGTGTGGCAAGACCTTGTGTTCGATGTGGAGGAACTGCGGATCTCACTGTGGGCACCGCAGGTTCAGGCGGCACATCCAGTTTCCGAACAGCGGATCCTCAAAGCACTAAAACAGTGCGCCCGAGAACACCCAGCTTAAAGGCAAAAGTCCGGCTGCCACCAGCGCAATTCCGCTCCACACTAAGCGCCATTTGAAGGTTTTGCGGGCAATAGCAACCCACAAGGCAATGAGGACAGCGCCGATCGCCAGCCACGCGGCAGAGGACAAGAAAAACATGAACGCCAGCACGGGGAAGTCAACGCCCAGTTCCACCATGGGCTTCATGTAGTCGGCTGCTAGAAGCGAAAAGCGCACAGACACGACCAAGAGGGGAATGCTGGCCAGCGCTGCGACCACAACGGGCCATAAGCGGTTGCGGTGAGGGTCGACTCGAACCTTGGAGAACTCTTCCACGCCCTCCACTGTACGGGAGACACCCGGGCACACATAGAATGGTGCGGTGACTCCATCAGACTTCAGCTCCAAAGAAATTCGCACGCAGGCTCAGCGACGTCGTACTTTTGCGGTGATTTCGCACCCGGACGCCGGTAAGTCGACCCTCACCGAGGCGCTGGCCCTACACGCTCGCGTGATTGGGCAGGCGGGTGCAACGCACGGCAAGGCCGGGCGACGTTCGACCGTGTCGGACTGGATGAAGATGGAACAGGACCGCGGAATTTCAATTTCGTCAGCCGCGCTCCAGTTTGAGTACCGCGACACCGTCATCAACCTCATTGACACCCCCGGTCACGCGGACTTTTCGGAAGACACCTACCGGGTGCTGTCTTCGGTCGACCTCACCATCATGCTTGTCGATGCCGCTAAAGGTCTTGAAACCCAGACCATGAAACTGTTCGACGTGTGTAAACACCGCGAGATTCCCATCATCACCGTGATCAACAAGTGGGACCGCCCCGGTATTGACGCGCTCGAACTCATGGATGAAATTGTGCAACGCACCGGAATGGTGCCCACGCCACTGACGTGGCCGGTGGGTCAGTCCGGTGATTTCCGAGGTGTTCTCAACCGTGAGGATGGAACGTACACCAAGTTCACGCGCACGGACGGTGGAGCTACCATCGCCGGTGAGGAATCCATGGACGCAGAAGCCGCTGAAACCCTCGAAGGGGAAGCGTGGACAAATGCGGTAGACGAATCGGACCTGCTTGAACTCGAAGACCAAAACTACGATCAGGAGTCCTTCCTGGCCGGACGCACCACACCTGTCATGTTCGCTTCTGCCGTTCTGAACTTTGGGGTACACAAGATTCTGGACACCCTGGTCGATATTGCGCCACCGGCACATGCCCGGATTGATGTGGACGGGAACCCGCGTGAAGTGGACGCGCCATTTTCCGGTTTCGTGTTCAAAGTGCAGGCAGGGATGGACACCAACCACCGCGACCGTTTGGCATACGTGCGCGTGTGTTCGGGAGTATTTGAGCGTGGCATGGTGGTCACGCACGCAGCCACAGGCAAGCCCTTTGCCACCAAGTATGCTCAACAGGTTTTTGGACGTGACCGCGAAGTCATTGACACAGCGTTCCCTGGAGACGTCGTTGGTCTGGTCAACGCCTCAGCCTTGCGAGTGGGGGATTCGCTGTACCTCGACGAACCCGTGACGTTCCCACCCATCCCGTCGTTCTCGCCTGAACACTTCATGGTGATTCGCGCAAAGGACTCGTCCAAGTACAAGCAGTTCCGCCGCGGAATTGAACAGCTGGACCACGAAGGCGTGATCCAGGTTCTACGTTCAGATCTGCGTGGTGACCAAGCACCTGTTCTGGGGGCTGTGGGGCCCATGCAGTTCGAAGTTGCAGAAGATCGCATGCAGAACGAATTCAACGCCCCGTGCACGCTTGAACGTCTGGCCTACACAATTGCGCGACAGACGGTAAAAGAGGACATCCCCACGCTCGCACGCGAACGCAGTGTCGAAGTCTTGGAACGTTCAGACGGAACTCTGTTGGCTCTGTTTTCTGACAGGTGGAGGCTCCAAGGAGTTGAGCGTGAGCACCCCAACCTGACACTTGAACCGCTGGTTGTGACATAACGCACGCACGGCTGAAGTGCGGGAACAGGAATACCCGCCACACATTGAACGTTAAGATAGAGTGTCCGGTGCCTTTTACGGTGCTTGACGCGGTTGTTTAAAGGAGAGTAAGAGCACAGTGGGAAACCCAATTCGCGTAGCCATCGCAGGGCTCGGAAACTGCGCAACCTCCCTCATTCAGGGAGTCGAATACTACCGGGACGCTCAAGCGGACGAACAGATTCCAGGGCTCATGCATGTTCAGTTCGGTGACTACCACGTCAGCGACCTCGAATTCGTCGCCGCCTTTGATGTTGACGCGAAGAAGGTTGGCCTCGACATCGCTGACGCGATCCTGGCCAGCGAAAACAACACCATCAAGATCGCAGACGTACCATCCACCGGTGTGACTGTGAAGCGTGGGCCCACCCTGGACGGTCTGGGCAAGTACTACCTCGAAACGATCGAAGAGTCTCAAGAAGAGCCGGTCGACGTCGCACAAGTCTTGCGTGACGAAAAGGTCGACGTACTGGTGTGCTACCTCCCTGTCGGTTCCCAAAAAGCGACTGAGTACTACGCACAAGCCTGCATCGACGCCAAGGTCGCCTTTGTCAACGCCCTTCCGGTGTTCATCGCGGGAACTAAGGAATGGGACGACAAGTTCAAAGAAGCTGGCGTTCCCATCGTTGGTGACGACATCAAGAGCCAAATTGGTGCCACCATTACTCACCGTGTCATGGCCAAACTGTTCGAAGACCGTGGAGTCATCCTTGACCGTACGTATCAGCTCAACGTGGGCGGAAACATGGACTTTAAGAACATGCTCGAACGTGAACGCCTGGAGTCAAAGAAGATCTCCAAGACGCAGGCGGTCACCTCTAACACCTCGGCGAAATTAGAAAGTCGCGATGTACACATTGGCCCCAGCGACTACGTTCAGTGGTTGGATGACCGCAAGTGGGCGTTCGTTCGCCTCGAAGGCCGGAACTTTGGCGACGCTCCGGTTTCGCTGGAATACAAACTCGAAGTGTGGGACTCGCCAAACTCTGCGGGAGTTATCATTGACGCGGTTCGGGCGGCAAAGATTGGTTTAGACCGAGGTGTCGGCGGGGCTTTGCTGTCTGCCAGCTCGTACTTTATGAAGTCGCCACCTGAACAACAGAGCGACGACCTTGCACGTCAAGCCGTCGAAGACTTTATCGCTGGTAAAGCTTCCCACTAGGCCTACCACCTGCAGAAACTCGGAACATCGCACTGGTGTTCCGAGTTTTTGTTTGCGTGCACACAGTCTTAGATTTTCCTGTAAAGTTCTGGTTTGCTCTGCGAAAACGCTTAAGGAGGTTCTGCGTGTCAGCCCCTGCCACACAATCCAAGGATGACTTGAACTGGCTCATGCGCCTGCTCATCGTCATCGAAAAAGCCGGCAACAAACTGCCACACCCGTTTTGGTTGTTCTTGTCCCTGGCCGTCATCGTCATGCTCATTTCATGGGTGGCATCAGCAGCAGGTCTGTCTGCAGTCAACCCCGCAAAAGGTGAGACCGTCAACGCGGTTAACTTGACGTCGGCGGAGTCCTTGGGCGCCATCGTCTCGGGTGTCGTCGAAAACTACGTCACCTTCCCAGCCTTGGGGCTTGTTCTGGTTGTTCTTTTTGGTGTGGCAGTTGCGGAACGCTCGGGCCTGATCCCAGCGATCATGCGTGCGGCCTTGATGAACGCCTCACCAAAATGGGTGACCGCAATCGTCGCGCTGGTGGGAACGGCATCCTCGATTGCTTCAGACGCCGCGTACATGATCGTGATCCCACTGGGTGGTATCGCGTTCAAAGCCGTTGGACGTAACCCCATCATTGGGTGTGCGGTGGCCTATGCGGCGACCTCTGGTGGATACTCGGCAGCCCCCATGGTCAACAGCCTCGACGCAATCTTGGGTGGTCTCTCTACCAGTGCGGCAGCGATTATCGACCCCGAATACGTGGTTACGCCTGTCGACAACTTCTACTTCAACTTCGTGTCGATGTTCGTGGTTGCTGGGGCTATTGTTCTGGTCACCGAAACCCTGCTGAACAAGCGTGGTGAGGAACTGAAACCCGATGAGGTAGAGAACGAAACCAGCGACACGTCCACAGACGCCGACCTCACGAAGAAGCTCACGTCACTGGAAAAGCGCGGCATCTGGATTGCCGTCATCACAACCATTCTGTGTGGCGTGCTGCTGTTCGTGCTCGCCCTGCCTCAGGGCTCGTTTCTGCGTGACGAGGAAGGAGCATTTGGTCCCAAGTCGCCACTCATGGCCGGCATCGCCGCAATCATCGGGTTCGGGTTCTTTGTCGTGGGTATTGTGTACGGAATCGTCACCAAGTCCATCAAACGACCCGCCGACGTGCCTGAGATGATCGTCCAGGGACTCACGCCTATGGTTCCCGTGCTTTTGCTGTTCTTTGCCGCGTCACAGTTCTTGGCGCTTTTCAAAATGAGTAAGTTGGGCGAGATTCTGGCTATCAAGGGTGCTGAGTTTTTCCAGAGCGCCAACACCCCAGCCATTGTGATTCTCCTCGGGGCGTACATCCTGACCGCCATCGGGGCGCTGTTCATCACCTCGGGATCCGGTCTGTGGACGTTGATGGCCCCCGTACTCGTTCCTATGCTGATGCTCTTGGGAATTGCTCCCGAGGTGACCCAGGCGGCATACCGCATTGGTGACTCAACCACGAACATCGTGTCCCCGATGAGCCCGTACTTCGTCATGATTCTGGGCTTCGTGCAGAGGTACAAGAAGGACGCGGGAATCGGAACGCTTCTGTCGTTGACCATCCCGCTCGCGTTCGCGATGTTCGTTGCATGGGGGCTTCTGTTCTTCGGATGGTGGGCAACAGGTATTCCCATGGGTCCCGGCGCTCAGACCACCTACGAGCTTCCCTAGCACGCTGACTTTACGCTGAGAAAAACCACCGGGCGGAACAAAAACACCCGCCCTGTGGTTTTTTCATACAGATAGATCGTTCAGCTAGGCTTGGTTATATCAATTACAGGAGGATTTTTATGAGTAACCCTCTCATGGGCCGCTCAGTTCGCCAGGGGATGAACTCCGTTCAGACTCCTTCGGCAGATGAACTGAACTCGATGTACATGGCACCTTCGGCGACCACGGAACACCGTGTTCAGCAAGACCGCATGATGACGTACGACGACGTGTACATGAAGTCGCTACTGTCATTCGGAGTTCTGCTTGCAGGTGCAGCCGTTGGCTGGTTCGTCCCAATGCTCGCGCTTCCCGCTTCCCTCATTGCGCTTGTCTTAGGTCTGGTAAACGGATTTAAGCGCGAACCTTCACCCGTCCTGATCCTCACCTTCGCCGTGTTCGAAGGTGTGTTCGTGGGCGGGATCTCCCAGATTTTCAACTCGCAGTATGCAGGCATCGTCATGCAGGCCGTTCTGGGTACACTGGCCGTGTTCGGACTGATGTTCGTGCTGTTTAAGTTCCGCGTCATTCGCATGTCACCCAAGTTCACCAAGTTCCTCATGCTGGCCGTGGGTGGCTACGCGATCTTCGCACTCATTAACTTTGCCTTCGCAATGTTCTCCGGTGGGAGCATGAACGCTCGCGCAATCGAGATCAACATCGCGGGTATCAACATGCCGCTGGGTGTTCTGATCTCCGGAGTTGCGATCATTCTTGCGGCGCTCACCTTGGTGAGCGACTTCGACATGATCGAAAAGAGCGTTGGCCGTATCCCCGAGAAGTACTCGTGGATGTGCGCGTTCAGCCTCATGACCTCGCTCGTGTGGCTGTACATCGAAATTTTGCGTATTCTTTCGTACTTCCGAGACTGACATGAATACGCACGCGGAAGATCTTCACGAAGAGATCCGCCGTCTGCGAATCCGAATTTCCAGTTTCACAACTGCACAGTTAAACGCTCCCGACGCGAACAATGTTTCGCGCCGGGAGCGTATTCGTATGTGCCTGCAGGACTTGGCCGATGTGCGTTCTACTGGAACCGTTCCGCGCCTGAGTGACCGAGTGCTCGCCGACCAAATGGTTGTCCTCTTAACGGACTGCCAGCCCGAATACGGGGCTTCAGATGATCAGACGCGCCAAGCGCTCCGCCTAGCTCAGGACTTACGCAGACAGCTGTGATGCCCGCGCTACGTCACAGGGCGCGCATCAGGGTGTCTAGACCAACCGATCCAAGGTTGAGAGCACGCGTGTGGAAGTCCTTGAGTGAACCACCTGCCGCATCACGCGCCTGCTCCCACAGTCGCTGACCCACCTTGTACGACGGTGCCTGTCCCGGCCAGCCCAGATAACGGTCCAACTCAAACGCTAAGAAGTTACGATCCATGGCGGCGTTGTCGGTGAGGAACGTCCACGCCTTTTCAGCGTCCCACGTGCCACCGCCAATCGACTCAGGCGCTTCCTTGCCCAGGTGCACACCGATGTCCAAGCACACGCGCGCTGCTCGCAAACGCTGCGAGTCCAACATCCCAAAGTAGTACGCAGGTTCTTCCAAGAAGCCCTGTTCGTACATGAACCGTTCGGCGTAGAGCGCCCAACCTTCTCCGTGACCGGAAACCCAACAGAGGTTGCGGCGCCACGTGTTGAGTGTGTCTCGCAAGTAGGTTGCCTGGGCTACCTGCAAGTGGTGGCCGGGGACACCTTCGTGGTAGACCGTTGTCAGCTCTTGCCACGCCGCGAACGTTTCGACACCTCGGGGGACGGACCACCACATACGGCCGGGGCGGGAGAAGTCATCGGTTGGTCCCGTGTAGTAGATGCCACCGGTTCCGTCTTCGAGCACCATGCACTCGATGGTCTTGAGTGGCTCTGCAATATCAAAGTGCGTACCCGCCAGCATGGTGATGGCGTTATCGGCTTTTTCTTGCATCCAGGCTTTGAGTGCGTCGAGTCCATGGATGGTGTACTTGGGGTCGTTGTTCAGCGCTTCGAACGCTTGGGCAAGCGTGGCCCCTGGGTACAGTTTCTCGATGACCTTCTTCTGCTCAGCGTCTATGTGCGCCAACTGGTCCAAGCCCCACTCGTAGGTTTCGTCGAGGTCCACCTGGGCGCCCAAAAACTGACGGGAGAACAGTTCATAGTCCTCGCGTCCGCACGCGTCGTTCTGAACCGCAAGTGGCGCGATTTCGAGCTTGAGGAACTGCGCGATCTGTGACATCGCGTCCTGCGCGGCCGCTGCAGCCTCCGTGAGTCGCGTGTGTAGAGCGTCGTCGACGGTTCCGCGTGCCTTGTCGATGAACTTGCTGTAGTGTCCATCGCTCTGAGCGAGCTCCTGGGCCTGTTCGATCACGCGTTTAACCTGGCGGATCGCAGGCGCCTTCCCGGAAGCGACCCGAGCCTGTAGGGCGTCGCGGTATCCGGCCAGTGCGGTTGGGACGTTGGCGAGTTTGCCAGCGTTGTGGTCCCAGTCTTCTGCCGTCTGAGTGGGCACCAGGTCGAAGAGGTCGCGGAGGTCTTGAATGGGGGAGGCGATGACGTTGAGGTCTCCGGAGTCAAGTCCGCGTTCGTGAAGCTCGCGTTCGAGCCCCAATCGTTCACGCATGGCATCAAGTGTGACCGCGTCAACGCTGTCAAGGTTGGCCGAGGTGGCTTCAGCTTTGTCGAGTTCGGCCAGTGTGCGGGCGTTGAGCTCGTCGTGGCGCGCAGCTGCTGCGGGGGAGTAGTCGTCTAGTTCGTATGGGTCTCCGTCGACGCCAGACATGATCCGCATGGACGGGGAGTTCTTGTACACCTGTCGTGCGTATTCTTCGGCAACGTTGTCGACTGCAGACGGGGTGCGAGGTGTGTGTATTGTCATGGGTGTATGCTAGCAAGCCGGTCCGCCCTTTAGCGTGGACGCGTTGATAACTAAAGATTGTGAGGAGCGGAAGCCATATGAACCGTTTGTGGACGGGTAACTTCATTCTTGCGAGCTGCGTGAACTTCATCGCGGCCATGATGTTCTACCTGCTCATGACGTCGATGGCTTCATACGCAATCCGTGAGTTTGGGGCAGGTCAAGCGGTTGCCGGTTTTGCGAGTAGCTCTTTCATCCTGGGTGCGGTTTTTGCACGTATGCTCGCCGGAAAGTACATGGATTTTGTGGGACGAAAACGTCTTGCGCTAGCGTCCATGATCGCATTCGTGGCGCTGGGTGCAGCGTACATTCCCGTCGACAACATCGTGGTGCTCATCGTCATTCGTCTGCTCCATGGAGCCACGTTTGGGCTCAACAACACAGTCGTGTCGGCCGCGGTACAGACCATGATTCCAGCAGAACGCAGGGCCGAAGGCACCGGGTACTTTGGTATGACTGTGTCCCTGGCGATGGCGCTGGGGCCTTTTGTTTCTGTTCTCATGTCCCAGAAATACGGGATGTTCTGGGTTTTCGTTGTCTGTGTTGTTCTGTCGAGCTTGGGTACGATACTTACTTTGTTCGTACAAATGGACGAGCGCATTCCCACACCAGAAGAACAACGACTCAAATGGGATTTCCACGTCACGTCATTCATCGATCAGCGCTCAATTCCGATTGCCAGCATGATGGCACTGTGCGGGGTCGCAATATCGCTGGTGCTGTCGTTTCTAGAAAGCTATTCCCACACGATCGGTGCGTCGGCTGGAGCTAGCTGGTTCTTCGTCGTGATGGCGGCGTGTACGTTCACTTCACGCATGTTTGTAGGGAGGATCCAAGACCGCTTTGGCGACGACGTGGTGATCTACCCGATCTTCGTGTGCATGGCGATCGCGTACATTCTCCTGGCGACCGCCCAAGGCTCGGGAATGGTCATCGCAGCGGCGGTGCCTCTGGGCTTTGGCTTTGGTTCCCTCATGCCGTGCGCACAAGCGATCGTGGTGAACCAGTCGCCGGCGGCACGTTACGGGATCGCGGTAGCGACGTTCTTTATCTTCCTTGACACCGGAACAGGACTGGGACCAGTTCTCATCGGCGGTCTGGCGAACATGTGGGGTCCCCGTTCAATGTACTGGGCCGCTGTCGTACTGGTGGCGTGCGCCGCCGTTGTCTATGTCATGACCACGCGGCGACGCACACAACGATAGTTATGCGCGGTTCGCCCACGACCCACGTGGCGAGTGACGAACTCGACGGCGAGGGTCGGCCCACCGGCGTGGTTCTTCGTGGGTGTCGTTGTCGCTGGGCTGCAAAGCCACCAGAGCAGCCAGCGCCGCTTCTTTTGCCAGCGCCAGTTCTTCGGCAGCCGTAAGTGGTGGTCGCGTGGGGTAGTTGGTCATAGCGGAATGTTTCCGTGTTTGCGTTCGGGGCCACGGACGTGCTTGTTTCGCAGGGCTCGCAGACTCCTGACGATCCGCTCGCGGGTCTCCCGAGGTGCGATGACAGCGTCAATGAACCCCGCCTCGGCGGCCTTGTAAGGGTTGAGAAGCTCATTCTCATAGTCCTCGATGAGCTCAGCGCGCAGGGCTTCGACGTCTTGACCTTCTTCGCCCGCTGCTTTGAGCTTGCGACGGTACACAATGTTGGCGGCACCCTGGGCTCCCATGACCGCGATCTGACCTGATGGCCACGCAAGGTTGATGTCAGCGCCCAACTGCTTGGAGCCCATCACGCAATACGCACCTCCGTACGCCTTGCGGGTGATGAGCGTGATGAGCGGAACGGTTGCTTCGCCGTAGGCGTAGATGAGCTTGGCACCACGTCGAATAATGCCGCCCAGTTCTTGGTCGGTTCCCGGGAGGAAACCGGGGACGTCGACGAACGTGAGGATCGGCAGGTTGAACGCATCGCACAAGCGGACGAACCGTGCGGCTTTTTCAGATGCATCGATGTCGAGGGTTCCCGCTAACTGCATGGGCTGGTTGGCAATGATGCCCACCGAGTGCCCTTCGACGCGGGCAAAAGCCGTCACCACGTTGGGTGCGAAGAGTTCTGAAACTTCGAGAACGTCTTCATCGTCGACCACGGCGCGCACCACGTCGAGGATGTCATACGGGGTCGACGGCGAGTCCGGCATGATCGAGTCGAGCGCGTAGTCGTCTTCTGTGAGCTCCAGATGGGCTGGTTGCGGGTAGTGCGGGGCCGGGTCCATGTTGTTCTGTGGGAGGAACGACAGGAGGTCGCGCACGTAGTCCAACGCGTCGGCTTCGTCCTGTGCCAAGTAGTGGGCATTGCCCGAGGTGGTGTTGTGTGTGCGTCCACCGCCCAGTTCTTCGTGCCCGACTTCTTCACCTGTGACTGTCTTAATGACGTCCGGGCCGGTGATGTACATGTGGCTGGTGCCGTCGACCATGATCGTGAAGTCGGTGAGGGCCGGTGAGTACACGGCACCTCCCGCCGAGGGCCCCATGATCAGGCTGATCTGAGGGATGACACCGGAGGACTGCACGTTCCAGTGGAAGATTTCGGCGAACAGCGCAATCGAGGCCACGCCTTCTTGAATGCGAGCTCCACCTGAGTCGTTAATGCCAATGATGGGGCACCCGAGTTTGAGTGCGAGTTTCTGTGTTTTAACGATCTTTTTACCGTTGGCTTCAGCTAGAGACCCACCCAGAACAGTGAAGTCGTGGGCGAAGACCGCAACTGTGCGACCAGCGATTGTTCCTAAACCACATACCACTCCGTCGCCGTCGGGACGGTTCTTTTCCATTCCAAACGCGGTGGAGTCGTGCCTGACGAATTCGTCGATTTCTTGGAACGTGCCTTCGTCAAGAAGAGCGTCGATACGTTCGCGGGCGGTTTGCTTCCCTCGCTTGTGTTGGTTGGCGACCGACCGTTCGTTACCGGCGTGAGCTACACGCCGCCGTTCGATAAATTCGGCCAATTTCGCCGCAGTGGTTTTTGCTGAACTCATATTCCCAGACTATCTGCAGGTGACCGGCCATTGTGTATGGGCACCAAAACAAAATACAGTTGAGTGGTGTCTTCGCATCATTTTTCTCTTGCATTCGAGCGTGCAGCGCACGCGTCTGGCTTCGAGCCTGCGCACGTGGTGTGGCCCGAATCCGTAGGTTCGACGAATGATGAGCTCGTGTCCGAACTCATGCGCGACCCCCACGCATGGCCAGATTTCTCCATCTACGGCACCGAATTCCAGAGTGCGGGTAAAGGACGCATGGATCGCCAGTGGACCGTGCAACCAGGCGAGGCACTCACTTTTTCGACGGTGTATAGAGTCGAACCGTCCGACAATTTGGGGTGGGTTCCGCTTCTCACCGGATGGTCTGTAGCACAAGCCATTCGCGATTTGGGCGTGAACGCTACCGTCAAGTGGCCCAATGACGTTTTGATCGAGGGCAAGAAAGTGTGTGGCGTCTTGTGCCGGTACGTGGGCGAAGTCGGTGCAGTGGTGATTGGAACCGGGATCAATGTTCACATGAGTGACGTGCCCGTAGACACCGCGACCTCGATTCATCATTACAACGACGTTGATCGTGCTGAACTCTTGGCCCGGATCATGGTGCATCTGCAGGGCGCCCTGACGCAGGCGTTCGCAGGTGACCAGCCGGCACATACGCAAGCGGTGGCCCAAGCCTGTTCGCTGATTTCGACCGTCGGGCAGCACGTGCGCGTGACTTTGCCAGGTGACACAACCTTAGAAGGCCACGCAGTTGGGATTTCCCCGTCGGCTGACTTACGTGTTCGCACCGACACCGGTGCGGTAGACGTCAGTGCTGGGGACGTGATCCATGTGAGGCCTGCATGACTGACTTTTCGGGCCGTTTGGCAAAACCGGATCTGGGAACAGAAGAACCACGTCACGAAGACCTTGAGCCCGAAGCTCAGTTGCGCGCCAACGCTCTGAACCTCGAAGAAGCGCTGATTGGTGGTAAGCGCGTTCTCACTCGCAAGGAAGTCGCTCAGCTGGCAGGTGTATCCACGTTTTCTGCGCGCAAGTTTTGGCGCGCGCTCGGTCTGCCACAAATTCCTGCTGGGAAAGTTGCCTACACAATGCACGACGTGGGCGCGATCTCTGCTGTCGCCAGCTTGGTTGACGAGGAAATTCTCGACGAAGACACCGCAATGGCCCTCGTCCGTGCCGTGGGGCACACTACCGACCGCTTAGTGGTGTGGCAGATGGAATCCTTGGTGGAGTTTCTCACCGACACCAGGGGCTACTCTGACCTAGAAGCCCGTTCGGTGGTCATGCCGCTTCTTGAAAAACTGCTCGAGCCGCTGGAAAACCTGTTGGTGTATTCGTGGAAACACAACATGTCCAACGTGCTTAGCCGGCTGAATGTCAATGTGGGCAACGGCTTGGCCATGGAAAATCGTGAAGGCTGGTTCGACTCCTCTATGCCACTGGCTCGCGCGGTGGGATTTGTCGACTTAGTGTCCTACACCCGTTTGTCACAACAGATGGAGCCCAAACAGCTCGCCAAACTGGTGAAGAAGTTCCAGGACTTGGCCTACGCAATCGTGGCAACGGGTGGTGGCCGCATCATTAAGACCGTGGGTGATGAGGTCTACTACGCGGCCGAAACTCCTCACGCAGGTGCCGAAATCTCGATGTCCCTGCAAGAACAGATCAGCGCAGACCCCGAACTTCCCGATGCCCGCGTGGGCTTTTCGTGGGGCAAAGTGTTGTCGCGCATGGGCGACATCTTTGGCTCCACCGTCAATCTGGCATCACGGTTGACCGCGATGACAGAACCGGGAACGGTCATGACCGACTTGGATACCGCCTCGATCATTCAGCGCAGCGACGACTACCTTTTTGCGAACCGTCGCAACGTCACCCTGCAGGGTCTGGGCACGGTCGCAGTTGCCGAAATGACCCGCGGAACAGCGCGTGCGCTCGATCTGGACTTGACTCAGTAAAGCGTTTCGACGTACTCCAGACCACTCCCGATTGTGCCAGAATCGTACATATGGGATACGACACCAACTTCCTGATCCTGGATCCTCGTGCAGTCGAAGTCTGTTCAGCCTATGTGCTAGGCGATGCGTCAGAAATTGACCTACGACCATGGGCCGAATACGCCATGATGATGCGTGTCATCCGCCACCGCGCCAAGGCTTGGGCACTCAAAGCGCCCCGGCAAGGGGCACTGGACTCTACCGTTCACGTCTGGGGACGACCATTCCTGACCGCAGGCGAGACTGCAGATGAAGTGGCCGCGCGCGTGCAGCAGTGGCTCGGTTCCAGCCCTGCGAACGTCGACGATCTGGCTCGCGAAAACCTGCGGGCTATCTGGCACGACCAGCCCAACGTCGACGCGCTCATTGCACAGTCCGACCCCGGTGATGACTGGTTGCGTCTGACACCAGACGACCTACGTTATGAAGTTTGCGGACAGCTGGACAGGCTCCGTAGTGCTGTGAAGGCTTATGAGTCTGGCCGAGGTAGCGACCCCGCCCCCGATTCCGCTGGTGACCAGTCGAACACCGAACTTCTCGAACGGGCCTGTTTCAACTTCACCGTGAATGTGGTCTCACACAGTCCCGGCTGGATGTCGCGCGGAAACACGATCGCTTCGATTAGCTGGTGGGGCGGCGACCGGTTTCCGCTGGCGGCCAAGCTTGAATCGCGTTTGCCCGGGCTCTCTGTCCAAGCCGAGACATGTGCCCCCGAAAACTATTGCGTGGGAATGACCGTGGGACCCAAGAATTTGGACCAGCTACCCCAAGAAGTCACCGACGACAACGTTCGCGTTTTCGCGGAGCAGCTGCGTGGTGACGAAGAGTATGCGCGAAAAGAGCTGACGAAGATGGTCGAGTCGGTGGTCACTGCACGCACGCTCAAGTGGGGCTGGTGCGAAGCCAGTGAGGTCTACTCGGGGGCCGAAGGGCGAATGAACTGACCCAGCAGGCGCTTTAGAACAGCGACCCGTCGTCGTCTTCGCGTTCGCGCCCAATGTGGGCAGTGGGGTCATCCCCTAAGTTTGGTCCGCCGGTTGCCATGCCGGTGTTGGTCGCCGAGGTCGCAGCAGCCTCCTGACTGCGGTCTGGTGGCTCTGTGGTTTCCTGCGATGAGGTGGCCACGGGAACGGTTCCAACAGCGTCGATCTTGGAGTCAAGTGGCTGTCCCGATGCGTCGCGCTTGGACAGTTCAGCTGGCAACTGTCGCGCTCCACCCGTTGCGGCGGAAGCCTGTGGCGACGGGCCAGCGAACCCCAGAACCAATTCTGTTTCGTCTTTGAGGAACCGGTGTGCGCGCACACCGCCGGTTCCACGGCCCTTGTGGGGGAATTCGTTGAAGTCAGAAACTTTGATGGACTGTGTGGGTTTGCCGTCGAAGTTCACGCCTGTAGCAATAGTGACGACCTGGTTGGGCTGGTGTGAGTCGACTGCGTAGAACCCGATCACGTGTGCGTCACTCGCAACCCTGATACCAGCAACCCCGGACGCGGCGTAGCCTTGAGCGCGTACGCCTGCGAGATCGAACGTGAGGAGCTGTGCGTTCGACGTGATGAACACTGCGGAGTGCGTGTCGAGATCTGCAGGTTGGGCAAGTCCCACGATTTCATCTTTGGGCTTGAGATTGATGAGAGTGGCCCCGTCCTTGAACTGATCGTTGCCATTGACGCGTTTGATGACACCCTGTTTGGTTCCCACAACGCATTCCCGTTCAGGGTCAATGAGCCCCATAATCTTTTCACCCTTTTCAAGAGTGAAATACTCGCTCACCCGAACACCACCGGCAACGGTGGGACGGGCAGCTTGCGGGGGAAGCTGGGGGAGTGAAACAACGTCGACACCCACCACGCGCCCCGTGTTGGTCACGGCAGCGATCGTCGACCGCGAGGTGGTGGCTATTTGGCTCACCAGAGCATCGTGCGATGCGCGCCGACCCTGAGCAGACAAGGGATCCTGACCAGTGGTGCGAGCTAACCGCTGCGAGGTCGAGAACAAAACCCAGCACGGTTCGTCGGCAACAGTGAGCTTGGTACCCTTCTTGGCTGCACGAAGCTCCTTGAGATTTCCTTCGACCAAGATTGTGCGACGCGGAGAGTCAATCCGGTCGCTGGTCTCTTGGAGTTCGTCAGATACCAGGGCGCGGAGCTTGTCGTCGTGGTCGAGGATGTCCTGCAGGTATTCGATGCGGGACTTGAGCTCATCGCGTTCAGCCTCGAGTTCGATGCGCGAGAACTTGGTGAGTCGACGCAACTGGAGGTCCAGAATGTACGTGGCCTGGATTTCACTTAAGTCGAAAACGTCCATCAAGCGCGTACGTGCTTGAGTAGCGTCATCTGAGGAACGAATGAGTTGAACAACCTCGTCAATATCGAGGATTGCAATCAGAAGACCTTCGACCAAGTGCAAGCGGTCTTTCGCCTTCCCCAGTTGGAAGGCAGTGCGTCGCCGGGTGACAGACAGGCGGTGGTCCACAAACACCTCGAGAAGAGGCTTGAGACCCAGCGTGCGCGGTTGTCCTTCTACCAGACACACGTTGTTGATTCCAAAGGAATCTTCCATAGGTGTGAGCCGGTACAGTTCTTCCAGAACGGCTTCAGGATTGAACCCATTCTTAATCCCAATAACTAGTCGCAGACCGTGCTTGCGATCGGAGTAGTCATCGATCGACGCGATTCCGGTCAGACGTTTGGCCTGAACTTGGTCCTTGACCTTCTCAATGACCTTTTCCGGGCCCACCAGGTACGGAAGCTCCGTGACCACGATGCCTTTGCGTCTGGCTGAAATGTTTTCGAACTTCACCGTGGCGCGGGTCCGGAAGGTCCCACGCCCGGTTTCATATGCTTCACGGATCGAATCGAGACCAATAATGCGACCACCTGTGGGCAGGTCGGGGCCCGGCACGTACCGCATGAGTTCACTCACCGTGGCCTGCGGGTTCTCGATGAGGTGGCGGGCAGCCGCAATGACTTCGCCCGGATTGTGCGGGGCCATGTTCGTGGCCATTCCCACCGCGATTCCGCTGGCCCCGTTGACCAAAAGGTTAGGGAAAGCACTGGGAAGAACTTCCGGTTGCGTCAGCGAGTTGTCGTAGTTGGGGACAAAGTCGACGACGTCTTCATCCAGTCCGGCGATCATGGTGAGCGCTGCGTCGTCGAGGCGCGCTTCCGTGTACCTGGGGGCTGCCGGCCCGTCGTCCAAGGTTCCAAAGTTACCGTGCCCGTCAACGAGCGGGACGCGCATCACGAAGTCTTGACTCAGTCGAACCAGCGCATCGTAAATGGCCACATCGGAGTGGGGGTGGAGCTTACCCATCACGTCACCCACGATGCGGGATGACTTCACGTGTGGGCGGTCGGGGCGCAAGCCCATATCACCCATTTGGTAGATGATGCGTCGCTGAACGGGCTTAAGTCCGTCGCGAGCATCGGGGAGAGCCCGTGAGTAGATCACTGAGTACGCGTATTCGAGGAACGAAGATTCCATTTCCAGCGAAACATCGACATCTACGATGTGATCAGCCACACGTGCTCCTTTATTAGACTCCCCTCATGGTATAGGCCAGGAGCCCAAAAACCGTGGATTTAGTGGGCACTCATGCGTCGTCGTGGGGAATCGATCCGGTCGGATTCACGAGTGAGTTCGATGCGGACCGACAAAATGTCCTGTTCACCTTCCGTGACCGAAATGGGCCTAAACTCCACAATACGAATCGTAGGGAACTCGTCGATTAGCGCTGCCACTCGCAGGATAGTCTCTTCAAGCGGCGCCACGTTCATGACTGGCCCACCCCGGTAGCCAAACAGGCGCGGCGAGGAGCCCAGTGAACGCACCATCGACTTAGCGTCCACGTCGGTGAGTGGGGCCACACGGTGTTGCACGTCGTCGAGCAGTTCAGAGGAATCGCCCGCCAACCCGAACGACACCATGGGTCCCAGAAGCGGGTCTTCACCACCTCGGACTACGCAGGCCACCCCGGGGGCTGCCATGGTCTGGACGTCGATACGAGTGTCTGCGTCATCGTCCAGCCGGGCAGCAATGACCTCGCGCACCGAGTTCCAGTAGACATCCATTTCTTCGTCGTTGGAAATGTCCAGTCGTACCCCGCCCAGGTCCAAGCGGTGACGCAAGCGCGAGTCCACGGCCTTGAGCGCTACCGGGTAGCCGATTTCGCGTGCAATGTCCTTGGCTTGCTCAACCGTGGAAGACGGGTGGTAGGGGAGCACCTGAATGCTGCACGCTTGGAGGAGTTCCTGGGTTTCGTCGCGTGATAGGCGTACCGTCGCCGAGGTGGTGCTGTCGTCTGCGTCGTGCTCAGAGTCGCGCTGGAGGACCTTTTCGATGAGGGTGCGCACGGCGCGTTTGTCGAAGCCTTCGAGTTCGGGGTAGTTCCCGTGGTCGGAACGTTTCCACTGGGCGTATTCGGTGACGCGGGCCAACGCCCATACGGCATCTTCGGGACCCATGTAACTGGGTACGGTGTGAATTTCTCGTGTGCCTTCAGCGCTACGCGTGTACGCGGTGAGTTCTTCTTGCGCACCTGTGAGACCAAGGAAGCAGGCCACCGTGGTTTTACCCGAAACCGCGGCCCGTTCTGCCAGGATCTGGGTGATTTCGCGTTCGTGACCGCGCGCCGACGGGGCAAAGGTCACGATCACCGATTGCACGGCCGGATTTTGGTACATCTTGGCCAAGTGCTCTTCAAACTCGTCCGTGGTCACTTCTGGGTGCAACGAAACCGGGGGAGTGTCGATGCGCAGGCCTTCCGCGCGAGCTCGCTGCACAATCAGCGTGGAAAGTGCTGCCGAGTTACCAATCACGCCCACACGAGCGCCGTTGGGCAACGGCTGGGTTGCAAAAACCTGCGCGACGTCAAACATCTGGTGGATCGAATCAGCACGGATTACACCGGCCTGCGTGAGCACTTGATCAAGCGCAGAACCTGACAAGCTGGACACGCGCACTTGGTGGCCAGGGGGCAGTTCACGTCCCGTGAGGTCGCTCTTGATGACGATGACGGGTTTTTGCCGGGCGACGCGACGCGCAATACGCGCGAACTTCCGTGGGTTACCGATCGACTCCAGGTACAGTCCAACAATCTGAGTGGCTTCGTCTTCTTCCCAAAACTGCAGTAGGTCATTACCGGACAAGTCGGCGCGGTTACCAGCAGAAACGAACGTGGAGATTCCCAAACCGCGACTCTTCGCCGCCGCGAGAAGTCCCGTGCCCAGCGCTCCTGACTGGCTGAAAAGTCCCAGAGGTCCAGGCTCAGGAAAGAACGGTGACAAAGAGGCGTTGAGAGCGACATCGGCGCTGGTGTTTGCGATTCCAAACGAGTTGGGCCCCACCACGCGCATTCCGTGTGAACGCGCAGTCGCAACGACCTCGCGCTGTAGCTCTTGGCCTTCCGGCCCGGTTTCCGCGAATCCCGAGGACACCACGACAACCGCGCGGACACCTCGGGTAGCTGCGTCCCTCACCACGTCAATGACCGCCGGCGCGGGGACGGCGATAATCGCCAAGTCGATCGAACCTTCGATCTCATCGAGCGACTTCACCGTGGGCATTCCGGCGACCACAGGGGCGTGCGGGTGGACAATGTGCAACGCCCCTTTGAACCCGGCTGAGGCCAGGTTGCGCAAAAGGAGGTTACCGGCCGAGGTGCGCTTGCGTGACGCTCCAATGACGGCAACCGAGGCGGGGTTGAGGACAGCACGGACCGACAGGGCCTCCGCGCGGTGTTCACGAGCTTCGAGTACCTGCTTTGAACGTTCCGTGGGGTCGATCTCGAAACGCACTGCAACGACTCCGTCGTCAAATTCGCGCGAGACCTCGTAGCCGGCGGCCGCGAAAACCTGCAACATGGAGCGGTTCTGGGGGAGCACCTCGGCGGTAAACACACTCAAACCACGCTCCCGGGCCACGGCAGTGAGGTGTTCAAGAAGAATCGACCCGATACCCCGACCGTGGTGGGCGTCAGAAATGTTGAACGCCACCTCGGCAGACGTCTCATCTAAACGGTCGTACCGGCCAACCCCAATGATCTCTTCACCCGCGATCATCACCAGCGCTACGCGGTCGTTATAGTCCACATTGACGAACCGCTCCAGGTCCCGCTGGGGAATCGTGGGCATGGGCGCAAAGAAACGCAGGTAGATCGACTCCGGCGACTGCTTGGAGTGCATGAGTTGAATGCCGTCGGCGTCGCTAGGAACAATCGGGCGGACGTGCGCCGTCGCACCGTCACGCAAGACAACATCGGCTTCCCAGTTCTTCGGGTAGGTAACCATGTCTCAAGCATAGTCTTTTCCACAAACGATGGGTGACTGGCACAATGGTTGCATGTCTGTTTCCGGCGCGCTTCTTCGTGACTTGCAAGACGCGGGGTACTACCCACACCTCGCAGCGAACATCATTGGCGATGTTCTTTTTGACGAACCCGTAGTGGAACACTGCGTACACATGGAAACGCACATGGACTTCGAGTCGATCCACCGGCACGTGACCGCGTTCGTGCTCACGGAAACCCGGCTGATCCTGGTTCATGTCGATGACGAACCCGCTGGTTCGTCCCAGTCCATGCGGGGTGTGGCGAGTGTCGAAGACATTCCGTTCGACAGGATCCGCACAGTGATTCTCAGCCGGATCTATGAGAACCCCGCCCACTTCAAACCAGGTGACAAACCCGTGGAAGTGGGCGTCAGCCTAGGGTGGGAATCGGTGCGCAGGCTCGAGGTGTTCCCCGAGTCGTGCGCCGACCCTCAGTGCGATGCCGACCACGGCTACGGAGGCACTTCGGTTCCAGAAGACGTGAACCTGCGGGTTTCCGCGCAAGCCGAAGGCCAAGCCGCTGTCGACCAGGCAGAACGTTTTGCGTTGACTTTGAAGAAACTCGTCTACCGTGCTCGACGGGACGCCTCATAAATGCATCCACCGGACTATGCGGACGCGGGACTGCTGTCCGATATTGTGCCCGCGGCCGCTGTCACTTTGGGCGCTGGCCAGATCCTGGAAGACCGCCAGCGCGAGCGTGCCCAGAAAGTGGGCCTGGACCTCGAAGCCCGGGTCGTTGTTGTGGCCCTCATCGACGGGATGGGGCTCGAACTCCTCAAAGCCTCGTGGGCATATGCACCGTTCTTGCGGTCAGTGCGAGATTCCGTCAGCGAATTTTCCGCCGGCTTCCCGTCCACAACAGCCAACTCCTTGTCGTCATTGGGCACCGGGTTGTTGCCGGGAGCGCACGGGGTCATGGGATACAAACTGAAAGACCCGGACACCGGCGACGTGTTCAACCAACTTTCGTGGAACACCACCCGCGACCCGCACACGTGGGTCCCGGACACCACGCTGTTTGAACGTCTGCATGCCAGCGGGGTAGACGTGGTCAGCCTGGGTGAACCTAAATTTGTAGGCCGAGGTCTCAACGCGGCTTCCCTGCGAGGTGGCACCTTCCGTGGTTCGCACCAGTTTGAGCAACGCGTCAAACACGCGGTGGAAGAAGCGAAAAAGCCGGGCCGTCGACTCATCTACTTCTACTGGGGAGCGCTCGACAAAACCGGGCACGGAAAAGGCACAGATTCCCATGCGTGGACAGATGAACTTGAAGCAGTCGACGCAGGATTAGCCCGCTTGGCCAATAACCTTCCCGGCGACGCTCAACTGCTCATTACCGCCGATCACGGCATGGTCAATGTCGACTATGACGCTCGGATTGACCTGGCTGACCACCCTGACGTGTGTGAACTGGTCAGTGCAGTGGGCGGGGAGCCGCGCGCAACCCACCTGTACACCCCGCACCCACAGGAGACCGCCTCGGCGATCAACGAAATTGGGGCCGGACGCGTCCATGCGATGGTCCGCAAGCAGGCGGTGGCAGACGGGTGGTTCGGGCCGGTACGCACTCAAAACCTTGGCCGGATTGGTGACGTCGTGGCCATTAGCGAAGCCGGAACGGCGATCGTGGACTCGCGCAACGACAGCCCGTCAGCATTGAGGCTGAGGGGACACCACGGTGGCATCACGGCCGAAGAACTGGCGATCCCACTCATCGTGCTTCGCCGGTAATACCGCCCTTGGCCAGTAACTAGACGTCCAGGCGTTGTCGCTTAGGTGCGGGTTTGAATACGAAGAAGCGGTACATAAAGTAGCGGAACACATTCCCCAGCAACACGCCCACCACGTTGCCGGAAATGTTGTCAGCCAGCGCTGAACGGAACCCCAGCAGATAGTGCGACACCCACAAGCACGCCAAAGCAATCAGCAGGCCAGCCCCGTTCACGGAAAAGAAATAGACGGCCTCTTTAGTCTTGGACTTATTCCGGCCATCCGTGAACGTCCAGTACCTTGAACCCAGCCACGACACCGTCGTCGCCATGATCACGGAAATGATCTTGGCCCACACCGGGCCCAAGTGAAAGACCTCCAAACGCAAAAGATTGAACACTAAGAAGTCCACGATGAACGCAACGGTGCCCACTGCCGAAAACTTGGCGACCCGCAACGTTTCACGGCGAAACTTCATGTACATCCCTTGCAACTGGAAAAACGTCCACGCTGATTCTAGTGCGTACATGTGGAAAGCTCTGACAATTTCACACAAGATACGTGAGTAGACCGGCGGGCCACCGCGAGATCATGGCACGCGATAGCTAGAGTGAGAACGTGACTTTTCCACGAGTAGGTGTAATTGGAGCTGGACAGCTTGCGCGCATGATGGCGCCGGCAGCCGAAGCTCTTGGTGTTCATTTTCACGTTCTAGCCGAATCCGCTGACGGTCCGGCGACCCACGTGTCCTCACACGTCACAGTGGGCGACTACACGGACTACGCGACACTCAAACAGTTCGCCAGCACGGTGGATGTCATCACGTTTGACCACGAACACGTTCCCAATGAGCACTTGGTACGTCTCATTGACGAAGGAATCAACGTTCACCCCGGCCCGCACGCCCTGCAGTACGCGCAGAACAAGCTGAAAATGCGGGCCAAAATCGACGAGCTGGGGCTCCCGAACCCGCGCTGGGCGCAGATCGAAACTGTGGACGACCTCGGCGTGTTTGTGCGGGAGCACGGGGAAGCGGTTCTGAAAACCCCCACAGGTGGGTACGACGGGCACGGCGTGGCATTTATCCGCTCTGAAGCAGATCTCGATACCGTTTCCGACTGGTTTGGCTCAGGGCCCCTGTTAGCGGAACAACTGATCGACTTCACGCGTGAACTGGCAGTGATGGTGGGGCGCTCGCCTTCCGGGCAGACCGCCGTGTGGCCGGTTGTCGCAACCCGGCAAAAGGACGGGATTTGTTACGAGGCGGTCGCGCCGGCACCTGGCCTGGACGCAGAACTATCCCGAACCATCACGCAGGATGTTTTGACGCTGGCGCACGCGCTCGACGTCACCGGTGTCATGGCCCTCGAAATGTTCCAGACCGCAGACGGTTACCTGGTCAACGAGCTGGCCATGCGCCCGCACAACACCGGGCACTGGACACAAGACGGTTCGGTGACCAGCCAGTTTGAACAGCATCTGCGCGCAGTCTTGGATTTGCCACTCGGGGACCCTGCCCCGCTAGCGCCGTACACCGCTATGGGAAATGTTCTGGGTGCTGACCGCGACGACCTGTACCGCGCGTACCTTCACGTGCTTGCCCACGATCCGCGCGCAAAAGTCCACATGTACGGTAAGTCGGTGCGCCCAGGGCGCAAGCTGGGGCACGTGAATGTGACAGGGGAGGACCCCGAGGACGTTGCCCGTCGCGCTCTCCACGCCGCCGAATTCATTGCCGGGGTCGACGACAACCCTTGGCCCAATCGAACGGAGAAAGCATGACTGTAGGAATCGTGATGGGGTCCGATTCGGACTGGCCCGTCATGTCGGCTGCCGCTGATGTGCTCAGTGAGTTGGGAATCGATTTCACCGCCGAGGTCGTGTCAGCTCACCGTATGCCCCACGACATGATCGAGTGGGGGAGTAGCGCGGCTGAACGTGGACTCCGGGTCATCATTGCCGGCGCCGGAGGAGCTGCTCACCTGCCGGGAATGATTGCGTCCGTGACAAGCCTGCCCGTTATTGGTGTTCCAGTCCCGCTGAAATACCTCGACGGTATGGATTCGCTTCTATCGATCGTGCAAATGCCAGGGGGAGTGCCCGTGGCAACTGTGTCGATTGGTGGAGCGAAGAACGCCGGGTTGCTCGCTGCCCGTATTCTTGCCTCAGGTGCAGATGACGAAGCGAACGCACTGCGCGCTCGTCTCGACACATATCGTGAAGATCTGTACACCCAGGCGCGCGACAAAGGGCGGGCGCTCACTGAGAAGCTTGAAGGTACACAGAAGGAGCCTCATGTTTGATCTGTACAAGCTCAGCGAAGAACACGAAGAGATTCGTGCAGCAGTACGCGATGTTGTCGAAAACAAGATCGCGCCATTTGCAGCCGAAGTTGACGCCGACTCACGCTACCCACAAGAAGCTCACGATGCGTTGGTCGCAACCGATTTCTACGCTCCACACGTGGGCGAAGAATACGGAGGTGTGGGAGCAGACGCACTGGCCACCGCGATTGTGATCGAAGAAGTCGCCCGCGGTTGTATGTCGTCCTCGCTCATCCCGGCGGTGAACAAGCTGGGTTCAATGCCGGTCATCATTGGCGGTGGCGAAGAAGTCAAGCAGGCATACCTTCCGCGTTTGGCACGCGGCGAAGGCTTTAGCTACGGCCTGTCTGAACGTGAAGCTGGATCCGACACCGCTGGAATGAAGACGCGCGCAGTGCGCGACGGTGACGGTTGGGTGCTAAACGGTGTAAAAACGTGGATCACCAACGCAGGTGTCAGCGAGTTTTACACGGTCATGGCCGTGACTGACCCTGAAGGCAAGCGCGGAAACAACATCACGGCATTCGTGCTGGAAAAAGGCGACGAAGGCTTCAGCTTTGGCGAGAAGGAACGCAAGCTGGGCATCAAAGGTTCGCCTACGCGTGAACTGTTCTTCGAAGACTGCTGGATCCCGGATAGCCGCCGGGTTGGCGAAGAAGGACAGGGTCTGAAGATTGCGCTGAAGACTTTGGACCACACGCGCGTGACCATCGCCGCACAGGCTGTGGGAGTTGCACAGGGTGCGCTCGACTACGCAATCGACTATGTCAAGGAACGCAAGCAGTTCGGTAAGCGCATTGCTGATTTCCAAGCGATCCAGTTCATGGTCGCCGATATGGCAACCAAGCTCGAAGCGGCACGCCAGCTCACCTACGCCGCGGCAGCAAAGTCTGAACGAAACGATGACGACCTGAGCTTCTTCGGCGCTGCCGCAAAGGCGTACGCTTCCGACATCGCTATGGAAATCACCACGGATGCCGTTCAGCTTTTGGGTGGTGCCGGGTACGTGGTTGACCACCCAGTTGAGCGCATGATGCGTGACGCTAAGATCACCCAGATCTACGAAGGCACCAACCAGGTTCAGCGCTTGGTGATGGGCCGCAAACTGCTGGGCTAATCAAGCCTTAACTGGGAAGAAAGGACGCTTGTGAGCAGACAGCTCAAGTACGTCGACCCTCTGCGAAATCCGCGCTTCGCTTCTGAAGAAGTTCGCAATCGGCGTGGTTGGGTGCTGTTGCTCACAAGCGCTCTTATTCCGGGCTCAGTCCAGACCATGCTGGGCAACCGGAAAATGGGGCGCTTTGCGCTCCGCGTGACCCTCGTTACGTGGGCACTCCTGTTCGTCGTTCTTGTTCTTGCGATTGTCCGCAAGCAGTGGCTCATCTCTTTGGCTACCAGCAGTTTCGTGTTGATACCGCTCATGGCATTTGCGGTGCTTTTGGGTGTTGTGTGGGTCCTGTGTCTGCTGGATACCGTTCGGCTAATACGTGTGGCGTCTCTGGGTAAACGAACGCGTCCGGTTTTTCTGTCAGCTGCCTTGGTCAGTGTGCTTGTTGTGGGAGGCGCTTTCACCTACGGTGTTACCACGCTGAACTCCGGTCGTCAGCTTCTGAATAACATTTTCAATTCGCGCAAAGTCGAAAAGGCCGTCGACGGTCGATACAACATTGCTCTATTGGGATCAGACGCAGGTAAAGGGCGAACCGGTGTCCGTCCAGACTCTCTGTCTGTTGTTTCTATTGATGCAAAAACTGGGGCTGCAGTATCGATCGGTTTGCCTCGCAACATGCAGAACGTTCCTTTCCCCAAGGGAAGTCCGTTGGCGAAGGAGTACCCCAACGGTTACAACTGTGGGGACGACTGCCTTCTCAACGCCGTCTACCAACTTGGCGAGGACAACGCGTCGCTGTTCCCTGACGACGGACCACCTGCGGGAGTTCAGGCGACCAAACAGGCCATGGAAGGTGTGACCGGCCTGAAAATTCAGTACTACGCCATGATCGACCTCAAGGGTTTCGAACAGCTCATCGATGCGATGGGCGGTATCAAGCTCACCAGCCATGTGCGCGTGCCTATCTCTTCCAAAACCAACAAACGGACAGGGAAACACGGGCCACCTAAAGGGTGGATCGAGCCTGGAGAGAACATTCACCTCGATGGTTACCACGCCCTGTGGTATGCGCGATCCCGTGAATTCGCATCTGACTACGAACGCATGACGCGCCAGCGGTGCGTACAAGAGGCAATGCTGACACAGCTGGATCCGGCCACTGTGCTTTCTCGATTCCAAAAAATTGCGGGCGCTGCGCCCAACGTGGTGTCGACAGACGTGCCACGGAGTCAGCTCGACTACTTCGTTGACCTCGCGCAAAAAACCCGTGACCACAAGTTGGGCAAACTGAACTTGAGCCCACCTCGCGTGAAACCGTCGCACCCCGACTTCGACAAAGCACACAGCCTCGTGCAGGAGGCGATTAAGAAGAGCGAAGAAAACGCTCAAAAAGACAAGCAGGGACTCGGTGCCCCCGCAGATGTGTCGTACTACGCGATGGGAGCAGATACGCTCGCAGCGCCCGAAAGTAACGACGATGATGCAAAAGACAAAGAGATCTGCGAAGTAAAGTAACAATTTTTCTGTTCCGCGTGTTGCGCGTCAACACGCGGAACGACATCCTTGTAATTTACTCATTTTCTTATTCTCAATTCGACACGCCGAAAATATATGTAACAATTTTGAAATGTTGGAGCGTCGTTGCCAGCGACAGTCTCCGCATTAGCCTCACTTCCCGACTTCCTCGAAAAGGCTTGAACAATGAGAATAAGAACGCCCTTAGCGGCGCTAGCCGTCGCATCCGTAGCGGTCAGTACACTTGGTGCGCCGCAGAACGCACAGGCTTCAACAGCGCGTCCAAGCGTGGACGAAATGCCACTTACAAGTGTTGATGAAAAAGGCATCGACGAACCTGGTGCGCGCGATTCTTCGAACACAACCGCGAACGCGCAGAATCGTAGTACACGCAACCTGCCCGGCGTCTTCATGGCGCAGAGCATGGGGCTCGGCGCAAACTCCGGCGGAACTTCACAACCCAAGGAAAAGCCGGGTCTAGGCGGCTCAAAGAGCGATTCAACGACACCTTCACAAAAACCAACGCCGGCTCAAACGCCAAGCCCTTCTCAGAAGCCGTCTCCTACTCAGGCCCCTGAAACCACCGAGCCTGCGATGAGCGGATCAGCGAAGGACAAAACCGAAGACGGTGTCAACATCGCTTCGATTTCCAAGGTTGTTAACGTTCCTGGTGGCAACCCCTCGGTTGTGGGTGTTTCCTACACGGGCCACGCCAAGGTGACCTTCGAGGTACGCACCAAGACCGGTGGATCATGGGGTGCTTGGAAAGAAATCGACCAAGAGAACACGGGTGAAGGTCGCCCGGGAACCGAACCATACGTGGTTGCTGGAGCTTCAAACATCCAGATGCGTGTCCTTGGGGATACGGCCGCATCCGATGCAAAGCTCGTCCTGGTTGACCCAAAGAAAACTTCTGGTGACGCAGCAGCCGTCGCTGGCAACTCTCCCGTTCCTGCGACTGCCGGGGAAGCAGCCGCAGGCACCAACTCGAACGTGACATGCGACGACAACGGTTGCGAAGGCGTTGAAAACGCGACGAACGTCGCATTCGCAGCATCCAACGTGTCGGTTGGAAAAGTCGACAAACCACCGATTGCAAGCCGTAAGGACTGGGGAGCCAACGAGAGCCTGCGCAAGGGCAACCCTGACTATGCCCCTAAGGTCAAAGCGGCAGTGGTTCACCACACCGCCGGATCCAACAACTACTCTGCAGGCGATGTTCCTGGAATCATTCGCGGTATCTACACGTTCCACACCAAGGGACGTGGCTGGGCCGATGTGGGTTACAACGTGCTCGTCGACAAGTACGGTCGCATGTGGCAGGGACGTGCCGGTGACATCAACCGTCCTGTCGTTGGTGCGCACGCACAGGGGTTTAACTCCGGAACATTTGGTATTTCGGTCATGGGTGACTACGACAAGCAAGCACCTAGCGCCGAAGCTCTGAACGCAGTTGAACATGCTATCGCGTGGAAGCTTAACGGAGTCGACGCGAACGGACGAGCAAATGTCAACGGTCGTTCAATCCGTGCGATCTCCGCACACCGCGATGTGGGAGACACAGACTGCCCCGGTGACGCTTTCTACGCTCGGATGGGAGAAATCCGTAGCGCAGTTTCCAAACTGCAGAATGGTCAGAACGTTCAAACCCCTGAAAAGAACGAACCTCAGCAAGAAAACTTGACCCCCATTCAAAAGGCATACAAAGGCAATGAAACGGCCCTTGGACAGCCACGAGGTAACGAACACAAATGGGGCGACGGCTACGTTCAGAACTACGACCGTGGTTTCATCACCTGGACTCAACAAACCGGTGCGGTGATTCTACGCGACGGCATGGCGCATGCCTGGTGGCGCAACCGTGACGACATTGGCTTGCCTACCCAGAACGAAAAGCCACTTCAGCACGGTTCTTACCAGTCTTTCCAGCGTGGCGCTGTCCACTGGTCGCCTAACAACGGAGCGCACGCTACGTGGGGCGTCATCTGGAAGTACTGGAAGGACAAGGGCTTCGAGCGTGGCCACATGGGCTTCCCTACGTCTGACGTGACGAAGTCCGATGGGCAGCTGGAACAGCGCTTCGAAGGTGCTCGCGTACAGCACACCGATGGGTTTGGGACGGTGGAATACGCACCCGGCCCAGCGGTGCGCGGAGGGGCCAACGACCAGAATCCGCAACCTGAACCGGAGCGTTCGGAGGCACCTCAGCAGGACAACAAGCCGGATGAAAAGGCTGAAGAAAAGTCCAAGGACAAGGCTGAGGACAAGCCGAAAGACAAGCCCAAGGAAAAGCCAAAAAAGAAATCGACTGACGACATTCGTCGCGAGATGATCAAGGAGGCTAGAAAGGGCCTAGGTACTCCGTACGTGTGGGGCGGAAACACTCCGAACGGATGGGACTGCTCCGGCTACACCCGCTACGTGTACAACAAGATCGGCATCAAGATTCCACGTCACTCAAGTGCACAGATGCGCGCTGGCCGTATTGTTTCAGAGAAGGAAGCAAAGCCAGGCGACATTATCTGGGCGCCAGGTCACGTGGGGATCGTCTCCGACAAGAAGGGCAAGATGCTGGACGCTGGTTCGCGGAGGACGAACACGTCCGAACGTAGCTACGACTGGATGAAGAGGCGCGGAGCGAAATTCGTCCGTTACTTGGACGACTAACAGTTCAGGTGAATGCCACGTGGGCGCTAGAGTGCGAACTCTAGCGCCCACGTTGGTTTTTTGCCCGTATCTGCCTAGGCTAGGCGTGGATGCAAGGAGGACAATGTTCGAAATTCGCGGAACAGTACAAGACTATGCGTGGGGCAACACGCAAGGGATCCAACAGATCGTGGGAATCCCAGTGGATGGAACGCCAGCGGCCGAGTATTGGCTAGGTGCTCACCCTAAAGCTCCTTCTCCCACTGCTGATTCCACACTTCTCGAACACGTGTCCGCACACCCTGAACACCTCGGCGAAGAAGCACGCCACACATATGGTGACCGTCTCCCTTTTCTTCTGAAAATCCTTTCAGCTCGTACCGCCCTATCCATCCAGGCCCACCCCACTCTCGACCAAGCGCGAGCGGGATATGAACGCGAGAATGCAGAAGGTATCAGCGTGAACGCGCCTCACCGCAATTACAAGGACGCGTGGCACAAGCCCGAAATGATGTACGCGCTCACACCGTTTGACGCGCTATGCGGGTTCCGCTCACCCCGCGCAATCAAGGCCACTTTAGAACGCCTGGACACCGCCTCGGGAAGCCCCCTTCTCACCCGCGCGATTGAGACCCTGGACGGGCCCGACCCACTCCAAACGACACTTTCGACAATCTTGACGGAACCCGGGTATGGAGAGCTGGCCGACCAACTGGCAGAGCTGACCTACGAGCCTGTGGACGCACATCACCCGTCGTTGGAAGGATCGGCGCAGGACCCGGTCACCACGCTCAAGCGAGTGAACACCGACTTCCCCACAGACCCGGGAGCCCTCGTTGCCCTCATGCTCAACATGCTCACGCTCAACCCCGGTGAAGCAATTGCGTTAAACGCAGGTATTTTGCACGCATATTTGGGCGGCCTGGGAATTGAAATCATGGCCAGTTCTGACAACGTCCTACGTGGCGGACTCACGTCCAAGCACATTGACATCGATGAACTCAAAGCAGTCGTCACCTACGAGCCCACTGCACCCGACCGTGTGAACGCTGACGTAGGTCAGTGGTTCAAAGGGGCGACCGACGACTTCAAACTCATGCCATTGACGAGTGCCGACACCACCGTTGAACTGGACGGGCCGGCAATCGCGCTGTGCGTTGAAGGCACCTACGCCCTGACCACGGAAACCCAGGACAGCGCAACCGTCAACACTGGGGAATCCGTTTTCATCCCCGCCACGGACGGAAACCTCACCGTGCGTGGAGACGGGAAGCTGTTCATCGCCTCGGTGTAGGAATGCCCTACATACACGTGTAGGCGCCACATCAGTGACGCCTACACGGATGAAGTGCCTTAGACCTGCGGCACTTGGATCTCTGGAATATCGCCCTCAACCTTAAGTGGACTCCCAGTCTTTTCGACAATCGTGTCGACGTCGACGCCAGGGGCGCGTTCAACGAGAACAAATTCGCCGTTGCGCACGTCGATAACTGCCAGGTCGGTCACGATTCGCTGGACCACACCCTTACCGGTGAGCGGAAGGGAACAAGCGTCTAGAAGCTTAGGTGAGTCGTCTTTTGCAACGTGTTCCATGACTACCAGGATGGTGCGAGCGCCGTGCACCAAGTCCATGGCCCCGCCCATACCTTTGACCATTTTGCCTGGGATCATCCAGTTGGCGATGTCACCGTTTCGGGCCACCTGCATAGCACCCAAAACTGCGAAGTCCACCTTCTTGCCACGAATCATTCCAAAGCTGGTCGCCGAGTCGAAGTACGACGCCCCGGGAAGCATGGTGACGGTTTCTTTACCCGCGTTGATGAGGTCAGGGTCCACCTGGTCCTCTGTGGGGTACGGACCCACACCTAGAAGTCCATTTTCACTTTGCAGAACAACGTGAACATCTTGGGGTACGTAGTTGGGTACCAGGGTGGGCAGGCCAATTCCCAAGTTCACATAGCTACCGTCTTCAAGTTCTTGGGCAACACGGGCGGCCATCTGGTTGCGTGTAAGGCTCATGAGTTCCTCACCGTCCGCTTCTCGATCGACTTGTCTTTAGCTTGTTCGGGCGTCAGCTCCACAATTCGGTGGACGTAAACACCTGGCAGATGTATCTCGTTGGGGTCGAGCTGGCCCGGTTCGACTAGTTCTTCTGCTTCCACAATCGTGATGCGGCCAGCCTGCGCGGCAGGCGGATTGAAGTTGCGTGCTGACGCGTGGAACACCAGGTTGCCGTGGCGGTCGGCCTTTGCGGCGCGCACCAGCGCAAAGTCACACGGCAACGATTCCTCCAGCACATATGTTTCGGTTTCACCGAATGTGTCGAGTTCGCGAGTGACCTTGGGCTTGGACTCTTCGATCACATTGCCGTCCGAGTCGTATTTGAGGGGCATGCCACCATCGGCAACCTGAGTTCCCACTCCAGTAACGGTGTAGAACGCAGGGATCCCGGCCCCGGCTGCCCGCAACTTTTCTGCGAGCGTTCCTTGGGGAGTGAGAATAACGCGCAACTCACCAGACAAGTACTGGCGTGCGAACTCCTTGTTCTCTCCTACGTACGACGCGATCACGGTGTCGATCTGCTTCGACTCGAGCAAAACACCCAAGCCCTGCCCATCGACCCCACAGTTGTTAGAAACGGCGGTCAGGTTCTTTGCGCCCTGTTCTTTCAGGGCATCGATGAGGACGGAAGGGATTCCACAAACTCCGAACCCGCCGGCTGCAATGCGAGCACCATCAAAAATGTCGGCAACGGCCTCTGCTGCTGACGAAACTACTTTGTCCATGTCTGCATTCTGCCACACATGCGACGCAGATCACATAGCTAAGACAGATCGACGGTGAGTTGTCCGTATGTGAGTGCGTGGCAAAGTTCGGATAACTGCTGGTCGGTTTCCGGGACCGAGGTCGTCGCCAGCCGCGTGGGTCCGTCTACTGAGTGCGCCCGAACTGCAGTGCCAAAGCGAGAGTACTCAAGTGGACCATCAAGAAGCTGTGCCACATCGGGATATGAGCGCACAGCTGAAATGTAGTCGGTGTCGCCGGATTCCACTTCAGTGGACAGCGCTAGCGGGGCGGGGTCGAAAACCCACAACTCTTCCGCGTCTTCAAACGGTGAAAGGTCGCTCCCAACAGCAACCATACCCACCCACGAATCAGCGGAAGGGGGTGTCACCTCGGCGCCCACCATGACGGGCACATCACTGCCACATGCAGCAAAAATGCACGCGAGCTCACGCCAGTGGAGAGGGCCATCCGGGTTGAGCACAAGCGCATCCGGGAACGTGTCGCGAAGAAGCCCGGCAGACTTGTACACCCAGTTAGCGAACACGCGCCCCGTGAGCTCTAAGCGTCCGTATTCGTCAATCCACTCGATAACCGGGTCGGGTCGACGAGCGATCGCTTCAACGTTGCGCGCGATCATGACGCGCCTCGGAAGCTGACGTCGACGTGGGCGCCTTCCGTGGTTCCGCGTTCGCCCCACACGTAATCGACGCTGACGTCGAGGTTTTCGATGGCCAGCGCGGTTGTGAGGCGGTCGATGAGTGCTCCCAGCCCAACGGTTGCCTCCATCATGGGGTGGCCGCCGGCGTGGGAGGTCAGTTCGATGTTCGCCGGGTCGATTTCGATACGCGAGCCCGACCCTGCCGGCCGGATCCGCCACGCATTTTCACCAGGTGTACGCGGGGTCCCCAAGCGGACCGCGGAGATGGCGCGCGTGACCTTGGTGAGAATGTCGTCGGTGTCGTCGCCAGACAGCGCTGGAGTTTTTTGGGGGTCGATCCCCATGGCTAGGTACACGGATTCGGCGGAGCCGTGGGCGAACCAGTCGGCAAACGGGCCCAGGGTGTCGTGATCGATCGCTTCATTGGTCATGCCAGCGTCGGTTCCACGAATGACAGCCAGGCCCATGCTGATGTCGGTGAGTGAGGCCGCGCTGGCAATTTCATCGGCTACGCGCTGGCTCTCAATTCCGACCGAGGCGAGAGCGGCTGGGCGTTGCCCGTGGCGGAAAGGATGGGGGAGGGAAGTGGTGAGAACGAGTCCCATACGCACGCCGTATTCCCGACGGAAGGTGTCGTGAAGCTTTTCGGCCGAGGCCTGTGGGTCGTCGAGGGGAAGGATGAGAGTGCCGTTGGTGACACTAATTCCGGCGTTGAGTTCGACAGTGTTGTGCGGTGTGCGCACCAGTCGCATGGTAGACGGGGGATAGCCATACGTTCGGGCTGCGATCGTTTCGCGCGAGTGGTCGCGAATAGCTTGCGCGAATTCTTCCGCCCCCGCGCCCGAAGTGGTGCCGTGGAGTGCAATCGCGACCAGCTTGTGGTCGATAGCAATCACGTCGCCGTCTTTAATGCTCACCCGCGCATTGTCGATCGTGGTGATCAAAATGCGCGCTAAGTCTGCCCCCTGTGTAATGGTTCCAGGGTTCAAGGACAGGGCGGTGAGAAGTGAGTTCATGCGTACCTAGTTGTCGATCGTGTGCGTGAGTGCGCTCGCGCCCATTTTCTCAAAGAGGTGGGAGCAAACGTCTCATTCACGCCGTGCGCCGAAAAAAATGTTAGATTCTTCAACCGACACGCCCAAGCACAGCAAGTAGTGCCTCGAGTGTCGCGTGACCACTAGATGTAGTGGCATACGGCGATGAGTGAGTGAACGTCTGTTCTAATACTCCTTCTGGCGACCTACATATATCACTTGCGCACTTGACGAAACCGTAATGACACGCGTGTAATTTTAGTGGGGAACATGGTGGCGAGAGCCGCCGAGGAAAGGGGAAACACGTGTCAGAAGCGCGTAAGTACGTAGAGAGTCTGCGCACTCAAACGCCTGGCGTGCGTAGCCGAACAGCTCACGACTGGTTCGTTGATCCGCAGGGCGCGCCGGGAACCACGGCAGATCCACTCGACGTAGATCCAGCAGAACTTTTACCAATAAGCGGAAGTCCATCTGTTGCAAGCGTATCGCCGCTGCAACTTCTTTTGGGTGAAGCTGACGATGACGTTGCGTGGCAAGACCAAGCACTGTGCGCGCAAACAGATCCAGAGGCCTTCTTCCCGGAAAAGGGTGGTTCAACGCGCGAGGCTAAGCGCGTGTGCGCGTCGTGCGAAGTGCGTAGCGAATGCTTGGAATATGCGCTCGCAAACGACGAACGTTTTGGTATTTGGGGTGGGCTGTCAGAACGCGAACGCCGTCGCTTGAAGAAGCAAATCGTTTAACCACATAGCTCACAGTTACGAAGATCTTAGGGCCCGCGCTTCACACAATGCGCGGGCCCTAAGGTTATGCTTGAAACAGTTAGTCACCTCACTACCTCCTCGTTCACCCCTATGCTCACGGTCAGGAGCTCGATGATGGCGCATAAAGATAGCAAGAGCTACTACGTTGCAATACTCGTGGGAGATGCTATTGGCCTGGTGGTGGGCATAGCAGTTGCGTTAATCGCAGATCTGAATGTGCCCGTTTGTGCAGGGTTTGGGCTCGCTCTTGGCGCAGGAATCGGTCTAGCTATCGCTTTGGCCTTAAACGGCAAGAGTGCAAAGGCGGGTACCGACGCGCCACCAGAAACCGACGCAACACCCAAAACAGGAGCATAACCTACACTCCCAGCGTTACGGGCGTAGCTCGTCGGCCGAGCAGGAACAGAGTAGGGCCGCCTGCTCAGAAACAACCTCACCCAACAGCTCATCCCAGTCGGAGTCCAAACGCGACAGGGGAATGTAGTACACGACGATCGTGGCAGGTGTGTGGCGCGTGGCCTCAAAAACATGACTGAGATCTGCCGAAAGCGGTGGGACGCAGTCAATCGTGAGCCGCACATCATCCAATTCGCCCTGGGCTCGGGCACGCACCTTATTCATTACCGAAACCGCTATGCGCTCGAACCGTTCACGACGAGAAACACGGGCCGGAACCGCGGAACGCAACAGTAAGCGGGCGTTGCTACGACCTCGGCGGTCACGGCGCAAACGGGCGTTCATGAGCACATTGTATAGCGGTGTAATAGACTAGAGAGCGTGCTTCGAACCTGTAACAAACCCAACTGTGGGGCGCCCGCAACACGTACCCTCACGTATGTCCACGCTGACGCGTGCGTCGTGATTGGGCCGTTGGCGGTTCGCGCTGAACCGGGGGCACACGATCTATGCGCAGAGCACGCGCAGCGGCTCAAAGCGCCGGTCGGCTGGCAACTGATCTCACTCGAACCCGGTGAAAGCCCGCCTGAACGCAGTCGCGACGATCTTCTTGCTATTGCTGACGCAGTACGCGAAGCCGCCAAACCTCAGGAGCAACCGCAGGGTCGGAAGCACGGTCACCTGAGGGTCATCGGAGGACGTGAATGACCAGACGAGCGCAGCTCGCTCACCTCTGCGGCGCATACGATATGCGCGGACGCACTCACACAGACTTCAGCGACGAACTGGTGACAGCGGTGGGGTATGCGACCCACGAGGTCATGCGTGCTCAGTATCAGAGCAGTCACGTGCTGATTGGCCACGACATGCGCGAAAAGTCCGCTGAGTTCGCCTCTCTTTTGTGCCACGGTGTTGCTCAAGCCGGGGGTACGCCGGTCAGCATCGGGCTGGCATCGACGGACCAGCTGTACTTTGGATCCGGCGTGCTGGATATGCCCGGAATCATGGTCACGGCAAGCCACAACCCAGCTGACTGGAACGGGTTTAAGGTGTGCGGTCCGCAGGCCCGGGGAATCTCGCGCCAGGACGCGTTGGGTGAGATTGTCACGGTTGCAGAAACCGCCGAGGTCGTTGTTGACAGTGCGCCATGGCCCGTTGATCGCGAGCGGGCTTCAGAACTGGCTGAACAGTTCGCACAGCGTATTCATGTGCTGACAGGACTGGCAGACGCCTCACGGCCACTCACCGTGGTGGCAGATGCCGGAAACGGAATGGCAGGGAACTTCCTGGACCGCGTCTTCGACTGTGACGCAGTGACGTTGGTGGGCTTGTTTACCGACCTCGACGGCACCTTTCCCAATCACCAAGCAAACCCTTTAGACCCCAGTACGCTCCGCGACGCGCAGGAAGCAGTCCGTGCCCATGGTGCGGATATTGGCCTGGTCTTTGACGGTGACGCCGATCGGTGCTTTGTCATTGACGAACGGGGTGAGCCCACCTCGGCGTCTGCGATTGGTGCCTTGGTAGCCACGCGCGAAATCCAGCGCGCACGCAACCTGGGCGAAGACAATCCTGCTGTCATTCACAATGCGCTGACCACGCGCGCAGTGCCCAAGGCGATTGAGAAAGCCGGCGGGCGTTCCATTCGCACACCGGTAGGCCACTCCGGTATCAAACAGCGGATGCGAAAAGAGAACGCTGTTTTTGCCGTCGAGCACTCAGCGCACTTCTACTTCCGAGATTTCTTCTGCGCAGACTCCGGGATTCTGGCGGCGTGCCACGTCATTGCGGCTTTACGTGAAACAGGCCGTCCGCTCTCACACCTCCTGGAACCTTTTAGCGCAGGCGCGCTGAGTGGCGAAATCAACTCTGAAGTAGAGTGCCCGGACCAGGTCTTAGAGCGTGTCGAAGCTGAATGCCAAGCGGGCACGTTTGGCGAGGGGCGTATTGACCACCTCGACGGTGTGACCTTTACTGCCAATGATTTTTGGTTCAACGTGCGGAAGTCCAACACGGAACCACTCGTGCGGTTTAACGCCGAATCCTCAGACTACGTTGCCACACGTGACCTCACGGAACGCGTTTTGCGGATAATCCGCACGGCATAAGTGCGCGTGGCTGCTGGGCTACTGGGGTAGCAGCTTCTAACAACCTAGACGCGTTGTGAGTAGGGCAGGGATCCTACGCGATCGGTGAAGGCATGGGCCGTTGCTTCTGCTTTGCGGAGCTTGTGAAACTGTGTCGTTCGGGTGAGCTCGACGACAGTCACAAGGAAGTCCTCAGGGTGTGTACCTTCTGGCGGTGGGGGAGCCACATACGGGTTGACCTCGGTAGCCAGCTCAATTGCGCGCTCCAGGCGCGACTCCGCGGTGTTCTTTGTGCTGGTGTCAAGGAACTGCGTGAGACGGTACATCAAGCCCGGTGGCAAAGGAGTGAGGTCCACGCCTTGTGCCCACTGGTGCAACTGAGGAGGAACTGGAAGCGGCCGGTGGACGATCTTTCGGGGCCGTTCACTCACCGCGATGGTGCCTGCCAACATATCGCCTAGACGTTTAGTGCGCGGCGACAAGAACCCGGCGAGCGCGGCAATTCCGCCGCCACCGGAGAGGACTTCGAAATCCCACATCAGCGCTCGCAAGAACGCGTGACGGAACGAAATTGCTCCACCGTCGTCACGGACGATGCGGAGTCCCATGACAAGTTTCCCCAAGGATCTTCCGCGGGTCAGGATCTCAACGGTACACGGAACCATGATTGTTGTGACCGCCATGAAAATGATGATGAGCGAATTGACCAGGAGATCTTGAACGTCCGCGAAATTGAGGACGAAGTACAGGATTGAGATGAGCAACGTGATGTACACGATCGTGTAAACAAAGGCGTCAATTGCGCAGGCTACGGCTCGTGACATGAGCGAAGCAGGGCGAATGCTCAGCTCAACAGCTTCCCCAGTCACAAGATTGTCCACGTCTGTATATTGCCACACCGGTGACACGTATTCGAACTGGGAAAACCTCAGATACGATAGCCAAATGGACCCAAATCTGCTCGCTTACATGCACGGAAGTCAGTGGGACCGACTTTCTGCCCTCGCGGGCAAGAAGAAGCTCACCACGCAACAAGCTACCGAGTTTCGTGAACTGTACAGGCGAGCATCAAAGGATCTCTCACGTGTCCAGTCGGTAGCCCCCGATTCCGATGTGGCAGTGCGGCTATCGAATGTCATCCACCGGTCACGTATGCAGCTCACAGGTGTGCCTCGGGGCGCGAAAGCTACAGTGCTCGACTTCTTTGGAGCCTCACTTCCAGCAGCTCTGTATTCGATTCGTTGGTATTTCGTGGGCGTGTTCATTGCGTTTGTCGCGTTCAGCGTTTTAACCACTGTGTGGCTGGCAAACGACACCCAGACTCTCTTTACAATGGTGCCGTACGACGATGCGAAGCGTCTGGCCGAACACGATTTCGTGAACTACTACAAAGAGAACCCCAACAGCGTATTTGCTGTGGGTGTGTGGACCAACAACGCGTGGATCGCCCTTCAGTGGGTGGTCTTGGGCGTGACCGGAATCTACGTGATCGTGGGTCTTGTCATGAACGCCGTGAACGTGGGAGTTTCAGGTGCGGTCATGTTCCACTTTGACCGCGCAGGCGATTTCTTCGGATACATCCTGCCCCACGGTGTCCCGGAGATCACGTGTATCCTCATCGCGGCAGCTGCCGGGCTCAAGATTTTCACGTCGTGGATGATTCCAGTCAACATGTCGCGAATGCAGTCACTCGCTCACGCTGCACGCTCCCTCATTACGGTGGGTGTGGGCCTGATCTTCATGCTGTTTCTTTCGGGCCTGATCGAAGGTTTCGTGACACCTTCCAACATGCCGTTCCCCATCAAGATGTTTTTTGGAGCACTCCTTACAGTGGGGATCTGTGCGTACGCAATTGGTTTGGGTCGCCCCGCTGTAAAGCAAGGCTTGACGGGTGACATGGAAGAAAGCCGGGCGGGGTACCGTGTGGTGACGGCAGCGTAGCGGTGGTTTTCGAGCCGGTTGAGGTGAAACTGTCATGACTCTGGTCGTTATTCTTCTCGCGACGTGTGTGACTGGCGTATTGGCAGGTTTCTGGTGTACGTGGGGAATCGTCGTGCTACCCGCGTTGGACAAGGTGCCACCTGCTGTCGCTGTCACGTCGATGCGTTCGCTCAACGAATCAGTACTGACTCCGGCGTTCCTCATACCTTTCTTCGCGTCTCCAGTTATCTGTCTTGTGGGAACGATCGTGTGCGCAGTAGAACGCATTCCCTTCGCAGCCGTGCTGCTTGGTCTTGCCGCAGGGCTTCAGCTCCTGGGAGTCATCGTGGTGACGAGGACAATGAACGTTCCACTCAACGAGGAACTGGCACGCACACAACGCCCGCCCCAAGAAGCCTGGGGTGCGTTCTCGCAAGCGTGGCAGCGTGCACACGTCGTGCGAACCATCGCCAGCTGTATTGCACTCGCGTGCTGTGCAGGGGCCTTGTGGGTGTACTAAACGACCAGGTCTCCTACAAGCGTCCGATCGACTTTAAATGAATATAAAGGTCTGCTAGGCGTGGTGGAAGGTCTTCGGGGAATCCGCTCACCGTATGAATTCCTAAATGTGTGAGCGCGCCCTGAAGCGAGGACTCGGTCATGAGTTGTTGAGCGGCCGCCGCGGCCTGATACGTCTGCGTTGGGGTGAACGTGTTGTGACTCATGGGCCCCAGCTGGGGGTCTTCAACACTGGCAAAAGCGACCGTGTGGCGCGAACGCAACAGCGGGATGGCCGGGAGCACGTCCTCGGCGATCGTGAGCGCGTCCAAGCTGGTGACGAACACGACGAATGCGTGGTTGGGGGAGGTCTCCATGACCGCCGAGGTGAGAGTCGTCCAATCTGTATCGATGAGTTCGGGGTCGATGGGGGTGAGTTTGTTGGTGAGCACGCCCAGAGGGTCCTTACCGGAAAGGGGGCCCACGCTCAGGCGGACGCGCGCATCGGCAACGATGACATCGACCCGGTCGCCGGCTCCAGCCGCCAAAGCGGCAAGCAACATGGCCGATTCGACTGCCGCATCGAAAACGGTTCCGGTGTCCGCCCGGCGTGCCGCTAACCGCGACGAGTCGATCACAATGACCACCCGCCGGTCCCGTTCAGGGCGCCACGTCTTTGTCATGAGTTTTTGAGCACGCGCGGTAGCTCGCCAGTCGATCGATCGGATGTCATCGCCGCGAACATATTCGCGAAGAGAGTCGAACTCGGTGCCCATCCCGCGCACCATGAGTGCTGTTCGCCCGTCGAGTTCACGCAGTTTTTGACGTTTGGAAGGCAGGTGCTTGCGCGAATGGAACGGTGGCATCACCCGGATCTGCGCGGGCACGTCGAAGGATTTTTGCCGTGCGACAAAACCAAGAACCGATGTGGACCGCAAGGTGAGTTTGTCAGCAGGGAGGACACCGCGACGGACAGGTAGCAAGTGCTGGACCCTCTCAAAAGTCTCACCAGGTTTGATGACCGTACGGAAGCGGTTGTCGCTGGCACCCGCGGTGGGTGCCCACGCGTCCCTGACATGCAAGCGCGCCGTGCGCTTCCCGGTGTTGACCAGGGTCAAGGTGGCCGAGGTGGGCAACCCTAAGCGGATTCTGTCACCGGGCGAGCGCAATGCTTGGATCGACCTGGTGGAGGGTGCTAAGAAGAAGTCACCTACTCCCACCAGGACGAGGAACGCTAATCCGGCAACAAGGAACTCCCACGATCCGCCCAAAGCAATGGGGATCGTGAGCAGGACCGTGAGTACCAGAAAACGCCACGTAAATGCCATTAGCGGGGTACCGCCACGGTCGACACAATCGAGTCGAGTACCTGGTCAATCCCAATACCGTCCATTTGAGCCTCAGGGCGCAACTGGACGCGGTGACGGAACGTAATACCCATGAGCGCCTTGACATCGTCGGGTGTGATGAACGCGCGACCGTGCAACCACGCACGCGAGCGAGTGGCAGCGAGAAGGCGGGTGGCACCTCGGGGAGAGACCCCCAGGGCGAACGACGGTGCGCGGCGAGTGGCCTGCACCAAGTCCACAATGTACTCAAGAACTTCTGGTGCGCAGTACACGTTTTGGGCGCGTTGGCTGGCTTCCAGAATGGTGTCGCGGTTCAGCGTCGGTTCGATGCGTGAAAGGTCGTGGGCGCTGAAGCCGGCCGCGTGGCGGGTGAGGATTTCAACCTCGGTGTTACGGAGCGGCAGGTCCAAAATGAGCTTGAAAAGAAAACGGTCCAACTGAGCTTCAGGCAACGGGTACGTTCCGTCGTATTCGACCGGGTTCTGAGTGGCCGCAACTAAGAACGGTTCGTCGAGTTTCCGGGTGAGACCGTCAACCGACACTTGGCGTTCTTCCATCGCTTCGAGAAGCGCGGACTGGGTTTTGGGAGGTGTTCGGTTGATTTCGTCAGCGATGAGGATGTTGGTGAAAACGGGGCCTTCGCGGAATTCGAAGCTCGACGTCTGCGCGTTGTAAATCATGGACCCTGTCACGTCGCCGGGCATGAGGTCGGGAGTGAACTGGATACGCGCCGAATCGAGGTCAAGAGCACCGGCGATCGACCGGACCAGCAAGGTTTTAGCGACACCTGGGACACCTTCGAGAAGCACGTGCCCGCCGGACAGGAGGGCAACCATGATCCCTTCAACCGCCTCGGTCTGACCCACAACCGCCTTGCCCACTTCAGCACGCGCTTTCTCGAAGCGTTCGCGAAGCTCATGGTCGGTTTGGTCCAGTTGGTGTTCAGACGCCCAGCGTTGCTCAGACTGTTCCTGATACGCATTGTGGTTCGCGTGGTCCTGTGGCTGCCTCTGGTCTTGTGGCTGAAACTGCTGACCCTGAGGTTGGAACTGCTGGTGGTTCGCAACGTTTTGAGGGTGATCTGGGGCCACCGGTTGTTGGTAGGGAGCCGGCTGGTGCTGTGGCGCTTGCTGTTGATAAGGCTGACCCTGAGGTGGCTGACTTGGGGGAGTCTGTGGCTTTTCAGGCGTGGTCATAGTGCGCGGACCTCTCTTTCGATATTCGCGATTCGAGTTGCAAGATCGGATAGCTGTGCGTCGTTTTCGGGGACAGCAGTGATGAAAAGGTACTCGAGTTCGGCGTAACCGACCCCTGTACGGTCAGCGACAGCCTGGCACACCTCGGCACTTTCCGCATTGGCTGGAACTGCCAGTGTGCGACCCATCTTGACGAGCGCCGATGCGCGAAGAATCCTAAGTGCTTCTGCACGGTTGCCTGTGCGGTGCATGAGCCCAGCTAGACCGGTGACGGTTTCGATCGGCGGTACGGTGACCGGAAGCGTTTCGACCGCCAATGGGCCGAACCTGCGTCCGGCCCAGATGACTGCGACAAGACCAATGGGCAGGAGCCACAGAAGGGTCATGTAGAACCAGCCCGGGACAGTGCTGAGCGGGTCGGGCTCGTCGAAGTCGTACATCGCATAATAAAAGACCACTTTGGGCTTCAAACCAGCCACACCTGTTGACAGGGCGGCGTTGCCGTCTTCGCGAAGATTCGTGTTTTTTACCCACGAGCTTTCGCCCAATACTGTGACGGATCCTTTTCCTTCTGGCGTGTGAATAAGCGAATAGGCGTCCCCGTCCATGGGGTAGCAACCTTCGTAGTCTTTGTCAGAAAGAACACGATAACCAGCACCGCTACGTTCGACTTTTCCCGCTCTGCTTGCGGGGCCAAAATCACACGACGGCTCTGGGTGGGTATTCGAGTACATGGAGCCGGTCTCAAAAGACACATGAGAGGTGTAGCCTGCGACTTCGTACCCAGGGTTGACCAACGCGACATGTGAACCATGTGTCTGTACAGCGTCGCGGATCTTGTTGCGTTGGGCCTGACCTGCGACATGTGCGTTGAGAACGAAAAGCGTGGTGTCAGCGTCTTGAGCGGCTGCAAGTGCCGTGTCGTAATCTTCGGTCGTCGAGACTTTCACTCCGTGAGATCGAAGCACTCCTGCAAGTGCCGCGGTGCCGTCTTCGCCGGTGTTGTCATAGTGTAGATTACGGTCTTCGCCAGGGTCGGTAGAGGTCAGAAAACCAATGATTGCGGCAATGAGGACGAGCGCAACCACCACAATCCACACCACTGCGGACTTTCCGAAGGCAACGATTCTCTGTCCTGCGCTCGCCGAGGTGTCACCCACTGTTCCGCGCACTGCGACGTCAAGATGTGCGCTCATGCGTCGACCTTCTCGAGGCTCGGTTTGGTTACTTGCCGGACTTTGGAATCAACCGCTTGCGTGAACGCGTAGTCTTCTTGGCTTGCGTGATAGGTGCTAAAGCTCACAGCATCGAACAAGTTCGAGGCCTCGCTCAAGTCATGTTCCAAGTGCGGATAGGTCGTGGCGGCCGTCATTGTGAGTTCATGCGTAGTTGCGGACGCTTTGAGTTCGATAGCCCCTGTTCGAGCCAAATGGGCGACACTGGCACGTACCATCTCTTGAACTGCGGTATTCCAATCGCCCTTGGACGCTGCATCAGCAGCACGCTTCCGGTACGTGTCGGGGTTTTCAACCTCAACGGTGTGGGTCTTGTCGAACAACTGCGGGGAGAAGGCGTCTCCGGTTCCACGGTTAGCCCGCCACACGAAGAACACAACAATTCCCACGATGACCAGGCCAAACACAATGATGAACCACGGGTTGTTGAGGTCAAACGCTTTGTCCAGTGCATCATTGAACAGGCGCTGAATGGCACGCCCAATCCGTTCAAAGAACGACACGTCTGAATCGCGGTACTCCGGTTTTGATAATTCTTTTTCGGCCCACCTGCGTGCCTCATCACGGCCTGGAGTCAGAGTGAATACTAACGCGTGAATCACGTGGCCTCCTGCGGAATCGCTAGCCACTGATCTTTTGTCACCGACTCACCCTCGTTGCGTGTACGGGCTCGAATCTCATCTTCAGCTTCGCGCAACATCACCAGGTCGAACCCTTCAAGGCGCATCTTTTGGTCGAAAAACACAACCACCACAAGCGCTGACCAATAGCCCAGCATGAGCCCAGACACTGCAATAGTCAGAGCGATGAAAAACAGTCCGAATATGACAAGAACCACTGTTTCAAACGCCGCGGACTGGAAGCCAGTTGCAATGGTGAGAATGATCATGACGATCGGAAAGAGAATCATAACCGGCGTGATCATGATTTGAACCACGTGGCTGGACAAGTAATATCCCAACGCCAGTTCGCCCAGGATCCGCCAAAAACCTTTATTCGTGAGTTTCCATGACCGCTTGACCGCGTCTTTCAATGGCAGCCGTTCATATGTGATGAGGGGGCCCACAAACGCGAACTTGATCAAGAAGAACGCGATGAGCACCGCCCAGATCAAACCGCCCACAAAGAACGCCAAAACACCCATGATCTCGTTCACTGTTAGCGCGAGAATGATCGACGGAGCAAAGAAAACGCCGGCTGACACTCCAAAACCACTCACCATCAAAACGGTCATTCCGATGAGCGCCCAGCGACGACCTCGGGACCGTTTCCACGCCAGTGCCAGCGTCACTTTCTTTCCGTCGAAAGCATCACGCGCGGACGTGGCGGCGATTCCTGCGAAGAACTGAATAATGGCCAGGGAGGCAAGCGACAACACCGCGGTTAAGCTTTCAACAATGACAAACACACCGTTGGCGGCATCGTCGTTTTGAGAAATGGTGATGAGGAAGTCGAACGTGAAGGCCAAGATGGCCGCGCCAATTGCGCCTGCAAGAAGCGCGAGCAGAGTGGACACGATGATCGGCAAACCAAAATTCACCGCTGGTGCCGTGCGCATGAGGCGCACACTGCAGTCTAGAACTTCTCCCAACGTCAGGGGGCGCTTAGGAATTGTGCCTGCTGCAACTGGGGGAGTCCACGCATCAGAGAGCCGTGTGGGAACTTCGTACGTATGGCGACCAGTTCGCCAGTCCGTCGTGACAGTCCACGAGGAGTTCTGCGAATGAAAAATGTCGCCTCCTCACACGTGTCACTGACAGATCCACCTCAAGGTTACACAAACTTTTCATGCGCACTTTCAGCGTAGACGCAGGTGGAACCACTCAGGTGAATGTCACTTGAGACACTGTAAAATGTTGGCGCAAAATGTTCCCGCACACGCGAAAACACGCAAACAATTGGGAACGCGCGCACAGTATTGGACAATAGGGGTATGAACGCTCGAATCTTGGTCGTAGACGACGACACCGCCCTTGCTGAAATGATCGGTATCGTTTTGAAAAGTGAGGGATTTGAACCCCACTTTTGCGCAACAGGTGACGGTGCCCTGGAAGCATTCCGATCCGTGCGTCCCGACCTCATTCTGTTAGACCTCATGTTGCCCGGAAAAGACGGCTTAGAAGTCTGCCGTGAAATCCGTGAAGAGTCGGGCGTTCCTATTGTGATGCTGACGGCCAAGTCCGACACCGTGGATGTCGTTAAAGGCCTTGAATCCGGCGCAGATGACTACGTTCCTAAACCGTTTAAGCCCAAAGAGCTCGTGGCCCGTGTGCGTGCCCGCCTCCGCATGAGCGAACCGTCGGCACCAGAGATTCTGAAGGTGGGTGACGTGGCGATTGACGTTGCCGGTCACACGGTGGAAAAGGCCGGCAAACCAGTGAGCCTCACGCCACTTGAGTTTGAACTTCTGGTGGCCTTGGCCAGGAAACCGTGGCAGGTGTTCTCGCGTGAAACCCTGCTTGAAGAAGTGTGGGGCTACCGTCACGCGGCTGACACGCGTTTGGTGAATGTTCACGTGCAGCGTTTGCGGTCCAAGATTGAAAAGGACCCGGAAAAGCCTGACATCGTCGTCACCGTCCGAGGTGTGGGTTACAAGGCTGGTCACAGCCAGTGAGTTGGCGCCGGGTTCAGGCGTGGATCCGGATCCTGTTTCGGTGGGTAGTTCGGACCTTTACGCATTCGCTTCAGGTTCGCGTCGTATCGGTGACCATCGTGTTCACCATCGTCGCAATCTACGGGGTGGGTGCGTATTTGTCGCAACAGATCGCCCGTGGACTGTTTGAGTCCAAACAGTCAGACGTGTCTGCCACAACCAACGGTTATGTGGCTGAACTGGAAGCCTTGTCGGGCTTGTCCGATTCGCAAGAGGCAGCCGACGCGCTCAACGCGCAACTGCGTTCAATGTTGTCGCGTTCGTCCTTGCAACTGCAGTCCATCGCACTTGAACCAGTCGGAAACTCAAAAGTACCGCCCCTCGTTGCCATCACAACGGGGTATGAGCCGATCTCCGTTTCGGACATCAGCCCGGAGTTGCGCGAATCGATCCGTGAATCACCTGCGGGATACCAGAAGTTCCAGTCTGTTCAGCTGGAAGGTACGGAGGGCCCAGGCCTGATCGTCGCGCAGCGTCTCACCGTCAACGGGCAAGGCGATTTCGTTCTTTATACGGTTGCCGACCTCAAAGAAGAACAAGGCACCCTGGATTTTGTGCAACGTGCGCTGGCAGTGTCAGGCGTGGTTCTCATTGTTCTGGTGGGTGGCGTTGCATGGCTGGTCACCCGGTTTGTCGTGGTTCCTGTCAAAGCTGGGTCCGAGGTGGCCCGCAAGATTGCTGACGGCGATCTAAACCAGCGCATGCCGGTTTCCGGCCATGACGAAATCGCGACACTCGCACAGTCATTCAATGACATGGCTGACAACTTGCAAGATCAGATTGAACGCATGGAGCGACTCACTGTTTTGCAACGCCAGTTCGTCTCCGATGTGTCGCACGAACTCCGCACGCCCCTGACCACGATCCACATCGCTTCAGACATGATCTTCGAGTCACGCGACGAATTCGACGAATCGACGCGGCGGTCAGCCGAACTCCTCAACTCGCAGGTCGAACGCTTCGAAAACTTGTTGGGTGACTTGCTTGAAATCTCTCGCCACGACGCTGGTGCCGCGAATTTGCTGGCTAAGCCAGTGGATATGACAGAGATTGTGTCCGAGGTCGTTGAAAGTGTGTCGATGGTTGCCGACCAGGCGAACACGGAGATTCTCATTCACGCTCCTTCCGCCCCGGTGATGGCCGAAGCCGACAGGATCCGTATTTCGCGAATCGTCAACAACTTGGTTGTCAATGCGGTAGAGCACGGTGAAGAAAACCGGATCGACGTGTACGTGGGGTCCAACGCCCAAGCGGTTGCCGTTTCAGTTCGCGACCACGGAATCGGAATGACCGACGAACAGCTGGAAAACGTTTTCGACCGGTTCTGGCGAGCCGACCCATCCCGTAAGCGAACGCTCGGCGGTTCTGGACTCGGGCTTGCGATCTCGCTGGAAGACGCTCACCTCCACAACGGGTGGCTACAAGTCTGGTCACGCAAAGGTGATGGAACCTGTTTCCGCCTCACCATTCCCCGACGGGCAGGTAGCACCATCACCCGCTCACCGTTGCCACTTCCTCCGGCCGACGCCCGAGTTCAAGGCGCGTCAATTGTGGCAGGACCATCCACCTCGGACGGCTCTGTTCGCGTTCACACCGGCAGTATCCCTATCGTGGTTGAAGAGGAGGACAGCTGATGCGCCGATTGTTTGCAGTACTCGCCTGTATTGTCCTGCTGGCAGGCGTCAGCGCGTGCGCCCGCATCCCTTCCGACAGCCAAGTGGGAACCATTACCGTTGACCCCGAATCAGGCGCCCAAACTCGCGTCGACGCAGAAGGACCCAAACCCGGCGACGGGCCAGACGCGATCGTGCGCGGCTTTATCACCGCAGGTGCGAGCTTCAACAACAACTTCAGTGTTGCCCGGTCATTCCTCACCGACTCACTGGCAGCAGAGTGGAACCCAACTTCAAGCGTCAAAATTGTGAAACGCGAAGTCAGCCTGGATTCGGTCACTACCAACATCGCAACCGACTCACAGACAGTGTCTTTCGAGATCCCCGTTAGCGCGGGACTCGACGAAAGGGGAGTCTTTCACGAAAACGAGGCCGACACCTCGGCCACCATGGAATTCCACCTACGCCAAGTCAACGGTGAGTGGCGCATCTCAGAAGCACCCGACGGGCTCCTGGTGTCCCGCACCAACTTCGACAACATGTTCCGCCCGTTGCCCCTGCACTTCTACACGCCCGACTTCAACTACCTGGTCCCAGACCTGCGGTGGTTCCTCCGCACCTCCTCAACAGCAACGGACATGGTGCGAGCAACGCTGGACGGGCCCGCCAGCTATCTGGCCGGTGCAGTTGTCTCGCCCATCCCGGACAACACCTCGTTGACACCGCAGTCGGTCACAACCCACGACGGTCAAGCCGATGTGGGACTAAGCGCAACCGGCTTGGACAGCAAAACGCGAGAACGGATCTTCACTCAACTTGAAACGACACTTCTGTCGTTGGGGTCCGTGACTTCGCTTGAACTCCAGACTCCCGACGCTTCGCTCACCAGCGGGGTGCCGGCAAGCACGAAGACCACGGCCGAAAACATTGCCGTCGCGATTTCGCAAGACTCCCTGGTCTTACTCAGCGGAAACGAACGCAAGAGCATTGACAAATCTCCGCGCATGGACGGTGGCAAATCGCCAGCCGTGAGCACGGACGGGCAATCGATCGCGTGGCTGAGCAAAACGAACAAAGAGATCAATTTCTTTGACCGAGAAAACGGGTCATCCAACCAAATTCTTGTGGGCCGCAACTTCGTTGGGCCCAGCTTCGACCGGTTTGGCTGGGTATGGACTGTCGACCGCGACGGGAGTGACCTTCTTGCCGTCCGCTCATCGGGCGAACTCGCACGCATCAAGCTTTCGTTCGTCAACAACAAAGACGTTCGTGCCGTGCGAGTCTCGCCAGACGGAACCCGAATCATCGTCCTATCCCGTTCAAAGGATCAATCCCGTATGGACGTCGTGGGTATTTCGCGCGATGGTGACAACAAACCCACCAAACTCACCGGCGACTCAACGCTTAAAGTCGCAACGGGATTCAAGAAAATTGAAGACGTCTCATGGGCGGGTACGCAAGACCTCGCCATGCTGGCAGCGCGCACTGCAGAAGAACCCGCCCAGCCATACATTCAGAAGGTAAGCGGAACCTCGGAAGCGCTGGGAACGGTGTCAGAAGGGGTTTCGATCACCTCGGGCGGGGACACCTCGTCAGTCCGCGTGGGCACGCGCAACGGGGAACTCTTCACATACACATCCGGATCGTGGCAACGCCTCCTGGACTCCGACATCAGGGACCCCGCCTACCCCGGGTGACACATGCTCTCGGAGTTTGTCGACCTTCTGATTCCGCGCGCATGCGGCGGGTGCGGTTGTGAAACTGTGTCCCTGTGCAGGGCTTGCGTCAGAAGCCTCGACACCGACCCAATCTCCTCCATGCCACGGTACGGAACCGTCAAAGCCTATGGGGCAGGGCCGTACGAGGGTGTGATGCGGAATGTTCTCGTCAACTACAAAGAACACGACCGTCGCGATTTGGGCCCAGTTCTGGGTCTCATGCTTGCGCGTGCAATAGCAAGCGCTTTGGACGACGCTCCTGTAAGTTCGGCGCCGGTACTCGTGGTTCCAGTCCCGGCCCGGGTCACCTCGGCACGGAAACGCGGGGGCAACCACGTGGAGGTGCTTGCCCGCAATGCCGCCGAACACTTCATCCGCGACGGTTTTCCACTGCGCGTCGCCCCGGTGTTGGCGGTCCGTGGCCGTGGCGATCAGGTGGGTTCCGGGGCGCACGGGAGGCGCCGGAACGTGCGGGGGACGCACCGTATTTCCCACCCCGAGGTCGTTGCCAAGTGGCCGCGGGATGTTCGGGTGATCATCGTGGACGACATTGTGACGACCGGAGCGACCGTGGCGGAGTCAGCGCGAGTTTTGCGCGAATCCCACATAGATGTCACTGCTGTTGCGAGTATCGGGATTACGGGCTCAGATAATAGAAACTGCGAAGAAAATAGGGAAGAATGAACTATCACCATTTATGGTGATCAGTTTTCGAGGTGCAAAGGAGAGCATCGTGGACATCGTAGTCAAAGGACGCAACGTCACCCTTTCTGAGAGCTTCCGGGCGCATGTAGAGGACAAAGTCTCCAAAGTTGAACAGCTCGCACCTCGCGCCCTCCGAGTTGAAGTTGTTCTCACACACGACCCCAACGTGCGCCAGCCAGAAAACACTGAGCGTGTTGAAATTACGGTGATTGCTAAAGGGCCCGTGTTGCGCGCAGAAGCCACGGCATCCGATAAGTACGCTGCCCTGGACCTTGCGTGGGCCAAACTGCTTGAGCGTTTGCGTCGCGCACGGGACCGCCAGAAAATTTCGCGCCAGGGTAAGCACCGGAACGCGTCAACCGCTGAAGTTCTTTCGCAAATGGAAGTCATTGACCCTGTGATTCCCGCTGAGGGTGAAGCAGAGCAGCGCGAAGCTCAACAGGACCAGCAGAACGTTGACCACACGGGTGGCCGTGTCCCGTCAGAAGGTGACTCACCTGTGGTCTTGCGTGAAAAGACCTTCGCTGGAACTCCCGTTGCGCTCGATGAAGCGATTAACCGCATGGAGATGGTTGGGCACGACTTCTACCTCTTTATCGATGAGGACTCCAAGAAGCCATCGGTGGTCTACAAGCGACGTGGATGGAGCTATGGCGTCATCGCCTTGGACCCTGAAATGACTGAAGAGTAACAAACGCGCATGTGGCCGGCCTGAGAGCCGGCCACATTGTGTGTTCACCGTTCAACCGCGCTAAACTGAGGCGCGGATTTATCATGCGGTAAATCGTCCACCTACCAGTCGAGGAGAATCGTGGCCAATATCCTGGAGAAGTTGCTCCGGAGGGGTGAAGGACGCACACTCAAAAAACTGCGTAACTACACCACGGCGATCAACGATCTGTCGGAAGAGTTCGAAAAGCTGTCAGACACCGAACTACGCGAAGAGACAGATCGGTTTAAAGAACGATTCGAAGACGGTGAATCGCTGGACTCAATTCTTCCCGAGGCGTTCGCGGCTGTCCGTGAAGCGAGCTCCCGTACGGTGGGGCTCAAGCACTACGACGTGCAGCTCATGGGTGGTGCCGCTCTGCACTTGGGCAACATTGCTGAAATGAAGACCGGTGAAGGTAAGACACTGGTTGCGACTGCTCCGGCGTATCTGAACGCTTTGACTGGGGGCAGTGTTCACGTAGTGACCGTGAACGACTATCTGGCCAGCTACCAGTCTGAACTGATGGGGCGCGTCTTCCGTTTCTTGGGAATGGAAACGGGGTGCATCCTCTCTCAGCAAACCCCCGACGTACGTCGTAAGCAGTACGCCGCCGACATTACATATGGCACCAACAACGAATTCGGTTTCGACTACTTGCGCGACAACATGGCGTGGACTGCAGACGACAAGGTGCAGCGTGGCCACGCGTTCGCGATCGTCGATGAGGTCGACTCGATTCTGATTGACGAAGCGCGTACACCACTGATCATTTCTGGCCCGTCCGAAGGTGACGCTGACCGGTGGTACGGCGACTTCGCGACCGTGGTGAAGCGTTTGAAGCGCGACCGCGACTACGAAGTCGACGAAAAGAAGCGCACCGTTGGTGTCATGGAAGCCGGTATCGAGCGGGTGGAAAACTACCTGGGTATTGGCAACCTGTACGACGAATCTAACACTCAGCTCATCAGCTTCCTGAACAACTCGATTCGCGCAAAGGAACTGTTCACACGCGACAAGGACTACGTGGTTCTTGACGGTGAAGTACTCATTGTTGACGAACACACGGGACGTATTCTTAAAGGTCGCCGGTACAACGAAGGTCTGCACCAGGCAATTGAGGCTAAGGAAGGTGTGAAGGTTCAGGCCGAGAACCAGACTCTGGCCACCATCACATTGCAGAACTACTTCCGCATGTACGACAAACTGTCCGGAATGACCGGTACTGCGGAAACCGAAGCGGCAGAATTCAACTCCACGTACAAACTGGGTGTTGTTCCGATCCCTACCAACAAGCCCAACCAGCGTGTTGACCACACCGACATCGTGTACCGCAACATGGAAGTCAAGTTCAACGCGGTTGTCGACGACATTGCCGAGCGCCACGAAGAAGGTCAGCCCATCCTGGTGGGTACCACCAGCGTGGAAAAGAGCGAATACCTGTCACGCTTGCTGGCCAAGCGTGGAGTCCGCCACGAAGTGCTCAACGCCAAGCACCACGAACGCGAAGCTGCGATCGTTGCACTTGCAGGCCGTAAGGGTTCGGTCACCGTGGCCACCAACATGGCCGGTCGTGGTACCGACATCATGTTGGGCGGTAATGCCGAACACCTTGCCGTTGCCGAAATGGAAAAGCGCGGTTACAACCAGCACGAGGACCCCGAAGCGTACGAAGAAGCGTGGCAGGACGTCCTGGCTGAGATTGAAGAGCGCGTAGAAGAAGAAGCCAAGGAAATACGTGAACTCGGTGGTCTGTATGTTCTGGGTACCGAACGTCACGAATCACGCCGTATCGACAATCAGCTCCGAGGTCGTGCAGGCCGTCAGGGTGACCCGGGTGAGTCGCGATTCTACTTGTCGCTGACCGACGACCTGATGCGTCTGTTCGGCGCCAATGCAGCCGAGCGCATCCTGACCATGACCAAGGCGCCAGAAGACGAACCACTTGAGTCGAAGCTGGTGACCCGTGCGATCTTGTCCGCTCAAACGCAGATCGAACAGCGCAACGCCGAACAGCGTAAGAACGTTCTCAAGTACGACGACGTCCTCAACCGCCAGCGCACGGTGATCTACGGTGAGCGCAACAAGGTTCTTGAAGGTGAAGACCTCGACGAGCAGGTTTCGAACTTCCGCGAAGACGTTGTGAAGGCGTATGTCAACGGTGCAACGGCTGGAAGCCCAGAAGACTGGGACCTGGACGCACTCTTCAGCGCTATTGGTGAACTGTACGAACCCACGATCACGGCTGAGGAACTCATCGAAGATGCCGGTGGTAAGACTTCACTGACCCGCGACAAAGTGTTCACTGAGCTCTTGTCTGACATGGAAGTTGCGTACGGTGAACGCGAGGAACAGCTGGGCGAAGAAGGCGCCCGCGAAATGGAGCGTCGCGTGATCCTCAGCGTAATCGACAAGCGTTGGCGCGATCACCTGTACGAAATGGACTACCTCAAGAACGGTATTGGCCTGCGTGCAATGGCGCAGCGCGATCCTCTTGTGGAGTATCAGCGTGAAGGCTTCGACATGTTCAACCAGATGCAGGAAGGCATCAAGGAGGACGTCGTTCGCTTGACCAACACGCTGGAAGTCAAGGTGACGGTGAACCCGGGTAAGGACCTAGAGGATCCATCGGACGACTTTGTTGAGGTCGAAGCGGAAGAGCTCAAGCAGAAGAAGACCAGGTTGCTTTTGTCTGCGCCTTCCGAAGACGGCGGTACCGAAGTCACCCCTGACGACGAACCCAAGGACGAAGCTCCAAAGAACCGCCAGCAGCGCCGGCAGGCCAAGAAAAAGAAGAAGCGCTAGGCAGTACTCGTTGCGGTGAAGCTCGACGCGAGTGAGCTTCACACAATGACGAGCTCGTGGAGGATCCACCGTCCGGAGGTGCTCTCCAGGCGTAACGCGACCGCGCGTCGCCGATCTGGGCTCATGATGTTGACGCTTGCTTCAACCACGTTTGCGCGCAAGTGACACACCCTCACGGCTCCCGGCGAGATGCGGGTTGCTGGGGCAGGGCGTGTGCGGGCAAGTTTGGTGCGCACCTGCGCGAACGTGCGTAAGCGGTCGATAAGTTCTGGAGTGGCCCATCTGACGAGCGTTGAAGCAGAGCGTCGCCCTTGCATGATTTCAACGCAGGCGACGGCAAGCGCGGTCACGACATTGTCGACACCGCTTGTTTCTGTGCGTGGCTTGCGTGGTGTTGCAGGTGTGGGCCTGGTGTGAGATGTGCGCGCGTGCGGTTTGCGAATAACGGGCGCTTCGAGTTGTGCGGTCATGGCACGATCAGTTCCTGTCCGGGGAAGATCAAGTTGGGGTTCTTGCCTACTGTTGAGCGGTTCGCTTTGTATAGCGCGTCGGGGTCGACTTTCATCTTTTGTGCAATTTTCGACAGTGAGTCGCCTTTACGAACGGTGTAGGTGCGCTTCTCCTTGGGCGCTGGTTCCTTCTTATGCTCAGTGTTCTGATTAGGTGTTGGTTTCTCCTTGGGTATGGGTTCGCTCTGCTGCGACGGTGACTGTGCAGGTGCCACACTTTCCCGAGGTCGTTCAGAGTTGGTCGTGGGCCACGTAGGTGAGGGCAGTGCAGGTCCGGGTGTTTCCACATGCGGTGACGGCAAGGTGCTGGTGGGCCAGATCGGTGACGGAGTCGCTTGTTGTGGTGCCTCAGCGACAGGTGAAGATGGGGCGCTTGTGGGCCACATAGGTGCCGCGGTGGCATGTGTTGCACTTGCGATGACGAGTCCTACAGCAACAGCGATGCCTTTCTTAAAGTGCGAAGGTGCCAGCCAGATCGCAAGTTGCGAAAGGGTGTGGCCCAAACTTGGCGCGAACCGGCGAACGCATGAAGCGATGACCACGGTGAAGACGGCAAGCTGAAGCCGGATACCCGCAACGATTGCTAAGCACACGCAGGCAGCGATGAGCATCATGCTCACGTCACCTGACTGAATCGCGTCTAGAGCGTGCTGGTGCCAGACGGCTGCCATGAAACAGAGAGCTGCGTGAGCCGCTGAGACTCCGATTATTCGATGAAGCATGTTTCCTCCTTGAAACATCAATAATTAACTATACCCATGGAAGGTAATTAAAAGTCAATAATGTTCGAATAAGGATTATAAGAGTATGGCAGTATGACGGTATGACAGATCGGTGGGATCAGCTTTTCGACGACATGGCGGCGCAGGTCGATGCCAGTGATGCGCATGAGCGCATGGGGCAGCAGGCCGATCTGGTAGAAGAAGCGTTCGCTGAGCGAAGCCTGGCGGAAAGACTTTCGGGTGCGCAAGGCAAAGCAGTCACGCTGTGGGTGGAAAAGCGTGGCATCGGAGGGGTCGTCGACAGATGTGGTAAATCGTGGGTCGTGTTGTCGCAAGAGTCACGCACCGTCTTGGTCATGCTCGCTCATGTGGAGCTGGTGCGAATGACGTCGCGCGTACATAGTGAGCCAGGGATGATGAGCCCGATGTCAGTTCTACGCGCTTGGGCTCGAGAGCGAATTCCCGTGCGGGTGGAGTTTGCTGGTGGTTTCACCGAGGGGAGTATCGACGCCGTGGGGAGCGACTATGTGCAGTTGCGTTCAGGCAGAGAATTCGATGTTGTGCCGCTTTCGGGGATTCACGCCGTATGGGCACTTCCCGAATAGTGGGCTATGAGAGCGATTCGACTTCTTCCTGAGTCTGGCGATACATGCGTTGAATGTAATCTTCCAGCTCTCCTTTTTCGACGCGCCACTGTCCGCGCCCACCTACTTTGATCGCGCGAAGTTCGCCTGAGCGGACTAAGGCGCGAGCTTGTGCGATCGAAACGCTCAAGATTTCCGCGACATCGGTCAAGGGTAGAAAACGAGATTCTACAGCCATGAGGGTTCCCTTTCATGTGAAGCGTACGTAGAATAAATGTAATTAGATAAAGAAGTACTATTTAGTATCAAATACTACCATTTGACACCAAAGTGCTGTACACCCTCATGTAGTTCAACGGAGAACAACCATGAAAGAGTCGCCCCGGTTTACCCTTCCACGTATGCGTGATCCGCGTGTGCTTGTGGGAATCATCCTCGTTATCGTTTCTCTCTTAGGCACATGGGCAGTTGTCACTCGCGTAGCTGACACCATCACCGTGTGGGCGGCGTCTAAGCCACTCGCGTCCGGTAGTACCATTGACCAGGACTCACTCACCGCAGTGGAAGTGCGACTCCCGGATACAGAAGAGAAGTACGTGCGCGCAGATCAGTCATCACCAGTGGGTATGACCGTCACAGGGGCAGTCGCAGCGGGGGAACTGGTGCCCGCCTCGGTCTTGGTTGATCCGGCTCACTTGGATGGCCGTGTGATTGCCCTGGATATCCCAGGTAGCCTTCCCCAAGCAGTTCAAACCGGGGCGTTCGTCGACGTGTGGGCCACTGATGTCAAGAACGACGAAGCCCAACCCATAGAAGTGCTGTCACGTGCCCATGTGCATGCGGTAGGGCGAGACGAAGGTGGCTTCACATCGACGGCTGACACACGTATCGAAATCTTTGTTCCCAACGGCAAACTGGAACACGTACTCGAAGTCATCGCGACGGATCACCGGGTGTCAATTGTGGCGTACCCCAAGGAGTCCTCATGACCATCAACGTCATTGTGGCGGTAGACGTGGAGTTTGAAGCGCAACTCGTCTCCGTGCTCAACGATTTGGACGGGGTCTCAGTTCAGGCGAGACCCGCGGATGAAACTGAGCTTCTTGCTGCCGTTGTTGCGGGAACGGGCGACGTGGTAATTCTGGGCGAATACTTCACAGGCGCCGACCGTGAGCTCGTCCGCAGAGTGCGCGGAAACTCCGGAAAAGTCCTGGGGTTTGGCGAGGCCGAATCGGCTGTCACAGCGTGGGATGTGGACGAACACGTGTCGCCATGGGCATCGCCCAATGAACTTGCTGCGGCGCTCCGTCGTGTATCGGCATCCGTGAAAGCCCCACCCAAACCGGATTTCGCCCCAGTGCCTTCCAACAAAGCGAACGGGAAAATCATTGCCGTGTGGGGGACTGGTTCAGCGCCGGGACGCTCAACCGTCGCAGCGAATCTGGCTCATGCGCTCTCACAGCAGGATTCCACGGTTCTTGTCGACGCCGACACCGTGAACTCTGTTCAAGCCGCGCTTTTAGGGGTCTTGTCGGACACTCCTCAACTGGTTACCCTGTGTCGACATGTCGAGGGTCTTACCGCGAACACCATTGAAGAGTCCGTCACAGTGATCGAGCCGCGCTTCCATGTTGTGACAGGTCTGTCGCGGGCAATGCGGTGGCCGGAAGTGAAACCGGCGCATCTGGCCGAGGTGTTACAAGCCTTGCGCTCCCACTACACCTGGATCGTGGTGGATGTTGCCGACCGGATCGACCCCGACGACGATTTTGCCGACCCGTTTTATGACCGGCACAGCGCAACTCGAGTCGTGTTGAACAGCGCAGACCACACGGCTGTTGTGGGGACAGGGGATCCCATGGGGCTCAAGCGTCTCGTTGAGCTTCTCGATACCGACCGCATCCGCAACCTGCCCGATTTCACCACCGTGATCAACCGGGTGCGGGCAAGCGCAGTTGGGCAGGCACCAGAGAAGACGATTTCGGCCACACTTGCCAAGTTTACGCATGTCAACGACCCAGTTTTCATTCCCGAATCCCTCAAAGACGTCGACCGAGCGGTACTTGCCGGACGCACGGTCACGGAACTGACACCTCGGGCGCCCTTTTCCCTAGCCATCACAGAACTTAGCGAGCGGTTTGCGCCACGCCGAGCGGAACCTTCGCGCGCACGGCGCCGAAAGCGGAAGATGACAGTATGAGCGTTCGAGCGTACTTCCCACTGACAGTGTCCGAATTCCACTCTTGGCCCAACATCACACCCTCGATCGGATTTACCCCACACCCGCGCACCCACGGACTCAAAGGCGACGCGCTCGACGAAGTCGAATGGCTCGCCATGGCCTATGCGGCAGCGGCCTTGGAAGAAGAAGCAGCACGCACCGGCGAAGGGCGCGTGGTCCTAGCCGCCGACATCCCCGCACCCACGAACACAACCGAGGCCGGGGGAGACGTGTTGGCGTTTGAACCGGCACAGTTCGATCCGACCAAAGTCGTGAGCGCCCACATCGACGACCCGGATGAGCTGGGTCGGCTCACCGACGGCGCTCAAAACAACTTGGCTGTTCTGCGCGAAGCGTCGCTGGTGTGGTACGACGCTTCAGAGTTTGGCGAGCTTATCGAGCTGACGTCGAAGTAGTTTGCGGGCGGTGGGTTCAGCTTTTCCTTCGAGCATGGAGCCCACGAACGGGACTTTGATTGACAGCGTGGCATCGACCGTGACGGTCGACGAACCGTCCTTGCCTTCAACGGCGATATCGGCTTCTACCGTGGCAGGGGCGCCGGGTGCATGTGCCTTGTACGTGACGGTTCCGCCACTGTCTTGTGCAACCGGGACTTGAGCTTCATGTTTAATACGCAGTCCGGGCGTAACGAACTGCGAAAACTGAGAAGGAACCTGGTCCTTGTTCACGGGACTCGACACACGTATATGCCAACCCGAGTTCGCGTCACCTTCGCGAGTGAACTCGAAATCCTTCTCTTTCCAGAACTCCTCAGAGGCGAGTATTTCGAGGAGTTTTTCAGGCGAGCGGTCGTAGTTTTGTTGCATGCGAAAGGACTTCATGATGCAAGTGTTGCACGTCAGAGTTATTTCTGACGAAGACCCGGCTGAATACTTCGAACCAGACACACATTCGGCGTAAGGTAGAAACAAGTTCAAGGATGAACAAGTGGAAACAACCCTACATAAGAGGTGAAAAAGTGACCGAGGTCTACCCGGCCGAGATCGCCCAGGAATGGCACTCATTGACAGGGCACACCCCGCCCGCCAATCTGCTTGAAACCTACTACCCGCGCATTGCTTCTTCGGACTTCGAAACCTACGGGGCTAAAACCCTCGCTGCCGTAGCTGTCCGTCACTGGGAAGTAGCCGCACAGTACACCGGTGAACAAGCGGTCATCGACATTCACAACCCAGAGTCCTCTGACCCTGACTACTCCGGTAGCCGCACCGTTATTGACATCGTCGTCCGTGACATGCGCTACCTGTTGTCGTCACTGACCTCGGACCTTACAGGAGAGGGGTACGCCCTGCGGGCAGTTCACCACCCGCAGGTCATCACGTCACGGTCGGGTGAAGACATCCGCATCATCGCGCCCCAAGGGGCGGCACACACCACCCAGACAACGACCTCGGTCCTTCCCATCATCAGCGCCGACGTCACTAAAGAAGACGAAGCACTGGAGTCCTGGACCCACATCGAAATTGATGCGATCCCGGAATCCGAGTTCGGTGCGTTGCGCGAAAAGATTTCGCAGACACTCGAGTTCGTTGAGGCAGCAGACCGCGATCGCGATGACATGGCAGCCAAAGCCAAAGAGATTGCAGCAGAGTTGCGCAACCAGCCTCCGGGTATCGACCTGCGTTCGGAAGCTGCTCAAGCCGCCGACCTTCTGGACTGGTTGGACGGGCGCTTCGCGTTCATGGGCTATCGCGAGTACCACTTGGAAAACAACGGCGAAACCACCTCTCTTGAGCCGGTTCCCGGAACCGCCCGGGGTATTAGCGCTCTGCGTGAGCCAAAAGCGTCGCCACTGTCGCGCGCGGTCGCGTCACACGCCTCGGACCGTCACGTCCTGGTGCTCACAAAGGCGAACTCACGCTCCAAACTGATTCGTCGCGGATTCCTGGACTACCTGGGAATCAAAATGTTCGACGAAAACGGTCGCATCATCGGTGAACGCCGTTTCGTGGGTCTGTACACGTCGTCAATGTACACGGCATCAGTCCTGACCATCCCAGTCGTGCGCGAAAAGTGTGAATGGATCCTGCGCGAATCCGGCATTTCACGCAACACCCATTCCGGTGACGAGCTGGTGTCGATTCTTGAAACGTATCCGCGTGACGACATGTTCCACGCTGACAAAGAAGAGATCCTCGACATTGCCATGTCGGTGGTCAACCTGCAGGAAAAGCGCGAAGCTTCTGTGTTTATGCGTCGGGACACCTACGAGCGTTACGTGTCCATCCTGGTCTATGTTCCACGAGACTTGTACGACACGGCGTCTCGGACTCGCGTTGAAAACGTGCTTCGCGAACTGTACCGGGCTAGCAGTGTCGACTTTGACGTGTTGCTCTCTGATTCGGCCCTTGCGCGCTTGCACTTCGTTGTGCGTGTCAACCCCAAGGACTTGCTGCCGGACATTCCGCCAGCTCAGGTATCGAATCGGATCCGTGGCGCCTTGCGTTCGTGGAATGAAGATGTACACGAATTCTTGTCGCCATCGTCAGAGCGTTTGAGCCACGCCGTAGCGCAACGTGGAGGGCTGTGGGGTCAGGCTTTCCCACCGTCCTACCAGGACGATTTCACTCCGCACGACGCGGTTGCCGACGTTCAGCGTTTCGAATCCATGGAGAGCGACGAAACGCCGTATGTACACGTCACGCGTGCGAAAGGCTCGTCCGGCCGTCGCATTCGACTGGCGCTTTACCGCTTTGAGCCAGCCAACTTGAGTGACATCTTGCCGTACATGGCTAACTTGGGTGCCGAGGTCGTTGATGAGCGTCCGTACCACCTGGAACTTGCCGACGGGACCAGCAGGTACATTTACGACTTTGGTCTGGAATTCCCACAGGACGTTCCCGAATCTGACTTCGAGCGCTTTGAAGACGCGTTCAAGGCAGGCTGGCAGGGTAAGCGCGAGCACGGTCGTATGGACAAGCTCATTGTGGCTGGTCTGTCGTGGCAAGACGTCGCGTTGTTGCGTGGTTTCTCGCACTACCTGCGTCAGAGTGGCTTCTCCTTGTCCGAAAAGAACATGGGTGACGTCTACTCCAGCCACCCGGAGATCTCGCGTCTGTTGGTTGAGCTGTTTAACGTCAAGTTCGACCCGGACTTCACTGGAGATCGTGAGAGTGCGGTCGAATCGAAGACAGAAGAAATTTTTGAGGCGTTGGCGCAGGTGTCTTCCCTGGACGCTGACAGGATTTTGCGTGCCACCGCCGAGGTGATCGCAGCTACCGTACGCACCAATGTGTTCCAGCGTGATGAGAACGGGCAACCACGACGAGCAAACGTCTTCAAGATCAAGCCGGAGCTTCTCGAGTTCAGTCCCAAGCCTCGTCCGGCTTTGGAAATGTTCGTGTACTCGCCGGAAGTCGAAGGTGTTCACTTGCGGTTTGGTCGTGTGGCTCGTGGTGGTCTGCGCTGGTCGGACAGGCGCGATGACTTCCGCACCGAAGTCCTGGGCTTGGTTAAGGCTCAGATGGTTAAGAACGCGCTCATTGTGCCTACGGGAGCTAAGGGTGGTTTCTACCCTAAGCGTCTGCCGGACCCAGCCCTGGATCGCGAAGCGTGGGGTGCAGCTGGACAGGCTGCGTATGAAGTGTTCATCAACGCGTTGCTGGACGTTACAGACAACTTGGTAGTCGAAGACGGCCAGCAAAAGACCGTGTACCCTGAGCGCACGGTTCGCTACGACGAAGACGACACGTACCTGGTTGTCGCAGCCGACAAGGGGACAGCGCGGTTCTCGGACGTTGCGAACAAGATCGCTGTTGACCGTGGCTTCTGGCTACAGGACGCTTTCGCTTCTGGTGGTTCCACGGGTTACGACCACAAGGCGATGGCGATTACGTCCCGAGGTGCGTGGAAGTCGGTTGAACGTCACTTCCGTGAACTGGGTGTCAACACTGCTACCGACGACTTCACGGCCGTTGGTATCGGTGACATGAGCGGTGACGTGTTCGGTAACGGTATGTTGCGCTCCGAACACATCCGTTTGGTAGCTGCGTTCGACCACCGTGACATCTTCATCGACCCGTATCCTGACGCGGCCACGTCGTATCAGGAACGCAAGCGCTTGTTTGAGCTGCCACGCTCCAGCTGGCAGGACTACAACCGTGACCTGATTTCGGCCGGCGGTGGGGTTTTCTCGCGGTCAGCAAAGTCGATCGAAGTGTCGCCCGAAGCAGCTGAAGCTTTGGGAATGCGGGCAGGTTCTTACACGGCGCCTGAACTGATTCGTGCAATTCTGTGCGCACCAGTTGACCTCGTGTACAACGGCGGAATCGGTACGTACATCAAGTCCCAGGACGAAACTCACGCACAAGTGGGTGACAAAGCGAACGACTCGGTTCGTGTCAACGGAGCAGACCTTCGTGCCCGGGTAGTGGGCGAAGGTGGAAACCTCGGTGTGACTCAGCTGGGTCGTATTGAAGCTGCGTTGAACGGTCAGAAGATCAACACGGACGCTGTGGACAACTCGGCCGGTGTGGACTCATCTGACCATGAAGTCAACATTAAGCTTCTGTTGTCCACGCTGATTGAGCACGGGCACTTCCCTGCAGACGAACGCGTGAATGTCTTGGAGTCGATGACTGGCGAAGTCGCCGATCTGGTTCTGTCAAACAACTACACACAGAACGCGGCCATGGGCGAGGCGCGGAGCAACAGCCTGCGTCTGAACGGAACCCTCAGCCGCATGATGAAGTACCTGGAAAGCCATCAACACCTGGATAGGGCGGTTGAATTCTTGCCAACCAGCAAGGAACTCAACAAGCGCGTGTCAGAACGCGGAGTGGGTCTTACCTCGCCTGAACTGGCTGTTTTGCTTGCGTACGTGAAGATGAACGCGGCCGATGCGATTCTCGAATCGGACGTTCCAGACGAACCGTTCATGAAGAAGCATGTCCTGCAGTACTTCCCTCAGACACTGACAGAGAAGTACGGCGACCAGCTCACAGCGCACCCGTTGTTCCGTGAAATTGCAACTGCGCGCCTGGTTAACCGCATGGTTGACCGAGGTGGTCTGACCTATATCTTCCGCCTTGTGGAAGAGACAGGGGCCTCGATTCCGCACATCGCTCGCGTGTTTACTACGGTGAGTGAAGTGTTCGACCTCGAGGAACACTTCCAAGAAATTTTCGCTCTGGACAACAAGGTCGACACCGATACGCAGGTTGCCCTGCAGAACAACTACATTCGTCTGCTTGACCGTGCTTCGCGGTGGTTCGTCAACCAGGCACCAGACTTCTTCGTGGTCGAAGACGAGATCGAGCGTTACCGACCAACGATTACAGAACTGCGTCCGCAACTGCCGACCTTGGTACGTGGAGGCGACCGCGACAAGCTCGAGGGCCGAGTCGGCGACTTTGTGCGTCGCGGAGTCCCCACCGACTTGTCGTACCGTGCTGCGGGAATGCTCGACGAGTACGCGTTGCTTACTGTTGCACAGCTTGCGGCTACGTCGGAGACGGATGCTGATGAAGTGGCCGAAATCTACTTCGGTGTGACTGAGCTGATCCACGGGGTCAAGATCTTGGAAAACATCGGTGCTCTGGATCGCTCGTCGCGTTGGACCGCATTGGCTCGCGGAGCGCTTCGCGATGACTACTACCAGGCGGCCGCTGCGATCGTGGATGCGGTTCTGAGCTCTACACAGTCGGATAAGGTCACCGCTCAGGATCGTTCCGACGATCGACTTGCTCAATGGCAGGTACACAACGAAACGTCCTTGCGGAAGGTTCGCGAAACAGCTGATGAGGTCCTGTCGCTTGAACATGTTGACCAAGCGCCTCTGTCGGTGCTGTTGCGGATGATCCGTTCGCTGGTACGTTCGACCGTGTACCAATCCCAATTGGACTAGTTGATGAGCGCGTTTGCTGATCTGCTGACCAGCAAGGGATTCACTGACGAAGACGACATCGAGTGGTTGCATCGGCTGGTCGAAGACTGGCAGATGATCGCTGACCTCGCCTTCGCCGACCTCGTCTTGTGGGTGAAAGTGGACGAAGCGTTTACTGTTGTTGCGCATTGCCGGCCCAACACGGGATCCACCGTGTACCCGCACGACGAGATCGGCACGGTAGCAAACGATGACGAGCAGGCGCTGATTTCCGAAGCGATGGACAATGCGAAAACCTGCCAGTCGACTGCCAAAGACGGTTTGCTGCAAGGGGCCGAGGCCGTTCCAGTTGTGCGTACCGGTCGCGTAATTGCGGTTCTCACCATCCATTCGGATGTGGAACGCAAGGCTAACTACTCGAGGATGGAGCGTAATTATCGTTCGGCAGGCGTGATGCTCTTGTCGATGATCGCTGAAGGGTATTTCCCTGATATGGAGGCCCCTTCAGGTGTGCGCCGTGGTGAGCCTCGCGTGGGTGATGGCATGCTCGTGCTGAACCGTGAGGGGCGCGTCCGGTATGCGTCACCTAATGCGATTTCGGTCTTGTACCGCCTGGGTTACAAGGGCGAGATTGAGGGTCGGTATCTTGCGGAACTGATGTCGGATCTTATGTCGAAGCTTCGACCGGTCGACGAGATCCTTCCTCTGGTTCTCACTGGGCGTGCTGCCTGGCGGACGGAATTGGAGTCGAAGAAGGTTTCAGTGGCCCTGCGGTCCATTCCGTTCCGTCGTGGAGAGTACCGAACCGGGGCGCTCTTGCTGGTCCGAGATATTTCTGAGATCCGGCGGCGCGAGCGGGATCTGTTGTCGCGAGACACGATGATCCGGGAAATGCACCACCGGGTGAAGAACAACCTCCAAACCGTGTCCGCACTTTTGCGGTTGCAAAAACGCAGGGTTGAGTCACCGGCGGCGCAGTCGGCTTTGGAAGAAGCGATGCGCAGAGTTTCGGTGATCGCCGTTGTGCATGACGTGTTGAGCCAAGGTGTGGATCCCGAGGTCGATTTCGACGAAGTCATTAGCAAGGGTGTGCGTTTGGGGCCGTCTTTGGCGAACCCAAACAAGCACATTGAGCTTGAGCAGGACGGCCAGATCGGAACGATTTCCTCTGCTGATGCTACGTCGCTAGCTTTGGCTGTGACCGAACTTGTCACGAATGCTATCGAGCACGGATTTGCAAGCGAGGAAGACGACGAGCACGTTCATGGAAATGTGTGGATCCGTTCACGCAGGTACGAGGGCCGGCTTGAAGTCGTCATTGCAGATAACGGAATCGGAATCGGCGACAATGCGGTTCCGGGAACCGGCTTGGGCACTCAGATCGTGAAGACTCTGGTCACAACTGACTTGGACGGAACGATTGAGTGGCGCCCCCGTGAAGGTGGGGGTACCGAGGTGGTTTTGGACTTCCCGCTGAGATCGGGAACCTAAACCACACTCATTCGGCGTCGTTAGCCCGCGCGACGTGCGCGGGCGGCGCGACGCTTGAGAGCACGACGTTCGTCTTCGCTCAAGCCACCCCAGACGCCGGCGTCTTGTCCGGTTTCAAGTGCCCACTGGAGGCACGTTTCTGCAACCTCACAACGGTGGCATACGCTTTTGGCTTCTTCGATTTGGAGGAGGGCTGGGCCGGTGTTGCCGATGGGAAAGAAAAGTTCAGGGTCCTCGTTGAGGCAAGCTGCACGGTGACGCCAGTCCATGGTGTCCTTTCTCAGGTTTTCCACGTGCATATTGCGAATGGATCGGCGTGCACGGGACGGGAAGAAAATTTCGGTTAACCTAAGATTCACACAATGGCAAGTTTGATACAAGGGGTCCGTGGTGTGAAATTTCTGACAGCACAAAACTCTTGCGCATAATGCCCAAGCGTGCCTTTGAATCGCCTTCGACTCTTTAAGAGTAGCCCTGCTCTTTGGAATAGTCACATTGACTGACACAATGGAAACGTGAAAAACGTTCTTGACCCCTCGCAAAACCGTGTCGTCATTATTGGTGGAGGCCCGGGCGGGTACGAGGCCGCTCTGGTTGCCGCTCGTTCTGGTGCCGACGTCATGCTCATCGAGAAGAACCACACGGGTGGTTCGGCTGTTCTCACTGACGTGGTGCCGTCTAAGTCCTTGATTGCAACCGCCGAGGTCATGGTTGACTTCACCGAGTCTTCGCAACTTGGGTTGCGAGTGGGCGACGGAGAGACCGACCAGAATGGCCAAGTGTGGGTTGACCTCGCTGCTATGAACCGCCGCATCATGAAGCTGGCCAATGCGCAGGCGAGCGATATTCATGACTCGCTGGTATCCGAAGGCGTGAAGGTGATTTCCGGTGAAGGACGCCTCACGAGTGATTCTGAAGTACATGTGAAGGAAAACAACGGCACTGAGTATGAACTCAATGCCGACACCATTCTGCTAGCTGTCGGAGCGCATCCGCGTGAGCTTCCATCGGCAATGCCGGACGGTGAGCGGATTCTTTCGTGGACTCAGCTGTATGACTTGCAGGAACTGCCTGAACATCTGGTCGTCGTAGGTTCAGGTGTCACTGGTGCTGAGTTCGCGTCCGCATACAAGGCCCTGGGTAGCGAAGTGACGTTGGTGTCCAGCCGTGACCGTGTGCTTCCGGGGCAGGATGAAGACGCCGCCGAGGTAATTGAGTCGGCTTTCCGTCGCCGTGGAATGAACGTGTTGTCGCGTTCGCGTGCCGACTCGGTGACGCGCACTGAAGACGGTGTCGAGGTTGTTTTGGCCGACGGTCGTAAGGTTCGCGCCAGCCACTGCCTCATGGCTGTGGGTTCGATCCCGAACACGGCCGACTTGGGTCTGGAAGAAGCCGGGGTCCACGTTGAGGACAGCGGACACATCGTGGTTGACGGGGTGTCTCGCACCTCGGTCCCGGGAATCTACGCGGCCGGTGACTGCACCAGCGTGTTCCCATTGGCATCCGTTGCTGCTATGCAGGGACGCATCGCCATGTCGCACGCCTTGGGTGATGCGGTTGCTCCTCTGAAACTGCGCAATGTGGCCTCAAACGTGTTCACGGCTCCCGAAATCGCAACAGTCGGGTTCACGCAGGCTGATCTTGCGACCTCGGGGCACGATGTCGAATGGTCGATGGTGTCGCTGGCGACGAACCCACGCGCCAAGATGCAGGGCAACGAAGAAGGATTCATTAAGGTGTTTGCGCGCCGCGGATCCGGTTCGGTACTGGGTGGTGTGGTCGTTGGTCCTAAGGCGAGCGAGCTCATCACGCCTATCGCCTTGGCTGTTGAGAACCGTTTAACAGTGGATCAGTTGTCGTCCACGTTCATGGTGTACCCGTCGGTGAGTGGTTCGCTCTCAGAAGCGGCACGTCGTCTGCACCACCGACGCGAAATCCGCGACTAAAGGCCATAGACAAAAGGTGGGGCTCGGAACGACTCCGAGCCCCACCTTTTGTTTGTGTCTACTGGAACTTCACTAGAGGCGTTCCGGACTTCACTGCCGAACCAGCTTCCACGCATACCTCGCTTACGGTGGCGGTGCGAGTGGCAGTGAGCGGCTGTTCCATCTTCATGGCTTCGATGACTGCCAAGCGGTCACCTTCGTTGACGGTGTCACCGGGCTGAACGTCCACCGTCACGATCGTCCCCTGCATGGGAGCAGTCAGGTCACCTGAGTCGGTAGAAACGCGGCTGGTTTTCCGTCGCCGAGGTGGTTTCACCTTGGTCTGTTGTCCGCCGGTTGTCAGGCTTGCAGGGACCTTCACGGTGAGGCGGTGACCGTCGACTTCCACCACAACGTCGGTGGTGGTGTCTTCGGGGCTGGTCTCTGCCGTGAGTTCTTGCGGCGCTGAGAACGATGGCATGAACTCTTGTTCTAGCCACAGCGTGTACACCGAAAAGTCGGTGGTAAACGCTGGTGTCCGCACGAGTTCGCGGTGCAGGGGGAGCAGCGTGGCTACGCCGTTGAGAATGTATTCGTCGAGTGCGCGTCGAGCACGTGCAAGAGCCTGTTCGCGGTCTTCACCTGTCACGATCAGCTTGGCAAGCATGGGATCGAAGTCGGTGCCTACCGTTGTGCCTTCTTTAACCCCGGAGTCCATGCGAATACCAGGCCCTGCTGGCTCGTGGAGCTCAACGATGCGACCGGTTGCTGGAATGAAACGGTTGGCAGGGTTTTCCGCGTTGATGCGGAACTGGAAAGCGTGGCCACGTGGAGCGGGCATAGACGAAGGCAGTTTCTCGCCACAGGCAATTTTAAGTTGCCACGCCACCAGGTCGACCCCGGTGACTTCTTCCGTGATCGTGTGCTCAACCTGAATACGGGCGTTTGCCTCCATGAAGGTGATGGTGCCGTCTTGGCCCAAAAGGAATTCGCACGTGGCTGCCCCAATGTATCCCACGTGGGACAGGATCTTCTGGGACGCATCAACAAGAATCTGGTTCTGCTCATCGGTCAAGAACGGTGCAGGGGCTTCTTCAACGACTTTTTGGTGACGACGCTGGAGCGAGCAGTCGCGGGTCGAAACTACGACGACGTTGCCGTGTGAGTCGGCCAGGCACTGGGTTTCAATGTGGCGTGGTCGCACGATCTGCTTTTCCAACAGGCATTCGCCGCGGCCAAAGGCTGCAACCGCTTCGCGGCTGGCGGATTCGAGAGCCGTGGGGAGGTCTTCTCGGTTAGCGGCAGTGCGGAATCCGCGTCCACCACCGCCGTGAACAGCCTTGACGGCGACAGGGTAACCAATTGTGTCGGCAATGTTGAGAGCGTCTTCAATGTCTTTGACCGCACGCCCTGATCCTGGTGTGGTAGGGGCGCCCACGGCTTCGGCAACAGTGCGAGCCCCTGCCTTGTCGCCCAACGCTTCCAACGCCTCTGGAGCGGGACCGATCCATGTGAGTCCGGCCTCGGTTACGGCACGTGCGAACTCAGGGCTTTCGGCAAGGTAACCGTATCCGGGGTGGATAGCTTGAGCGCCGGCGCGGTGAGCGATGTCGATAAGCGCCCGCATGTCCAGGTACGTCGTGGCCGCACCGGTTCCTGGGAGCAACCACGCGTCATCGGCGAACCGGACAAAATCGGCGTTGGACTCAGTGCTGGTGTATACGGCAACCGACTGCAGTCCAAGGTCACGGCATGCACGAACGATGCGTAGTGCGATCTCACCGCGGTTGGCGATAAGAACCTTTGAAAACTGGGCGCTCATTCAATCTCCCGTCACGAAAATCTGACGAAGCAAATCTATGAGAGCTCGCTACTAGCTCCAAATCTTTTGTAGACACGCTACAAAACTACGCGGGAGTTATTTTCCACAAAGCTGGCCAGGCGACACCCAGTTTGGTGACCAGGGTGCGTGCGAGTGGAATACTCAGCCCAATGACGTTCGTGTGGTCACCTTCAAGCGCTTCAACAAAAGCAGAGCCGTACCCGTCGATCGTGAGGGCACCAGCCACGTGGAATGGTTCGCCCGTTTCGCAGTATGCCGCGATTTCTTCGTCGCTGATGTGAGCGGTGCGAATCGTCGTAGAGCCCACTGCATGTTCCTGGTCAACAAGACTCCAGCCCGAAGACCCTCGGCGCAACAGGGCTATTGAGTGGCCGGAGTGAAGAACAGCCGACTTTCCACGCAAACGTTTCCACACCTCGGTCGTGGCCTGCGCGTTACCCGGCTTGCCCACAGCTTCACCGTCTAACTCAAGGAGCGAATCGCACGCGATCAGAACGCACGTGTCTGCCGAATCGATGAGCCCCTCATGCGGATCCTGGGCGAGGGCGTTGATGACCGCGTTGGCTTTAGTTTGGGCTAAGAGCGCCACCTCTTCGACGACTGATCCCGGAGCAACGCGCTCAACAACGGCGTGCTCGTCGACTTCAGGGCGAATGACAACCGGCTCGATTCCCGCCTGCCGTAACAGCGACAGCCTGCTGGGCGAACTGGAGGCAAGGACGGTGATGACGGTGCTCATCTGTGCTCCTCGGAGTCGGGTGTGGACACAATGTGTGAATCGAGATCGGCTGCGATGCGCGCCAGGACAGCTGCCACGATCTGCTTATATCCCAGGGGAGAAGGGTTGCGACGCGAATCGGCAAGCAACCCGACCCTCGACGTTCCCGACAGGACTTGGTTCAGGGAAATAGGTAGCGCGTGTGAACTGACCGCCATGAGCCACTGCGATCCGGACACCACGCGGGAGGATCGCCTGAGAAATGTGCGCAACGGCCTTCGAACACCCGGAAGCAATCCCAGGTTAGGGCATGTGAGAACCACAACCCGGTACCCACCTTCACGTTCTAGGCGGTTCAGCGCGCGACTAAAGACAGCCACACCGCTCCGGTACACGCTGGGGCGAACAATGTCCGCTGAACCCATCGAAATAACCGCAAAACGCGGTCCGGCTGAGCCTGAACGCGAACGGCGCATCCGCGAATCAGCCAACACTGCCGAAATGTGTTCGCTCATCTCTTCGCCTCGTGCCCCGGGCTGGGTGCAGGCACGCACCCGGACGCGTTGACCTAGCAACGCAGAAAGACCTCGGCCCATGAGGACGGCTGGGGACGGGGCACCTCGGCCCATCTTCGCGATCCACGAATCACCAACCACTACCAAAGCGGGTAGGTCTTCGGAATGTGTGTCTAAGGGCGCCGAGGTCGTTCCGGCTTCCGCTGACGAGTCGTCTGGGCCGATCGTCATAGCGATGTCTTCGCCAGGCAGGTTGAGGTCGCGCTCGAAGAGTTTACGCATCCGGTTTGACTGCATGCGCAACACGGCTGCACCCGCCCCAGCGATGAGGGGGAGTGAGAGTGATGCAACAAGAAGTTTCGTGGAAGCCTTCATCGGTTTGAGTCTATGAATAAAAGCACCGGTAAGCTATTCCATATGAACTCGAAGCGACGTCGAAAGCCCATTTTGGGGAAGTGGTTGCGCAGCGTGAATAGCGTTCGCGAAGAAGAACCTCAGGCTACCCAGACCATCAGTCTGGATGACTTTAATGATCGTGAAATTGAAGAGGCGCGTGAAGAGAGTCAGAAGCCACCGTACGTTGCGCCAGGGTTGAAGCTTGCAGCGGCATGGAGCTGGCGATTCCTTGTCATTGTCGCTGCTGTTGCTGTCGCGTTTTGGGGACTGTCCAAAGTCTCAATTTTGGTGCTTCCGTGTTTGATTGCATTGTTGCTCGCAGCTCTCATGGCGCCGGTTGTGAGCTTTTTGGATCGTCACAAATGGCCACATACGCTCTCAGTGGTGACAACCTTCCTTGGGTTTATTTTGGTGGTCTTGGGGCTACTGGCATTTACCGGCCAGCAGATCGTTGTAGGCTTCCCTGCTCTTGCTCACCAGGTCGTTCTGGGTGTGAACAAATTGAACGCGTTTATCCAGAACAACCCGTTTGGCATCGACTCCACGGTCATTACTGGCTACCTGGACGAGTTCAACACCAAGGCGCTTGACTGGCTACAGAAATCACAGGGCAAGATCGCTTCTGGAGCGCTGGGCGCAGCGTCAAGCATTGGAAACTTTGTCACCGGTTTGCTGATCACCCTGTTTGCATCCTTCTTCTTCCTGTTTGACGGCGGGCGCATTTTCAACTGGTTCGTACGCTTGCTTCCAAAGCCGGCTCAGCCCAAGTCGGTTGCTGCGGCCGTTAACGGTTGGAATTCACTTGTGCAGTACGTACGTGTTCAGGTGCTGGTAGCTGCTATTGACGCGGTAGGTATTGGTATCGGTGCCCTAGCCTTGGGAATCCCATTGGCCTTCCCGTTGACTGTGTTGGTGTTTTTGGCGTCCTTCATCCCGTTGGTCGGTGCCGTGCTGACGGGTGTCATCGCGGTGTTGGTGGCGCTTGTGTCCAAGGGGCTGGTGAGTGCCATCATCATGCTCATTGTCGTTGTGGCGGTACAGCAGTTGGAAGGAAACGTGTTGCAACCGTTCCTCATGGGTAAGGCCGTTGCTGTTCACCCGCTGGCTGTTGTGCTGGCGGTCACCGGTGGTGGTGTACTGTTCGGTATCCCGGGTGCCCTGTTTGCTGTTCCGTTCGTCGCCATGCTCAACACGGTGGTGCTTACGCTCAGTGGAAACGATGAGTACATGAAGAAGGCCCACGAGGCGCTGGCTAATCTCAAAGGAGATAGCGAAGCGCTGACGAAAGCCAAAAAAGCAACATCAGAGCATGTAGAAGCTCAAGTGGCGAAGGAACGCGCGAAAACCTCTTCCGAGTCATAAGCTCGATGAATGAGAAAAGCCGTGGAACCAAGCAGGTTCCACGGCTTTTTCGTGCGACAGACTCAGTAAGCTTTAGCCGATTCGATGGTGACTTCGATCGTGCGACCGTTGGGAGCTTCGTACTCCACCTTGTCGCCAACCTTCTTGCCATTCACAGCTGCGCCCAGCGGGGACTTCTCAGAAAAGACATCGATCTTCTCTTCCTCTGAAATGATTTCGCGTGAACCCAAGAGGAACTCGATTTTGCGACGTCCCATTTTCAGAGTGACGAGCTTGCCGGGGGTGACGGTTGACTCGTCGCCGTCTGGTTCGCTCACGTTCGCGTTCTGAAGCAGGTGCTCGAGTTCGCGAATACGTGCTTCGAGTTTTCCTTGCTCTTCACGCGCTGCGTGGTATCCGCCGTTTTCTTTCAGATCGCCTTCGTCACGAGCAGCTTCAATGCGCTCGGCAATTTCCGTGCGACCGGGACCCGACAGATGCTCGAGCTCCTTAGAGAGACGCTCAAAAGCTTGGGGCGTGAGCCACGTCTGGTCTGCGGTGTTTTCCGCGGTCATAATTGTGCCTTTCTATGCTGCGCCAGTGGTCGTTTGGCTAGCTGGAACAAAACATATCCCGGGTTCCTTTGGTGGAACTCGGGATATATTTGAACCGCTAGTCTACCCTACAAAAACGCAAGATTCCACGTTTCCTTGCGCGCCTTCTTGCGTGGTGCGAACGTCAACGCGGTCGTGGTGCATAGAAGCAGAGTTCGCCTGGGGGTCAGCCGGGATCGTGATCTCCTTATATCCCACGACTGCTTCGTACTGGTTCTTAATAATCGCAGCGCACTTAATGTCTCGGTGAGCGTCAGGGACGATAGAAAAAGTTACAGATGCGTTCCCTGCGTCATGAGCGGTGAAGTTTGACGTCTCAGGCGCGTGCGGGTGAGCGCGTGGTTTGAATGCGAGAAACGCGGCTCCAGCTATCAGGACGATGACGATGCCAACGAGCGCGAACAGCAGCGGGCGCTTCTTATTGCCCTGAGCTGTGCGACCGTAGCGAGAGTCAAGTGAGTCCATGCCAAGTGAGTCCATGGGAGCTTTCGTAAACGCGAGTTAAAAGGACTAATCTATGATAGTTGCTTTCAGAAAAGAACTCTAAGGGGATACATGTATTCGGGCCTCCGGCTGCTTGCCGTTCACGCGCACCCAGACGACGAATCGTCAAAGGGAGCTGCGACAACAGCTCTGTACACTTCCCTGGGTGCCCGTGTCCTGATTGCAACCATGACTGGGGGAGAAGCCGGCGACATTCTCAACCCTGCTTTAGCTGACTCACCGGCAGCAGAACGCGACATTGCGGAACTGCGTCGCCGTGAAATGGCCAACGCGGCCTCAATTCTTGGGGCTGAACACCAGTGGGTCGGTTTTGTCGACTCAGGTCTTCCGGAAGGCGACTTTGAAACCCAAGTGCCACACGGCTGCTTCTATCGGGTTCCTGCGCACGTGGCTGCACGCCCCCTGGTCAACATCATTCGTCGATTTAAGCCACACGTCATTACCACGTACGACGAACTTGGCGGTTACCCACATCCGGACCACATCCACACGCACACCGTGACAATGGAAGCGGTTCGAGCTGCCGCTGATCAAACCGAACTTCCGGAACTGGGTGAACCGTGGAACGTACAAAAGGTGTACTACAACCAGGACCTTTCGCCGGCTAAGTGGATGCGAGTTCACACTCTGCTGGAGGAAAAAGGACTGGAATCGCCCTTAGAAGGCATGGTCAAGAAGTACCAAGAACGCCCCGGCAGGGAAACCTGGCTGACCGCGCGCATCGAATCGCAAGAATTCATGGATACAGCGCGCCGGGCGCTCTTGGCCCACGCAACTCAAATCGACCCCAACGGTGGGTTCTTCTCTGACATCCGCAAACTCGCCTCGGAGTACTGGCCAACAGAGGAGTTTGAGCTTGCAGTCGATAACACCGGGCGAGACCTCGACCCCCATACTGACTTTGCCGAAAGCGATCTCTTCGCAGGAGTCGCCCTAGAAGACGGTACGGTTGTGGGCGACGACGAACTGAAGAAAGCGTGCGCCCAACGTTCAGGAGAACAGTCATGACAATGGTCGCTATTGCTCTGTGGGCAGCGACTGCTCCACCCTCGCAAGCACCCATCCCAGACGAAGAGCTCGTGACGCCTGGGACTATCGGGTTCCTCGTCACGCTCGCAGTTGTCATTGCAGGGATCGTGCTGGCAAACCTCGCTGCGCGTAAAGTGCGGAAGATCCGTGCCCGTGACGGCGCGGTTGAGTCCAACGCTTTGCCCGTTCGTGTGGACCCGCGTCAATCGCGTGAAGAAGCTGAATCGATCCTGGAGCAAAAACAGCGGAACCCAAAGGACGAATCCTAGCCGGGAACGACCTCGGCGACCTTGAACTGAGCTTCAACACGTGGAGCCCACCCAAACGACGCCTTAGTACGCCGCCACCGCTGACACGAGGATCGCTGCCAAGTGGCATCCGTAACCAATGACCGTTGCGGTGTGGAAAATTTCGTGGAAACCGAACTGCGTTGGGAACGGGTTGGGGCGCTTCAAGCCGTAAATGATAGCGCCGGTAATGTAGGACGCTCCTCCGATCACAATGAGGATTCCTGCGGCCAGATTGTGCATCCACATGGACGGGATGAAACCAATTCCGGCGATTCCAATACCGATGTAGACAGGGACGAAAAGCCAGCGTGGCGCACCGATCCAGATGAGTCGGAAAATCACGCCCAAGATGGCGCCTGTCCAAATGATGCCCAAAAGCCACCACGACGCTGGTGGGTCCAGGAGCAGAACTGCGAGAGGTGTGTACGTTCCGGCCGTGATGAGGAAAATATTTGCGTGGTCGAGCCGGCGCAACAGGATGCGCACGCGGACACGCCACGAACCTCGGTGGTACATGGCGGATGTGCCAAAGAGCATCATGCCCGTGATGGCGAAAATTGCGGAGGCTAAACGTGACAAGACTGTAGGGCACAAAATGACAGCGGTCAGTCCGCCAAGGACGGCCAAAGGAAACGCTCCTGCGTGAATCCAACCACGCCAACTGGGGCGGATCTCCATAAACCGGGTGATGTCGACGCGCAAATTGCGCAACCGGCGGGCGCGTTGAGAATTCGCTGCTGCTCGTTTTCTGTCTTCAACCGGATCGAGTGTGTCATGTGCGCCCATACCTCCATTCTAGGCCGTGGGCCCAGGGCCACAGACCCTGTCCATAATCAGGTTATAAACTAGCCGTAGAGAGTGAGAGGAGGGCGCGTGCGCGGGCAAATCGCAGGCTGGCTGTATCGGTTGTACAACCGTCAGATCGTGCGCGAACTCGTCCCTTCTGACCGGATTCCACGGCATGTGGGTGTGATTACCGATGGCAACCGCAGGTGGGCCAAGGAGTTCGGTGCCACAACCGAGCAGGGGCATAGGGCCGGAGCCCAGAAGATCGTTGAGTTCCTGGGTTGGTGCGATGAAATTGGCATCGAAGTGGTCACCCTGTATGTGCTGTCGCGGGAAAACCTGCAGCGCACGCCGGAAGAAGTTGAAACCCTGGTCGCCATCATTTCGGACATGGTTGAGCAGATCGCTCAGTCCGACAAGTACGCGGTGAACCTTGTTGGTGATTTGAGCGTACTTCCCCAGCCGTTGCGCGCCAGGTTAGAAACCGCGCAAGAGAGCTCACGAGGCGGTCAGCCAAGCGTCCACGTCAATGTTGCTGTGGGATATGGCGGACGCCAGGAAATCGTGAACGCGATCAAATCGTATTTACGGGCAGAGTCCGCCGCGGGCACCAGCATGGAAGCCGCCATTAACGCGCTCACGGAAGAACGCCTGGCAGAACACTTGTACACCAAGGGCCAGCCGGACCCCGACCTCATCATCCGATCCTCGGGAGAACAGCGGTTGAGCGGGTTCCTCATCTGGCAAAGCGCATACTCCGAATTCTTCTTTTGCGAGGCGTACTGGCCGGCATTCAGGAAGACCGACTTCTTGCGGGCCGTACGCGACTACTCCCAAAGACAGCGCCGCTACGGTAAGTAAACCAGTTCACAACTCATTCATCTAAACGTCACCGACCCGCCGAGGTGCGCCCCACCTCGGGCATGGATTCTCACGTTAGGTTGGAGACAGTTGGTGAGGGACCAACCCGAGGTGTCAGCCTCGTCGGGGAAGGATTGAGCCGGGCACCTTGGACCTTAAGTACAGGGGAGCCCATGACTACCACTGTTCACACGTACGTACTCGATACTTCTGTTCTACTTTCTGACCCGCGTGCGATCTTTCGTTTCGACGAGCACGATGTTGTGATTCCGCTCATCGTTGTTGGTGAGTTGGAAGCGAAACGGCATCATTCAGAACTCGGTTTTACAGCGCGCCGAGCGTTGGGGTTGCTGGATGAGTTGCGCGAGGAGTTCGGCCGTTTGGATGAGCCGATTCCAATTGGTACTGAAGGTGGCACGTTGCGTGTCGAACTCAATCACGTTGATGCGTCTGGTTTGCCGGTGGCTTTCGACCGCGCTGAAAACGACACCCGTATCCTTGCCGTTGCGCGTAATTTGCAGGCTGAGGGGCATTCGGTCGTTGTAGTGACCAAGGACGTGCCTATGCGTGTGAAGGCGTCTGCGCTTGGTCTGGCTGCGGAAGCGTACTTGGCTGAACTGGCCGTCGATTCCGGTTACACGGGTCTGAGTGAACTCATGCTGGATGAGGCAGAGATGGCGCAGCTGTTTGACTCTGGTTTCGTTGAGACCAAGGCTGCCGGCGCCGAGGTGCTAAATACTGGGCTGGTTTTGTCCTCTCCGCGTGGTTCCGGTTTGGGGCGCGTGGTAGCGCTCAATGAGCAGGCGGGCACGGGGACGGTCAAGCTGGTTCGTGGTGACCGTGACGTGTTTGGGATCCATGGAAGGTCGGCTGAACAGCGGATCGCGTTGGACATGCTCACCGATGAAGAAGTGGGCATTGTGTCCCTGGGCGGGCGTGCTGGAACTGGTAAGTCGGCGATGGCTCTCATGGCCGGCTTGCAAGCGGTCCTGGAAGACCGCACACACGAAAAAATCATGGTGTTTAGGCCACTGTATGCCGTTGGTGGCCAGAACTTGGGGTACTTGCCTGGCGATGAGTCAGACAAGATGAACCCGTGGGCAGAAGCAGTTTTCGACACTTTGGGAGCACTGGTCTCCCGCAACGTTATTGATGAGGTGATGCACCGTGGCATGTTGGAAGTTCTCCCGCTCACGCACATTCGAGGTCGCTCGTTGCACGACGCGTTCGTCATTGTCGACGAGGCACAGTCGCTGGAACGAACCGTCCTTCTCACTGTGCTTTCACGCTTGGGGCAAAATTCCCGGGTGGTACTCACGCACGATGTAGCACAGCGTGACAACCTGCGGGTGGGTCGTCACGACGGTATCTCCGCAGTCATCGAGAAGCTCAAAGGCAACAAGCTGTTTGCGCACATCACTCTGACCCGTTCGGAGCGTTCCGCGATCGCGGCACTGGTGACGAGCGTGCTTGAAGACTTCGATCTGGTGTAGGTGAGCCAGCCACAGAAAAACCCGAGGTGTCCTGCGAAACTGCAGGACACCTCGGGGTGGTTTTTATGAAGGTAACTGGACGAGGTTTTGCCGAACACCAGCGAGCATGCGTGAACCGAGAGGAGAAAGCGAAATGAGCTTTCGTTTGGCTCCCGTGCGGGGTGCTTCTTCGCTGGTAATAGACAGGAACTCACTGTCCTCGAGGCGTTTGATAGTGCGGTAGAGTCCGCGTTCGGTGAGTTGCCAGCCCATATCCGCCTCGATGTGGGAGTTGAGTTCTTGAACTGTGAGGGTTTCGTGGGCCTCGACTATGGCGAGAACGGTGGGTGTGAGCATCGCTTTCTTGTACGTTTCGACCCAGGATGACACTTTGTGCTCCAACCATTCGTCTAGTTCGGGCTGATGATTGGGTGCCATGGGTCAGTCCTCCCAGCCTCGCTGTGCAATGGCCCCGATTAGCGAAGCGACGAAGCCTGCTCCCCACAGTGCGCTCATGCACAGTGTTGCGCCAACCCATGACGTTGTGAAGAACTCTTGGGCGACCGAAGCGACATCACCGGCGCGCATTGCGATTGCGAAATGTATCAGCGCGTGCAAACTAAATGACGTTGTGATGGTCCCGAACATCACTGCATGGACGATAGCTTTGCCGAACCGGATTTTTGCGATCGTCTTGATGTTGCGCCATTGCCAGAGCATGCACCCGATGGCCACGGCTGCGGTGAGGAGGGCGCCCAAGACTCCGGGTCCTCCTGGGGTGAAGGCGATGACGATTTGGATGATTGTCATGCCTGCGATGAGTGCCGCCGTGAATGGGAGAAGTGTTCGAGTTGAGTTGACTAGTTGCGGTTTCATGGTGCTCCTCTTTCTTTGTTCTTACTGGTAGTGTACCACTGGTACAGTACATGTGGCAAGGTTGCTGATGAGGGTCTTGACACCACAGAAATACCCGAGGTGTCCTGCGAAACTGCAGGACACCTCGGGTTTTCTTAGGGCCGAGCTTTCTACCGACTGGTCGGTTTAATTAGCGGTTGAACTCACCCAGCATGGTGGTCACGTCGAGGGCCTTGTCCAGGTCCTCTTCGGTGATGGTGCCGTTTTCTACGTAGCCCAGCGCCACCGTTGCTTCCTTCACCGTCATCTTGTTGTTGACGGCGTGCTTAGCGATCTTGGCGGCAGCTTCGTAACCGATGACCTTGTTCAGCGGGGTGACGATCGATGGCGAAGCCTCTGCGAGGAAGCGGCAACGTTCCTCGTTGGCTTCTAGCCCCTTGATCATCTTGTCTGCCATGACACGGCTGGAGTTAGCCAACAGACGGATCGACTCCAGCAGGTTCGATGCCATGACCGGAATACCCACGTTGAGTTCGAACGCCCCGTTGGTCGAGGACAGCGACACGGTGGTGTCGTTACCAATGACCTGCGCGCACACCTGCGTGACCGCTTCACAAATGACCGGGTTGACCTTACCGGGCATGATCGACGAACCGGGCTGCAGGTCAGGAATGTGCAGTTCACCCAGACCCGTGTTGGGGCCTGAGCCCATCCAGCGGATGTCGTTGTTGATCTTCATGTACGAGTACGCAATGTTGCGCAACTGACCGGATGCTTCAACCAGACCATCGCGGTTGGCCTGTGCTTCGAAGTGGTTGCGAGCTTCCGTGATAGGCAGGCCGGTCTGTTCGGCCAAGTACTTTACAACAGCCTGTGGGAAGCCTTGTGGCGTGTTAATACCGGTGCCGGTTGCGGTTCCACCCATAGGAACTTCGGCTACGCGCGGAAGCGAGGATTCGATGCGCTCAATCCCGTTGCGAACCTGAGCTGCGTAACCGGAGAACTCTTGTCCCAGGGTCACTGGGGTGGCGTCCATTAGGTGGGTGCGGCCGGCCTTGACGATGTTGCGGAATTCGGTAGCTTTTTCTTCCAGCGCGCTCGCCAGGTGGTCCATAGCAGGAACCAAGTCGTTGACCAGTGCCTGGGTGACGGCCACGTGTACCGAGGTGGGGTAGACGTCGTTGGACGACTGTGACGCGTTGACGTGGTCGTTGGGGTGGATTTCGCTGTCCTGGCCGTCAACAGTGCGGTTGGCCAGGGTTGCGATGACCTCGTTGGTGTTCATGTTCGACGAGGTACCTGAACCGGTCTGGAACACGTCGATGGGGAATTCGCCGTTGTGAGTCCCTGCAATGACTTCCTCAGCGGCTGCGATGATCGCCTTGGCGCGGGTGTCGTCAAGAACGCCGAGGTCGTTGTTGGCGCGTGCGCATGCTTTCTTCACGTGCCCCAGGGCGGCGATGTTGGCAGCTTCGAGTGGTTTGCCAGAGATGGGGAAGTTTTCGACTGCGCGCTGGGTTTGAGCACGGTACAGGGCGTTGACGGGGACCTTCACTTCGCCCATGGTGTCGTGTTCAATGCGGAATTCTTGGCTCACTGTGTCTCCTTGCTGTCGGTGTTGAGGTCGCCGCGAACGGCAACAACATTCACTTTTCCGTCCGCCAGGGCGTAGGTGAGCCCCACGAGTGCGGTACGGCCTTCGTTTACTGCTTTTCGGATGGTGTAGGAACGTGCGTAGAGGCGTTCCACCGTGTCGACGGTATTTTGCTCCACAGCTGACCCGATGTCGTTCTTGCCTTTTGAGTGGGCGCGGGCGACGGCGGGAAGGATGTTGGATACGACGTCGTCGACGAAACCGCCAGGGAACGTTCCGTTTTGGTAGGCGTCGACTGACGCGGTGACGGCGCCACACGAGTCGTGCCCCAGAACAATCACAAGAGGTGTTCCCAGTTGTTCGACGCCGTATTCCAGGCTGCCGATGGTGACCGAATCGGTCACCTGCCCGGCGGTGCGAACCACGAACATTTCACCTAGACCAACATCGAAGATCAGTTCAGCTGCGACACGTGAGTCAGAACAACCGAACAGGGTCGAGTAGGGGAGCTGAATTGTGCGCAGTTCGCGACGCCTCGTGGAGTCTTGCTGGGCATGTTCAGGGGTGTCGGTCACAAAGCGTTTGTTTCCGTCAATGAGACGGTCGAACGCAGCTTGTGGGGTGGTATATGCGCGAGAGTTCGGCATTAAACGAGACCCCTGCGGGCTGCTTCGCGGGCAGCTTCTTCGTACGAGTGGGTCTTTTCAATGCGGTGCTCGGCGTACACGTTGCGCACGGTGCCTGACTTGGAACGCATGACCAGCGAGTGGGTCATGACGTGCTGGCCTTCGTAGCGCACACCGTCGAGCAGGTCGCCGGTGGTGATACCGGTTGCGACGAAGTACGAGTTGTCGCTCTTGACCAGGTCGTCGGTGGAGAGGACGGTGTCCAACGCAAGACCCGCGTCGATTGCGCCTTGGCGTTCTTCGTCAGACTGTGGCCACAGACGTCCTTGGATAACCCCGCCCATGGCTTTCACTGCGCATGCGGTGATGATGCCTTCTGGGGTTCCACCGATTCCCATGAGGAGGTCGGTTCCGGTGTTGGGGCGGCACGCTGCGATTGCACCGGCGACGTCACCGTCTGAGATCAGTTTGATGCGCGCGCCAGCGTCACGGACTTCTTGGATGAGTTCCTTGTGGCGTGGGCGGTCCAGAATAACGACAGTGACGGCCGAAGCGTCCTTGGCGCTACCTTTAATCTTGGCGACGCGACGGATGTTTTCGCCTACGGGCAGGCGTAGGTCAACAACGTCGGCGTACTGGGCACCGGCGACCAGCTTCTCCATGTAGAACACGGCAGATGGGTCGTACATGGAGCCGCCTTCGGAGACCGCCATCACGGCGATCGCGCCGGGCATACCTTTAGCGGTCAGGGTGGTTCCGTCGATGGGGTCAACGGCGACGTCAACGTGAGCGCCCGTGCCGTCACCTACTTTTTCGCCGTTAAACAGCATGGGGGCTTCGTCTTTTTCACCTTCACCAATGACGACGGTGCCGTCCATGCGAACAGTCGAGATCACATTGCGCATTGCTGCTACGGCAGCCCCGTCAGCGGCGAGCTTTTCACCGCGGCCAGCCCACGGACCAGCGGCAATTGCTGCCGCCTCGGTCACGCGAACGAGTTCGAGCGCGAGGTTACGATCGGGTTCGCCTTCTTCGATACGGAGTCGCTGAGACCATTCGTCGGTGACAGCAACGGGTTCGGTTTCTGCACGCCCGCCATTGTGGTGAGCCTTTTCTTGTGACGCATTCAGCTCTGTCATACCTTCATTGTGCCACTAACGACGCTTCAGTTTGTGGTGGGTATAAGAGAACGTTGGCAGGAGAGGTTTCTCAGGGTGCGTTTGTCAGTTGTACACAGTGTGGGCACAATACTGGGGTGACTGAAAAATCTGCCCAACCTCAGCCTGGATCGCGCGCAGAAATGCGGAAACTCCGGTTGGAAGCCAACTGGATGAACATGGTGATCGCGTTATTGGCGTGTGTTCTCATCATGGTGCTGGCGCTGATGATCGCGCCTCAGCCAAAGGGCGACCCCATTCGAAAGGTGGACGCTGAGGGTATTGGTAAGACGGCCGATGATGCGGTTGATTGGCCGGTTGCGTGGTTTGAAACACCGCAGGACTGGCACTCAAACGAGGCCCGACTGGCGCCAATGGGTGAGCCGTCGGTTCAGACGTGGTACGCCTCATATGTGGGGCCGGATGATCAGTGGTTGTCGATTCGCCAGGCTCAGGCTGACGAGGACTGGGCGAAGTCATTTGTCAAAGAGTTCGCCCCTGTTGGCGAGCAGAGTATCCAAGGCGTGAACTTCACAACCTATGAAGGTAAGAACCGTGAACAAGCGTTCGTGGGTCAGGTTAATGGCACCTGGTTTGTGGTGCAGGCCGTTGCAACAGGTGAGTCTGTTGACATGTTTGTGAAGCGTGCGTTGGAGAAACACTAGGTGACGTGTGCGTGGTTTGCGCGGTTCGTTGAACTTACTCTGCTTCTTGCTCTGAGTCAGTTTCGCTTTCGCCAGACTGTTTGGCTTGAGCTTTGTCGAGTGCGTCGCGGGCGCTGTCGAGCCAAGCTTGGCACCGGTCAGCGAGTTGTTCGCCGCGTTTCCACAGGGTTAAGGATTCTTCGAGGTTGAGGTTTCCAGCTTCTAAAGCCTTGACCGTGTTCATGAGTTCTTCGCGAGCCTGTTCGTAGCTCATTTCGTTGATGCTGGTCATGGTGTGTCCTTTGGTTGGGGTGTGTCTGGCCGTTGCGGGTGGATTGTTGTGACGGTTGCCTCGAATGTGCCGTGTTCGACTGTGACGGTGAGCTGGTCGCCGGCGTTGAGGTCGTTGGTGTTGCGGACTGCCGCGCCCGAGGTGTCCTGCACGATCGCGTAACCGCGGGCTAGCGTGTTGAGCGGGCTGAGCGCACGAACTTGGGTGCGGAGGTGCTCGATGGTTGCTTCTCCGTGGTGGAGCGTGCGCCGGGTAAGTGAGGTGGCGCGTGTGCGCCAGTCGGCGATTTCGTCAGCTCGGGTGGTGATCATGGTGTGTGGATTGGCCAGTACGGGGCGGCTCCGGACACTGTCGAGTCCCCGCTGTTCGTTGGTGATGAAGCGTTCTAGGGTGCCGGTGAGGACGGCCCGGGCATGCATGATGCCCATGACTTCTTGGTGGAAGTCCGGGACGACGCGTTTGGCGGCATCTGTGGGGGTGGAGGCTCGGAGGTCTGCGACTTCGTCAAGGATTGGGTGGTCGGCTTCGTGACCAATTGCCGAAACGACTGGGGTGCGTGTGGCTGCGACGGCTCGGATGAGGGACTCATTCGAAAAGGGGAGGAGGTCCTCTAAGCTGCCGCCACCTCGGGCGATGATGATGACGTCAACGTCTTGGTGAGCGTCAAGTTCTTCGAGAGCAGCGATGACTTGGGTGACAGCGCCGGTGCCTTGAACGGCGGTGTTGATGATGTCGAATTGGACGGACGGCCAGCGTAGGGTGGCGTTGCGGATGACGTCTTTTTCGGCGTCGGAGTTACGGCCGGTAATGAGCCCGATTTTGGTGGGTAAGAACGGGATGGGTTTCTTGAGCGCGGGGTCGAAGAGACCTTCGGAGGCAAGCATGCGTTTGAGGCGTTCGAGGCGGGCGAGCAGTTCGCCCAGTCCAACGTGCCGGATGTCGCGGGCTTGCATGGAGAGACGACCGGCTTTGAGCCAGAAGTTTGCTTTGAGTTGTACGACTACGTGGTCGCCGGCTTTGATGGGGGTTTCGAGCCTGTCGAGGACGTCGGAAAAGACCTGGACGGGCAGTGAGACTTGGTCATTGAGGTCGCGGATGGTGAGGTAGGAGGCGCGTCCGCGGGGGTTGAATTCGATGATTTGGCCTTCGACCCACACGACGGACATGCGGTCGATGTAGTTCTTGATGTTTTGGCTTAAAAGCGAGACGGGCCACGGGTTTTCGGGGGTGGTTTCAAGTGCGGTGGCGGGCAGGCTGTTGGGGGGTTCAGCACCGACTGTGCCGGGTGTGCCGCTGATCCGTGGGGCCATGACTCGTCCGTTCGTGGTGTGAATGTTCGTGTGTGGGCAGTTTAACCTGGCTCTTGGTGCCGGGGTTTCTTAGAATGGTTATGTGTCTACTGTAACTATGCCAATGCCGTCAATGCCCAGAACTCGTAAAGCGCCTGGTGAGATTGAACAGCCTGATGGTGAGAAGAAGGTTCTTCTGGCAGCACCGCGCGGATACTGTGCTGGTGTTGACCGGGCTGTGATTGCTGTGGAGCGGGCGCTGGAGCACTATGGTGCGCCGGTGTATGTGCGCAAGGAGATTGTGCACAACCGTCACGTCGTGGAGACGTTGACGGAACGTGGCGCGGTTTTTGTGGATCAAACTGAGCAAGTTCCGCAGGGTGAGCGAGTGGTGTTTTCTGCTCACGGAGTTTCTCCTGCAGTGCATGAAGAAGCAGCCACGCGGGACTTGAAGACGATTGATGCGACGTGCCCGTTGGTGACGAAGGTACACCGGGAAGCTGTGCGGTTTGCTAAGCAGGGGTACACCATTCTGTTGGTGGGGCACGAAGGCCACGAAGAGGTTGAGGGCACCATGGGTGAGGCGCCTGAGTCGATTGTGCTGGTGCAGAACCCCGCTGAGGCTCGTGAGGTTGATCTGGGTAATCCAGAAAAGCTGGTGTGGATTTCGCAAACAACGTTGAGTGTCGACGAGACCATGGAGACGGTGTCGATTCTGCGTGAGCGTTTTCCGCAGTTAATTGATCCGCCTAGTGACGATATTTGTTATGCGACGCAGAACCGTCAGGTGGCGGTGAAAAAGATTGCACCCCAGTGTGACTTGGTGATTGTGGTGGGGTCGAATAATTCGTCGAACACGAAGCGGCTTGTTGAAGTTGCTTTGGAGCATGGGGCGAAGGCGTCGTACCGCGTGGATTTTGCGCGTGAGATTGATGAGGACTGGTTTAACGGTGTGGCCACGGTTGGTGTAACGAGTGGTGCGAGCGTCCCGGACTTGTTGGTGAAGAGCGTGTTGGAGCTTTTGGCTGAGTACGGTTATGCCGATGTTGATGAGGTGCGGACTGCTGAGGAGGACTTGATGTTTAGTTTGCCTCGTGAGTTGCGTGCTGATTTGAAAGCCGCCGGTGAGAACACGTCGAACAAGAAGAATGGGGCCAACCGCGAGCACGATTTGCGGTAAGCATGGAGTGCCGTGTGGTTGTTTCAGTTTTAAGCTTTTTGAGGAGGAAACATGAAGCTTGCTGATGCGTTAGAAGTGAAGTTTAACGAGCAGATCACCTTGGAGTTTGAGGCGTCGATGACGTACCGCCAGTTGGCGGTTGTTGCCGACGCTCAGAGTTTCCCGGGCATGGCTCAGTGGTTGCGTGCGCAGGCTGATGAGGAGATCGTGCACGCGAATAAGTTCATTGATCATGTTGTTGACCGTGGTGGTCATGCACAGATCGGCGACATTCCGGCGCCTAAGGTGGGTGCTGAACTGAAGCCGGTGGATATTTTCAAGGCTGCGTTGGCGCACGAGGAGAAGGTGAGCGAAGCGATTCGTGAGCTGTACCGTGCGGCCGATGCGCAGGGTGACTTGGACTCGCGTCCATTGCTCAACTGGTTCTTGAATGAGCAGATTGAGGAAGAAGCAACAGTGGGCGAGATCGTCGATCAGCTGGTGTTGGCTGGTGACGATGGTAACGGCTTGCTGCGGTTGGACGCGGAGCTGGGTTCGCGTACGTCGTCTGGAACTGAGTCTGAATAGGTTTTAACGAGTGTGGGGCGCCTCCGAGGTTTCGGAGGCGCCCTTTTGTATGCGGATGTTGAGACAATGCGGGTCAGGTGCCGGTGTCGAGGTGTTGAGACTGGGAATTTGGACTGGTGGGGTAGGCGAGTTCGTGTGCGGTGACGGTGCGTGTGGATGTGGTGATGCCGTTGAGTTCGTCGAGTTGTGTGTTGGTGATTCCGGTGTGGGTGAGTTTGCGAGCAGTGACGAGGAATCTGGTTTCGAATGATCCGATGAAGCTGTTGTATTCCTGGGTGGCGCGGTCAAGTGCAGTGCCGAGTTTGATGAGTCGTTCTGTGAGTAGTCCAGTGCGTTCGTAGAGTTCAGTTCCCAGTTTGAGTACCTGTGCTGCCGAGGTGGAGATATTGTAGTGGCGCCAGTTGAGAGCAACTGTTTTGAGTAGGACGAGCAGGGTTGATGGTGAGGCGATGACGACGTTCTTGCTGAGTGCTTGTTCGATGAGGGCCGGGTAGGTGGTTGCGGCGTGTGAGAGTAGCCCGTCGGTAGGAATGAAGCATACGACGAATTCGGGGGAGTGGTCGAAGGACTTCCAGTATGTCTTGCTTGCAAGTGCGTCGACGTGGCGTAAGAGTGCTTGAGCGTGCTGTTTGGCTGACTCGCTGTTGCCTTCGCCTAGCCGGGAGGAGAGTGGGACTTTCGCGTCGACGACGATGGTGCCTCCGCCGGGGAGGTGGACGACCATGTCGGGGCGACCGTGTTGGGTGGTGACTTGGGTGTCGAAATCGACGTGGGGGAGTAGGCCGGAGTATTCGACGATGCGTGTGAGTTGTACTTCGCCCCAGTCGCCACGCGCTGACGTGGAGTGTAACGCGTTAGACAACTGTGCTGTCGATGCGTGAAGTTGAGCGTTCTGTTGTGTCAGAGACGTGATGTTCTCGGACAGTCGAGCGATCTGGTCGATACGTTCGTGGTCCTGCTGATGCATGTGAGCTTTCAACTCACGCACACTGGCTGCAAGGGGGCCGACGGCTGCAGTGAGTTCAGCTGCGATCGCGGCGTCTGCTTCGAGGTTTGCGGTCCGCTCTGTGAGGAGCTCTGTTTTTGTTTGGGCTTGTGCAAGCTCAACAGAGTAACGTGACCGTGCCCGTGCTGAGCCTGCTAAAAGACCCAGCACGGCCCCGGCAATCAGGCCCAGAATGAGTGCCACAAACACAACGGTGACAACTGAAATGTTCATGTCCTCACTGTGTCACGAGGCACTGACACAGTTTTTGATTTTTAAGTATGGCTATCAGTCGTCCGATTGCGCGAACTTGGTGGCTTGATTCGAATACCAGTCGAGCACCTCGGGGTTCTGACTTGCCGTGCGGTTGAGTGAGTCGGGGGAGGCCCCCTGAAACAAGCGTTTGACCGGAACTTCCATGAGTTTGCCAGTTCGCGTAAGGGGAACGTCAGGAGCAAAAATGACAGCGTCGGGCACATATCGCGGAGATACTTTTTGTCGAATCGCAGCGACAATTTCCTTTTCGAGTTCGTTGTGCTCATCCTCATCACGTGTTGTAACGACGAACAGTGGCATGTAGTAGCCACCGTTCTTGAGCTCTGCTCCGATAACCATCGAAGACGTCACGCCATCAACTTCGTCGACAACTCGGCAGATATCTGCAGACCCCATGCGGACCCCACCTCGGTTAATGGTTGAGTCGGAACGGCCGTGCACAATCCACCCTCCCGCCGAGGTGTTTGTCACCCAATCTCCCTGACGCCAAGTTCCGCTGTAGGTTGAGAAGTAGGTGTCGGTATAACGGGACCGGTCGGTGTCGCCCCACAGGTAGATGGGCATACTCGGAATCCGGTTGGCAATAATGAGCTCGCCAACTTCATCAGTGACGGTTTCCTGGTCAGGTCCAACGGAGCGCGCGTCAACACCCAGATACGGGCCTTGAAGTTCCCCGATGTTTTGTACGTCCCACGGGTTTGAACCAATGATGCCGGTAGCGATGTCGGTGCCTCCGGAGTCGGAACCCAAATGGAAGTCCCTTCCGATCTGTTCCCGGAGCCAGTTCCACGTTGTAGGGGGCAGTGCCGAACCGCTAGAGAGAACGAACCGCAAATGCGAGAAGTCCCAGTCGTGAGCATTAGACAGGCCAGACTTTTCTCCCATGGTTAAAATGGCGGCACCCGTGCCAAAGAAGGCAACCTGTTCCTCAGAGACAATCTTCAAATGTTGAAGAGCGTCTGGGTGGGAAGGAGAGCCGTCGTAAGTGACGACGGTTGCTCCCACGAAGAGTGTCGCGATCATCATGTTCCAAATGACCCACGTGGTCGACGCAGCAAAGTGTGTACGGTCACCGGGGTGCAGATCGTATTGAAGTGCGTTTGCTTTGAGGGACTCAAGCACGACACCACCGTGGGAGTGCACAATTCCTTTGGGCTTGCCCGTTGTTCCTGAGGAGTAGAGAACCCACAAGGGCGAGTTGAACTCCACGCGGGTGAAGTCTGGTTCTTGGGGTGACGTGAGGATGTCGCTTAAACGTGCAGAGGCAGCGGGCAATGTTGTGCCAAAGTCTACGTCTGTGTCGACAAGCACGTGATGTTCAACAGTAGGCAATGCTTCAAGAAGTTCAGGGAGCTGCGATGTTTTGTCAACGACTTTGCCTCCGAAACGAACACTGTCTGTTGTGAGGAGTACTTTTGGCTGGAGTTGTTCAAAGCGTTCTTTGACTCCGTGGGTACCAAAGTCTGTATTGACCACGGTCCAGACCGCGCCAACGGATGCGGTGGCTAGGAGAGCAACGACCGTTTGCGGGATGTTCGGCAGAACTGCGCAAACGACGTCACCTGGGCGGACACCTCGGGAGCGGAAATGCTGTGCGAGCGCGCCTACCTGGCCAGCGAGCTCTTTCCAACTGATCTCTTCGCGTTGCGCAGTTTCGTGGAGCCCAATGAGTGCGGGAGAATCGGGGCGTTCGTTGGCCCAGCGAAGAATGTTTTCAGCGTAGTTGACCTGTGAGCCGCTGAACCACGTAGTTTCTGTGTCACTGACGGTATGCGAAACGGGCGCATCGGAGCGTTGCCCGCGAACGTCGAAATAGTCCCACACAGCTGCCCAAAAGCGGTCGCCGTGCTCAACCGACCATGTGTGCAGTGCCTGGTAGTCGCCGAGGTCGACGGCGGCGTTGTATGAGGCGTTGAGAAACCGTGTGAAGCGGGCGAGTTGGCTCTGGTCAATGGATTCCTGGGTGGGGGACCAGAACTCGACTGGGGCGTTATCGGTCACGTTTGTCACCATCCTAAAACTGGTACGAGGAGGAAAATTGTTCCGGAAATGACCATCAAAATGAGCATTGCGGTCATGCAGTATCCCCAAATGTCCTTGAGGCCCAGTTTTGCTAGACCCAAAGTGGGGAGCACAAAGAACGGTTGCAACAGGTTGGTTGTCATGTCACCAACGGAAACGGCGTTCACAATGGTGGCAGGGTTAATGTTCATGTTTTGGATAGCTTCAATCATGACCGGCCCTTGAACCTGCCACTGGCCACCGGCAGATGGAACAAAGATGTTGACGATCATCGCGGCGATGTACGTGAAAAGTGGGAACGTCGCTTCGGTGGAGATGGAAGCGAACCACTGACCGATCATGACGATGAGGCCAGAGCCAGCCATGATCCCGATGATGCCTGCATAGAACGGGAACTGGAGGACAATTCCGGAAGCCGCGGGGATACCGTCAGTGATGCACTTGGCGTACTTGGCTGGGCTGCCGTGTAACCCGATTCCAACCACGAGAAAGACGAAGTTCATGATGTTGAGCTCGAGGTTGAAACCGTTTGCGATGAAGTAAAGGCTGATGGCGATGATTCCGAATATGACAACAATCGTGTTGATGATGATGCTGTTGTCGATCTTTTCAGCCACGGTTTGGGGCTTCGCTTCCTCAGCCGGTTCAGATAATTCACCACTAAGAGGAACAACCTCATCAGGCTTTGGGGCCATGAAAGCAAAGCCTGCATAGATTCCAAGAAAGCCCACGATCGACACCGTAAGCATGGTGGGGCTGAAGATTGTCTCTGTTACAGGGATGAGGCCAATTTTCTCCTCCAACGGGTGACCTGGTGTGTTGACGAGGAGGGGAGCTGTGAGTGCTAAGGACATAGGTTGAGTTGCAATCACCGCTGAGTATGAGGATGCTACGAGAAGTCGAAAATCCGCTACTTTCGTTCGTCGAGCGACTTCAATCGCGATGATAGTTCCGCCCACGAACCCGAGTCCCCAGCTGATGATTCCGAGAACGCCGGAAACAACCATGACGACGGTGAGCGCGGTGAACTGTGTTTTTGGGATAGTGGCGAACCTGGCTAGAAGTCGATTGACTAAAGGAGCCTTGGCTAGGGCATACCCGGTGACAAGAACGACAACCATCTGCATGCCGAACTCGAGGAACTTCCAGAACCCGGCGTACCACATGTTGGCAACGTCGGGGAGACTAGCTCCGCCCATAAGTACACCCATGGCGGCAGCGATGATTGTCAAAATGAGTGCGAAAAGGAATGCGCTCGGTAAGTACTTTTCAACCAGTATGTTGAGGCTTCGAGATAACGATTTCACGGTTGCTCCTTTGCAATCGACCGTCTTCATAAACGCTGTCTCAATGCTAGGAGTGGCGCGAGCTCGTGCCTTTGTTCCGCAGAACAAAGCTTGGTGATGGGATTTGTTCGTGGTTACAACCGTTAAAGCTCGTGTACTTTTAACGCTTCGAAGAGCCAGACAAGTTCAACGCGCGTTTCAGTACGCTCGACTGAGCATGAGGTCAGTTCCTCAAAGCGCGTGATCCGATACCTCAGTGTGTTTGGGTGACAGTGAAGTTTTCGTGCGGAAACTGTTGCATTTGCGTCGTTAGCAAGATAGGTCTCAAGCGAGTGGAGAAGTGCAGAAGCGTCTGCGCCTGAGCGTTCCAGCGGAGCTACGTACTTCTCTTTGTAGGGGAGGAGCACCTCGGGGTGTGAGAGAACGGCGACGCGCCAGCCTACATCCGAGATGAAGTGTGTTCCTGGTTTACGTCCAACAGAAGTCCGCGAGATTTGGTGTGCCATGTTGTGGGAATAGTGGAGCTCACTGAGCACTCTTGGCGGGCCAATTGCGATGCTGGTGCGGGGGAAAGAGATTTGCTCAGTGGAGAACCCTTCGACGGTTGATCTGGTTGCTATGCATAGTCCGCGTCCGTTGGTCAGTCGTGACTCTAAGGTCCTTAAAACCTCATGCGCCGGTAGCGTTGAATTTTTAGGGATTGCCACGATGAAGTAGCTGTAAAGTGTGCGCTCATTGAGTTGGAAGAAGTCTGCAGCTTGATGGGACTGCTTGTCCAGTGGGGCGCCGTTCTTGATCGCGTCAAAAAGTATCGCTTTCTGCGCTTGGTCTTGTGAGGCTTGCATTTGCTGATGATGGTTGTATACCTGAGCGAGTTTGACCGTATACGCATTGGCGGACTTCCAAACTTGGGTGATTGCAGATGTCTGTTCGCTTGCGGTGCAACCGGAATCGTTGAGCTGAACGATTAACTCAGCGACGATGAGCTCGATGCTGAAGCGATAGGTCTGAAAGATCTCTTCCATAGGCACCGATTTTTCGAAGCGGGAACGTGAAATCTGTGCCCAGTTAAGAAAATGCGAGTCCAAGTTTCCGGTACGGGTCACTCCTGCACGGATACACATTTCGATGTTTTGTTCTAGCGACTCTTCTATCTCACTGTCCGTGACATCGATGTACAGTGGGCACTCTTTGCGAACGTAGTCAATGATGACTGGGAGAAGGGTGTCCTTGTTTGCACGAAGTTTCTGTGCGATGCGCTCGCGTTTGGCAGAAGTGACCATGCCGTGATTGTGCCATTCAGGGGAGCCGCTCGAGGATGTCTCTTATATTGCGGTTGTTTACTCAGCTAGACTTATATCCCGTGGCTTTAACTATTGGAATTGTGGGACTGCCCAATGTGGGTAAGTCGACCATGTTTAACGCTTTGACCCGTGCTGAAGTACTCGCAGCGAACTACCCGTTTGCGACGATCGACCCCAACGTGGGTGTGGTTCCGCTCCCGGATCCGCGCCTGAACCGGTTGGCTGAGATCTTTCGCTCAGAGAAGATCCTGCCTGCAACCGTGAGCTTCGTTGATATTGCGGGCATTGTGAAGGGTGCGTCTGAAGGTGAAGGGCTCGGAAACAAGTTCCTGGCCAACATCCGCGAGGCTGACGCGATCTGCCAGGTGACCCGTGCGTTTAGCGACCCGGATGTGACGCGCGTAGAGGGTTCGAAAGACCCGGCTGGCGACATGGACACGATTTCGACTGAACTTATCCTTGCGGACTTGCAGACTCTGGAGAACGCACGACCTCGGATTGAAAAAGAGGTGAAGCGTAAGACTGTGGAGCCGGATGTCCTTGTAGCAATGGACCAGGCGAAGGAGCTACTGGAAGGTGGCACCACGCTGTTCCAGGGGGCAGAGAAGGCTGGTATCGATGTTGACCAGCTCAAGGAACTGCAACTCATGACTGCCAAGCCGTTCATCTACGTGTTCAACACGGATGAAGACGGGCTGGCCGACGAAGCCATGCAGGCGAAGATGCGCGAACTCGTTGCGCCAGCGGAGGCGATCTTCTTGGACGCGAAGTTTGAAGCTGAGCTCATTGAGCTTGATCCTGAAGAAGCCGCCGAAATGCTCGAATCCACCGGTCAGGACGAGCCTGGTTTGGATAAGCTGGCCAGGGTTGGGTTCGATACGCTGGGCTTGCAGACCTACCTGACGGCGGGCCCCAAGGAGGCTCGTGCGTGGACTATCCGTAAGGGATGGACCGCTCCCGAGGCGGCCGGCGTCATTCACACGGACTTCCAGAAGGGCTTTATTAAGGCTGAGATCGTGTCGTTTGAGGACCTGGATGAGCTGGGTTCGATGGCCGAGGCGAAAGCGGCTGGCAAGGTCCGTATGGAAGGTAAGGACTATGTTATGGCCGACGGCGACGTGGTGGAGTTTAGGTTTAACGTTTAGCCGAGTGCGTCGTTCAGCCTCTGGCTCTGAACCAGACTGTGGCGCGCTCCAGCACCCCGGCACTGGTGACGGCCGTTTCGTCGTCATGGACCACGCCTGGCCGACCGGCACACCACCTCGACCCTGCTCGTGGGTACCGCCCTGAACGCCGTGTTCCTGACGGGGTTCGCGTTCTTCACCGTCCGTCCGATCCGTTCACGAACGTGAAGTCGGTTAGTGAAAGCGCGACAAGGAACTACGCCGATACCAGAGTTCCTTCTTCGGTGCCATGTGCGGGACGCGCCTCGCTCCTCTCCTCTGTCTGCCACCGGCAACGTCAGGCCCTCCTCAACTACCCGCGAGAAAGTGGTGCTCATGACCGATCGTGTTGAATCCGTCCGAACCTACTACAGTGATCGGGCAACCGAGTACATCGAAGCACTCGGGAGCATTGAGCATGCAGCCGCGCCGGACTTGGCACTCGTAGAACGATGGGCGCGCAACATCAAGGGGCCGGTGCTCGACGTGGGATGCGGCCCGGGCCAGTGGACGCACTACCTCGTGGGCCTCGGAATCGACACCGAGGGCGTCGACCCAGTTTCGGAGTTCATCGAGAATGCGCGAGAAACCTATCCCGGCGTGCGCTACCGGATCGGTAAAGCCGAATCCCTCGGCGTCGATGACGCTTCGCTCGGCGGGATACTCGCCTGGTACTCGCTTATCCATACCGCCCCCGAGCAGATCAGTACCACGCTCACCGAATTTGCGCGGGGCATCCACCCAGGCGGTGGCCTCGCACTCGGCTTCTTCACTGGCCCGAAGTTGGAACCATTCGAACACGCGATCACCACGGCGTACTACTGGCCAATCGACCTCTTGACCGCCAAAGTGGAAGCGGCCGGCTTCACCGTCACGCACATCGAGACACGCACCGACCGCACCACCCGGCCGCATGGCGCAATTCTCGCGACACGCGCATCAAGAAGCACCGAATAGGCTCGGAATCGAAAGACGCGCAGACTAGGACTGAACTACTTTGCGGCCCCACGGGGTGCCGAACTCGTGGAGTTACTGAGTGGCCGGGTTGAGCTGTTCGAGCGCGAGATCAAGCAGGGTGCCGAGGTGCTGGTCGCCGTCGATGGTGCGTGGTTCGTGCAGATGTCGGGTGATCTGGAGAGCGGCGAGCCCGTGGAGGAGCACCCAGAGCACTGTCGCGAGTTCTCGGGGCGGTGCGTTGCGGAGCGCGCCGGAGGCCTGCGCGTCGCCGACAATCTCTTCGATCGCGTGCATAGCGTCGTCGGCTGCGGCCTCCAGCTCCGGGCTTGGCTGGGTCAGTGGCGCATCGCCGAAGATGAGCTGGTAGTGGTGGGGATTCTCAAGGGCATGCTCGATGTAGGCCATGCTGCCCGCGCGAAGCCTCGCGCGGGCATCGTCCTCTTCGGCTGCGGCCAAGCGGATGCGTTGAGCCATCTCGGTGAGCGTGCGTTCTGCGAGAGCGTGCATCAGGGCTGCCTTGTCGGTGAAGTGGCGGTAGGGCGTCATGCGCGAGACGCCCGCCGCTTCGCCTACGGCTCTGAGCGTGACGGCCTCAGGTCCTCCTGATTCCAGCAGTTCATCGGCTGACGAGAGGATCGCTGAGATGGTCGGCGCGGAATCACGAGGGCTCATGGATCCAGGTTAACCCGTCATGTTGACACTGTCCACGAACCTATTATGCTGACAATGTCAGCATAACAATCTATCCGACAAGGAGATCTCTGCCATGACCGCAGACAGCACCACCGGATTTGCCGTCGAGTACCTGCGTACCTGGATCGAGCCCGACGCCGACCGCCGCAAGGCCGTGATCGAACAGGTCTGGACGCCAGAGGGGAAGATGTCGGTTTCTTCACTCGGAATCACCATCGAGGGCGTCGACGCGATCGTCGCTCACATCGGTCGCGTGCACGAGGAGATGATCGCAGGCAAGGGGCTTCGCTTCGTGTACGACCAGGAGATCCAGTCAGGTGACGCGACGCTGTTGCGCTGGTCGATGCTCGCCTCGAACGCTGAGACCGTGGGCCGTGGCGCCGACCTCGTGTTCCGTGATGAACAGGGCAAGGTCACTACGGTCTACATGTTCATGGGTGTCAACTAGACGGTATGGGTGACCCCGATCGGGGATGAGGCTCTGGCGAGCCGGGGCCTCACCGCGTAACGATTCGTGGGTTGCCGGACAGGAGTGGCCCGTCTGGCCTTTCCAACATATGTGGGAGGCCCTGGTTGTTTACTGAGCGCACGAGTGCTGGCCTGGATCAAGGCCCTGCCCGGCCCAGTGGCGGCCATCGGCGAAACCGGCCCGACCGGTTATGGCTTGGCCAGAACCTTGCAGGGCAGCGACACTCGCACCGTGGTCTCGGCTGCATCCAAACTGCAACGGCCTTCGGGATCGAGGGTGAAGACCGACGCGCTTGATGCCGAACATCTCCTCGACCCTTCTCCGATTGGACGCGTTCACCGCAGTGACTTGATGAGATCCAGACACTGATTGTCGAATCTGTTCTGCGTCATGGGATCGTCTACTCCGGTGGGCAGGCATGGGTGGGTGCCCACGGTGCCTGGCTGTGAAGGCAACGGTTCGACTCGCTTTTGGTGCAGGCCGCGTTCGATGAGGCCTACGGCAGTGTTGTCACGATCACTGCGCGCCGCGATCGTCTCGATGAACGCATCACCGCCATGGCCGAGAATAGCCCCTATACCGATGTCGTGCGCCGGCTCGGGTGTTTGCGGGGGATCTCGACACTGACCGGGTTAGGGCTGGCGGTCGAGATCGGCGGCTGGAGCAGGTTCAGCGGCAACTCGATCGGTTCTTACCTGGGCCTGGTTCCTTCGGAGAACTCCTCGGGACAGTCACGGTCGTTGGGGCCGATCACCAAGACCGGCGATGGTCATGCGCGTCGGCTATTGGTCGAGGTCGCCCGCCATCATCAGCACCGCTACGTGGTGGGCAAGATGGTCCGTGACCGTTGGGATCTCGCCTCCCCAGTGGCGAGGGCCCGCGGGGACCTGGGCAACCGGCGCCTCAACAAACGCTGGATGCAGTTCAAGAAGCGTAAGAAGCCCAACAACGTGGCCAACGCCGCGATCGCCCGCGAGTTGGCGGGATGGTGCTGGTCGCTGGCCGTCCTCGAGGAATAAGCCCCGAGGCCCCCATGAACTTGGCCCGAGGACCGGTTAGCGAAGGGGTGACGCAGCGAACGGAACGACTCGCGATACACCTATGAGCAGCCACCCTCATCGGCGGTGACGCTCGATGCTAGACAGGCGTGGGGTGCCGAGCCGAAAGCACCGTCCTGCGGTAACCAACCCGCGAATATCAGGCTGACATTGCCGTCGACAGACACGCGAAACCTCTCATCAACACCACTTCGGGTCAGCAAAGGACGATGCGCCACCAGGCATCCAGCCCGGTGGCGCATCGTCTTGCCCTCTTGACAAGAACTACACCCATATCAGATGTACTGACCGGACCGGTTGGTTGAAGGACTGCGATCCGGACGTGACGACACCGAACAGCACCTACGCCAAGCCGTTCATCTACGTGTTCAACACGGATGAAGACGGGCTGGCCGACGAAGCCATGCAGGCGAAGATGCGCGAACTCGTTGCGCCAGCGGAGGCGATCTTCTTGGACGCGAAGTTTGAAGCTGAGCTCATTGAGCTTGATCCTGAAGAAGCCGCCGAAATGCTCGAATCCACCGGTCAGGACGAGCCTGGTTTGGATAAGCTGGCCAGGGTTGGGTTCGATACGCTGGGCTTGCAGACCTACCTGACGGCGGGCCCCAAGGAGGCTCGTGCGTGGACTATCCGTAAGGGATGGACCGCTCCCGAGGCGGCCGGCGTCATTCACACGGACTTCCAGAAGGGCTTTATTAAGGCTGAGATCGTGTCGTTTGAGGACCTGGATGAGCTGGGTTCGATGGCCGAGGCGAAAGCGGCTGGCAAGGTCCGTATGGAAGGTAAGGACTATGTTATGGCCGACGGCGACGTGGTGGAGTTTAGGTTTAACGTATAAACCTGCTCGTCAGAAGTAGTGCTGCAAGTGGAGAACAGGTGGGATTGGTTCCGCTCTGACCTTTGAATCTAGCCCGGCTATGCCGAGAGCGAAGTCGCTCGCGCGAGAGGCGCCGCGATGCTTGACTGGTGGCATGGATATTTTGTTGCTTGGTGGTACAGGATTTCTTGGACGACACATCGCACGTGTTGCGCTTGCACGGGGGCACCGCGTCACGTGCCTCGCACGAGGCACGGGGGAGCCAGCCGCTGGGGTCGAGTTTGTTGGTTCAGACCGTGACCGTGAAGATGCGTATGACAAGGTTGCCACGCGGCCCTGGGATGCGGTCGTCGATCTGACGAGTCAGCCTAAGCACGCGCGGGACGCAGCCGCGAAACTCCAAGCTAAGCACCGTGTGTTTGTATCTTCGAGCAGCGTGTACGCGGATCAGGGGAGAATCTCTGCCGAGTCCGATCCTGTGGTCGAGCCGCTAGATCTCGACGCCATGGAGAGCATGGAACAGTATCCGGCGGCCAAGTCCGCCTGCGAAGCGGCTTATCGGGCTGTCAGTGGATCGGTGATGATTGTGCGTCCCGGTCTGATCGCAGGCTACGGTGATGGCACAGGACGCAGCGGTTACTACCCGTGGCGCTTCGCGCACCCAACGGGCGACGATGTCATTGTTCCGGACCCGAAGTTCCCCATCGCCATGATCGATGCGGAGGACCTGGCTGACTGGATCGTCGAATCTGCGGAGGTCGCTCGGGAGGGAACATTCAACGCGACCGGCCACGCCGCCACATTGGCGGAGGTGTATACGATTTCCCGCGATCTCACTGCATCGCGGGCGACGGCGCGACCTGTCCCCGACGAAGAGCTACTTGCGTTCGAAGTGAACCCATGGATGGGACCGAAGTCGCTGCCGTTGTGGGTCCCCGGCCCGCAGTGGCGCAACATCGCGTTGCTCGAGTGTAAAGCCGCGTACGAAGCCGGACTACACGTTCGCCCGTTGAAGGAGACACTGGCGGACGCTATGCGGTACGAGGAAGAGCGGAGTGTCGAGAGGCTAGCAGGGCTTAGTGATCAGGACGAGGTCGAGCTGCGCCGGCGGTTAGAAGCTGGTAATTAACTTCGGCGGGAAGAGTTTTGGTGGCAGTGGGAACCGTGCTGAATCTATTTTCGTTCCGTGACTGACTGTGAGAATGCGTCCGGATCCGGCTGAGCGAAAACGCCGAAGATCCGTTGACTCTGCCTGGAGGGGGAAGGGATCTGGCCCGCGGGATCAATTTCCTCTGTGCAATATGGAAAGGGTTCGAAGTGGGCCTTCAGAATGCGATTCAGCTGCTGACTCTCGCTAAGATTTCGACTGCATTATCTGGCGCAACCACACTGCCAAGGCCTCGAATGATGGAATCATGTCTTCAGGTATTTCTGATCGATTGAAATGCATCACACGGTTACGTGCGAGGCGAGCATCGTTCAGGCTTCGGATGCATCGTGGCTTGTCCTCGTCGGAGATGCGACCCGCGCGAAACACCTCAGACCATATCGTGTCGTCAGCTACGGCCTTGATGTAGTCCGCAAACGTTAGCTTTTGCGCATACGACTTCTCGGAGTCATCTGGCCCGCTGGCGTCAACTTCTTCCTTCGTTAGTGTAATGCTTTGTTCTGTGTCTATATACACGTCTGTCAGTGGGCCCTTCTTTATGGCCTTCTTGAGCTTCGCTTCCGGAACATCCGCGAGAACCCCCCGTAGAAGCTCTTCGATCTCGTTAGCGCGCAGGAACATTGCGGCGATCGAGTTTAGATGGGTCGCTAGGTCCCACGTAGTGTAGATCTGTACGATCTCGTTTCTTGCGTTTTTTCCGTAGATAAATCCGTGCTGAAGAATGGTCGAGACCCAGTCGAAAAGCTTCTCATTCGTTCCTACTACTGGAACCTGGGTTGTGGCCACATTAATAAGTTTCGTCTGGTCGGATACTTTGTCATCGGATACTTTGTCAAAGGTGAGGTCCGAGATGGTCACCGTACCGATGAGAGTCGACCTGTCGTTCTTCGAGAAGAAGAGTGGCAACTTGGTGCGATTTCGTTGTTGCATTAGTTCAATCGCGTCGCTTACTGAGTCCCCGTACTGAAGGCTATCTAGCTCATCGGCGTCACTCTTTAAGGAAGACAAAACCCAGCCACCCACTGCCGATTTCTCTGAGGCGGATTCGTTTGACGATTTATCAGGTTTTGGCGTTTGCGGTTCGGAGTCCGAGGAGAGGCGTCGGATCTCGACGTCGCCGTAATAGTCGGCTGAACTGATATCCGGGAACATTTCCAATTGGTTCTCTGCGAGCCACTCATTGATCCGACGGTTGACGATGGCTCCACGGCGCGATCGACCGAAGCATTCAAGTACGTAGCTGGTGGCCAGTTGGACACTAGTTTTGTTGGATGAAACAAACTTATGGAGTTCATCGTGGTGCGATTGCCGATCTTTATCTGTGGGCGTATCGGAAGTGTTGATTGCGTCGTTGGTCGTCATTATGTTCACCTACTAGGTAGTGGCGATTGGCGCAAGTGGGTAGTTCTGCATCGGAGCGGGCGACTATGCCCACTAGCCATCGATGTGCTCATGGCTGGGGCGGGGCCAGTTAGTGCAAGGATAACCTATGTTCGAGAACTAACGTCGCGACGCGTGTTGAGGACGTCACAGGTTACTTGGCTGCGGAACGCAGTGGAGTTCTGGTTTAATGTGTGACAACGTCTGACTTTTAGCGAAGGTGTTCTATGAGCACGATCGAGCTGAACGGCACCCTGATTTGCAAGGACGTTAGTGATGATTCGATCGTTGAACGGTTCCTTCCAAAGCACGTTGCGCTCTCTCGTGATGAACCCGGGTGTCTGCGCTTCGAGGTCACTCAATCTGACGACCCGCTCGTATGGAATGTGTCAGAACAATTCACTGATCAAGCATCGTTCGATTCACACCAAGCGCGGGTTAAAGCGAGTGAGTGGGGTCACGCAACATCGCATATTCCATGTGACTACACCATTGCGAGGCCAGAGGAGGCTGAGATGGTTGACTACCACCGACAATCGCCCTCCGGCTCACCCGGGAGAGATTCTGACGGAGGAATTCATTGAAGAATTCGGCATCCACGTGGCACAAGCTTTCTGTGCCCATAGGTGTTCCCCCGCGGCGGATCAACGAGATAGTGCATGGCAAGCGCGCTATCACTGCTGACACGGCGTTGCGTTTGGGGCGATACTTTGGAGTGGAGCCGCAGTTCTGGCTCAATCTGCAGTCGCAATACAACCTCGAAGTAGAGAGCGAAGCGCATTGCTGATCAGCTTGAGTTGATCAAGCCGCACCAGGTTGCGTGAATCAGGAATGGAGAAATCCATTCAGGACGGTTGGAATCATAATCGGCACTATCATAATCTGATTCTTGAGCAGTGTCGACCGTCAATGCATACCGCACTCGATGTGGGATGTGGTGAGGGTCTTTTGGCGCAAGCGTTGAGTGCTCGTGGCTTGATTGTGACGGCGATTGATGCCTGTGATGACGTACTAGCTATTGCGCGTCGGCGTGAGCATGGAATCAGGTGGGTGCATGGCGATGTGATGATCCATGACTTTGGGGAACAGCAGTTCGATCTTGTCACTGCAGTAGCAACGGTTCATCACTTGCCGGAGTTTGAAGTGGCGCTGGCCCGGCTACGCAGTCTAGTTTCCCCGGGTGGCACGTTGGTAATTCTCGGTTTAGCCAGGAGTGCGACCACAGTTGACTTTGTCTACGATGTTGTCGGAGCAGTTCAGCACCGGTTCTATGCAAAGCTCCGTGATCACGTAGAAGATTCAGCACCCAAAAAGTTCGAGTTTCCCTTGACTTATCGACAAGTTCGAACACAGGCACGCTCATGCTTGCCGGGGTGTTCCTTCCGGCGACTCCCGTTGTTTCGCTACCTATTGGTGTGGAATCACTCCTGAGTGCGAGTAGAACGTTGCGCATGTTAACTACCAACGGGATTCGGTGGAGCTCAGGTTAAACGTGTAAAACCCCTGTTCAAGGGTGGTTTTGCGTGTAGATGGTAGATGGGGGCGTAGTTTCGCTCTAACATCTGAAACTCGTCTCGTGATGCTGTGAGCGGAGGCGCTTGCGTCGGCAGGTGTCGTCATGCAAGGCTGACGACATGGACATCTTGCTGCTCGGTGGTACTGGATTTCTTGGGGCCGGAGGGCTTACGAAGCTGGCCTGCGAGTTCGCCCGTTGAGGGAGACGCTAGCGGCGGCTTTGCAATATGCGGAAGAGCGGCAGGGCGAGAGGTCGGCAGGGCTTCGTGATGAGGAAGAGCGCCATCTTCGCCAACGCGTAGCGGTTGGCGACTGACCTCCATGTCGAGAGGCTCGGTATCCGCCTCACTAGATCGAATTCCGCTTCGAAACCCAACATCTGGGGTCGGGATCGGGTCCTGCGATCTTGCTCAGTTCGAAGGACACTACGTCGACGCAATTCTCCATCTCGAGTCCGGGGTAGTGCATGTCGAGGGCTTCGTGCAGATCGGCCAATGAAGCGAAGCCGTCCTGCTGCGCGTGTTCCTCGGTGAGGTCGCGGCGGCGGGTGGCAACCACGGAAGTGACGTTCGCGTCCAGAGTGATGACCTCGCCGCTCTCCTTCTCGAAGACGAGCTGTGCTGGCCCAGGATGGAAGGGATCGTCGACGCGGATAGTTTGGCGCTTGGACCCATCTCTGATGGCCGACTCGTAGCCTTCCCACATGAAGACCTTCTGCGGCAGTTCCATGGCGCGCCAATCAAAGGCATGGGGAAGGAGCTCGGAGACACTCCGAGCTTCGAGGCCATTGCTGCCGCGGACGACGCAGTCGATAGCGGGGTCGGTGTCGAACAGCACCTGACGACACTTTCCGCACGGAGAAATCACGTGGCCTGTCGGGCCGTACACCGCGACGATGGCGTCGATCGGATCTTCGGGGCACGTAGCCGCGTGGTTGGCGAGAGCGGAGATCTCGCCGCACGGGCCGCCTAGGAAATGGTGGGCATTCAACCCCAACACGGTCCGGCCTGACCTGGTGAGCAATGCTGCGGCGACGGTGTGGTCGTGGTCATCGTTGCACTGCTTCGCATGGTCGGTAGCGGCGTCCACGAGCTGTCGGAGCGCGGTGTTGATCATGTCTCGACGCTATCAAACGGTGCGCAAGCCGCGCCGAAGTCTGCGAGCGTGTACCCTGGTTGTTGGAGCGTGCCTGCACTCGCTCGCATTCGCTCTTCATCGTGACGTTCGGCACGTACGGAATTCGGTGGAGTTCCGGTTTAACATGTAACGAGGGACGGTTGTGGAGGGTGAGGTCGCGGATACACAACTGGGTGGGCATTTGCCCGATGAGGTGAGAAGCGCCACGGAGCATCACACTGCCATCGTCGTCGGTGGTGGCCAGTCCGGCCTAGCCACGGCATACTATCTGCGGCGCTTCAAAGTGGACTTCTTGATCTTGGACAATCAAGAGGAACCCGGTGGAGCGTGGTTGCACACGTGGCCTTCACTGACGCTTTTCTCCGCCGCGGAGTTCTCCAATCTGCCCGGCTGGCCTATGCCGCGGTACCCGGGGTACCCGCCGGCAAGCCATGTCATCGACTATCTGGAAAGCTACGAAAAACGCTATGACCTTCCGGTTAGGCGCCCAGTGCACGTTCACAGCGTGTCCCATGAGGCAGGGGTGTTCTACCTAGATACGAGCGTCGGTCAATTCACAGCGGAACACGTTATCGCGGCTACGGGCACGTGGTCCGCGCCCTTCGTGCCCCACTATCCCGGCACCTTCCAGGGACGCCAGTGGCACTCGTCGACCTACCCTGGTCCCGAACCATTCCGCGGCGCGAAGGTCGCGGTGGTCGGCGGGGCGAACTCGGGGGCCCAGATCGCCGCGGACCTCCTCGGGGCGTCGGAGGTCACATGGTTCACGCTTGAGCGGCCGCGCTGGATGCCTGATGATGTCGATGGCCGCGATCTCTTTCTCCGCAGCCGCCGCCGGATTCTCGGTGGCGATTCCGGCCCGAACCTCGGGGACATCGTCGCGCTTCCCCATTTACGTGAGCTCCGCAACTCCGGTCAGCTCAGCGCTACCCCCATCTTCGATAGCTTGAGCGAGCTCGACCACGACCACCTGATTTGGTGCACTGGTTTCCGTCCGGCTCTCGGCCCATTCCGGCACCTCATGCGTGGCCGCGAACCTGCGGTGCAGAATCTGCATCTGGTCGGTTACGGCAACTGGACCGGGGACGGCTCAGCAACGCTGATGGGTGTTGGGCTCTTTGCCAAACACACTGCCCAAGTAGTCGCGGGCCGTGTCGATAAAGCTCGGCATCAAAAGTTTTGAGATGACGCTTGGTCCCTGAGCAGCTCGATCCTTCCAAGATCCGCATTGGAGAGCCAGCGCGCTGGACGAAAGTGTGGCTCAGCGCTTCGCTTGCGCAGCCCGCAGGCCGTTCAAAATCACGATAACTTCAGCGACCTCGTGAACCAACACGACGGCGGCCAAGCCCAGCACGCCGCTGATCGCCAGCGGCATCAACACGATGATGATAGCCAGAGACAGCACGATGTTCTGGTTGATGATCCTGCTGCCTCGGCGAGCGTGCTGCAGTGCCTGCGGGATCAGCCGGAGGTCGTGGCCGGTGAAGGCGACGTCAGCGGACTCGATCGCGGCGTCAGAGCCGGTCGCTCCCATCGCTATACCCACCGTCGCGCCCGCCAGTGCCGGCGCGTCGTTGATGCCGTCGCCGATCATCGCCGTCGGCGTCTTGGAGGAGAGCTTGGCGACGATGCTTGCCTTGTCCTCCGGGCGTAGCTCGGCGCGCACGTCGTCGATCCCGGCGATTTCAGCCAGCGCCCGGGCGGTGCGAGTGTTGTCGCCGGTGAGCATGCTCACTTTCACGTCGTTCGCATGCAAGGTCTGCACAGCTTCGGGCACCTCGGGCCGCAGCTCGTCACGGACCCCGATCGCCCCGGCGAGGGCGTCATCGACGGTGACAAGCACGCAGGTTTGGCCCTCGGACTCCATGCGCTTAACGTCTGCATTCAGTGGCCCGGCGTCGATCCACCGGGGGCTACCCACCAGCACCCGTCGGCCTTCGACGGTGCCGCCGATGCCATGCCCGGCTTCCTCGCTGATGTCCTGGGCGTCGGGCGCTTTGGGCACCGCTGCCACGATAGCTGCGGCGAGGGGGTGCGTCGATTGCTGCTCAACTGCCGCCGCGAAGGCAAGCACCTGCGCCCGATCGAATCCCACTGCCGGGACTACGCCGGTAACCTCGGGCTGGTTGCGGGTGAGGGTTCCGGTCTTGTCCACCGTCAGGTGACGGATGCCGCCGAGCCGCTCGAACGCCGCGCCGGACTTGATGACCACGCCAAACTGGCTGGCCGCGCCGATCGCGGCCACGACCGTCAGCGGCACGGAGATTGCCAACGCGCACGGCGACGCTGCGACCAGGACCACCAGTGCACGGGTGATCCACGTCTCAGGGGCGCCCAGCAACGAGCCAATCACACCGACCAGCACCGCCAGGATCATCACCCCGGGCACTAGGGGCCGGGCAATCCGGTCGGCGATCCGGGCGCGGTCGCCCTTTTCCGCCTGTGCCTGCTCGACCAGGTCCACGAGTGTGGTCAGCGAGTTGTCCGTTCCAGCTGCGGTCGTCTCGACCTCCAGCACACCGGCGGAGTTGATCGCTCCCGCGGGCACCTCGTCGCCGGGTGCGACCTCCTCCGGAATGGATTCTCCGGTGATCGCTGAGGTGTCAAGGCTGGAGCGTCCGGAACGAATGATGCCGTCCGTGGGGATCCGCTCCCCGGGGCGAACGAGCATCAGCTCGCCAACCACGAGGTCCTTCGCTGCGACCTCGACCGCCGTGCCGTCGCGCAGCACCGTCGCGGTCTGCGGCACCAACTTCAACAGTGCCCGCAGTCCGCCCTGGGCCCGGTCCATCGCCTTGTCCTCCAGTGCCTCAGCGATCGAGTACAGGAACGCTAGAGCCGCGGCCTCTCCGACGAAGCCGAGGATCACCGCGCCGACCGCGCTGATCGTCATCAGCAACCCAATGCCGAGCTTGCGCTTTGTGACAAGGTTCCGGATCGCTCCAGGCGCGAACGTATACGCCCCTAGCAGCAGGCCGACCCAAAACAGTATTGTCGCGGGTGTCTCCAATCCGGCCCAGTTCAGCGCCAGGCCTATACCGAGGGCTACGCCAGAGAAGATCGGTAGCAGTAGTTCGGGGTCCTTCCACCATGGCCGATCGAGATCTTCGATTTCCGCGGCTGGTTCGTGTTCGCATCCACATGCTGAACTCATGCGTCCGCACCTTTCTCGCCGCAGCCGGGCACCGAGCATTCAGGGTCGATGCACGGGGCGTTTTCGTCGACAGCCAAGGTCGCGTTCACTAGCGCCTTGAGCGCTGCCGCGAGGTGCGGATCGGCGATTTCGTAGCGGGTCTTGCGGCCCTCCGGCTCGGCGACGACGATGCCGCAGTCACGCAAGCAGGTCAGGTGGTTCGAGACGTTCGAGCGGGTCAGGTCCAGGTCGCGCGAAAGCACAGCCGGGTAGCTCGGGCCGTCGAGTAGGGTCATCAGGATTCTGGAGCGCGTCGGATCCGCCATGGCTCGGCCGAGCCGGTTCATGACATCGAGGCGTGAAGCAATAGTCAGCATGTGCTGAACTATACAGCAAGTACTGAACTATTCAAAACACACTGAACTGACATTGAAGCGAAGAGTTTGCGACCTGCGGGAATTAGGCGATGGGATAGCCGGTAACCGGGCTTTCGCCGTTCGGCTGCCAACCCAACGCGGGGGCGACATGCGTGGCGAAGTTGTCCAAGATCTTCACGTTGACGTCGACGCCCATCCCGGCGGGGATGGTGATGAGCAGGGTGTCGGCGGACATGACGGCGGCGTCGGCTTTGAGCTGATCGATGAGCTTGTCCGGCTCGGCGGCGTAGGTGCGGCCGAAGGTGGAGGCGCCGACGTCAGGCAGCGTGCCCACCTGGTCGGAGCCGGAGGCCTGCATGCCGAACAACTGCATGTCCGCGCCGTCGACGATGGGGAAGACGGAGCGGGACACCGACACGCGCGGCGTCCAATCGTGGCCCGCTTCCTTCCACGCGGCGCGGTAGCGGCTGATCTGATCCGCCTGGATTTCGCCCAGGGTCTCGGTGGTGGCGAATTCGTTGCCGTCCACTGCAGCCATGAACGCCTCGAGGTGGGCTCGTGCCACGTCCGCGCCGTTGGGTGCTTCGCCCTTATAGCCGAAGGCCTCCCAGCCGCGGTCAGCCACCTCGGGGGGCGCCGCGCGAGACGTCCAGGGCCACGCGGCCACCGGAAATTTGGTACAGCGACGCGGCCTCTTCGGCGAGGTAGAGTGGGTTTTCATAGCGCATGTCGCGGTTGTGACACTTGATTGAGTCTGGGTGCTGGCGCACGCCGCAGGGAAGCGCCAGCACCCAAATCGCTTGCTACTCGACCGCGACGGCCTCGACCAGCTGCTTCTTCTGCGCCTCGGTCTGAGTCGCCAGCACAACAGCGGCGAGGACCGCGAGCACCGCCCCCGTCCACATCGCGACGGCGGGGTCGTCGCCGAACATCCCGATCGTCACGGCGCTGATCGCGGAGCCGAGCGTGACACCCGCAGAGATCACGGCCGTGTGGATGGTGCTCACCATCGTCCCGGCACCGCCAACTTCGGCGACGCGGGTCACCAGGGCGGGGTTCATCGTGACGCCGACGAAGCCGACGACGATGACCATCACCAGGACGATCGGCTGGACGTATCCGAATGCCGCGAGGGCAGCCAGCGCGACGAACAGCAGCGCGTGTCCGATCCGCAGCACGGCGACCGCGTGCTTGTCGGCGAGCTTGCCGACGACCATGTTGCCGATATAGGAGCAGACGCCGTAAGCGAGCAGGATGATCGTCGTTGCGTTGGTGCTGAACCCGGCGCTGGTCTCCAGCAGCGGGGTGAAGTACGAGAACGATGCGTAGGCGGCACCGACGGTCAGCAGGCTGACCAGGTACCGGGCCCACAGCCTGGGCATCTTCAGGTTCCGCACGTCCTGGGCCGCCGCCTCCTGCTCCGGGGCGTCGCGCTTGGGGAGCACCGCGACGCTGGCCAGGAACAGAGCGAAGGTCAGCACGCCGAGCACGTAGAAGCTGGCCTGCCAGCCCCAGCGGTCCGCGATGAAGTGTGACAGGGGCAGCCCCAGGACCGTGCCGACCATGATGCCGCCGAGGACGATCGAGATGGATTCGCCGATCTTCTGCGGGCTCGGGGCCAGCAGTGCGGCGTAGGTCACCGACAGGCCGAACGACGCTCCTGCCAGGGCACCGGTGAGGATGCGGATGAGGGCGACCCACCAGTAGGCGTCGATGACCGGGACGAGGACCTGCATCACCGCGTAGAGGGCGACGATGGTGAGCAGGGCCCCCTTGGGCGGGCTGTGCCGCAGGAAGTAGGCAAACAGCGGCCCGCCGACGGCCATGCCTGCGGCGAACATGGACACGAGCATGCCGACCTGGCCGGTGGACACGCCGAGGTCGGCGGACATCGATGGCATCATGCCGGCGACCTGGAGCTCGCTCATGACGGTCACCATGATGGTGACCATGAGCAGGTAGAGGTGCTTCTTCATAGGACTTCTTTCTGGATTCTAAGGTACAGAACTTGGGTAAAAAATGAACCCGCACCTGCATGGGTGCGGGCAGTGCGTCAGGCGCGCAGGCCGTCCAGTCCGAGCATCACCGCCTGACGCAGCTCGTTCGGAGTGGAGCCAGCCTGAGCGAGCACGCGCATGCCAGAGATCAGGGCGACGACGGCCCGAGCCGCGTCGGCGGCAGGCATGGTTCTCCTAATCGAACCGTCGAGCTGACCGACGCGGACAGCCTGCCCGATCAGGGCGAGCTGTTGCTCCAGCGCATGGTCCAGCAGGCTCTTGACCCTCTCGCTCTTCGCGCCAAGATCGGGCGTCATCCGTGCGCCAACCACCATGCAGCCCGCGGCGTGACCATGGGTGGCAGCCTCGCGCTCCTCGTCGAGTACGAGGTCCATCAGGGAGACCAGGCGGGCCAGCCCATCCCGTCCGCTGTCGAGCAGAACCCCCTCCTGCGCGAGGCCGGTCGCCTGGACGTACCGCTCCAGTGAGCGGACGAACAGCTCGTCCTTCGACTCGAAGGTGTTGTAGAGGCTGCTGCGACGCACGCCCGCCGCCTCGCAGAGTTGCTCGGTGGAGGTGTCCGCGAAGCCATGGACGCGGAACTCCGCCGCGGCGGCGTCGAGGACGGCGGTCTCGTCGAAAGCGCGTGGTCTAACCATGGCTGATAGCGTATCAGTTATGTACTTTTAAATCCATAATGGGCTGATCACAGGACTCACCCATTGCCCAGTCCTGCGGCCTCGGTGCCGCCGCCGTAGCCTGACGAGCATCCCGGCCTTGACGGCCATCGCGACGGCGATCCCGGCACCGATGATCCAGGGATTGCCGAGGAGCCCTCCGACGCCTGCGAGTGCTCCGCCCGCCGCGATGAGCGGCAGGCCGCAGCAGAGCAGTAACGGAAGCGCGCAGCATGCCAGTAGGAGCAGCCCGGTCCCTGCGGCGACGATGGGACCGGCGCGCCGTTCGTCGCGGTCGTGATCGGCGCTCATCGTCTGCACCTCTTCCGGATGAGATCTCCCCGATTGCATGCGTTGCCGTTCATGCGCAGCACGAGAGCAGTGACGGGTCGGTGGTGAAGGACTTCGCGGCGATCCGGATGCCTTCGGTCATGGTCAGGTAGGGGGCCCAGGCGTCGGCGACTTCGGCGATGGTCTTGCCGAGCACGTGGACGCCTGCGGCGGCGAGTTCCCCGGCGTCCTTGGCGACGGCGGTGAGGCCGAGGATCTCGCTCGTATCGGCGTTCACGACGATCTTGATGAACCCGCGGGTGTCGCGGTTGATCACCGCCCGGGGCACATACTCCAGGGGCAGCACGCGGCAGTCGCAGCGGATCCCCGCGGCGACGACCTCCTTCTCGGTCATCCCGACCGCGCCGATCGCCGGTCCGGTGAACGTCACCCGCGGCAGATGGGAGTAGTCGACGGACCGGTCGGCGTCGGCGAACGCGTTCTCGGCGACGAGGGTGCCGTGGTGGGCCGCGACGTAGACGAACTCCGGGTGCCCGGTCACGTCGCCCGCGGCCCAGATCCGCGGGTTCGACGACTGCAGATGGTCGGAGACGACCACCTTGCCGGAGTCCCCGGTCTTCACCCCGACCGCATCGAGGTTCAAGCCGTCGGTGACGGGACGGCGTCCGAGGGCGACGAGCACCTGGTCGGCGCGGAACTCCTGCGAGCCGCCGGACACATCCGCGGTAACCACGACCTGCCCGGTCGCCGCGTCCCGGGACACCCGGGTCGGCACCGCGCGGCGGACCACCCGGATGCCCTCGTCGGCGAACACCTCCTGCAGTGTCCGGGACACCTCCGGCTCCTCCTTCGACGCGAGCCGGGACCGCACCAGCACGGTGACCTGGGAGCCGAGGCGGGCGAACAGCTGCATCTGCTCCAGGGCGACGTAGCCGCCGCCGAGCACCAGCATCGACTCGGGGACCTCGGTCAGGTCCATCGCCGTGGTCGAGGTCAGGTACCCGGCCTCGTCCAGGCCATCGATCGGCGGAGCCCACGGCCACGCACCGGTGGCGACCAGGTAGTGCTCGGCCTCGATCGTCTCGACCGCTCCGTCTGCGGCGGTGACCTCCAACACCGGCGCGTCCGGGGTGCCCGCGAACCCGGCGTCTCCCCGCCGGACGTGCCACCCGTATGAATCGGCGACGTCGGCGTACTTCTCGCCCCGCATCGTCTCGACCAACGCCTGCTTCCCGGCGATCAGCGCGGGCATGTCCACTGGGCCTGCCGTCGTCGCGATCCCCGGGAACCGCTCGGCGGCGTCGGCGGCGACGTGCCGTGCATCGGCGGCGGCGATGAGGGCCTTCGACGGCACGCAGCCCGTGTTCACACAGGTGCCGCCGAGCGTGCCACGCTCGATCATCACCACCGACTTCCCGAGCATGGTCGCGCGAATCGCGGCGGCGAACGCTCCGCCGCCCGATCCGATGATGGCGAGATCGTACTTCGTAGGCATCGCTGCTCCCGTCAAGGCTTGGACTTCTGTTCCGTTTCAGCCATACTGGACCTTCCAGTGCAGGGGAAGGTCAAGCGTGGCCCCTGCCGAATGATCGGAGGCCGCAATGCGCATCGGAGAACTCGCCGAACGCGCGGGCACCACCTCGAAGACGCTCCGGTTCTACGAAGAGCAGGGACTGCTGCCCCCGGCCGACCGGACGCCATCCGGGTACCGCGACTACGCGCCCGACGCCGTCGCCCGGATCGACTTCGTTCACCGTGGCCAGGCCGCAGGCCTCACCCTCGCCCAGATCCGCCAAATCCTCGACATCCGCGACAGCGGCCACGCGCCCTGCGAGCACGTGCGAGACCTCCTCGACGCGCGCCTGGCCGAGATCGAGCAGCAGATCGCCCAGCTCACCACCCTGCACGGCACCATCGCCGACCTCCGGCACGACGCCGCGCACCCGGACCCCGACACATGCAGCCCAGACCAGGTCTGCCGGTACCTGTAGAGGGACGCGGACCGAGAAAACGAGAGCCATAACACGAACATGCGCTAGCGTATGTCGATGACACCGGTGCCCACCTCGATGTGATTGGTGGTGGCCGCGACAGCACCCAGCAGCGGCATCGGGGCGTAGGCCTGCGGCACGAAGTGGTGGACACGGAAGGGCGCGTTGTTCACGCCGATTTCGTCCGCGGCCTGGGCGACCTCCAGATGAGTCTTGGCGATCTTTTCCGCAGATGGCCCGCACTGGCCGCCGAAGCCATGCAGGCGAAGATGCGTGAACTCGTTGCTCCAGCTGAGGCGTTTTTCTTGGACGCTAAGTTTGAAGCTGAGCTCATTGAGCTTGATCCTGAAGAAGCCGCCGAAATGCTCGAATCCACCGGTCAGGACGAGCCTGGTTTGGATAAGCTGGCCAGGGTTGGGTTCGATACGCTGGGCTTGCAGACCTACCTGACTGCTGGGCCGAAGGAGGCTCGTGCGTGGACTATCCGTAAGGGATGGACCGCTCCTGAGGCGGCGGGTGTCATCCACACCGACTTCCAGAAGGGCTTTATTAAGGCTGAGATTGTGTCCTTTGAGGACCTGGATGAGTTAGGCTCAATGGCCGAGGCGAAAGCGGCTGGCAAGGTCCGCATGGAAGGTAAAGACTACGTTATGGCCGACGGCGACGTCGTGGAGTTCAGGTTCAACGTCTGAACCTCTGACCAATGGGGTGCGGCTGGGGCTCCCTCATGATCCGGGCGCTCCGCCGCAGTCTCGGTACTAGTATGAGTTTCAAAGAGCTGTGCCCTGACGATCTCTGCCACCGTCGTGCGGACGGCAATTTCATGAAGAGGCCGTCCGCCAAGGGAACCTACTCAAGTCACTGCCCGTCGGTCACTCCTGCTCGACTTATCTCCTTGAGATGAGGAAGATGCTGACCATGGCCACACCGATGACGATGAGAATAATCCCCCACGGCCCGGCAGGTGCTTCCTCACGTGAGAATACATTGAATAGGCACAGGCATGCGCCGACGAACAAGGTGGTGTAGGCGCAATACTTTAGGAATCGCATAGTTTCCTCCTAGGCTAGCGGATTGCACACGATGGTCGGGTTGGGGAACTCGGTGCGTAATAGGTGGCCTCGCCCTTGTCGTCGCGGCACAGGCTCTGAACCCCAGCTGACGCTGCAAGAACAGCTGAGACGATGCCACCGGCGACACCGTCGACCCCCGTCTCAGAGCTGGCTGGTCCGACGCCAGCTGCGATAGCACTGCTGGTCGCAGTGCCGTTCTGGATCTTGCCAGCAAGCCAGTTGTCGACATGGATCTCCAGGCCCCACCAGTGAGCCTTGATGTAACCGTGCTCGCCCTTGACCAGATCGGGAGCTCCCCGAGTCTCCCCTGCCCGGGTCTGGCCAGAGCTCTGGTTTGCCTGGAGATTCGTGTTCCAACCATCAACTGCGCTCTGCACCTGGGATGTCTCCGAGGATGAGAGAACTGAGCGGGCGTTCTCGGCGTCGAATGAGTACGTGTTGCCGCTGCGGTGGACGAACCGGTCAGCCTTGCTGATGTTCGACTGAGACGGGCTGTTGATGGTTTGCGTGGGCTGAGAGGTGTTCGCTGCAGGACCCTCTGTCGGGGCGGCGGTGGCTGGTGTTGCGCCAAGCCCTCCAAATGCAAGAATTCCGACGGTCAGGGTGGTCGTTGAATAGTTTTGGATTGTTCTGGGCATCATCTGGTGCCCTTCCTTTCTGAATGTAATAACCGGAGCTGGTGACCCCCTGTAGTTCTCCACGCATACATGTGCTATCCGCGCTTGTCAAGGGGGTGACGGTTGTTCATCAAGCTCGTCCTTGGGTCGCGCTAGCTTTGCGGCCTGTGCCGGTCGCAGGTAAGTGGGTGCTGGGTGCTTGGGCTCGTCCGCCGAGCGGATAAGTGTCGTGGCCTACGAGCTGACCCCGAAGACCGAAGCTCCCTGGCGCTGCACTGCGCTCTGGTGCCCCATCTGCTCGCCGACCCTGAGCGCGTGTTCGACCTAGCGGATGAGAAGCTTCTGTGATCGCTGATGCGCATCGTGATCCGCGAGGCGCAGAGTACAGGCGACCTTGCGTAAGACCGCCCTCGTCTTCGAGTATGCCAACGCGGGCGACCTCATGAGCCACCTCAACAACTTCCTGGGCAGGGTTACTGCGCAGTTCCAACAGTTCGTCGAAGCCTCCAAGGATGAGGAACCGGCAGGGCTGGGTCCCTCGGAAGGCGTGTGGCCGCGAGCCGAGGTTCGCTAGAGCGTGTAGACAGACAGTAAGGATCGGCTGAAGGCCCAGCGGCATTGCTCGCTCGTGCTTCACAACACCTCGCGGGGCCGGCGTCCGACGTGAACGTCCAATTCCTGGACCTGCCGGAGAATGCGGTGTTCTGCGAGCATCGCAAGGAGGGTGCGCTCGGAACCATCCCGTCAGGTCAGGAAGCACGGTTCCCTCTGTTGCTCGCCATGGGGTCGCCAGTCGCAGTCGATTGCGTAGTCACGTGGATCGACGCTTCGCGAGGCGCCAGGGAGACGAAAACAACTGCCCGAACCTGACGTTCCTAACCGTGGCGACGCGGTATAGTTCTGGTTTAACGTCTAGCGTTATTGATGTGAGGCGTTATGTAATGGGAAGATGATGTCGGGATCGTCTCCTTTGCAGGCAAGGACGTGGAGATTGTCGACTATCACTAGGAAGCGACATGGATGACAAGATTTACCCTCCGATCCATCCCGGGGAAATCCTTATGGAGGAATTCCTGGACCCAATGGGCATTACACAGCATAAACTCGCAGTGTCTATCGGCGTTCCGCCTCGACGCATCAACGAGATTGTGCATGGCAAGCGCCGTATCACTGCCGACACTGCCTTGCGTCTCGGTCGATTCTTCGGCACGACGGCGCAGTTCTGGATCAACCTGCAGTCGCACTATGACCTCGATGTAGAGAGTGAAGCGATTGCTGATCAGCTTGAGTTGATCAAGCCGCACCAGGTTGCGTGAATCAGGAATGGAGAAATCCATTCAGGACGGTTGGAATCATAATCGGCACTATCATAATCTGATTCTTGAGCAGTGTCGACCGTCAATGCATACCGCACTCGATGTGGGATGTGGTGAGGGTCTTTTGGCGCAAGCGTTGAGTGCTCGTGGCTTGATTGTGACGGCGATTGATGCCTGTGATGACGTACTAGCTATTGCGCGTCGGCGTGAGCATGGAATCAGGTGGGTGCATGGCGATGTGATGATCCATGACTTTGGGGAACAGCAGTTCGATCTTGTCACTGCAGTAGCAACGGTTCATCACTTGCCGGAGTTTGAAGTGGCGCTGGCCCGGCTACGCAGTCTAGTTTCCCCGGGTGGCACGTTGGTAATTCTCGGTTTAGCCAGGAGTGCGACCACAGTTGACTTTGTCTACGATGTTGTCGGAGCAGTTCAGCACCGGTTCTATGCAAAGCTCCGTGATCACGTAGAAGATTCAGCACCCAAAAAGTTCGAGTTTCCCTTGACTTATCGACAAGTTCGAACACAGGCACGCTCATGCTTGCCGGGGTGTTCCTTCCGGCGACTCCCGTTGTTTCGCTACCTATTGGTGTGGAATCACTCCTGAGTGCGAGTAGAACGTTGCGCATGTTAACTACCAACGGGATTCGGTGGAGCTCAGGTTTAACGTCTAAGAGGGCTGGGGCCTGGTTGCGCGGCCTAGACGACTAATCGAGCAGAGCGCGGTATTGTTTGTGAGCCTTCATCGAGTGAGTTATCGTTTCGGAACCGTCGTCCCAGACGGGAATGACGATCTCGAGTAGTCTCATTGAGGTGTCGAGCTCGAGACGCAACTCCCGCTGAGGGCGCTCCGACGGACTTCCACTTCTAAATGGCATTCTTTAACGCTTCGCGGATTGCTTGCGATCCCGACCATCCGTTTGCCGCCGCATATTTGTCGAGATCTGCTATTTCGCTGGCGGAAAGCCGAATGGAGAAAACTTTCGCAGCGTCCTTGTCGCGCGGTTTCCTTCCTCGACGACGAAGTGCCTCCACGTCATAACCATTATCAGCTTCGGTTACCCACGCATCGATTAGCTCTTCGCTCACAGGGTGTCCGTCGATAGTTTCCATACATATACTCGTAATACGAAAATTGGATTGGTGGCTAGGGTGTGGTTGCTTTCTCTTGACAACCCGTCGAGCTTCTGGTTTAACGTGTAGTGTTATTGACGCACCGCGTCATGCCTGGCACTCTTAAAGTGTGATCAGATCTTTCGGCGACCGTGACACGGAGCTCGTGTGGTTACGTGAACCGGCGCCTAGGATCGATCCGCGGATTCACAAGTCGGCGAACAGGAAGTTGCATCTGCTTGATGCTGCGGTGTCGCTCAACTCGCTTCGTATTCCGCCGGGGAACCGGCTCGAAGCGTTGAAGGGCAACCGTAAGGGTCAGCACAGCATTCGGATTAACAGCCAATGGCGGATCTGTTTTGTGTGGACCGAGGCTGGCCCGGAGAATGTGATCATCGAGGACTACCACTGAGGTGCATGATGACTGAGAAGCTTTACGTGCCGATTCACCCTGGCGAGGTTCTGATGGAAGACTTCATTGAGGGATTCGGCATCACGCAGCACAAGCTCGCTGTGTCTATCGGTGTTCCCCCGCGGCGGATCAACGAGATCGTGCATGGCAAGCGCGCCATCACTGCTGACACGGCGTTGCGTTTGGGGCGATACTTTGGAGTGGAGCCGCAGTTCTGGCTCAATCTGCAGAGTCGCTATGAGCTTGAGCTGGCGCAGGAGCGTGTGGCTGATCAGATAGCCAAGATCACGCCACTACAGGTGGCATGATCAACCGTGCAGTGCTGGCGGAGCTCGTTTCTTGGCAGCGTGCACGCCAGTGGACGCTGGTGGTTCTCAGTGCCGGAACTCGATGGAGCTCAGGTTTAACGTCTGACGTGCACCATTGACACTTCCCATAAGTGGAAGATATATTCTCGTTCTGTGAAGGTTCCCGGCTCACAGTTGACTCCATTTGTGCGCTCCGACGCGGTCGGGGCAATCCTTGCGGAATCCCTGAGTCATCCCGACCGGGAGTTCACGCTGGCTGAGCTCGGCCGCCGCACCGGCGTCAGTAGCCCAGTGGTTCATCGTGAGGTGGGGCGGCTCGTGGAGAGTGGCATTCTCCGGGACCGTCATGAAGGACGCAATCGACTTGTGCGAGCCGATGATGAGCATCCGCTGTTCAGGCCCATGCGCGAGATTATCGAGGCCACCTATGGGCCTGTGCCCGTTCTCCGTGAGCAGTTCGACGGGGTGGAGGGGGTCGAGCGCGTACTGATCTACGGATCCTGGGCAGCCCGACGAGCCGGCGAAGCAGGGCAGTTCCCTAACGATATCGATGTCCTCGTCCTAGGTTCTGCTCCGCGCCGGGTGCTGGCGGCGATCGCTTCCGAAACCGGGGAGCGACTCGATGTGCCGGTGAACGTCACCAGACTTTCCACCGAGGATTGGGAGACGGATGACCCGACGCCGTTCGTGGCGACGTTGCGCTCACGCCCCACCCTTGACGTGATGACTGGGAATCTTCATGTCTGACGTCATCGCTCGGATGCTCGCGAACCGCCGGCTGGAAAGGGTCGCGGTAAACAGGGAATATGCGGTGACAGTGATCGAGATGGCGAAACAACATGTGCGCACCGCTGAGGCGCTGGCCGGCTCCGATGACCAGGCCATGGCGTTCACAGCGGCCTACGACGCTGCGCGCAAGGCGCTCGTCGCCGTGCTGGCCACGAAGGGGTTGCGGGTGCGCCCGGTTGGCGGAGCCCACCGGAACACGGGAGTGGCTGCCGCCGAGTTCATCGAGGACGCTGCACTTGAGGAGTTCGAATGGATGCGCCAGGTGCGGAACGCGACAGAATATCCCAGCGATGATCAGCCGACGGCGACCCTCCAGGACGTCAGGGAAGCAATCAGTGCAGCATCGGCGATCGTTACCGCATGCGAGGTGAATCTTGGCTGAATCGGCCCTCCGAGCATGCGGTTCCGGCACAGGGAGCGCTCCGGCTTCCAACATGGAAAGCGGGATGTCCTCGTCTGCGATCTGCAGGTTGATGAACGAGCCCCAGGAGGGGGCTTCCTCAGCTTGAGGAAGCTCGCGATTAGAACCAGGCCATCTCGGCCGGGTTCGACGAGGCGATGATCGCGGCCAGGGTAGTGGGTCACCCGGGTGTGGCTGCGTGCATTTTCCAAACACAGCACCGAACGCAACGGCTATGCTTAAGGAGTAAAAGCATCGGCTGGAAACCAGCCATCATCCCACCGAGATACCCGCCCATTTAGTTGCGTCGAATCCCCACCTGGGACCAAGGCCGCGACAAGCACGAGAAGATCCCGACGTCCGGGCAGCCGAGCATCGTCGACGAGGAAGAGACTGCCCTCCAACTGGAAATATAAATCTGACAAGCGCAGGAATCCCTGTGCGACATCGAACGCCTCATCGCCGTCGATCTGGCCTGGCTCGTCTCCAGCAAAGCGTTCATGGTTGATAGCAGAAGGAGGTGGCTCTTTTGGCATTCATCATCGTGCGTGGTCTCGATGACCACGTGAAGCAACAGCTCGCATCTCAGGCGAAGGAGCACGGGCGATCCATGGAGGTCGAGGTTCGCGACATCCTGACAAAGGCGGCCCGGCGGCCTCACATAGGCAGGGCTCTTCTGGATGTGGCGCGGGAAGTCGGTCGGGTCGATGAGTTGCCGATTCAGACGCGCGACGATGTCGCAGGGGTGGCGTACTTCGAATGATAGTCCTTCGAGCGCTACTCGTCGTGCTGGTCGTTCCGAGGTGTCTCTAGTGCGCCCTCAGACTCTTCATGCTGGATGCGCGCGACGTGCATCCGGGCGTGAGCGATGGCGTCGAGGGTGTTGTCGAAGGCGTGATTCTCGTGTGCAAGCTGGTCGAAGACGCCGAGTTCGCGCAACACCGGAACGTGCTCGGGCTTCGTTGCGGAAAGTAAGACCCGGGTGCCTCCGCGCTCGAGGCGCCCGATTGTGTCTGCAAGCATCTGGGCGCCAGTGGCGTCGATTGTCGTGACGTAGCGCATGCGGAGCACGACGACCTTGACCCATGAGACCTCAGCGAGCTCGAGGAGGAAGTCGTGCGCCGCGCCAAAGAAGAGTGGGCCTTCGAGGCGGAAGGCGGCGATGTGTTCGTCGAGGAGTTCGCGCTCCTCATCGCTGTGGTCTCCCTTGCTCAGCGGTGTGGCTTCGAACACCACCGTGCGGGCGGCATCGCGCAGTGCGAAGAAGCCCGCCACAACAAGGCCGATGAGCACGGCGACGACAAGGTCGAACACGACAGTGGCGACTGCAGTGATGAGAAGAGTGGCCCCGTCGCCCTTGGTGGCGCGCATCACCGAGCTGATGTTCCGCGGGTGGATCATCTGGATCGCAGTGGCGATGAGCACGCCGGCGAGCGCGGCGAGAGGGATTTCGCCCACCCACCGGGCCGCTGCCAGCACGGCGACGAGCAGGAGTAACGAGTGGAACACCGCTGCCAGGCGTGTGCCTGCGCCTGCCCGCACGTTGACGGCAGTTCGAGCGATCGCGGCAGTCGCGGGAATCCCGCCGAACAGGGGAGCGACGACGTTGGCGATGCCCTGCCCGAAGAGCTCACGGTCGGGGTCGTGCCGATCGCCGACGGTCATCGCGTCGGCGACTGTTGCAGATAGCAATGATTCCAATGCTCCGAGAGCCGCGACGGCGACCGCTGCCAGCAGCAACGAGTCCAGGTGCTCCCACGGGATCTGTGGCCAGCGCGGAGCAGGCAAGGTCGACGGGATGTAACCAATGGTCTTGAGCCCGCTACCTGCCAGCATGTTGATGACCGTTGCGATAGCTACCAACACCAGTGCTGCGGGGAAGCCACTACGAACGCGCGCAGCAACCACAATTCCGGCCGCCACCGCGAGGGTCATCACGGGGCCTGCCATGCCGGAGCGCTGAGCCAAGCCGTGATTGCGTCCCACGCCAACCTGAGGACTTTCTCGCCTTCCGCCTCGACCCCGAGTGCTGCAGGCAGCTGTTGCAGGCCGATGATCACCGCGATGCCAGCCGTGAACCCTTCGACGACCGGTAGCGGCATGTACTTCATCGCCCGCCCAGCACCGGTGACCGCCAGCAATAGCAGCATAAGGCCAGCCAGCACGCCGACGACGAGCACCCCGTCGGCGCCGTGGGTGGCCACGATGGGGATAAGCACGACGGTCATTGCGCCGGTCGGACCGCTCACCTGGACGTTGCTACCGCCGAAGACCGCGGTCAGGATGCCCGCGACGATGGCTGTCTTGATTCCAGCTGCCGCGCCGACGCCGGACGCAACGCCGAAGCCGAGTGCGAGGGGGGGGAGTGCGACGAGGGCCACCTTGAGCCCTGCGGAGAGGTCGCGCCCGATCGTCGTGCGCGACCAGTCCGAGCGGCGCGGTGCGAAACGCAGAGCGCGGGCTCCGAAGCCTTCCTTTGACACGGCGCGTGGGTGGGTCATGGGACTTGCTTGCTCCTTCAAGGCGTCAACGACGCTCAAAGGATACACAGGGTGCCAGCCTGCGACGGCGATACCTTGTCACTGCCCGCGTTTGTTCGGCGGTAAATCTCGAGATCGGGGATGGACGTCGTCAGCGCGGACACGCTCAGCAAGGCTTTCAAGGAAGGCCGTCAGTTCCTCACGGCTGAAGTCGCCTTTGCTCTTGAGCAGCTTCCGGTTTCTCCTGGGTGTATTCGGGGTCTGCATCATTGCGATCCTCTAAGTCAGCAGGCGCGGGCTCGATGAGTGTTTGAACCCTGGTCTGCGCAACCGCCATCTCATTAAATGAAACCGGTATTGGGTGATCTTGGGCGACCTGCCAGAAGTGTCTGCGGGCAGGTATTCTGTACGAAAGTCGTGGAAAGTTCCCGAAAGGTGAATGCATGAAGACTGTTCGCATTGCCATTGCTGTTGCCGCTGCACTGACCCTTGCCGGCTGTGGTTCAGATAAAGCGTCGGTATCAACCGGCGACAGCACACCAGCGCAGGAAGCCCCGAGTGAGGCCACCACGGAGAGCACTCCAACGCAGGACTCTGACGAGCCGCAAAAGCCGAAGGAAAAAGAAAAACCTGCAGGTAAAAACGCGATGGGTGCATCCTTCGATGGCAAGAAAGTCGACCCCGCGGGCTTCGCTGCCAACGGCAAGTACTACTTCCAGACTCAGTCGGGTAAGCACCAGTGTGTGATCACCAGCGAATTCGTCGGCTGTATGCACATGGGTGCCACTCCGCCCAATGCCCCTGAGGTCCAGCAAGCGGATGGCGGTTACGGGCCCGCTAATGCTTCCCGTATGTACGCCGGCAAAAAGGCCGAAATGTTCGGAATGAGCGACACGGAGTTCATGAAGCAGGATGGACAGGCAAAGGTGCTCGGCTACGGCGAAGTTCTGGATGTCGAGGACTTCCAGTGCACTACGGACATGAAGCTCGGTGTCATCTGCATACAGGGTGAACACGGGCTTCAGGTCTCTTCGCAGAAGTACACGCTTCGCTGATTTCGGCAGGGCGTATGTGCGGTCGCATGGCGTGTGAGTACGAAGAATTTCGAATTGTTTAATGTTGGCCGAATGTCATGAGTGTTCGTTACATTAGGCAATAACTTATGTTGCCATTGATGAGTTCGTGGCGCTTAATGCTTAAACAGTACCCCTAGTGCGCTCCACACAGAGCCGCTATTGCAGGTGTAGGGTGTTGCCGAGGGCTGAGGGCGCCCAATTTACTTCTTGTATGGTCTTTCCCGTTGATGAATCACGGATTGGCGCCGCCGAAGAAGCACTGGGGCGCGCATTCACAGTCGTTTTGCGCGAGCGTCTGATGTCGGAGAACGGCGGCGAAATCGACGATACCGATGAGGGATACTGGTTCCTCTAACCGGTGTATGACGATTCCGACCGTCGCCGTCTCGCCCGCTCAGCAGATCACGTAGTGAAAGAAACCGAAACGTGGCGCTCCGAAGCCGACGGATTCCCGCAGAACGCCGTCCCCGTCGCCGAGGACCAGGAGGGCAAGCTACCCGGTGACGACCGCTTTTACGTCTGGGATCACGAACTGCGGGAAACGGAGCCGATCGAGCTTATTTTCGACGAGTGACACTCGCCTGAGTACCAGGCTTTCCACAACCATCGCGCAGACGTTATTCGCATGGCCATCAAACGAGCCCATCCGCTTCCCATGGACTTCGCGGGGGGGGGGATCTAAGTTGGGGTCCGAATGGTCAGCCTCGAACCTATAAGTCGGGATTGCCTACACAAAACTCATTGCCTTCCGGGTCCTGCATAACTGTCCATACGAGTCCCGGTGCCTCGTGGTCACTGAGTGTGGTAGCGCCCAAGGATGTTAGACGCTCCACCAGAGCTTTGCGTTCAACCCCGCCAACGTCGATATGCATACGGTTTTTCCCGGGTGTGGGGCGCTCAACTCGCTGAAACCCCAGAGCTGGTGTGGAATTGACCATTACGAAATCGCCGTAGTCGGCGACGATCTCGCATCCCGTTGCAGTTGACCAGAACTGGGCTAGCTTAGAAGGGTCGTGGCAGTCGAAGGTGACCTGGCGAATTCTGAATGCTGCTTCACTCATGGTTTCCAGTGTATCCGTGGCGACCAGCTCTTAAACTACGTCCGCTGAGCTCGCACCTCTTGGGTGTGCTCGCTCCACATATGTTCCAGCTCGTTTTCGCGACCCTGAACAATTTGTGTTCCGCTTGAACGTGGGCGCCAACGATTAGCGGTGAAAACTGTCTGCAGTACATCGCCGGGCAGCGCGTCAGCCGGTTCTAGAAATTCGCCCCACTCGAGGTCGACATAGTTGGCCAACTTCCGAGGATCATTCCAATGCACCTCTTTGTACACCGCGCTTGTGACGAACCCACTGGCGAAAATGCCGTGATCGCCGGATCCCAGAACAAGCAGAAATACGCGGTCGCCGGGTTGAATCTTTCTGGTGGTACCACCGGTGTTCCACCTGCCGGGTGCACGCTTGCCCTGAGAAGTGAGCTCGATGTTTTGTTTGATCGTCGACTCATCGAGGCCGCCGTACACGGGGTTCCATGTCAGAAGAAACGTGTTCACGTCAGTCAGCATAGTTTCCGGTTTAGCCTCAACTGTTCACCAGCGGTCTTCGATGCCGGATGGAGCCGGTCAGCTAGGCTATCCGCGCATCGAACATCGATGAGACTTTCAGAGCTCGTCGGCGCCTTAATCCAGCACTTCAAAAATGAGGCGCACTGCTTGCGACGCCAGGTGCCCGGCCTGATACTTAAGACATGACAATTTGGACGTTATCCAACGACTGGTTCGATCGACACACCACACAAGATCTCACCTATCGCGTCCGCGTGCGAGCCTTGACACCAGGCGCTTTGGACGCCGCATGGGCACGAATCGTTGAGGAACACGGCGCTGACGAAGACGGTGTTGTTCCGATCGGTGGCGCTGCGCTCATCCGGGTAAACGACCGGGAAGCTGAAGCCATCAGCGGGGGAGAAGATGCACTCGACTCCCTCGAATGGGCAGTCAACGACGTCCTCGGTGAGGCTCTCAAGGGAGCAGAGGTGCTCGTCGTTGCAGAAGAGCGCGCCCTCGTCACCGATGCGGGTGACACGGAACGACAGATTGAGGTTACGGAGGATCGTGCCGACATTGAAGCCGCGCGAGTTTCACGCGCAGAGGTCGAGGCCGACGGTGCGGTTCCTTGGGACGAGGTCAAAGCTGACCTGGATATTGAATGAGCAACCGTACTGATTCTTTACGGTCACACCTCCAGACGCAATAACGGTGGTGGCATTGAATCCAGAACAGGGACGTCAACGTATTTCAGGTCCAAGTTTTCGTCGTGCTTTAGCCTAACGGCAGGCTCTCTCCTTTCGCCAAACCAAACGCGCAAAAAGCAGTGGCACACCGCAAACGCGATGTGCCACTGGCATATGCACGTGATGTCCCCGGCGGGAAACGTTCAGTGCCGTTTAGCCCAGGTTGTCAGTGCGGTTTGGGTCTACGGTGCCACCGTCAACGTTGTCTACGTCAACTTCTTCGTGTGCAACGTCGGTCGAAACGCGTTCGGTGTCCTGCACGGTGCGGGTGCCTACGTGAACGTCTTCGGTTGCAACAGTTTCTTTGTCAACAACTGGACGTTCTTCGGAGAGGGAAACTTCTACTTCCTCTTCACCGACGGTGCCTGCAGGTGCGTCACCAGTAGCAGGGGTGCGCTCAACAACCAGCTCTTCGCGCTCAACAGGAACTTCAACGCTCTTGGTTTCAGTCACAACGTGCTTGCGGAGGCGAACGCGACCAGTTTCAACCTTTTCCTTGCCAACGTTGACGCGTTCTTCGTGCAAGGTGACCTTCTGGTCAGCGTTAACGTCTCCAGCAGCGTGTGCGTCAGCAGCAACACCTTCCTGCGCAGCAACACCGTCGCGGTCAGCGGTTGCGTGTGCGTCATCAGCAACAACGCCCTCGCGCTGTCCGTCTGCAGCACCAGCAGCACCGGCAACGCCAGCAGTTCCAGCAACACCTGCGGTTCCAGCCACGCCAGCTTCACCAGCGCGATCAGCGTCACCAGCTTCACCTGCACGGTCAGCGTCACCGGCTACACCAGCATCAGCGTTGTCGTCCTGCACGCCGTAGTAGCGGTACAGTTCGTTTTCCTGTTCAGGCGACAGTTCGCTGTCTTCGTCAATGTTTGGTGCGTCCTTAACGAAGTCCTTTTCGTAAGGCACGTGGATTTCCTCGCCCTTGAGTTCGGCTTCGTTCAGTGGGATGAAGGTTTCCTTTGTGCCAAAGAGTCCCGTGTTAACGGTGACCCATGACGGGGTGTTGGTGCTGTTGTGCACGTAAACCTGTCCGACCGAGCCGATCTTGTCGCCATTGCGGTCGATAACAGTGGATTTCTGCAGTTCGTCGATGTTGTTCTGGAAAGTCATTGAGCTGGTCCTTTCGAGCGAACGGATGTAGTGGCTGCTATTGGTTGTTGTCAGCCACTGTCTTGGTGAGACGTTTGCGACGTTACGGACGGTCAGTGAACAACTGTTGAACGCGCCCTCCACATAAACTCAACATGGCCTGACTGTTTCGTGAGTACTGGGATCTAGCTCACTCCTCAGGGGCACCTCCACCGTCGCCACCTATGACAAATACGGTCGCCGAGGTCGTTGCCTGCTGGGTGCGACCTCGGACGTCTTTCGGATTGCGAATGACCTACAATGGGACTATGAATCTTTTCCGTGCGTGCCTTGCCGTTGCTGCCATCATTACCCTGGTAGGGTGCGGATCTGCGCAACAGTCCGGCGGTGAGTCGACCGTTGAGAACCAAAGCCAGTCAACGGAAGAGAGCGACGCCGCTCCTTCCGAGTCTGCGCCCACAAAAACCAGCGACATTGTAGACAGTAAATCCGCAAAGAAAGAGCCGTCAAAGCCAAAGACCCCGTTTGCTGAACACTTTGGTGGGCCCAAGGCCAACAAGGCCGACTTTCACGAAAAGCTGATGTACTCGAACGAAGACGCCTACTATTTCCAGACGCCCTCAGAAGTTCACTTTTGCATGATCGCGTCTGATGAAGTCGGGTGCCTGTCCAACCGTTTTCCAGCCGATGTGCCTATGGTCCCCGCTGCAGACGGCGCTCCAGAAGAGCAGCCAGCGAATGCTATTCGTCTGCCAGTAGGCAAAAAGGGTGAGATGTTTGCCGTCAGTGACGCCGCATATCTCAACCACCAGGGTTCGACCTCGGTTCTTGAGTACGGGAAAGTGCTAGCCGTCAAGGGCTTTGAATGCACCACGAATAAGGACCTGGGTGTCATTTGCCGAAAGGACTCGCACGGCATTCAATTCTCATCCAAGAAGTACAAAGTGTGGTAGCAAGGTCAACCATGAACACACCCAACCCTGAGCCCACACCCGGCAGTGGTTCATCGGCTGTCAACAAAGAAGCATCGACCACACCAGAAGCGGCAACCCAGAGCGTCGCCCAGAAACGCACGAAGCTCACCGGGTCAAGCCGCACAGCCATCCTCGGTGCTATGTTCCTCATGGCCACATCCTCGATTGGTCCCGGATTCATCACACAGACTTCCGTGTTCACCGTTCAGCTCGGCGTCGCATTTGCCTTCGCGATCCTTGTGTCGGTACTGGTTGACATTGCTATCCAGCTCAATGTGTGGCGTGTGTTGGGCGTGACGGGTTTACGCGCGAACGAACTCGGAAACCGTGTTCTGCCTGGAATTGGTTGGGTCATGGCCGCCTTTGTGTTTGTAGGCGGTTTGATCTTCAACATCGGAAATATCGGTGGCGCAGGTTTGGGCATCAACGCCATGCTCGGGGTCGACGCGAAAATCGGGGGAGCGGTGTCCGCGCTCATCGCTGTCGTAGTGTTCGTTTTTAAACGGGCAGGCGCAGCCCTTGACCGGATCGTTGTTGCGCTGGGCGCCATCATGATCCTGCTCATGCTGTACGTGGCGATCGTCTCCCAGCCTCCTATTGGCGCAGCGCTGAAGAACACGGTGCTCCCCGAACAAGTGGACTTTCTGGTTATCACCACGCTGATCGGTGGAACCGTTGGCGGCTACATCACCTTCGCAGGTGCTCACCGCCTGATCGACTCCAAGATCACAGGCGCTGAAAACGTCGGTCACATCACCGGTGTTTCGGTCATGTCCGTAATCGTCACAGGAATCATGCGTGTCCTGCTCTTCTTAGCAATCCTGGGTGTTGTTGCCGGAGGTGTAGCCCTGTCGAATGACAACACCGCAGCCGACGCTTTCCGCGCTGCTGCCGGCGAAATCGGTTTGCGATTCTTTGGTGTTGTCCTCTGGGCAGCGGGCCTGACATCGGTAATCGGTGCGTCCTACACGTCGATCAGCTTCGTGACCACCCAAAAGACCAGCGCACGGGTTCGCAGCCTGCTCACCGTAGGATTTATCGTCGTATGCGCGATTGCCTACTTGGCGCTCAACAAAGCACCGCAGACACTCTTGATTTTCGCCGGAGCATTTAACGGCTTAATCCTGCCAATTGGTTTCGCCGTGGTTATCTGGGTTGCGTGGGCCCGCCGCGACCTTCTCAAGGGCTATGCGTACCCAAAGTGGCTCGCAGTGGTGGGAACCCTCACATGGCTCCTCACCATCTGGTTGGGCTGGAACTCGCTTACTGGTATCGCGACCCTTTGGCAAGGATGAGGCTGTCTGGTCTGGCCATGTAATGATGGCTAGACCACACAGTTTGGTTCAATCCGAGGCGGGCTTGACCTTTTCCGTTCCCTCACTTGTTGCCTCAGCAGCCACTTCAGAAGAACCTTGAGCGTCAGCCACCTCGGTAGGCGCAGGACTGTTGAGAAGTTCGCGTAGTTCATCGCGTGACCGTTCCAGGTAACTACGCATCCTTTCTGCGGCCTGTTCGCGTTGCCCTGAATCTACAAGCTGGGCGATTTCGTCGTTGAGTTCCACGTACGGGTAGTGAAAACCGTCATGTTTCGCCGACACTTGAATGAAGACCAAGCGCATAATGGCAAGGACTCGCGTCATCATGTCATCGGCGAAGCTCGACCCTGCGCCCTCAATGATGGTTGCGTGGAAACGTTGGTTTGCGTCTCCTGCGCCGTCATGGTCCTGGGCTTCGCGTGCCAGCTGACCGTCTTGTACGCATTCGTGGAGAGCGTCAATGTTCAACCCACGCGACCAACGTAAAACAGCTGGTTCAAGCAATGACCGCACACGGAAGATTTCGTCGACCAGATCCTCATCTGGCAGTGTTACGTGAACTCCCCGGTGAGGTTGACGCACGATGACCCCGTAGTCTTCTAGAGCAATAAATGCTTCTCGCAGAGTGTTGCGTGAGATTTCGAGTCGACTCGCCAGTTCAACTTCGTTGAGTTTCTCGCCCGGTGGCAGGTGCGCGGTAGAAATCTCGTCGAGAAGTGTTCGGGTGGCGCGTTGATGAGCAGAAACGAAGTTGAAATTCACGTATTCATTTTACGAAATCTCGAACACTAAAAGTGACTCGGCGCGCGTGCCTATGGCGACGAATCTTAGGGTGTTGAGGAAATCTGGGCGATCGTAGTTCCAGCAGGCACGCTGTCACCAGCGTTGATGTTTTCACACGCCACCGTTCCTGCAACCGGTGCTGCAATATTTGATTCCATCTTCATGGCTTCGATGACCGCAATTGTTTGCCCCTTTTCCACCGCTTCGCCGTCCGTGACTTTCCAGGTAACAAAGTTGCCAGCGTACGGACTGGTGACAATGTTCGCTGGTGTGCTGGTATCCGCCGAGGTGTCACGAGGTTTGCACGTTCCGTCGCCCTGGTGAGTTGAATAGGCCATATGTGTGAGGAATTGAGCGGGGAGGCCAAGTTCTACGCGCTTCCCGTTCAGTTCAATGCCGAACCGTTTCAGTGGTTGGTCGGTGCTGTGATCGGCATAGATCTTGCTACCCTCGAATTCGCCTGTGAAATCCTGTTCGATCCACGCGGTGTGTACTGCGAACTCGTCGACGAAGGCTGGGTGTTTCAGAACTGCTTGGTGGAATGGGGCAACAGACGCAACGCCCTCGATGACAAGTTCACGAAAAGCTTGCCGTGCCCGACTGATCGCTTGTGCACGGGTCGCTCCATGCACAATGAGCTTAGCCAACATTGAGTCGTATGCACCCGGAACGGCAGATCCCGTAGTAATCCCAGAATCAACCCGGATCCCTGGCCCTGTCGGGGCTTCAAAACGGGTGACCGTGCCAGGGCACGGAACATAGCCAGCAGCAACGTCCTCGGCGTTGAGACGGAACTCAATCGCGTGCCCGTTTTGGGGCAGCGACCCGTCACGAACCTCATCAACAAAGGACAGTGGCACACCACTGGCAACCCGGAACTGCTCACCAATGAGATCAACACCCGTGGTCATTTCCGTGACCGGGTGTTCAACCTGCAGGCGGGTATTGACCTCAAGGAAATTGATGGTTCCGTCGCGTGCAACTAAGAACTCGACTGTTCCGGCTCCCACATAGCCAACTGCTTCGCATATGTCTATGGACGCTTGGCGGATTTGGTTTTCTTGGCTACTGGTGAGGAACGGTGCGGGTGCTTCTTCAACCAGTTTTTGGTTGCGTCGTTGCAAAGAGCAGTCCCGCAAACCGACAACAACCGTGTTGCCGTGCGTATCAGCAAGAACCTGCGCTTCAACATGCCGTGGCTTCACTAAGAATTTCTCAACGAAACACTCGTCACGGCCAAATGCAGCCCGGGACTCACGCCCGGCAGCGGCGAATGCATCTTCAACCTCGTGAAGCTCGTGGACGACTTTTAAGCCACGGCCACCGCCGCCAAACGCGGCCTTGATCGCGATCGGTAGACCGTGTTTGTGAGCAAAAGTGTAAGCGTCTTCCCAACTCGTGACCGGGCCATCAGAACCGGGAGCCAGGGGTGCGCCGACACGCACTGCAATATCTCGTGCTTTCACCTTGTTGCCAAGGGTTTCGATCACATCAGCCGATGGTCCAATCCACGTCAGACCAGCTTCGGTGACCGCGGCTGCGAACTCAGCATTTTCGGACAGAAATCCGTAACCAGGGTGAACGGAGTCGACCTGCGCGCGGAGTGCGATCTCGATGATCGCAGGAATGTTCATATATGTGTCCGCTGGGGTTATCCCAGGGAGGCGGTACGCTTCGTCGGCGATCCGAGTATGCAGGGCGTTAGCGTCAACGTCAGAGTACACTGCAACAGACCGCAGACCGTTGTCAGCTGCTGCGCGGGCAATCCTCACCGCGATCTCTCCACGGTTAGCGATAAGAACAGACTGTATCGTCACGTTGGCTCTCCTGGAACGTCAATGAGGTCGAAGTGTACGTGGGCGCCCGGTGAAAGCTGGGCTACGAGGTCTAAGTCTTCTGCCACAACGGTTGCGATGACAGGGTATCCGCCGGTGACAGGGTGATCTGCCACAAACAGCACCGGTAGCCCTTCTGGTGGGACCTGAATGGCCCCGGACACTATACCTTCGCTAGCGTGTTCCCCCTTATCGCTTGCGCGTTTGAGCCCACGACCGCCCTCGTCAGGATTGAGCCGAAGCGCGATCCGATTAGACGTTGGGCTGACGGTCCACGTTTGTGAGGCAAGTGTGTCGAGCTCACCAGGTGCGCACCAGTGTGCACGCGGGCCAGGAACAGCGCGTAACGTAACCGAATCAAGGTGGGCAGGTAAGGTGCTGGGTTCGGGTTCTCCCACAGCTGCGGGCGCAGGGTCTGGATATAGGCGGAGCTTCTGACCAACACCAATAGGGTCGGGGCCCAGTTTGGAAAGCGTGTCGGTAGCGGATGACCCCATGACAGTGGGAGCGGCACAACCACCTCGGAAAGCAATGTAGTTACGTGCTCCGCATGTGGGGGTGCCTAACGCGAGTTCGGCACCTGCAGGAACCGCAAGCGGGGTTCGCAGGGGAGCTGGTCGCCCATCGATTGTCAGTGGTGTGTGCGCACCTGTAACTGCGCACGTCAGATCCGTTTCAGCGTATACAGTGAACCCGCCAAACAAGCACTCAATGACTGTGGAGCGTGAATGATTGCCCACCATACGGTTGGCTTGACGCGCGGATCCTCGGTCCAATACTCCGGACGTTGAGACGCCCACATCGCCGTGCCCCACGCGACCGAGGTCTTGAAAGAGAGCCTGTAGCCCCACCTCGGTCACGGTTGCTACGTGCTCCCCACCCGGAACGGAAACCGCCGAGGTGGTCCGCGGCTTCACATCGATACGTTCCGTGACAGCGCGGTAGCGAACCGTGTCGCCCGGACGGATGAGGTTAGGCGGGTTCTCCGTTTCATCCCAAACCGGGGAAGGGGTGGTTCCGATCAGTTGCCACCCGCCGGGGGAGTCGATCGGGTATACCGCCGAATAGGGCCCAGCCAGGGCAATGGATCCTGCTGGGACGCGTGTTCGTGGTGACGATTTTCGGGGTGTGTCCCAGATTTGTGAAGCTGAGGTGCAGTAGACGAAGCCTGGGGCAAATCCACAAAAGGCTGCCGTCCACTCCTCCTTGGTGTGGTAGTTGATGAGCGCGTGGGGTGACATGTTGTAAAGGTTCGCGGTTTCGTCGAGGTCTGCTCCGGAATACACCACGTCGATGTCAACGGTTTTGTTGTCGCTTTCCCACACGTGTGGTGGTTGGAGAGTGCGCAGAGTGGTAAACGCCGCGTCGAGGGCTCTGCGTGTATCTGCTTTAAAGAGCAACGTGTTGGCTGCGGCGATGACTTCGATTTGGCCGTCGAGAGGGTGTGCATGCAAATGGGCGTGCCATCTCATGACGGTCTGCATGTCCGGGAGGTCGATGAGGACCGAGCGGGTACCCATGAAGCGAAACTCGGGACTCATATGAAACTTTCTACGGTCACGCCGGCGTCATCGAGTGCCTGGCGAATAGCGCGGGACATGTCGACTGCTCCGGGGGAGTCTCCATGAACACAGATTGATTGAGCGTCGATGCGAATTGTGGACCCGTTGCGGGCTGTCACGGTTCCTTTTGTTGCCATGTCAATGACGCGGGCACACACGTGGTCAACATCGGTGACGACGGCTCCAGCTTCTTTGCGGGACACGAGTGTTCCGTCCGGGTTGTATGCGCGGTCGGCAAAAGCTTCTGTCACAACGTCAATCCCGGCCTTTTGTGCGATTGTTCCCGCAACCGAACCGGGCAAAAGAAGTAGAGGTATGTCGTGTGAAAACGCGCGTACTGCTTCGACGACCGCCTGGGCGTGGGAAGTGTTGTGCACGATTTCGTTATAGAGCGCCCCGTGTGGTTTGACGTATTGCACGTGAGTTCCGTGAGAACGAGCGATCGCATCTAATGCGCCAATTTGGTAAAGCACCTCATCAGCGAGCTGGTGGGGGTCGTAGTCAATGAAGCGACGGCCAAAGCCGGCGGGATCGTTATATGACGGGTGGGCGCCAATCGTGACGTTTCGGCTTGCAGCTGACTTCACTGTCGCTGCGATTCCGTGGGGTGTTCCGGCATGGTAGCCACAAGCCACATTGGCAGAGGAAACGACATCAAGAATCGCGTCATCGTCACTTAGTGCAACGCCGGCGACAGATTCTCCCAGGTCTGAGTTGATGTCGATAGTCGTCATGTTCCGTTTCCCTAAGAGTGTTCTTTCAACGATTCTAGAGTTTTTTGTAGAAGTTTAAACCCCTGAGAGATCTCCCACGACTTACCTTTTTAACGCAATGAGCAGCTTGCCGTGCCGGTCCCGAGGAGGCAGTCACCTGGGTGCGACTGGCACCAGGGTGTTGTGTCGCGAAGAAGGTAGCGGTGTTCTGCGACCCATTCGTATGCACGGTCTTGTAAGGAGTGAATTCCGGGGATCCTGTAGAGCTGTGTGAACAGCCGAGTTCCAAAGGTCACGTCGAGGACTAGGTTGATGGACTCCGCTCCGGAGGCACTGCGGTCGTGAGTGAAGGCCCAAGCAGCTTGCTGTGTGTCAGTTTTAGTGAGACTGAACCGTTCGTGAACGCCGGGCCGTTGAGCGGGGTGCAGTCGGATACGCGCTTTTCTATCAAAGCGCTTGATTGCGTAGGCGGCACGCGTGCAAAAACCGCACTGACCGTCAAAAACAAGGTCGACCAAATCGTGTGGCATGTGGTGATTTCTATTGTGCGGACCGTTTGGACTGTGAGTGTGGAAACCCCGAGGTTCCCGCTGAGGATGCCTAGCGGGAAGCTCGGAGCTTTAGTGAGTCTTACTTCTTGTCGTTTCCAAGCAGGCCGTCGACAGCACCCTTTACGGAGTCTTTGACGTCGTCAAACGTGTCTTTGGCCGAGTTCTTCACATCGTCGAGCTTGTCTTTGAAGTCGGCCTTAGCGGCTTCTGCTTTACCGCGGGTTTCGGTTTCCTTGTCCCCGGTGAGCTTTCCGGCGCCTTCCTGAATCTTTCCGCCCACTTTGTCGGTGGTGTTTTCAAACTTGTCTTCTGCGCTCATCGCGCACCTCCTTCGAGTTTGACACTGCACATTTACGTGCACGCTTCCATCCTATGGGGTGAACGAACCCTTGCTCCTTGAGAGTCCGTCGCAACCGGTCTACGGCCACGCCACGTTCTGACAGTTGCTCTTCGAGCGCGAGGAGTGGGGCATCAAACGAGGGATATGTCGAAAAAACGGCGAAATTTCGACATATCTTCTCAATATGTCGATGAAATCGACATATGTGTACATGAGGGTTCACATCGCCGTCACACTTACTGCGGTAAAGGCGTATGGAAGAGAGTTTTGAGCAGTTCAGAGTTGATGAAGAGAACACTGCGTCCTACACGTTCTTTTGTGAGTAGATTCGCTTCTGCAATCGTATTAAGCCACGTTGAAGCGGTTTGGCGCTTGGCAAGTCCCGCGTTTATGACGTTGTCGATTCGAAGGTATGGCTGGCTGAACATCAATTCAGTGAGTTCTTTTGCGGGCAGTCGTGGGTAGTGGTCGCGGATCTTTTGAGCGGTCTCTTCTCGCATCCGGTCAGTGGTTTCCACTAGCTGTAAGGTCCATTCAGCGGTCGATCTAACTCCAGCCAGCATGAAAAGTATCCAATCTTCCCACTCGCTGTCCTGTGTCACACGGTTAAGAAGTGCGTAGTACTGATCCTTGTTCCGCACGATATGTCCTGAAAGATAGAGGACCGGTAACTGCAGGAGGCCCTTTTCAATAAGAATCAGTAGGTTGAGGATCCTGCCAGTTCGACCATTTCCACCAAAAAATGGGTGTATCGCTTCGAACTGGTAGTGCGCCAGGGCCATAACAACAAGCGGGTCAAGTTGGTGGTTATCGTGTATGAACTCTTCCCACGCGCGCAAATGGCCAAGAATGACATCTTTGCCCTCTGGGGGAGTATAAATGCGCTTTCCGGACGTTGGATTTCCTATATAGGTGCCGGACACGTCACGGATCTTCGCCTGAGCGGCCTGTAAGTGTGAACAAATTTTGACTGCAGTTTGCGTCATGATTGGTCGCTCGTGCAAGGACTCGTAACCTGCGCGGAGAGCTTCCCTGTATCGCAACGCTTCTTTGACTTGTGGGGTGATTTCTTGCAACGCGCCGTTCGCTGCTTTAAACAGCTCGTCGTTGGTTGTGACGATGTTCTCGATTTCACTGGAAGCTTGTGCCTCCATAAGAGGAATCAAGTTGATGAGCATTGTAGGGTCGGGCAAACGCTTGTACGCACCGTCTAGCCGTGCAAGCGCGCGACTAGCCTCAATGGTCGCTTTGAACACGGCAGGTGTTTCGATTTGCTGTTTCGGTGGAAGCGGTGGCAAATCTTGATATGGCTCATTCGGTTGATTCCACATGGGTGTCAGCCTAGCCAAGATATGTCGAAAGAACGGCGAAATTTCGACATATCTTCTCAACATGTCGATGAAATCGACATATGTGTACATGAGGGTTCTTGGGTATATAACCCCTCAGTTACTCACCACAAGTGCTCGGTTGTGAACTTGCTGTGTTGGGTAACTGGCCGATTTGTGGCCGAAAACGTGAACAAAAAGAACAAAAAGGGTGTGTAGTCAACACATCTGTTTTGAGCTGTGGTGGGTAAACGGTTCTTCGCATCTGCGGGGTGTGAACGATGCCTTGAAACCAGACAAAGATGAACCATGAAGTGACAGTTCAAACTAGGGGTGCGGGTGGTATTCGTGTGCATCATGCTTAGGCGGTTCGAACTGAAACGTGGAATGCTCAACGTCGAAATGCCCCGCAACACAGTCCTGCACTTGATCGAGTAGTTGGGGGACGTGCCCATCCTCAAAACACTCGTCGTTGACAACGATGTGTGCCGAAAGGGCCGGCAGGTCAGTCGAGACGCTCCACACGTGCAAATCGTGTACACGCTGCACGTGGGGAAGCTCAAGGATGTGTTCCGTGATTTCCTCAAGGGCAACGCCTTTTGGCGCCGCTTCAAGCAGAACTCGGCCTGCGTCTCGGAGCAGGTTCCATGCCGCGTACACCATGAGCCAGCACACCAGCAACGACGCAATGACATCAGCCATCACCCACTCAGTGAACATGATGATCAGGGCGGCGATCATTGTCCCGATGAAACTGTAGAGGTCGGTCAGAATGTGCTGATATGCACCCTCTACGTTAAGGCTCGAACGGTTTGCACGCGCAACCAACCATGCGACCACGATATTGACTGCCACCCCCACCGCGGCAACGATCAGCACAGGGCCGCCATCGACCTCGGGAGGTTCAAAAAGACGGTGGATCGCTTCAACAGCAATAATGCCGGCAACAACCAGGAGCGTGATGCCATTGACCGCAGCAGAGATGATTTCAACGCGTTTTAACCCCCACGTCAGCGCCCCTTTGGCGGGACGGGCAACCAAGCGAATTGTCCACAGTGCCAGCGCAATTGCGCCCACATCGGACAACATGTGCCCGGCATCCGAAAGCAAGGCGAGGGAGCCGGTCATGAAACTGACGACGACCTCGGCGATCATAAACGCGCCAAGAATGATCAAAGCCAGCCACAGATACCGGCGGTCAGCGTCGGCAGAAATGCTGTGGTTGTGTCCTTCGTGGTCGTGTGCGGACTGCTTAACCAGGTCAGGCATGGCTGGTGCTCTGCTGTTGTGAGGACTCAATGCATGTGTCTGAGCTTGTCAAGACTTCTGAGGCGGCCTTGAGGAGCTGTACGGTTTCCTGCGGGTGCGCCAAGGTGTAGTAGGTGGCCCTGCCGTGGGTGTGGCTGGCGAGGAGGCCAGCGTTGCGAAGCGAGGCCACGTGCGTTGACACGGTGGATTGGGCAAGACCGAGGTGGTCGACAAGGTCAGCAACCCGGTGTTCGCCTAACTGCAAATGTTGGATGATCTGAAGTCGGTGTGGGTCAGAAAGGCTCTTAAAGAGTGTCGCCCAGCTTTCGAGCTCAGTGTGGGAGTCTGCCACATGATTGTTTATCGCCATACATCGATTATATCGCTATGAATCGATGAATGCTATGCAGTTGTTCGGATAAGCTTTCCGGATGCGCTCAACAAGCGCTTGGTTGTGAGGATCGCCGAGTGGTTCGAACACTGACGGCGAGAAATGCCTCATGTAATCTACGCTGCCAAACAACTGTCAACATCGATATGACGACTTCAGTGTTTTGCGAGCCTCGCAGTCGCCGGAAACGCACATATATGATAAATGCACATATACAATAAAGGTATGAAGCGTTTGCGTGCGGGTCTGATGGTCGCCACCGTTGTTGTTATGTCTGGATGTGCTCTTAATGATCTTCCTTTTGCCGGCAAAGTAGAGCCTGAAAACCAGGCCCAAACAGCGCCTGCTGAAGAGCAAGTGCAGGAAAGTGCGCCCACAAAGACCGCCGGGTCGAGCGACATTGTCGCGGGCTCATCGACCAAAGGTGGCAAGAGCAAGTCGAATGAGTCGAGCGATTCAAAAGTCGGCGGTAACCCGCTCGGCAAGTATTTCGGCGGAACAAAGGTGGAGCCTCAAGCCTTCTTCGTCAAGCACGAATACAGCGACGGCGGTTACTTCTTTCAGGCCCCGTCCCAACTACACAGGTGTGAGATTTCTAAAGAGTATGTGGGCTGTACATTGACAAAACCGCCAGCTGACGCTCCTGTCGTTAACTACCCAGGGTATGAATACAGAGAAGCCAACGGTACCCGCATGAACTCAGGTTCAAAAGCTGAAATGATCGGACTGACTGACACTTCGTACATTCGGCAGGACGGAAACGGGCCAGCCAAAACACTTGAGTACGGGCAGGTATTGGACGTCCATGGCTTTCAGTGCACCACCAACAAACAAGACGGTGTGATCTGCAAGCAAGGTTCGCATGGTTTCCAGGTCTCATCGAAGAAACACAAGGTTCTCTAACATCCCTTCCCGCCGAGGTGGTTACTAAGCGGTGTGGAAGGATCGTGCTGATCCTTGCCCATCAGGTGTTCCGTACTGTGCGACGCGTGCGAGCTACGAGGGGGTTGGACTCGCAACTGTGAACGACCTCGGGGCGTTCCTTGCTTATCCAAAGACCATGATCCCGGCTGCCGCGAGCGATCCACACAGCACGCCCCACAGTACGATCGACACGAACTGCCAACTAGCCACCGCGTTGCGCGACGCACCAAAGGACACCATGGTCATAGAAGTGATCTGGCTGGGTAGAAATGTCTGACCTAGCAAACTGACGCCGGGAACACCCCATTTGTCGAACAGCCTCTTGAGCTTCGCTTTCTTGGGGCCCATGGAAGACTCGTCGTCTTTGCTCACGCGTTTGCGCAGTTTGTGTGCCCCAAAAACCAAGAGCAGCATCGAGGCAGTGTTGCCAATCACTGCGGCGGGAATTGCAACTGCCGGATGGATGCCGGCCATGATTCCAATGACTGACCCAAGGTAGGACTCGACGAGCGGGATCGCTGAAATGAGGATCACCCCGGTCCAACGCGCCCATTCGGGAAGTGAGAGTGTGAAGTTCTGCAGTGTCTCTAGCATTCTTTCTCCTCAGTAGTACGTTGTGCTAGTTCAGTGTACTAGTACGATGTACTACACTGTCAAGAGGAGAGTTCAGCCAAAATGAAAGGTGTTGTGCCGGTGACGGATAGGCGAGAAGAAATTATCCAGGCGGCAATCGAGCTCGCGCAGAAAAAAGGGCCCAAAGCCGCGACTGTGCGAGCTGTTGCACAGCACGTGGGAATTGGTGCTAGCACGCTACGCTACTACTTTCCCACCCAAAGCGACCTCGGACGGGCCGTGGCAGAACGTCTCATCTCGTCCGTGACACCGGACCTCAACATTCGCGACTCCTCCCAGCCACCGCACGAGCGGTTAGCAGAATGCATGATCCAGTTCTTGCCTCCTGATGATCAAAGTGTGGAAGCGATGGTGAGCGCGTGGGTCGCGCAGATGGCGCGCTTGTTTGTCCCACAGTCTGGCGAGGGACCCGCTCAGATGATGTCGCGCTTATACGAAGTGGGTCTGGGCCGAATTGTCCGATGGCTGCAGGTTTTGGCCCAGGAGGGGCACATCGATGAAGCAGACATTCCGCGTACAGCTTCTTTGCTGTCGGCTGCCTGCGATGGTCTCATGTTCCAGCTGGGGGCAAAGACGCTGACCCTTGATGACGCAAAAAATCATGTGACCTGGCTCTGTGCCACTGTTCTTCAGCGCGCAACCAACTAAACTGCACAGCATATGAGCGTGCGTTCACCGGACAACATCCTTTTCTACCTGCCACCTGACCAGGAGCAACAGGTGAGGGAGATCTTCTCTGCTCTGAACGACCTCGGCCTGCCCAAACAAAACCAGCGCCCGCACATCACGGTGACTTTCGCGCCGCGCATGTCTCCCGAGGTGGTCTCCCGTGCCGCTGAGATCCTGCCTCCCGTGGTGCCAGCGGCATTCACACGTGCGGGTACCGTGATTTTTGGGACGCGGAGTAAACAAACAATCGCATGGTTGTTAGAGACAGACAGTGCCGTGACCGAGGTTGCGCGCGAGCTGTGTGGCCTCAACCCGGATGGGAGAGGGGTGGAGTGGATTCCTCACCTGACTGTGGGGTTAAGGATTCCGCGCGCGCTAGTGCCGGATTATGTGCGAGGGCTGGAAGATGTCACCCCAACACGGTTTAAAGAACTGACGGCACTCAGAGCAGCGTATTGGCGACCTGCAACGCAGGAGTACACGCACCTCGCTGGGCCGGAACCGGCGGGGTAGCGGGCAACTGTGTGCCGGCTACACATATCTTTCGATGACTTCGAACTCTGAACACAGCACCTGTGTATCATCAGTGATCTCAAGTGGCGGGTCGCCCATCTCCGCGACAAACTGTTCCGAGGTCCAAAAGTGCTCGTGTCCTATGCGCCATTCGTGGGCATCTGCGTAACCTTCGCCTTCTTTGCGTGCGTGCTCATCGGTGACATGCGCCAGGGTAGTGACGTAATTGCGGGTCGTGCGCGTCACGCACACGACTTTTCCTTCGGAGTCGATCACTGCTTCAAGGTCTCCGCCGGTTGGGGAGGGGAGTGGCTCACCTGAGCGCGTGAATTCCTCGACAAGCGTGGCTGTTGAGGTTTTTTCTCCCGAAAGGATTGCACTGACCAACGCATCCCTGAGTGGGCCAGGGAATGCGTACTCCCCAATAGAGATGTTGGCGAGGTCAATGAACCGATGTTTCATAGCTCACATGCTAGTGCGAGACCTTGCGCATAATGGAAAACGCAAACACACTAACAAAGGAGCATCATGAGCTTTAACGTGTACCTCTCTGGCGAAATCCACACAGAATGGCGCGAAGAAATCGAGCGCGGTGCAACCGCTGCTGGCCTCGACGTCGTTTTTACCGCCCCTGTGACAGATCACGACGCGAGCGATGCAGCCGGTGACCACTTGGCAGAAACCCAGACATCGTTCTGGCGAGACAACCAGTCGGCAAAAGTTAACGCGATCCGCACGCGCACTCTCATTGAAAAAGCTGACCTTGTGGTTGTGCGTTTCGGTGACAAGTACAAGCAGTGGAACGCGGCGTTTGACGCCGGGTATGCGGCCGCATTGGGCACGCCGTACATCACACTACACTCAGCTGACATTGTTCACCCGCTGAAAGAAGTTGACGCAGCTGCGCTCGCATGGTGCGAAACGACAGAACAAGTCGTGAAAACCCTGCAATACGTTCTGCGCTAAAGCCGTGCGCACTGGCCCACTGCCGGTGACTGTCTAATACAAAGATCCGGCCCGGCTGGAAACCACTCAGGTTTCCTGCCGGGCCGGATCTTCTATGTTCGAGCGCGGTGCGCTACTTGAACAGATCAGGCGTTAGGATTCACCAAAATCTTCACGTGCTTCTCGTTGTTGTTGATGAGCTCGTCGAAGCCCTTCTCAACGAGTTCATCCAAAGCAAGGCGACCGGTGATGAACTTCGACAGGTCCAGCTTGCCTTCCTGCACCAGCTTGATGGTTGCTGGGTGGTCGTTCGAGTAACCAATCGTTCCACGCAGGTCGATTTCCTTGAGAACCAGGTTCGGCATGTCGACTTCTGGCTTACGACCCCAAATGGACACGTTAACGATCACACCGCCTGGCTTAACAGCATCGATGAGCATGTCCAGCACAACAGGTACTGATGAGCATTCAAAGCCTACGTCGGCACCCTTGCCACCGGTGAGTTCCTTGACCTTCGCAGCAACGTCAACTTCGCGTGGGTCAAAGACTTCGTCCGCCACGCCAGTTGTGCGAGCCATTTCCTTGCGTGCTTCAGACAGTTCGGAAATGTAAACGGTGAGTCCAGAAGCCTTGAGAACACCAGCGGTGAGAAGACCAATCGGTCCAGCTCCACCAACGATTGCGACATCGCCTTCGCCGGCACCCGAACGTACAAATGCGTGGTGACCCACGGAAAGGGGTTCGATAAGAGCAGCTTCGTCCAGCGGGATGTCACCAACAGGGTGTACCCAGCGCTGCTCAACGACGATCTTCTCAGACAGGCCACCACCTCGGCCACCGAGTCCGATGAAGTTCATGTTCTCGGAAAGCTGGTAACTGGAGCCTTCGCTGGTGTCGACGTCTTCGCCCACAATGTAAGGTTCAACAACAACGCTCTGGCCAACTTCGAGTCCTGTCACACCTTCACCCAAGGCGGTGATGGTGCCGGAGAATTCGTGGCCCAAAGTCACAGGGGCTTCTTCACCAGAAATGGGGTGTGGCTTGCCCTTAGGTGGAACGAAAATGGGGCCCTCGAGGTATTCGTGAAGGTCAGTGCCGCAGATTCCACACCAAGCAACGTCGATTGCTACAGTGCCAGGCTTGAGTTCTGGTTCAGGGATGTCTTCAATACGAATGTCTTTTTGGTCGTAGTAACGTGCGGCCTTCATATTCACTTCCTAACGATGAATGAGTCCGACTTGCGGTGATGAACAGGGGTTATATCGCTGTTCACTTATGAGTGTAGTCATGAGTGCGTACGGCCTGAAGCCCTGCACTGTTAATCTTTCAACCTGAAACTTGGCGTCTTGCAGAGTGACTTAGGTGAGGCGGGCGTTCTTGAGAGTGTGTCGGGTCGCACAGGCATGTTGTGGGTGGAGTCACAGGTGCCCGAGGTGTGTGAAGACTGACCGGTGTTTAGTGGTCAGTGGACACGCCCAGGAAATCCAGCCACTGGGGTATCTCACGGCGTGATTGCGACAGCCCCGCCCGGTGTGCGGCCGCCAGTTTTGAAAGGCTCCGTTCCCCGTTTCCAATGGGCATGCGTTCTGGAACGAACAGATAGGCCCTGCCTTGTTTTTCGAGCTCAAACAGTTCTTCACGCGTTTCGTTGTAGCGCTTCCACCGGGTCAAGAGGGCTTCAGCGATGGCCGGGTGACGTCGGAAATAACGGCGGTAGAACTCGCTAAACCTTTGAGGAGTTTTCTTGTACGAACGTTCTTGCGTGAGAACAACAAAGAAACGTTCGAACCCGTCTGCACGCGCCTGCGACAACGCGATTCCGCCGTCTGGTCCCAACGCGCCGTCCACGTAGGTTCGGCCGTCAATGTGAGTGGGTGGCATGATGACCGGCATAGTTGAGGACGCGCGTACGCGTACCATGAGATCTTGCATTGTTGGAAAGTCATTTTCAGTCCACACCTTCAGGTCACCTGATTCGGCGTCGAAAGCAGGAATCCGGATGCGAGTGCCGGAGTTGGAAAACGTGTCCCAGTCAAAGGGGAGTGCTTGGTGCGGCAGGCTCGTGTTCTCGTAAATGTACTCAGCGTTAAAGAGTCCTTTGCCCGCGAGCATGGTGCGCAGGTTGCCAAACTGAGGGTCGGCGGCAAAGTCCACAAAACAACGGCGGGCGCGTCCAGGGTCCCGCGACACATAGTTAGCTGTGTTGCTGGCACCAGCGCTCACACCTGCCACCCAGTTGAAGTAGATGCCCTGTTTGATGAGGGTGACAACGACCGCTGATGTCAATGCCGCTCGCATTCCTCCGCCTTCAAAAATGAGGGCAGTGTCGTCAATGAGGGGGTACGAGGCGGATGCGCGGGGAGAAGTGGCTTCAGGCTCAGGGCTCATGAGCCCATGTTAACGATCTAGAGTGGAGAACATGACGAACAGCGAAGAACGCAAACCTTTTGCCATCGAACTGTCGAGGACAGCCGAAAACCGATACGTCGCCACGAACGGAAAAGGCGGTCACATCGAATTTGGGCGGGGCGAAGACCTCATGTCACCCGTCGAACTGTTACTGGCCGCGATCGCTGGCTGCTCATCGATCGACGTAGACACAGTGACTTCGCGACGTACTGAACCTGAAAACTTCACGGTTACAGCGCGTTCGGAGAAGGTCGTCGAAGACGGTGACGCTTCACGCCTAGGTCCCATTACCCTGAACTTCGACATTACGTTCCCGGATGACGAAGCAGGACAACGCGCGACCGGAATGATCGAACGGCTGGTGAACTTGTCGCATGACAAGTACTGCACGGTATCGCGCACCGTGGAGCACGGGACACCTGTCACGTTCGACATCGCTTCAGGTGACGACGCGTAACCCTTAACCCTGAAACGAGTCTTCGTCTCTGAGGCGGGGCTCCACTTTGTGCTGAGGGTAGAAACCGGCTTTGTCTGAGTAGAACTCACGAATCCGGTCCATGTCTGCTTTCACATCGCCGGTGAGCACAACCGTGGGACCCAGGCCCGTTGTCATGGTTGTCCGGTCCACATACCCCAATACCAACGGCAAACCAGTCTCACGGGCAATCCGGTAAAACCCTGACTTCCAATGCGAATGCCCTTTGCGGGTTCCGTCGGGAGTAATCACCAGACTCAGGTTGTCGCCACTGCGCAAGGTGTCAACGACCTCGGCGACCATCCCTGCAGGATTAGCCCGGTCCACGGGAATCCCACCCAACTTGCGCATCACCGGACCCTTCCAGCCGGTAAACAGCTCTTGCTTGCCCATCCACCGCATGTGGATACCCAAACGCCACGCGATTCCCAGCATGAGCACAAAGTCCCAGTTCGACGTGTGCGGAGCACCGATGAGGATCGTGGGCTGTTTAGGCGCGGGGGCGGTGCGGAGCTTCCAACTGGAGAAGAACCAGAATGCGCGGGCGACGAGGCGACGGATCATGTTTGTAGTCTATGAGGGCTCGCCTACTCACACGCAGCGAGGTTCCTCGTGGCACTGCGCAAGGGTGCGTACCTGCGTGCCGTCAGCGTTGAAGTTCGCGGGATCCAGCCACCGTTCAAACCCTGCGCGGACTGCGGGCCATTCCGCGTCTGTGAGGGCGAACCAGGCGGTGTCCCGGCTACGACCCTTGTACACGACTGCGTTGCGGAACGTGCCTTCGTAGGTGAAACCCAAACGTGTGGCGGCCCTGCGTGACACGCTGTGGAGGTCATCGCACTTCCATTCGTACCGGCGGTATCCCAGGTCGTCGAACACGTAGCGCATGAGCAGGAACTGCGCTTCGGTTGCTGCGCGGGTGCGCTGGAGCAGGGGTGAAAACTGCACAGTGCCAACTTCAACCACGCCGTTGCTGGGGTCTTGGCGCATGAGTGCCATAGTGCCCGCGGGCTTTGTGGCTGGCTGGTCCGCAGACGATTTGAGGAGCACCACGTAGTGGCGTGGGTCGGTGCTGGCCTGGGCCTTGCGTGCCCAGGTGAGGTAGTCCGCCGAGGTGGCAAACGGCCCGTCCTTCATGTACGTCCACGCGCTGTCGTCGGGTGCCAGTGCGTACGCGTTGAAGAGGTCGCTGGCGTGTTGGTCTGCCACCAGCGGGGCAAGCGTACACGACTGGCCCTCCAGCGTCACCGGTTGTGGCGACTGCGCAGGGGTCCAGTGGGGGAGTGCCGGGCCGATCGGTTGGCCAAATTCGTTCAGTGTCATCTGTTCTCTTCGTTGGGGCCTGCTTGACAGGTAGGTGCGTGGAGCCTGGTCTAGGGGACTGGCTTTGTTACCTGCGACGGCGCCTGCGACGTCCCGTCCCGAAAATGCCGCGTGCAATCTCGCGGGCAGCTGTGCGCGTGAACGTGCGAACTTCGGACGATGACAGTACTGACTCAAGTAGCGACTTGTCTTGTCGCTTCGAAGACTGGGATGTCTCCCGTGTGGTCCGAGGTGCGGGAATCCGCTGAGGTTGTTCCTCTGTGGAGCGGGCGTCAGAACCAGCCACGTTCTCCTTCGCCTGGGCGTCATCCTCAGCGCCTTCCTCCAAGCGCTGCGTCAGGATCTCGCGGGCGGATTCGCGGTCCAGGCGCTCGCCGTACGTGGCACTTAGGGGAGAATCTGCGACCATCTGAGCAACGACCTCGGGCGGGGTGGGGCCCATCTTTGATGTGGGAGCAAACACCTTGGTGGGCGCAACAGGTGTGGGGGAGCCGTCTGGGTCCATGACCGTGACGATCGCTTCGCCGGTACCCAGGCTGGTGAGCAACTCGCCCAGGTCGAAATCCGTCACGGGGAACGTGGCGACCGTGTCCTTCAGCGCCTTGGCTTCTTTGGGGGTGTGCGCGCGTAATTGGTGCTGCACGCGCGAGCCCAGCTGCGCCAGGATTTCTTCCGGTACATCGGTGGGGCGCTGCGTGACGAAGAAAATGCCCACGCCCTTGGAACGAATGAGGCGCACGGTTTGTGTCACTGACTCGATGAAGGCTTTCGACGCGCCCTGGAACAACAAGTGCGCTTCGTCGAAGAAGAACACCAGTTTAGGTTTGTCCGCATCGCCCACCTCGGGGAGTTGTTCGAACAGTTCGGCCAGCAGCCACATGAGGAATGTCGAGAACAGTGCGGGCCGGTTCTGCACCGCGGGCAGTTCCAGCATCGAAACGACACCCGCCGGGCCCTCGGTGCGTAATAGGTCGGAAATGTCGAATTCTGGTTCGCCAAAGAAGGCTTCCGCGCCTTGCGCTTCGAGGTTGGCAATGGATCGCAGAATCACGCCCGCCGAGGCCGTTGACACCCCACCGATGCTCTTGAGTTCCGCTTTTCCTTCATCGGAAGTGAGGAACATGAGCACGGCTTTGAGGTCGCTTAAGTCCAGCAGGGCCAGTCCGTTGGAGTCGGCGTAGTGGAAGATCAGCCCCAGGACGGACTCCTGGGTTTCGTTGAGGCCCAGCACCTTAGCGAGGAGGAGCGGTCCAAAGGAGCTGACGGTTGCGCGCATCGGAATTCCGGTGCCTTCGCCTCCCAGCGCGTAGAAGGTGACCGCCGAGGCGGCAGGCTCCCAGTCCTGTCCGTTTGCCTTGGTGCGGGCTAAGAGTTTTTCTGACGCTTGGCCTTCTGAGGCCATGCCGGATAGGTCACCTTTGAGGTCGGCGGCGAACACGGGGACTCCAGCGCGAGTGATCGCTTCTGTGAGCACCTGCAGTGTAACGGTCTTTCCCGTTCCAGTGGCGCCGGCGATCAGGCCGTGGCGGTTGAGCATGCTTAAAGGAATGCGGACGCGCGCGTCAGTGACGGGTTTGTCACCGTCGAGGGCGGAGCCGAGTTCAATTGCTGGTTCAGAAAAGGAGTATCCGTCGCGAATAGCATCAAGCGCTGAAGTCATGTCTGTATTCAAGCACAGTCACGGGTACGCTGTTTGCGATTATTCGGTCTGATGGGCTGGGTTCAGTCTTTCGATTGCCGACATCGGAGTGTCATAGGCAAGCACGTTGTACCAGTCATCTTCTCCGGGCCACAGGAATGTGTGGTCGAAGCTGTCGGTGGCGAGGTCGTATCGGGCAATCCAGGTCTGCCAGTTGCCACGCTTGGGATCGGCAGTGAGCTCGCGTAGCCGCGCTATCAGCGCTTCGTTGAACGCCGGGTTGAGCGAGGACACCGTGGTGATCCGAGTCTCCTCACCGACAAACCGCCACGCCTGGTGCGCCGAATGCCCCTGTTCGTAGCCGGACACAACCACAAATCCGTCCCATGGTTTGCGTTGATTGAGCTTTCTGTCCACCCGCAGACACCTGCCGATGACTTCCAGGATCGAATCGGCGGAGTCGTAGTCGACCTCGATATCGGGTGTAGTCATTGCGCTTCCTCCAATGTCGTCAGACGGACGGCTTACCCCTGGCCGAAGTCAGCCATTGAGGTTCTTCGGCAGGATGGGCCGGATTCAGTGCTTCAATCGTCGACATCGGGGTGTCATAGCCGATCACGTTGTACCCCGCATCTTCTCCTGGCCACAGGAATATGTGATCGAAACTGTCGCTGGCGAGGTCGTAGAGAATCACCCAGGTCTGCCATTTACCGCGTTTGGGGTCGGCAGTGAGCTCACGCAGCTGCTCCATCACGTCAAGGTTGAACGCCGGATTGGCAATGTTCACCGCCGTGGGCAGGGTCTCTGCGCCGACAAAACGCCATGCCTGCATCGCCGCGTGCGCCTCCTCAAAACCGGTCAGGATCACAAAACCGTCCCACGGCTTTTCCTCGTTGAGCCGCTCGTCTGCACGCAGGCACCAGCCCGTAATTTCCAGGATCGAATCGGCGGAGTCTAAGTCGACCTCAAAATCGGGTGTAGTCATTGTGCTCCCTCCAATGTCGCCAGATGTACGCAGAATTTCCGTATTGCGCACTTGGTTATGCGAAAGTCTATGGGAATGAGCAGGCAACGTGCATGATGGCACTTTGCTCAGCCCACATCACCAGGCAAGTTCGCACCTACTGATGTAGCGATGAAATACGCTGGCTCTTGGTATTCTCATTGAGCACACGTACCGCGTGTGTTTAACGCGCACACTGCGCCCCATGGACTCGGGAGGAGGAAGCAATGCCTAGTCGTCGCTTAAGCAGAGGTTTCCGCGTTCCGCGAAGTAGAAAAGTCGTTGCAACAACTACTACTGCTCCTGCCCGTACCAAGTCTCCTGTGGTCACGGAAATTGACAACGGTGTTCCGTGCCGTGTTGAAGGCGAAATGTCGCTCAAGCAGGCCATGGATTTGACCAATTCGTCGCCCGACAACATGGTGCTTCTGCTGTACCCGTCACCCACAAAAGAAGAGATTCGTGAGCTTGAAAACGAGTGGGACCTTCACCCTCTGCTCACCGATGACCTGCTCAATGCGCACCAACGTCCAAAAGTGGAACGCTACGGTGACGTCATGTTCCTGGTCGCCCGGGCTGCCAGCTACATCGACGAACAAGAAGAAGTGAGGTTTTCGGAGTTTCACGTCCTGATGAAGGATGGCGTGGTTGTTGTCCTGTGCCAAGACGGGCGTTGGATCGATGGGGAAGACGGTTTGCAGATGGACGTGTATAACGCGCTGGTTGCTCGTAAGCACGGCAAGACCGTTCTTGCGAACCAGGGGATGTTGTCATACGGACCAGAAGCTATCATTTATCGTCTGCTCGCAGCGATTGTGGTGGGTTATGCCCCAGTGTTGCGGGGTATCGCGATTGACCGCGAGCAGATTGAACGGCAAGTGTTTTCCGGTGACGCGGCGGTAGCTGAACGTATTTACCGTCTGAGCCAAGAGGTCATCGATATGCAACACACGATTGCGTCTCTGAATGAAGTGATCGACTCATTGCGCGACGGGTTCGATAAGTATGAAATTCCAGAAGACTTGCGTACATATCTCGATGACGTCGAAGATGATCTGCTGCATGCGCTTCGGCAAACGGCCGATCTCCGTGACGCTCTTGCGCAGATTCTGAGTGTGAACGCGACGCTGGTGTCGCAACGCCAGAACGAGGACATGAAGAAGATTTCAGGTTGGGCTGCGATCCTGTTTGCTCCCACTCTTATTGGTGCGATCTATGGAATGAACTTTGACCACATGCCCGAGCTTCACTGGGCCCTTGGGTACCCCATGGCGATCGGGATGATGGTGGGAGTTGGCGTTCTTCTGTATTACTTCTTCCGAAAATCTGACTGGATGTAACGAGCCTGTAGGGGCGTGATCATCGCCTCGTGGTGGACGAATACTGCGCCTTGCAACGGTTTAAAAACTCTGCCAGGGTGCGGGCATCCCGCGTGTGTATCCAGGTGATGGGAGCGGGTCGTATGTTTCCGTTGAGGTAGTAGTACGGCAACTTACCTTTGATATGTGGGCGTTCTGTTTGAAGTCTTTCAACCGTGTGAACGTCTGGTGCAATGATCGCTGTGTAAGGTATCAGACATCTGTTCGGGAACTGCTGGGCATCGATGTGAAGGATTTCGTCCCAAGCGTAGAAAAGGGGCGGTATTTCTTCCGAGATGCGGGCGAAGTCAGGCGGGTACAGGCCCTCGCGTGTGATGACCCAGTCCCGAGTTGCCAGTTTGTCTTGGGGACGAAGCTTAAGAAGCAGAACTACTATCATTCTCACGGCTGCCGCTGGAATCATGATGGCTAAGGCAACAAACCCGGCAAGAAGCAACCACGCGCGAGGGTCTTTCCAGGTTCCTTCCACGTAGGTGAGCCATAAAACGGCAACCGAACCCAGCCACACAAGGGGCATCACAACCCAGTTAAAAGTTTTCGCAATGGGACGGACACGAAGTGTCACTTGTCCTGTTGTGTTGAACTCGTGTTCGAGCTCGTCGAGGTAGCGTTGCTTGATCCGGGCCATCGTGGGTTTCCTAATGGTCTTGTGTGGAGAGTGAGTAGCTCTGTTTACACGCTTGCAGGAATTTTGCCAGGGTGCGGGCATCCCGTGTGTGTCTCCAGGTGATGTGAGCGGGTCGTATGTTTCCGTTGAGGTAGTAGTACGCCAACTTACCTTTGATGTGTGGGCGTTCCGTTCGAAATCTTTCAACCGTGTGAACGTCTGGTGCAATGATCGCTGTGTATAGTGGCAACGGCCATGTGTCCGAGCGCTGCTGGGCCTCGATGTGAAGGATTCCGTCCCATGAGTAGAAAAAGGGCGGTATTTCTTCCGAGATGCGGGAGAAGTCAGGCGGGTACAGGCCCTCGCGTGTGATGACCCAGTCCCGAGTTGCCAGTTTGTCTTGGGGGCGGGGCCTAAGAAGCAGAACTATCATTCTCACGGCTGCCACTGGAACCATGATGACGAAGGCAGCGGAACACGCTAGAATCAACCACACGTCAGGATTCAACCACGCGAGAAGGTTATGCGAGGGTCCTTCCACGTAGGTGACCCATAAAGTGGCGAGCGAACCCACCCACATGAGCAGTACTAGAGGTGGTATCACAACCCAGTTAAAGGTTTTCGCAATGGGACGGACACGAAGTGTCACTTGTCCTGTTGTGTTGAACTCGTGTTCGAGCTCGTCGAGGTAGCGTTGCTTGATCCGGGTCATCGTGGGTTTCCTAGTGGTTTTGTGCGGACAGTGAGTAGCGTTTTTTACACGTTTGCAGGAAGCTTGCCAGTGTGCGGGCATCTGGCGTGTGTACCCAGGTAATGTGGCTGTCCGGTCGTATCGTCCTGGAAAAGTGGGCAAACCATGGGATTCCGTTGAGCGGGACGTAAAGCCACTTGCCTTTGATGTATGGGCGTTCTGTTTGAACTCTTTCAACCGTGTGAACGTCTGGTTCAATGATCGCTGTGTATGGTGGCCACAGCCATCTATCTGGAAAACGCTTAGTGTCGATGTCGTGAATGCCGTCCCATGTGTAGAAAAGAGGCGGTATTTCTTCCGAGGCGCGGGCGGCATCCGGTGGGTAGACCCCCACACGTGTGATGACCCAGTCCAATGTTTCCAGTTTATCTTGGGGACGAGGCTTAAAAAGCAGAACTACCGCTTGCACGGCTACCACTGGAAGCCCTATTGCGAAGGCCGCGCAACAGACTAAAAGCAACCACGTTCGAGGCTCTTTCCACGTGCCTTCCACGTAGTTTACCCATAAGGCAATGACCGAACCCGGCCACGCGACCAGGGCCCCAAGAGAATACACAACCCAGCGAAGGATTTTCGCAATGGGACGGACGCGAAGCGTCACTTGTCCTGTTGTGTTGAACTCGTGTTCGAGCTCGTCGAGGTAGCGTTGCTTGATCCGGGCCATACTTAGAGTCTAGATAGCTTCGAACTCATGCAATTCGAGCGCATGACACAGAACTGAAACGTGCTGTGTAGCTTCAAACAAAACTGGGGCTCTTCCTGAAAACAGGAAGAGCCCCAGCTGAATGGACCGAATCAGACTCCCATAGGGAAGTGTTTGTGGTCCGGGCCGTTCTTCCGCTCGGTCATCTCTTCAGGGTTGTCCAACCAGTTCAGGCCCCGGTTACGCAGCATGAACAGGTAGACCAAGAGCGAAACTCCAATTGTGACCGTTGCATACACCACGAATAGGCCAGCGTGGTTAGCTTTTGCCGCTGACCAGATCACGGGTGCCGTTCCACCGAAAATCGAGTTAGCAAGTGCATAACCCAGGCCAACACCCAGCGCACGCACGTGAACGGGGAAAATCTCGGCCTTAACAATCGCGTTGATGGACGTGTATCCGGTCAGGATCACGAATCCGACTGCAAGAATAAGGAAAGCCACAACCGGGTTGGTGACCCCAGGAAGCACCAAGAACATGACCCAGGTGAAAAGCACACCGCCCACACCGAAGAACACCAACAGCGTGCGTCGACCCACACGGTCCGAAATCGCTCCACCGATGGGCTGCAAGATCATGAGAAGGGTCAACGCAATGAGTGAAATAACGGAACCAGTGATGGCATCTTCACTAAACGAAGCCTTCACCACGTTGGGGCCGTTGACGGAGTAACCGTAGAACGCCAGCGTCCCACCCATGGTCACCAAGAAGCACACAAGCAGTTCGCGCCAGTACACGGTGAGCAGTTCCTTCATAGACCCTGACTGCTTTGACTCACCGGAACGCGCCGCATCAATAGATTCCTGCGTCATCGATTCGTCCATCGTGCGACGCAACCACAGGACAACAAGAGCACCCAGGCCACCAATAAGGAAAGCGATGCGCCAACCGATTCCCGAAATCCACTCCATGTCAGCAAAAAGCAGCATGGTCAGAAAAACGGTTTGGGCAAGGACGTGCCCACCTACCAGCGTCACGTACTGGAATGATGAAAGGAAACCACGGTGTTTAGCCACGGCGGCTTCGGACATGTACGTTGCAGAGGTTCCATACTCGCCACCGGTGGCAAAACCTTGGATCAAGCGACACAGGATCAAAATGACCGCCGCCCATACACCAATGGACTCGCGAGTGGGTGTCAGGGCGATGACGAACGAACATCCGGCCATCACCATGATTGAGAACGTCAGAGCTGCTTTGCGGCCGAAACGGTCAGCGAAACGACCAAAATACCACGACCCAACGGGACGCATAAGGAAGGTGACAGCGAAAATAGCCCACACGTAAATGGTGGAGTTCGCGTCCTCCTTCGAAAAGAACTGGTGCTCAAACGCTTTAGCGAACACCGAATAAACATAAACGTCGTACCACTCAACGAGGTTCCCTGCGGAGCCTTTGAGTGTGTTAGCGACAGAATGGCCGAGCGATTGTGGCGCTCGCGTGCTCGTCGCCGAAATATTGTGTGATTTTTCAGACATGGTTCGAGGGTACTGCCTTTATGCACTATTTCTTCAACTCGCACACAAGCTTGCGAAGCTCGCTACTCCGTAGCCCAACCCGTACTGAGCAGGAAGACTCCAATCAAGGGGGTGGTGAGAGTGACTTTCAGCACACTCGCTATGGTGGAGACTCTGAGACATCTTTCATGAAACGTAAACAGAGAAGGATTTACAGTGCCCGTTCAAATCCAACGACGCTTTACGAGGACTCTCACGTGGGTCGTCATGGCGCTTTTTGTTGGCGTTCTGACCGTAGCAGGGATAACTCCAGCGCAAGCTCAACCTGACACATCGAAAACGTCGGTACATGCCAGTGGTGTCCAAGGCAAGAAGTACACCATCGCGACTGATACCACGTTCGCACCGTTTGAGTTCCGTGATCCCGCGACAGGCAAACTCACGGGTATCGACATGGACCTTCTTAGAGCCATTGCTGAAAATCAAGGGTTCGAAGTTGACATTCAGTCCGTTGGTTTCCAAGCGGCTGTGACGGCAGTTGATGCTGGTCAAGCAGACGGCGTGATTGCTGGAATGGGCATCACCGACGAACGCAAACAAAAGTTTGACTTCTCCGAACCGTACTTCGATTCCGGCATCCAGATGGCCATTTCCGAAAACGACGATGAGATCCAGGGATATGAGGACCTCGAAGGTAAAACCGTCGTCGCTAAAACTGGTACCGAAGGCGAAGCAGTAGCCAAAGAACTGGCAAAAGAACATAACTTCAAAATCAAAGGTCTAGACCAGTCAGCCACCATGTACGAGTCCGTCAAAAACGGAACCGCTGTCGCAGTTTTCGACGACTACCCAGTCCTTGCCTACGGTGTCGAACAGGGCAACGGACTGAAAATCGTCACCGACAAAGTGCCGGGGTCTCAGTACGGGTTCGCCGTGAAAAAAGGCGAAAACACTGAACTTCTTGAAGCTTTCAACGCCGGGCTGAAAAACCTGCGGGACTCAGGGGAATACGACAAAATTGTCGATTCCTATCTTGGTGGTGCCAGCAAAGACAACTCGAAACCGGGCAATATCTTTTCACTGGCGCAACAGACATGGCCAGCACTTGCAAAAGGTTTGTGGAACACACTGGCTATCACCCTCGTGTCCTTTGTCATTGCGATGGTGCTGGGCCTGGTCTTCGGATTCATGAAGGTGTCACAAAACCGTGTGCTCACCGCAGTTGCTTCAGCATTCGTCGCGATTTTCCGTGGAACACCGCTTCTGGTCTGGGCGTTCTTCTTCTACTTTGGCCTGCCGCAACTCATGGGCACTAAAGGTGACGTGTTCCTCGCCGGTGTAGCCACCTTGGCGCTCAACGCTGGCGCGTACCTCACTGAGATTGTGCGCGGAGGTATCCAGGCTGTTGATGTCGGGCAAATGGAAGCAGCTCGTTCGTTGGGTCTGCCATGGGGCAAGTCGATGCAAAAAGTCGTTGTTCCTCAAGCAGTGAAGATCGCTACTCCGTCCATCATCAACCAGTTGGTCATTACGCTGAAGGACTCCTCGCTCCTTCTGACCATTGGATTTGCTGAACTTCTCTACCAAGCACAACAGGTGTACGCCTCAAACTTCCGCACCACTGAAATGCTCATCATTGTGGGTGTGATCTACTTCGTCATCATTACGGTGCTCACCTGGATTGCCAACATCGTCGACAGGAGGCTCAACAAGTGAATAAGGAAAAGTCACCTGCAATCAAGGTCAGCGGGCTACGCAAGTCGTTCGGCGACAACGAAGTGATTAAAGGAATCGACTTCGAGGTGGCCCACGGTGAAGTCATTTCACTCATTGGGCCGTCCGGTTCAGGTAAGTCCACGATTCTTCGCATGCTGAATCGCTTGGAAGACCCCACGTCGGGGAAGGTTGTGATCGAGGGAACCGACATTACGGACCCAGCAACGAATCTCAACTCCGTGCGTCAACACATTGGAATGGTTTTTCAGCACTTCAACCTGTTTCCCAACATGACAGTGATTGAGAACATCATGCTGGCACCGGTTGAGTTGAAGAAAAAGAGCTCCAAGGACGCGCGTGACTATGCGATGCGACTCCTGGAACGAGTAGGCCTTTCAGACAAAGCCGATGAACGTCCACACAAACTTTCAGGTGGACAGAAACAGCGCGTCGCAATCGCTCGTGCCCTGGCTATGGAACCTCAGATCATGCTCTTCGACGAGGCCACCTCGGCACTCGACCCGGAAATGGTCGGTGAAGTGCTACAAGTGATCCGGGACCTCGCAAAAGAAGGCATGACCATGATCCTGGTGACTCACGAAATGGGCTTTGCTCGCGAAGTTTGCGACCGTGTGTTCTTCCTTGCCGGTGGGGAGCTTGTCGAATCAGGGCCTCCAGAGAACGTCTTTGACAGTCCGGAACATCGACGTACGCAAGACTTCCTGGCCAAAGTTCTGTAACCAAAGCCGGCGTAGCCAAAGCTGGCGTGACAACCCCGAGGTGGAACGACCTCGGGGTTTTCCTTCTCCAAAGCAGGGGAAGGAAAGAACTAGACAGAACCATTCACAACGCTCACCCGTGTGGAACATGCGTCCCCGTCACATCAGGGCTATGTTTAAAACGGATAGCGCACACACGGAAGGTCACTCATGGGTTCCCGATCAAAAATCATCAGCCTTGCAGCAGCCGTGACGGCGACAGCCACCGCTGGACTCGCAGTGCGAGACATTCTGCAGAATAAGCACTCGCTACTGCGCAACTACCCAGTCGTGGGGCGGGCACGCTACGCACTGGAAGGAATCCGACCACAGATCCAGCAGTACTTTATTGAACGCAACTGGGACGGCAGGCCATTCGACCGTGACACGTGTAGTCTGATTTACGCTCGCGCAAAAGGCGAGGACGACGAAGGTGCTTTCGGTACGGAGCTCGACGTGTCGCGGATCGGGGCAGAATACCTACCCCACTCCATGGTGCCAGTAGCCACACCCGAGGATCCTCCACGTGTCATGGTCGGGGGAGAAGACTGCACGCAACCGTACAGCATGTCGCTCATGAACGTGTCTGCCATGAGCTTCGGGTCGCTGTCCGACAACGCTATACGCGCGCTCAACAAGGGTGCTGAGCTGGGTGGATTCCTTCACGACACAGGTGAAGGCGCGATCTCGTCCTACCACCAAGAAGCAAACGGCGATCTCTTGTGGGAACTGGGTACAGGCTACTTTGGTGCGCGCGACGAGGACGGCAACTTTGATCCGCAGCGTTTCCGCGACCGTGCCGCCGACGAACAGATTAAATGCGTTTCACTCAAACTCTCACAGGGAGCCAAACCGGGCCTGGGAGGCATGTTGCCTGGACCCAAGGTGACAGAGGAAATCGCCGAGATTCGTGGGATTCCGGTAGGCAAGGACTGTATTTCGCCCGCCATGCACCGCGTGTTTAGCACGCCGGTGGAACTCATCGAGTTCATCGCCCGTATGCGTGAGCTGTCGGGTGGCAAGCCCGCCGGGTTCAAACTGTGCGTGTCTTCTCGCACCCAAGTGCTTGCAGTGTGCAAAGCCATGCTTGAGGTGGGCACCACACCTGACTTCATCATTATTGACGGTTCAGAAGGCGGAACAGGTGCAGCGCCACTTGAGTTCGAAGACCACGTGGGAATGCCTTTGACCGAGGGCCTGTCTACGGTCCACAACGCACTCGTGGGGACCGGACTTCGCAATCGCATCAAACTTGGTGCTGCAGGAAAGGTCGCAGCCGGAAACGACATCGTGAAACGCCTCATCCAGGGAGCCGACTTCACGATGTCGGCACGCGCCATGATGATGGCTATTGGGTGTATCCAGGCGCAAGTGTGCAACACTGGCGAATGCCCAGTGGGCGTTGCGACGCAAGACGCGCGTCGCGCTCGCGCTCTGGATGTCGAAGACAAGTCCATGCGTGTTTTCCGCTACCACAAAGCGACTGTGTACCAAGCGGTTCACCTCATGGCTTCTATGGGCGTGCAGGACCCCAGCGAGCTAGACCGGTCCATGTTGCGTAAGCGCATCTCTCACAAACAAACCGTGAGCTTTAACGAACTGTTTGACCATGTGGGAGAAGGGCAACTGCTCAGCGATGTGCCCGAGTCCTGGGCAGAGGCATGGAACGCCGCCAGCGCTAACTCGTTCCAGCCGTCGCACCGATAAGACGTGTGGCTGTGTGGAGCACAGAGTCAGTTAGAGTGATTGAAGGCCCGTTCGGTCAAGCTGGAAGGTAAACATGCTTCTTGAACGTTTCTACGACGAAGACTTGTCGCACGCCAGTTACTTTATTGGCTGCCAAGCATCGGGCGAGGCGATCGTCATCGATCCACGCCGGGATATCCACGTATACACCGAACTGGCCCAGCGACGCGGAATGAAGATCGTCGCCGTCACGGAAACGCACATCCACGCCGACTACCTTTCGGGAACCCGTGAGCTTCAGAACGCGGGTGCAACCGCGTACGTGTCCAAAGAAGGCGGTGCCGACTGGACATACGGGTTCGATGCTGAACTGATTGGCCACGGCGACACCATCACGATCGGTAATCTCACTCTCGAGGCCCGTCACACGCCCGGCCACACGCCAGAACACCTGATGTTCCTGCTCACCGACGGTGCGTTTTCCGACGAACCCGGGTACGCCTTCACCGGCGACTTCGTTTTTGCCGGTGATCTGGGCCGTCCAGATCTGTTAGATGAGGCAGCCGGTGGCAAAGACACCCGCTTTGGCGGTGCGCAAGACCAGTTCGACAGCCTGGCGCGCGAGTTCATGACCTTGCCGGACTACGTGCAGGTGTATCCCGCACACGGAGCAGGCAGCCCGTGCGGAAAGGCCCTGGGGGCCGTTCCGTCATCGACCGTGGGCTACGAAAAGCACAACGCGTGGTGGGCGCCGTTTGTCAAGAACGGCGACCGAGAAGGATTCGTCAACCAGCTCCTGGACGGGCAACCGGACGCCCACGCGTACTTCGCCCGTATGAAGACGGAAAACCGTGACGGGCCGGCCGTCATTGGTGAGGTCAAAGATTTGGTGGAGTACACCTCGGCGGAATTGGCGCCGTTGGTAGAAACCGCCGAGGTGGTTGTTGTGGATCCGCGCCACCACAGTGCCGTACATGAGGGGACAGTCGCTGGTTCGCTCAATATTCCTGGGCCGGACAAGGCTGCGAGTTTTGGTGCCTGGGTGTACGATCCGCAGAAGGATTCGACGCCACTGGTGATCCTGGCGAGTGACCGTGACGAAGCAAACGAAATCCGTGATCACTTAGTGAGAGTGGGGATCGACACCGTGACTGGCTATGTCACTGGCACGGAGGGTCTTCCGGTATATGTGCCTGCTGTCATTCCATTTAGTGAAGTGACGGATGCTGACTATCTTCTCGATGTTCGTGGCCGTGGCGAGTTCGATGCAGGGCATATTCCGGATGCTCACAACATCAACGGAGGACGTGTTCTGTGGCGTACCCAGGATTTGCCTCAAGACACAAGAATTGTGTCGTACTGTCAGTCTGGGGTGCGAAATTCGGTTGCTGCGTCTGCTCTGCGTAGGGCAGGATTCGATGTTGCAGAACTTGAAGGCAGTTACGGAAAGTGGTTAAGGACCAGGCTGCTGAGAACGCCTAGACCTCACGTATCGCTATTGTTGCGTTAAGCCTGAAGGGCCGGGATCTTGCATTACGAGTTCCCGGCCCTCAACATTCTCCAAAAGGCGCGGGTCAATAGGTGTACCCTCTTTGATAACTGAAAGCCGGCCAGTGGCTTCGAGGATGACACACTGAACCAATTCAGGGGACGCGATGCCGGCTTCGCGAATTGCCACATACAGATTGGCCTCGGTGATGTGCGCACGGCGCATGGCATGAGGGATCATCTGGCCGTGAGCCATAACAACGCGCGGGCGAGCACTCACGGCACGCCTAAAACCAACCGTGTGTTGAACTGCGCCAAAGATCGCTTCCATCACTATCAGGGTGGCTAAGCCGATGACCCCGACCATCACGGTGGGCGGGTGGCCCAAAATGACTCGACCAGCGACAGCCCCGAACATAATGATGACAACCGCGTCAAAAGAACTCATGGTGCCCAGAATGCGGATGCCAAAGACTCTGACGAGAACGAGGAATGCTACGTAGATGATGACTGCCGAGGCGATAACGAACGGAATTCGCCACAGGTCAATTCCGAACACCTCACCAGCAGCAGTCGCCCATCCCTGCGGAGGAGTGAAACGTTCGATCATATGAGCAACAGTACTCCTGGTAGTGGGGGCTCACAGGTCAGGGGCGCAAAGAGCCTGAGTTTCACATAACAAAACCGGCGTACCTAGGCATATTCGGGACTGCTAATTTGTGAGCCACGTTATAGAACTGGCTGAAAAGAGGCACGATGACGATCGATTTTATTGCGGAAGCGAAGGAATTGGCGAGAGATCTCATTGCGCTCCGCAGAGCACTTCACGCTGATCCAGAGTTGGGAAATGATCTGCCGCGTACCCAAAAACGTGTGCTCGAAGCGCTGTCCGGGTTGCCGGTAGAAATCACCTTGGGCAAAGAATTGTCCTCGATCACGGCGGTTTTACGTGGTGATAAGCCCGGACCCACAGTGTTGCTTCGTGGTGACATGGACGCCCTTCCCGTTGTTGAAGAAACCGGTTTGCCGTATGCGGCCACGAATGGCAACATGCACGCGTGTGGCCACGACCTGCACACAGCAGGCTTGGTTGGTGCAGCCCGACTTTTAAGCGCCCACAAGGACGAACTTGCGGGAACTGTTGTTTTCATGTTCCAGCCGGGGGAGGAGGGGCCCGGAGGGGCAAAGCCAATGCTCGACGAAGGCCTTTTATCAATTGCCGGCTCACCAGTTGATGCTGCGTTCGCTCTTCACGTTCTCCCTGGTGAGCAGGGCATCTTTGAGTGTCGTCCCGGAACAGCAATGGCTGGGTCGAACTACCTACGCGTGACTTTCCATGGTGAAGGTGGCCACGGTTCTAGGCCGGACGAGGCCATCGACCCAGTGTCACCACTCGTTGAGTTCTGCCAGGCACTTCAGGTCATGATTACCCGACGCTTCAACGTTTTTGACCCGGTAGTTCTCTCCATCACAACGCTGCAGGGTGGCGAGGCACTGAATGTGATCCCACCGTCTGCTTCGATGGGTGGGACAGTAAGGACGCTGTCCCACGAAACCACTCAGAAGTTTCCGCAGTATGCCAAACAGCTGGCCGACAGTATTGCCCAAGCGCATAACTGCACAGTTGATTTTGACTGGGAGCAATTTTATCCCGTCACGGTCAATACGCGTGACGAAGCAGAACTCGTGAACTCAACACTAACCAAGGTGTTCGGCCGTGAACGTTTCCGCGTGCCGGATGAACCGGTTATGGGCTCGGAAGACTTTTCGTTCGTTTTACAAGAAGTGCCCGGTGCATACCTGATGCTTCAAGCGAGCCCACCTGAGGTGGATCCGGCTACAGCCGCCTACAACCATTCACCACACGTACTTTTTGACGACTCCGTCTTGGCCGACCAGGCCGCAGCGCTCGCCCACATTGCGTGGGAGCACAACCAACGAGGAAGCAACTCATGACCCCTATCTTCGCCGCAACAATCATTCTCGCCTTCATTGCGTTGGGCGAGCTGATGTCCCTGTGGTCAAAAGCCCGCATCCCGGCACTTTTGATCGCCATGTTGGGAACGTTTATTGCAGTTCAACTCAAGATCATTCCCAACACCATCATCGACGACTCGTTCTTCCCACAGATCTACGCGATTCTGGTGGCACCTCTTTTGTTCCACATGGGTTCGCTGATCCCTTTGAAAACGATGCTCGCTCAGTGGCGCAGTGTAGTGATTTCGATTGCTGGAATGATCGTCGCCGTGGGTGTGATCGCTGCAGTGGTGGGCCCAATCTTTGGCTTCCAGTACGTTGTGGCTGGTTCCGGTCCTCTGGCTGGTGGGATCGTATCAACGGGTTTGACCACCGATGGCTTGAAAGCTGCCAACGTGGACTCCGCAATCGTAGTGTTGCCAGCCCTTGTGCTGATGCTTCAGTCCCTGCCGTCCATGCCATTGACTAACCTATTGTTGCGCAAGTTCGCGATCAAACTTCGTGATTCCGGTGACCTGGAAGAACTGGCTCGCAAGCAAAAGAAAGTCGAAAAGGAAAATGGCAGCGGTAAGAAGCTCGTCAACCTTCCCGACATGCTGGTCGACAACGAACTCTTCGTCTTGTTCCTCATTCTGGTGGGCGGTTCACTTGCGACGCTTCTGGCTATGCCCACGCACATTCCGTCGTCAATCATCGCCCTGGTCCTGGGTGTTGCGTCGACCGCAATTGGCCTGACTCCAGAACGCTCAATGGAGAAATCCAGCTCGTTCGGAATCGCCATGGCCAGTGTTGTCGCTATTGTGATGGCACCTCTGGTTGCTGCCTCCCTGTCGGATGTTCTGGCTGCTCTGCTACCAGTGGCTGTCATTCTGGCAGTGGGTGCTGTGGGCATCATGATTGGTGGTGCGATCGCCACCAAGCTCCTCAAATGGAAGACGACCCTTGGAATGTCGGTGGCGCTGACCGCTATGTACGGTTTCCCAGCCGACTACCTCCTCACCAACGAAGTTGTGCGTTCGGTAGGACGCACAGACGAAGAACGTGAGGCACTGAGCGAAGCGATGCTGCCACCCATGCTGGTGGGTGGGTTCACCTCGGTCAGTGCAGGATCCGTGGTGATTGCTTCAGTCTTGGTCAGCTTCCTGTAGGTTTCAAAAACGGGAAAGTCAGGGTTTGGCGGATCGTGGTGGCCGTGAGCATCATGACCACGCGATCCACGCCCAATCCCAGCCCACCCATAGGTGGGGCACCCATTTCAAGGGCGGTGAGGAATGCTTCGTCGACCTCCATCGCCTCGGGGTCACCAGCGGCAGCCGCCAACGATTGTTCGGTAAGCCGTTGTCGCTGGATCATGGGGTCGATGAGTTCCGAATACGCGGTTCCAACTTCCATCCCAAAAGCCACCAGGTCCCACTGTTCGGATACGCGACTGTCGTGCCTACCTGGGCGGGCCAGCGGTGACTTCTCGGCTGGGAAGTCGTAGTAGAACGTGGGCTCTACGGTCTGTTTTTCGACCAGTTCGTCGTACAGCTCCATGAGCATGTAAGCCTGGGAAGCGTCCGTAGGAACTTCAATACCGGCACGTGCGCACTCTGCGCGGTACACCTCGGGCGCGGTATCCAACGTGAGTTCCTGACCCACGGCGTGTGACACGGCTTCGTGGATTGTCATTGACCGCCATGAACCCGGCAGATACAGCTCTTGCACCTTTCCAGACGCATCACGGTACTTGGCGACCGGCTCACCGTTGACCGCCCGTGCCGCGTTCTCAATAAGAGCGATCGTGAGACGCTCTATATCGTGGTACGTCAGCCCGGAAGCGTACGCTTCAAGCGAGGTGAACTCCGGGTTGTGGGTGGCATCCACCCCTTCGTTGCGGAAGTTCCGCCCGATCTCAAAAATCCTGTCCATGCCACCCACCATGAGCCGTTTGAGATACAGCTCGGGTGCAATGCGCAGCGACAGGTCCATGTCATACGCGTTGATGTGGGTGGTAAACGGCCGGGCAGCCGCACCTCCGTGCACTGTGTGCAACATGGGTGTTTCGACTTCCATGTACGACTGTGCGTGCAGGGTGTCGCGCAATGAGCGGATCGCTGATGACCGTGCCACCAAAATGTCGCGCGCTTCCACATCGGTGAGCAAGTCCAGCGACCGGTTGGTGCGGCGCTCCTCTTCTCCCACCGGGTGCCCCAAAGCAGGGGTGGGCCTGATGGCTTTGGCCAGCACTGTCGCCTGTTCGACGAACACTGACAGCTCACCGTGATCGGTGGTTCCCACACGTCCGGTGACGCTCACGAAGTCACCTACGTCGAGTAGCCCCACATGCCAGTCGCTGACCTCTGAACGGTCCCACACGGTTTGCGCGAACGCGCCATCCTGCTCGATATCCATGAAAACCAAGCCGCCGAACCGCCTGCGTGACCGAACACGGCCACGGACGGTCACCTCGGCGTGGGTGAGGGTTCCGGGCGCTGGAACCGGGCGGTTTCGCGCGTTTAGGTCCAACACCGAGGTGGTAGAGACCGGCCCTTCAACCGGGTAGGTTTCGACGCCCGCTGACTCCAACGCGAGTTTGTGGTCGATCCGGTGACGCTGTTGTGGCGACCAGGTGTATTGGGGTGACGGCGGGCGGATGAATTCCTCGTCGAGTTCTTTTACACGGTTGAGGAAATCCGCCGAGGTGATCGTGGGTTGGGCGCCGAAAAGGGGAGTGGGGGTGGTTTGGGTGACGCTGGCCCACATCCAGGCGAGGATGGCGCGCAGGCTGGGTGGGGGAATGAAGCCTTCGGCGACACCCATTGAATAGAGCGCGTGGAAGGCAACCATGGTGTCGTCGAACGCGACCCATCGGGGAGACCACTGTGGTTGGTACTTCTGATTAGCCCGGTACAGCGATTCGATTTGGAAAGATCGTGACGCGACCTTCAGCAGCTTGTCGCTTGCCCGGGTCAGGGGTCCGGCGCGCAGTTCATCGGTGGCGACGAACACGTCACGGAAAACGGCGAAGTTCAAAGATATCTGCTTGATGCCTATCTCCCGGCCCTGCAAGGCAGTTTGAGCGACCAAGAAATCCGTCACTCCGGGGACGGCTGTGGGGGAGTGAACCATGACGTCGAGTGACAGTCCGTTACGACCCCACGGGACGAAGCTTAAAAACCCTATCGGGTAGCCAGAACTGTCGCATGCCAACGCGATGACAGAGTTGGAGTCGGCGGGATCCCCCATTCGCCCCAGCGCCATTGAGAATCCGCGTTCGACCTCGTGATTACGCCACGCGTCGCGGCAGTTTTCTAACTGAGTGACAAGATCAGCAGGAAGGTCACGCACGCGTGCCACCTTCGCGGTGATGCCCTCACGGTTCATGCGCCTGATAGTTTTGCGAATGTCAGCGAGCGCGGGGCTAGAAATGTTGAAGTCGGCAGTGTTGACGACAGCTTCGTCACCGATCGCAACGATCGCCAATCCCAAGGCCCTATACAGGCGTGCTGACTCTTGTGAACATGCCAAAACTACGGGACGAGCACCTACGGAACGGCAGTGAGAGTGCCACGATTGGATTGCGTGTGGCCAGGATTCCGGGTCCCCCACAGGGTCGCCGCTCGCAACAAAAACATTTCCCACGGCGCCGTACAGAACGGCGGCTCTGCGGTCGGGAGAGAATACCGCACTCTTGTCGCGTCGAGTCGCAAAATATGACAGTGAGTCCAGGTCTCCGAAGTCGAGCACCATGCGACGGATTTCGAGCTCTTCATCAGGCGTGACGGTGGCCGGTTTGGCTTTGATGCGGAACATCACAATGAGTGCCCAGATCAGTGCAATAGCTGAAATGGCACCACAAATGTAGAACACGATGAACGTCGTTGGGTGCTGTCCGTCCGTAATCGAACTGAGCCCAGAGGTGGATCCCAAAGCCGCTGAAAGCGCAAATGTCAGACGATCACTCCATGCACCCACCCCAATCGGGGTAAGGGAAGAGGCGAGAAGCGCCACCACAAACGACACAGCCAACCCGGACAACAAAATGCCCAGCGCCTTGAGGAAATTAGCTTTGCGGATTCGTCCAGGAAACGCGGGCCGCATCATGATGATGAGGATCAACGAGACGACGTTCAGCACAAAACCCGCAATCCTGAAAGGGAGGCTGAAGAACAGTGCGTCGAGAGGACTCGTCACTGAAATGTGTAGCTCACTGTTAGGTCCCAGCGATATGACTGCGCTGGTGTTAAGCACCGATGCGAGCACGCCCAGCGACGCGACCACCAGCATGGCAGTGTGGGCGATCCGCAGTCGTCGGGCCGCGGTGGTCGCTACAGCGATAAGGAAAACCACTGCCACCAAGGACGGCTCAGCTGGAACCGTGAACAGCGAAAAGAGAATGTACCCCGCGTCGGCTACATTGCTCAGGCGAATGGGGATCGTCAACGTTGTCCACACAGCGGCTAAAACGTAAAGCCAAATGAACACCCGTGCCAGGACTTCTGTTTTGCGTGGAGACGTGCGCTGTGTCATACAGCAACTTTACTGACACTGGGGTCGTATTGTGTGCCATAACATCCGTGGATGTGGCGAGGATTACAATAGACCCGTGAAGTGGGTAATCGTTCCTGGGCTGAGCCTCTTACCGGAAGACTACAGCGGTTTAAGTAAGCTTCTTCCCGGTCCAGTAGAAGTGATCGACGCGTGGGAACACGACCCAACAGGGGATATTGACGACCTAAGAAAAGCCGTCGACACCAGTGAACCGTTTGCCCTCATTGGCCATTCCGTAGGTGGAGTTACTGCCCTGGAGTGGGCGCTGAAACACCCCACTGACATTACGCGGTTGGTTCTTCTGGACCCGTCTGCGCCTCTGACCTTCGTAGGTGGTTGGTTTACGCGCGGCACCGTTTTTGAACGGTATTCGGCCCCAGCAGTGAGAAAAGTTGCCCGGGCTCTCACACCGTGGGGTGCTCAGATCCGCACACACCTCTTCACCCGTGCTTCCGGCTTGGCCGACCAGTTGCCGCGCACCCATGCCACTCACCGATACGTGACTCGTCCGGGCCTGCAGACCGTGGTGGACCAGTGGTTTTCGAGTTGGGAACAGGAATACCGATTGAGTTCACTGCTCATGTCGAACCATGTGCTTGACCGCAGGTTGCGCCCCATCATCGTGTGCTCCTCAGGGACTGCCCGTGCGGTGTCAGTGGCAAAACAACGCCGGTTGGCGCGCCTGATCGGAGCCGAGCTGCACATCGCAGAAGGTGCCGATCATATGTTCCCAGTTACCGAACCTCAACGGGTTATTGCTGCGTTGTAGGTTTTCGCCAGACGGATATTTTCACGGCTACTGTCGCCGAGGTGGGGAGCTGGGAATCCGTGACCGTTTCCGTTGATAGGTGCCGGGCAGACGGTGTCATAAAGATGAGGTCGCGTGCCAAGTCTGGGGTGAGCGCGCAGTCGTACGAAACTACCGATTCACCCACCGACTCGAACATGTGCAAAGCCCGGCTCAAACGTTCATCTTTGTTCGGATCAATTCCCACCATGTCCGTGCTTGCGCGTAGCTCCTGCAAGTGTTGCGGTTCGGGTGTCACGACTACCGTGTGCCCGCCGGGGGAGAGCACCCGGTGAAACTCTGCGCCATTGCGCGGCGAGAACACGTCCAAAACAACATCAATTGTGCTGTCCAGAAGCGGAAAATCCCGGAAAACATCCCATGTAAACGCGGTGATATTCGGGTGGGCGCGGGCAGCTAACCTCACGGCGCGGGTGGCAGTGTCGAACCCCAACCCCACCTTTGGTGGCTTCAGGGTTTCCATCAGACCGCCGAGGTAGTACCCGGTTCCGCAACCAACGTCCAGAAGGTGCGTGTGAGGCAGAGCCGCGACGACCTCGGCGAGGGAATCCTTCAACGGCGCGTACGCGCCGGAGGCGAGGAAACGGTCCCGGGCCAACACCATGTCTGTGCTGTCCCCACTTGTGGGAGCGGGGCCCGAAAGCAGGCTAAGGTAGCCCTGACGCGCTATGTTAAACGAGTGCCGGTGACTGCACACCACTTGCGAATCCTGCACCTGCAAACGCGCTGCTGGTTCTCCCCGGCGGGCGCACACGGGGCATCGCAACAGGTCATAAGCAGGAGTGGTGGTCACGGTGACATTCTACGAGGAGCGTCGTGAGGCTACGGAAACATGGAGGGGAAACATGGACACACTGAACGTCACACGCATGGGGGACCAAGGCCCCACTCTGGTGTTTCTGCATGGTCTCATGGGGCGTGGGAAGAACTTTACTGGGGTTGCAAAAGAGCTCAGCAAAGACTTCCGAATGGTCCTGATTGACCTGCCTAACCACGGTGAATCGCCGTGGACCGACACGTTCAGCTACACGGACATGGCACAGGCGGTAGCGAAAGAGATCGAACCGGACGCGCCGGTGTATCTGCTGGGGCATTCGATGGGTGGGAAAGTGGCGATGACGCTTGCCCTCACCCAACCGGAGCTCGTTGACAAGCTGATCATCGAAGATATTTCCCCGCAAGCCGGTGGCAACATGGGCGAGTTTGTTCACCTGCTGGGCACCCTGAAAAAGCTTGATCTGGATAGTTTGACCTCGCGTGCGGAAGCGCACGAGCGCATCGCTGAGGACATTCCCAATGAGTCGGTGCGTGGTTTCTTGTTACAGAACCTTCGTAGGAGCGGTGACGGGTTTGAATGGCAACCGAACCTCAACCTCCTTTTTGACAGTCTTAAAGAGATTGGCGACTTCCCATCAATTGATGCCACGTACGATCGCAAAGTGCTGTGGATGGTGGGGGAGAACTCCGCTTACGGTGACCCCAAGTTCTTGCCCCTTGTTCGTGAGTATTTCCCCAGGGCCGTACGTCTTGTGATCCGCGATGCAGGGCACTGGCTCCATTCGGAGCAACCACAGGTGTTTGTCGATGCTGTGCGCGCGTTCTTCCTTGCAGGTGACGATTGACACGTACGGAAAAGCGGGGGTTCAGCCGGCTTAGTAGCTTATCGTTGGAACGGAAATGAAGAGGAGTGACCGTGACACTATCTGCTGAGGTTCCGTCGGAACTGCACGACGTTGTCCGCGATTTCGCACAAACGCCCGAGGAACAACGGTTGGAGTTGTTGCTCGAGTTTTCCGATGAGATTCCGGACCTTCCGCAGCGGTATGCGGATGATCCCGAGGCGTTGGAACCGGTTCCGGAGTGTCAATCACCAATCTTCTTTATCGCCGAAGTCGATGGAACGGGAGAAGACGCGCGAGTTTCTCTGTTCTTTTCCGCCCCCGCCGAAGCTCCTACGACGCGTGGATTCGCAGGGATCTTAGCGGAAGGGCTGGACGGTGCTACGGCTCGTCAGGTCCAGGCAGTGCCGGAAGATTTTGCGCTACAACTATCGCTCACCTCTCTGGTGAGTCCGCTGAGGCTAAACGGCATGACCGGAATGCTGAAGCGTGTTCAGCGACAGGTGAAGGAGAAAGCTCAACTGTGACGCAGCCCAAACGATCGATCAAGCTCATGCCGTTCGACTTTGTACGTGGTTTCCTTATGGGGCTTGTTGAACTGGTTCCCGGTGTTTCCGGAGGCACGATTGCCCTTGTGACGGGAATCTACGATGAACTCATCGCCTCCGCGGTCGCCGTTCTCCATGCTGTCAAGCGGTTGGTGATCGGGCCTGACCGAGTTCAAGGGTTCATGCAGGAACTGCGCAATGTGCAGTGGGGACTTCTCATTCCGGTGTTCCTGGGAATGGTGACGGCGGTATTTTCGATCGCTGGAATCATGAGTTCTTTTGTGACGAACTCTCCGGAACACGCACGCGGGCTGTTCTTTGGCCTGGTGATTGTGTCGATCTATGTTCCTGTTTCCATGGCGTATGACAGTGCTGTTGAGCGGAACATCAACACCGCCAAAACGTGGATAGGTGGCGTGATCGCATTCGTCATTGCAACGATCGTTGCGTTTGTCTTGGTGGGTCAGGCCGGCGGAGGTGCTGTTGCGCACCCACCTGCGTGGATTGTTATTTGTGCAGCTGCTATCGCGATCTGCGCATTGGTAATTCCGGGAGTATCTGGGTCGTTCTTCCTGTTAGCAGTGGGCTTGTACACCACTACACTTGAGGCAGTTCACCAGCGCGATTGGGGCTATATCGCCATCTTCATGCTGGGCGCCGTCATTGGTTTAGCGTCCTTTGTGCAGCTTCTTCAGTTCCTGCTCAAGCGTTTCCGTTTGGTCACGCTGATGGCTATGGCTGGACTGATGTTGGGGTCGGTGCGAGCCCTGTGGCCATGGCAAGAATCTCCGGACCCGTCCGCGCCTGGAACGCTGGTAGCACCTTACGCGCCCGTTGCTGGGCCCGTGGTGCTCATGCTTGTAGGTGGCGTGATCGTGGTGGTCATGATTGTGATCGAAAAGTTCGTACAGTCGCCTTCACCGCAGCCACAACTGCAATAACCACAAGGCCCCACAGCAGGCCAACGATCATTGCGACAACGGTCTCGCCCAGCCAGTTGAGGACCCCGCCCACAGCGGGGATGTCAATGAAACGATGACCTAAGCCGTGAGCAAGCTGGAGTGGCATGTGCCATCCCAGCTCATCGGCCCCCACGATCAGAATGTGGCCACCCACCCACAGCATTGCAAAAACTCCCACGATCGTCAGGATGCTCAGGAGCTTGGGCATTGCGTTCACCAGGAACCTTCCGAACTTCTGCGTGGCGGGCTTCTGAGCGAGGCGAAGACCGATGTCGTCCATTTTGACGATCAACCCCACCACTCCATAAACCGCAACAGTGATGAAAAGCGCGACGGCGATCAGAATGGCTGTGCGCATGAGGAGTGGCTCGGAAATGACCTCGTTGAGTGAGATCACCATGATTTCTGTCGACAGGATGAAGTCGGTGACGATCGCGGAGCGCACCAGCTGCTTTTCAGCATCACCACCCTTGCCCGATTGCTCGTTTTCCTGTGAAGCCTTTGCGTGCGCGTCCTGGTCAGTGGTGGAGCTTTCTTCGTCGCCACGATGCGTGAGCTTGTGCCAGATCTTTTCAGCGCCCTCATAACACAAGTACGTGCCTCCCACCATGAGGAGTGGGGTGAGCAGAAACGGAGCGACAGCGCTTAACAGAAGCGCTAAAGGCAGAATGATGACGAGTTTGTTGAAAATCGAACCCGTTGCGATCTTGCGGATGATGGGGAGCTCACGGGCAGGCTCGACCCCAGAGACGTACTGCGGAGTCACGGCGGCGTCGTCGACGACCACGCCTGCCGCTTTCGCGCTGGTTTTTGCAGCGCCCACGGCAACGTCGTCGACGCTAGCTGCTGCCATGCGCGCGATTGCCGCAATGTCGTCGAGTAGAGCTACAAGACCACCACTCATCGGGGTCCCTTCTGTGAATGTGAAGTGTGTTCGTGACGAGTTCACTTTACCCTCTTGCGTGGAGCAGAGCAGGACGTAAGACTGGGGGTATGGCTACTATCACGTTTCAAGGAAACCCAGTCACAACTAACGGAAACCTGCCAACCGGATCGGCTCCAGAATTTGAACTGACCGGAACCGACCTCGAACCAGTCGCACTGTCGGACTACAAGGGCAAGCGCGTGGTCCTCAACATCTTCCCTTCGGTCGACACCGGGGTGTGTGCAAAGTCGGTGCGCACGTTCAACGAAAAAGCCACGGAACTTGAGAACACGGTCGTGATCTGTGCATCAAAGGACCTGCCATTTGCACTAGGCCGGTTCTGCGGGGCAGAGGGAATCGACAATGTCGTGTCCGGCTCCGGATTCCGCTCACCGTTCGGTGACGACTACGGTGTGGAAATGACCGACGGCCCTCTCAAAGGCCTGTACTCCCGCGCAGTGATCGTGATCGACGAAAACGGCAAGATCGTGTACTCACAGCAGGTAGACGAAATTGGCGAAGAGCCTGATTACGACTCAGCCCTGAACGCACTGAACTAAACGAACGGTGCGTGACGTTCGCACATAAGCGAGCTACCACCTCGGGAGAACTGAAGCTGGCGAACCAATTTCGGTTCGCCAGCTTCAGTGTTTTCAGCGCTGTGCTAAGACCTTATTTCGCGTTTCCGCTCACCTTGGCCACCTTGACCTTGGCCCCATTTTTACTGGTCCAGGTGATGGACCCGTACTGGAACTTCTGAGAAGCCACGCCCTTCTTGGTCACTTCTTCAGCGATCGGGTAACCCAACGGTCCGCGCTCGTACTTGTTCTTGGCCCACTCGTTGTGGATCGCGCCAGAGGTGGCGTGCGCACCCGAGCCCTTCGACCAGTGGACGACGCCCTTTTCGAATTTCTGGTAGCAACCCCCGCCTGGAAGACCGCAGACGGCATCAGCAGTCGGTAGGCCCACGTGAGACCGTTCCCATCCCATCTTCTTCCACGCGTTGAGAATAGCGCCCTCGATCCGGTACGTTCCGCGTTCGTTTGAAAGCACCAACCGCGATCCGTATGCGCGTGCCTGCGTGTCCTTGCGGTCCTTGAGCGTCTTCACGTCCGAGCTTGGCTTTCCAAGCTTGTGCTTGTTCGCGTACTCGTCGATTGGACTGCTGGTCGACATGCGACGGATATCCGGAATCTGGCCGTACAAGCCGTCACCGGGGCAGTCAGTTTCCCCCACGTCACGGTGACCAATCACACGTGGCAGTGTGAACATCGCGCCTTTCGGTTTGAGGGCACCGGGGCCACCAGCAGAACGGATCTTCATCTCAGCGTCGACTTTCCAGCCCCACTTGTGTGACTGCCAGCGAATGACCTTGGACAGTGAGTCAAGAACTTCCCGAGGTGCCGGCTTGTGATACGTTCCCATAACGGCAACGCCGAACGTACCTTCGTTGACTGCGACCGCGTGTGCGCCCACAGTCGCCTTGTCGAGCCCACCTGCACGGCCTTCGTAGATTTTGCCGAACCTGTCGATGAGCATGTTGTACCCGATGTCGCACCATCCGCGGCTCTTCTGGTGGTAGGCCTGGATACCGCGCAAAATGCCGGGCACTTCGCTCTGTGAGTACTTGCTTGCACCGTTGGTGTGGTGGATGACCACACCTTCGTTGCGCTTGGCCTGGTCGATGTCGCAACGTGGTTTGCTTGCACCCCATTGGCTGCGGGTCACGTATTCGAGTCCGTCAACGCTTGCGACGTTCTGTGCTGAGTATGCGCCGTGTGTGCCGCTGGCATTGTAGGCGGTGTTGGTCGCCGAGGTCGCCCCCAGCTCACCTGCTTCGTCGCGGTGTTCTGGGGTTGCGTTGTCGGTGTCGTGTAGCGGGCGGTCAATAGCGTGGCCTGCAACGATGTCGTCGACCTGCGTGCGTTCTGTAACGGAGACCGAGACTGTGATAGGGGCGTCGGATTTCACCTGCACCACTTCATATGGAGCAACCACGACAGCGTCGGTCGATTCTCTGTGGTCTTGGGAACTAGGGTCGTTACCTTCGTCGCTCACGGGCAACTGTTCCCAGTCGCCCCAGTTGTCACCTTGTGCGTGGCGGGTACGGTACTGAACGTCGCGTTCACCTTCGCCTTCCCAGGTGACACCCATGACGGTGATGAGGCGAGAGTTGTTCTTTTGGGAGTTAGCTTTTGTGGTGTCGATGGTTTGCTCGGCACCTTCGACGCTCTGCTTGGTAGTGGTGACCGGTGCGTTCTGGTCGCTGACGTTGGCGGCCGCCTGGGACTGTGCATCATACGCGCCGGACTCTGTGCGGGTGTGAGTCTGGAATGGTTCTGCACCAGGACCGAACGGCAGGGTGCTGTGCGTTGTCGCAGGAGCGACGGATGCGGCTGCAGCCGTCAGGGCAACTGCCGACACAAAAAGACGTTTCATCTGGGGTCCTAAAATAGGGGAAGACGGGACCGACGAAGAACACGATACGGGTTAAACCTGGAGATCTGTCAACGACTCGCCGAAGCGTGTCTATCTCGGCTGTGTTTTGGATAGCTAAACTTGTGAGCAAAATGTCCGTCTTCCCCTAGTAAGGACAGATTCATGAAAACGTTTGCCACCTCGGTGATATTGGCAGCCACGCTGGTAGCCGGCACGGTCACGCCAGCCCTTGCAACGGAACCTGGTGACCACGACTATCTGCTCACGGGAAATATCCGAGACCACAACGTGCAAGAAACCAAACCGCGCAAACACAAAGAACCGGCGCCACAGGTGAAGGAACCCAATCTGTCTGCGCCCAAAGCCAAGGCGCCAGCACCGATGCCCAAGGCCCCGGTTCCCGCACGGCACGGCGACGTGCGCAAGGGCGACACAGCGTATGTCGTAGTTTCCACGGCCACGCTGTGGAAGTCGCCCACATCGCCACGTAAGCAAGACGCGCCAGCACTGCAGAACCCAGCCAAAATGGACGAGTGGAACCGCGGGCTGACCGACCGCAAGGGACTGACCGGACGAACGGAAACACAAGCGATCTACGGTGATGCTGTGTACGTGTGGGAGGTACGCGACGACTGGGCACGAGTAGGTGTCACCACCGAGCCAGCGCCGGGCAAACCGCGCGGATATGAAGCGTGGGTGCCCAAGCGACAGTTGGCGAAGAGCACCACTTTTGGCAACGCCAGCGAGAAGATGACGCACGTGGTTTCCGTCAAGAAGTCGCGCGCGCATGTGGAGGCCGAACCCACCAAATCGACGGGACGCACGCGCATCGAGGTTCCGTTTAACACGCGCCTGCCAATCACCAGCACGCGCGATGGAAAAGCCCGCGTAGCACTGCCGGACAACCGGTTCGGATGGATCTCCTTCAACGACGTTGAGCGTTTCGACCAGCGCAAAGTGCGTCCAAAGCCCAAACCGTCGCAGTTAGTGGAAACGGGTCGCCAGTTCTTGGGACTGAAGTACACGTGGGGTGGAGCGTCGGCGTACGGCTTTGACTGCTCGGGCTTCACTTACTCGATCTACCGGGCGCACGGCATCACCATTCCGCGCGATTCGGGACCACAGTCGAAGACCGGACGCACGGTCTCCCAGGGTGACATGCAGCCGGGTGACCTGATCTTCTTCGCTTCCAAGCGTGGCAAGGGCAGTGTGTACCACGTGGGTATGTACGTGGGCCACGGAAAGATGATTCACGCGCCTAACGCGTCACGTTCGGTCGAAATCGTGAACTGGAAGTCATGGGGCGGAGCGCGTGACTTCGCCGGTGTGAAACGTTACGTGTGATTGGAGTCGTGGCGCACCCCGCGCGCCTGGGTACACGCCAGGTTGTTGAGCGCATACGCGCCACTTCCAGCTCGGTTGCTACCACCTCGGCCGAGGTCGTTGTCACCTACACCACGCCCGCTCACCCGGGCGGGGAGCAGGCGACGCGACTCTTGGACGCGGGTGCCCAGCGACTCATTGTGGTGGGTGGCGACGGGACCGTTGCACAGTGCGCACATGCCTTGACGGAGTGGATCGATGAGCACCAGCCGGCTGAACCGCCACGCCTGACTCCGATACCGGTCGGCACAGCGAACCTGTTTTGGCGAAACCTCGTGGCGACGTTTCCGCCCGGCCCAGTCTGCGTGGACGTCGCCCACGTGACGCTTGAACCCAACGGCCTCACAACCACGAGCCTGGTCGCGGTGGGGGCGGGAAACTCAGTACGAGCCATTCAACGCACACCTGCCCAGCGTCACTGGTGGTCATACATCGCGACTGGTGTGAACCTGGGGACATGGAAGGGGAGTCCATGGACGCAAGAAGTGGGAAACGTTGCGGGTGTGCCGCACCGGGTGCGAATTTTTGACACCAGTTTGGACTCCGGCACGCTGTGCCACACGAGCTTTGCACCCACAGGTGTCGCGGACTGGGTGGTAGCCGGGGCGTGGGCGCTGGGTGCCAACGTGTCACCGGCTGCTGTGCGCGTACGTGTGGGGCAGTCGTTCGACCTCGACGCACCGCACGGCATCCACGTCGACGGTGAGGTCTATACCAAGGTGCAGCGGGCGCGGGTCCGGGTGCGACCTCGGGCGTTACCTGTTCTCATCCCAGCATGAGCAGAGACAGCGCCATGACTGCCATTCCCGCGAAAAGTCCGATGAGTGGCGCGCGTGCGTGACCCTGATTGTGGGCGGCCGGGAGAAGTTGGCTGAACGAAATGTACACCATGATCCCGCCTACGCCGGCGAACACGATTCCGAAAATGGTGGGGGTCATAATCGGGGCGAGGATCAGGTACCCCAGAGCGGCTCCGGCCGGTTCCGCCAGCCCGGATAAGAGCGACCAGCGGAAGGCCTTGGCAGATGAGCCAGTCGCATGAAGGACGGGGACGGCCACGGCCAGGCCTTCAGGGATGTTGTGGATGGCGATCGCTACAACGATCGGGATGGCCAGCGTGAGGTCGGTGTGTGCGGTGAGGAACGTGGCGAAGCCTTCGGGGAAGTTGTGGAGCGCAATTGCAATGGCCGTGAAGGCGCCCATGCGTAGCAAGCGCACGTCCGAGGTGGTTGTTGAGGAAGGGCTGAACTGGTCCGGGACGAGTGCGTCGATAGCTGCCGCAAAAATGATTCCGCCGAACAGCGCACCCACCGCGATCCACTGTGCGGCTGGGATCTCGACTGATTCGATCGCTTTGGGAAGGATTTCCACGAGCGAGACGTAAATCATGACGCCGGCTGAGAATCCTAACGCGCACGCAAAGAAACGCGTGGAACGGGCGAGGTTTGTGACCCCAAGCAGGGCGCCAACGCCAGTTGCTAGACCTGCGACCATGCTCATCAGAAACGGTACGACGAACTCCATGACATAGGTTCTATACCTGCACGTCGTGAGTACACAACTCAACGCGGACGCGCTGAAGCAAGTTGTCGTATCTGAGTTGGGCTGATGAGGACAAGCTACTTAGTTGCGGAACTGAGGCGGAACGAACAACTCCTCGTGCGGGATGACGCGACCGGTTTTACTGTCGATGATGCTCATGCCTTTTTCGTGCCGGCGTAACTCGAGGTCAGACCCTACCGGCATGTCCCAGATTCCGATGAGGGCGGGCTCGATAGCACACAGATCGTTGAAGTCGGCAATCTGCCAGTTCGAAGGGTCATTCAGGTAATCAGACGTATCGATATCGCTAAGGATCTGCCACCCGTTGTCCGCCGGCGCATGGGACTTTCCACGCACCATCCAACGCACTTTCCCTTCGCCGGACAGGACGTTCTTTGAAACTGTGCATGCGCCAGCATCGGGGATGAATTCGACGTACTTGCTCACTGTGTACTCCAGGTTATTAAAGGGCGAACCGGGCCCCAATCCTGGGGCCCGGTTCACTGTGTTGAGTTAGGAATTCTTCTGAGCTCGCTTGAGCCTACGCCCAAGCAAGATGATGCGCACTGTTCCAATAATCGCAGCAATCAAAATTCCAGCGATCGCAGCGAGAAGAAGTGCGACTCCCAGTGGCATAGAGAACGACCACGCAAAGTAGCTGATGTCTACCGGCTGGTTGTTCTGCATGACAAACACCAAAAGCAACACCAGAATCAACGCGCCCAGAATCAACGCCACCCACACGAACGCGGAAACCCCGGATTTCTCCTGTTTCGTAGCGTTCGACGACTGGTCGTAAACCGGTTCATCGGTGTGCTGTGCTTGTGGTACCTGCATGTCTTCCTCCGCCGCTGAGGCTCCGTTGGGCACCTGCGGTCCAGACCCAAAAGACTGTGGTCCGGAACCAAATGACGGAGGTGTTGCCTGAGGATTACTCATACTTTCACCTATCCAAGCTTGGCGATGATGTCGTTAAACGTGGTGGAAGGACGCATGACCTGGGTGACCTTGGCGTCTTCGGGGTTGTAGTAACCACCCAAGTCAACGCCTTCACCCTGCACCTCAATGAGGTCCTTGGTAATCGTCTCTTCTTGCTCACGCAGTTCACGGGCAATAGGTTCAAACGCCTGTGCGAGCTCAGCGTCATCCGTCTGCTTAGCCAGTTCCTCAGCCCAGTACAGGGTGAGGTAGAAGTGGCTGCCGCGGTTGTCGATCTCGCCCACCTTGCGCGACGGTGAACGGTTCTCTTCCAGGAACGTCGCAGTTGCGTCATCCAAGGTGGAAGCCAACACGCCAGCACGCTCGTTGTCGTCGCTGAGCTTGAAGTGGCGTAGCGATTCAGCAATCGCGAAGAACTCACCCAACGAGTCCCAACGCAAGTGGTTTTCTTCCACCAGCTGCTGCACGTGCTTAGGTGCCGAACCACCAGCACCGGTTTCGAACAGCCCACCACCGGCGATCAGTGGAACAACCGAGAGCATTTTGGCTGACGTTCCAAGCTCCAGAATTGGGAACAAGTCGGTGTTGTAGTCACGCAGAACGTTACCGGTCACCGAAATGGTGTCCTTGCCTTCGCGAATCCGATCAAGCGAGAACTGGGTCGCTTCAACCGGGTTCATGATGCGAATGTCCAGACCGTCGGTGTCGTGTTCCTTGAGGTACTCGTTGACCTTCTCGGTGAGGTTACGGTCGTGGGCACGAGTTTCATCCAGCCAGAACACTGCAGGAGTTTCGGACAAACGAGCGCGGGTAACAGCGAGCTTGACCCAGTCGCGAACCGGAACATCCTTGGTCTGGCATGCACGCCAGATGTCACCAGCGGACACCTTGTGGCTCATGAGAACTTCGCCAGCTGAGTTAACAACCTCGACGGTTCCTTCTTCCTTGATTTCGAAGGTCTTGTCGTGGCTTCCGTACTCTTCAGCCTTCTGCGCCATGAGACCCACGTTTGGCACTGAACCCATGGTCGCTGGGTCGTATGCTCCGTGTGCCTTGCAGTCGTCAATCACGGTCTGGTAGACGCCGGCGTAGGACGAGTCAGGGATAACAGCCAGCGTGTCGGCTTCGTTCCCGTCTGGTCCCCACATCTTTCCACCGATACGAATCATGGCTGGCATCGAAGCATCCACGATCACGTCTGACGGCACGTGGAGGTTGGTGATTCCCTTGTCGGAGTTCACCATTGCCAGGGCTGGACCCTCTTCGAGCTCACGAGAGATCGATTTCTTGATCTGTTCAGCGTCGTCACCGTCGAGTTCGTCAAGACCGGTCAGGATAGCGCCCAAACCGTCCGCTGGGCTCAGACCTGCCTGCGCCAGCACGTCGCCGTAGTCAGCGAATGTCTGAGGGAAGAAGGCTGTGATGACGTGGCCGAACAGAACTGGGTCCGACACCTTCATCATGGTGGCCTTGAGGTGAACCGAGAACAGCACACCCGTTTCTTTAGCCTTGGCGATCTGGTCCTTCAAGAAGGCGTCCAGGCGTGCAACATCCATGAAAGTGGAGTCGATGATTTCGTCCTTGAGGACCTTGAGGTCGTCCTTCAAGACCGAGGTGCCCTGGGCTCCCACGTGACGGATCGTCAGCGTGTCGTCGGCAGGCATGATGACGGACTGTTCGTTGGAACGGAAGTCGTTCTCGCCCATGGTTGCGACCTGCGTCTTGGAGTCCTCGGTCCACTCACCCATGGAGTGTGGGTGGGCCTGTGCGTACTGCTTCACTGCCTTGGGCGCACGGCGGTCGGAGTTACCTTCACGCAGAACAGGGTTAACTGCTGAACCCTTCACCCGGTCGTAACGGGCGCGAATGTCGCGTTCTTCGTCAGTCGATGGTTCTTCAGGGTAGTTAGGAAGAGCAAAACCCTGGTTCTGAAGCTCCTTGATGGTGGCCTTGAGCTGAGGAACCGAAGCCGAGATGTTTGGAAGTTTAATGATGTTAGCTTCTGGTTTCTTCGCGAGGTCACCCAGTTCAGCCAGCGCATCGCTGTGACGCTGGTCTTCTTTCAAGTAGTCAGGGAACTGAGACAAGATACGGCTGGCAAGCGAAATGTCACGAGTGGTGACGTCGATTCCGGCTTTGCGCGCAAAAGCTTCGACGATGGGCTTAAGCGAATAGGTTGCAAGAAGCGGAGCTTCATCCGTACGGGTGTAAATGATCTGAGCCATGTGTGCTTCCCTGTTGACGGTAGTTTTCATTGCTCAGTCTATCCATTCGGCACGCTGTAGCATGAACCGGGGAAGGAAGGTCGGACGTGGCAAAACTGTATTTCCGGTACGGCGCAATGAACTCGGGGAAGTCGACCGCGCTTTTGCAAGCTGCCTACAACTATGAAGAGCGCGGGCAACGGGTTCTTTTGGCAAAGCCGGCGATTGACACAAAAGGCAACACACAGATCGTGTCGCGTTTGGGCGTCACTCGAACTGTCGACTTCCTCATCGAAAACAGCGACACGGTTGAAGATGTCTTTGACGACGTCGCGGGATACGTCGACCACTCCGCACTAATCGAGAGCCTGGAGTTTTCCACGGATCCCGTAGCCTGCCTCCTCATTGACGAAGCCCAGTTCCTCACCCACGAACAAGTCGACGGACTCATGCGGATCGCCGTGTACCGCGACGTCCCAGTGATGTGCTACGGCATTCGCACGGACTTTCGCACACACGCCTTCCCCGGTTCAGCACGGCTACTAGAAATTGCGCACAGCCTCGAAGAGCTCAAGACTATTTGCCGGTGCGGGCGCAAAGCCATGTTCAACGGACGCAAAGTCGACGGCAACTACGTGTTCGACGGCGACCAGGTGGCTATCGACGGTATGAGCGTGACATACGAATCACTGTGCCCTGCGTGCTACTTGAAAGAAAGCGGTGGAGTACTGCAATAGCACAGATCCACACATAGGATTGGAGTAACAAGAAAGGAGCATACGTGAAACCGCTTGCTTATCGAATTCTGAACGCAACCGATTCCGATCTTCCACTTCTTATTCTTGGTACACCTCTTGGCACGGCCTCCACAGTGTGGGCTTCGGTGGGATATCGCCTCGTCGAACACTTCCGCGTGGTCATCACCGAACTTCCTGGGCACGGTCTCGATGCCGCAAACGCTCCCCAAGACGGCGAAGCTGCCAACCTGACCGTCGACCAGATCGCACAACGCACTGTTGCTGTTGCCGACTCACTCGATGCCCAAAAATTTTTCTACGCCGGGTGCTCAATCTCTGGGGGAGTAGCCCAGATCCTGGCACTCGACCACGCTGACCGCGTCGAACGAGTCGCGGCGGTCTGCACAGCCTCCAAATTCGGTGAACCTGACTCCTGGCACGACCGCATCGCAACAGTCCGTGAAGACGGCACCCGTTCCCTTCTTCCGGACACTGCGGACCGGTGGTTCGCAGCCGGTTTCCTCGACGATGACATCGCGGCCGGTCACATGGTCCTCGAAGACATGGCAACGACCTCGGACCAGGCCTACATTGCCTGTTGCGCGGCCCTAGCCACCTACGACATCACAGACCGCGTGAGCAACATTGACATTCCCATCCTGTACATGGCTGGGGCACAAGACTACGGCAACGACCCGGACTCCATGCGCGAACTGTCACGCCAAACCTCACAGGGCGCGTTTGCAGTCATCCCAGACGCCGCGCACATCGTCATGGTCGAACACCCTGAACTCGTTGCCGATCACTTAGCGTCGTTCATGGGCTCTTGAGAAGGTTTGGGTGCGGTCTTTGACGGTCGCGAAGCCAACTGCAGGCCCACAACACCGGCAATGATCGCTACCAGGCACACGATTGTTCCGGGGCCAAACGGCTCACCCCGGAACGCCGCCCACACCGCGGTTGTTGCCGCTCCAACACCCGACCACACGGCATACGACGTTCCCATGGGAATCGTGCGCATGGCGTAGCTTAAACCGGCCAGTGACAAGCACAGTCCAGTCACGAACCACACAGGGGCATAGGCAAGATCACCCGCCAGGGCGTGTGCCCACACCGCTTCAAGCGCGCCGCTGACAATGAGAATGAGCCAGCTCATACCATCACCTGCAGTCCCACAACACCGGCAATTACAAGAAACACGCACGCCAAACGAAGCGCAGTGGGTTTTTCATGACCTCGCATAACGGACACAACAACAGTCGTGACGGCACCCGCGCCAATCCACACCGCGTACCCCACACCTACGGGGATTGTGCGTAAAGCCAGCGCAAGGCCGCCCATCGAAACAACGCCTCCGAACACAAAAATCAGGGCTCGGAGCCACAACTTCATGGAACGGGCAGCTAGGGCAAATGCCCACACCACTTCAAACATCCCAGAAATTACAAGAATTACCCACGCCAGGCTGAATCACTCCCTGGTTCAAGACTAGGGTTGAGAGTGAACGTTTTACAAAGGAGGACGTATGGAAACGCTCGAACTCAACGACGTCACAATTCGTTGGATTTCCGTGTCGGACATGGAAAACAACGTCTACCTCATCACCTCGAAAAACACCGACAAACAGGTGCTCATCGACGCAGCCAACGACACTTCTCAGATCGAAAAGCTTGTGAAGGAACACGGCAACGGAAAGATCGAAGCCATCCTCACAACCCACAGCCACCCAGACCACATCCAGTCCCTCGCTGACATTGCGCGCACGTTCGAAGCGCGTACTCTCGCTGGACTGTACGACGTGTCTGAAATCGAAAACCAGACCGGGATCGAAATCGACGAACAGCTTGCCAACGACGACATGCTTGAGTTCGACGGATTCCGTCTGCGCGCCGTCCACCTCAAGGGACACACCCCAGGTTCGATCGCGTACGTCTTGCGTGACTACCCAGGCGAACAGCGCTTCATCTTCAGCGGTGACTCGCTCTTCCCCGGCGGGCCCGGAAAAACCACCAACCCAGAAGACTTTACGCAACTGATGAACGACCTCGAAACCCGTATTTTCGAACCGTTCGCCGACGACACGGTTGTCCTCCCCGGGCACGGAGCACGCACTGAACTGGGTGCAGAGCGTCCGCACCTGGACGAGTGGCGCCAGCGCGGATGGTGACCCGGCTCCAGCTGGGAAGCATGCGCTGGACGTGGCTCGTCACCACTGCGGTGGTGGTTGTCGCGGTTGGCTCAATTCTGTGGCAAGAATTTTCCGTCCGAGGTGTTGCTCTGTGCGGTCTGCCCGTCCTGTTTGCATGTGGCGCGTGGATTTTCTACGGTCGCCCCAACGTGACGTTGACCGACACCGGGGTGCGCGTTACCAACCCAGTGCGGAGCACGCAGGTGGAGTCGACCTCGGTCACGTCGGTTGACACCACGTACGGACTTCAGTTGCGCTGTTCTGGAAAGAAGATCAACGCGTGGGCGCTCACCGACATGGGCTCGAAGAAGGCCCGGACTGAGCGCGCATCGGGTGCAGCGCCAGCACTTCCCGAAATCGAGATGGTCACATCGCACCTCACCAATGTGAAGCAGAGCAAGGAGGAAACTCCGCCACCCCAGCAAAAAGTGGATGTGCTTCCGCTTGTGTTGATAGGCGTTTCGCTCGCTTGGTTCGTGTGGGGGATGACTGCTCTGTAACCAAATATGTCCTCGATAACAAAACACGTATGGCCCGGAAATGATCCGGGCCATACGTGTCTTTGGGTGGGCGTTACTCCACGCCAGGGTCGGTGTTTGCGAAGTGGCATGCAGTGTCGTGTTCGACACCCGAGCCTTCGCGGACCTTCAATTCGGGGACTTCGGTGGCACAGATTTCCTGCGCCTTCCAACACCGCGTCCTGAAGCGGCATCCGCTTGGTGGGTTCGCCGGTGAAGGCGGGTCACCTTGCAGAACGATCTGCTTCTTGGTGTCGCGTGCGTCCGGGTCTGGTACCGGAACAGCAGACAACAGCGCCTGCGTGTAGGGGTGGCCGGCATTTTCGTAAATGTCCGTTTCGTTGCCGATCTCAGCGAAACGACCCAGGTACATCACGCCCACGCGGTCAGAAATGTGGCGGACAACAGAAAGGTCGTGCGCGATGAAGATGTACGCCAGACCCAGCTCCTTTTGGAGCTTGCCCAACAGGTTCATCACCTGCGCCTGAATCGACACGTCGAGCGCCGAAACTGGTTCGTCACAAATGATGATCTCTGGGTTGAGTGCCAAACCACGGGCGATCCCAATACGCTGACGCTGACCACCAGAGAACTGGTGCGGGTAGCGGTTGATGAGATCCGGACTCAGACCCACCAGTTCGAGCAGTTCGCGCACGCGATCAGCTCGTTTGTTCTTGGGAACAACATCCGGGTGAATCTCGAGTGGCTCACCCACAATGTCACCCACTGTCATACGCGGGTTCAGCGACGTGTACGGGTCCTGGAACACAATCTGAACGTTTCGGCGCATCCGTTTAAGGCTGGCTCCTGAACGCCCAAACACTGGTTCACCGCGGTACAGAACCTCACCGGAAGTGGGCTTTTCTAGCCCCATGAGGAGGCGTGCCATGGTGGACTTTCCACACCCGGACTCACCCACAACACCCAGGGTTTCACCGGGGTACAGGTCGAACGAAACACCGTCGACGGCTTTCACCGCACCGTACTTACGCTTAATGACGGCACCCTTGGTGAGGGGGTAGTGCTTGGTGAGGTCGCGGACCTGCAGAATTGGCTCATTTTGCTGTGCCATTGAAAACCTCCTCAGCTCGGTGACACGTGACGAATCGACCCGGGGCTATCTCTTCTTTAGATGGACGTTCTGCACGGCACTGGTCCATGGCATACGGACACCGAGGTGCGAACTCGCAACCAGAAGGGAGATTAAGAAGGTTCGGAGGCAAGCCCTTAATAGCGGCAAGTTCCTGCCCCTTCATGTCCACACGTGGGATCGACGCCAAAAGCCCTTCCGTGTACGGGTGGGCCGGCTGACGGTAGATATCGTGAACATCAGCGGATTCGACAATACGCCCGGCGTACATCACAGCGATCTTATCGGCAACGTCGGCGACGACACCCAGGTCGTGCGTAATGAGCACCAGACCCATACCGCGTTCTTCTTGTAGTTCTTTGAGCAGATCCATGATCTGCGCTTGAACCGTCACGTCGAGTGCGGTGGTGGGTTCGTCAGCGATGAGGACATCGGGGTCGAGCGCAATCGACATTGCGATCATGATGCGCTGACGCATACCACCGGAAAACTGGTGTGGATAGTCACCCACACGGTCAGCTGCGGCAGGAATACGCACACGCTTCATCAGCTCGATCGCGCGGTCGCGGGCGTCCTTACGGTTCATGCCCTTGCGCTTGCGCAACACCTCGGAAATCTGCCACCCAACCGGGAACAGCGGGTTGAGCGATGACAGGGCATCCTGGAACACCATCGCGATGTTTTGCCCGCGGACTTTCCGACGGTCGTCTTTCGACATCTTCAGAACGTCACGCCCGCGGAATAGAACTTCTCCTCCGGTCACAAAACCGGGTGGGGTGTCCAGAATTCCCATAATCGCCTGGGCCGTGACAGATTTACCCGACCCAGACTCACCCAGAACGGCGAGCGTCTCTCCTTCGTTAACCGAGTAGTTCACTCCGTTGACGGCTTTCACGACACCCTGTTGCGTGCGGAACTCAACCGTGAGGTTCCGCACGTCCAAGAGTGGCTGCTTTGCAGAGTCGTTGTTGTCCATTCTTTACCTCGACTTTGGATCGAAAGCGTCGCGCACAATGTCACCGAGCACAATGAACGAGAATACACACAGGCTCAGCGCGGCTGCAGGGAACAACATCATGTGCGGAGCAACACGCATGTACGACTGCGAGTCCGAAATCATGATTCCCCATGACACGACCTTTCCTTGCAAACCGATACCCAGGAACGACAGGGTAGCTTCGGCCGCGATGTACACACCCAGGTTGATGGTTGCGATCACGATGACCGGTCCAATGGCGTTTGGAATCACGTGCTTGAGCATCATGCGCCACCCTGACGCGCCCAGAGCACGAGCCGACTGCACGTAGTCCATCTGGGCTACCTGCAGAACCGTGGAGCGCATCATGCGCATCAGCCCTGGCCAACCGAAGAGCGCCAGTGCAACGACAACCTTAAGGATCGTCAGGAAGTACGGCGTCTGAGGTGTCGTTGGGAAGGACACCAAAACCAAAAGACCCGCAAGAAGTACTGGGATACCAGCGAAGATCTCACCCAAGCGCGAGATTAGCGTATCGGCGAACTTGCGGTAGAAACCAGCGATCGCACCCAACGTCACACCGATCGAGAGGACTCCAATAGAAGTCAGGGTTCCCACCAGGATCGACGCACGGGCACCGTGGATCGTGCGCGCATACACGTCGCATCCACGGACGTCGTAGCCGAAGATCGCTTCTGAACTGGGGAGCTGTTTTGTACGTAGAAGCGAGCAGTCGTTGGGGTTCTTCGACGTGAAGAGCTCCGGCACGATCGCCATCACTACAAACAGCAACAGAACGCCTGCGGTGATCCAAAAGAGGGGCCGCTTGAACATCGAGCGGAAAGCGTCGCCGGTGAGCGAGGTTGCGCGTGGCGCATCGCCACCGTCGGGCTTTACCGGGTCTTGCGTGGGTGCCGTTTCGGTAACTGTCAAACTTTCTGGATTACTCATATCGGATCCTTGGGTCGAGCCATGCGTACAGGATGTCAACGGCGAGGTTGACCAAGAGGTACACAAGGACGAAGAGAGCGACAACGCTGGTCACTGTTTGGCCTTCGCGCCCGTTAAGCGCACCGAAGACCATTCCACCTAGACCGGAAACGTTGAAAATACCTTCTGTGACAATCGCGCCACCTAGAAGTGCACCGAAGTCGGTTCCGAGGAAGGTGACGACTGGCAACATCGAGTTGCGCAGAACGTGGACACCTACAACGCGTGTTTGAGTCAGGCCCTTCGCTGTGGCGGCCCGGACATAGTCGGCGCGCATATTTTCTGCAATGGAGTTACGAACGAGGCGCGCGACATAAGCGATCGACGCGGATCCCAGAACGAAGCCGGGAAGGATGAGTTCGCTCCATTTACCTTCGGGAGATGCGGTCGCAGGGAAGATCTGCCACTGCATACCCAGGTAGAGCTGGAGAACACGACCAATAACAAAAACCGGAATAGAAATAACGACAAGAGTCGAAACCAGGACCAAGCTGTCGATGAACTTTCCGCGACGCAATCCGGCCCACACACCAGCCGCGATGCCGATGAGTGCCTCGAAAACGATTGCGATGATCGTCAAGCGGAATGTAGTGGGAAAGCGGTTTTTGATCTGGTCGGTCACATCAATTCCGGAGAAGGTGGTTCCGAAGTCTCCGGTAATGAGGTTCAGAAAATACTTTGCATAACTGATAAGAAGCGGGTCATCCAAGTTGTACTTGGCCCGCATCATTTGAACATAGGCTTCGGGGCATGCGCGTTCACCGCAACGCCCAACAAAGGGGTCTGACTGCAGACCCCACACCATGAGATAGATAAGAAACGTGGTGCCGATGACCACTGGAATGATTTGTAAAATTCGGCGGATGACATATGCACCCATGAGTTACTCCCGAGAGCTGAACACCCACACAGGCGGGCAATAAGAAGTTCTTATTGCCCGCCGTGCGGAATGTCCATCACGAATAGTGAATGGTTACTACTTCTTGAGTCCTACAGTCGTGAAGTCGATTGTCGACTTCCACGTGACCTGAGGAGCTACGACCTTGTCAGACCAGCCCAAGCGGAGCGTGCCGTACCACAGTGGTGTTACGGGCATGTCTTCTGCAAGGGTTTCCTGCATCTTCTTAAAGGTCGCTTCCTGCTCAGCCTCGTCCTGGCTCAAGACTTCAGAAGCCATCTTGTCAACTTCTGGATTGGAGTAACCGCTCTTGTTGGAACCAGCGTCAGTGATGTAGTACGCCGTGAGGTAGCTCAGAGGTGATGGGAAGTCTGCCTGCCATCCGGAACGGTACATTCCGGTCATTTCCTTAGCGTCGATCTTGTCGAGCATTTCAGCAAATGTTGGGAAGGACTGTGGCTGGCAGTCGATTCCGAGGTTCTCGTTAATCGAGGTACAAACTGCCTCGGTGACTTCCTTGTTACCAGGGCCATCGTTGTTAAACGCGATGGTCAGGGTTCCTTCGAATCCGCCACCTTCTTCGAGGAGCTTCTTCGCTGCTTCGCCGTCAACGTGGCACTTGTCGCCACAGACGTCGTCCTGGAATGGTTCAATGCCCGGAGGCGACCATGCGGTACCTGGCGTGTTTTCACCGTTGGTTACGGCGTCGGTCACTGCCTGGCGGTCGATTGCCATGGAGATTGCCTGGCGAACCTTAGGATCCTTGAACTTTTCGTCGTACTGAGGGAACGAGTAGCCGTTCCACAAAGTCGATGGTCCAAGCTGCCAGCGACCTTCACCCAGGTCGGTCTGCCACTTGTTACCAGCAACAGCGTCTGGCGGAATTGCGTCGACGTAGTCAACGTTTCCGGCTACAACGTCGGCGTAAGCTGCACCTGGTTCGGTGTACATCTTGAAGGTGAGCTTGTCGACGTGAGCCTTCGCTTCACCCTGGTAGTCAGTGTTCTTTTCCAGAACGATCTGCTGTTCCTGCTTGTACTCAGTCAGCTTGAATGGACCGTTACCAATAGGCTTCTTGCTATAAGCTTCGTGGTCCTTGAAGAACGCTTCAGGAAGCGGCATGTAGGTGCTGTGAACAACCATCGTTTCGAACAGTGAGTTCGCGCTGGTAGTTTCAACCGTGAAGGTCTTGTCGTCGACGACCTTCAGACCTTCCATGGTTGCACCCTTGTCCTTGGACTCAGCAATCTTGTCGTAGCCCTTTACATCGAGGAAGCCAGGACCAAAGAAGGCCTGCTGCTTGGCACCGTTGGCACCGTTTGCTCCCCAGTTCCACGCGTCGACGTAGCTCTTAGCTGTGACAGGTGAACCGTCGTCGAACTTCCAGTCCTTGAGCTTGACGGTGAACATGGTGTTTTCGTCGTTAGCTTCGATTGACTCAGCGTTTGCCAAACGTGGCTTACCGGTCGATGGGTCGACTTCGGTCAGGCCAACCAGAATCGAGTCGAGGACGTCACCACCGCAGGTTTCCTGAGTGAACCCAGGAATCAGGAGGTCCTGAGGGTTACATCCAGCGAACGTAATCTCGCCACCCTCCTGGCCTTCATACGTGTCGCTGGCCTTGGTGCCAGAAACCTCTACGGGGGAGCCGCCGCCTTCTTTGCCGCCGTCTCCGTTGCCACCGCTACCGCCACACGCGGACAGTAGCAGCGCTGATACACCGAGAGCTGCTCCCAGCGTTGTCAAGCGCTTTTTCATCTTGTCTCCTTATCTCTCAGGCTTTTCGCCATGAAGAATCCGTAGGCACTGCTTGAATGCCATACATGCGGGGCCTCACAATGCGTGATTCCCGTCCGGAAGTATCGACAGTCTACGTCAGAAAACTGTGATGCTGTGCACATTGAATTTGCAGTTTCAATGATTTGTTACTAATTCGAGACAGTCGCGAACGGCGGTTTGCGGATCGTATAATGGTCGGTTGGGTGCGAATGTGCGCCTGAACATCGATCAGTTAGGGACCTTATGACCCACACATCACGCCGTGAGGATCGCCGCAACGTTGCAATCGTTGCGCACGTCGACCATGGAAAGACCACACTGGTGAACCAAATGCTCGCACAGACGGGTGTTTTTGGTGACCACGGGGACTACTCTGACCGCGTGATGGATTCCGGCGACCTGGAAAAGGAAAAAGGAATCACGATTCTGGCCAAGAACACCTCGGTGTTGTACAACGGGCCGTCTGCACAGGGCAAGCCCATCATTATTAACGTGGTCGACACCCCTGGGCACGCCGACTTCGGCGGTGAAGTGGAGCGTGGCCTGTCCATGGTGGACGGTGTGGTGTTGCTCGTTGACGCTTCAGAAGGTCCGTTGCCACAGACCCGATTCGTTCTCCGTAAAGCCCTGGCTGCCAAGTTGCCTGTCATCGTGGTGGTCAACAAGACAGATCGCCCCGACGCTCGAATCGACGAAGTCATCGAAGAGACTCAAGACCTGCTCTTGGGACTCGCAAGCGACCTGTCGGATGAAGTGCCAGACCTCGACGTCGACGCTGTTCTCGATTTCCCAACGATTTTCGCCTCAGGTAAGGCCGGTCGCGCATCAACCGAACAGCCGGCCAACGGTGATCTGCCAGACAGTGAAAACCTCGAGCCACTGTTCAAGACTATCCTTGAACACATTCCCGCCCCTGCGTACAACGACGACGGTGTTCTGCAAGCACACGTGACGAACCTGGACGCTTCACCGTTCCTGGGACGTCTGGCTCTCTTGCGTATCTACGGTGGAACGCTGAAGAAGGGTGCTCAGGTAGGTTGGGTACACAACGACGGAACGATTTCAACCGCCAAGATCTCAGAACTTCTGGAAACCCAGGGTCTCGAAAGGTTCCCCGCGACTGAAGCTTCTGCTGGTGACATCATCGCTATCGCAGGTATTCCCGACATCATGATCGGTGACACCATTACCGACCTGGAAGACCCACGTCCCATGCCACCTATCACGGTGGATGAACCGGCGATCTCCATGACTATCGGTATCAACACGTCGCCACTTGCTGGGCGTGAAAAGAACACCAAGGTGACTGCACGTCAGGTGAAGGACCGCCTTGACCAGGAGCTGGTAGGTAACGTGAGCCTGCGCGTTCTTCCCACGGACCGTCCCGATGCATGGGAAGTTCAGGGGCGTGGTGAACTGGCTCTGGCGATCTTGGTTGAACAGATGCGCCGTGAAGGTTTTGAGCTCACGGTGGGCAAGCCTCAAGTGGTGACCCGTGAGATTGACGGCGTTTTGTCTGAGCCCATGGAACACATGACCATCGACGTTCCAGAAGAACACCTGGGTGCCGTGACACAGCTGATGGCGGCACGTAAGGGCTCCATGGAGACCATGAACAACCAGGGGACCGGCTGGGTTCGCATGGAGTTCCGGGTACCTGCCCGAGGTCTCATCGGCTTCCGTACCCGCTTCCTCACCGAGACACGGGGAACCGGAATCGCGAACTCCATTTCCGACGGCTACGCTCCGTGGACTGGTGAGATTGAGTTCCGCACCTCTGGTTCGCTCGTTGCTGACCGCGCTGGTGCGGTGACGCCGTACGCCATGATCAACCTGCAGGAACGTGGAACGTTCTTCGTAGAACCCACCTCCGAGGTGTATGAGGGCCAGATTGTGGGTGAAAACTCCCGCGCGGACGACATGGACGTCAATATCACCAAGGAAAAGAAACTCACCAACATGCGTTCGGCCACGGCTGACTCGTTCGAAAACTTGGTGCCACCTCGCAAGCTCACACTTGAAGAGAGCCTGGAGTTTGCAAACGACGACGAGTGTGTCGAAGTCACGCCGTCGATCGTGCGTATCCGCAAAGTTATCCTCGATCAGAAGGAACGTCAGAAGGCCGCGAACCAAAAGCGTCGCCAAAACTCATGACCACTGTTCTCTTTATCCACGCTCACCCCGACGACGAGTCGATCATGACGGGTGGCACCATGGCTTCGCTTGCGGCCCGAGGTGCCTCCGTAGTGCTCCTGACCGCTACCCGGGGTGAGGGTGGGGAAGTGATCGGTGAAACCCACGCCCACTTGTTCGGCGACCGTCCCGGGCTGGCTGAACATCGGGAGCGCGAGCTGGCAGAAGCCACTTCGGCGCTGGGAGTTTCGGGCGCGTACTTCTTGGGCGAGGAACGGACTGTCGATGGGACGGGTTTGCCACCTCGGCGGTTTGAAGACTCCGGGATGGAATGGGGAGCCCACGGGCACGCGGTTGCGCCGGCGCACATGCCGGCGGAGGCACTGTGCAGTGCCACCGTTGCCGAGGTCGCCGATTATGTGGGTGCGGTGATCCGTAACGTGCGCCCAGACTTGGTTGTGACGTATGGGCCCGGTGGCGGCTATGGCCACCCAGACCATGTGCGATGCCACGATGCCACGCATGAAGCGTTGCGGCGGTTGGGGGCTGGCGCGCCGCCTGTCGTACATACCGAGGTGCCTGCGCAAGTTTCCGCTGACGCGTTCGATCCGCAGGCTCCAGGGTTTGACCTCACGGGGTTCAGCGCGGCAACGAAGGTGCCGTATGTAGCGGCGGCGTACCCCGTTGCGGTGGAGCAGGACGTGTCGGAATTTTTGGGTGCCAAAGCGATGGCGATGGCCGCGCACGCCACCCAGATCACGGTTGCCGGTGAGTTTTGCGCGCTCAGCAACGACGTGGGTCAGAAGATTCTGGATACGGAACATTTCACCGTACCGGATTACGCGGGGCCCGTTGTGCATGACCTGTTGGAGTATGCGCAGGAACACCGTCGTGAGATTCCTTCGGAATCCGGGTCTGCCGAGGTGGCGGCCACTCACAGCGGGATTAGTGGGGCGCACGAAGGTGCGAGTGCAGGCGCGTCGCAGGAAGTGCCAGAAGACTCCGGGCGCAAGTCCGTTGGTCGCTGGGTCGCCGACACGCTCCACACCGTTTTGGTGGCCGTGCTTGTGTGCGTGTTGGGCACCCTGCAGCACCTCAACGCGAGTGCACTCAACCTCAACGGTCAAGCGGTCATTGTCCCGTGGGGGCTCGTCCTTGCCGTGGCTATGCTGATCGCTAGCACGTGGCACGTCGCAGTGTCGCACCGTTCGACCCTATTGGTGGTGGTTCACGGTGTGGTCATCTCCATTGGAAGCTTCATTCTGGGACAGCGTGGATTCTTACCTGGGCAGGATCTTCTTATAACGAATTTCTATCGGTCCGTAGTGTGGCTCTTTGCGCCTATGGTGATTGCTGGGATTATGGCATTTACACTGCCGTCGTTAAAGTCTCAACCACCGGTTGTGCGCAAGGAGAAGAATGAAACGGGTAGCTAAGTTTGTAGGCATTGGAGTGTGTGGCCTCGCGCTCATCTACCTCGTTGTCGCCTTTTTGACCTCCCGGGCAGCACTTGCCGGAACCAGCGTTGCCGGTGTTGACGTCGCAGGAAAATCGGTTGAGGAGATTCCGGGTGTGTTGGAAGAAGCGCTCAAGGACAAGGCTGACGAAGACATCGCAGTTAAGGTCGAGTCCGGAAATGGGGACACCAAGGTGTCGCCCAAAGACGCGGGAGTAGGCGTCGACTATGAAGCCAGCGCGCAGAAGGTCGCCGGTTTCACTCTCAACCCCGTCACACTCTACGAGCGGTTTAACAATCGCACTGACCAACCCCCAGAGCTGAAGGTCGATGACTCACGGTTGACGACCTCGGCGGGGGCGGTTGCTAAAAACCTCGAAAAGGAACCAGAAAGCGCAACGCTGGCCTTTGAAAAGAAGTCGGTGAAGCTCACCCCGTCAAAAGACGGGACGAAGGTTGCCCCTGAACTAGTGGTGCAGGGCATCCGTGAACAGTGGCTTGTGGAAGACGCTGTGACGGTCAAAGACGAGGTGAATAAACCCGATTTCACCACTGAGGACGCTGAAAAGGTCAAGCGTGAAGTCGCCGAACCTGCCCTGAAAGACGATGTCACTTTGAACGTCGAAGGAGACGTCGAAGAAGGCAAAGAGCTCACGGTGACCCCCGAGGCGATCGCTAAACACGGGTCGTTTAACGAATCGGGTGAACTCACGTTTGACGAGCGGTTCCGAACCACAGTCATGAACGACAACCCGGATGTGGGTGAAGCGGGACGCGACGCGTCATTCGAGTTTGTGGACGGCAAACCCAAGGTTGTTCCGTCCCGCGACGGTGTGTCAGTGAACAAGGATGAGCTCGCCAAGGCTGTGCGTGACGCGATCGGTGCTGACGATCGCAGTGCTGCCATTACGTTAGGGGCGGAACCGGCGGACTTTTCGACCGAGGACGCAGAGAAACTCGACCTGTCCGACACCATCTCAGACTTCGCGACACCGTACTCCTCGAGCCCGGCCCGTGACACCAACTTGAAGGTGTCAACGCGGGCAGTTTCGGGCACGGTACTCCAGCCTGGGGAACAGTTCAGCCTCAACAAGACACTGGGACCCAGGACCGCCTCGGCCGGATATAAACAAGCCGGTGTGATCTCTGGTGGGCAGATGAAGAAGGACTTCGGTGGGGGAGTCTCGCAGGTGTCCACCACGCTGTTTAACGCCGCGTTCTTCGCTGGCTTTGACTTGGACGAGCACAAGGCTCACTCACGCTACATTTCACGCTACCCGGAAGGGCGCGAAACAACGCTGGACTACCGGTCGATCGACTTGAAGTTCACCAACAACACGGACAAGCCGGTGGTGTTGGACATGTACCTGGAAGGCGGGAAGGTCCACGCGCGGGTGCTGGGTGTCAAGACGATTGACGTTGAAGCGGATGCCTCGAGCCGGTTCGCGTACACGTCACCGTCGACCATCAAGGGTTCCGGTAGCACGTGTAAACCACAGTCGCCGCGCCAGGGCTGGTCGATTAAGATCTTCCGCACCATCAAGGAACACGGCAGCGGGAAGGTCATCAAAAAGGATGACTTTGTGACGGTGTATAACCCTGTTCACCGTGTGACGTGCTCGTAAGAAAGCTGACGCGTTCGTGGGTGTCTGGCTGACTGGTGCGTTCTGTAGCGCATGCTGTAACGCATGTTGCCGGCTTGGCACGTGGGTACGGTGTCCTGGGGCGGTCCTCACCGTAGTGTTTGATGTAGGACAAACACGGCCCGGCCGGCACAGGGCCGCGGACATTGCAGGGGCAAGGTGGCGAAGCGTTCATGGACAAGAAGCGTGTGTACAGGATCGGCCTTGTGTGTTGCATCCTGGTTGTGGCGTATGTAGTTATCGCGTTTTTCTTGACGCGTCACGCGCTGGACGGCACGCGCGTTGTTTCTCATAACGTCGGCGGGATGAGCTACGACGAGGTTGTGCAAACCATTAAAGAGAACGCCAGAGAAGATTCGTTTTTTGTGTTCGCGGACGGAGACTATGGTGATACGAGTGTCTCAGCTGAGGACTTGGGGATCACTGTCGATGCGGATGCCACTGCGCGGCAGGTCGCAGGCTTCACGCTCAATCCGGTGACAATCGTCAAGCGGATCAAGGCCACATACGACGAAGGCAATGTAGCTCTGATTAAGCGCATTGACGACGAGAAGTTCGCTCAAACGTCTGACCGCATAGCCCATGAGTTAAGTCGCGAAACGATTAACGCTACGGTGTATTTCACTCCTCGCGGCGTTCATTCATCTGATAATTCTGAAGATGGGTTGGAAGTGGATTCTGCCGAGGTGAAAAAAGCAATCCTGGAAGCTCACGCAGAAGGGTCGACCACTCTCAGAGTGCCCACAAAAATGATCAACGCAGACGTTAGCGATGCGGAAGCGTCAGCGCGTGCGTACGAGATTGATCAAGGATTGGGCGACAAAGACGTTGTGCTCGAAGCGGGTGGCGGGAAGACGCTCCGTATTCCTGTTGAGCTTATTCGCCGGTTCGGCTATTTCAACGACAAGCTCGAGCTGTGTTTCCGCGATGAAGAGTTTCGCAACGCTGTCATGGACGAAAATCCTGGCGTTGGTGATCACATTGTCAATGCGCGTTTCGAGTTTCCGGATGGAAAACCCGTTGTGAAACCCGCGCAGGACGGTGTGAGCGTTGACTCTACCGAGCTCACACGTGCGGTGCGGGAAGCGATTTCGTCGCCGGACAACACAGCCTCCGTTGGAGTAGGCGACCAAAGGGCTCAGTTCAGCACTAAGGATGCTGAAGCGATGAAGCTTCCAGACGTAATTGCGCAGTTCGCAACAGACAACCCGCAGAACGATGAGCGTAATGCACGGCTTGAGCATGTGGCAAAGAAGATATCAGGCACGGTTGTTAAGCCGGGTGAAACGTTCGACTTCAACGCGGCGGTGGGGCCCTATTGGGCGGAACCGGGGTACGAACCCTTCCCTGAACCAACGGTTCTGGGTGGCGTAGAGGATGACTCGCGAAGTGGCCCATACTCACAACTTGCGACAACCCTGTTTAACGCTGCGCTAGAAGCGGGGCTCGAGATCCGCGAACAGCATGGAGGAGCACAGCGCCCGTCCGTGTACCCGGATGGCCGAGATGTCATCGTTAACACGCGAACCAACTTTGTTTTCGCAAACACAACTGACAAACCCATCGTGATTGAGTCATTTGTGAATGACAACAAGACGCACGTCAAAATCCACGGCACCAAACAGTTCGACGTGGAGCTCTCCACGACGGACCGGTGGAATGTGACAGCGGGCCTTCCGCCCAAGGAAGAATCAGGCAGTCGGTGCGTGTCCTATCCGTCGCTCGACGGCGGGTCTGTCCTTACCTACCGAGTCATCAAGGACCGTAATAAGGACCAGCCAGCCACACGCGATACGTTCTACCGAGAGTACTCAGAACAACAAGGGCAAACCTGTTCTGGTAAATCGTGACCGGGACAGCTCACTGACCCCGGGGCTCCCTCACTCGCTCGCCGGCTGCGCCATCCACACGCGGTGGTGTTCGCTCATGCCACATGAGTGGGCAAAGTCGGAGCGCTCGCGGTCGGGAGCTTCGTACATGAGCGACCGGACACCTCGGGCTTGGGCAAGCCGCGCAGACGCCGTGACAAGCGCGCTACCAACCCCCGCGCGCCGCGAGTCCGGGTGAACGACTAGGTGAGAAAGAACGGCCCACTTCATCGCGAACGCAACGCGCGCCGCACCCACCATGGTCTGTGTACCGTCCGGGCCAGTCGCAATGGCCGAAAGTATCCGGTGCTGGGGTGCGCTTGAAACCAGGTGGCTGTACTCCTCGCGCGCCGATTCTTCGATGCCCCACACCGCGTAGTGCAGGGGAGCGGGAGTGTCGGATTCGACGATTTCGCCATCCGGTTCACGCAATTGAGCGAGTTCCGCGGTGGGCGCGGTAAACGTGGTTACCGGTTCGGATGGGACGAATCCTTCGCCACGCAAAAGTGGGGCAACCTGCTGACTTGCGGGGCTGAGCTCACTGGAATGGGCCTGGGTGTGAATGAGGATGTGTGGCGTGCTGCCTCGCTCTTTGAGCCAGGTGACGGCAAGGGACAGTGCCTCCTGGGTTGGCATGCCGGGGTCACCTAGGGGGAGGGCGCTGTTGGCCGCCGCCGAGGTGTTAGATGCCGAGATGTTCACTGCCGAGGTGGCCGGCGCTGACCGCAGTAGCCAACCTGAGAGCACTTTGGGGTCTTCGCCACGAAGTTCGGAGGCGAGGTTGTCGGCGTGTAGCCACGCGATTTCCCGAGGCGACCACGTTGCGGCGGCGACTTTGCGGAGGTCTTCTGCGCTCACGATTTCGTGGAGTTTGCCGGGGCGGGTAGGTGCCGGGGGAATCTCGTGACCAGTTTCGATCGCGTCCTTGGGCACGTCGACGGGCCCGCGCTTGGTAGCGATGCGGAGGTGTGTTGGTGTGGTTTCGAGGACCTCGCCCAGAGCGTCGGTCAAAGAGCCGTTGTCTGTGTATCTCACAACAACACGTGTGCCGGGTGAAAACATGGAGGCCCTTTCAAGTGTGGAAAAGTACGTGCGTAGGAGTAACCTTATTAAGTATCCATACAACCAGGAGGTATCCGTGACGTACATAATCGCGCAGCCGTGTGTCGACCTCAAGGACAAGGCATGCGTCGATGAGTGCCCCGTGGACTGTATTTATGAAGGTGCTCGTTCACTTTACATTCACCCTGACGAATGTGTGGACTGCGGTGCGTGCGAACCCGTATGTCCAGTTGAAGCCATTTACTACGAAGACGACGTTCCTGAACAGTGGGCCGAATACTATAAGGCCAATGTGGAGTTCTTCGACGAAATCGGATCGCCAGGTGGGGCTGCCGGTGTAGGGAACACCGGAACCGACCACCCCATCATCGCGGCTCTACCACCCCAGCAGTAGCATGACTTTCACTCAGTACGGTCGCCACCTCGAAGCGTACCCGTGGGACAAGCTGGCTCCTCTTAAAGCACGGGCAGAAGAACGGGGTCTGTGTGACTTGTCTATTGGAACGCCCGTTGACCCCACGCCGCAGGTCGTTCAGGACGCCCTTTCAGCAGGGGCCGATTCACACGGTTATCCCACAACAGCCGGTACACCACAGTTGCGTGAAGCAATAGCGGACTGGTACTCCCGTTCACGCGGTGTGGAAGTCGCGCCTGATGCGATTCTGCCCACTGTTGGATCAAAAGAATTGGTTGCGTGGTTGCCCACCTTGTTGGGCTTGAAAGAACTGGGGTTGGCTGTTGCCGGGCCGTCTCTTGCATACCCCACGTACCGCATGGGCGCCACGATCGCAGGTGTGGAGTTCCGTCAGCTCGATGCGCATGAGATCGCCGAGGGGGCTTCGCTTGACGGTGTTGGCCTGGTGTGGCTCAATTCGCCAGCAAACCCGACGGGACGTGTGTTGGACGAAGCGACGCTTCGGAAGGTTGTCGAGGCAGCTCGGAACGCTGGCGTTGTTGTCGCCAGTGACGAATGCTATGCGTTGCTGAATTGGGAAGCAGAAGCGCCGTCGATCCTTGAGCCTGCCGTTGCGGGGGAGGACCACACGGGATTGCTCAGTGTGTATTCGCTGTCGAAGCAGTCGAACCTCGCGGGGTACCGGGCTGCGTTTGTCGCTGGGGATCAGAGTTTGATTGCGGACCTGACGAACACGCGTAAACATGCGGGAATGATTGTTCCGGGGCCAGTGCAGACGGCAATGATCGCAGCTTTGCAGGACTCAGAGCACGTGGTGGCGCAAAAGGAGACGTACCGTGCTCGGCGTGACCTGTTGAAGCCTGCGCTTGAGGCGTGGGGAATGACAATTGATCATTCCGAGGCTGGTCTTTATCTGTGGTGTACGCGCGGTGATGACTGTTGGGATACGCTTTCAGACCTTGCTGATCTGGGTATTTTGGCTGGGCCGGGCATTATTTACGGTGAGGGCGGTGCCCAGTACGTGCGTGTTGCTCTGACTGGATCGGACGACACGATTCGTACAGCGGCTGAGCGCCTGAGCAACTGAAGCGAACGAAAAGGCTCTGGTCAGGTACGTGTCTGACCTCCAACGAAATACGGTACGACTTAGTGCAGACTCACAAAAAGGGGTAGCCTGTGAATGCAATGATGTGAACCCTTTAAGGAGACATAATGGTGGCAGACGGCAAAATTCTTGTCGGTGAGAAGGAGCTTGAACTCGACCGTGTACGTGCAACAGAGGGCACGGAAGGTTTGCGAATTGGCTCGCTTCTCAAAGAAACCGGAACTGTCACATACGATCCTGGCTTCACATCCACTGCGGCGTCATCTTCTAAGATCACGTTTATCGACGGTGACGAAGGAATTCTGCGCTACCGCGGATACCCTATTGAGGAGCTTGCTGAGAAGTCGAGCTTCATTGAGGTTTCATATCTGTTGATTTATGGTGAGCTTCCTACCGCTCAGCAGTTGGAAGAGTTCACCGCTAAGTACTCAAGCCACATGATTGTCAATGACAACATGCGTGAGTTCTTCCGGGCGTTCCCGTATGACGCGCACCCGATGTCCATGGTGTCTGGCGCGATTTCTGCCATGTCGACTTTTTACCAGGGTAGCCTGGACGTTTTTGACGAGGAGCAGGTTGAACTTTCTATGCTCCGCCTGATGGCGAAGATGCCTACGATTACCGCTCTTGCATCACGTCGCCGTTCGGGAGTGCCTGTGGTTCACCCGTCGGACAACCTGTCGCCCATGGAGAACTTCGCACGGGTTCACTTTGCACTTCCAACGCAAGAGGACTTTGAGCCAGACCCGCTGTTGGTTAAGGCGCTTGACATTTTGTTCATTTTGCACGCCGACCACGAACAGAACTGCTCTACTTCGACGGTGCGTCTGGTGGGATCGTCGCAGGCTAACATCTACCAGTCGGTCTCCGCTGGTGTGAGTGCGCTGTCTGGTCCTCTTCACGGTGGTGCTAACTCCGCGGTTCTGGAGATGCTCCAGGAGATCGCCGAGTCCGATGACGGTGCCGAAAAGTACATGGAACGCGTGAAGAACAAGGAACAGGGTGTGCGCCTGATGGGCTTTGGTCACCGCGTGTACAAGAACTACGACCCACGTGCGGCCATTATTAAGAGCGTTGCGCACGACATTTTGGAGAAGTTGGGCGGGAACGACGAGCTTCTGGACCTGGCCATGAAGCTGGAAGAGATCGCGCTCAAGGACGACTATTTCGTGTCGCGTAGCCTGTACCCGAACGTGGACTTCTACACCGGCCTCATCTACAAGGCAATGGGCTTCCGCACCGACATGTTCACGGTTTTGTTCGCTGCTGGTCGTCTGCCTGGTTGGATTGCGCAGTGGCACGAAATGATCCAGGACCCAGAGACCAAGATCGGGCGCCCGCGTCAGGTGTACACCGGTTCGCCTCAGCGGTCCTACGTGCCGGTTGAAGAACGCTAATAGCTGCGTTTGTTTTCGCCTGGGCAGTCTCCATGTGAGTTGCCTTGGTTTTGAATAGCTCTTATATATGAGTGGCTCCTTTAGTTGGGGCTTCTGAGTTGCTCTCCATTGGTTGGACTGCTGAAAGTCAGCTGTCAGCCGGTGGGGAGTAGTTCGTTTTGGGCCCAGGTTTCGAAGGTCCCGGTCACTGCGTTCTGCTTGCAAGGCCGCTGACTAGAGTGGCCGTGGTCAGAATGGTGACGGTCAGAATGGTGGTGGTTCTTCGCTGGGTTCCCATGGGCGGGTGTCACCGTTGAACACCTGCCCTGCGACTGCGTACTCGTCAGCGACCGCGGGGTCATACCCGAAAGACACCCCGGCAGTTTGCCCACCAGTGCCCCTGTCAGTTTGGGCGGGTGTTTCTGGGTTGGGTACCTGGCTATGAGTGCTTGCTTGTTCTGTTGCTTGGTACTCATTAATGGTGTGGCTGATGTCTTGGTCACCGGTGTCGAAGTACTCGATTAACCGTTCGTACTGGTATTGGTTGATCCTGGATTCTGGTGGGTAGACCAGCATGGCACCAATCCGTGGGAACACGCACGCCAGGGAACCGTCATCCATCCTGTCGACGCGGAGTCGTTTCTGGGTTTTCAATTGATGATGCCGCTTACACAACGAGTGCAAATTCTCCATCACCGTCAACCCGCCCGACTCGGGGTCTTTGTGGTTGAACGGTTCGATATGGTCTTTTTCACACACCCTGGCAGGGACCGCGCACCACGGGACACTGCAAAAAGGATACCTAGCCTCAACCATGCGCTTCAAAGCCGCGGGAATGTAATACTTCGTCGGCGCAGACTCCAACACCACACCGGTCTTAGGGTCGGTGAACATCCGGTACACCCACTTCGCCTGAGCGATCACCTCATCAGCGGTCTTAGCGTCTAACGGCACCCGACCATTCATCATCACCGGCGCATGCGCACCCGGGTCCACCCTGACAGGCAACCCAAAATCAAACTCACTACCCGAACCATCACCCGGCGGGTCACCAACGCCCGGTGGCGCGCTACTCCCTTGGTGCTCAAATACTTGTTCTTCGGTTCTTTGTTTTCTGGATTCGTGGATTCTTCCGGATTGTCGATCTTCGGTTTCGTGTCTTCCAGGATCTTGTTGTTCGGGTCTGTGTTCATCTGGCCCGGGGGCTTTTCCGGATCTTTGTCTCTTAGATCTCTGTTCCTCAGGTATTCCCTCCGTGCCTGGTGGTGGGTTGTTCATGAGGAAGTGCAGTACCGGGACTGTGAGGTTAATGCTGGCTTGGGATTTCAGCCATTCTTCTTTTTCAGGCATGGATACGCACAACTCAAGCTCATACACGTCCTCAGCCTGACGGGCTTCACGCCTGTCAGTCCACACCGAACCATCAGCATCGCCCACACCAGAAACATCAACACCGTTCGCGTCAGCAGCGGGAATCCCCGCCTCGAAAGCACTGTTTGCGTTAGGACCAGCAGCGTTCCCGCCCTGTGCTTGCGCGCCTGCCGCGTTTCTGGTTTGGGCTTGTGTGCCGTCTTCGCGCACGATCTCAACACCGCGTGTAGCCCCAGATTTTGCCCCGGCGTGTTCGACATCAACCGGCACGGTGGTGACTTTGATCGGTGTTTGTTTGCCTGTCCGGGTCACTCGGGCACGTAGCGTTGTTGAGGGTTTCGCCCCGGTGATCAGATCCAGGGTCAGTTGGTCCATCAGCCGGTCATCATCAACCTCAACCCGACCCAAATCACCAACCCGCACCTCGGCCGTTTCCCCGTTGTTTTCGGTGATGAACAGGGCTTGTTGTTCATCCGTTAACGTGGCAGTAAAGGGTTCTATGTGGTTCGACATGATCGCTCTGGCAGTCCCGCGTACACGCTGATAAAACGCTTCCATCTCCAACACAGGCCCAGTAAGACTCAGGGTTGCTGTCCCGTCATCATTGACCCAGTACGACACTGACCGGTGACGCCTAGCCGTTTCACTACGGCTTTCAGGGGTAGTGAGCATAGCGAGCACTTCAGCCACGTGCCGTCTAAAGGTTTTCCATGACACGTCTACCCGTTTACTGGTGAGCATTTCATCAAACACCGGGATACACACCCCAGCACGACCCACCCTGCCAACGGTGTACAACACCCGGTCAAACCCGATCACGCCTTGTTTAGCTAACGACCAGAGTTTGGGCATGAGCACCACAGCCGTCATGATCTTCCGCACCTGGGTCACCACCTGGGCACGCGTACAATCCAAAACCTTCGCCAACACCCCTTCAGTCGGGGCAGGTAGTTCCTCTGGTACGCGCTCCACACTGGCAACCGTGCACACTTCACCCGAAGGCAACACCACACACGCCACCACATCGTCAATACCAACACTGGCAGGCGGACCATCCGCAGAAACAACCCGAGCACCCGCATGAGAAGCAGCTGGCCCGAAAGCAGAAGACGACCCCGAAGCTGAGCGTGAAACCTTACCCGCATTAGAGCTTTGCCCTGCTTTCCCGTTAGTAACCAGTGGTCCTGTTCCCGGGTTGGAGGTAAACACCGCATGTAGACCATGAGTGAAATCACCCAACGGTGCCACGTGGGCGCTCATCAACGCAGCGACTGCTTCTGCTTGTTTCACCCGCGCTTCGTCCATGAGGCGTGTGGTGGTTTTGACTGTTTCGAATAGTTCAACAGCCGGCCCGTCATACATGTCATTGCATACATGGTGATCTGTTGTGGTCATGTGGTTTCACCTCCTTGCGTGCTTCTATTCTATTTGTATTCGAATGCAAGAGTCAAGGGTTTTGTTCGTTTTGTTTCGATTTATGTTCGAACGAGTGTTCAGTCAAAGAAGCCACACGCGTTCAGTTGGGTACCCAAAGGCATCCAGCTGAAGACACCACAAACGCTCTGCGGTGGCGACGAACGGCGCTGAGTTTTAGTGACGACAAGCGAGCAGACATGGGCACGGCGAACGCTCGACTGCGGGCGCGAAAAGCACTCAGTGAAACGCATTCAGCTGCTGAGAAAACGGCGAAGCTCGTTGTGGACGTTAGCTCGAAGCTCGCTAGTGAGAGTCACGGCCCCCACTACTGCTTTAGGGGGAGTGAGGCAGGCTGGTTCGAACTTCTAGCCGTTCGCAGCGCACCAGACTAAATCGCGCAAACCGAGCATGATGGCGCAAAGCGAACGAAACTGCGCAATATAACGCGCCGTTTCACTCGCTTGGCGCCTTCTGATCATGAAAGATGAACCAAGAACGCAAGCCCCCGTCAACGAGCCCCTGTCAGTGAGCTCCCGTCAACGAGGCACCTCGGCCGCGAGAAACCCCCAGCAATCCGGCCACCCAGCAACCTGCAACCCGCCCTCCGCACATAGCGTGACCGAACCCCCGTGTAGCTAAACAAGCACACGCCCAACACCTTCTGACACTCCAGAAGTGAGAGCGTAAAAACAACGAACTCTTAACGAAGCGGAGCAGAAACGAAAATGAAAACATTCAAGTGGATCGGTATCGGCTGTCTACTCGTATCCATCGCAGCCGGAATAATTGCATGCACGTTTCATCTGGCAGTGTGGACTGGACCGCAAGGCACCCCACTGCGTCTGCTTGACGACATCAACGCGCTTACGGTCCTGATCCTTATCGCCATCTTTGTGCTCCCTGCCATCGGGACGCTCGTAGCGCTCACCTATAAAAGGCCCCTTATTCCAGCCATTCTCGCTACAGCAAGCACTCTGCTCTTGCTAATAGTAACGCTTACTTTGGCAGATGCGGTGACCAACGGAATCTTGATGTGGGACGGCCAAACACCTGACGGCACACCAATCGGTGGCATGGAAACAACACGGCCAGCTACAGGGTACTTCGCGCTGGTATGCGCGAGTATCCTCCAGCTGGCCGCGACTGTGTTCTTCTTAGTGCAGGTCAGGGTTGAGAGAAACTCCCGAGGTGCGAGGAAGGGCCTCGACGGCACCGGACTCGGAGTTTCGGCGCAGTAGCATATCGCTCTGTCCAGACAGCTCTGATGCCTTGACGACGGTTCCGTCCTCCAGAGTGACGCGGGTACCTGCAGTCACGTACAAGCCGGCTTCGACAACGCAGTTGTCGCCAAGCGAGATCCCGATACCTGCGTTAGCACCCAAAAGACACTTGGTGCCAATCGTGATCTTGGACTTTCCACCACCTGACAAGGTGCCCATGATGGAAGCCCCACCACCGATATCAGACCCATCGCCCACGACGACGCCCTGCGAAATGCGTCCCTCAACCATCGCAGCACCCAAGGTGCCCGCGTTGAAGTTGATGAAACCTTCGTGCATGACAGTCGTTCCGGGGGAGAGGTACGCGCCCATACGCACACGGTCGGCGTCGGCAATGCGCACGCCAGACGGCACCACGAAGTCGGTCATACGAGGGAACTTGTCGATCCCGTACACTGCTACCGGCCCACTTGCCTGCAAACGCACCCGCGTAGCCTCGAAATTCTCAGGCGAGCACGCACCTCGGGACGTCCACACAACGTTCTCCAACTGCCCGAAAATGCCATCCACATTCACCTCATTAGGGCGCACCAAACGGTGCGACAGCGCGTGTAGGCGCACGTACGCGTCCTCGGCGCCCTGCGGAGCCTCATCCACCGCAACGGTGACGGTCACGATCTCGGAAGACACACCTCGGACAGGGTCCGTTCCAGTCAAAGGACTCAAGTCCAAATCTTGAACAGCAACCTCCGCGGCACTCTGGGCTTTTTCTTCCGTGTCTTCAACCACGGGAGCCGGGTACCACACAGCAAGCGTCGTGTCCTGATACTTGGTCGCCACACCTGTGGCAGAAATATACGAACTCATAACACCAACCTTAACGGCCACGCGAAAGTCAGGCAGGTAGGCTTAACAAACATGACTGATGTTTCACGGCTCATCCCACATTTGGCAGACCCAGTAGCCCTGACGCGCGAACTCATTGACATCGAATCCGTGTCGGGCAACGAAAAACCAATCGCCGACTCTGTGTACGCGGCTGTCGAACACATCAGCGACACCGGTGTTGAACTAGAGCTCCTGCGCGACGGAGATACGATCGTCGCTCGCACACACCAGAACCTGGGGCAGCGGATCGTCATCGCCGGACACCTGGACACCGTACCCATTGAAAACAACGTGCCATCCACCCAAAGTGATGACATCATCTACGGTCGCGGGGCCTGCGACATGAAGTCAGGCGTCGCCATGCAACTGTGCGTGGCCGCCGCTCTCCGCCAGCCCGCATACGACATCACCTGGGTGTTTTATGACCACGAAGAAGTCGACGCCTCACTCAACGGGCTGGGGCGGGTCGCGCGCAATCACCCAGACTGGCTCCACGGCGACTTCGCCATCCTGGGTGAACCGTCAAACGCCGGAATCGAAGGCGGCTGCAACGGTACCATCCGTGTGGAAGTGCGCTCCACAGGTGTGCGCGCCCACTCAGCACGCGCGTTCGTGGGAGTCAACGCGATCCACGGGATCGCCCCTGCACTGGCTCAACTCGCTGACTTCGACGCGCCCACCATTACCGTTGACGGGCTGGACTACCGCGAATCCCTCTCAGCTGTGGGCATCACCGGTGGCGTTGCAACCAACGTCATCCCTGACGAATGTGTTCTCACCGTCAACTACCGCTTCGCACCGTCGAAAACCGTGGACGACGCGGAACAGTTCCTGCGTCACTTCTTCGACGGCTACGACGTCACCGTCACAGACGTGTCGCCGGGTGCTCGCCCCGGTCTGAACCAGGACATGGCCGCTGAGTTCGTGAAGACCGTCGGGCAGGAGCCCAAACCCAAACTGGGCTGGACCGATGTTGCGCGCTTCTCAGAACTGGGCATTCCAGCAGTCAACTACGGTCCCGGCGACCCGCTGTACGCTCACCGCGCCGACGAACAGGTGCCCGTTTCCGATATCATCACGGCTGTTGAGAAACTCCACGCATTTCTTGAGGCTGACTCGTGACCGACCAGAATGTTTACCGCAAAGGGCCCATGTACTTCAAAGGGCGCCACGTCCCAACCACCACAACAGATCAACGACTCCTGGCTCCGCAGTCCGAGGTGTCATGGCTCCACGAAGACCCATGGCGCGTGCTCCGCATCCAAGCGGAGTTCGTCGAAGGTTTTAGCTCGCTAGCCGAGCTGGGTCCGGCTATCTCGCTGTTTGGGTCCGCCCGCCTGCGTGAGGGCACGCCGGAGTATCAGTGCGCACGCGACGTGGCCGCCGGAATTGCGAAGGCCGGGTACGCGGTCATCACGGGAGGTGGCCCCGGACTCATGGAGGCCGGTAACCGTGGGGCAACCGAGGTGGGCGGCACCTCGGTGGGGCTGGGTATTGAGTTGCCGTTCGAGCAGGGCATGAACCAGTACGTGGAAATCGGCATGAACTTCCGGTACTTCTTTGTCCGCAAGACCGTGTTCTTAAAATACTCCCACGGCTTTGTGGTGCTCCCCGGTGGGTTCGGGACACTCGATGAGCTGTTTGAAGCCCTCACCATGGTGCAGACCAAGAAAATGTTGGCATTTCCGATCGTGCTCGTGGGCAAGTCGTACTGGTCGGGGCTCATCGAGTGGATCCGTGAACAGCTGCTGGCGAACCAAACGATTTCCGCAAACGATCTCGACTACGTGACGGTGGTGGACACTGCTGAAGAAGCCGTCGCCGCGGTGACGAGCGGGATTGGCCCGCACTCAAAGGTGAACTAATCATGTGGATACTTTTGGGAATCATCGCCGCGCTTGCCGTGCTAGCCGTAGCTGTCGCAGGTTCTATGGGACTGTTCGACTCACCCATGTCCCAGAACACCGACCAACTGTCGGAGCTTGATGAAACGGATGACAACCCCCGTTTCGCCCCCGCGATGTTCGGGTACAGCCGCAACGACGTCGACGCCTATGTCACGCGGCTGCAGGACCGTATTCGTGACCTCGAAGGTGAGCCCGGCGTAGCAGGGGAGCCCGGCGCCTCAGCGAAGCCACGGGAGTCGAAAAAAGGTTCCGCCGAGGTGTCAAAGAGTTCCCGCGCAATGTCCGCCAGCGTGAAGAAAACGGCCCGTGACAAGTGACACGTGACGCTGTGGCCACCCGCCTGATGCGAACCCCCGTGTGGGTTCAGGCGCTTGTCGTCTATGCCTTGTCGAGGCTGCTCACGCTTACGATTGTGGCCAGCGCGGCACAACACCAAGGCGAAACTCCGTGGAATGGCCCCGACGGGCCCAGCGTCATCGAGTACCTCAACTTCTGGGACGCTGGCTGGTACGAACGGATATGGAAAGACGGGTACCCGACCCCACTCCCGCTCAGAGAAGACGGCTCCGTGGCACAAAACGCATGGGCGTTCTATCCGCTGTACCCCTGGCTGGTAGGCGCCTTGAGCTCTATAACCGGACTGGAGTTTAAGACTCTGGCGGTCATCACCTCGGTGGTGTGCGCGGGGGCCGCATCCGTGGTCATTCTGTACCTGTTCCGGAAGTTCGCTGACCCTGCTCAAGCGCTCACTGGGCTCGCATTCTTCCTGGTGTTCCCGGCGACCGCGACCCTCATGGCAGGCTATGCGGAAGCCATGGCGATTCTCTTCCTTGCCCTTGCTCTGCTGCTCATCGCCCAGCGCCGCTATCTGCTCGCCATCCCCGTAGTTGTCCTCATGGACGTGACACGGCCCATCGGTGTGGGCTTTTCATTCTTCATGCTGATCCACCTGCTGTGGCGCTGGCTGGGCCCGGAACCTTATCCCAAACGCGAAGTCGTCACCTCGTGGACCCTAGGCATTCTCAGCTGTGTTGCGGCCCTACTGCACCCTGCGTTCGCGTGGTGGAAAACTGGCCAGTTTGACGCGTACACATCGACGGAATCCGCCTGGACCGGGCACTCTGACCTGTTCGTGCAGTGGATCGATCGCGCGGACCACATGGCCGGGCCACTGGGTATCGTCGTGTTCCTGGCGCTCCTGGCCGTGGCCGGAGTGATCCTATTTACCTCACCCGGTAAAGCGATGGGGCACGAGAACCGCCAGTTCGTCCTGGGCTACTCCGTGTACCTCTTGCTGTTTTTCACACCACAGACGTCGACGTTTAGGCTTCTGCTCCCGCTCTTCCCGCTGGCTCTCGTGATTGCGCGACCATCGTCGTGGACTCTGCGGTGGGTCGTTGTAGTGGCGTCGGCGCTCTTGCAAATCTGGTGGGTGACCGCGCTTTGGAGTTTGGGTGGCTCGTTCAGTTCGCCACCGTAAAAGCGCGTTCGTGACATCGTGTATGCACAAGCACGCCTGATGGTGGATAATTAAAAGCACAACTCGTGATTGAAAGGATTCTTCATGGCAGCTCAGAAGCCACGCACCGGTGACGGCCCCCTCGAAGTGACGAAAGAAGGCCGTGGCCTGGTTCTCCGTCTCCCCATCGAAGGTGGCGGACGTCTGGTCATTGAGGTCAGTCAGGAAGAAGCACAGAACCTGGCTGAAACCTTGAACGAAGCTCTGGGTCAGTAACCGTCAGGCTTTTTTAGCAGAATTTCCCGCGGTCTTCCGCGGGATTTTTTGTGCCCGCTCAGTCCGCACGGATGAGCGCCAACAGGCCCGCGTCCACAGGTAACAGGACACGTTCGGTGTTGGGCACCTCGGACACGTACGTGAGCATCCTGCGGGTCGCCGAGGTCGTCGCTGAGCGGTCTGCAGGGTTGGCTACCGCTCCGGCGGCCATCGCGTTGTTGACCACGATCACCCCACCTGCGCGGAGTTTGCTCAGCGCCATAGGGAAGATTTCGAGGTGGTTCACCGGGTCGGTGTCCAAAAACACCAAGTCATAGGACTTTTCAGCCAAGCGGGAGAGCACGTTCTGCGACTGGCCCGTGATCATGCGGGCGCGGTGCCGGGAAATCCCGGCCACGTCGAAAAGTTCAGGAACAACTGCTTGCCGTTGCGGGTCGGTGTCGATCGTGGTGAGGACTCCGCCTGGAGGCATCGCGGAAAGAATGGTGACCGCTGACACTCCGGTTCCCGTTCCCACGTCAATGGCCGAGGCGGGCCGGGCTAGCCGCGTGAGCATCGACAGAACGTGGGTGGACGTGGCTCCCAGCGGGGCACAGTGAAACTCGGAAGCGAGCGAGCGTGCCGCATCGATTACTGCGTCACTTTGGTGAAAACGATCCGCAAACTGTGCAGCGGCTGGCAGATTGCGCACGCATCCCTCCTGTTCTTTTCCGGATAAGTCTAACGGTAGATAGAATGGACGGCATGTTTGGCATCAACGGAACAGAGATGATCATCTTGATCATCCTGGCCCTTGTGGTTGTAGGGCCGTCGCGGATGCCAGAGTACGCAAAAAAGCTAGGCGAGTTCGCCAAGACGTTCCGTCGCAAAGCCATGGATGCGCGCCGTGCGGTTCGCGAAGACTTCGGTGACGAATTCGACGTGGACTGGCAGAAGCTCGACCCGCGTCAGTATGACCCCCGGCGAATTGTCCGCGAAGCGTTGGCTGAAGAAGACGGGCAACCGACTCAAAAGGAAACGCCTACCCAGACCGCAGTGGGTATCAGCCCAGTCGAGCGTTACATGGAACAAGCCAAGAAACGCGACCGCACCAAACCGGCACCCTTCGACACTGAAGCCACTTAAGACGGGGTGACACCCAAGGAACGGCCGGAAAGACCTCGGGAGCGGTGGGACAGATCATGCGCCATCTGGCTGAACACTTTTGACGCGGTAGATTCCGGGTGCGCAATGACGGCGGGCGTTCCGTCGTCGCCACCTTCGCGAACCGGCGGGTCCAGCGGCACCTGACCCAGAACGCGCACCGGGTAGTCCAACGTGTCCGAAAGGTTCTGTGCGACGTCCTCGCCGCCTCCTGAACCAAAGACGTCGAAGGTCGAACCGTCGGGCATGGTCATGTATGACATGTTTTCAATCACGCCCGCTACTTTTTGAGACGTCTGCACGGCGATCGAACCCGCGCGTTGTGCCACCTGTGCCGCAGCATGCTGAGGCGTGGTGACAACAAGGAGCTCAGACTGGGGGAGGAGCTGAGCTACCGAGATCGCAATGTCACCAGTTCCTGGTGGCAGGTCAAGGAACAGCACGTCCAGGTCGCCCCAGTGGACATCCGTGAGGAACTGTTCCAGTGCGCGGTGCAACATGGGCCCACGCCACACGATCGCCTGGTTACCGCCAATGAACATGCCGATACTCATGACCTTCACCCCGTGCGCAACGCGGGGCAGGATCATGTCGTCAACGCGGGTGGGCTGCCCGGTAATCCCGAACATGCCAGGGATCGAGAAGCCGTAAATGTCAGCGTCGATCACACCGACTTTGAGACCCTGCTGGGCCATGGAGGCGGCCAAGTTGGCAGTCACGGACGATTTACCCACGCCACCTTTCCCAGACGCAACGGCGTAAATGCGCGTGAGGCTGTCCTTAAACGGGTTTGAACGCTTGAGCTTGTTGCGAAGCTCGGCACGCTGTTCGGGGGTCATCGTACCCAAGTGGACCGTCACCTCGGCGACCCCTTCGACTGCCAAAACCGCTTGTTCAGTGTCACGGGTAATCGTGTCTTTAAGCGGACAGCCGGCAATCGTGAGAAGGACGGTCACCTCAACGTGACCAGCATCGATGGTGACATCGTCCACCATCCCCAGCGTGACGATATCGACGCGCAGTTCGGGATCTATGACGGTACTCAGGGCTTTCATCACCGCATCGCGGTCAACCACAACAACCTCCTCATAGGTCTTTTCAACTCTACCGCCTGACTGCGGGTGATTTAATCTGCCCAGCAGAACCACCATAATGGGGGTATGAGCATGCAACGTAACGTGATGCCCACGGGCGAAGTACTAGGTACCTATCGTAGCCGCGAAGAAACCCAGGCCACGATCTCGTATCTTGCTGAAAACGGCTTTAACGTGCGTGCGCTGTCGATCGTGGGATCAGATGTCCGGATCGTCGAAACCGTTATGGGAATCACCTCATGGGCACAAGCTGCCGGGCGAGGCGCACTCACGGGTGCGTGGCTAGGTCTGCTTTTCGGCTTGCTCATGTCGTTCTTTTCAGGTGAAGACTCGCTCAGCTCCGGCGCCCTGCTACCCGGTGTCATTATCGGTATTGGACTGGGAATGCTGTGGGGAATCGTGAGTCGCGCAATCATGGGGCGCAAGAACAAGGTCATCGCACGCCCGCAAGTCGTGGCAAACGAATTTCAACTGCTCTGCGACCCCATGAAAGCAAACGAAGCACGGGCGCTCTTAAGCAAACGCTAGTTTCTGGCCGATTCCCACGCCGACACCGTGTCAGGCGCGAACTGACGCACCGCGGGGATAGCCATTGGGCCCCACTCTTCTTGCGCATCCGCACTTAACACCGCGTCAATACACGCCAACGCCATCGCATCGGCCGCCGCCGCACCCAGCCACGTCAGAGCAGGTGACGTGTAGTCGTTGAGTGCCGAAGCGTCCGCATCAGCTGCAGGCACGGAAGCGGCGAAAATCGTGTCACCATCAAACAATGTGTGCGACGGGTAGATCGCACGTGACAGCCCCGCATGCGCACTGGCGGCGACACGTGTCACCTGCGCGTCCGTTAGAGGCGCGTCCGTGATCAAACATGCAATCGTGGTGTTGGTAGCTGAAGCGTTGAGTGCCTGTGCGCGCTCGACCTGCTCACCAAGCGCCTCCGCAGGGACGGCTGGAACCTCAATGCCATAACCCGCCAAAACCCCAGCGGCGTAGAGCTGGCCACGGGAGTCAAAAATCGACCCCATGGGGTTGGCTGTCACAACGGCCGTCACCCGCCACCCCTCAGAGGTGGACACGGACGCAACGCCGGTGCCGCCTCGGGCGAATCCCCGGCCGGTCCACGCACCCAAACCAGCACCCACCGAACCACGGCACGCCCCGTCACTGTCTTGCGCTGCCCGCGTGGCTGCCGCGCCAGTGTCCGCGTCGGGTGCTTGGGAGGCACCTCGGCCGAGGTCGAAAACAGCGGCCGCAGGAACGATAGGCACGCGGATCCCGGGGAGGGGCTCACAGCCAATGGAGGAGGTTGCAAGCGCGTCTTGGACACCTCGGGCGGCGCTGAGCCCCAATGCAGAACCACCGGTGAGAACCACGGCGTCAGCCCCATAACCCAAGGTGCCGGGTGCCAAAATGTTCGTTTCGTGCGTGGCCGGGCCTCCGCCTCGGGAATCAACACCCACCGTGGACCCGGGCGGTAACAGCAACACCGAGGTTCCTGACAGACCGCCAGGAACCTCGGCACACCCCATTCGCACACCAGCGGGCAGGGTGAGCGAAAAGTCAGCCGTGAGCCCCACGGATCCACTCCTCGATTTCAGCGCGCGTACGCGGGAAGTTCGCTGAGAGGTTTTCGACACCGTTTTCTGTCACCAGGATGTCGTCCTCGATGCGCACACCAATTCCGCGGAACTCTTCTGGGATCAACTGGTCTTCATTCTTGAAGTACAGGCCGGGTTCAATCGTGAACACCATGCCTGGTTCCAGGTGCGCGTCAGTGTACATTTCCGCGCGCGCCTGGGCGCAGTCGTGCACGTCGAGACCCAAGTGGTGGCTAGTCCCGTGAACCATCCACCGGCGGTGCTGCTGACCCTCCGGGCTCAACGCTTCCTCAGCTGAGACCGGCAACAGGCCGAACTCTTCGAGCTTGTGGGCAATGACGTGCATGGCAGCGTCGTGGACCTCAGAGAACTTCACCGGGCGCTGGACGTGCTCGCCGGCCTTCGCGAACGCAGCCTCGCAGGCTTCGAGGACCGCGTCATAGATCTTGGCTTGAACCTCGGTGAACGTTCCATTAGCTGGGAGGGTGCGGGTGATGTCAGCGGTGTACAGCGTGTCCACTTCAGCGCCCGCGTCCACAAGCACCAGGTCACCGTCACGCACCTGGCCGGTGTTCTTAATCCAGTGAAGCGTGCACGCGTGGTTACCGGACGCAGCGATCGTGTCGTAGCCGACCCCGTTGCCGTCGGTTCGCGCAGCCAGCTCAAACGCCGTCTCGATCACACGTTCACCGCGCTCATGTTCGATAGCCCGAGGAAGTGACTTCACAACATGGTCGAAACCATCGCGGGTCACGTCGACCGCGTGGCGAATCTGGCCGATCTCAAACTCGTCCTTAATGAGGCGCATTTCCGAAAGCGTCTGAGCCAGCTCATCATCACCGGCCGCAGACACGTCAGAGTCGGCGCCAACCTGCGACCGAGCCTGGTCGATTTGCGCATCGACTGCAGTGTCCGCGCCACGGACCACACGCACCGAAATTGAACCCAAGTCCTTGGTGAACGCATCGGAAGCCACCGCGATGTTGTCACACGCAATTCCCGTTTTGGCCGCCATGGACTCCAAATCCTCACGGGGGCCCACCCAGAATTCGCCATACCGGGAGTCCGCGAAGAACTCCTCCGTGTCTGCACCAGCGCGGGGACGGAAGTAGAACGTGACGTCGTGGCCGGTCTCCGTAGGTTCAAAAACCAGAACAGAGTCGGGTTCGGAATCCATTTCCAAACCGGTCATGTGGACGAACGCGGAGTGCGCGCGGAATTGGTAGTCAGTGTCGTTGGAACGAACCTTCAAACCACCTGCTGGAATTACCAGGCGCTCGCCTGGGAAAGCCTGCGACAGGGCCTCACGCCGTTCACGCGCGAACGGGGCAACCTCCATGGGCTGTGCCGGCATGGGCGTGCGGTCCCATCCGCTTGCAACAAAATCGCGGAACGCCTTGGTCGCTGGCCTACGCGAACGGTTGTTGACGCGGTCTGCCAATGGTTGGTCGTTAGATGCGGTCGAAGAAGCGGTATCTTTTGTCATACAGCCAGTCTATGCACTAAGTCCACGCCGTTGGTCTCACATGGGCACTAGACTTTGAGCATGATCGATCTGCACACTCACTCCGCTTTTTCCGACGGCACGCAGACACCCCAGGAGTTGCTTGCCCACGCATCTGCGAGTGGTGTGACGACGATAGGACTCACCGACCACGACACGGTCGCAGGGTGGGACGAAGCGACGGACGCCGCTCGAACGAATGGCGTTCACTTGGTGCGTGGCATGGAGGTGTCGTGTCGCTACGAAGGTGTGAGCGTACACATGCTCAGCTACCTGCACAATCCCCAGGGCGCTCGCCTGACAGCTGAGACGGAAAAGATTCGCGCGGCCCGAGTCACCCGGACACGCAAGATCGTTGACCTGTTGAGTGCCGATTTCCCTATCACCTGGGAGCACGTGTCCCAACATGTGGGGGAGGGTGCGACTGTTGGTCGTCCACATATCGCTGACGCCCTGGTCCATCAGGGGATTGCTGGGGATCGTTCTGAAGCCTTCGCCACGCTCCTGCACCGCGACAGCCCCTACTACGTGTCCATGCCGGTGATTTCACCTATTGACGCCATTGACATGATCCATGAAGCCGGAGGTGTTGCAGTGTTTGCGCACCCGGCAGCCAGCTCGCGTGGGAAGGTCGTTCCTGACTCCGGTATGCGTGCCATCATCGAAGCGGGACTCGACGGCCTAGAAATCGACCACCGTGACAACCCTCTAGTTGAACGTGAAAAGTTGCGTGAACGTGCCCAAGACCACGGGCTGATTGTCACCGGTTCAAGCGATTACCACGGCGCAGGAAAACCAAACAAGCTGGCCGAAAACACCACCAGTCCACACATGCTCGAACGCATTGTAGAACGCGCGCACGGGGTAGATCTGGTGGTCTAAAGCGGTGCTTGTGCGCTTAGTCGTCCGCCTTGGTGGGCTGGGCGTGGTCAGTCTGGGTGCGCTGGGTGGGCTTGCCACCTCGGGTCCGGCGCCGAGGTCGTTTCTGGGCGCGCGGTTTCCGCTTGGGGGCGCTGCCCCGCCCCGAACGGCCCTTAGCAGGCGATTGAGAGTTGGAACCCTTTTCGTCCGACTCCTTGGCACGCGGCATGCGACCTTTTGTGCCCTTGGCAATGTTGAGGTCGCTGAACAGGTGTGGTGACGTCGAATACGTTTCCACCGGGTCGTCGAAGTCAAGGCCCAGCGTGCGGTTGATGAGCTTCCACTTTGCGACGTCTTCCCAGTCGATGAGAGTGACAGCGATACCGGTGTTGCCAGCGCGTCCCGTACGTCCAATGCGGTGAACGTACGTCTTGTCGTCTTCTGGACACTGGTAGTTAATGACGTGGGTGACGTCGTCAATGTCGATTCCGCGCGCTGCTACGTCGGTCGCGACGAGCACGTCGGTGGTGCCATCACGGAACCGTTTGAGCGCCTTTTCGCGCAGGTGCTGGTTGAGGTCCCCGTGGAGCGCCTGTGCCTGGAAGCCACGGTCCTTGAGTTCGTCGGCCAGACGGTCGGCGGTGCGCTTGGTGCGGGCGAAGATAATGGTGCGTCCGCGGCCGTCGGCCCGCAAGATACGTCCTACCAGCTCGGTCTTGTCCATGGAGTGGGCGCGGTAGACGTGCTGTTTGGTATTGACCGAGGTCGTTGAAGTGTCGGACGCCTGCGTGGCACGGATGTGGGTGGGTTGCGACATGTAACGACGTGCGAGTGCAATCACCTGACCGGGCATGGTCGCTGAAAACAGCATGGTCTGACGTCGAGCGGGGAGGGCAGCCACGATCTTTTCGACATCGGGGAGGAAGCCCAGGTCCAGCATTTCGTCGGCCTCGTCAAAGACCGCGGTAGAGATCTGCGAAAAGTTGAGTACTCGACGCCCATACAGATCCAGGAGACGTCCGGGAGTACCTACAACGACATCGGCCCCTTCTTTGAGAGCACGAATCTGCGGTTCAAAATCCTTACCGCCGTAAATGGTGACAATCGATGGCGAGAAAGTCCGTGAAGCCACGCGCAGGTCATCAGCAACCTGGTGCGCCAGCTCACGGGTAGGGACAACGACGAGGGCGCGCGGCGCACGCCCCTGTTCACGGGACTGGTCGCTCAAAACGCGCTGCAAAAGTGGAATACCAAAGCCCAGCGTCTTTCCAGTTCCGGTTTTCGCCTGACCAATAATGTCTGCGCCAGTCAGCGCCACGGGAAGGGTCAATGCTTGGATGGGGAATGGGTGTGTAATGCCGGCGTTCGTCAGCGATTCGACGATGGGCGACTCAACACCCAGGTCAGCAAAGGTTTCTTGTGTCACAAAAGTCCTCATTGTCATGTGTGCCAGGGGATTTACTGTGCGGTTAGGCTAGGGACATGCACAACGACGCCCCGACCGCGATCCTGGCCACTCTGGCTCTATATGAACTGTCCGTCTTCCAAAGCACCGCAACGGATGCGCAGTTCGCTCCTCACGTACGAGACACAGTCGAGCTTTCTCGCGTGAGCGGTTACGCGCTCAACCACTTCGAAGCGCTCGTGGAACGCATCGGACAGTTAGGTGGCGATGCGCTGGCACTCATGGAAGAGAGGGCGCCGTCTTTAACTGCATTCAACGAACGCACACAACCAAAGGATTGGCACGAGAGTCTCATGAAGTCCTACGTCCACGACGGACTGTTGAGGGACTATGCGAAATGCTCTCATCCGGCACTCGATGCGGACAGTAAAAACGTCATCACCGCCGTGTTAGATGATACACGTCGCGAAGAACTGTTGCGCGAGCGCCTTGGGGAACTCATCAGTGATCAGGAGATTTTGGGTTCGCGCTTAGCCCTGTGGGGTCGCAAATTGGTGGTTGAGACGGGTAAGCGTCTCACGGACATCGTAGAGCTCACGACTGACCGTAAGCACCTGGATGCGAAGGCCTGGCAGAGTGCCCTCACGGGGCACTCACGCCGCATGAGCGCAATCGGTTTGGTGGCGTGACCTGACTGAGTGTCTGAACTGGTGGTTGACGTTGTGGCCAGTTCTAGCCGATTCCGAATCCCACGCGGTGAGCCGTTTCTGAACCGGCTTCGATGTACGCAAGGGACTGAGCGGGAACCAGGACGGTGCGGTTTTTCGAGTCCTTGAGCGTAAGCACAGTTCCCTGCGCAATAGCCTCGTTGACCTGCGCGGTGATGTCTTCGATGCTGGAGTCAACATCGACAGTGAGTTCACGGTTGGACTGGCGAATTCCGATCTTAATTTCCATGTGAGTTAGTGTAACCGGAATGGATTTAGGATGAGCGCTCGCTTGGGGCGGGCTCAGAGGTCAGTGCAAACTGTGCTCTTTCGACACCCGTCAAACCTTCGAAAGCCATTTTGGCGGTGAGGCGAGCGACTTCTTCGATGTCTACGTCGTCATAGTCGATGCACACTTGCGAGGCTTGTTCGGCCATGCCTGCGATTGCACGACCCATAACATACGCCTGGACTTCGCCTAGATTGTTTCGCTCTTGGATGGAATCCGCGATGATCTGAACGTAGGTATCCACAGCGCGACTCCAGCGAGTCCGCGCATCGCTAAGTTCACTGCTGTTGCGCGACATGATGATGAAGGCATCACGGTTTTCTTTGACGAACTCAAAGTAGCCGTAAAACGTCTGGTGAACACGGTCTTCACGGCTGTCGACCGTGTCTAACGTTGTGGTGAGGCGGTGAGCCAGCTCTTCGATTGACTTGTCCATGATCGTGGTGAACAGGTCGTGCTTGGACTCGAAGTGCTGGTAAAGAATGGGCTTCGACACTCCCGCTTCGAGTGCGATGTTGTCCATCGACGTCGCGTGATAGCCCTGACGAGCGAAAACCTCAGTTGCAACACTTAGGACTTGGTTTCGGCGTTGCGCGCGGGGCATGCGTTTTTGGGAGGTCATACGCGCAAGTTTAGTTGACGCACGTGCCAACTGTGTCAGTGCCTCGTGTTGGAATGGTTACATGAAGGAATTTTTGAGCCTACGCACTGCCACTGACGCTGTCGTCGAGGGTCTAAGCCGTGGAGATTCCATAGGAGTTGTGGGAGTTCCAGGGTCAGGCAAAAGCACAGTGGTGAAGGACAGTTTCGCGCGTTTGGCAGAAAGTAGGAACGCCGACTCTGTGCTTGCGCTCACTCCCAACCGTGAACACGCAGACGTTTTGCGAGATGAGCTGAAGTCTCCTGTCCGCTCATCCGCAACTGCACGTTCGGTTCACTCTTATGCTTTTGGCATTGTCGCTGCGCACACGGCAACAACCACCGGAGTCCCGGCGTTGTTCATTTCAGGTGCAGATCAAGACGTGCGTTTAACTGAGCAGCTCCAAGGGTACTTTGACGGAACAGTCGCGGGGCCCACGTGGACCACGTCGATGACCACCGAACTCGCACACACTGATGTATTTCGAACCCAGTTGCGTGACTCGATTTCGGAGATCATGGGCCACGACTTCTCCTATGACCACATCATTGAGCTCGCCCGCATCCACAACCGGCCCGAATGGGAAGTGCTCTCCTTTATTGGTCGCGAGTACGAGGAGCTTCTCACCTATTGGGGAGACGGTGCGGTAGACACCTCGGCGGTGTTTACCAAGGCGAAGCACATTGTTGAAGAATCGAGCGTCGTCCCGGGAAGTACGTGGGATTTTGCGCCAGAAATACTTCCGGCATGGATCTTGTGCGACAGTGTCCAGGACTTTCCCGACTCAGCCTTGGGATTCCTGCGCGCCTTGTATCAACGCGGCGTGTGTTTTGCATTCACATGTTCACCCGATTCAGCAACCCAGAGTTTCCGTGGTGGAAGCGGCGACGTTTTTGCAGGGCGTCATCAGCTCGGGGTCCGCACGGACATTGTTTTAGACCCACACGACTGCAACATTCGTGGGGCAGGGGCCATTACTCGCACTGTTGATTCACTCATGCGTAGCTCAGCCGATCCCATCCACGCGCTGGGATACATGGCGCCTCAGGGAAGCGCGGAAGGATCGTCCCAGGTGTTTACGTGTGAGTGTTCGTCTGGGTCGAACGCCGCGCGCAAAATCGCCGCAATGATTTATGACCGTCACCAAAATGGTGTGCCGTTTGCCGACATCGCGGTTGTGACACGTCGCGCCTCCTCAGCTGCGCAGTTGAGCGAAGAACTGGCCGCATCTGGAATTCCGGTGCGGACACCCGCCCGTGCTTTGGGAAGCGATCCGGCCACGTTGCCGCTTCTTCAAGTCTTGAGTCTGAGCCCGGATTCTGCAGATTGGCCCCAGGTCGCAACCGCTTGCGTGACTGGGGCGTATGGGGGACTTGACGTTCTCACACTTCGCTCATTGCAACGTGAACTCACCCAGTTATCAGGTCTAGAAGGTCCGCTCGAGACACTCATGGAGTGGGCACTTGAAACAACGCAAGATCTCCCAGCTCCGGTAGAACGCGCCAAGCGCATGGTGGAAGCGGCAAAGAAATCAGCAGACGAACTAGCGCAGTACGCCGTGTGGGAAGTGTGGAATGCAGCAGGGGTTGCCCATGAGTGGCAGGAAAAAGCTCTACGCAACCCCTCCGGCCATCATTCTGCCTACCTCGATTCCGTGATCCGGTTACTTGCGTTAGCTGACAAGCTCAACGAAGGCGCAACGGGTCAGGTGAAAGGGCGTGACTTTGCCATGAAAGTCATGTCGCAGAAATTTGCGCAAGACTCCTTGGCGCACACGGCGCTCAACGACATCGTCACGGTCACGACACCCGCAGGCGTTGCCCACACCAGTTTCGACACGGTGATCGTGACTGACGTACAAGAAGGCGTATGGCCAAACCCCACTGTTCGCGGAACCATTTTCAAGACCCCACAGTTGATACGGGCACTCAAAGACCCTGCGTCGCAGGAAGAGCTGTCTGCGGACAACTTTTCACAACACGACTTCCTCGTCAGGCGCCGCGAAACTATTCGCGACGAAGTCAAGCTGTTTATCGCTGCTCTCAGCCGTGCGCGCACTCAAGCTGTGGTGGTTGCGATCAACGGGCATGGTGAGCTCCCCAGTCCTCTTTTTACAGCTATTCAAGGCATGGAGTGGACGTCCCAATATTGGGCAGAGAAACCAGATGTATTGCCCAGCACGCTGAGCGAAATCGCTGGTTACGCCCGCTTGCAGGTGAACCAAGCGCTTGAAGAAGGCGACGAAGATGCTGCACGACCATGGGCACAGTTACTTCAAGCCCTGCACAGCTCCGGGGTGGGGGCAGCAGACCCCAACACGTGGTGGCTCAGCCCCAGTTCTGAACTTCCGGTGCTTCCAGCTCACGAGCCGGTGCGCATTTCTCCGTCACAAGTAGAAACGTATGCCCAGTGTCCGCTCAAGTGGTTCTTCAACCAGAACGCGTCGCAGACCATCGACACATACCCGCAGGCGTTCGGTAATCTCATCCACGAAATCGCACAGACGTATCCACACGGGGGACTTGCTGACATGCTGAGTCTCTTCGATGAGAAGTTTCAGGAGTTCAGCTTCGATTCCGAATGGGAATGCCAACGCGAATATGCCGATGGATGTGCCACGGTTGAGAACCTGAACGAGTACCTTAAGAAACGTGAGGATAAAGGGTTTGTGGCCGCCGAGGTCGTTGTCAGGTCTGACCTCGATGTGCCGTTAGGGCCGGCGCGGGTGAGCGGGCGGATTGACCGTTTGGAAAAAACCTCGGACGGGGCCGCATACATCGTCGACTTTAAAACTGGTAAGACGATTCCGTCTAAAAACAGTGTTCAAGAGAATCCACAACTCGCAACGTACCAAGTTGCGATCGAATCAGGCTCAGCTACTTTCATCGATGACGGCAAGCCCATTCGAGGCATTACCCAGAGCGCAGGCGGTGAACTAGTCTACCCTCGCAAATCGGCAGGCAAAGGCAAAACTCCTTCGAATGTGCGTGAACAGAAGTCCATACGGGGTACCGACGTGTATGACACAACCGTCGAAACGATTGAGAACTTGGTTCGTTCAGCACGCACACACACGTTTACCGCCACACCGTCGGATGAAGCGTGTCGCACATGTGCGTTTACTCAGTCCTGCCCAGCATTTGCACTGGGCGAAAGTGAGGAATCATGAAATACACTGCCACGGATCTTGCACAGATTCTGGATTTACCTAGCCCTACCGAAGAACAACGCAGAATCATCGAGGCTGACCTCACGCCAGGAATTACTATCGCGGGGGCCGGGTCAGGCAAAACCACGGTGGTGTCTCAACGCGTGCTCTACCTGGTTGCAAATGGACTCGTGGAACCCCAACAAATTATTGGGCTCACGTTTACGAATAAGGCAGCCGGTGAAATGAGCGAGAAAATTTCGTCTCACTTCGACAAGTTCCGCTCCAAGAACACAAACACTGCGCCAAGCACCGAGATGCCTACCATTCAGACGTACAACTCTTTTGCATCTGGTTTGGCCAGTGAGTACGGAGCCACGATTGGGGTCGAACCAGATACCCAAGTCCTTGACGACGCCAGTGCTATTGAACTAGCAGATCAGGTCGTTGCAACCGCTCACCCAGACTTCATCCCGCCAGGAAAATCGCGGTCGAGCCTGGTCAAGGAACTCATCCACCTTGCCGGCCAAGCCAATGAGCACTTGTGTGCGCCTGAAGACATCATCACGTATCTGAACCGGTGTCTCTACGCATTCCTTAACAGTGAGTTTATTGACGACTGCATAGCGACAATCAAGAACAAGCGAAGCATCGGTGCACAAGAGAAAGAAGACTACAGCAGTTTCTTACGGGAACTAACAGCCTCCTACCTTGACGCGCCTGGCCGGCTCTGGCCAGAAGATGTCACAGAACAAGTTTTCACTCTCCTGGAGACCCTCGGGATCTGTCCTGCAATTGCTGATGTGCGGAACAAGAAACGACTCGCGCACCTTCTGGGCGCGTTCGCTGCGCTAAAGAAAGAAAAGCGCGCAATGCAGTTCTCTGATCAAGTGTCGTTTGCATATCAAGCAATGAAGGCCGACCCGAACATCGTTCAAAGCGAACGCGCTAAATGGAAAGTGGTGTTTCTTGATGAGTACCAGGACACCTCCGACAGTCAGGTCAAAATGTTGAAGACCCTGTTCGCTGGCCTTCCCATTACCGCTGTGGGCGACCCGCGCCAGTCAATCTATGCATGGCGTGGAGCATCCGAACTGAATATCGAAGGGTTCCCGTGCGACTTTGCGAGCCCCGGGCATGATACTGCGTCATTCACAATGACCACCAGCTTTAGAAACTCGCAGCGAGTTCTCGCCGTCGCCAACGCGGTCGCAGGGCGGCTTCCAGAAGACTCAGAAGACACACGCCTTAAACCCATCACAGTAAACAACGAAGTCACGTCACCGCTGGGGAACATTGAAGTGAGCGTGACACAAGGGAAAGCTCACCCCACGTATGTGAGCGACCAATTGGAAAACCTGGTCGAATGGATGCGCGATCGCGAAGGCCACCGTGCCGTTCTGGTCCGCAAACGCATGCACTTTGCCCCGGTGGCTCAGGCCCTGACCGCTGCAGGACTCGATGTGCAGGTTGTGGGCGACGGTGGTGGAATGGACGATCCGTTTGTCGCCGATATCGTTGCTATCCTCAACGTGGCTTCCGATCCTCACGCTGTGGAACACCTGATGCGTCTTCTAACGGGACGAGTCTGCACATTAGGCGCCCACGATCTCCGGGCATTCAACTCACTTGTAAAGAACGCAAACGCTGAAGCCTCGGCGACTCCGCTGACAGCGGTCGAATGCGTCGACAGCTTTGCTAACCGTGAGTATGCGGAACTATCAGAGGCAGCCAATGTGAGGTTGCGTAGCTTGGCACACAAGCTCCGCGATGTACGCAAGAACCATGGGGGAGTCATCCACATGATTCGCACAATCATCCGAGTGTTTGATCTGTCCTATGAGCTAGCGTCATTGCCTACGGAACGAGCTGATTCGCACCGAGCAAACATCGATACATTCGTCTCGGCGGTATCCAGCTACGTCGCACGCAATCCCATGGCTAGCATGACTGCAGTCCTGGCCTGGCTTGAACTGGCGAACGAACACGACGCCATATCGTCGCCACCTGAGTCACTGGATCCATCAGCTGTGACCATCATGACTGTGCATGCCTCAAAAGGTTTGGAGTTCGACGCGGTGGCACTTCCGTTCCTCACAACGGGAGACCTGCCTACTAAGCCTCGGAGCTACAGGGCATGGCTTGCCGTGGGTGAACTTCCATATCCATTGCGTGGTGATGCCACGAAACTTCCACGCCTGGATTTAGCGCAGAGGGCACACACCTCAGTGTCGGATATGAAGAACCTGTTCGACGAAACTCAAGCAGACAAAGAAGACATTGAAGATTTTTTCGACGCTTCGAACGTCGGACACTCTGAGCTACCGCTGAGAGACCAGATTAGTCTTTATCACCGGCGGCAAGAAAGGCGTTTGGCATACGTTGCAGTCACACGCGCAAAACAACAACTGTGGTTGGGCGCGAGCTACTGGGGACACCGCAAGTCGGCTAATCAGCTTTCGCCCTTCTTGACCGAAGCGATTACTGTGCTCAACCAAGCAGGAGCAAACATCGAGATCCCAGAATGCGATGCGGAAGCTCCGGAGAACACTCCAGTTGAAGTGCAATGGCCGGCCGTGATCTCTGAAACGGAGCAAAAGAAGCAGAGTCGCACACGTGATTTTGTTCGCCAACAAGCGCCACTGGACCTCAGCGCCACGCCGGACTCCGGCGATGAGGGTTTCCACCGGGTTGTCGCCCGTGTTCAGAAGATCATGAGCGACGCAAGGCCACAACCACCTCGGACTCCACAGCGCATGTCCACCACCGACGTTGTAAAGTACCGTGCGGACGCAGACGCGTATATGCGTGAAGTCCAGCGTCCAATGCCGCAAGAACCCAGTGAATACGCGGCGCTGGGAACCGCTTTTCACGCGTGGGTCGAACAGCACTATGGGCAGTCGGCCCTGACCGACATTCACGAAGCCCACATGCGGAAAGCTCTTCCACAGCGTGTGCAGAAACGATTCGACTCGCTCGTTTCCACATTTGAAGGGTCGAACTATGCCAACCGGGTACCGCACGCAGTTGAGCTGCCGTTTGAGCTGGAGCTGGGCGGGCGCAAGGTGCCCGGCAAGATCGACGCTGTCTTTAAAGACGGCGATCGCGTCACGGTCGTCGACTGGAAGACGGGTAAGAAGCCTTCAGCGGAGATTCTGGACACCATGGCCACGCAGCTCGCGATCTACGTTCAAGCGGTCCAGAAGTTACCGGAATACGCAGGATGCGAGGTGGGTGCGGAGTTTTACTTCGTAGGAAGTGACGAGACATTCGCGCCAGATACCCTGCCCAGTCTCGACATCGAGGGAATTCTCGACCAAGCACCGTAAACGCTGAAGGGCCCCTATGTGTCGATCCGGTTGGTGGGGATAGAGTCCTCGTCGTCAGGGTCGGCAGTGGGATCGACAGCGGGACGATCCGCCGTGCCCACCGACGGAACAAACGTGGGAGCGTCCGTGGAAATGTCGGTGGTGGCAACGTTTTCGGCACTGTCGCTGTCGGTGCCGCTGACAGCGACTCCCGCACTTGCGGGGCGGAACTCATCTGCCTCAGCGGGGCGGTGTGTCACCTCGTCAGGGGCAACGACCTCGGCGAAATCCCGCAACATGTGCGCAGCCTCATCCACGCTTTGCGCGTCACCGCTGTCGATCGCAGTCAAAAGAAGCTCCACCATGACAAATTCGTTCATCAGGTCGATGCGCTGACGCAGACCGGGGTCGTCGACTTCCCGGTGCGTGGCGTAGTGCTCGAGGAACTCTTCAAAGCTGTTGGGGGACAGGAGCGCGCCCGCAGCCGCGAGGTCTACGGCGGGGTCGCCCACGCGAAGGCGGTGAACATCGGTGAGGGCGACGATCTGTGCGCCGTCGCAGCGAAGAGCGTCTACGTCGATTGCGTCGTGGATGGGGGCGGGAAGGAAGTGCCACGCCGAGGCGGTCTCCAGCACCCGCTCCCACCTCTCCAAAAGCGGGGTAGGTACCTTGCGAGTGCCTGCCGCTCGGTCAAGGTTGTCCAAAAGCTGTTCGCGAGTCTCCTGCGGTTCCTTTGCTACCAGCCCTGAGTCGGCAACTGCGCCAGCATCGCAACTGTGCAAGATGGCCAGGGTACGCGCGAGCGATTCGATGAGCGAGGGTTGCTCGACAAAATCTTGGGTCGACACGGGGATGCCGGGCAACGGGTCCGCGACGACCAGAGTGGCGCGGGTATCTGTGAGCTCACCGGCGGAAAAAGACTGCGAAACAACTGTGCGTGGAACGGTAAACGGAGCGTCTTTGGGCAGGACCGATCGCAAAACTGCCGAAGCGACATCGCTGGCACCTGCGTCTACGGCCTGCTTTTCATCCCACAGGGACACTGTGTACGAGGTGTCACCTTGCGACATCAGCAATCGGGGTCCTCGCGGATCGTCCAGAGGCATCCACTTGTCTGGAGTGAACTTCTCGAGGATCGAATGGGCCGCTGCAATCATGCGAAGGTATACCGTATCCACTCTTCCAATGTACCCGCACCTGCGAGCGATCACGCTGTGCCGAAAAGGTGTGTCAGACCCTTTCGCTAGGGTTGAACACAACAGGTACCACACCGTGGATTGAAAGGAGCGCACAATGAAGAACTCGTACACGATTACTCCCGCGAGTCTCGCGCGCTCCGATGTGTGGAGGAACCACCGTGCGCGTGGTGCAGATGGTTCGTTGACCGAGGTGCTGGCCCGGTCGCGTACCCGCATAGTGTGTTCGCACCGCGGTTATCTGCTGGTGTCCTCGGGTGGTCTGCACCGGTTCTCGGCCGCTGACGTCGAGCAGCTCGCCATGACTGGAACCCGGATCTACCTGGGCGAAACGGGTGCGGGCGACGTCGTGGGAATTGAAATTGACGATGAAACGAAGACCCGTGTCGACAAACACCTTAACCGGCCGGGGACGTCCGCTGAGGACTACTTGGACGCGCCGGCCCAGAGCATTCATGTGACGGACCCCGTGTGGTTTGACTTAAGGGCCATCGCATTGGACCTTTCGGAAACAGACACCGGATTGGCTACGGCCCTCGTCGCGGTGGGCAACTGGCACCGTACCCACACTCACTCACCGCGTAATGGGAAGCCCACGACGACCTCGGCGGGGGGATGGGTACGCACCGACACCACCACGGGCAGCGAACACTTTCCCCGGACCGACCCTGCCGTCATCATGGCGGTCATTCACACTGACCACGACGGGACCGAACGGATCTTGCTTGGCAACAATGTCATGTGGCCAAAAGGGCGGTACTCACTGCTCGCGGGATTTGTCGAACCAGGTGAAACGCTTGAAGCTGCGGTGGTGAGGGAAGTCCGTGAGGAAGCGGGTGTGATCTGCGAAGACCCAGTGTATGTGGGGTCGCAACCGTGGCCGTTTCCATGTTCGCTGATGTTGGGGTTCTTTGCCCGCGCGCAGTCCCGTGACGCGTGTGCTGACTTTGATGAAATGCGGACAGTGCGCTGGTTTACTCGCGATGAGCTGCAACAGGAAATCGAAGCGGGGGCAGTATCTGTCCCCGGACAAGTGTCTATTGCGGGGCAAATGCTTGAGAGGTGGATGAGTGCGTGAGCGAACTACTCGAAAACCTCGACCCTGAACAGCGTGAAGTCGTTACCCACGATGGTGGACCGCTCGTTGTGCTCGCTGGGGCTGGAACGGGTAAGACACGCGCCATTACACACCGGATTGCCTACGGTGCCCACACTGGGCAATTGCCGGCTCAGCATGTTCTTGCGCTGACGTTTACCGCGAAAGCGGCGGGCGAAATGCGTTCCCGGCTCCGTGGATTGGGTGTTCCTCAGGTTCAAGCGCGCACGTTTCACTCCGCAGCACTTAGACAGTTGCGGTACTTTTGGTCGGAATTCGCGCAAGGGCCGTTTCCTGAACTCATGGATGGGAAGTTTGGTCCGTTACGAAGGATCCTTTCAGAGCTGGGCATTGAGCCTGAACGAGAAACGATTCGCGACGTCGCCGCGGAGCTGGAATATGCGGCTGTGAACCTTGTAGGGATAGACGACTATCCGCAGTTCGCGCAGTCGCGTGAACTCCCGCCCGGAATCGATACCACGGCCATGGTCGCAATCATGCGCGCCTACGCCGACCACAAAACCACCAATCGGCTCATCGACTATCAAGATGTGCTGTTGATCCTTTCCGGTGTCATGGCGAGCACACCCCACATCGCGGCCAAGATTCATCAACAGTATCGGCACTTCGTCGTAGACGAATTCCAAGACGTTTCGCCTATCCAGTACGAACTGTTGAAGAACTGGTTAGGAGAACGTGACAGTCTGTGCGTCGTGGGTGACCCGGCACAGACCATCTACACGTTCGCTGGAGCTCGGGACAGTTACTTGATGAACTTAGGCAACGTGTTGCCGCAAGCCCGCACCATTTCGCTAGTGCGTAACTACCGGTCCACACCGCCCATCGTCGAGGCTGCGAACAAGGTGCTTGCCCACACGGGCAGGAACCGTATGGTTCTACAGCCACAACGTAGCGGGGGAGTGGCACCCACGTTCCACGAATACCCCGACGACGCTTCCGAAGCCACAGGCGTCGCACAGCGTATTGCGACACAGATCAGCAGTGGGGTACCCGCAAGCGATATCGCGATTCTCTTCAGAACCAACGGCCAAAGCCCTGCTTTTGAACACGCCCTCGATGAACACGGAATCCACTATTTAGTCCGTGGCGGCGAGCAGTTTTTTGCGCGACCCGAAATCCGACAGGCCGGAGCGCTTCTGCGAGCAAACATGTCGCAAGGAAAAACTGGTCAGCTCGATACGGTTGTCGCTGATCTGTTGACGACGTTGGGTTGGCAAGAAGTGGGCCCGCGCGTCCACGGTGCAGTGCGTGCGCGGTGGGAGTCACTCAACGCCTTGGTGAACCTAGCCAAACAGATGCAACAGGACAGCGACATGCCGGTTCCGCTCAGTGAGCTTGTTGCTGAGCTTGAGCAACGAGCCGAGGCTCAGCACGCGCCCAGCGTGCAAGGCGTCACCTTGGCCAGTGTCCACGCGGCAAAAGGTCTGGAGTGGCCACACGTTTATCTTGTGGGAATGTCAGAAGGACTCATGCCTATTTCGTATGCGTCAACGCCTTTGGCAGTGGCTGAAGAACGGCGACTGTTCTACGTGGCCGTGACGCGAGCACAAGACACGCTGACTGTGAGCTGGTCTCAAGCCCGTCAGGCAAGTGCGCAGTCAACCAGGAAACCGTCTCGGTTCATCAGCGAAATGCGGGGCCATACTCCTACTCAACGTGAACGACGGCAGCAAGCCCGAGCGTCGTCGACCCGTGCATGCGGCTGTGGAAATGCGCTCGTGAGTGCGCAAGAGCGGCGAAACAGAGTGTGTCACGCGTGCAGTCAGGCCGTTGACGAAAACATGGTGACTACGCTCAAGGAATGGCGTACGCAGACGGCTCGGGAACTCGACGTACCTGCATACATGGTGCTCACCACGGCAACGTTGATGTCGATTGCGCAGGCACGCCCGCAATCGCTCGATGAGTTGGGGCAAATTTCGGGGATTGGCCCAGTGAAGTTGGGTCAGTTTGGTGACGACATACTCGAAGCCGTGAGGTCTTCGAGCACTTGAGCCACACGGCAGTCGCACGCGGTGTGAAACTGGGCAACCGACGTAGACACTTCGCCTGCCAAATCCACACGCTGCGTGTGCGGGATGGTGAAATCTTGTAGCACATACTCACGAAGCACACGTGCGCACGTGACAAGCGACGACCACGCAAGTAACGGATCTACCCGGCGGGCAGAAGGTGCTTGTTCACGTAAACCACGCCATCCGGTCATCCATTCGTCGTCGACATCGATAATGTAATGCGTTAGGCACGTAATGCACGGAGTGAGACTGGGGCAGACCACGTGAGTGACAGCGGCCTGCTCCTGCTGTACACAGACACTCACATGTTGCGTCCCTGAATCGTGTAACGAGCGGGCTCCCATGAGATCCGGAACCCACACCGACGTAAGAACCACAATCGACCCGTCTCGCACCTTCGCCTGGAGCAAAGATGCGGCAGATGTGACGTTGAACCCACACGCAGACAGAAGCTTGGAAAGTTCAGGCGCCAACGGTCCCACGCACACGACTTTCTGCTTCTTGATCGCCACCATAAACTCGCTGGGATTCGCTCGGCGTGAGTGTGCCACGGCGTCGACCTGATACGTGACGGGAGTGGTGTGTAACTGTACACGGGGAACCAAAGCTTGGGACTCTTCTAACAAGTTCAACAGTGACGCTGTTCGTTCATGGGTGAGACCCACATGCGATGCTTTGTCGGCTAAAACTTCCGGTGATATCCCCATCTTGATGAGCTCGATAAGCTCCCGGTCAGCCGTGCTCAAACCATCAATGAGCACAGGATCGTCAATGCCGATTTGTAAACATGAGGACGAACGCCACACCAGTGGCACCGATCTGTTGAACATCAACATTCGTCTCACCTCCTCTTTCAGCGTATGGAGGGGTAGAGGCGAAAAGAAGTGGCTTACGAAAAATGTGGATAACCTGTTGATATTTTTACCAAACATGCGAACGAGGAGACGTTCAGCCTTAGTTTTCCACAGGGAAATTCCCAGGCGAACAGTCTCCTCGTCCGTTGAGTCTCGCAGCCGCGCGCGGACTTCATAGACCTTCCCCTTGCCATGAAGTCCGGGTTTTCCGCGAGTCTGAGATAAAAACTTAAACCTTTCTTTGCCGGTGATCAATTCCGTTATCCACAGATCATGTGGAATTTTTAAATACAGCTGTGTACGCATGTGCATTATCTGTGGACAACAGTGTGTGCAAAAGAAGAATCCTGTAACTTCAACGCATGGCCAGCGGCATATAAATGCCCGCTTATCAGCCGAAATACACCATGGAAACCCACTTTCCACACCCTCCTAACCATGTGGATGAAAAAACTTTTGAGCGTCGGCGTGTTGAATGCCATCTGCTACAACTAGTTGCTATGAAGAACAGCTTCACTGCCCAAGATGTAGCGCACATGATCGAGTCAGGTGAACTGCACGTTAAGCACTCGGCACGTCGCAAGAAAACCGTGACGCTCAAACGCAGTGGAGGACGGTGGGAACTGGCGGCGCCCATGCACTATGACGTGCGCACGGACCTCGCGCAGATCGCCCAGCTCTTAACGCGTCTGAGCGCAAAAAGTGGCGCAGGGACGTCCGATGAGGACCTCCTCGCGCGTGCCCGAACCCTCAACTCCACATACTTCAAGGACGACATCGAGCCACTGTCGGTGAAATGGGTCGAAAACCAGAACTCCCGCTGGGCTTCGTGCTCAGCGGTATCGAACTCCATTCGTGTGTCCCACAGGCTTCAAGCCGTGCCCGACTGGGTGCTCGACGCGGTGTTGGTCCATGAGCTTGCGCACTTACGCGAAAGCGACCACGGGCCGCGCTTTCGTGAGCTCACGGAGCGGTATCCGCGATCGCGCGATGCAGATATCTTCCTCGAAGGCTTCAGCCGAGGTATTGACTACGAGTCGCCTCAATGAGGCCTGGAAGGCGCTGAGGCAGGTCATCGACGATTGTGCCAGGCAGGTCGTCGACGGGGAACCACTTGACATCCAGCGACTCATCTGAAACCTGGGTGTGGGCGTCCGGGCTCAACACCGCCCCATACACAACGTCGTGATGTGTGGCGCAGGTGCCAAACGCCCCAGGCAGATCATGGGAGTGGACGTCAACGGGGTGAGGTGACAACCAAGGAAAGTCCTGCACGCCGGACTCTTCACGTGCTTCGCGCAGTGCTGCATCGCGCACGGTGGCATCCCCTGGTTCCACATGGCCACCGAACTGCACCCAGAACCGTCCTTTTGCGTGATGGGTCAGGAGTACACGCGTGAAGTCGGGGGAGAAGACCACGCAACTGGCCGTCACGTGAGCGGGTCCGCCACAACGGTCCAGCGGGCGGGAGTTGCTGGACACGAACTCGGTGACGGACATCGCCGAGGTGGTTGCCACCTCGGCGAGGGTGCGCACCGTGTGCGCGATGCGCGGGTCAGCCGTCACGATTCTTCTTCGAGGAGGCGACGCAGGGCTTCGTCCATGTCGTCCTCGGTTTGTGCCTGCTCTGAGTGGCGCTCGGAGTAGCCCAGTGGGTCGTCGAGGTCGGCGTTCGTGGGTAGGGCGTCAGGGTGCGAGAACACGGCGTCTCGTGCCTGCGCGCCTTCCGAAGACTCAAGGTACGTGAACAGAGCTGCCGCGTCGCGCAGGCGCGTAGGAGTGAGGTCAAGGCCAATCAGCTGGCTCAACGCGTTCTCTGAGTCGGAGGTCATGGTGGTACGGCGCCTGAGAGCCTCACGGATTTCGTCGCGTTGTTCCAGTGCTTCGCACGCGTTGTATGCCACGACATCGGCCCACCCGGCGACCGTGGACACAATGCGGGTGAGTGACTCTTTCGCCTGCTCGCCTTCCTCGGTGGAGACCGGTTTGAACATGCCATTGCGAAGCTCTTCGGTGGCTTCGTGCATGTTCTGTGGGTTGATGTTGCCCATCATGTCGTGGATGTTGGAAGAATCGACTTCGACGTTTGACGCGTACTTGGCAAACGCGGTCCGGATGTGGCCGGCCAACCACGGAGTTGAGGCAAACAGTGCACGTTTGGCTAGCTCCACACATGCCACAAAAATGCGCAATTGCGTGTGGTCGAGGTCGAGCTCTGCCGAGGCTCCAGAGATGTTGGATTCGATCAGTGCTGGAGCGTCAAGAATGGGCAGATTGTAATCCGTGCCTGTGAGAACACTTCCGGACAGCGTGCCCAAGGCCTCACCAATCTGTGCCCCAAAGAGCGACGCTGACATGTTCGTCATCATCGATGACATTGACGACATGAATGGGCGCATTTCTTCAGGAATCTGGTCGGCCATCGAGTCGGTGAACGTGCGTGACATGTTCGCCTGAATAGGTTGGGCGATTTCCACCCATCCATCGACAGACTGTGTGGCCCAATCCTTGCGTGTCAGGCTCTGAGCTTCGTTTGTCGTGGTGAACTCGGTGACCCGCTCGAGCCACAGTTCAGCCAAGCGGAACGCGTCGTGGGTAGCGCGCGAGACTTCGTCTGCCACGCTGGGGTCTGGGGTGGGGACCTTGCTGGCTGCAGTCTGCCGTGCGACATCGCCGGCGCCACCCGACTGGCCCATGAGTCCCTGAATCTGGCCGAGGAAAGACGACAGCATGTTTCCGTCGATCGGAATTCCCCCCGCAGGGAACTGACCCTGGACGCCTCCCAGAGCACCGCCTGCGCCAAACAGCATGCCGAACAGGTTGTTCAGTGGGTCATCGCCCGATGAATCTTTGTCGCGATCCTTGTCGCTCATCGTTTCTCCCTTAGTTTGCTTGTTTAAAAGCGTAACGATCGAACTTGAAAAAGCCTTCCATGATGAAGGCGCGTTTGACCGTTTTTCGTTGTGAGCGAACGTATAGCCGGCGCTCTTCGATGTCTAGAGTTTCCTGCGAATCGGCTAGACTAGTTGTGCTTTAACGAAAGGAACGTTGCGTGACTACGAGTGCCCAGGCAAAACCGCCTAAAAAGCGACTTCACGTAACAACTCTTTCCACTCTCGTGACGTACGGGCTCGTTATCATCGCGGCCCTCATTCCTGTCCCGTACTTGGTTGAAATGCCCGGCCCGGTTTTCAACACTTTGGGTGAGCATGAAGGGACCGAGGTCGTTACTATCTCGGGTGCGAAAACTTACCCCACCTCGGGAACCTTGGATATGCTCACCGTAGCCGTGGCCGGTGGCCCCGGCAGGCAGGTATACCCATCGCAAGCCCTGTGGTCGGTCGTAAAGAAGAAGGACACCGTCGTTCCCAGCGAGGCCTACTACCCGCTGACCACCACGCGCGACCAAGTCACGCAGGAAAACAACGCTCAGATGGCAAGCTCGCAAGACTACGCGGTGGCGGCCGCTCTGAACCACCTCGGCAAGAAATACGAAACACAACTGGGTGTGGGAAGCGTGGCGCAAGGCGCGGCAGTTGAAGGGGCTGTGGAACCTGGCGACATTATTACTGCGCTCAACGGTGAGAAGATTTCTGGCAGTGCTGAAGACATCACCCGTATGCAGGACACGGTTGCCATGGGTGACCCAGTTGAACTGGACATTGAGCGCGACGGCAAGAAGCTACACGAAAAGATCACGCCTAAGGACACGACCGACGGGCCCAAGCTGGGCGTGGTTCTGGCTCCCAAATATGACTTTCCCATCGAGGTGAAGTTCAACCTTGAAGACGTGGGCGGACCCAGTGCTGGGTTGGTGTTTGCGCTGACCATCATCGACAAGCTGGAACCCGGTGACATGACGAATGGGAAACGTATCGCGGGCACCGGCCAGATCACCGAAGACGGAACGGTGCGGCCGATTGGTGGAGCCAGGCAGAAAGTCGTGGCGGCCAACGAGGCAGGAAACGATTACTTTTTGAGCCCAGCGGACAACTGTGCTGAAGCAGCCCAGGCCGCGAAAGGGCTCGACATGAAAGTGATTCGCGTCGACACCCTGGACACGGCAGTCGACGCCATCGACGCGATCACACACGATGACATCGGCACAGTCACCATGTGCTCTGGTTAGCGAGGAGAACGGTTGAGTACACCAAGCCAAAAAACGAAGAAGCCTTCACCGCTTTTGCTCACTCTTGGAGCAGTAGCTGTACTTCTGGTTTTGTTCGTGGTGTTCGCGCAAGTTTTCACCGAAGCACTGTGGTTCCAACAACTTGGATTCCTGCAGGTCTTCACCACGGAGTGGATCGCTAAGATCATTCTCTTTTTTGTTGGTGTGATCATCATGGGAGGAGCCATTTGGTTCCCTTTGATGCTCGCGCACAAGAAACGCCCGGTGTACGCCCCAACGTCTCCGCGCCAAGAGAACCTTGACAGGTACCGGGAAGCAATCGAGCCGCTGCGCCGGGTGGTCACGATCGTCGTTCCAGCCGTTATTGGTGTCATGGGTGGAATAGCGTTGTCAGCTGCATGGCAACAAGCCCTTCTTTTTGTCAACGCGAGTGAGTTTGGACAGAAAGATCCTCAGTTCAACATGGATCTGGGCTTCTACATGTTCCACTTCCCGTTGCTTCGCACGGTCGCGGACTACGTTGCTATGGCATTGTTGCTGTCCCTCATCGCGGCCGTTATCGCGCACTACCTCATGGGAGGAATCCGCCCAGGCGACGACTCCAAACTGACCGTGTCGAAAACAGCGCGCTACCACCTCGCAATTTCAGCTGGTCTGCTCATCCTGATGCAGGGTGTTCGCATGTTCCTCCAGCGGTACTCCGTCCTGACATCGACGGGCGGTCTGATGACGGGTGCGTCGTACAAAGACGTGAACATTACGCTTCCGGCGATGTTGATCGTAGCGATCGCAGCCGTTGTCGTTGCGCTGATCATGGCGGCTAACGCGTTCCGAAACGTGTGGAAACTGTCGATCGTGTCTGTTCTGATGCTGCTGATTCTGGGCGCGGTGTCGATCATCGCGCTTCCCGCAACGGTGCAGCAGTTGCAGGTGCAACCGTCAGAACAGAGCTTGGAAAAGGAATACCTTCAGCGCAACATCGACGCCACACGTCACGCATATGGGATCGATGACGTGGAAGTGATTCCGTACTCACCATCCACCGATGGTAAATCGGGTGCCTTGCGTGAAGACGCCCAAACAGCGGCATCGATTCGTCTGCTGGACCCGAATCTGGTGTCGGATACCTTCCGCCAGATCCAGCAGCAACGCCCGTTCTATTCGTTCCCTGAACAGCTCGACGTTGACCGGTACAACATCAACGATGAAATGCAGGACACGGTGATCGCGGTCCGTGAACTCAACCCCGCGTCGCAAGCCGATTCGTCGTGGCTGAACCAGGCTGTTGTCTATACACACGGCTTCGGTGTAGTTGCCGCATATGGTAACCGTCAGGGTGGCGATGGACAGCCCGCGTTCTTGGAAGCGAACATTCCACCTACCGGTGAGCTGGGGGAGTACGAGCCACGTATTTACTTTGGTGAGCGGTCACCTCGGTACTCGATTGTGGGTGCCCCTGAAGGTGCAGACCCACGCGAAATTGACTACCCCGCCGACAACGAAGACGGTGGCGCTCAGGTGTACAACACCTTCAAGGGTGACGGTGGGCCCAGTGTGGGCAACTTCTTTAACCGCTTGCTGTTTGCCATTAAGTTCCAAGACGAACAGATTGTTCTGTCGGATGCGCTGAACTCAGAGTCACAGATTCTGTTCAACCGCTCGCCTCGTGAGCGTGCGCAGAAGGCTGCGCCATTCTTGCAGATCGACGGTGATCCGTATCCCGCGGTGGTTGACGGCCGTGTGCAGTGGATTATGGATGGGTACACCACGTCCAAGGAATACCCGTACTCCACGCCGCAGGTACTGCAGGACGCAACGCAGGACTCGAACACGCAGCGTTCAGGCACTACGGCGGCCCTGCCTCCCCAGCAGGTGAACTACATCCGTAACTCGGTCAAGGTCACTGTTGACGCGTATGACGGATCAGTCAACCTGTACAAGTGGGATGATGACGATCCTGTGCTTAAAACATGGTCCAAGATCTTCCCTGACATGGTGAAACCAATGTCAGAGATGAGCGGGGATCTCATGAGCCACGTGCGGTACCCAGAAGACATGTTTAAGGTGCAGCGCTCCTTGCTGACCCGCTACCACGTAGACGATGCCAACTCGTTCTACACGGGGCAGGACTTCTGGACAACCCCGACCGACCCCACGGTGAATCAAGAGTCACGTCTGATGCAGCCGCCGTTCTACTTGACGTTGCAGATGCCGAATCAGGACGCGCCAGCGTTTTCACTGACGTCGTCCTTTATTCCGCGACCCACTGAGGGCCAGACGCGTAACAACCTGACTGGGTTCTTGGCTGCCAATGCAGACGCGGGTAATGAGAAGGGTGTTAAGCACGACGACTATGGAAAGCTACGTCTGCTTCAGCTTCCGCGCAACACGACGTTCCCTGGTCCTGGTCAAGCACAGAACAACTTCAACACTGAGCCCAATGTTCAGTCGAGTTTGAACCTTCTGCGCCAAGGTGAGTCGAAGGTGCAGAACGGTAACTTGCTGACCCTGCCGGTTGCTGGTGGTCTGTTGTACATCCAGCCGGTGTATGTGCGTTCGGCTGGCGAAACTTCGTACCCAGTGCTCCAGCGTGTGTTGGTGGCGTTCGGTGAGCAGATTGGATTCGCGCCTACTCTTGACGAAGCGCTTGACCAGGTATTCGGGGGAGACTCCGGTGCGCGTGCTGGTGACGCGGACTCTTCTGGTGAAGCCAGCGAAGGTGAGAAGGGTGGTGCCGACGCGGGCGAAGAGAAGGGTAAGCCTGCGCGCGAACCAAACCTTCAGAAGGCACTTGAGGACGCCCGTAACGCCATGAAGGAATCCGATCAGGCGCTCAAGGACGGTGACTGGAAGAAGTACGGTGAAGCTCAAGAGCGTCTGCGTAAGGCACTCGACGAAGCCGGAAAACTCCAAGACCAACAGTCCGGTGGCGGCCAGGGTGAAGGCTAGTGATCGTCGAGTGGCGAGGATCACGCGCTGTTTGTTTGGTGGTTACGCATTCTTAACGTATAGTTGTATGTGCGCCGCGGGGTGGAGCAGCTAGGTAGCTCGCCGGGCTCATAACCCGGAGGTCGGAGGTTCGAATCCTTCCCCCGCCACCAAGACAAAGCCCGCTTTACCAAATCTGGTAAAGCGGGCTTTCGCGTGTCCGGAGGGCTCTATGAATCGCGTTGTAATGCTTCTTGGTCAAGTACGTCCACTGCAACTTCTGTCGCTTTTACTGAAATCAGCCTTTCTTCAGGAGTCAATGGGGAATTAGAAACAATGCCAATCGTGCGTGTCACTCGCGGGGAATTTAGCTTCGTGTAGCTGAGCTTAGCGAACTGAGTCATAGGAGCTGCTAATGCAGGGATGACCGCAACACCAACTGCTGAAGCTGCAAGTCCAGCAGCGGACATAAGGTCGAATGTAACAATGGAGTGGCGAGGGGTGACGCCTTGGGTTTGAAATGCGTTCTCCGTTAGCCTTTCAATGCTGCTATCTGAGGGGAGCCGGACAAGTGTCTCCTGCGACAAGTCACGCCACGTTACGCTTTGCATTGAGCCAAATCGGTGGTTAGTTGACGTTGCGCACAGTAGCTCGTCCATGAACATCGGAGTGAATGTATCTGGAACGATGCCACCAGAGCGGACGGTAATTCCAATATCCGCCTTTCCTGTTCTGACCATTTCAACGACTGATTCGGCGCGGGCGGTGAAAATCTCGAGCTCGATCTCTGTGTCGATTGCGCGTAAGTGTGCTGTGACATCCGGTAGGAGCACTGCTGCCACAGTTGGAAGAGCAGAAATTCGTAATTTGCGTTGAGCTCCAGACGCTATGTCATTCATCTTGATTGTTGCCCGATCGACTTCATCCAGAGCCTTTCTTGCAATTGCCACAATCGCTGCTCCGCGTTCTGTTGGCAAAAGCGATTTTGATGACCGATCAAAGACGTCGATTCGGAGTATGCGCTCCGCCTCAGATAGGGCTCTGCTGATTGCCGGTTGAGTTACATGGAGACGTTTCGCTGCGCCTGTGAAGCTCTTGACATCTGCTAGTGCGACGAGCACTCGCATTTGCTGGACAGTTATTGGCATAACTAAAGGTTATCGCATTATAAGTAACTATAACTAGACATTAAATAAATGTCTGACTTAGCATCATCAAAGAGGTCAACGGAGCCCTTGGAGGAGAGAATGCTGGTAGTCATTGGATTTATTCTCGTTTTCGCAATTGTTGTATTGCTAGTTACGCGAAAAGTGTCGCCGATTGTCGCTTTTAGTATTTTGCCATTGATTGCTGGTTTATTAGCTGGCTTCAGTTTACCCGAACTTGGAAAGTTCATGGGCGAGGGTATAAATACGGTTATGCCTACGGCCGTTCTTTTTATATTTGCAATATTATTCTTCGGTTTAATGAGGGATCGAGGTTTATTTGATCCTATAGTAAATGGGCTTGTGGGCTTGATCCGCGAAAGGCCTGTTGGTCTCACTCTTGTAACCGTGTTGGTTGCCATGGTTACTCACGTGGATGGAGTGGGGGCGACAACATTTTTGCTAACTATTCCAGCGCTGTTGCCTGTTTACGACCGAATGAAGGTTCGTCGGCTAGTTTTGGTTATGCTCACAGGACTGACTGCAGGAATCGTAAATATGGTGCCTTGGGGCGGGCCAACTTTGCGGGCGGCTACTGCAATTGATGAAGACGTTCGTGAGTTGTGGCTCCCCCTTGTGTTTGTGCAAATTTTTGGGATCTTATTGATCATTTCTCTTGCAGTGTTCATGGGCCGTGTTGAAACAAAACGGATTGCCGCGGGGCTCAACGATAATCTATTGCTGGCCCATACTGCTCACGGGTCTTTTGCAAGTGACGAAGTCAGCAAAGAGCAGGTGCCACCTGAAAAGACGAGCACGGACGCGTGCTTGTCATTAAGTGTTCGTGACTGGAAGTTTTGGGCGAACGCGGTCATCGCACTTGCTGTTCTTGTCGGGCTGTTCTTAGGTGTGATGCCACTTCATCTCCTCTTCCTAATTGGTTTTGGTGTAGCGCTTCTTGTCAACTTCAGGTCAGCCGAATCGCAAGATGGAAGCCTAGCGCGGCACGCCAAGGATGCATTGAGCATGGGTGGAATTCTGATAATTGTCGGCGTGTTCCTGGGTGTGCTGACCGGAACTGGCATGTTGAGTGCAATGGGAGATGCTCTGGTCAGTCTCACTCCCCAAGGAGCAGCGATGTGGGTGCATATAGCGTTCGCTGTCTTCGCTGTACCGCTTGGGATGAGCTTTGGACCAGACGCTATGTTCTTCGGCATTCTGCCGTTAATAGTAGAGGTGGCTGCCGGAGCGGGAGTTCCTTCCATAGATGTTGCGCGTGCAATCCTCATTGCTGAGAACACCGGGTTCTCTATCAGTCCGGTTGTGCCGTCGGTGTATCTATTGGTGGGACTTGCGGGTGTAAAACTTGGTGACCATATTCGATTCACATTCTTCTGGGCATGGGCAATCTCAGTGATACTTCTGATTTTTGCACTTCTAACAGGCATCGTCGGGTTTTGAAATCTATTTCTGGAGTAAGTCATGAACAATGGAAACAACACTAATGACACACAAGCAGATGCTCGATCTGGCTCACTTCAAGGTGTAAAGGTTGTCGAGTTTGCGCAGGTGATAGCCGGCCCGCTTGCGGGGACATTAATGGCTGATATGGGTGCTGATGTAGTGCACGTTGAAGCACCGCAGTATGGAGACTCGGCCCGCCATATGGGGCCTACAAAAGATGATCAAGCACTGTGGTGGAAGGTGCTTGGACGTAACAAGAGGTCGTTGACGTTAAACTTACGGGACCTCGAATCTCGCGAAGTAGTAACGAGGCTCGTCACATGGGCCGACGTAGTGATAGTGACGTTTAGGTCCGAAACACTTGCACGCTTTGGGCTCGACTGGGAGACAGTCTCATCGATTAACCCCTCTGCAATTCTTCTTCAGATATCTGGATTTGGTGCTAATACTTCAAAGAGCAACGCGCCAGGTTTCGGAAAGATGGGAGAGGCGCGCAGCGGTGTCGTGCATCTGACCGGGTTTGCAGGAGAGCCACCAGTTCATACTGGCTTTTCTCATGGCGATGCCACTACTGGACTCATGGGAGCCTTTGCTGTCTCAGCTGCACTCGTTCGTCGCTCTCAAGACCCTGAGCGACGTGGAGAGTGGATTGACCTTGCGCTCCACGAAACGTTGTACAGATTGATTGAGTGGCAAGTAATCATGTACGACCAACTTGGCACTATTCCTAGTCGATCAGGAAATGCCTTGGCGGTTGCGCCCGGGGCCGTAATCAATACCTTTTTGAGTGCTGATGGCGACTGGATTACCGTAACTTCCGCAACAAGCCGCTCGGTTGAAAACATAGTCCGGCTTCTGGGCCTACCTGTCGAAGAGTTTGACACCGTAACGAAGCAAAAAGCACGACGAGAATTTCTGGACGAAGAATTACGGCAATGGATTTCCCGGCGCTCATCAGAAGAAGCTCTCGCCGCGTTAGAAGAAGCTGACGTGGTTGCTTCGAGAGTGTTTAATATCGAAGACATTTTCAACGACCCGATCTATCGTGAGCGTGAAAATATCGTAACCGTTGACGATAAACATTTGGGACCCGTACGCATGCAATCCGTGGTTCCGGCAATGCGTAACAATCCGGGCCGCGTTTGGCGTACGGGCCCTGATATCGGTGAGGATAACGAATTGGTGTTGGGATCGTGGTTAGGATTCAGTCAGTCTGAGATTACAAAATACAAGGAAGATGGAACTGTTTAGTTTTCTGCAATTTCGGTGAAAGATACAATTCGATGAAAATACCTCCAATTCGATCTATGCTTTTCGTGCCCGGAAATAGATTGTCACTTATTGAAAAGGCAAAGAGTCGAGGTGCGGATGCAGTTGTAATCGATCTCGAAGATGCAGTGCCGGTGGACGCTAAAGAGCGAGCTCGTTGCGAAGTCGCCGAATTTCTTCAGAGCCAGGTTCGAGAAAACTATCCCTTTTTTGTTCGCGTAAACGGGCTAGAGTCTCCGGAAGCTGGCCGCGACATTGCCGCTGTGGTCACATCAGGGCTGACTGGAATTATGGTTCCGAAATTATCCGCTCCAGAGAGTATTCACACCGTTGAGCACCTACTACAGTGGGCAGAAGAGGATAACGAAGTTGAATCTAAGACCACCATTACGCCTGTTTTCGAGACTGCTTTGGGTATCCGAAGTGCTTTCGAGATCTGTAGTGCGAGTGAGCGTGTTGCATACGCCGGCGGACTTGGTGTGCGCGGTGGCGATGTAGAAAGAGCTATTGGTTATAAGTGGACGCCGGAGTCTCGCGAGACATTTGTGCTTCGGAGCAAAGCCTTGCTTGATGTTCGTGCAGCTAACGTTTCATGTCCGCTCGCAGGTCTCTGGACAGATATAAACGACCTGTCTGGTCTTCGTTGCTTTGCCACTGAAAACCGGCAGATTGGTTACGAAGGCATGAGCGCCATTCACCCGTCACACGTGGAAGTTATAAACGAGGTATTCACGCCTACTGAACAAGATTTACAACGTGACCGTGACTTGGTTGAGATGTTCGAAGCGGCTAGCCAGGAGGGGCGCGGCGCAGTTGTATTTGAAGGCGAGATGATCGACGAAGCGATGGCTGAAACCTCGCGTTCTCGTTTAGAACGTTACTGTAAGGGAAAGTCTGAATGACCAGTTCGAGTCCTGGCTCGGCATGAATTGTCTACACCCGAATCCCGGTTTTTGAGTTGGTTGGGTAAGTGGTGGTTGCGATCGATTCAAATTGTGAGAACGGCGTTCAAGTTTGAATGTTTGTAGCGGAGGCGCAGGTGTGACCGGAATGCTCGTTGGGTCGCTGCTCGAACAAACAAGGACCTCAGAGCTGCGTAGATCGCTAGTTTCATAACCCGGAGGTCGGAGGTTCGAATCCTTCCCCGCCACCAAGACAAAGCCCGCTTTACCAAATCTGGTAAGGCGGGCTTTCGCGTGTCCTGAATATCTGTGACTAGTGTCGTTTGCGATACCGCAGAACGATTAGAGCGCCACAGATAACTAACGGGACCAAAGCTACGGCGCTAATAACAAATGCGGCGGAGTTGGCCCCTCTGCTAAATGCGACCGCTGTGATAGTTACCCACAGGATCAGGAAAGAAGATAGAACAGCCCATATGCTTACTCGCGATGGCGCTTTTTTGGCTTTCATGAGTAGATTCTCCTTTGATTTCTCTCATGAGGCGACGGTACTCCTCCAGTGTTCAATGGTGCAACCATGCGTGAACCGTCTCGGCGAGTGTGTACGTTGGTGAATGCAGTGTGTATAAATCTGAGTACTGTACATAGCTGTTCCTGGTTTGCCGTGCAGGAAGTAATCACATTAAGGTTCGGCATCTTAACGAAGACTAAAGTGGCACACATCGAAGCTCCCTGGGAGGCAACATGGCTGACGACCACACCGTAGTCCGCATGACACCGGATGATTGGTCCCGCGTGCGTGCAATTCGCCTCGCATCTCTCATGGACGCCCCTGCTGCGTTTAGCGGATCGTACGAGCGCGAATCTCAGGTAGACGAAGCGAAATGGCGGCAACGCCTCGAAACGCTCACCATCTTCATGTGTGTAAAGCAGGGACACGACATTGGATTCGCAACCTTCACGGTCAGAGACGGTTACGCCGACCTCGGCGGCACATGGATACACCCTGCGCACCGTGGCCACGGTGCCGTAGACGCACTGACAAACGCGGTCTTCACAGAAGCCCAGCGCGCGGGATACACGGAAATCCAGCTGCGAGTTTTTGAAGAAAACCAGCGGGCAATTGGCGCGTACCTCCGTTCAGGTTTCCGCATGACCGGCGAAATCGACCGCCTACCCGACGGTCGGGAAGCCGCATACATGGTCCGGAAGTTTGCCTAAATTCCTTTACTGAAATAAACGACTATTGTGAATGTCATGACTGCTAATGAACTGCCTCGCCCAGACGTCGACCCCGGCGGCCTTCTCGAATACTCGGTCGTGTTCACCGACCGGTCGCTAAACCACATGTCCAAACGCTTTGTGAACGTCATGCAGGAAACCCTGCAGATCCTGCGTTCTACTTATAACGCTCACACGGCGACTGTGGTACCTGGAGGTGGTTCATATGCCATGGAATCCGTAGCCCGCCAGTTCGCCAACGACAAAAACGTTCTGGTTGTGCGAAACGGGCTCTTTTCCTACCGCTGGTCACAGATTTTTGATGCCGGCAAGATCCCTGCGGGTCATGATGTCCTCAAAGCCCAGCACGTGGGCAACCACCAGTTCGCGCCAGCACCCATCGACCAGGTGGTAGCTCACATCAAGGACACCGCACCAGACCTGGTATTCGCACCCCACGTGGAAACCGCCGCAGGCATGGTCTTGCCTGATGACTACGTGCGTGCCCTGGCCGACGCAACGCACAGCGTAGGCGGACTGTTTGTCCTCGACTGCGTGGCCTCCGGTCCGCTGTGGGTCAACATGGAAGAAGCAGGCGTGGACATCCTGGTCAGCGCACCTCAAAAAGGGTGGAGCGGCTCTCCTGCATGCGGGTATGTCATGTTCTCAGAGGCAGCACGCGAACGCCTCGACTCCACGGAGACCTCCAGCTTCTCACTGGATCTGAAGAAGTGGACCAACATCTGTGAGGGCTACGTCACCGGCGCACACGGCTACCACGCCACCATGCCCACCGACACCATCCAACACAACCTGGGCCTCATGAAAGAAGCCCTCGACACCGGACTTGACGTTCTACGCGAACGCCAGAACGACCTCGGGGCACGGATCCGTGAAGCACTCACCGAACGCGGTTTCACCTCCGTTGCAGCACCTGGGTTCGAATCCCCAACGGTCGTTGTCGTCAACACTGACCGAGACGACATTGTGCCTGCTTTTGCACGCGCCGGTGTGCAGGTCGCCGGGGGAGTGCCACTGCAAGTGGACGAACCAGCAGACATGAAGACGTTCCGAATTGGACTGTTCGGCCTAGACAAGTGGGCCGACGTCGACGCGGCAGTAGAACGTTTCACCACAGCACTCGACGCTGTGCTGGACGAAACCCAGTAACCACAACGAAAGCGGGGGCGGGGCCGGCCTCGACCGGGGGGGGGAACACCCCAACCAAGGCCAGCCCCGCCACCTACTTCAACGCGTCCATGTTCTGCGCGAGGCGGTCAATCCGAGTGGCCACCTCGCGCATTTCGTCTTCTGTTTTACAAAACGACAGACGCAACGCGTGCTCCAACCGCTGGGCCACCGGGGAACCGGTCCGGCACAATCGGTTCACCGGAATGCCCGTGAACCCAAACTCGGTGGTGAGAAGCTCATTCAAATCGTGCGAATCACGCATGGTGACCTCAGCAAAATCCACCACAGTGAAATAACCGGCAGCCGGAACATTAAACGTAATCCCGGGCACGCGTTCCAAAGACTCCATGAGCACATCCCGGCAACGCTTCAACTCGGCACGGTTCTGCTGGGCGAAATCTTCGTGCTCGTTGAGCGCTTGTGCGATAGCTGGCTGAAGCGGTGTGCCTGACGTGTACGAGAAGAACTGCTTAAGCGCCTGGATCTGCTGACGAACCTGCGGGTGCGCCACGAGCCAACCGATCTTCCACCCGGTCACATTAAACGTTTTACCGGCCGACGACACCGTCACAATCCGAGGCGAATCCGGGAACAGTGCCGCTACTGACACATGCTCAGCGGGGTCAAACACCAGGTACTCGTACACCTCGTCGGTGATGAGCCACGCGTCTGCGTCCTCACACGCCTGAAAAACCCGGACCAGGTCGTCCCGGCCCAACACCATTCCCGTGGGATTGTGCGGCGTGTTCAGCAACACCGCGTCGGCAGAGCCCACCGCAGAGTCAAACGCGTCCCAGTCCGGCTGCCATACCGCACCATCAAAGACCAGCGGTACGGTCACCAACCGTGCCCCTGCCATTTCACAGGCCGCCGCGTAGGAGTCGTAGAACGGTTCAAACGTCAGCAAAACTCCGCCAGCGGGCACCAGCGCCATAATCGCCGAGGTGAGAGCCTCCGTGGCGCCCACTGTCACCAATACATGGTCCCTGGTGACAGTGTGGTTGTACCGGCGGGAACGCTGAGCCACGATCGCGTCAAGCAGTTCCGGCACCCCGGTTGGCGGTGCGTACTGGTTCATGCCAGCTCGCATGAAGTGAGCGACGTCGTCGATGAGGAAGTCAGGGGTAGGGCTCGACGGGGCCCCTTGCCCCACATTGATCGCACCGTGCTGCGCGGCCAATGTGCTCATCTCGCCAAACACCGTGCCGCGGATCTTGCCCTGGGCATCCAGAAGCCCCGCTGCTTCACTCACCCGGTAGGGAAGTGTCTGTTCGTTCACGAAAGCAACTCCAGTGCGCTACTGTGCACGAGCCCGTTAGAGGCGAGCGCATTGCCGTCGAACGGGCCGTTTGTGCCGTTAAGGCTGGTGAACGTGCCTCCGGCTTCGGTCACGATGGGAACCAGTGCACCCATGTCGTAGATTTCGAGTTCCGGCTCAGCTGCGATGTCCACCGCACCTTCAGCGACCAACATATACGACCAGAAATCACCGTAGGCGCGGGTTCGCCACACTGTGTCACACAATTCAAGAAGGGCCTCACGTTTACCGAGGTCTTTCCACCCGCCCAAGGACGCATATGAAAATGACGCGTCTTCCAGGGTTGAAACCTTCGACACGTGAATCTGCACGGGGGCTGGGTCGTGTGCCATGGTGGTCCACGCGCCTTCGCCCTTGCTGGCCCACCACCGGCGGTTCATTGCAGGGGCGCTGACGACCCCAAGCAGGGGAGTTTCACCGTCATAAAGCGAAATCAGGGTGGCGTAAACGGGCACTCCACGTACGTAGTTTTTTGTCCCGTCGATGGGGTCAATGATCCACTGCCTGGTGCCCGACCCAGTGGTGGGTTCGAACTCTTCTCCCACAATCGCGTCATCAGGTGCGTGCAGTGAGAGCAACTCACGGAGTTTCTCTTCAACCGCGCGGTCCACCGTGGTCACTGGCGTCATGTCGGGTTTGGTTTCCACCGTGAAGTCGCGCTTATAAAACGAATCGAGCGTCAGGTGATCTGCCGCGTCGGCAAGAGCGATCGCTAGATCAAGGTCTTTCACGGTTCCTCCACGTGGTGCAGTGGCTCCACCCCGGGCCAGTCCTGTGATACCTCAGTACTGCGGTGCAGAAGCCAGGTTTGTCAGTAGCCGCCTGAGCGAGTTGAGACGGTCAGGGCCGGCGTCTCCAGCTTTACCATTTGTAACCCATGCGTCGAGCGCGCAACCGGGGGAGTCCTCAGTGTGAGAACAGCCGCGGGGACACTCAGCGGTCGCCGGGACCAGTTCTTCGAACGCGTTGAGAACGGTTTCCGGCGTCACGTGTGCGAGCCCAAAACTCCGCACACCAGGCGTATCAATGAGCCAGCCCCCGTCAGGAAGTTCGACACCCAGCGCCGATGAGGACGTATGCCGCCCCCGCCCAGTCACCTCGTTCACCGAGCCAGTCGCGCGACTCACCTGTGGGATCAGCGCGTTCATCAACGTGGACTTGCCCACCCCAGAGTGTCCCACCAGCACGCTGACGTGACCGTCCAAAAGCCCACGCAACTGCTTCACGCGCGGATGCCCCTGATCGTCGAATCCACACTCAACGATCCGAACACCACTGTGCGCAAACCGCTCCCGCAGCGCATCAGCCGGCTTCAAATCGAGTTTCGTAATAGCCAAAATCGGCGTGATGCCAGCGTCAAACGCGGCAATGAGCGTGCGGTCGATGAGCCCCTCGGACGGATCCGGGTCCGCAGTCGCCGTCACGATGACCAGTTGGTCGGCGTTGGCCACCAGGACTCGCTCGGTGGGGTCGGTGTCGTCGGCGGTACGTCGCAAAACAGTAGAGCGGGGCTCAATGTCCACAATTCGCGCTAAGGTTCCTTCCGTTCCCGAGGTGTCACCCACCACCCGTACCCGGTCACCGGGGACTATGGGCCGGCGTCGGAGATGCGAGGCTCGCACTCCCGTCAAGCGGGTGCCATCGGGCAAGGCAAGCCGGTAACGACCTCGGTCAACAGAAAACACAAACCCAACCAGGGCGTCCGAATAATCTGGGCGGTCCTTTGTGCGTGGCCTGGATCCACGCCGGTTGGGGCGCGGCCGGTAGTCCTCTTCTGTGAAGTGAGAGTACCGACTCACGTGTTCACCACACGTTCGAACATGTCAGTGAATTGGGGCAGGGTCTTCGCCACAGTGTCGGGATCCTCAATCGTGACATCCTGAGTCAGCCCTACCAGTGCTCCTGCCATGACCATGCGGTGGTCGGCGTAACTGTTCCATGTACATCCCGTGGATACCGGCGAGCTGATAGTGAGGTAGTCCGCGCCTTCTTCAACCTGAGCTCCGGCCTTGGCGAGTTCGGTAGCTAGGGCTGTGAGGCGGTCGGTTTCGTGCCCGCGCAGGTGCCCGATTCCACGCAGGTGCGACGTGCCGCGCGCATGTGCAGCGATGGCTGCGACCACGGGGGTAAGTTCACCCACCTGGGAAAGGTCAAGATCAACCGGCTTTACTGTGCCGGTACCTGTGACCGTGAGGCCCGCTGGAGTCAGTTCGGCTGTTCCGCCAAACGCGCGCGCAATGTCCACGAACGCGTGTCCGGCCTGGTCAGTGTGTGTGGGCCAGTGCGGAACCGTGACAGAACCGCCGGCAATGAGTGGCACGCCCAGGAACGTCGACGCATTCGACAGGTCTGGTTCGACCGTGACATCGATCGCGTGAACAGGGCCGGGCTTGACCGCCCACGTTGTGGGGTCCGGCTGTGTGACCTCTACGCCGTACTGCTTGAGCGTGGCGATGGTCATGTCAATGTGCGGCTTGGAAGGGACAGTCTCGCCGAGGTGTTTCACCGTAAGTCCTAGCGGGAACCTTGCCGCGGAAAGCAACAGCCCGGAGACGAACTGGGAAGACTGGGACGCGTCAATCGTGACGGTATGGCCCACATGCTCACCGGTCGTAATAGAAAACGGAAGGTAACCGTTTTCGGATTCCACCTTGGCACCCAGATCGGAGAGCGCGTCGAGGATCGTCTGCATGGGGCGCACGCGCGCTTGAGGATCGCCATCAAAATGAGCGCGGGCACCCGTTGCCAACGCAACCGGAGGTACAAAACGCATGACGGTACCTGCAAGACCGCAGTCGATAGCCACCTCGGCGCCATTCGTATCAGAGCACATGATGGGGTCAACGCTCATGTCATTGCCATGAGGTGTGAACGTCGCTCCCAGCGCGTCAAGCGCGCGCATCATGAGTTCGGTGTCACGCGAAACCAGCGGTGAGCGCACAATCGACGGAGCATCAGCAAGGGCCGCAAGCACAAAGTAACGGTTCGTCAGCGACTTGGACCCAGGTACATCGCAGGTGGCCCGCACCGGTGCAGTTGCACGCGGAACGGGCCAGTGAGTGCGGTTTACCACCGCTATCAGTTAGGGGAAACTGCGTCGACAGCCTTCGCCGAGGTGCGTTCGACTTCGCGCCACAGGTCTTCCGCCGCGTGCTGTGCGCGCCATGCGAGACCAGGCTTACCTGCGGTGTCGACCGATGCGAGGAGCGCACCGCCAAGGATCGCGGTCTTTGCCAATAGGCCGTCGGTGGAACGAGTTTCTTTGTTCAACTGCTGGCCTACGACCTCAAGCAGGTACGTGGTGACCAGAATGCTCGAGGAGAGGCGAGGCATCTTGCCAATAGCGAGAAGAGAACCTGCGGTCACCTGTGCGACTCCAGTCGCGCGAGCAATGAGCGCGGGGTCAATCTCGACGTCGAACTTTTTCTTTGCCATCTTCGAAATGGGCTCAACGGAACTTGCGGCAACGTCAGGGTTCTTGACGCGGACAACTCCGTTAGCGATGTATGCGGAAGCCAGCATTGGGCGAGCAATCAACCTTACAAGTGACACAGAAACAACCTTTCCGATTGGATTCGCTAGTTTCAGCATAGCGCGGGGAATAACCGAGGTGGCAAAACGGTTGTAACTGACACGCACAGAGCGTCGGACAACCCCATGCGGGGAGTACCCAAGCGAGGTGAAAGTGACGGCGACGTTAGTAGACTGGGAGCTGATGGAGAAAAATACTGCAACCGCTCCCAGCGACCACGACATAGATCTGAGTACAGAAACGGACGACGAACGTCGTGCGCGTTTTGAAAACGAAGCACTCGAGTACGTCAATCAGCTGTACGCGGCCGCTTTGCGCATGACGCGCAACCCAGCAGATGCTGAAGATCTAGTGCAGGAAGCGTATCTCAAGGCGTATGCCGCGTTTCATCAGTACCAGCCGGGAACAAATCTCAAGGCATGGCTCTACCGCATTCTGACGAATACCTTCATCAATTCGTATCGCAAGAAACAGCGCCAGCCACAAGAAACGGGTGGCGACACAATCGAAGACTGGCAGATTGCCCGTGCCGCCAACCACACGTCGTCCGACGGAAAATCAGCGGAGATCGAAGCACTTGAGCGGATCCCAGACTCTGACATCAAAAAAGCTTTGCAAGCACTTCCCGACGACTTCCGCATGGTCGTGTACTACGCAGACGTCGAAGGTCTCCCGTACAAGGAGATCTCGCAAATTATGGACACGCCCATGGGAACCGTGATGTCGCGCCTGCACCGAGGTCGTCGCCAGTTGCGGGAAATGTTGGCTGACTACGCTGCCGAACGAGGATTTGTAGAGGGGGCAAGTTCATGACAGACGGAACGTCCTGGTCGCAAAGCAGGCTAGAGTCACTCGAACGGATCTACGCGTTTCTCGATGGCGAGGCGAATGACGATGCGATTCGTGCCATTGAAGAACACCTGCAGTGTTGTCCCGAATGCGAACACGAATACAAGATCGAGGCACTCATGAAAGAGCTTGTGCGTCGCTCATGTTGCCACGACCAAGCACCACAGGGGCTTGTCGAACGGATTCGTGCGCGTATCACAGTTGAACACACGCGCATCACGTACTACCGCGAGTGACCAGCGAACGCGCTTAGACAAAAAGAAGCGGGGCAGGTGATCACCTGCCCCGCTTCTTTTGCTTATGCGTTTGGACGCTTGCCGTGGTTCGCCTTGTTGCGCTTACGGTCGCGACGCTTGCGTGCACGCTTGCTCATCTATCTCTCCTTTAACTAGACCACCCTATTTTTCCATAGTGGGCACACCACTTCAACAGTGCAGGGTGGGGGTCGGTTGTGTGGGCTAGCCTTCCATTACGTTTTGTACACCCAGCCAGTCGTACCAGCCGCGGTTGAGGACAAGCCACGCGATGAGACCGTAACCTTCTTGCGCCGGTTGCTCGCGTGAACTGGACGCAAGATCGCGTTGCCACACGGGGTGGGACTTCAATGGCGAAAAACAGTCCACGTACGGAACTGCGCGACGATGCGCGACATCAGCGAAACCCGCCGACAACTGGGCAACCTTTTCATTCCGGGTCTCACTGCGGCCAGGGGTGGGACCTACGACGAACGTGGACACCTCGGCGGCAAGAGCCTCATCTAGCACATTGGCAAGATTCAAGCGCGACCGGGCCGTCGACAGCCCTGCATCCACATCACGTGAACCAGGGGCTAAGACCAAACGATTGATCCCGCTGTCACTAAATCGAAGCTGAGCCTCAGCAAACGCACGCTGGGCGAAGGCGCCCGTGTCTTCTTGCGGAACCGACAGCGTGTAGAACTCCGCATTGGCCAAGGACGGGTGCGTGCGCACAGCGACGCGTCCGGCCCATCCTAGACTCCGAGCATCGCCGTGGCCAGCGACAAGTTCGTCACCGGCCACGACAATAGTAGTTTTCTTCAGTGTCACTTACTCGAAAACCCGTTCGATGACTTCAGCCTGTTCAACGTCGTGTTGCTTCTTCAGACCAGTTGCAGGCGATGCAGATGCGCTACGGCACACAACGTCGACCTTGCGGTCTGGCAGCAGCTGCGAGAACTTGTAGTGCATGAACGGCCATGCCCCCTGGTTCTCAGGCTCTTCCTGAGCCCACACCAGCTGGGTGTCTTCAGGGTACATACCCAGCACCTCGTTGAGCGTGTCAACCTCAAGTGGGTACAGCTGTTCGACGCGGACCAGAGCAGTGGTGTTGTCGTCCAGCTTCTGGCGCTGTGCCAGCAGATCCCAGTACAGCTTTCCAGCGACCAGCACGACGCGCTTGACGTTCTTCGCATCAACCGAGGTGTCCGGAATCATTGGTTCGAAGCTACCGGAGGTGAACTGCTCAACATCGGTGGCCGCAGCCTTGAGGCGCAGCATCGACTTAGGTGTGAACACAACAAGCGGACGCTTGACTTCCGCGTGTGCGTGGCGACGCAACAGGTGGAAGTAGGACGCACCGTTTGATGGGTAGGCCACCGTCATGTTGGCTTCAGCGCACAGCTGCAAGTAGCGCTCAATGCGGGCCGACGAGTGGTCAGGTCCCTGGCCTTCGAAACCGTGGGGGAGCAGCAGGACAATACCCGAGTTTTGTCCCCACTTCTGTTCGGAGCTTGAAACGAACTCGTCAATGACCGACTGCGCACCCTGCGCAAAGTCACCGAACTGTCCTTCCCACAGGACCAGAGCATCAGTGCGTTCCACAGCGTATCCGTATTCGAAGCCCATGGCTGCGTATTCGGACAGGAGCGAGTTGAACACCCAGAACTTGGCCTGGTTGTCGGTGAGGTTAGCCAGCGGGGTCCACTCGTTGTCGTTTTCGTGGTCGATAAGAACCGACTGACGCTGGGTAAAGGTTCCGCGACGGGAGTCCTGACCAGCCAAACGAACCGGAACATCTTCCATGAGCAACGAACCGAATGCCAGCAGTTCTGCAAAGCCCCAGTCGATGCCACCCGAACGTGACATTTCCTTGCGCTTTTCCAGCAGGCTACGCAGCTTCTTGTGAACGTTGAAGCCTTCAGGAATTTCAGTGTGAACGTCACCGATGCGTTCAATCACTGACGCTGGAACAGCGGTGTCGAACTTGGAGTCGGATTCGAGGTCATCTGGGCGTTCCCACGGTTTGGTGACGCCGAGGTTCTCGGAGCTTTCCTTCTCTGCGTCCTTGGTCTCGGCGAACGCTGCCTCGAGCTTGTTCTGGTAGTCCTTAACGACCTCGGCGGCTTCTTCCTTGGAGATGCAGCCACGACCCACCAGCGAGTCGGTGTAAAGCTTACGTACCGACATCTTCTTTTCGATGAGCGAGTACATGACTGGCTGCGTCATCGATGGGTCGTCACCTTCGTTGTGACCGCGGCGACGGTAGCACACGAGGTCGATCACGATGTCGCGGTTGAATTCCTGACGGTAGTCGAACGCGAGCTGTGCCGCGTGGTAAACCGCTTCAGGGTCATCACCGTTGACGTGGATGACAGGTGCCGAAATCGCCTTGGCAACGTCGGTGCAGTAGTACGACGAACGTGACGAAGCTGGGGGCGTGGTGAATCCAACTTGGTTGTTGATAACCACGTGGATGGTTCCGCCCGTGGAGTATCCGCGCAGTTCGGACAGGTTCAGGGTTTCGTACACAACACCCTGACCTGCAAATGCGGCGTCACCGTGAACCAGCACAGGCAGGATCGAGAAGTCCTGAGTGTCACCAGAAGCCACGTCCTGCTTAGCGCGGGTGATTCCTTCAAGAACCGGGTTGACGGTCTCGAGGTGGCTTGGGTTAGCGGCAACCGACACCTTGGTGGTGTTGCCGTCTGGCGAGGTGAAGGAACCTTCCATACCGAGGTGGTACTTCACGTCACCGGAGCCCTGGAAGGAGTCAGGTGACTGGGTTCCGTCGAATTCGCGGAAGATCTGCGTGTAGCTCTTACCAGCGATGTTGGTCAGCACGTTCAGACGACCACGGTGGGCCATACCGATCGTGACTTCTTGCATGCCGGAGTCGGCTGCACGGTTCAGAACCTCGTCAAGTAGCACGATGGTGGATTCTCCACCTTCGAGCGAGAAGCGCTTCTGACCGATGTACTTGGTTTGCAGGAACGTTTCGAACGCTTCTGAAGCGTTGAGGCGACCCAGAATGTGTCCCTGCTCAGCGCGGCTGAGTTCCTGCAATGGAACTTCGAGCCTCGATTGGAACCAGCGACGCTGTTCGGGGTCAGCGATGTGCATGTATTCGTAACCGGTGGTACGGCAGTACGAGTCACGCAGGATACCCAGAATGTCACGCAGACGCAGCTGCGAACCGTCGCCCAGACCGCCAGTGGAGAACTTGCGTTCGAGGTCCCACAGGGTCAGGCCGTGGTTGTTGATGTCGAGGTCTGGGTGGCTGCGCTGGCGGTACACCAGTGGGTCGGTGTTTGCCATGAGGTGACCGCGGGTCCGGTAAGCGTCGATGAGTTCGATGACGCGTGAAGCCTTCGATACATCGTCCTGGTCGCCCGTGTGAACGTCAGGCTGCCAGCGAACTGGTTCGTAAGGCAGGCGAAGTGACTCGAATACTTCGTCGTAGAAGCCGTCGGCTCCCAATAGGTATTCGTGTACGAGCTTGAGGAACTCACCGGAACCAGCACCCTGGATGACGCGGTGGTCGTAGGTGGACGTTAGGTGCATGACCTTGGAAACACCCAAACGGTCGATGGTTTCTTGGCTCGCACCCTGGAATTCTGCTGGGTACGTCATGGCACCAACACCAATGATGCAACCCTGTCCCTTGGTCAGACGTGGGACCGAGTGAACGGTTCCAATTCCGCCTGGGTTGGTCAGCGAAATCGTGGTGCCGGCGAAATCGTCGGCGGTGAGTTTGCCCGAGCGTGCACGGTTCACCAGGTCGTCGTATGCGTCGACGAACTGCTTGAATGTCAGAGTTTCAGCCTTCTTGACGTTTGGCACCAGGAGGGAGCGAGTGCCGTCCTTCTTAGGAATGTCAATGGCTAGACCAAAGTTCACGTGCGCTGGCTGCACCATGACTGGCTTGCCGTCACGGATTTCGTAGTACACGTTCTGGCTTGGGAAAGCCTTGAGCGCACGGATAACTGCGAATCCGATGAGGTGAGTGAACGACACCTTTCCACCGCGTGTGCGGCGCAGGTGGGAGTTGATGACAATACGGTTGTCAATGAGTGCCTTGGCAGGAAGCGAACGTACCGAGGTGGCGGTAGGCACTTCGAGGGAGGCGTCCATGTTTTCCGCGATGAGCTTAGCTGGCCCGCGCAGTTTGGTGACAACGTCCTCGGCGGTGTCGTCGCTGGCCTTAGGCGCTGACTGGGTGGGGGAGGACTTCTTCTGAGAAGCAACCTTCGATTCGGCCTTGGTAGTTTCAGCTTCGTTGACCGATGGTTCAACGCCCTTGGTTTTCGCTTCGGCCTTCGGCTTTGACTCCGAGTCGGCGTTCTTGTCGGCCTTCTTGTCTGCAGAGGTCTGAGAAGCCGGCTTCGAGGTGGAATTCGTAGAGCTGTTCACCGGTGCGCCCTCGTACTTCTCAAAGAAGGGCCACCATTCCTTGTCAACTGAGTTTTTATCGTTCTTGTACTTTTCGTACAGTTCTTCAACCAACCATTCGTTGGAACCAAAATCCCCAGCGAGATCAGTAGGTGTTGTTTCGGACACGGCGCGAATCGCCCTCTTCCTCAACTCGTAGCAATGTTCAATCAGAGCAATTTTAAGCCTACACGGCAAACCTCTTTGTTGTTTGAGGATACCTTGTAGACAATGGTCACATGCGCTTCATTTCTGAACCCGAGTCTCACGATTTAACATACTCCGACGTTTTTATGGTGCCGAACCGCTCGGCTGTCGCGTCTCGGTTCGATGTTGACTTACGTTCAGTAGATGGAACAGATACGACAATTCCGGTTATCGCTTCGAACATGACGGCCGTTTCGGGGCGTCGAATGGCAGAAACCCTCGCACGTCGTGGTGGCATGGCAATTCTCCCTCAAGACATCCCGGTTCCAGTCATGGCACAGACGATCGAATGGGTCAAAGATCGCCATCCTGTTGTTGAGACTCCGCTGAAACTTTCTGTGACTGACACGGTTTTGCAGGCAATCCACCTCATGCCCAGGCGTGTTCACGGTTGTGCAGTGTTACTTGAGGATGGCAAGTTCGCAGGGATCGTGTCGCAGGAAAGTCTCCAAGGGGTTGACCAGTTCACCTCGCTCGCGGACGTCATGGAACAGCCCCAGGTGACGTTTGATATTTCGGAATTCGAAGACGCGACCAACCGTCGTGCGCTCTTCGACAAGCTTGTTGATGCAAGATTGGACTACGCTCCGGTGCTTTCGGGTGCCGAGGTCGTTGGCTGCGTGACGCGCGCGTCAATTCTGCGGTCCACCATCTATTCGCCTGCCGTAGACGCGGACGGAAGGTTGCGCGTAGGTGCGGCGTTGGGTGTCAACGGCGACGTTGTCGCTCGCGCGCAAGCGCTCGCTGAGGCCGGCGCCGATGTGCTCGTCCTGGACACGGCGCACGGGCATCAAGAAAAAATGATCGAGGCATTGCAAGCCGTTAAGGCTTTGGACTTAGGGCTTCCACTAGTCGCTGGAAACGTGGTGACCGGTAACGGTGCGAGGGACCTTATTGAAGCTGGGGCCGACATCGTGAAGGTGGGTGTTGGACCGGGAGCCATGTGTACGACCCGCATGATGACAGCAGTGGGGCGCCCACAGTTCTCTGCCGTGCTGGAATGCGCTCAGGTTGCCACCGAATTGGGAAAGCATGTGTGGGCCGACGGCGGCGTGAAGTACCCACGCGACGTGGCCCTGGCTCTAGCCGCTGGGGCGAGCCAAGTCATGATTGGTTCGTGGTTCGCTGGCACTCACGAAAGCCCAGGCGACATGCTCGTAGACGAAAAGGGACACCGTTATAAAGAAAGCTTTGGGATGGCGTCAGCGCGAGCAGTTGCCAACCGCACTCGCGATGAGTCGCCGTTTGACCGTGCGCGCAAAGCCCTGTTTGAAGAAGGAATCTCTTCCGGGCGCATGTTCGTGGACCCGCAGAACCCTGGGGTCGAAGACCTGATTGACTCGATCACATCGGGTGTGCGTTCTTCGTGTACGTACGCTGGCGCGCGCACGCTTACCGAGTTTGCTGAACGTGCAGTCGTGGGCATCCAGTCAGCGGCGGGATACGACGAGGGTCGGCCTCGCTTACAGAGCTGGTAAACTCTGGGTTTATGACGAGTGACAGTCTCGGCCGGCGTGAGGCCGGCATCCCAGTATTTAGGCGTATCGCCCAGTTTTCCTTTCTCCAACCCGGATCTGTGCAGTAAATGGAGTGGCTCTATCTTGCCTTAGCGCTTCTCCTGATCGCAGGCACAGGAGTTTTTGTTGCTGCTGAGTTTTCGCTTCTGACGCTTGACAAACACACAGTTGAAGAAGCGGTCCGTAACGGTGAACCCGGGTCGAAGTACTTAGAAAAAGGTCTCCACCACCTATCGACACAGCTTTCTGCTGCGCAAGTGGGGATCACCATTACGACTCTGCTCACGGGTTATCTCATGCAGCCGTCGCTCGGTGCGCTCCTGATTCCATTAGTGGAACAGTTGGGCGCTAGCGAAACCGTCTCGCGTGCTGTGTCCTTGGTCGTTGCGCTTATCGTCTCGACATTTTTGTCCATGGTTGTGGGCGAGCTTGTTCCGAAGAACCTCGCAATTTCTGCGCCAATGAAAGCCGGAAGTGTTGCGGTTCCTCTGCAGTACATGTTTTCCGTGGTATTCCGCCCGGTCATTGCGCTCCTCAACGGAACCGCCAACAAAGCCCTCGTAGCCATGGGAATCGAACCGCAGGAGGAAAGCTCGGCAGGCCGGTCGGCAGATGAGCTGACAAGCCTCGTCCGACACTCGGCAGACGAAGGAACCATGGACGTTCAAACTGCCGACCTCTTGGCCCGTACCCTCAGCATTTCTGAGCGGACAGCGGAAGACGTCATGACACCTCGGACGCGGATGGCCACAGTGGAACGGGATACCACAGCGGCCGAGATCACTGAACTGTCCCGCCAGACCGGTTACTCCCGATTCCCCGTGGTGGGGGACTCGCGGGATGACATCGTGGGGGTCGTACACGTCAAGCAGGCCGTCGCGGTTCCGCTGGCCAACCGTGAGGATGCATTCGCAGCGGGGCTGATGACGGACGTCTCCGAGGTGCCCGAAACCATGCCTGTCGACCACCTTCTGGTGGTGTTGCGCAGTCGCGGGAACCAGATGGTGCTAGTGATCGATGAGTACGGTGGAACGGCTGGCGTAGCGACGCTTGAAGACGTCGTTGAAGAGCTTGTGGGTGAAGTGGTCGACGAACACGACCGTTTGAGCGTGCAGGTACGGCCCGCTCGCGATGGGACATGGCTGGTTCCCGGGAGTTTGCGTCCTGACAAGGTGACCGAGGCGTCAGGGATCGAGATTCCCGAAGACGTGGACTACGAAACAATGGCTGGCTTTGTCATGTTTGCTTTAGGCAAGATCCCAGACGTAGGGGATTCGGTGCGCGTGAAAGATGCTTCACTGGTGGTTGAACGGATGCACGGTCACCGGATCGAACGCCTCCGGTTGGTTCCCGATTACCTGGGAGGTGTCGCGTGAACGACTGGATGGGTCTGATCTGGCTGGTATTCCTCTTAGGCGGCAATGCGTTCTTCGTTGCAGCGGAGTTCGCTGTCGTGTCAGCAAAGCGTGCTCAGATTGAACCACTGGCTGAAGAAGGTCGTAAATCGGCCAAAACCACGCTGTACGCGATGGAGCACGTGTCTGCGATGCTGGCGATCTGTCAGTTGGGTATTACGGTGTGCTCCCTGCTTATCGGTAACATTTCGGAACCGGCGATCCACCACCTGCTTGCAGGGCCGTTGCACTATCTGTCGATCCCGGCAGAGGCCTCGGGGGTCATTAGTTTTGTGCTTGCGCTGGGGATCGTGACGTACCTCCACGTGGTGGTTGGCGAAATGATTCCTAAGAACATTGCCTTGGCGACCTCACGCACGGCTGCGCTGCTGCTCGCACCACCGCTAGTGTTCTTGGCCAAGATCTTTGGTTTTGTTATTCGCCCTCTGAACTGGTTTGCCAACTTCTTGTTGCGGTTGGTGGGTGTGACGCCACGTAACGACGTGAACGCCGCGTATACGGTCGAAGAAGTGCAACAGATTGTTGCCGAGTCGAAGCGTGAGGGATTGCTCAACGACGAAACCGACCTGTTGAAGGGTGCGCTCGAGTTTTCCGACAAGACTGTAGGCGATGTCATGGTGGCTCTGAGCTCCGTCGTGACGATCGATGCCGATGTCACTCCCGAATACATTGAGCACTTAGTGGGACGCACGGGGTATTCGCGTTACATCCTCATCGACAGTGACGGAAGGCCCGACAGTTACATCCACGTTAAGGATGTGCTGTACGCAGATACTCCAGAGACCTACACGGAACCAGTTCCATCCAAACGCTTCCGTTCAATGGTGACAGTTGCTGTTACAGACGAAATTGAAGAAGCGCTCGCCACCATGCAGCACGCAGGCCACCACGTGGGTCGTGTGGTCGATGGGCAAGGAAAGGTCGTCGGCGTGCTGTTCTTGGAGGACGTCCTGGAGGAGCTGGTGGGTGAAGTGCATGACGCGATGCAACGAAATCAGCCTCGAGCGACGCGTTAAATTGCGATGTGTAACACGCGTGTCGAATGTGTAAACGTTCGGATTTCGGTCCTGACCTGCATTTTTGAATGCACCTGTGAGGTGTGGCACAATAACTGAAGCTTGAATGTCACAAAGTTATGACTTATCGTTACATTTCGTTACTATGTTGTGACATGGGCGGAACGCCACATGTGTAGTCAAGACGTGAGGAGAAGTTGGTGGAAAACGAAACCACGCAACCTGCTGTACGGCGACGGGATCTTCGCCGGGCACGCAAAGCGCAGTCTCGCAAGTTCCCCACCTTTGCCAAACTCACTTCTCGTTCCGCTACGCCTCAAACCACCTCGGCGGCCCCAGCAGTGCGCGGGTCGAACGGTGCAGCTTTGCGAGCACTGCGTCGCAAGCGCAACGTGACTCTTTCCGCAGTTGGAACTTTTGCAGTTGCAGGTGCGGCCATGACCGCAACGCTCCTTTCAGGTGTAGGTGCGAGCTCCACCGGCGAGGTATCCACAGACGTTTCCGCAAGCTCGCGTGCAGCGTCAAGCGAAAGCGTTTCTGGTGGATCGAACGGTGAAAAAGACGTTTTGGCCGGACAGAACGGTGCGGTCGGCGGTGTTAAAGCCGACGCAAAGGGAGATCCACACGCATCCTCGCTGTCGGTGAAGCGCACGGCTCTGCCTGGCTGTGAAGGTAAGGTTCCAGAAGGCGAAGCGTCTAACGGGCAGTTGCCGGAAGAGTGGTTGTGCAACTTGGGTATCGGTGACCACAAGTTGCGCCAGGACGCCGCTGTTGCGTTTGCAAAGATGAACGCAGCCTACAAGGCTGAAACTGGAAAAGACTTCGAACTCACTGACACATACCGCACTCTGGATTCACAGGTGAGCGTTGCGGGTCGCAAGCCAGGTTTGGCCGCTAAGCCCGGAACGTCCCTCCACGGTATGGGGCTGGCAATCGACTTTGGTGGTGGCGCTGCTCAGGCGAGCGGACCGTTGTACGATTGGCTGGTAAAGCACGGTCACGAATACGGCTGGGAAAACCCAGACTGGGCTAAGTCGTCGAAGTACGAACCATGGCACTGGGAATATGTGCCTGGGCGTAAGGACGTTAAAGGCTACTGAGCTGAATCGTTCGGTTTAACGAGGGGCGTAACAGTGAAAGATTTTGTCGTCGAAACGCTTGAGAAGCACGCAAATACGGACGCGTACGAACCTGTTGAACCTGGTATCTACCGAAACCTGTCTCAGGATGAATATTCTGTTGCCCTGACTTTCACTACGGAGGAAGGTGAGGGCCAGTACCCGCTCGAAGACCTGCTTGACAAGTTCTTCGTACACGTATCTGACTTCATCACTGACCCTGAGAAGCTTGAAGAAGCTGGAAACCGCATTACGCTTGAGTTCAGCGGTGACCTTGATGACGTACAGAAAGTTGCGCAATTGGTGGGCAAAACCGTGCGTAATGAGGAAGCTGAGGTCGACGGTAACGCAGTTGTGCGCCTGGTGATTGACGACGCATAAGCACTATTTGTGGCGGGGTAGGGGCATTGCGCGGTTCCAAGCGTGTATGACTCTCGGTGTTTGAACCTCCAGTGGTACACTTGTCGAGGTTCCCGCCCGCGTAGCTCAGTGGATAGAGCGTCTGCCTCCGGAGCAGAAGGTCGTAGGTTCGAATCCTGTCGCGGGCACCATTGAATTCACGTACGTTGATCGTGTGGCAGGCACTAGTTGTACTTTGATAAGTCGATGTCGAAGTACATGATGAGAGCCATTGCCCACGTGCCTATCAAGGTAAGGAAGCCCAGAAAACGCAGGTGCCCAACGATGTGTTTTCCGTGGGTTCCACCGCGTTTTGCTTGAGCAGCGAGGATCCAGGCGGTGATAGCCCCTCCTACGGACAACACAACAGCTGCAAGTGCGATTAGCGTGCGTGGCAACATCACAATGGGTTGTGCCCACAGTATGCCCACCAGAATCACGATGATGAAGTACAACACCCACGCAAAAATACTGACGATGGGGTGCCGAAGGGTCCAGCTTGCTGGCGCTGCAAGGATGACGGCGAAGAACGCAACGCACGCGACTATGGTGAACAAAGAACCGGTGGTCAGTGGTGTTGACTCTGTTCCGTTGCGGAACATCAGCCCGGTGAGAGCGCCGCTCCAGAAACTCAAGAAGAGTACGAACACCAGCGCTATTCCACCAATATGTACGGGATCGCCAATGCGTTTACCTAAGGAAATGACCGACTCATTCTTGCGTGCCTGAGCCTCCTGGGCGGCAAAGACGGCCTCAGGATTTCTCGTCACTATGTCGGCAAAGTGGTAGGGGTCGCCCAAAGTGTGTGGCAAAGATCCCTGCCCGTGGGCTGCCACGACACGGTGAAGATGGTCCACCGTCCGGTTTACGGTGGCATGATTCACTTCGTTGTGATTGAGCCGGTGAACAACAGCCCATGCCCATTGCGCGTCTGCGCCTTGGAGACTGCCAATGGGGCGGTGTGGTGAGTGAGGCATGATTCGACTATAACCACTACGTCGAAACCATTAGGCGGAAAAGCGTAGCCCCTCGCTATTCTGCGTTCGCGCTTAGAGCTCGTCGTTCATGCATTTAACTCGGGAGCCGTGCAACCCGTGAGCCCTGACCGGTGCCGCTGAGTGCAAACCTTGTTCATAAAACGGCATCCAGTTGCATGCGCGTGACATCCACCGATTAGGCTAGGGGATGTGACACCCGAAGAACTCAAACTCGCTATTGAACAGGCCATCTCCGCGTACAACGAAACGCACGGAACGAACGTGGAGGTGCCCGCCAAACTTGTCGTGGAGCGCCCCAAGAGTCGCGACCACGGTGACTGGGCAACCAATGTGGCTCTGCAGACGGCAAAGAAGGCTGGACTGCAGCCACGTGAACTGGCAACCGACCTGGCTCAGATCTTGAGTGGAGTGGACGGGATTGACAAGGCCGAGGTCGCCGGCCCTGGCTTCTTGAACATCACCTTGGCTGCGGATGCAGCCGGGAAGCTTGCCGCCGACATCGTTTCGGCTGGTCGCGAGTATGGCCGCGGGGAATCACTCAAAGACTCCACCATCAACTTGGAATTCGTGTCGGCTAACCCAACAGGCCCGCTGCACATTGGACACACACGTTGGGCAGCACTCGGAGACGCAATTGGTCGCGTTCTCAAGGCCGCCGGTGCCACGGTGACCACCGAGTACTACATCAACGACGCCGGTTCCCAGATGGACACGTTCGCCAATTCAGTGCTGGCCCGCATGCGTGGAAAGGATGTACCCGAAGGCGGGTATCCCGGCCAGTACATCGCCGACATCGCCCGTGAACTACTCAGCCGCCACCCGGAGTGGAACGACGCAAAAGACGACGAGATCTTTGACCAGGTCAAAGACGAAGCGTACAAAGTGCAACTGAAAGACATTTCGGACACTCTGGAGTCCTTTGGTGTGCATTTCGACACGTGGTTCTCCGAACGCACATTGCACGACACCGGCGCCATTACCGAGGCGGTAGAACGTCTGCGCGAACAGGGTCACGTTTTCGAAAACGAGGGTGCCATTTGGTTGCGGACTACAGACTTTGGTGATGACAAGGACCGTGTTCTGGTGCGGTCCGACGGGGTGCCTACCTACTTCGCCGCTGACGCCGCGTACTACCTCAACAAGCGCGACCGTGGCTTCGACGAAAAGATTTATCTCTTAGGAGCCGACCACCATGGATATGTGGGTCGCCTCAAGGCTCTGGCCGCAACCGCTGGTGATGACCCGAACCACAACATCGAAATTCTCATCGGACAGCTCATTTCCGTGAACGGCGCACGCCTTTCAAAGCGTGCCGGCAACATTATTGAGCTCCGCGACTTGGTGGAATGGCTCGGATCGGACGCAGTCCGCTACTCACTGGCGCGCACCCCAGCCGACTCGCCACTGGCACTTGATCCTGAAGTACTCAAGTCTGCCAGCAACGACAACCCCGTCTACTACGTCCAGTACGCGCACGCTCGAGCAAAGAGCGTAGAGCGGAAAGCCACCTCGGCGGGAGTATCCACAGACTCCTTCGACCCGGCGACCCTGCAAGACCCCACCGAAGCAGCACTTTTGTCTGCGCTCGCAGACTACCCGCGCGTCGTGGCTCAGGCCGCGCAGTTGCGGGAGCCTCACCGCGTGGCCCGGTACTTGGAGTCGCTGGCGGGACTGTTCCACAAGTGGTACGACGCATGTCGCGTAACCCCTCTGGGCGATGACCCGGTTGAGCCCGTTCACGCATCTCGCCTCATGTTGGATCGAGCGACCGCAACCGTCCTGTCCAACGGTCTTGACCTCATGGGTGTTTCCGCACCTGAAAGGATGTAATGCCTGCTCACCCCTCCGGTGTGCTACACGCCGGTCCGTCTCCTGTCTGGTTGCCCGAACCAGACGACGTCAATGAACTCATGCCGTCGCTGTGGTCGAAGAACACGGTTAAGAAAGACGGTGTTCTCACAGTGTGTGGCCATTCAGTTATGGACCTGGCGCGCACGTGGGGATCGCCCATGTTCGTGTTTGACGTGGACGACTTCCAAACTCGGGCACGTGATTTTGCCCAGTCGTTTGCCCAGGAATTCGCCGCGAACGGGATGACTGCAAGCGGATACTACGCAGGAAAAGCGTTCCTGTGTACCGCCGTAGCCCGCTGGGCGGATGAGGCCGGACTGGGCGTAGACACATGCACGTTAGGGGAGCTGCTGACTGCACGCGCGGCGGGTGTCGACCCACAAAAAGTTGGTCTCCACGGAAACAACAAATCGGACGCTGAACTGGAAATGGCAGTGTCGTGGGGGATCGGACGGATCGTAGTGGACTCGTTGGACGAGATCCCCCGAATTGAACGTGTCGCGGAACGATTTGGCGTGACAGCGCCTGTCATGGTGCGAGTGACTGTGGGCGTCGAAGCTCACACGCACGATTTCATCGCTACGGCGCACGAAGACCAGAAATTTGGCCTGTCCCTGTCCAGTGGCCAAGCGTTAGAAGCGTGCAAGAAAGTACTGAAGAGCCCCCACCTGGACCTTGTTGGCTTGCACTCACACATCGGTTCGCAGATTTTTGATGTTGAGGGCTTCATCTTGGCGGCAACGCGCGTGCTTCGCTTGCGTGCCGCCTTGCAGCGGGATTTTGGGGCTCCTGTCGCCGAGGTGGATCTGGGTGGCGGTTTTGGTATCCGGTATACGTCGCAGGACACTCCGAGTTCTTTTGCTGACATGGCTCGCAAACTTGCGCGCGCTGTTGTCCGTGCGTGTGAAGACAAGGATACGGATCCTCCGCATGTGTCCTTTGAACCTGGGCGTGCAATCGTGGGGCCCTCGGCCTTTACGTTGTACAAGGTGGGTACCACCAAGCCCGTGTACACGGATCAGGGCGTGCGCACGTATGTGTCTGTCGACGGTGGAATGAGCGACAACGCGCGGACCGCACTGTACGACGCAGACTATTCGTGTACTTTGGCTTCCCGGCACTCTGAGGCTGAACCCACCGTGGTGCGTGTGGTTGGAAAACACTGCGAATCCGGTGACATCGTGGTGCGCGACGAGTACCTCCCGTCCGATGTCACGACGGGTGACTTGATTGCTGTTCCCGATACGGGCGCGTACTGCAAACCGCTCTCGTCGAACTACAACCTGGTTCCACGGCCCGGTGTTTTAGCCGTAGAAAAAGGTCGCGATCCGTACTGGATCGTGGAGCCGGAAACCTACTCCGATTTATTTGCAACCGATCCTGGATTCGATCCAGCTCTACTCAAAGGAGACTCATGACCCTCAAGGTCGCACTGTTGGGCGCGGGCACCGTTGGTGTGGAAGTCGCTCGTCGCATTCTGGAACGTCCAGATGAACTCCGCGATCGGATTGGTGACGACCTGGAGCTGACCGGCGTCGTCGTTCGCGACACATCAAAGGAACGCCCAGGTATCCCAGCAGACCTGATTACCACGAACGCGAACGATGCGATTCAAGGCGCGGACATCGTCGTTGAACTCATGGGCGGGATCGACCCAGCCCACGAACTGATCCTGAGTGCCCTCAACTCTGGTGCCTCAGTGGTCACGGCAAACAAAGCACTTTTGGCTAAGCACTTTGCAGAATTGTTCGAAGCCGCTGACCGCGCTCAAGTACGTCTGGAACACGAAGCTGCCGTAGCAGGTGCGATCCCGATCATTCGACCTGTAGGTGATTCACTTGCTGGTGACCGCATCACCCGTGTCATGGGAATCATGAACGGAACCACCAACTACATCTTGGACAAGATGGAGACTGAAGGGTGGAGCTTTGACGAAGCGTTGAAGACGGCCCAGGAACTGGGATACGCGGAAGCCGACCCAACCGCAGACGTTGAGGGTCTTGACGCAGCAGCCAAGGTTGCCATTTTAGCTTCGCTTGCCTTCCACACTCCGGTCACCATTGATGACGTGTACGTTGAAGGAATTACATCCGTGACCGCCGAAATGGTGGAGACCGCGCGTTCACAAGGTTTCACGATCAAACTTCTGGGCATCTGCGAAAAACTTGATGACGTGGGCAAGGTTTCAGCTCGTGTCTACCCAGCGCTTCTACCGAACTCACACCCGCTGGCGTCAGTGGGTGGTGCATTCAACGCGGTGTTCGTTGAAGCTGAAGCGGCAGGTGAACTCATGTTCTACGGGCAGGGGGCAGGAGGTGCCCCAACAGCATCGGCTGTTTTGGGGGACATTGTTTCCGTTGCTCGTCGCAAAGTTCTGGGCGGACGCGGACAGTACGAACGTCGTACACGTACCACGTTGCCGGTTGCGTCACTGGGCGAAATCACTACGCGTTATCAAATCACCTTGGACGTGATTGACCGGTCGGGTGTGTTGCAAGCTGTGACTGAAGTATTCGCTAACCAGGACGTCTCTATCGAACTGGTACAGCAGACTCAGTACGATGACCAGGGTGACGGCGACTCACGCGCCAAACTTGTCATTGCAACACACTCAGCAACTGACAGTGCGTTAGCCCAAACGGTGAAGCACCTCAACGAGCTCGACGTAGTGCGCGAAATCCAGTCAGTTCTGCGCATCGAAGGCCAATAAGGAGAAGCACTCATGGCACACCAGTGGCAGGGAGTTATCAACGAATACCGCGAATACCTCGACATTGACGCAGACACTCCTGTGGTCAGTCTGGGCGAAGGCGGAACGCCTCTGATTTTCGCTGAACACCTTTCGGACCGTGCAGGTGCAAACGTGTACGTGAAGTTCGAAGGAATGAACCCTACGGGGTCGTTCAAAGACCGCGGAATGACCATGGCAATCACCAAAGCCCGAGCGCAAGGAGCGCAAGCGGTCATTTGCGCCTCCACCGGGAACACCTCGGCGTCCGCTGCCGCATACGCAACCAAGGCAGGACTCACGTGCGCTGTTTTGGTGCCAGCCGGGAAGATCGCCATGGGCAAAATGAGCCAGGCGATCGCACATGGCGCAACCCTGGTCGAGGTCGACGGAAACTTCGACGACTGCCTCACCCTGTGTCGCAAGCTGTCGGAAGCGTACCCGGTTCACTTGGTGAATTCGGTGAATCCGGACCGCATCGAAGGACAGAAAACAGCGTCGTTCGAGATCGTGGATGCGTTAGGCAAGGCCCCGGACGTACACATCCTGCCGGTTGGAAATGCTGGAAACATCACGGCGTACTGGAAGGGCTACAAAGAATACCAAGCAGCTGGTAAAGCCCAGACTCTGCCGCATATGTGGGGATTCCAGGCAGCCGGGGCAGCTCCTCTGGTCGCAGGCCACCCGGTCGACAACCCGGAAACCATCGCGACGGCGATCCGAATTGGTAACCCGGCGTCGTGGAAGCAGGCCGAAGCGGCGCGAGACGAATCCGGCGGGCTCATCGACTCCGTTACCGACGAACAGATCCTCGAAGCGCACCGGGTGCTCAGCTCGACTGAAGGTGTGTTCGTAGAACCAGGATCGGCTGCCTCGATTGCTGGCCTTCTCAAAATGGCTCAAGCCGGGCACATCCAAGCAGAATCCACGATCGTGTGTACTGTGACCGGTCACGGGTTGAAAGACCCGCAGTGGGCACTCAAAGCGGCCGGTGGGGACTCGATCGAGCCGGTCAAGGTGTCTGCCGATGTTGTTTCGGCAGCTTCTGCGCTCGGTTTGGAAGCATAACGTGCTCACGATCGAAGTTTCGGCGCCCGCGACCTCGGCCAACCTGGGGCCCGGATACGACAGCTTTGGGATGGCACTCGACCTGTCGGACAGCATTACCGCTGTCCTCCACGACGAGCCCGTAGATCTGAATAACTGCGTGAAGGTTTCAGGCGAGGGAGAAGGGCAACTGCCTACCACCTCGGACCACCTCATTCACCGCGTCACCACGACGATTCTGCGAGACCGCGGAATTGACGTGGGGGACCGGCTCACGCTCGACTGTGTCAACGCGATTCCTCAGTCGCGGGGGATGGGGTCGTCAGCGGCATCGGTGGTCGCGGGAATTTCGATTGCGGACGTGATCTCTGAACACTTCGAGCAGCCCAAGCCGTCTGCACAAGACAAGTTGCGGTGGGCGATCCATTTTGAGGGTCACCCCGACAATGCGGCGCCTGCCCTTTTCGGAGGCGTGTCCGTGAGTTGGGTGGATGGCGATGGGCAACCGGTTTCGGCGTCCTTACCCGTCCATCCGTCGATCACCGCCGTGTTGATCGTGCCGGATACGCGTTTGGATACGCAGGTTGCACGGGATTTGCTTCCCGAGGTCGTTCCTCACGCAGATGCGGCCGCTAACTCAGCGTGTGCGGGGCTTTTGGTTCATGCGATCGGAAATGACCCATCGCTGTTGTTTGAAGCAACTGTGGATCGGTTGCACCAGGAATACAGGCGTAGCGCGATGCCAGAGTCACTGGCCCGCGTTGATGCCTTACGTGACGCTGGTCTAGCCGCGGTGGTCTCAGGTGCCGGACCCACGGTCGCGGTGTTGGGGACCGAGGTGGATTTGCTTGCGCGGTGTGAGGACATTTTGTCCGGTGACGAGTCTCGGATGATCGCGGCATCGATTGCCGACTCCGGAGTTGTTGTCACGTCAACACCTCGCTGAGTGGGTTTTTGTACTTGTTTAAGGTGTGGCAGTCGTCGTGCCCACGAGTGCTGTGTGAGACGCGGCGGGCGCCAGTTTTGTGTTCCAGCTGAGTGTTAGGTAGGGTGAAAGCGTTCCGCTCGGGTTATTACGCCGAGTTGTCAAGGAACATTCTCGTATCATTTCGATACTCTCTTGCAGTAGCACCCCCTGGTGCGCAGTCCGTTGCTGGGCGAATCACCATATGTCTTCGCGCCAGCCAAACGAGGGAGAAGGAACCTTCGTGTCAGAAACCACACAAACCGAACCAGTACGTTCGGGAAGCCTCACCGCCCTGCGACTTCCACAACTTCAGGAAATGGCGGCGGGACTGGGAATAAAAGGGTACCGACGTTTGCGCAAAAGCGAGCTTATTGATGCTATTCAGTCCGCGCAGTCGGGCAACTCCGCCCCTAAGACCACACAAGAACCCGCGGCTAAGCAGGCGTCGGAAAATGTAGAAGAGAAGAGCTCTCAGGGTGAAGGACGTACTCGTCGTCGTCACCGTCGCGATGACTCAAACGCGGCTTCATCCGACTCGCAGAGCAATGACAACAACGCCGGTGACAACAACCAGGACAATGAAAACAACGGTCGGTCCAGGAATGGTCGCCGTGATGGTGGTCGCGACAAGAACGGTCGCGACGGAAACCGTGACAAGAACGGTCGTGATAACCACCGCGAAAACAACCGTGACAAGAAAGACGACGACCGCAACGATGGCGGTCGTGACGGTGGCCGAGACAAGAAGAACGACGACAAGAACGGTCGCGACGGAAACAACGACGGCGGCCGGGATAACAACGGTCAGAACCGGGACGGCGATGACGACAACCACGGTCGTCGCGGAAACCGCAACCGAGGGCGCGGTCGGGACCGGAAACGTCGCGGTCGCGACGACGAGCAGGACCTCCGTCCCGACGACGTGCTGATCCCCGTGGGCGGTATTTTGGACGTCCACGACAACTACGCCTTCTTGCGCACCTCGGGCTACTTGCCTGGGCCAAACGACGTATACGTGTCAGCAAACATGGTCAAGCGCAATGGCCTGCGCAAGGGTGACGCCGTGACCGGCGCTATCCGCCAGCAGCGTGAAGGTGAGCGCCCCAACAAGCGCGAAAAGTTTGACGCTCTGGTCAAGTTGGACACGGTCAACGGCCTGTCCGTTGAAGATGCCAAGCGTCGCGTTGAGTTCTCAAAGCTCACGCCTCTCTACCCGCAGGAACGATTGCGTCTCGAGACCGAAGCGAAGCAGATCTCCACGCGCATCATCGACCTGGTTTCGCCCATTGGTAAGGGCCAGCGTGGTCTGATTGTGGCACCGCCCAAGGCCGGTAAAACCACAATCATGCAGCAGATCGCCAACGCGATCCACACCAACAACCCCGACGTTCACCTCATGGTTGTGCTGGTCGACGAACGTCCTGAAGAAGTCACCGACATGCAGCGGGCAGTCAAGGGTGAAGTGATCGCGTCGACGTTCGACCGCCCTGCAGACGACCACACCACCATTTCTGAACTTGCGATCGAACGTGCAAAGCGCTTGGTCGAAATGGGTATGGACGTCGTTGTGTTGCTTGACAACATCACCCGTCTGGGACGCGCGTACAACCTGGCACAGCCAGCCTCTGGACGTATTCTGTCCGGTGGTGTCGACGCAAACGCACTGTACCCACCCAAGAAGTTCTTCGGTGCAGCTCGCAACATCGAAGGCGGCGGTTCGCTGACCATCCTGGCTACAGCACTGGTAGAAACCGGCTCCAAGATGGACGAAGTGATCTTCGAAGAGTTCAAGGGAACCGGAAACATGGAACTGCGCTTGAGCCGTCAACTGGCCGACAAGCGCATCTACCCAGCTGTTGACGTCAACGCCTCTGGAACCCGCCGTGAGGACAACCTCATGAACCCAGAAGAGACTAAGGTCATGTGGCGTCTGCGTCGCGTGCTCGCCGGTCTTGAACAACAGCAGGCAATCGAGCTGCTCATTTCCAAGCTCAAGGAAACCGGTTCCAACGCAGAGTTCTTGCTTCAGGTTCAAAAGACCACACCTCTGCCCAAGTCAGCTGCGGATGACGCTTAATGGACACAGATCTTTCATCTGTTGAAGCCAGCGTTCGCTCTCTCTTAGACGAACACGAACGGATTGAGGCTGAACTCGCTAACCCGGACGTCCACGCGAACGCTGGGTTGGCCCGCAAGCTCACGCGTCGCTACTCAGAACTGGACCAGATCGCCAAAACGTACCGCGAACTCAACCAGTGCCTCAGCGATGTTGAGGATGCAAAAGAGTTGGCAAGTGAAGATCCGGCTTTCGCTGAAGAGGCCAAGAACCTGGAAAACCGCATCGAAGTGTTGCAGGACAAGCTCCGTGAGCTCCTCATTCCTAAAGACCCCGATGACGCACGCGACGCGATCGTGGAAGTCAAAGCGGGTGAAGGAGGAGACGAGTCCGCACTGTTCGCCGGTGACCTGGTGCGTATGTACCAGCGCTGGGCAGACGACCGCGGGTGGACCACTGAAGTCCTCGACTCAACCGAAGCGAACCTGGGCGGTTACAAAGACATCACCATTGCAATTAAATCGCGTGAAGGTGGCGTCTACGGTTGGCTCAAGTTCGAAGGTGGAGTCCACCGCGTACAACGCGTTCCGGTGACGGAATCGCAGGGGCGGATTCACACCTCGGCGGCGGGAGTGTTGGTTTTCCCAGAAGTCGACGAGCCAGAAGAAATCCACCTTGACGACAACGACCTCAAAATCGACGTCTACCGGTCGTCTGGACCCGGTGGTCAGTCGGTGAACACCACCGACTCGGCGGTTCGCATTACGCACTTGCCTACCGGAATCGTTGCCAGCTGTCAGAACGAAAAGTCGCAGCTTCAGAACAAGGAAGCCGCGCTGCGTATGTTGCGCGCTCGAATTCTGGCCAAGCAAGCTGAAGAAGCTGCCGCAGAAGCCAACGACATGCGCCGGTCGCAGGTGCGAACGGTTGACCGTTCGGAACGTATCCGCACGTACAACTTCCCAGAAAACCGCATCGTGGACCACCGGACTGGCTTCAAGGCCTACAACCTGGACCAAGTCCTGGACGGACGCCTCGACGATGTCGTAGAGTCTGCTCGTGCCGCTGACCGGGCAGCCCGCCTCGACGACATTGGCTAACGCCGACCAACTGTTGCGCCAGGCCATCCAACAGCTGGCCCACGCAGGAGTCGAAAGTCCCACAGCCGACGCGAAAACACTCTTCGCGTGGGCGTGGGACATTTCCGTGTCCGAACTGGGAAGCCACGTTTTGCGCGGAACCGACGTGCCCTGCGAGGTCAGCGCGCGGTATGCCCAAGCCTGCGAGCGCCGTAGTGCGCGTGAACCCCTGCAACACATCACCGGTGTTGCGCCGTTTCGGTACCAGGAACTGCATGTGGGGCCCGGGGTGTTCATTCCACGGCCTGAAACCGAACTCATGGTCTCGCACGTGGTTGAGTACTTGGCCGGTCTTCCTGGGGACAGCCACACGGCAGTCGATCTGTGTACAGGCTCAGGCGCGATAGCCATTGCACTTGCAACCGAAGTACCCAGAACACACGTCCATGCGGTTGAACTCAGTCCCGAAGCTGCCAGCTATACCGAACACAACATCGACCGGTACCGGCCCGCTTTCGAAGCCCACGGAAGTGCAGTAACCCTGCACATAGGCGACGCGACAGAGTTTCTGGGAACGACCTCGGCCCAGGTCATCACCTGCAACCCGCCCTACGTGGCACGCACAGTCGAACACGCGCCCGAAGTTGCCAGTGACCCGGACCTTGCGCTCTATGGCGGGGGAGCGGACGGCTCGGAACTTCCGCAAAAAATCATCGCCCACGCGCCCAGAATCTTGGCACCCGGCGGCCTGCTCATCTGCGAACACGCCGAATACAACGCGTACACCATTGAGAACGCATTCCACCGGGCGGGTTTCACATCAGTTGAGACCGTGGGCGACTACACTGGCAGAGACCGATTTACACGTGGATGTTCTGCACATTCAGGAGAGGATGATTGTGTCTCGCACATTTGATCTTGCCAATGAACAGGTGCGGGACCTCATTTTGGAGGAATGTACTCGAGTGGTCCGCGACGACGGTCTCCTGGTCATTCCCACGGACACCGTGTACGGCATCGCGGCTGACGCTTTTTCGCCCAACGGAGTTGCCAAACTTCTCAAGGCGAAAGGACGCGGGCGCAACATGCCACCGCCGGTATTGGTGCCACGTGCGGAAACGGTGATGGGGCTCGCCGAGGCGGTCGACAGCACAGTCATGGAACTCACCGCGCGCTTTTGGCCGGGTCCGCTCACGATCATCTGTAACGCCCAACCGAGCCTGCATTGGGACTTAGGGGACACGCATGGAACCGTGGGTCTACGCATGCCCGACCACGAAGATACCTTGGCCCTGTTGTCCAAAGTTGGGCCGTTGGCGGTGTCGAGTGCCAACCTATCTGGCGAACCTGCGGCGGTGACCGTCGAGCAGGCTGCAAACATGCTGGGCGACCGCATTGATATTTTCCTCGACGGTGGCGAAGCGCCTGGCGGCCAGTCGTCCACGATTATCGATATGAGCGGTTCGGTCCCGCGCCTCCTGAGGGAAGGCCCTATCAGTTTTGATGAACTCGCTCAGGTGGTTGACGGCCTGGAACCGCTAGCGCCGGAGGCATAACGCGTGCGCGCTTATCTGTTTGTCATGGTCGTAGCGGCGGTCGTCGCGTACTTGGTCACGCCCATGGTCCGACGAATAGCCGAACGCGGTCGAATCTTCTCACCACTGCGTGCTCGTGACGTTCACTCAGTGCCCACTCCAAGGCTTGGGGGAGTGGCGATGTTTAGCGGAGTGCTCGCCGGTGTAGTGTGCGCGTACAACACGCCGTTCTTGAAAGATCTGTTCCAACAGCCTGATCCCGTGATTGGGATCTTGGGAGCGGGGACGATTCTGTGTCTGCTGGGTGTCATCGACGATGTGTGGGATATCAACTGGGTGGCCAAACTTGCAGGTCAAACACTTGCGGCGGGTTTTATGGCGCTTAAGGGTGTAGCGCTCTTGTCGATTCCTTTTGACACCGTGATCATTGGTTCTCAACGCCTGTCGCTCATTCTGACGGTGTTGGTTGTTTTGGTGACGATTAACGCTGTGAACTTTGTCGACGGGCTTGATGGCCTGGCTGCAGGAGTCGTCACGATTGGTGGTGTGGCGTTTTTTGTATACACGTATCAACTGGCGATCGACACGTCTCCTACCAGCTACGCAAACCTTGCATCGCTCATTACGTCCCTTCTGGTGGGTGCGTGCTTGGGGTTCCTGCCTCACAACTTCAACCCGGCCCGGATCTTCATGGGGGACTCGGGGTCAATGTTGATAGGGCTTTTGCTGGCTGCGAGCACAATTCGAGTGACCGGCCAGGTCGATCCTGCTCTTTTGTCTACCGAACGCGTATTGTCCACGTACCTTCCGATTCTTTTGCCGATAGCGGTGATGGTGTTGCCTCTTGTGGACCTCATGCTCGCGGTTGTTCGTAGAATGGCCGCCGGAAAGTCGCCATTTTCTGCCGATGCAAAGCACTTACATCACCGTATGCTTGCCCTCGGCCACTCTCACGCGCGCGCCGTTCTGCTGCTGTACATGTGGACAGCAATTTTCGCGTTTGGCACAGTTGCACTCTTGAAATTCGACACGTTGTTGGTTTTGTCGGTGCTTGCTGTTGCTGTAGCAGTGACACTGATCTTAACGTTCTACCCGCTCTACTCGCGTCTGTCTGCTCGAAAGGAACTGACATGAAAAACTCGCCCATTCGCAACCTGATGCTTCGCATCATTGTGTGGGGGTTGATCGCATCAGTTGTGCTTGCAGTAGTTGCGGGAGCGGTTGGTTACTTCGCAGTGGGGACACCGGGGTTATACGCCGCCCTGATTGGTGCAGCCGTGTCCTTCACGTTCTTTTCGATCACCGCACTGGTGCTTCTTTTTACTGCCGACCTTGACCCGACCGTGATGGCCGCCGGTGTACTTGGAGGATTTCTTATCAAGATCGCTGGGTTCTTAGGCGTCATCGCGTTGTTAGGCGATAAAGAGTTTTACGATCGTCTGACGCTCTTCCTCACGTTGGTCGTGGGAGCGGTTGTCTCACTTGCCATCGATGTTGTTGCGGTGAGGGGTGCTCGAATCCCGTATACGCACGCTTCTGACGACAACACGCACACCAAACAGTAGTACCGGAGTTTTGTTCGGGTCTCTACAGTTGATAAAGTAATTTAGGAATCATTCGAGAACCCTGTGCAAAAGTCGTGAGAGCGACAAGGGTCTCAAATATTTCACGTGTCGTGCATAAGCACATGGACACAGATAGACAATCCATACCGGCTACACGCGTGCGCGCGTGCCAGCCCCGAGCTGTCAGGAGTTTGCCCTGTTTACTCCCTCCGCTTTGTCGACGACAGTGCTCCTTGCCGCAGGCGGGGGAGCGGAATTCCACGCACCGGGTCTTGAAGAATTCAAGCCTCCAGCAATTCTTTTCGCAGGTACTCCGTTTGAGCTCAACCGCATCATGCTCATTCGCTTGGGTGTCACGGTTGTCCTGGTACTCGCATTCTGGCTGATGCTCCGTGGTGGTCGCCTGGTTCCTACTCGCGCGCAGTCGATTGCTGAGATCGTTCTCGATTTCTGCCGCACCGGTATCGCCCACGACATGTTGGGTAAAAAGGACGGCGAACGTTTCTTCCCACTCATTGCGACCATCTTCCTGACGGTCTTCGCGATGAACATTACAGGTATCATTCCGTTCCTGAACATTTCGCCTAACTCCAACATCGGAATGCCACTGTTTATGGCCCTCGTGACCTACGTGTTCATGATCGGGGCCGGAATCAAAGCTCAAGGGGGAGCGCGCTACCTCAAGAGCCAGCTCTTCCCTGCTGGCGTTCCCCCGCTGATGTATATCATCGTGACGCCTATCGAAATCGTTTCGACCTTTATCGCTCGCCCGGTTTCACTCACCTTGCGTCTGACCTTCAACATGATCGTTGGTCACCTTCTCCTAGTGCTGTGCTTCGCAGCCACCCAGTTCTTCTTCACCAGTGGTTCAGTCGCCCTATTCGGTATCGGTGGCCTCACGCTGGTCGGAGGATTCGTGTTTACCCTCTTTGAGATTTTGGTAGCAGTTCTTCAGGCTTACGTCTTTGCTCTGCTAACCGCCGCGTACATTCAGCTGAGCGTTTCCCACGATCACTGATAGTTCGCACCCAATAGACCTGTCATAAAAAGACAAGGAAAAAGCCAGTTAAACGACTGGCTCAATACATCGGAAGGAAATATTGCACGTGGACACCTCCATTCTTGCTGAAGTCTCCGGCAACATCGCAACCGTCGGTTACGGTCTGTCCGCTATCGGTCCAGGTATTGGTATCGGTATTCTTGTGGGTAAGACCGTTGAAGGTACTGCGCGCCAGCCAGAAGTAGCCGGCCGTCTGCAAACCACCATGTTCCTTGGTATTGCATTCGTCGAGCTCCTTGCATTCTTGGGAATTGCAGCATACTTCATCTTCGGTGCCTAATCCGGAAGCGAGTGAATACTCTTGACCCCGATTAACGTTCTGGCAGCTGGAGGGAACAACCCTCTTATTCCTGCCGTATATGACATTGTCTGGTCGGCGGTCTGCTTCATCATCATCCTGGTCGTTTTCTGGACGAAGATTCTGCCCAAGTTCAAGAAGACTCTTGACGAGCGTGCAGAACGTATCCAGGGCGGAATTGAAAAGGCTGAAAAGGTTCAGGCGGAAGCAGACGCCGCATTGGCCGAATATCAGAAGCAGCTCGCAGACGGTCGCGCTGAAGCAGCACGACTGCGTGCCGAAGCTCAAGAAGAAGGTGCGCAGATTTTGGCTGAAACCAAACAGCGCGCCACTGAAGAGGCCGATCGGATCATCAGCGCCGCTAAGGCACAGATCGAAGCTGAACGCCAGCAAGCGATGAACTCGCTGCGCACGGAAGTTGGTTCTCTTGCAACCGACCTCGCCTCGCGCATCGTGGGCGAATCGCTTCAGGACGACGCTCGTTCTGCGTCTGTTGTTGACCGCTTTATTGCCGATCTGGAATCCCAGACACCGGCACAGACCGTCAAGGAATCGTGATGCTGCAGTCGAGCAGGAACTCACTGGCCCTCGTTCTCGAGGATGTGAATAACACTCTCAACACCGCTAGCCCAAAAGTTATCGGTGACGGCCTGTTGGGCGTCTCGGGAGTGCTCGCCGAAAACGTCAACTTGCGGAAGACGCTTGTCGACGTGGCGGTCGCCCCAGAAACCAAACAGTCAACGCTGAACGCAGTCTTTGGAACCCGCGTGGACGACGCGGCGTTGCAGATTGTAGTTCGAGCAGCGAACCGTCGCTTTGCTCGTGCTCAGGACTTCGTCACTGCCGTTGAAACAGCTGGTGTCACGGCTATCGCTGCTGCCGCCCAGGCCGAAGGCACTTTGGGACAGGTAGAGGAGGAAATTTTCCGTTTCACTCGCCTGCTCGTCTCAGACCACGAACTTGATGGAGCCTTCGAATCCCCCGCACCCACAACGGCGAAGCGCGAACTTGTTTCGACGCTTCTGGCTTCGCGGGTGTCGGAATACACCCTCACTCTCATTCACTACGCTGTGAGCCACCCTCGCGGCAAGAGGGTGAGCGAAACGCTTGAAAACTTCTCTCAGGTGTTGGCATTCCGCCAGCAGCGTGCAGTTGCCGATGTCACGGTAGCGCACCCCCTGACACAGGAGCAGGAAGAGCGTTTGGCGCGTGCACTGTCCGCTAGCTACGGTCGTGAACTCGTTCTCAACGTTCACATCGATCCCAACGTGGTAGGTGGCGTCCGTGTTCAGGTGGGCGACGAAGTCACGAGCTCAACGATTGCTGATCGTATTGCCGACGTTCGTCGTCGGTTGGCAAGCTGATTCGCCCATACACGGGCACTGAAGACTCGCGGTCCGTACGGGTCGCATAGGAAGTGAAGGAAGCAGGGAAACCGCGATGGCGGAACTGACAATTCGCCCGGACGAAATCCGGGAAGCACTGGGGAAGTTCGTAGAGTCCTACACTCCTGGCAGTGCAGACAAGACAGAAGTAGGTAAGGTTGTCACCGCCGGTGACGGCATTGCGCAGGTTTCAGGCCTCCCTGGAACCATGGCAAACGAACTCTTGCGTTTCGAAGACGGAACCCTGGGATTGGCCCAGAACCTCGACGAACGCGAGATCGGTGTCGTTATCCTGGGTGAGTTTGCAGGAATTGCCGAAGAGCAGAGCGTGTACCGCACGGGCGAAGTTCTTTCGATCCCCGTCGGTGACGGATACCTCGGACGTGTCGTCGACCCTCTGGGTAACCCAGTCGACGGACTGGGCGAGATCGAGTCCGACGGACGCCGTGAGCTCGAGCTCCAGGCCGCCGGTGTTATGGACCGTAAGGAAGTGAAAGAACCACTCCAGACTGGTCTGAAGGCTATTGACGCTATGATCCCAATCGGTCGTGGTCAGCGTCAGCTCATCATTGGTGACCGTAAGACCGGTAAGACGGCCTTGGCTCTGGACACCATCATTAACCAGCGCGCTAACTGGGAGTCTGGTGACCCCAAGAAGCAGGTCCGCTGCATCTACGTCGCTTGTGGTCAGAAGGGTTCGACGATTGCTTCGGTGCGTCGTTCGCTCGAAGAAAACGGTGCCCTCGAATACACCACAATCGTTTCGTCACCTGCTTCTGACCCTGCTGGCTTTAAGTACTTGGCTCCGTATGCCGGATCGGCGATCGGACAGCACTGGATGTACCAGGGCAAGCACGTTCTTATTGTGTTTGATGACCTGTCGAAGCAGGCCGAAGCCTACCGTGCGATTTCGTTGCTTCTGCGTCGCCCACCGGGTCGTGAAGCATACCCAGGTGACGTGTTCTACCTCCACTCGCGTCTGCTCGAACGTTGCGCCAAGCTTTCCGATGAGCTCGGCGGAGGTTCGATGACTGGTCTTCCTATCATCGAGACCAAGGCAAACGACGTGGGTGCGTTCATTCCTACGAACGTTATTTCGATTACCGACGGACAGATCTTCTTGCAGTCCGACCTGTTCAACGCGAACCAGCGTCCAGCTGTTGACGTAGGTATTTCTGTTTCGCGTGTGGGTGGTTCCGCACAGACGAAGCCACTCCGCGGTGTCTCCGGTACGCTGAAGATTTCCTTGGCTCAGTACCGTTCACTCGAAGCATTCGCAATGTTCGCTTCAGACCTCGATGCTGCAACCAAGCGTCAGCTAGACCGTGGTGCACGATTGACCGAGCTTCTCAAGCAAGGTCAGTTCGAGCCAATGAGCGCCGAAAAGCAGACTGTTTCGATCTGGGCAGGTTCGGAAGGCTACCTGGATGAGGTTCCAGTGAGCGACGTTCTGCGCTTCGAATCTGAGTTCCACGCATACCTCGAGCGTAAGACCGACATCCTGGAAACGATCGCTGGTATGAAGGACAAGCTCAAGGGTGAAATCCTGGAGCAGCTTGAAACCGCAATTGCGGACTTCAAGGCTGGTTTCCAGACCACCGAAGACGGCGTTCACGTCGGTACTGAATCCTTCGACTCCGCTGAGGCCGAAGAGGTCTCGCAGGAACAGATCGTCAAGGCTAAGCGCTGAGACTGACCGCTGGTAACGAAAGGAAGTACTGATGGGAGCGCAGCAGAGGGTCTTCAAAGCGAAGATCAACTCCACCAAGTCCTTGAGGAAGATCTTCAAGGCCATGGAGCTTATTGCGGCTTCCCGGATTCAGAAGGCCATTGGTCGAGTGAAGGCGGCGAGCCCATACGCTAACGCCATCACTCGGGCAGTGTCCGCAGTGGCAACGTATGCAGACGTTGAACACACACTGACAACGGAGCCGGACAACATTCGTCGCGCAGCTGTCGTGGTGATGGGTCCGGACCGCGGTTTTGCCGGTGCATATTCCTCCAACGTCATTCGTGAAGCAGAAGAGCTCATCACGATGCTGAAGGAGGACGGCAAAGAGGTTGACCTGTACGTGGTCGGCCGGAAGCCCGAAACTTATTACACGTTCCGTGAACGCGCGATCCAACGTGCCTGGACTGGAATCTCCGAAAGCCCAACAGTTGAAGCAGCCCGGGAAATTGGAGACGCTTTGGTGTCTTCGTTCCACACTGACTACGAAGCTGGTGGGATTGACGAGATCTTCTTGGTCTACACGAAGTTCGTCAACAGCGTGACGCAAACACCTGAATACCGACGACTCATTCCGCTGGAAGTGATCGAAGCCGATGAGGTTCCGGTCGACGCGCCAGCCAATGTCGCCTCGGCTAAGGACGCAGTGTACCCGCTGTACGAATTCGAACCGAGTGAAGAAGCAGTTCTTGACGCGCTTCTTCCCAAGTACATTGAGTCGCGTATTCTTGCGGCGTTGTTAAACGCATCCGCTAGCGAACAGGCGGCACGTCAGCAGGCAATGAAGACCGCTACTGACAATGCCGACGATTTGATTCGAACCTACACGCGCCTTGCCAACTCGGCGCGTCAGGCAGAAATTACGCAGGAAATTTCAGAAATCGTCGGTGGTGCAGACGCACTTGCCGGTGCCGGCGGCAACGACTGACGGATAGAGAGCAGAAGAGAAAGAAAACATGAGCACAGCTACGGATACACCACAGGTCCAAGGGACCGTCGGTCGGATCTCACGTGTCATTGGCCCCGTGGTCGACATTGAGTTCCCACTCGATGCTGTTCCCGCTATTTACAACGCATTGACCACTACGGTTGAGCTGTCCGAAGGTACCCGTAAGATCACTTTCGAGGTTGAACTGCAGCTGGGTAACGGAATCGTTCGTGCGGTTTCGATGCAACCTACCGACGGCCTGGTTCGCGGACAGGAAGTCATTGACACTGGCGCACCAATTTCCGTGCCAGTTGGTGACGTCACCAAGGGTAAAGTTTTCAACGTTACCGGTGACGTTCTCAACGACTCCATGATTGACGAGCCATACGAAATCACCGAGCGCTGGCCAATTCACCGCACCGCTCCTAACTTCGACCAGCTCGAGTCCAAGACTCAGATGTTCGAAACCGGTATCAAGGTGATCGACCTTCTCACCCCATACGTTCTGGGTGGAAAGATTGGTCTGTTCGGTGGTGCTGGTGTTGGTAAGACCGTTCTGATCCAGGAAATGATTACCCGTGTTGCACAGGACCACGGTGGTGTGTCCGTGTTCGCGGGTGTGGGTGAGCGTACCCGTGAAGGTAACGACCTGATCCACGAAATGGATGAATCTGGAGTTCTCGACAAGACCGCTCTTGTGTTCGGTCAGATGGACGAGCCTCCAGGCACGCGTCTGCGTATTGCACTGACTGGACTGACCATGGCTGAATACTTCCGTGACGTTCAGAACCAGGACGTGCTTCTGTTCATCGACAACATCTTCCGTTTCACCCAGGCAGGTTCCGAGGTTTCAACCCTTCTTGGGCGTATGCCTTCGGCCGTTGGTTACCAGCCAACCCTGGCTGACGAAATGGGTGTTCTGCAGGAACGTATTACCTCGACCCGTGGTCACTCGATTACGTCGATGCAGGCAATTTACGTGCCAGCTGACGACTATACCGACCCTGCTCCTGCAACGACCTTCGCGCACTTGGACGCAACGACGGAACTCTCGCGTGACATTGCGTCACGTGGTCTGTACCCAGCCGTTGACCCGCTGGCTTCGTCGTCACGTATTCTTGACCCGCTGTACGTGGGCCAGGACCACTACGACACCGCAGTACGCGTGAAGCAGATCCTGCAGAAGAACAAGGAACTCCAGGACATCATCGCGATTCTGGGTGTCGACGAACTGTCCGAAGAAGACAAGCTTACGGTTCACCGTGCACGTCGTATCGAGCAGTTCCTGTCGCAGAACACCTACACCGCGCTCCAGTTCACCGGTGTTGAAGGTTCGACCGTTTCCATCAAGGACACCATCGAGGGCTTCAAGGGCATTTGCGACGGTGAGTTCGACCACATCCCAGAGCAGGCCTTCTTCAACGTTGGTCCCATCGAGGATGTTCTGCGCAACTACGACGAACTCCAGAAGGAGAACTAATCCATGAGTCTCAACGTCACCGTTGTGGCCGCCGACCGCTCTGTGTGGTCCGGCGATGCCGAACGTGTGGTTGCGCGGACTGTGGAAGGTGAAATCGGAATTCTCACCGGTCACGAACCTGTTTTGGCAATCGTGGCCGGCGGGAATGTCCGCATCATCCCGACATCGGGTGAGACGATCAATGTTTCGGCCGATGGAGGCTTCTTGTCAGTTGCTGACGACGTTGTACACGTCGTTGCCGACCAGGCAAAGCTTGTCTAAGCGATCACTTAGAATGACACCGTGAACCCATCGACCCTGCTGATTATTCTGCTCTCGTTAGTAGGGCTGGCTGTTGTCACGGTGACCTTGATTCTTGCTCGCCGTCGCGCGATTTCGCGACTGACCGGCGCGTTTGATTGCTCTATCCTCGTGGGCGACGTATCTGCACGTCGCCCACGTTGGCGTTTAGGGCTCGCAGTTCTGACTGTCCGAAGTCTCGACTGGTACCCGGTCTTTGGTGTTGGATGGCGCCCAGTCAAACAGTACCCTCGGACCGACATGACGATCGGTGAACGACTGACACCCAGCGGGGATGAACAGTACGCACTTTTGCCCGATGCGAAGGTTGTTGTGTGTCAGTACGGTCAGTACACCAACCGTCCGGGCGAGGCGCGGTTGGCTATGGATGACGAAGCTCTTGCCGCATTTTCATCGTGGTTGGAATCTCCACCACCCGGCGCTAATCATTCTGTGGGACGGTTTACGTAATGGAAGTTTTGCGTGTTCATGGTCCGTGTACATTACGCGGAACGGTAGATGTGCGTGGCGCAAAGAACAGCGTCCTCAAACTCATGGCCGCAACTCTTTTAGCGCCCGGAACCTCAGTCATTGAGAACGTTCCTGCCATTCTGGACGTCAAGATCATGGTGAAGCTCCTCATGTCCCTGGGGTGCTCAGTCGATTACGACTCAGACGCTGGCGTTGTGACCATTACCGTTCCAGAAAAGCCCTCAGTGCGTGCAGATTACAAGCTTGTCCGTGCCATGCGTGCGTCCATTTCAGTTTTGGGCTCATTGATGGGACGAGTGAACGAAGCACACGTGGCACTTCCGGGCGGAGACGCCATTGGTTCGCGTGGCCTCGACCTGCACGAAGCCGGTCTTCGCGCCATGGGAGCCCAGGTCAGTCTGGATCACGGATACTTCATTGCGCGTGCTCCTCAAGGACTCCACGGTGCAGACATCCGCCTAGCGTTCCCGTCGGTTGGCGCAACGGAGAACCTGGTCATGGCTGCCACCCTTGCTAACGGCGTGACCACGATCGATAATGCTGCCCGGGAACCTGAAATCGTCGACATTTGCTCCATGCTTGTCGAGATGGGCGCAAACATTGAAGGTATCGGAACTTCGACCTTGACGGTGACGGGAGTTTCGTCCCTTCAGCCTGTTCGCCATGTGTGTGTTGGTGACCGCATTGTGGCTGGCACATGGGCGTTCGCAGCCGCCATTACCGGGGGAGATATCGAGGTTAAAGGCGTGAACGGGGATCTTCTGCCCGTCGTCCTCGACAAGCTTCGTTCCGCTGGCGCCCAGGTGACCGAATTCGACGGTGGCATGCGCGTCGTGGGGCCGGAACGACCTCGGCCGGTACGAATTTCAACCCTTCCGTTCCCCGGGTTTCCCACCGACCTTCAGCCGTTTGCCATCACGCTAAACGCGATCTCTGATGGCCAGGGGCTGTTGACCGAAAACCTGTTTGAAGCTCGCTGGCGATTTGTGCGCGAGTTGGCGCGTTTGGGTGCTCAGGTCGAGTTGGACGGTAACCACGCGCTTATCAACGGTGTCGAGTCCCTTTCCGGTGCCGAGGTGGAAGCAAGTGACATTCGCGCCGGCGCCGGGGCAGTGTTGGCCGGCTTGGTAGCAGAGGGTGTTACCGAGGTGGCTGGCGTGTCCCACATTGACCGTGGGTATGAGCACTTCGAGGAGAAGTTGCGGTCTTTGGGTGCGCAGATTGAGCGCATCGAGCGCGACGACGTTGAGCTGTAGTGGCGCGCCTTAAGCTGGGCCTAGAAGAGTCGGCTTTCTGGGTCGTCCATGCCCCGAAGCGCGTCGTAGTCGAGGGTGACACAGCGGATTCCCCGGTCGGTTGCCAGGGTACGTGCCTGTGGCCGGATTTCTTGGGCCGCAAACACCCCTTTGACGGGTGCAATGAGTGGGTCCCGGTTGAGGAGCTCTAGGTAACGCGTGAGTTGTTCGACGCCGTCGACACCACCTCGGCGCTTAATTTCCACTGCCACGGAGGCGCCGTTTTCGTCGCGGGCCAGAATGTCGACAGGGCCGATAGGCGTTTGGTACTCGCGGCGCACCGTGGTATAGCCGTCGCCCAGGGTGTCGATGTGTTCGGCGAGTAACTCTTGCAAGTGCGCTTCGACACCGTCTTTGAGGAGTCCCGGGTCTTCGCCCAAGTCGTGTTCGATGTCGCGGTGGATTGTTTGAATCGCGATTTCTAAGCGGTCTCCCGTCTTGGTCTGGTTAACGTTCCACACTTCGGTGATACCAGCTTGAGCTTGTTCGTCGCTGGGCTCGTCGACCGTGAAGGCGGCCGGGGGAGTCATCCAGTTGAGCGGCTTATAGGAACCGTCGTCGGAGTGGACCAGAACGGAACCGTCGGCCTTGAGCATGAGGAGCCGTTGGGCCATGGGCAGGTGGGCTGTCAGGCGTCCTGCATAGTTCACACTGCACGTCGCTATTACTAATCGCACGCAATTACTTTACGTGACACAATTGCACCATGCCACGTAGTAACTCTTCTCGACGCAGTAACAAGTGGCAACGGCCCTTTAGGGAGCTGTCTGCTTCCAGCACTGTGCGCACTACCCAGACAGGTCCGGATGGCACGTGGATTGTGCAGCACACGCAAGGAAATACGTCCGGGAAGACCTATGTGTGCCCGGGGTGTTCGCAGGATCTGCCTGCGTCTCTTGCTCACACGGTTGCGTGGCGAACCGATGACGAATTTGGCATTGGTGTGGGAGTCGAAACTCGCCGGCATTGGCACACGTCCTGCTTCAATACGCGACATCGCCGCCGCTAGCTGCGACGGCGATGCTTCGCTGAACCTGTGAAGTTGTTCCCGTGAACCTAATTCTTGGTGTCAGGTGGGTTCGGGGCGTTCGACGGGGTATTTCCGCCTGGTTTTTCCGTGCCCGAGGTGTTCCCCGGCTTGGTTCCCTGCTTGTCAGCGGAACTGCTACCCAGTTTGAGGTTTGGTTTGTTGCCGTGTTCGCCTTCAGGTTTGTCGGCGGACTTGCTGTCCTGCTTGTCGCCTGGTTTGTCTGCCTGCTTGCCAGCCTCCGCAGTGTTCGCCGAGGTGTCCTCAGGTTTCTTGGTAGCTACGCTCTTGCGAAGTTCCTCAAGTTCTTCCTCCGAACCGATCTTTTCGGTAGGAGCGGCGGCGGCTTTCACTTTGTCCGACTTGTCGTCGCTCAGGTCAAGTCCGTCGAAAAGACCAGGTGCTGCGAACATGGACTGCAACTGCTGGAGTTGTGCCGTAATGGTGCGACGCTGCTTGGTGAGCAGGTCCACCTGGGACTGTGCAGCTGACACGTTGCGCTTGGCTTCTGCAGCCGACTCCTCGATTGTCGCTTCAGCGGTCTGCCGAGCCTCAGAGATGAGCGACTGGGCACGCTGACGGCCGTCAGCGATGATCTTGTCGGCCTTTTCAATTGCCTCTTTCCGAGTGGCCTCAGCACGTTCTGCCGCCTCACGGGCTTCCGTGTCGGCTTTCTTGGCGCGAGCTTGCGCTTCTTCGAGCGTCTTCTTGCTGTCGGCCTGGGTCTTTTCAAACAGGGCCTTCTGGTCTTGTTCGTGCTTCTGACGCTGGTTAGCGAGCTCAAGTTTCAAGTCATCCGACGACTTCTTGGCCTCGTCCTTGAGCTTCTGCGCTTCAGCGCGAACCGCCTGCGCTTCTGTGCGCGCTTCGCTGAGGAGCTTCTCAGCTGACTGGCGTGCGTCGGCTACCAGCTTGTGGGCTTCCTTCTTTGCGGCGTCCAGCGTGCTGGCCGCTTCTTTTTGTGCGTCGGCGCGTCCGGTCGAAATTTCGTGCTTGAGCGACTCGCGCTGATCGTTCGCAGCGGCCTGTGCGTCACCCTGAATAGTGTCGGCTTCGCGCTGTGCGGTTTGCGTGAGCTCCTGCGCGCGCTTCTCGGCCGCCTCGACGGTTTCGCTTGCGCGGAGTTCCGCCGCCTGCATGATTGAGTCGGCTTCAGATCGAGCGTTAGACAGCGTGTCATTGGATTCCGTGTGCATACGTGCGCGCTGGCTCGCCGCGTCGGCGCGTGCTTTGTTCCGGATTGTTTCAGCGTCAGCGGTTGCCTGTGCCAAGGTTTCGCGCGCCTGTGATTCCGCGATTTTCAAGAGGTGGTCGATTCGGCTACCAGGCGCAGTCTGAGCCTGCGACTGATCGTCGGTGGCTTTCTTGAGCTGTTCCTTCACCTCGGAGAGTTCGCCCGCAATCTGCAGTTTCGCTCGGTCCGCTGTAATGACTTGGCTCCGGGCGTCTTGCAGGGCCTTACGCAGAGAGTCAATTTCGCTCTTCAGCTGGCGAATGCGCGCTTCAACTTCGCTCTTTTCAAAGCCACGCATGGCTGTGCGGAACTCTTCAGGAGGCGTCACGTCTCAATCTCCTTTGAATCTGGTCAATGGTGCTCCCTCCTACTCTAATGCTTCTCTGCTGGAAGCCAGCTGACAGTCGAACGCGGTGCGTCAACCACCTCGGGAAGTACCACCTCGGGCCCGGTGTGCGGGGAGCCCGCCACCTGGTCTAACCTTGTGATGAAGACCACGTTGGTAACAGGAGGAAAAATGGCTGAAGCCGTAATCGTTGCAGGTGCCCGTACGCCACTAGGCAAGATGTCTGGATCGCTCGCATCCTTGAGCTCAGTGGACTTGGGAGGTCACGCGATCAAAGCCGCTCTTGAGCGTGCCGGTGTTGCACCTGAGAAAGTCGAATACGTTCTGATGGGTCAGGTCCTTCAGGCAGGCGTTGGCCAGGGTGCCGCACGTCAGGCGGCGGTGAAGGCTGGAATCCCCATGACCGTGCCTGCAGTGACGCTGAACAAGCTGTGCTTGTCGGGTATCAACACCATTACGCACGCGGCCATGCTGGTGCGTTCCGGTGAGTACGACGTGGTGGTCGCCGGTGGGCAGGAGTCGATGACTAACGCTCCGCACATGCTTGAGAAGTCCCGTGCCGGCTACAAGTACGGCAATGTGACCGTGCGCGACCACATGGACTACGACGGTTTGTGGGACGCGTTTACCGACCAGGCGATGGGTGGACTGACCGAATCGGCCAACGAAGGTGACACGGAATTTAGCCGTGAGGAGCAGGACGCTTTCGCAGCACAGTCGCACCAGCGTGCAGCTGCGGCAAAGGACAAGCTCGCCGAGGAAATCGCGCCCATCACCATCAGCAGTCGCAAGGGCGACACGGTCGTTGACGCGGATGAAGGTGTGCGTGGCGACTCAACTGCTGAGTCCCTGTCGAAGCTGCGTCCGGCATTCCGCAAGGATGGCGCTATCACTGCTGGAAACGCTTCGCAGATTTCTGACGGCGCGGCAGCCGTTGTCGTCATGAACAAGGACAAGGCCGTTGAAGCTGGACTACCAATCCTGGCTGAAATCCGTTCCCACGCATGGACGGCCGGCCCCGACTCGACTCTGCAGCATCAGCCTTCGCAGGCCATCAAGGCGGCAGCTGAGCGCGAAGGCGTGGCGGCTGACTCCTTCGACCTGTACGAAATTAACGAGGCATTCGCTGCCGTTTCCTTGGCCAGCATGAAGGACCTGGGAATTGATGACTCAAAGGTCAACGTCAACGGTGGTGCGGTGTCCCTGGGTCACCCAATTGGGGCTTCCGGTGCGCGCATTGTCCTGACCTTGGCTTTGGAGCTCCAGCGCCGAGGTGGTGGCCTGGGTGTCGCTGCTCTGTGCGGTGGTGGTGGTCAGGGTGACGCGCTGATCGTGAAGGTCGGCGACTAATGCTTGTTGCGTTTTCTGTTGCGCCGTCCGGGGGTCCTGATCCGGACGGCGATGGGGGAGTACACGACGCTGTTGCCGAGGCCGTAAAGGTTGTCCGGGCTTCTGGGCTCCCACATCGCACGGACGCCATGTTCACCACTATTGAGGGTGAATGGGACGAGGTGTTTGCGGTAGTAAAAGAGGCGACCGAGGCGGTGGCCCGGTTCGGTCCGCGTGTTTCGTTGGTGCTGAAAGCCGATATTCGAGACGGCCGTACTGGGGAGCTCGACGGTAAGTTGGAGCGCCTGGAGAAGGCGATCGACGAGTCGTAAGAGTATCCCGAGTTTACAAGCAGCCACGCAGCTAAGACCTTTCACGTGTCTTATCTGCGTGGCTGTTTTATGCGTCTTTATGCGTCGTGTTCTGCAATCGTGAAGACAGGCGTGTTGTCCTGAACCGATTCCAACCGGATACGCACCTCTTGGCTTACGGGCGCCTCGCCTTTCACGTCGACGACCACTGCAGGATCAGGGACGTGGACGTTGAGAACAGGCGAGTCGTCGCGCTTCTTATGACCCACAACAACGCCGGTGAACTCGTCTCCCACGCGGTCAGACAACAGAACAGCTTCTGTTGTCTCAATCGCCTCTTTGTCGATCCGGGACGCAACGCTTCCGGTTGATTTCATGATCGAGATGATGTCCTCTAACCCATCGACACTGGGGGTGGGAGCGTTGCGGGCGGCCGCCTCGGCGATGGGCAGAACAAAGCGGTCAACCAACCGGCGCAGCGGTGCGGTGGCGTGCGCATACGGCGCGCCCACTGCCGCCTGAACCGGGTCCGGGTCCGTGCCCACCAGGGTGTATCCGGCACCTCGGAACAGCATGGGGGATGCGTAGTGGACTGCGAGCGCGCGTGGGTCGTCCCCGAGGTGGTCGATGGACCGCAGGGTCTCTTGGTACGTGTCGCGGGGCTCGAAGCCCAAGGTGCGCACGATTGCGTGGAACTTTTCGACTGTGTCTTCGTCTGGGAAGTTAAGCGTGCGGAGGACGCCTGCCCCGGCTTTGATCTGGAGCTGCGCCGCAATGCGCCCGGCGAGCAGGCTGATTTGTGCGTTGAAGTCTTCAATGCCTCCCCGAGGTCGGTATTGCAGAGTGAAGGTGTCGGTGACCTCTTGATCTGGGATCGCCAAGTCGATTGCGCCACGGGCACGAGCATCGGCGAGAAGCGCTTCGCCAATCTGGGGGAGGAGTGCGATGGACGGGTGCAGGTCCTGTCCCTGTTCCCATTGGTGTTGGACGGTGCCGTAGTCGAGTTGTGCCCGTGAACGCACTACCGCGCGTTGCAGCGTGTAGTCGGTGAGCTTCCCGTCGGTGGTGACATGGGCCGTGAAGACATAGGCGCTCCGGGTCTGTTCCGGAAGTAGCGAGGCCGCGTCTTCGCTCAGTTCCTTTGGGTGCAGGGGGATTTTGCGGTCTGGAAGGTAAATGGTTTGACCACGTGTGCGCGTTTCCTGATCGAGTTGGCCACCAGGTTCGATGAACCGACCAACATCGGCGATTGCGTACATGACTGTGAACGTTCCGGTCTCCGCGGAGTCCTGGGACAGGTGCATCGCTTGGTCAAGATCGCGAGCCCCGGGTGGGTCAATCGTGACGAACGGGATGTGCGTGTAGTCCTGCTTGGGAGTGTCCAGGCCGTCGCGTCCGGTCGCAAAGGGGTCTGCTAAGTCTTCGATTGCTGACCGTGTTTCTTCGAGAACCGGTGCAGGGAGATCGTGGGGGAGATCGGATGCGAGTTCGTCATACGCGGATTGAAGGCGTTGAGCGGCCGAGCGTTGGAGACGGAAGCGACGCTGAAACATGGTTCCAGCATATAAAAACGCAAGCGCCCCCAGCAGTGTCCCGCGTCAGGACTTAGTTGACACTTCCACCCTGCGGATGTGAGGGAAGTTAGCGCGAGCGTCGCGGTCGCTTACCCACTGATAAAATTTGATTCGGATGACAAATGATATCCACTATCATTTCTCATTCTTCCTGTCAGGACCCCCGGCTTGCTCGGGGGTCCTTTTGTTGGTTGCCAATGAGCCTCTTAAAGAGGGTGTAAAGACCGCACGCGCCCTGATCGGTTATGCGAAGGTATGGAGGTAGTTGCTAAGTTCATCGAGGCGATTGAGGCGTTGGCCTCGGTGCCCCTTTTCGAAGTAAGTGGAGTGGGTAACCTTGACTGTTTCAATAGAGTCCGAGCCAATGAGAACGATATCTATGACGTTGCTATCGCGGTGAGCCTGCTCTTGTCTTGCATATTCGTCGGTGGCCGAGTCGATATCTGTGCCGAAGTCTTTCTCAAGGATCAGTTCGTTCTTTGAGTGGTCGAAAACGAGAAGGAAATGCTTAATGTCACTCATTGTGTGTTCCTTCCGACATGTTCAGAATTTCTTCGGCCATTTCTTGAAATCCGGATTCCCGTTTTTGATCTGCTTCTTCAGGCCGGAGCACTCCTTGATCTAGCTGAGAGTATACCTCGGCTAGGTCTTTGGCAATGCTGTGTAGGCGAGTTGCACTCGAATCCTGTTTGAGGTTAGTGCTTGTTATCGATGACATACTTTCAACAAGTTCTGCCCACGCGTGCATAAGTTGAGTTCGCAACTGGACCTCAATCTGTACACCGTCTCGCTTAAGGTGTAGGTGTATCGCTCTGTAGCCGGACGGGCGGGGGTTCGCGACATAGTCCTTGGTCGCAGTGATCTGTTCATTAAGAGCAACAGCGACTGCTTTGTGGTACTTCACCAAGTCGTCCATAGACGGTACGACCACTCGCAATCCGCCAATGTCGACCATGCGAGAAAGGTCAATTTTGCTTTCTCGGTTCGTAATCTTGTCGATAATTGTATTTTCTCGCTTGAGACGCTGGCTCACTTTCGCATCCACGTGCGTTGCCTGTGCGTGGTAGCGAAGTTGGTTGTTAATAAGGAGCATCGGCCTACTATGCAGCGCTCGATAAAGCTTAATTACGCGAAGGGCTTCTTCCCGTTCCTCTTCAGTTGCGTTTCCTGCAGCATAATCACGGAGAGTGCTACCGGCTTTTCGCACTTTCGACCGCGATGGAGAGATCACTGGCTTGTCCATGACAACCTGGCTCCGAAAGTAGAGGGGCTTTCGGAAAGTATATTTAACGTTCGCCGTCGGGTGAGAACCTTAAAGTCTCGACTCCTTAAGGCGCCAAAAAACGCAAGCGCCCCCAGCAGGATTCGAACCTGCAACCTACGGATTAGAAGGCCGTTGCTCTATCCATTGAGCTATGGGGGCAAATTGTTCGGAGCAGAGTCTACTGCTCTTCGAGTTTATTTGCTATCCGGGTTAACTGGTGTGCTTGCTCCATCATGGTCAAAACCCTGGCCTCGCGAATCAGATTGCGGTGCTCTTCCGGGTCGCTGGTTTTACGTGCGGCTTTGAGAATCTCTCGCGCTTCATCGATTGCAGACTGTTTGGGTGTCACACCTGTCCTTTCGCCAGAAATATCCTAACCGGTTTGGGTCTCGATGTGAGCCTTTCAACATATGGTGGTGAGTGGAACCGTTACACGCCCGCATGTGGAGGAATCATGGCACTGCTCGAAGGTCGGACCGCACTGGTGACAGGCGGAACTCTAGGAATTGGTTTTGGTATCGCACAAACCTTGAAAGCGCACGGTGCTCAGGTTGCCGTTACCGGTGTGACAGAAGAAGAATGCGCGCAAGCTCGCGAAGCTGGTTTTGACACATACGTGCTGGACGTACGCGACCGGGAAGCGTGTTCTTCCGTGGTCGCCGAGGTCGTAGAAAAGTTCGGCGGACTCTCACTTCTGGCATCCAATGCGGGAGTCTACCCACAGGCCCCCATTACTGACATGACCGATGAAGACATCGACACGATCTTCGACATCAACGTCAAAGGAACAGTACACATCGTGCAGGCTGCCATCCCAGCACTCACCGAATCTGGTCGCGGGCGTGTCGTTGTCACCAGCTCCATCACCGGTAACTACACGGGATTCCCTGGATGGTCGCACTACGGAGCCACAAAAGCCGCGCAAATGGGATTCGTGCGCTCCGCAGCGATCGAACTGGCACCACACAAGATCACGGTCAACGCAGTTCTCCCAGGTAACGTCCTCACGCCCGGGCTGAAAGAACTGGGCCAGACCTACCTGGATCAGATGGCCCGCTCAGTGCCTTTGGGATTCTTGGGCGACCCAACCGATATTGGCGAAGCTGTAGCGTTCCTGGGATCCGACGGCGCACGTTACATCACCGGCCAAGACATCGTGGTCGACGGAGGCCAGATCTTGCCAGAAACACCCGAAGCCCTGGAAGGCATCAACTCATAACGACTTAACTCGTAACGACTGCAGTCACAACCGAACCTGCCACGCACACACCCGAGGTTGGTCCACATAGGTGGGCCGACCTCGGCGTTTTCTCAGGAACACCGGCGTGGTGAGTGGCTAAGCCTGCCGAAAATCGACAAAGTGGAACCGTGACTGACAGTAACCGCACTCTTAACCCAGCCATTCACCAGACGCTGGGTGAACTTGTCACGCGCGTAGGCAACGTCCAGTTCCCGTTGACTGTCGAAACCACCACGCCGGGTAAAGCCCTGCAAACCCAGCTGAACAACCAGCTCACTGACTACCTCATGCCACGAGTGGCCGACACAGAAGCGCCGTTGCTCATTGTGTTCGGAGGCTCCACAGGGGCCGGAAAATCCACGCTCATCAACTCGATCATTGGTGAGGACGTGTCAAGTGCGAGCGTGTTGCGCCCAACCACGCGGTGGCCCGTCCTGGTGTGCAACCCGGCCGACCGTAAGCACTTCACATCCAAGCGAATCCTGCCCAGCTTGGAACGTGTCAGCCAAGAAGCAACGGACACGCAAGCGCCTCAAGTGCGGATCGTCGACCACCCGTCGATTCCCCCAGGAGTGGCCGTACTGGACTCGCCGGACATTGACTCGGTCATGGACTCGAACCGGCAGCTTGCTCGCCAGCTCCTGGCAGCCGCAGACCTGTGGGTATTCGTCACCACAGCTGCCCGCTACGCTGACGCCGTTCCATGGGAACTGCTCAAACAGTCCGTCGACAACGGAACCGCCGTTGCCATGGTGCTCGACCGCGTGCCACCGAATGCCAACCGGGAAGTCCGGCACCACCTGTCGTCCCTTCTCAAAGAAGCGCGCCTGGGGACTGCCCCGATCTTCACTGTTCCCGAACTCACCCTGGAAGACGGTCGCCTTCCGCAATCTGCGATCTTCCCGTTGCGCTCGTGGATCTCGAACCTGTCGTCCAATCCTCGCGCACGCAACGCGGTCGTCCAGCGCACACTCCACGGCGCCCTGGCTGCAGTGCCCGGCAAAGTGGATGCGCTCGCTGAACACGCCCAGGCGCAGGTGGACTCGCATGAACGGCTCGCCGAGGTCGTTGATACCGAGTTTGCGCACGCTCGCCAACGCTTAGGAGAGGCCCTGGTATCCGGGCATGTGCTCCGCGGTGAAGTTCTGGCACGCTGGCAAGACTTTGTGGGAACCGGCCAACTTTTCCGAGGTCTAGAACCGACCGTTGCGCGAATTCGTGACCGCATCACCGCGGCCGTTACAGGAAAGCGCGACACTGCAGAACCATTGGGACAAGCCATCGAATCCTCAGCCGCATTGCTCGTCCGAGAGCAGGCAGTCGCCGCGCTGGGAGGCGTGACCGACGCGTGGCACGAGACGACCTCGGGCAAAACACTCCTGGAGGGTGATCCCCAACTAGGGAAACTGCCGGCCGATATGGACACCACGATCAGGCGGACGATCTCCGACTGGTCCGACAAGGTTAACGACTTGGTGCGCGAAGTAGGGCAGTCGAAGCGAGCACGCGCACGCATCCTGTCTTTTGGTGTCAACGGAGTAGGTGCAGTGCTCATGCTGGCCGTATTTGCCGGAACTGGAGGGCTCACCGGAGCCGAAGCTGGTATCGCAGGCGGAACAGCAGTCGTCACAGGCAAACTTCTGGACACCATTTTCGGTGACCAAGTGACACGCGACCTTGCGTCCCAAGCCCGCCAGATGCTCTTGGAAGCAACGGGCGAACTGCTCACGAGCTTTAGGGAACCATTCGACTCCGCGTTAGAAGACGTCGCCGTCAACCCAGAGCAGGCAGCCGAACTCCGAACCATCAACGAGCGACTGAAAGGAATGCTGTGAAAGCCGCAGAAGAAATCAGCCGACTCCGTGATGGGATCAAACGCGCACTCGAACTCGAATCCGGGCGAATCGATACACAGACGATCACCGATGCGCTAGAGCTGCTGAAGAAAACGGAAGCCCGCTTAGACCTCGGGTTGGACCGTACGGTTGTTGCGTTTGCAGGTTCAACTGGATCCGGGAAGTCCTCGCTGTTCAACGCGGTGTCAGGGCTAGAAATTGCGCAGGTGGGCGTGCGCCGTCCCACCACGTCAAAACCCACCGCATGCGTGTGGGGTGACGGTGGTGAAGAGTTTCTCACGTGGCTCGGTGTTCCGATCGACAACCGCACGTGGCGCGAAAGCGCGCTCGACGGGAAAGACGAAGAACCATTGCGAGGGCTCATTCTTCTTGACCTTCCCGACCACGATTCGACAGCGGCGAGCCACCGCCACGAAGCCGACCGACTGGTGGGCATGGTGGACATGGTTGTGTGGGTCGTAGACCCGCAAAAGTACGCGGACTTCTCGATCCACTCACGGTATCTGCGGAAGCTCGCGAAGTACGCGAACAATATGCTGGTAGTGCTCAATCAGGTTGACCGCTTGAATCCTGAACAGCAGAAGGCAACGGGTGAGCACTTGGAAAGCCTTCTCGAAGCAGACGGAATAGAGAACGCAGAAGTCAAGCTCGTGTCGGCGGTGACACGTCAGGGCGTTCCTGAACTGCGCCAAGAACTGGTGAAAGTCATCAAGTCTAACCAGGCGAGCGTGCAGCGTCTCTACACCGACATGCGACACATGGCTGACCGCATTCAAAAGCAATTGGGCACGCCGGTCGAAAGCCCCGATCAGCTGGCCGGTACGGAACGTCTGTTGGACGCAATGACCGATGCTGCCGGTGTTGAGGCAGTCGCGCAGACGGTTCATGACGATTACATGCGTCGCGCATACAGGGCCACGGGCTACCCGCTGCTTGCCTGGGCTCAGCGCGACAAGGCCGACCCGCTTGGTGCTAAGCACGGCGGGGACCGCGACGACCTGATTCGTGCAGCCCGGCCCGAGACCACGCGCACGCAGAACGCGCGCGTGAACCTTGCCGCTCACGAGGTGGTTGCTGAGGCGACGTCCAGCTTGCCTCATGCGTGGAGACAGGCGATTGGTCGAGCAGAAAAGCAGAGCACCGCTGAACTCACCCACACCTTGGACGAGGCTGTGACAAGCGTAGGTATCGAAGTGGTGAACCCCGGTTGGTGGAAGGTTGCTAAGTTCTTCCAGACGCTGTTCTTTGTTCTGACCGTTGTGGGGCTCGCGTGGCTGATTGTGAACGCGGTTCTGCTTGCGATGTCGCTTGATCCAGGTGGCATTCTGATGTGGATAATTCCTGGTGGGTTGTTGCTTGTGGGGATCATCGGCTCAGCTATTACCTCGAGTTCAGCCGCAGGGGCCCGTCGCAAGGGAGCTCGTGCCCAAGCGGATAAAGTTCGTAACGACCTTATTTCCGCAGTTCGTAAGGCTGCCGAAGGCTCGTACCTGGAACCAATCAGCTCCGTTTTGCGTGAGCACAAAGAGGTTTACGACGCACTGACTTAATGCCAGCGCACTGTGGAAACAGTTGGCGACAGCGTTGCTTGAGCGCTGTGGATGGCAAACCGTTTTCCACAGACGTCGCAGTAGCTCTTTTTTGCACTTCCTTTCTCAGTCACGGTGGTCATTCACCTACGAAAGGACAGCAATGAAGCAACTCAACTATTTTGTGGGAACAATCGGATCGGAAATCCGAAGCGGAACAACCCAGGAAAACAATCCATGGACAAGTTTTCGCGTGGCGGTGAACTATGACAGATATGACCGTGAGAGTCGAGAATACAAGAACGTCGATACCAACTGGTATGAAGTGATGTGTTACAGCGCGCTTGCCTCAAACGTGCGCGCCAGTGTGAACTGTGGCGACTCGGTCATTGTGATTGGACGGCTACGAGAACGAACATGGACCACCGATGATGGACAACAAGGGTCAACCATGCAGATCCTTGCTGATGCTGTTGGACACAACCTTCAGTTCCACGGAGCGCGGTCGTTGCGCCCCAAGAAGGTCGTTCAAAGTGACACTGAGGACCAGACTTCCGGGTGGGAAGAAATCACGCGAAAGGAGCCGGCACTTGTGGGTGCCGGAGCCGATGAAGGTGGATCTGTGGATGTAACGCCTGCGAACAGCGGAGAAAATAACGACCCTCCTTTCTAAAAGCCACGCACGGGGGAAACCTGAAGAAGCATCGGCGACCGGCTATTCTTATGTGTTGTGAAACAGGAATCAGCTTCTTCAGGTTTCCGCGTGCGACAGCGCTTTGTGGCCGCGTGCGTGGGCGTGGTGACCGTGACCGCACTGTCCGGATGTGGCTTGTTCATGAAAGAGTCCACTCCGGGGCCACCCAAAAAGCAAACCAAGGAAAAAGAAGCGGTTGTCACAAAGGTCCTTAAGGACGTTCAGCCACTGACCGAGATCGACGGGGTTCCGACCAGTAAACAGTTCTTTGAGCACATGCTCGAAACGGGTTATAAGGCTGAGGACCTCGAAGCTACTATTGACCGGTCGCCCTTGGACCACGACGTTCCTTCGAAAATGTTCGGCATTAAGGTCAAAGAAGGGTGCGTCATTGGTGAAGTGAGGCAAGGCTCGGTCTCGGGTAGCCTCGTGGAGCCCAACGAGTCTAACAAGTCGTGTCTTTACGGAAATGTAGACCGCCCCGAAGGGGTAGAACCACCTAAGGGCGAAGAGCGGGCCGACGCGGATAAAGACAACGGAGTAGGCCACCTGCCCGGTGACGACATGCACGAACGCAAGGACGGCGAATCGTCAGAGGGTTCAAACGACAACGCGTCCGAAGACTCAGGTCAGGACACATCGGAAGAGCAAGAGACTCCTAAGCCAAAGAAAAAGAAGAAGAAAAAACAGTCTGACTCAGGATCAAACGATAGAAGCGAATCTGGGACAGATGAAGGCTCTGACAGTGGATCGGCAAACTCGATTGGGTAACTAGCTTTTCGCGAAGTTCCCACGGTAGCCTTGAAGCACTATGGCAGAGTTCATTTACACCATGCATAAGGCGCGTAAAGCGCACGGTGACAAGGTTATTCTCGACGACGTATCAATGTCGTTCTACCCAGGGGCAAAGATCGGTATGGTCGGCCCCAACGGTGCGGGTAAATCGACAATTCTGAAGATCATGGCTGGACTGGACCAGCCTTCGAACGGTGAAGCTCGCTTAAGCCCCGGGTACACGGTGGGTATCCTCCTGCAGGAGCCGCCACTCAATGAAGAAAAGACGGTTCGTGAGAACGTCGAAGAGGGCGTCGGAAGCATCAAGCAGAAGCTGGACCGCTACAACGAAATCTCTGAAGAGATGTCGAATCCGGACGCCGACTTCGACGCTCTTATGGAAGAGATGGGCAAGCTGCAGGAAGAAATCGACGCTGCTGACGCGTGGGACCTGGACTCGCAGCTCGACCAGGCGATGGACGCTTTGCGTTGCCCTCCGGGAGACGCCGATGTTCGTGTGCTCTCCGGTGGTGAACGTCGTCGTGTCGCTCTGTGTAAATTGCTCCTGGAAAAGCCCGACTTGTTGCTCCTCGACGAGCCTACTAACCACCTCGACGCAGAATCGGTCCTGTGGCTCGAGCAGCACTTGAGCACCTACCCAGGCGCCGTTATCGCCATCACCCACGATAGGTACTTCCTCGACCACGTGGCCGAATGGATCGCTGAAGTTGACCGCGGTCACCTGTACCCATATGAAGGTAACTACTCGACGTACTTGGAGAAGAAGAAAGAACGCCTCCAAGTGCAGGGTAAGAAAGACGCGAAGCTCCAGAAGCGACTGTCAGAAGAACTCGAATGGGTGCGTTCGAATGCGAAGGCCCGTCAAACCAAGTCAAAGGCGCGTTTGGCTCGGTATGAAGAGATGGCGGCCGAAGCCGAGAAGATGCGCAAGCTCGACTTCGAAGAAATCCAGATCCCACCAGGTCCACGCTTGGGTAACGTCGTTATCGAAGCTGAAGACCTTCACAAGGGATTCGACGACCGTACCCTTATCGACGGACTGTCCTTCTCGCTGCCACGCAACGGAATCGTCGGTGTGATTGGTCCAAACGGTGTCGGTAAGACCACGTTGTTTAAGACCATCGTGGGACTTGAGCCACTCGATGGCGGAAACCTCAAGGTCGGCGACACTGTAAAGATTTCCTACGTTGACCAGTCCCGTGGTGGAATCGACCCAGAAAAGACCCTGTGGGAAGTTGTCTCGGATGGTCTGGACTACATCCAGGTGGGTGCGGTCGAAATGCCGTCGCGTGCATACGTGTCAGCATTCGGTTTCAAGGGTCCAGACCAGCAGAAGAAGGCCGGAGTTCTGTCCGGTGGTGAACGCAACCGCCTGAACCTGGCGCTCACCCTCAAACAGGGTGGAAACTTGTTGCTTCTTGACGAGCCCACGAACGACCTCGACGTGGAAACTTTGAGCTCACTGGAAAACGCTCTTCTTCAGTTCCCCGGTTGTGCTGTGGTCGTTTCCCACGACCGCTGGTTCCTCGACCGTGTGGCCACCCACATTCTCGCGTGGGAAGGCACAGAAGAGAACCCATCCAACTGGTACTGGTTCGAAGGTAACTTCGAAGCGTACGAAAAGAACAAGGTCGACCGATTGGGTGAAGAAGCCGCACGCCCACACCGCGTGACGCACCGTCGCCTCACTCGCGACTAATCAAGAATGTGTGGCCCTGCTTTTAGCAGGGCCACACATGTATTTACTGACTTTCTTTTACACGCACCATGCCCTGCTGGGCAACGGAGGCAACCAGATCCCCACTGTGGGTGAAGATGCTTCCCATACCCAGACCTCGGCCACCTTCTGCTGCGGGGGACCGGTAGTCAATGAGGTGCCATTCGTTGAGGTTAATGGGGCGGTGCCACCACATGGCGTGGTCGAGGCTGGCCATGCGCAAACGCGGATCCGACCAGCTGAGTCCGTGGCGTCGCAGAATCGATTCCAGCAGGCTGTAGTCACTGGCGTACGCTGCGGTCGCGGCATTGATAACGCGATCGGTACTCAGAGGAGCAATAGCCCGTAACCAATAGCGAGTGTGCGAGGTTTTTGCTCCGGAGAACCCAGTGTAAAGCTCCGGGTCCACCGGGCGGATGTCGAACGGCCGGCGCGCAATCCAGTTCTTGATCAACGCGTTGTTGGTTTCGCCCAGAATTTCGTTCAGATCCTGCAGTTCTTGAGGACCAGGAATGTCATCAGGGAACGCGTTTGAGTGTTCAAGACCGTCCTGTTCGGTTTGGAACGACGCGATCGCCGAGAAAATGGGCACCCCATTTTGATAGGCCTGCACGCGACGAGTCGAAAATGATCCTCCGTCGCGCAAGTTCTCGACGCCCAGGAACAAGTCCGTGTCATCGCGTCCGGCGCGCAAAAAGTAGCCGTGAATCGAGTGGATGAACCGGTCTTCACTCATGGTTTGAGACGTCGCTGCCACGCACTGCGCAAGAACCTGTCCACCGAACAGCCGACCGCCTGGCTTCTTCTGATTCCACGCTTTGAAACAGTGAGCTTCACCGCCGGGTGCCGGGCCGTCGACCGTTTCGAGGTTGAGCACCTGCATAAGTTCACTCACGTTTTCTTCCATTTGAACCTCCATGCTGTGAATCCTAGTGTCACAGCGGTCTGTACAGGAAACAGACGCCGCGATTGTTCGTGTTACTGTGCGGAATCGAACACTAACTGTGCGCAGTCCAACAATGTTTATGCTGTGGTTCTCATAACACAAGTGGCAAGATAGTGCTATGGCATTCCAACTAGTAAACCCACTGCTGACGGGCGAGTTTACCCGTGTTCTTCTTGAGTTGCGCTGGGGTGACATGGATGCATATGGGCACATCAACAACGTCACGCAAATGCGCCTTCTGGAAGAAGCTCGAGTTCGCGCATTTGGTTCCCCGACAGCTGATAGGGATGCCGCTGTTGTTCCTGGCCCGCACGGAACGGTGCCATCGTGTGTGGGGCTCGAGATCCCCCCGGTGTTTGCTGAGGTTGCGCACACCCACGACATTTTGGTGGCTTCCCACGCGATTGAGTACCGTGCGCCTATCCCGTATCGGGAAGGCCCGGTGGCGATTGACACGGTGATCAGCAAAGTGGCCCCCGTCGTCATGACTGTTGGGTATGTGATTGCGGAACCGGATGGGTCGAAGGCGTACACCGTCGCCGAAACGGATGTTGTTTTTGTCGACCGTGAGAGCGGGCGTGCTCAGCGTTTGCAAGAGGAGCACGCGCAGGCCCTGCGCTCGGTCGTGAATCCTGGACCACCTATGCGAAGGCGGAAATAAATGAGCATCGAGTTGCCAAGTTCCGAGGTTCTTGCTGACCTCAACCAGTACTTGTCGCGGGTCTTGCGTATCGACGAAGACGCGGCAGTGCGCATTACGGTTCACGGAACGGTCGCGGTTATTTCCACTGCGCCGCTGTTTCCGGTGGGCCTGGGCGATGACATGCCACTAGCCCTGGCCATGCGTATGATTCCGATTGTGTCGTGCGCAGATGGCAATATCGACGAGGTCGTGCCAGCTAGTGCTGTTGTCGACAGGTTGGTGCGTTCATCGAAGACTGACTCTTTGGAGTTGCGAGTGCCTCCGCAGCGGGTGCAAAAGTCGTGGACGGGTATTGCGCCTCCTCGTGCGGGTTGGGCTCCCGTCGCCGAGGTCGACGCTGAGTCGCTGCGCGACGTCGCCGACGCTGGGGTTAAGGAAATTACAGAGGGTGTTCCCGAAGGTGCAGGCGCTCACGCCGTGAGCGCACTGCGCACCGCCGTGTGGAAGCGACCGATCGAAGGTATCAGTGACGCGGTGAAGTCGCCTGTGCCGGCAGGGTTGGCGTTTGCGATGGACGCGTGCGGTTTCTTGCGGGTTTCACGCCCGGTGAAGGTTTTCGCAGCACCTCAGTGGTTGCGTCTGTCTGCGCCTCACGGCCACGTGCTTACTCGTGTGTAGTGGGGTCCGGCTGGCCTTGTAGAGGCGGGGACGGGTAGTCCTGTGGGGTCGACGAGCCAGCCCTGATGTCCAAACGGGTGCGACCGTCTAGCGGGTCTGGCGTATTGATCATGGCCGTGGCGGCGCGCTCAAAATAGTCCCACATGAGCTGGTCGTACATAGGCGGAAGTTTGACCGTGTCCAGTGCCTTGCGCATGTGGTGGAGCCAGTGGTCTTTGGCTTTTGAATCAACCGGGTACGGGTTGTGGCGCATGCGTAAACGTGGGTGACCGCGCTCTTCCTGATACGTGGTGGGGCCACCGAAGTACTGCTCGAGGAACGTCTGAAGCCGGTGCTTCGCGCCATCGAGTTCATGTCCTTCGGGGTACATGCTGATGAGGAATTCGTCCTGAGCAACTGACGCGTAGAACGCGTCTACAAGCGTGGTAAACGTGGCGTGGCCGCCCACAGCGGCGAAGACGCTGTCCGGGCGTTGCGGTGTGGTCATGAGTCACTGTCCTTGTTTTCGGCGTTGTCCGAAGTGGTTGTAGCTGTGCTGGTCTGAGGTCCTGGCATGGTTCCTATGAGCGACTGTGCTGGAATCGCGATGGTGATTCCACGTTTGCGCAGTTCGCGCTGGATCTCTGCCCGAAACGCGCGTGCTACACCCCACTGTTCGTTGGGCTTAGTTTTAATGACGGTACGGATTGTGACGGCGTTTCCGCTGATTTCCTGAACACCCCAGATCTCTGGTTCTTCCAGAATGGAAGGCGCTAGGTCAGGTTTGTTGCGCATCGATTCGACTGCTGCGTGAATGGCTTTGTCGACAGTCTTTTGATCGGCGTCGTAGGGGACTGGCAGGTCCATAACTGCGCGTGCCCATCCTTGCGATTGGTTACCAACGCGCAGAATCTCTCCGTTAGGAACGTGCCAGAGTGTCCCGTCGATCCCACGGACTTTGGTGGAGCGTAGACCTACGTCTTCGACGACTCCCACGGCCTCACCCAGGTCCACGGTGTCGCCAATTCCGTATTGATCCTCGGCAACGATAAAGAAACCGGAAAGGTAATCGCGGACTAATGACTGTGCGCCAAACCCGATTGCGACACCAGCGACACCTGCCGATGCCAGGATAGGGGCTGGGTTGTAGCCCAGTTCCTGCATGATCATGAGTGCCATAATCACGAAGATGATGATGGCAGCGATCGAGGATAGTAACGAGCCGACTGTTTTCGCGCGCTGTGCACGACGAGCCACAGACGTGGCATCGGACTTGATGACCCGATCGCGAGCGTCGCCACCAAAGCGACGCGAAGAAACAGCCGTGGTTCCTTCTGCTATCTTGCGCGCAAACTTCCGGATGACTAGGCGCACCACGAACGTCACAACGATGGCAAGTACCACCAGGATGGCGATGCGGAGGGGCGCTCCGATCAAGAAAGTCCACCACTTGTCGACACCTTCGGCAGCACGATTCACCGTGTCGGAAATGGGAGTGGGCTGGGGTGTTGAAGCAGCAAGTAAGTAACTCATACGTTGTTCAACCATAGATACTGAACCTGGATTTTCAATCAGGCGTCCCTCGAGTGCGACTGAGAGGTTTCACGAACTCTCAGAGAGCGCTCGGTAGCATCAAGAAGTTCACGCATGATACGCCGAGCACCCTTGTGCGCATTGGGGTGGGTTTCCAGCCATTCGCGAGTGCGTGAGGCAGTCTCGCATGACGCTGGCGGGTGCAAGCGGAGCGTGAGCGTCTGGGCGATTTCAAGTGTGCGGGTATTCCACCAGTCTTCGACGTGTGCGTAGAAGAGGTCGGCGAAGCTGTTTTCGTCACCGCTGTCAATGAGTGTTCCGTCAGCCTGCTCAATACCCATGGAGAAACCACTTGTCACAGCAACGATGACGGCGTTCGGGAGCGACGTGTCACCGGTGGCCAGGTCGTAAGCGCGCTTCTTACTGTTGGTGGTACAGCGTGCGCTACGTGCTACGTGAGCGAACCGAATACCGGAGGCGGTGTTGTCCTCGTTCATGAGCGCGTCAATGTCTTTATCGCTGATTCGATCGTGGAGGGCCAAGTACGACACGATGCCCCATGCCAGGTCCTTGTCGATCGTGATTCCGTCAGGAGCATCAAGATCACCGGAGTGGATACCCTCGAGACGATCAAGCTGTTCTGGGGTAGTTGCATGCGTGACAAAAGCCTTAAACAGTTGGAACTGCTGGTCGCTGTTTTCCGGGGACCTGAGCGTGGCTTCCCACAAGAAGTCGGCAACGCGAGCAGAAAGCTCAGCGCGGTTCTGCGGTGACGTATAGCTCTCAACTGCGGTTGTAAGCTGACGGATTTGAACGGTCAACCCGGTCGAATGGGTCACTGCGTCAATATTGGCCTCGAGCAGTTCGATGTACCTCTCGAGCGGAAGCTCAGCATCGCGCACCATGTCCCACACGGTCGAAAGAACCAAGAGCTGGGCCAGTGAGTCATCAATGCCTGACAAGTGAGCAAGCGCAGTTTCCAGGCTTGCGTCGTCGAAACGAATCTTTGCGTACGTGAGGTCGGTGTCATTGACCAAAACAAGATCCGGTTGAGGAGTGTCAGGTGGCAGTGGAACATTTGTCACTGCCTGGTTGACGTCAAGGTGAATGAGCTCAGTACGCACAAGCTTGTCGTCTTTTAAAGAGTACAAACCTACAGCCAACCGGTGGGGGCGCAAGGACGGTGTTGGCTGCCCTTCAATCACCCACGGTTCTTGGTGAATCAGAAGCTCAGTGAGAACCCCGTCTGAAACCTTCAGTTCAGGCTTGAGGAGGTTGACGCCTGACTCTTGCAACCACACACGCACCCATTCGTCGAGATCGCGTCCCGACGATTTTTCAAGCTCAACCAAAAGATCACGCAGTTCAGTGTTCTTCCACGCATGGGTGTCGAAGTAGGCTTTCAAACCAGTGAAGAAGTTCTCGCGACCCACGTACGCAACCAACTGCTTGAGCACAGAGGCGCCTTTCGCGTACGTGATGCCGTCAAAGTTCACTTCGACATCGTGAAGATCCGCGATATCAGCTTCGATGGGGTGCGTGCTGGGAAGCTGGTCTTGTCGGTACGCCCACGCTTTTTCCAGAGTGGCGAAGGTGGTCCAGGCATCGCCGAAACGGGTTGCTTCGGCCGTTGCCAACGTGGACATGAACTCAGCAAACGATTCGTTCAGCCACAGGTCGTTCCACCACTTCATGGTCACCAGGTCGCCAAACCACATGTGTGCAAGTTCGTGGAGAATTGTCACGTCGCGACGTTCAACGGTGGCTTCTGTTGCACGCGAACGGAAGACATAGGATTCGACGAAGGTCACGCATCCGGCATTCTCCATGGCACCGGCATTGAACTCCGGAACGAAGATCTGATCGTATTTTTCAAACGGATACGGCGTCTGGAACTGTTCTTCGAAGAACGCGAACCCGGCCTTGGTCGTTTCAATGATGTTGTCGGCGTCCAAATGCGACGCCAGCGAAGCACGACAGAAAACTCCCAAAGGCACAGTTTCACCGTCACTGCTCACAAGCGAGTCTCGAACGCCAGTGTAGGGACCGGCCACAATCGCGGTGATGTAGCTTGAAATTGGGGGAGTGGGAGCGAACTGCCACACGGCTGACTTTTGCGACTCGGCAAGGTCTGCGAACTCGCCGAGGTCGTGCGGACGTGGCGTGGGTGAGTTTGAGAAAACTTCCCAATGTTTGGGTGCGATGACGTTGAACGCAAACGTGGCCTTCATGTCGGGTTGTTCAAAAACAGGGAAGACGCGACGGGAGTCCGGTACTTCGAACTGCGAGTACAGATACGTTTCATTGTCAACAGGGTCGACAAACCGGTGAAGACCTTCGCCGGTGTTCATGTAAAAGAACGTGGCGTCGATGGTGAGAACGTTATCTTTTGCCAAGCCAGGGAGTGCAATCCGCCCTTCAGAGACAACCTGCGAGGTATCGAGTTCTTCACCGTTGAGAACCACAGATGCCACGGTGTCCGTAATTGCGTCAATGAACGAATCAGTGCCGTCTTGAGCTGAAAACCTCACAGTTGTGATGGTCCTAAACGTGTCACCGTGACCATCAAGAACTAGAGTGATGTCATAGGAGTCAACGTTGATCAGTTGCGCACGCGTGCGAGCATCGTCACGGGTGAGGTTCAGTTGAGACACGTAGGCTCCTAACGTCAGAAGATCAATGTTCTCCCATTCAATCACGGGGGACTGACACAGTTTTTGACGCGAACTTCTCACACGCGAAAGGTGATGCAGAATGGCGAAAGAAACCCTCCACATGTGGTTTGACCCTACATGCCCGTGGGCATGGATGACGTCGCGCTGGGCGTTGGAAGTCGAAAAAGTGCGCGACGTTGAAGTCCAGTTCCACGTGATGAGCCTGTCCGTCCTCAACGAAGGACGTGACCTCGATCCGGAGTACCTCGAGTTCATGGACAAGGCGTGGGGCCCAGTCCGCGTCATCATCGCCGCAGCCAAGGACCATGGAAACGCGGTCATCGCAGATCTCTACACGGCCATGGGAACCCGCATCCACCTCGGCGGTAATAAAGACTTTGACCAGGTGATCAAGGAGTCGCTTGCCGAGGTTGGCCTGCCGGAGTCACTGGCGGAGGCCGCGCACACGGACACCTACGACGATGCCCTGCGTGCCTCGCATAACGAAGGAATTTCGCTGGTAGGTGAAGACGTGGGTACGCCCGTGATCGCAGTGGGTGACGTGGCGTTCTTTGGGCCCGTCGTCACACCTGCCCCCAAGGGGGAAGACGCAGGAAAGCTGTATGACGGCACCCTCCTGGTAGCAAGCACCCCCGGATTCTACGAAATCAAACGCACACGCACCGTTGGCCCGCAGTTCGACTAACACACACGAAGGGACACTCATGAAAATCCACCTTGGAACTGACCATGCCGGATACGAATTCAAAGAGACACTCAAGAAGCACCTCGAAGACAACGGTTACGAAGTTGTGGACCACGGTGCCCACGAATACGACGCGCTCGACGACTACCCAGCATTCTGCATCGCGGCCGCACAAGGTGTCGTGGCCGACCGGGCAGAAGGACTGGACTCGTTGGGAGTCGTCATCGGTGGATCCGGAAACGGCGAACAGATGGCTGCCAACAAAGTGAAAGGGGCCCGCTGCGCGCTATCGTGGAATCCCGAGATTTCCCGACTTGCCCGCGAACACAACGACGCATGGCTGGTCTCCGTGGGTGCCCGTCAGCACAGCGAAGACGAAGCGATCAGCATTGTTGACGCGTTCATCCGCACCCCATTTTCCAACGACGACCGCCACGTGCGCCGCATTGGCATCATGAGTGAGTTTGAAACGTCCGGGCGCGTCTAAGACTCGCACCCCAACCCGCACCCCCGCCGAGGTGGTTCCCACAGATCTGTTGGGGCCACCTCGGCTTTTTAATACCAAAAAATAGGCAACGCCTGCGGATGGTGGGCATGCACAATCGATAGGAACACAACCGCATCAAAGAGCAGGTGTACGGTCACCGTGTACGGTAGCGACTTGGTGCGCGTGAAGATGACGGCCTGGACCAGGGCGAACGGGATCGTGATCAGCGGGGCCCACGACCGGTAACCCAACTCCCACAGGAACGACACGAAAATAATGGACGTGATGATGTTTGCCGGCCAAAACGAAAAGTGTCGGTGCAAAAGGGTGAAGACTGTGCAGATGAAGAACAGCTCGTCCCAAATGCCAACGGCGTTCACCCCAATGAACAGGCGGGAGATTTCGCTGGGCGTGACCACGGCCGGCCAGTTGAGATACGCGCCGGAATAAAAGAAGTAGCGGGGGAGGACCAGCCAGCCCACAATTATCACGAAAGCAAGCCACCCGAATTCCAAACGCGACCACTTTCGACCCTTTCGGGTAGGGAAGCGGATGGCGTGATCGCGGTACACCCACCGGCTCAATGCGTACGGCACGAATACCGAGGCGCCTAGGACAGCGCCCATAAGGAACATGTTGGGCCATGAGATGTCGGCCTCGAGGGAGATCGTGCGCAGAATGCCCAAACCCAGGGCTATCAGCAAGATGTCCTTGGCAAACGGCTTGTCTGCGCACCATGACAGCGCCACTGAGGCTGCCAAGGCGGCGAATCCCCAGACGCGCAGAGGCTGGTCATACAGGCCAAAAAGCATGACAGCCGAACCGGCCAGCAGGGCAACAGCTGCGTACTTTGCCAGGTCCGTTCGCGTGAAACTGGGCGGGTTCGTCGCATGTGGGTTCGTCACACTGTGGACAATACCCAAGGTTGCGAGGTGAATCAGGCCGCGCGTCCACATGAACGCGTGTAGTGTGATCTGTATGACACGATCAAAGGTGATTCGTTCCACGACAAAGCGACTCGACACTGTGCACTCTGCTTCATATTTCGCGCAAGAAATGGTGGCTGAACTTGATGCGCTTGGTGTGGAGCGTGACGCGCAGTACCTTGCGCAACGTGCGGCGCCATTGGGGCAAGCTAGCGCTGAACTGGTGACCGCGACCTTTTACAGTTTTGCTCCCGCTTATGTGTCTGCCCACGTTCCCGCGTGCTGGGAACAGGCGGCGCCGGAGGAGATCCACGCGACCCGAGTGCGTGCCGCGGAAAAGATTGTCGAAAAGTTGGTAGCGGGGCCAGGTGGTAGCGAACTACTGGAGTCCATTCCGCACATTCGCCGGGCGCTCGCCCCTGTTCTTGAGGCAAGTGACGTGTGCGGGAAGCCGTTGTATGCGGCGCATGTGAATGCGCGAAAGTCGGCTGGTGATGACGCTGGTGAGTTGGTGCAACTGTGGTGGGACATCACCTTGTTGCGTGAGTTCCGAGGTGACGCTCACCTGGCAGCCCTCGTTGCCACGGGTGTTGGGAGTGTGGAGTCGATCGTTTTGGACTCTGCCACGGGTAAGTCCTTTGCTCCGTATTACATGCGAAAGATGCGTGGGTGGACGTCAGAAGAATGGGCCGAGGTGGCAGAAAAGTTAGCGATGGCCGGTTTCCTTACCAGCGCGGATGATGAGGCGACATTGACGGAGGAGGGTGTCAAGCTGCGGGCGCATGTTGAAGCTCTCACCGACATGGGTGTGGCAAGTACGTGGGATGCGCTGTCGGATGAACAGGTGTCTGACTTGCAAGGTTTGGCGACGTTGTGGGCCACGGCTGTCGCGAAGTCGGAAATCATTCCGCCGAAGTTGTTTGGGTAGTTAGTAACCGGTAGCTACCGAGGTTGCTGAAACAAGAAAGTCCCGGAACACGTGTTCCGGGACTTTCTGTGTGTTGTCGGGGTGACAGGATTTGAACCTGCGACCCTTCGCTCCCAAAGCGAATGCGCTACCAAGCTGCGCCACACCCCGTGTTTAGACAACTTGAAAAGCATATCCCATAAATCGGCGAAAGCAAATTCCGGCGTGGCGGATGGGTGGGTCTCTTCGGTGGAAGTCCCGAGGTGGGTGCCGGGTAAGTGCCCTGACCTGCAGAAACGTGTGTTTGTGGCCAGGATTTGGTTTTTGGCGAGCGGTGTACTACAGTTGGTTGAGCGCTCGGGGATGTAGCTCAATGGTAGAGCCTCAGTCTTCCAAACTGATAGTGCGGGTTCGATTCCCGTCATCCCCTCGGATGTGAAGTCCCGAGGCACTGTTTCGAACAGAGCCTCGGGACTTTTGCTTTACGCAGAATCTGGCTTAGCCCACAGGGCTACAGGCGTTTCCGATGTGCGTAAAGCGCAGATGAACCATTAGAATGGTCAGTTGTGTTCTGCGGGACTAATGCCCGCGTAAGTTTTAACGAGAGGTAAAAAGTGAAGAGCTCCGTCGAGAAACTCGACCCGACCCGGGTCAAGCTCAGCGTTGAAGTACCGTTTGCCGAACTCAAGCCGAGCATCGACGAGGCCTACAAGCAGATCGCTCGTCAGATCAACGTGCCCGGATTCCGTCGCGGTAACGTGCCTGCGAAGCTGATCGACCACCGTGTTGGCCGCCCAGTTGTCATGCAGGAAGCAGTCAACAACAGCCTCGATGGATTCTTCCGTCGTGCGGTTGAAGAAAACAACGTAGAGCCACTGGGCCAGCCTGAAGTAGAGGTATCGGAAGTCCCTGGCTTGGACGGAAAAGACGAAGGCGAACTGAAGTTCACCGTTGAAGTGGACTGCGTGCCAGAGGTTGAACTGCCCACATACTCCGACATCAGCGTTGAAGTTGAGCCCATCGAGGTCACTGAAGAAGATGTCGAAGCAGAGCTCGATGCACTGCGTAGCCGTTTCGGCACCCTCAACGCAGTAGACCGCCCAGCCACAAACGACGACTTCGTGACGCTGGACCTGGTTGCCCTCGTTGACGAAGAAGAAGTGGACTCCGCAAACGACGTGTCCTACCAGGTTGGCTCCGGCACCATGCTCAAGGGCATGGACGAAGCACTCGAAGGCCTGTCCGAAGGTGAAGAAACCAGCTTCGAAACCCAGCTTGCAGGTGGGGAACACGAAGGTAAGGACGCTCTCGTCAAGATCACCCTCAAGTCCGTTAAGGAACGTGAGCTTGCAGAGGCTGACGACGACTTCGCACAGATGGCTTCTGAGTTCGACACCATGGAAGAGCTCCGCGAGGACCTGAAAGAAACTGCCAAGCGCAACAAGGAACTTGAACAGGGCGTTGAAGCACGCGACAAGGTCCTGGAAGCTCTCCTCGAAAAAGTCGACGTTCCTGTGCCGGCCAAGCTCGTTGAAGCTGAAGTCAACCGTCACCTGGAAAACGAAGACCGCACAGAAGACGACGAGCACCGCAAGGAAGTCACAGAAGAAACTGAGCGCACCATGCGTACGCAGTTCATCCTCGACGCCATTGTGAAGGCTGAGTCGATCGAAGTTTCGCAGCAGGAACTCATCGAGTACATCATGACCGCATCTCAGCAGTACGGCATGAGCCCGCAGGACTTCATGCAGGCGCTCGGATCGCAGGGACAGGTTATGGCCCTGCAGGCCGACGTTGCGCGTCGTAAAGGTCTCGCAAGCGTTCTGTCGGAAGCCAAGGTCGTGGACACCGAAGGCAACGAGGTCGACATGACTGCCTTCACCACCCCAGCCGCTGACGAAGAAGAAGTCGCAGAAGCTGAAGCCGAAGCAGAAGAAGCCGTCGAAGAAGCAGAAGCTGCTGAAAGCACAGAAGAAGAAACGGCAGAGGACACCGACAAGTAGTCGCCACTGCCACAAAGCCCGCCACGCACACCGGTGCGAGGCGGGCTTTTCTGTATCCCACCTCGGCGGACTCTTTCACGCTGATGGCGAACAACGGGCCAACTGGGACTAAAACTGGCCCCAAGCGGGTTAAAGTTCGTAGAAATTACCTCTATTACAGGAGTGAAACGTGACGAACCACGAATGGACAATGGATGTCCCAGGCTCCGGCATGGGCCTGGACGACCACATCTACAACCGTCTGCTCAAAGAACGGATCATCTGGCTGGGTTCCGAAGTGCGTGACTCCAACGCGAACGCCATCTGTGCACAGATGATGCTCCTGGCTGCTGAGGACCCTGAAAAAGACATTTGGTTGTACATCAACTCCCCAGGTGGGTCCGTGACCGCCGGCATGGCGATCTACGACACCATGCAATACATCAAGCCCGACGTGGGAACCGTCGCAATGGGAATGGCCGCTTCGATGGGTCAGTTCCTCCTGTCCTCCGGTGCTAAGGGCAAGCGCTTTGCGACCCCGCACGCTCGTATTCTCATGCACCAGCCACTGGGTGGAATCGGCGGTACTGCAACCGACATCAAGATCCAGGCCGAACTGATTCTTCACATGAAGCGTCAGATGGCACAGATCACCGCAGACCAGACGGGTAAGACGGTTGAGCAGATCCTCAAGGACAACGACCGTGACCACTGGTTCACTGCAGATGAAGCCCTGGACTACGGCTTCATCGACAAAGTGGTGACCCACGCTGCCGACGTTCCAGCAGCTGCATCCAACTGATCGGAGACTTTCATGACACACATTGACCCATGGGCAACCGCTGGAAACATGCCGACGTCGCGCTACGTGATGCCTCAGTTCGAAGAGCGTACGCCGTACGGTTTTAAGCGCCAGGACCCATACACCAAACTGTTTGAAGACCGAGTGATCTTCTTGGGCGTGCAGGTGGACGACACCTCGGCCGATGACGTGATGGCTCAGTTGCTTGTGCTTGAGAGTCAGGATCCTGACCGAGACATCACGCTGTACATCAACTCGCCGGGTGGATCGTTCACGGCGCTGACGGCGATCTACGACACTATGCAGTACATCAAACCAGAGATCCAGACCGTGTGCTTGGGGCAGGCAGCCTCTGCTGCGGCGGTTCTGCTGGCGGCGGGTGCGCCTGGAAAGCGTCTTGCTCTGCCGAATGCGCGTGTGCTCATTCACCAGCCCGCAATGCAGGGGCAAGGTCAGGGGCAGGCGTCAGACCTTGAGATTCAGGCGAACGAGGTCTTGCGAATGCGTCGCTGGCTCGAGGAGACGCTCGCTAAGCACTCGAATAAGAGCGCCGACGAGGTCTCGAACGACATCGAACGCGACCTGTTCCTCACCGCCGAAGAAGCCAAGAACTATGGACTGGTCGACCAGGTGCTCAGCAGCCGTAAAGGTGTGAAATAGCAGTTTTTGCGTAACTGGCTCAAAGTGACCGGTTAGACCGAGAGGTGGCAAGCGCGGGCCGAGGTGTTCCTCGGCCCGCGCCGTTTGTGTGCGGTGTTCCGTCTTTCAACCTCATGAGAGTAGGATCCAGCGACACACCGTTACAGGAAAACCGCCAGCTTAAGCGCGTTTGTGCAAGCATGGAGCAAGCGGGCGTACTACTCTGGGTATGAGTTCTGTGAAAGGTTGTGACAGTGACACGCGCAGGTGCAGATTTACTTAAATGTAGTTTTTGCGACAAAACGCAAAAACAGGTCCGAAAGCTCATTGCGGGTTCGGGCGTATACATTTGCGACGAATGCATCGGTCTGTGCAACGAAATCATCGACGAAGAACTCAACGCCGGTAAAGAACCTGATCAGGCAATCGAACTCCCCAAGCCACAGGACATTTTCGACCACCTCAACGACTTCGTCGTGGGCCAAGAATCCGCCAAACGCGCTCTCTCAGTTGCGGTGTACAACCACTACAAACGCATCAACGCGATGCGGTCTGGCGAAAAGCCTGAGGTCGAAATCGCTAAATCCAATATCCTCATGGTGGGCCCAACTGGTTCCGGCAAAACCTACGTGGCCCAGACTCTCGCCAAGAAACTCAACGTACCTTTCGCAGTCGCCGACGCCACTTCACTCACCGAAGCCGGATACGTAGGTGAAGACGTCGAAAATATCCTGCTCAAACTACTCCAAGCCGCTGACTTCGACGTCGAACGCGCCCAAACCGGCATCATCTACATTGACGAAATCGACAAGATTTCCCGAAAAGCCGAAAACCCGTCCATCACCCGTGACGTATCAGGCGAAGGCGTCCAGCAGGCACTCCTGAAAATCCTGGAAGGAACCCAGGCCTCCGTTCCTCCCCAAGGCGGACGCAAGCACCCACACCAAGAGTTCATCCAGCTCGACACCACCAACGTGCTCTTCATCGTGGCCGGCGCATTCGCTGGCCTCGAAGAGATCATCTCGGCACGCAAGGGCAAGCACGGAATCGGGTTTGGCGCACTCATCCAATCCAAGGAAGACGACGTTAACCACTTCGAGGACCTGCTCCCAGAAGACCTCCTGAAGTTCGGCCTCATTCCTGAGTTCATCGGCCGTGTCCCCGTGATCGCGACGCTGGACAACCTGGACCGCGAAGCACTCATCGCGATCCTCACCGAACCACGCAACGCACTGGTCAAACAGTACCAAGCCATGTTCAACATGGACGGCGTTGAACTCGAATTTGAACACGAAGCACTCGAAGCTATCGCCGACCTCGCCCTCCTACGCGAAACCGGTGCGCGCGGACTTCGCTCAATCCTCGAAGAAGTCCTCCAGCCCATCATGTTTGAACTGCCCAGCCGCGACGACATTGAACGCGTCGTCATCACACACGACGTCGTCAACAGCAACGTCGCACCCACGCTCGTCCCTAAAAAGGCACGCAAAAGGCCGTCCCGAAAGACGGCCTAAAGCGAAAACAACCTCGGTCTAGTACGTTTCTGCCGGCTGAACCACAACGAAACCGGGGCCGTGGAACATCAACTGGACAGTCTCACCAGACTCACGCCCAATAAACGTTCCAACTGAAGCGTCCACCTTGATCTGAGGCGCAAGGTTTGCCGACCAGCACACCGCAGCCTGCGGGTCCACATACGTTGGAGTCTGCGAACAGTCGAGAATCATGGGGTCACCGTAACAGCACACCGAGGCGCTACCTTGCCCCGACATCTCAATGTTGAACAGCCCTGACCCAGACGCCAAGGCGCCCATTCCACCGCGGATACGTTTGATATCCCAGTTGAGGTGCGCATCGAAGGCCAGCAACCGCGACGAGTTCACCGTCAACGCATCCTGGTCACCCTCGAGTTGCATCAGGAAGATGTTCGCCGCGTTCCGGGCGTAGAAAACCTCCCCGTGACCTTCAACACTCATCATAGGAGTGTCCTCGCTGGTCAGCTGCTTCTTAAAGAACTCGCCAACCGAACGCGAGCCCTTGTGACGGAACGTCACATTGCCCTGGTATGCAACCATCGCTCCCTTCGTCGCAACCATAGGCGCGTCTGGGGTGATGTAGGTGCGCAACATTCGTTTGGACTGCAGAGTCCAACGTTCGGTGTTGTTCTTTTCCTGGTGGATGTCGGCAAACAGTTCACTACGCATAGTGCCTCCGTTGATTATTTTTCTTCGACAGCGAACTCGATGTCAGTGACAGTGGGTTCGGTCTGCGCGTCGTCAACGGTGAGTTCCCACTCGCGAATACGGCCCGCAGCTTCCAAGTCGCCCCGTGTGGCCTCTGCCATCGCCACCACGGCGGCGGTTGCGCGCAGAGTCGCTGAGACGACCTCGGTTTTTTGGGAAACCTTTGCCTCGGTCTTGGCACGGCGAACCTCTGCCAGGATCGTTGCGATGGTTTCCAGGTCCACGCCCGTGGTGTCACCGACTGTGATTTCGGTGGCACCTGGCCATGTGGTTCGGTGGATAGATCCGTCATGCCACCACGACCACACTTCTTCAGTGACGAACGGCATGAACGGAGCAAAGAGGCGCAACAGAGCGTCAAGTGCGGTCGCCAGGGTCACGTGAGCCGACAGCTGAGCCTGTTCGCCCTGCGCACCATATGACCGGTCCTTAACGAGCTCCACGTAGTCGTCGGTGAACTCCCAGAAGAACGACTCGGTGACACGTAGCGCGTGAGCGTAGTCGTACTCGGTGAAGTGCGCACCCGCCTGCTCGATCGTGGCACGCAACTTGGTCAGCAACGCCTGGTCAAGCGGGTGAGTCACGTGGTCAAAGTTCTGGACGTGACCTGCGTGAACACCCTGCGCCAAGGCAAACTTCGACGCGTTCAACAGCTTCATCGCCAAACGGCGACCGATCTGCATCTGCGACACGTCATATGCGGTGTCACCGCCCAAACGCGCGCTTGCGGCCCAGTAACGAACCGCGTCGGGCCCAAACCCAGGCTTGGTTTCCGCGATGATGTCGCTGGGTACAACCACGTTGCCCTTGGACTTTGACATCTTCTTGCGGTCCGGGTCCAAGATCCACCCGGACAGTGCAGTGTTCGTCCACGGGATCGAGCCGTTAATCGAGTTGGCGCGAACCACCGTGGAGAACAACCACGTGCGAATAATGTCGTGACCTTGCGGACGCAGGTCGAACGGGAAGACCTTGCTGAACAGGTCGTCGTCCGTGGACCATCCACCAATCAGCTGTGGTGTCAGGCTCGACGTTGCCCATGTGTCCAGCACATCTGGATCGCCCGTGAAGCCACCTGGCTGGTCGCGCTGCTCATCCGTGAAGCCCTCAGGTGTGTGGGCCTGTGGGTCCACTGGCAACTGGTCATCGCTTGGAACGATCGGGTCGTCGTAATCCGGCTGGCCCTGCTCATCGAGGCGGTACCACAGCGGAATCGGAACACCGAAGTAGCGCTGACGTGACACCAGCCAGTCACCGCTCAAGCCCTCAACCCAGTTTTCATAACGAGAACGCATAAACGCTGGGTGCCAGTCGATTTCGCGACCCCGCGCAATCAGAGCGTCACGGAGTTCCGCGCTTCGCCCACCGTTGCGGATGTACCATTGACGCGAAGTGACCACCTCAAGAGGCTTGTCACCCTTTTCATAAAACGGCACGGGGTGGGTGATCTGCTCAATGGGGCCGGTGAGGTCACCGGACTCTTCCAGCAGCTCAGCGATCTCCTTACGAGCCGTGAAGGTGGTCTTTCCGGCGAGCTTGCCGTACACCTCGGCCGCGTCAGCCTTTGCGGAACTCGCAATCCATTCCGGAACCTCGCGGCTCAGGCGCCCGTCACGGGTCACCACGGCACGCGTTGGGAGGTCCAACTCACGCCACCACGTGACGTCGGTGAGGTCACCAAACGTACACACCATGGCGATACCCGTACCCTTGTCGGACTTAGCGAGTTCGTGCGCCTTGACCTCAACCTCAACACCGAACAGTGGCGACACAACCGTCGAACCAAAGAGACCCTGGTAACGCTCATCGTCAGGGTGGGCCACAAGCGCCACAACTGCAGGAATGAGCTCTGGGCGCGAAGTCAGAATGACAACCGGCTCACGTGCTGTGTCGGCCAGGCCTTCGGATCCAGTGGGGAAGAACTTGACCTTGTGGTACGCGCCTTCCTTTTCCCGATCTTCGAGTTCGGCTTGTGCAACCGCGGTCCCAAACGTCACATCCCACATGGTGGGTGCGTCCTGTGAGTACGCCTGCCCCGCCTTCAAATCGTGCAAGAACGCACGCTGGGAGACAGCACGGGACTTGTCGTCGATCGTGCGGTACGAATAGTTCCAGTCGACGGACAGCCCAACTGAGCGGAACAACTGCTCGAAAACCTTTTCGTCTTCAGCAGACAGCTTTTCGCACAGCTCAATGAAGTTGAGGCGAGAAACCGCCACAAAGTCGCGCGGGTTCTTCGCCGGCTTCTCCGGTGGCGTGAAGTCCGGGTCGTAGGCCAGCGAAGGTTCGCATTTGACACCGTAGTAGTTCTGTACGCGACGTTCGGTTGGCAGGCCGTTGTCGTCCCATCCCATGGGGTAGAAAACGTTCTTGCCGGTCATGCGCATGTAGCGTGCCATGACGTCGGTGTGTGTGTAACTAAAGACGTGGCCCACGTGCAACGAACCAGACGCGGTTGGTGGGGGAGTGTCGATCGCGTAGACCTCTTCACGTGTGGTGTTGCGGTCAAACGCGTAGACCTGTTCCTCACCCCACTTTGCGTCCCATTTTTCGGAAAGCCCTTCGAGGGCTGGTTTATCTGGAAGGTGCACCGAGTCGTGTGTGCTTGGGCCGTTATTCATAGCAATATCTTTTCACCTGGGTTGGGCAAAGGCCAAAGACCTTTAGAGTCCGGAGTTGCGCGCCACCTTGTGTTGCGCCGCTTGCGCGATGGGGCGAATGACCATGAGGTCAACATTGAAATGGTGCGGACGCGTCAGCGTGTAGACAACAGCGTCGGCAACGTCCTCGGCCGTCAGCGGGCGCTCAACGCCCTCGTACACCTTGTCGGCAGCCTCCTGGGACCCCAACCTCTTGAGAGAAAATTCGTCGGTCGCGACCATACCCGGGGCAATTTCCATGACGCGGACCGGCTGGCCTGCAAGTTCCAGCCTCAAGGTTTCCGCGACCGAGGTGGTTCCGTGCTTGGCAGCGACATATCCTCCTCCACCTTCATAGGCAATGTGCCCGGCCGTGGAACTCATAATGCAAATGTCACCTCGGCCGGAGTCGACCAAGGCAGGCAGGAGTGCCTTGACGGCGCGCACAACACCCAACACGTTGATGTCAAACATCTTCTTCCAGTCGTCGACGTTGGCGTCTTTGACTTCATCGGTGCCCAGGGCGAATCCAGCGTTGGCCACGAGCGAGTGGACAGGTCCGTGGGCGAGCACTTTTTCAGCCATCCGGGTGACATCTTCGTCACTGGTCATGTCGGCCACGATGTAGCTGGCACCGGTTTCGTCTGCGAGCGCTTTGAGCTTGTCTTCACGCCGGGCAACTGCCACAACGTCCCAGTCGAGAGCCCGGAGCTGGCGAACGGTTGCTGCACCAATACCTGAGCTGGCGCCAGTAACAACTGCACGTAGTTTCTGATCCGTCATTCGTCCTCCTCTATATATGTCCCACACTACACACGTATACACGGGCTTCTATGCGGTAAGCTAATACCGCTATGATCCGGCCATCACCGGGGAGCATCCGGAAGAAAAGCGGTTGCACAAAAGCATGCGTACATCGGCAGCAGAGCATTCGCCCAGTAGAACCGGACGGGTAGGCCCGTAACAGCCTTATGAGCGATCTGTCCTTTCCACCTCGGGAAGAACAGATAAGCGGGGTGGTACCGCGGTGGCCCACTGGCCTTCGTCCTCGCACGGATGACACCGTAAATCGGGTCAAGTGCGAACCACTCGGCCCCTGAAAGTTAAAGGACGCTCATGACCGAAACAACCGGCTCAGAAGCTCACACCCAACGGGTGTACCCCCAGGCGACGACGTTTACTGGCGGACTTACACCCAGCCCCACATTTCCAGAACTAGAAAAAGACATTCTTGCTTACTGGAACGAAAACAACACATTCCGCAAGTCTGTCGAACAACGGGATGCAGGCGTCGACGGTGAGAATGAGTTCGTTTTCTACGACGGCCCTCCGTTTGCGAACGGTTTGCCACACTACGGCCACTTGCTGACCAGCTACGTCAAGGACGTCGTTCCGCGCTACCAGACCATGCGCGGGAAGAAAGTTGAGCGACGCTTTGGATGGGACACGCACGGTCTCCCTGCCGAACTCGAAGCCATGCGCCAGCTGGGCTTGAAAACCAAAGACGAAATCCTGGACATGGGCGTCGAAAAGTTCAACGACGCCGCGCGTGCTTCCGTACTCAAGTACACCAACGAGTGGGAAGAGTACGTCAACCGCATGGGTCGCTGGGTCGACTTCGAAAACGACTACAAGACCCTCAACCCCGAATTCATGGAGTCGGTGCTGTGGGTGTTTAAGACCCTGTACGACAAGGGCCTCATCTACGAAGGCTTCCGAGTTTTGCCCTACTGCTGGTCGGATGAGACACCGCTGTCGAACCACGAACTCCGCATGGACGAAGAGGTCTACAAGGACCGTCAGGACCCGTCGGTCACCGTTGGCCTGACATGCTCGGGTGGCCCACTCGAATGTCTGCACGGCGCTAAGTTCCTCATCTGGACCACCACGCCGTGGACCCTGCCTTCTAACCTTGCGATCGTGGTTGGTTCGGATATCGACTACGTGGTTGTAGAGTCCGAGGTGCCAACCGGTACCGCTGAAAGGTACGTGATCGCTCAGGCACGGCTGGCAGCGTATGCAAAGGAACTGGGGGAGGACCCCACGGTTGTTGAAACGCTGAAAGGCTCCGACCTTTTGGGCCACACCTACAACCCGCCGTTCACCTACTACGAAGGCCACGAAAACGCCTTCCGGATCCTCGAAGGGGACTTCGTCACCACCTCGGACGGTACCGGACTGGTTCACACCGCGGGAGCGTTCGGTGAGGACGACTACGTTGTCACCCAAGCCGCCGGAATCGAAGCCGTCATGCCCGTGAGCGCGAGCGGCCAGTTCACCGCGCCAGTGAAGGAATTCGCAGGACTGCAGGTGTTCGAAGCCAACGCGCCACTCATTCGACAGCTCAAGAACGCCACCAAACAGGACGGCGAAACAGGGTCTGTGTGGGACGGCACCGTGCTGGTGCGCCACGAAACCTACAACCACTCCTATCCACACTGCTGGCGTTGCAAGAACCCGCTCATCTACAAGGGTGTGAGTTCGTGGTTCGTTGAGGTCACCAAGATCAAAGACAAGATGCTGGCCAACAACGAAAAGATCACGTGGGTGCCGGACAACGTCAAGCACGGCCAGTTCGGAAAATGGCTCGAAAACGCACGCGACTGGTCGATTACCCGTAATCGTTTCTGGGGAAGCCCCGTTCCCGTGTGGAAGTCAGACAACCCGGAATATCCACGTCTGGACGTCTACGGTTCGTTTGAAGAGATCGAACGTGACTTTGGTCGACTGCCCACCGGGCCCGACGGCAAACCAAACCTGCACCGCCCGTACGTCGATGAACTGACCCGCCCTAATCCGGACGACCCCACTGGGAAGTCCACCATGCGTCGCGTCGAAGACATCCTGGACGTGTGGTTCGACTCCGGTTCCATGCCATACGGGCAGGTCCACTACCCGTTCGACAACAAAGACTGGTTCGAACACCACTACCCGGCCGACTTCATCGTTGAGTACATCGGGCAGACACGCGGATGGTTCTACACCTTGCACATTCTGGCGTCCGCGCTGTTTGACAAGCCAGCGTTCATGGACGTGATCTGCCACGGAATCGTTTTGGGCTCAGACGGACAGAAGATGTCGAAGAGCCTGCGCAACTATCCGGACGTCAACGAAGTGTTTGAACGGGACGGTTCTGACGCGATGCGCTGGTTCCTCATGTCCAGCCCCATCCTGCGCGGAGGAAACCTCATCGTCACGGAACAGGGAATCCGCGACGGGGTTCGACAGGTGATTCTGCCAGCGTGGAACGCGTGGTACTTCTTTGCCACGTACTCCAACACGGCTGAATCAGCAGAAGGCGAAGACACCCGCGGCTACAGCGCCAAGAAACGGTATGAGTCGAGCCAGGTTCTGGACCGCTACCTGCTTGCTAAGACTCACGACTTCCTGGTGGACTTCCAGACGGCCATGGACGCGTATGACTTGTGGAATGGGTGCCAGCTGATCCGTGAGTACTTGGATCTTCTGACCAACTGGTATGTGCGCAGGTCGCGCCGTCGTTTCTGGGACGGCACCGTGGCCATGCACGAAAGCTTCGACGTGTTCTACACGTGTTTTGAAGCGTTCATCCGTGCTGCATCCCCGCTCATGCCGTTCGTGGCAGAAGAAATTTTCCGTGGCCTCACGGGCGAAGAGTCAGTCCACCTGGCTGACTACCCAGACGCAACGCTGTTCCCTGCAGATCCCGATCTGGTTGAACGCATGGACGCAACCCGCGGCGTGTGCTCGGTGGGCTCGAGCCTGCGCAAGGCACAGCACCTGCGCGTGCGCCTGCCGCTGTCCACGCTGACGGTCGCAACTGACATCGAGCTGGGTGAGGACTTCACATCCATCATCGCCGACGAGCTCAACGTGAAATCCGTCGAGGTGCTTCGCATGGCCGAAGCCGCCGAAGCCGGATTCTCACTCGACCACAAACTCACGGTGAACGCCCGCGCTGCCGGCCCGCGCCTCGGGAAGGACGTGCAGACGGCAATCAAGGGTTCAAAGACCGGCGACTGGTCGGTCAACGACGGCGTGGTGGTCTCCGGTGGGATCGAGCTTGTGGAAGGTGAGTACACCTTAGAAGAAGTCGCCGAGGCGGCAAGCGACACGGTCGTTCTGGCACCTACCGACTCCGGTTTCGTGGCGCTGGATAAGACTGTGACGCCGGAACTGGAAGCGGAAGGATTGGCACGTGATGCCGTCCGCGCAATCCAAAACATCCGACGTGAGCTCGACCTGGATGTTTCTGACCGCATCCGCGTCACCCTCTACACCGACGACGCAACCGCGCAGGCACTCACTCCGCACCGCCTGCTCATTGCCGGTGAAACGCTGGCTCTGCAGTTCGAACTCAGCACAGATGAAGCAACGGGTGACGATCTGCACAGTGCGAATGAACTGAACGCGAACATTCGCGTGGTGAAGGCCTAATGGATCTCACATCTGAACTCGCCCGCGCCCAGGCTCTCCTGCAGACGCGGGCCGGTGAAACTGAAGTTGAACTGCGCCTAGACGCTACACGCCGAGCGTGCGAGCTTTTGGGCGACATACACACCTCGGCGCCGGTGATCACGGTGACGGGCACCAACGGTAAAACGTCCACAGTGCGCATGGTCGACACACTGATTCGGGCCCACGACCTGCGCACGGGACGGTTTTCCAGCCCGCACATGCAGGACCTCACCGAGCGTTTCAGCGTGGACGGCGAACCCGTCAACGCCCAGAAGTTTGTCGAGATTGTCGACGACATTCAGCCGGTTCTTCACATCGTTGACCAGGAATTGGCCCAGTCGGACCGACCGCCTCTGACGTTCTTTGAAGCGCTCACCGTGGTTGCGTTCGCCATTTTCGCCGACGCTCCAGTCGACGTCATGATCCTCGAAGTGGGCATGGGCGGCGAATGGGACTCAACGAATGTCGCTGACGCTCAGGTGTGCGTGTTCACCCCTGTGAGCCTGGATCACCAGCAGTTCTTGGGAGACACGGTCGCAGAGATCGCGCGCACAAAAGCGGGCATTCTCAACCGCACCGTGGATCCGTCGCCTGCCCCGCACCCGGTTGCGGTGGTGGGCCCCCAGGTTCCCGAGGTGGAAGATGTGTTCGCCTCGGAGTTCGCTGATCGTGGTGTTGAGTCCAGGTGGCTTGGTCGCGAATTTGGTTTGCAAAGCCGGGTAAACGCGGTCGACGGCCAAGTGATTCACGTGCGCACTCAGCTGGAGGATTACCCCGACCTGTTCTTGCCGCTACACGGTGAGCACCAGGCGGTCAACGCGGCAGTTGCTCTGGCCGCGGTCGAAGCATTCTTGGGAACAGAAGACAAACCGTTGAACGTTGACGTGGTTGGTGAAGGCATGAGCGCTGTGACCTCACCTGGGCGTGTTGAGATCCTGCGGTCAGAACCCACGGTGATTGTCGATGGCGCGCACAACGCGCACGCTGCCCAGGTTCTCGCTGAAACGGTGGGTGACGCTTTTGACTTCGCCGAGGTCGTGGCAGTCGTCGCGATGTACGCGGATAAAGACCCGCACGGCGTCTTTGAGCACTTGAGCCGATTCGCGCGACGCGTGATCGTGACGCAGGTCCAGTCTCCTCGTGCCATGGGGGCCGACGAGCTCGCTCACGCAGCCAGCGAATGGTGGGGGGCCGACGACGTGTTAGTCGAAAACGACATGAATTCCGCGCTCATGAAGGCACTCGATTTGGCGCTCGATGAGTCGGGGACGGGTGTTGTTGTGACCGGGTCGCTGTCAACGGTGGGCGAAGCCCGCACGCTCTTAGGGCGGAAGGAGCAGTCGTGAGCCAATCGCTTCCTACACTGCCTCTGAAGTCGAAGCTCCCGGTGTTGTGTGGCACGATTCTGATTTCGGAAATCCTGGTGGTCTACCTGGCGTTCCTCGTTGGCTACGGACTGAGACCAGTGTCGTTAACGTGGCTCATCGTAGGAGCTTCGGTGATCACCGTTTTGTGTGTGGTTGCAACCGCCACCTTGCCACGAAAAGCTATGGGTTCGGGTGTTGGACTCACGCTGGGTCACATAGCTCAAGCATGTGTCCTTCTCACAGCCTTCGTCATGCCCATGATGCTCATTGTGGGTGTGATCTATACAGCCATGTGGGTTGTGGCGGTGTATTGGGGCAAACGCATCGACCGTGAAGCCACAGAATGGGCCAAGGAAGAGATTGCCGCGGACGCCCAAAAGAAAGGCTAACCTAGTAGTGGTTGCTCAATTTCAACGTTAGGAGAATCTTCGTGAGCGAACGGACTCTTGTCCTCGTCAAACCCGACGGCGTGAGGCGCGGTTTGATTGGTGAAGTCATTTCACGCATCGAAACCAAGGGCTACACCATCGAACGTTTGAAGATGATGGAAGCCTCACGTCAACTTCTCACGGAACACTACGAAGAGCACGAAGGTAAGCCGTTTTTTGAGCCGCTGGTCGACTTCATGGCCTCCGGCCCAATTGTGGCCATGGTTGTTGAGGGCGACGGTGCAATCCTCGGTTTCCGCACGCTCGCCGGGGCCACCGACCCAACGACAGCTGCTCCAGGAAGCATTCGTGGCGACCTCGGACGTGACTGGGGGACCGTGGCACAGCAGAACGTGGTGCACGGTTCAGACTCGTCGCTGTCGGCTGAACGTGAAATCGGCCTGTGGTTCCAAGACTGAGCCACCCACATCTGTGAATACGAATCACCCCGGCGCCCACGTGCCGGGGTGATTGCGTGTGGTTCGCTTTTAGAAGAGCGTGCTGAAGTAATCCCAGAAGCGAATCACAATCGACACGTAGATAACAAAGACCAGCACCACGCTGATGAGAAGTGAACTCGACGCAAATACGCGGACAGTGACGTTGTCGCGAATGCGTGTTCCAAAGTTACCCACTAGCGCGTTATAGCCAGTTGTAGTGCAGAACAGCGGAATGGTGACCGTCCACACCACGATGCACCAGGGACACCCGATTCCAATCACCCAGATTGAACTGATGTACAGGAATGTCACCAGGGCCACACCACCCAAGAGCCCAATGTTCAGGCCAACCATCACCCAGCCGGGAATCTGTGCACGACTGATCAGCAAGACTCCCAGCAGAAGAGGAAAGACAAACGCGGCGATTCCTAAGAACTGGTTAGGAAAGCCAAACAGCTGTGATTGCGGGTACTGCATGACGCCACTGCACGAAAAGAACGGGTTCATATCGCACGACAGGATGTACTCCGGATTCTCAAGCTTCTTCACCTTTTCAATCGAAAGGTCAAATGAAGCAAGGAGACCAATCACTGAGAACGCGACCATGTAGATCCCATGGACCACAGGATTGAGAAGCCACGATGACGACTGTGTTTCCATGGCCCGGGGGTGCTCATCTGTTTCAGCTACTTTTGCACTCACGCAGTTAAGCATGCCACGGGGAGGCGCCACCATGCACGCGATCGCAACGTGTGGCACTGTACCGTTCACTGAATGGACAGCAGTGACGGCGCGTATCCAGGGTTTGTACATGAACCGTGTGACATAATGATGGACGAGCGAGGTTGAGCACCAGACCTCGAGCTTCCACCTTGTGGGTCTTGATCCGCGTGGTTAAAGAGAAGCAGGCCACCGCGCCATTGCGCGAGCCTCACTGCTCAAGAGTTTTTGCGTACAAACGCGTAGACAGTGTCAGTTCCCGGACAGTGTGCGAAAGGTGCATCGCGTTCTGGAAGGGTCAGGAGTTTAACAAAATGAATACACAGGACCTCGATCCTAAGGCCGGCATTCTTGCCGACCTCGAAAATTTACGGAAATCCCGCGGTAAAACTGGTGTCGAAGATGACCACCAGGAAGCTACTGAAGTCAATCAAGAGAACCGCGATGCCCTGGAGGACATCGCTCGAGTAGCTGAAGACAAACGTAAAGAAGCGACGTCGTCAACGGAGCCGGTAACGACCACTGAGGACGATCAGAAACCCGAACCTCAGCAAGATCGCCGTCCGCTCGACCCGCTTTCGGCGATTTTCTCCAACCTGCCCGGACAGGTAGCGCAACCCGAAAACCTGGTAACCACCTCGGCGGGGGATCCTTATGACCCCAAAGCGGTATTTTCTGCTGCCCAACAGGACGAAGACGAACAGGTGGAGCCCATCAAGGCGCCTAGCTCAAATTTCCTGACGTTCCAACAGCCCCAGGCGGAACTCGGCGAAGTCGTTGACCCCACGTGGACCGGCGATGACGACGATGACAACGACAGCGATGACGAGGACGAGGACAACGACAGCTCGGACGACTCTGACAACACAGAAGAGTCCGGCGACAATGATCGGCGACGTCGTCGCCGTGGTGGCCGAGGTCGTCGCTCCCGGTCGCGTGATGACTCCGGGAACTCGGAAGGTAAAGACTCCTCGGCTAAAGGCGACAGGGACTCCGACAGTGGCAAGCAGGCTGACTCAAAGGAGTCCGATGATGACGACAACCACGAATCGTCACGCCGTCGCCGTCGCCGCCGAGTCCGCAACGCGGAAGATTCCGTTACCGGTGTGAAGGGCTCTACCCGCCTCGAAGCGAAACGTCAGCGCCGTCGCGAAGGGCGTGAAGCTGGTCGACGTCGTCCGCTCATCACGGAAGCGGAGTTCCTTGCGCGTCGCGAATCGGTCGAACGCACCATGATCGTGCGTGAACACGATGGGCGCACGCAGTTGGTCGTGACCGAAGATGGAATTGCGGTAGAACACTACCTCTCGGAAGCCAAAGCGCAGGCGTCGCTGATTGGCAACGTGTACTTGGGTAAGGTGCAGAATGTGCTGCCCAGCATGGAAGCGGCGTTCGTTGACATTGGCAAGGGGCGTAACGCGGTCCTCTATGCCGGTGAAGTGAACTGGGACGTTCTGGGAATGGACGGAAAGCCTCACCGTATTGAAGTGGCGCTCAACCCAGGTGACTCAGTTCTGGTGCAGGTGACCAAAGACCCCATCGGACACAAGGGTGCCCGACTCACTAGCCAGATTTCTTTGCCTGGTCGCTTCCTGGTGTACGTCCCCAACAATTCCATGACGGGAATTTCACGCAAATTGCCCGACAAGGAACGTCAGCGTTTGCGTAAGTTGCTGGGAGACGCCGTTCCAGAAGGTAACGGTGTCATTGTTCGCACGGCCGCTGAAGGTGCGAGCGAGGAAGAGCTCACACGGGACATCGAGCGTCTGGCCAAGCGTTGGCAGACGATCGAGAAGAAATCAACTTCGACAAAGGTGCTGGCTCCGCAACTTCTGTACTCAGAGCCAGACATGATCGTGCGCATTATTCGTGACGTGTTCAATGAAGACTTCTCCAAGCTGGTCATCGATGGTGACGGTGTCTATGACACGATCCATGAGTATGTGGAGTCGGTTGCGCCGGATCTGGTGGAACGCGTTGAACGCTACACGGGCGAGGACGACGTTTTCGATCACTTCCGCGTATCCGAACAGATTGAGAAGGCGCTGTCGCGCAAAGTGAATCTTCCTTCTGGTGGTTCGCTCGTCATTGACCGTACCGAAGCGATGACGGTTATTGACGTCAACACGGGTAAGTTCACCGGTTCCGGAGGCAACCTCGAAGAAACGGTGACCAAGAATAACCTTGAAGCGGCCGAGGAAGTGATTCGCCAGCTTCGCCTGCGTGACATCGGCGGAATTATCGTCGTTGACTTCATCGACATGGTGCTGGAATCCAACCGCGACCTTGTTGTACGACGTTTGGTCGAGTGCTTGGGGCGTGACCGCACGAAGCACCAGGTGGCAGAAGTGACGTCGCTTGGGCTCGTCCAGATGACGCGTAAACGAATCGGAACTGGTTTGGCTGAAAGCTTGGTTGCCGCTGGCGAAGACCTGTCTGGTCGCGGGCTTGTCTTGCCGGGAACCGAAGTCGACAACTCGAAGCAGTACAAGTCACGGAAGAAGCGTTCCCGGTCAAACGAGAAGTCGTCTAAGCCTTCGAGCAACGAGCTTACTGCTATCGCCGCTGCCACAATGCGTTCGCGGCAAGATGAAGTTGCGGATTCGCAAGATGAAACGCAGGAGTCGGAGCCACGAAAGCAAGAGGTCACCGAGCAGAAGCCACAGAAGCCGGAAGCCGAAGAGCCTAAAGTGGTTGAGCCTGAAGTGCGTGAACCCGAGCCGATTGTGCACGCACCTGGCACGGTGATGATTGGGGACGACACTGAAACGAAGATTCAGAAAGCCGAACCCAAGAAACGTCCTGCTGTGAGACCAAAACCTGAGAAAACTCAAGGTGGGGAAATGCACAAGCCAAAGGACGAGACCCCGGCTCTTCCAGTACTCATCATCGGAGATGACGAGTAGCTCGACGTTTGCTGTTTGAAGTTGTAGCTCAGCCCGTCAGTGCGAAGGCATTTCGCGCTGACGGGTTTCTGTTTTGCAAGTTCAGAGTTACACCCCAGATAACGGTTCGATAACACAGTGTGTCCTACGCCACATTTCATGTTGCGAAAGTCGAAGGTACCCGTGAGTCTATTGTGAGATGTAACTCACACTAAGGTGGTGGACGCATTGAGCAATGCGAATCAAATTGAAGAGGCGATTAACACTGGTTTTGAACCGATCGCCACAGGACTTGAAAAGATCGTTTTCTTTGCGGTCCCAGTAGCGGGGGGAAGCCTTCCGCTCGTGTTGGTTTGGCTGATTGTCGGAGCGACAATCTTTACGATCATCACCGGGTTCATCCAGTTCCGCGGATTCGGTGTCGCACTTGAAGTCGTGAGAGGCAAGTTCTCGTCTAAAGATGACCCAGGTGAAGTGACGCACTTCCAGGCTCTCGCGTCTGCGGTTTCCGGAACGGTGGGTCTGGGTAACATCGCCGGTGTCGGTGTTGCTATGTCTGTCGGTGGTCCAGGTGCGGCCTTCTGGATGATGGTCGCAGGTATCTTGGGTATGGCCACTAAGTTCGTTGAATGTACGTTGGGTGTGAAATACCGCGAAATCGATGAGAATGGCGTGGTTCACGGTGGCCCATTCAAGTACTTGCCTATTGCGTTTAAGCGCTTCGGTGGCCCAGTCGCCAAGGTCCTCACGGGAATCTTCGCTATCGCGATTCTGCTGTTCGGTGTTGTCGGTGGAGGTATGTTCCAGTCGAACCAGGCGTTCGTTCAGATGCGCGAAGCAACCGGTGGTGCTGAAGGTCCTCTGGGTGGACCTCTTGGTGGTCTGTTCACTGGTATTTTGCTCGCAGGTCTCGTTGGTCTGGTTGTTATCGGAGGTATCAAGGTCATCGGTTCTGTGACCGACAAGTTGGTGCCTGCCATGGCAGTTCTGTACATCGGTTCGTGCCTCATTGTGATCTTTGGAAACTTCGGTCACGTTCCAGCCGCTTTCGCAGAGATTTTCGCGGGAGCCTTCACTCCTGAAGGTGGTCTGGGTGGAATGATCGGTGTGATGATCGTGGGCTTCCAGCGTGCGGCATTCTCGAACGAAGCTGGAATTGGATCTTCGCCAATCGCTCACTCGGCTGTAAAGACACGACGCCCAGTTTCGGAAGGTTTCGTAGCTCTGCTGGAACCCTTTATTGACACCGTGGTTGTCTGCCTCATGACCGCGCTGACCGTGATTATTGCCGGTGGTGAAACCTTTGCCAAGGCACGCGAAGATGCGGCCGCTGGTGAATCGGTTGCAGGTGTTGAACTTGTTTCGAGTGCGTTCTCCACAATCACCGGTTGGTGGCCAATTCTTCTGGCGATCGCGGTCGTTCTATTCGCGATCTCGACCCTGATTACATGGGCCTACTATGGTGAAAAGGCGTGGCACTACCTGTTCGGCCGTCGCAACTGGTCGGACACGCTCTTCCGCCTGATCCTCATGGCGTTCATCTTGATTGGTTGCTTGGCGTCGTTCGGATCGATCGTGGCGTTTGCTGACGCGGTTCTGTTCATCTGTTGCTTCGTCAACATCTTCGGTCTGTACCTGCTGGTACCTGAAGTGTTGCGCGAAATGAAGCAGTACCTGGCTGACCGCAAGGCTGGCACCCTCTACGAATTGGGTGCTGAGTCTGAAACGGAACTCCAGGAGATTCGCGAAGAGCAGGGTAACGCGTAAGCGACAACCTTCTCCTTCAGGGCCCGGAGCACATTTGATGCTCCGGGCCCTTTCGTGTGATTTACACTAAAGAAATGACGTCTCACCCTGAACTCGAACGCCTGCGACAAAGTATCGACAATCTGGACTCGGTTCTTATTCACGTGCTTGCTGAGCGCTTTAAGCTCACTGAACAAGTAGGGCAGTTAAAAGCCCAGACGCAGTTACCTGCAGCAGACCCGGAACGCGAGAAACGGCAGGTGAAGCGTCTACGAGCACTTGCTGCCGATGCTCAGCTCGACCCAGAGTTTGCGGAGAAATTCCTGGCGTTCATCGTTGCCGAAGTGATCAGACATCACGAAAGAATTGCCGGAGAAAAAGCTTCGCAGAGTTAACCGGCTTTCTGACTTGCTCAGCGAGTGCTTTGTCAGTATAATAATTCGTCGGTGCATTTAGCGCCTCGGCTGGATTTTCCTCGTAATGGGACATGTGGTCCAAGGAACGTCTGCTGATACAGGAACGCTCGCCAGAGCGCATCGAGAAGGAAGGTATCGTACATGGTTTATGCCATCGTCCGTGCCGGCGGTCACCAGGAAAAAGTGAGCGTTGGCGACACTATTACCGTAAATCGGATCAAAGCTGAGATTGGTGACTCCGTTGATCTTGACGTAGTCCTGCACGTAGACGGTGAGACCGTTACCCACGAGCCTTCTGCTCTGGCAAAAATGGCAGTGACTGCTGAAGTTGTGGGCGAGCACCGCGGACCCAAGATCGTCATTCAGAAGTACAAGAACAAGACTGGGTACAAGAAGCGCATTGGTCACCGTCAGGACCTGACGCGCCTCAAGATCACCGGCATTAAGTAGCGCTAGGAGAGTTTAACAATGGCAAGTAAAAAGGGAGTCTCCTCGACTCGAAATGGTCGCGACTCAAACGCTAAGCGACTGGGCGTTAAGCGCTACGGTGGTCAGGTTGTGGGCGCAGGCGAAATTCTTGTTCGTCAGCGTGGAACCAAGTTCCACCCTGGTGTCAACGTAGGCCGTGGTGGCGACGACACTCTGTTCGCACTGGCAGCTGGGACTGTTGAGTTCGGTGCAAAGGGTGGACGCAAGGTCGTTAACATCGTTGCAGGCTAACTGAGTTATTTACACTGGTGGGGTGAGTCGTTATGGCTCACCCCACTTGCGTTTATTGGGAAAGTTTAAGGGAGAACTGTGGCTATTGAGTTTGTTGATCGCGTAACACTTCATGTGACAGCAGGAAATGGTGGGCACGGTTGTGTGTCTGTGCGGCGCGAAAAGTTCAAGCCACTTGGCGGACCGGACGGCGCTAACGGCGGCGACGGCGGCGACGTGGTTTTGCGTGTCGACGATCAAACCACAACGTTACTCCCGTATCACCGCTCACCTCACCGGAGGGCCGAAAATGGGGGAGTAGGCAAGGGTGACCTCCGCCATGGTGTCAACGGTGAGAACTTGGTACTTCTCGTTCCTGAAGGGACAGTAGTAAAGACCAAGGATGGCCAGGTGCTCGCCGATCTCATGGGCATCGGCACGGAGTTTATCGCTGCACGCGGCGGGCGAGGTGGCCTAGGTAATGCTGCACTTGCCTCGACCAAACGAAAGGCGCCGGGCTTCGCGCTGCTGGGTGAACCTGGTGAAGAACGCGAGCTTGTCCTTGAGATTAAGTCGGTAGCTGACATTGCGCTGGTCGGCTTCCCCTCGGCTGGAAAATCTTCGCTCATTGCGGCGCTTTCCGCCGCGCGCCCTAGAATCGCTGACTACCCGTTCACTACCTTGAAACCAAACTTGGGTGTGGTTGAGGCTGGTGACGTACGCTTCACGGTCGCAGACGTCCCCGGTTTGATTCCAGGTGCCGCCCAGGGCCGAGGTCTTGGTTTGGAGTTCTTGCGTCACATCGAACGCTGTGCCGCCTTGGTTCACGTGATTGATATGGCTACGTGGGAGTCGGACAGGGATCCGGTCACTGACTTGCACGCGATTGAGTCCGAGCTTGCGGAGTACGAGGTCGATGTTATGCCGTCAGGTGACCTTCTTCCCTTGACGAAACGACCAGTGCTGGTTGCGTTGAACAAAACTGATTTGCCAGATGGGCAAGACATGTCGGACATGGTGCGATCAGAGCTTGAAGCGGCTGGTTACCGGACGTTTGAAGTGTCCGCTGTCAGCCGTAAGGGCCTACGGGAGTTGTCGTTCGCGATGGCTGAGCTAGTGAAAGAGGAGCGTGAGCGGCGCAGCCGGATAGAAGAGGCTCCGGTTCGCCAGGTGATCAGGCCAATTGCAGTCGACGATGCTGGGTTCGACATCGTGCGTGAAGAAACAGCTGAAGGGCCGATGTATCGCGTTCTGGGCTCCAAGCCTCAACGGTGGGTCCTGCAAACAGACTTCTCAAATGACGAAGCGGTTGGCTATCTGGCTGACAGACTTGAAAGACTGGGCGTCGAAGAGCAGCTCTTCTCCATGGGCGCTCACCCTGGCGACACGATCGTGATCGGCCCAGATGACAATTCGGTTGTCTTTGACTGGGACCCAACGATGGTCGGTGGTGCCGAACTACTTGGAGCCCGTGGAACAGACATGCGTCTTGAAGAAGACCAGCGCGCGACACGCAAGGAACGTAAAGCTGCCTTCCACGAACGAATGGACGCAAAGGCCGAAGCGCGCGCTGAACTCGAAGCCGAACGCATCGCTGAGAAGCGCGCGCGGCAAGAAGGAAGTGAGTAGTGAGCACATATGAAGAAACACGCAATGCAATTGCGGGTGCTTCCCGCGTAGTCGTCAAAGTGGGGTCCAGTTCCTTAACGACCCCCACTGGCCTTAACACCGAGGCGTTAGAGAAAATCGCACGCACTCTTGCAAAGTTTCGACTCGACGGAAAAGAAGTCATCCTCGTGTCATCGGGTGCGGTGGCAGCTGGTATGGGGCCCATGAAGGCCATTACTCGTCCGAAGGATCTTGCTACGCAACAAGCTGCCGCCGGTATTGGCCAAGGAATTCTCATGTCTGCGTACTTCACTGTGCTTGCCGAATACGGGCTCGTGCCGGCGCAGGTTCTTCTCACAGCAGATGAACTTATCCGTAGGACGCAGTATCGCAATGCTCAACGTGCAATCGACCGCATGTTGGCGCTGGGGTTCATGCCCATTGTGAACGAGAATGACGCCGTTGCCACCTCGGAGATTCGTCTGGGGGACAACGACCGACTGTCCGCGCTTGTCGCTCAGCTCTCCCACGCCGATGCGCTGGTCCTCCTCACCGATGTTGACGCACTTTACACTGCGCACCCCGCTGACCCGGACTCCAAGCGAGTCGAATTCGTATCTCACCCCAGTGAAATCGAGGAGCTGAACATTGGGGGAGCAGGATCGAGTGTGGGTACTGGCGGAATGCGTACCAAGGTCCAAGCCGCCACTATGGTGACTGACTCGGGCATCCCAACTCTTGTCACCTCGGCGGACAACTGCGCAGCCGCACTCAGGGGCGAGGACATAGGAACCTACTTCGCTGTCACCCACAAACGCCGCCAAACACGAATGCTGTGGTTGGCGCACTTGGCGTCAACCAACGGAACTATCCGGATTGACGCGGGAGCCGCTAAGGCAGTTCTCAAACGAGGGACTAGCCTCCTTGCCGCCGGGGTAACGCAGGTGACTGGAGAATTCGAGTCAGGCGACCCGATCGACATTGTGGACCCACAGGGGAAAGTCATCGCGCGAGGCATGACGAACTTTTCCTCAGAAGAGCTTCCACGTATGTACGGTTTAACGACTGATGCCTTGGGAGAGCGCTATGGTAGTGACTATCGTAAGGAAGTAGTGCACCGGAACGACTTGGTGCTCACCGAAAGTGCTTATGAAGGACGTCTATGACCGAGGATGTTAACCCCAAGATCTCTCGCGCAGTTACGAAAGTTGTAGCGGGCGCAAAGGACGCATCAGCTGTTCTCAGCGTTTCTTCTACCGCGGAACGGCACGCGGCGCTTGAACAGATTGCGCTTACGCTCGAAAACAATGTGGAACAGATTCTCGAAGCGAACAACGAGGACATTGAAAAAGCACGCGAAAAAGGAACAGCGGAAGGGCTGATCGACCGTTTGCGCTTGACAGAAGAGCGGGTGCATTCGATCGCTCAGGCTGTGCGTGACGTTGTTTCACTTCCCGACCCAGTGGGTGAAATCGTTGAAGGGCGTAGGCTCCCCAACGGCATTCACCTCGCACAGGTGCGCGTGCCCATGGGCGTGATTGGCGCTATTTATGAAGCACGCCCGAATGTGACTGTCGATATTGCCGTGCTTGCCCTCAAATCGGGAAACGCGAGTGTCTTGCGTGGCGGGTCGCTCGCGCAGTCGTCAAACACGGTGCTCATCAGTCTTCTTCGAGAGGCTCTGGTGACTGCAGGGTTGCCGGAAAACTCGATCAATGGAATCGACCAATGGGGCCGCGAAGGTGCGCGAGTTCTCATGAACGCACGCGAACACGTAGACCTGTTGATTCCACGTGGTGGAGCTGAACTCATTCAAACTGTTGTCATGAACTCGACTGTGCCAGTCATTGAGACTGGCGTGGGTAACGTTCACATGTTCATTGACTCGTCGGCTACGGTGCGCTCAGCTACGAAGCTCGTGGTTAACTCAAAGACGCAACGGCCCAGTGTGTGCAACGCGCTTGAGACTCTGCTGGTTCACGAGAAGGCCGCACGTCGAGTTCTTCCACGCATCCTTGAAGGGCTCAGCGATGCCAACGTGGTCATCCACGGTGACCCAACGGTTGCAGAATACGCGCCAGAGGGCGTGAAGGTTCAACGTGCCACCCGCAAAGACTGGAACACGGAGTACCTTGACCTTGAGATTGCCATCAAGGTTGTCGAGGATATCGAGGCCGCGATCGAACACATCCGGGAGTACTCGTCGGGCCACACGGACGTCATTGTGACGAATGACTTGTCAAATGCCGAACTGTTTGTGTCCACAATCGACTCTGCGTCAGTAGGTGTGAACGTTTCAACACGTTTTACAGACGGGGGCGCTTTCGGATTGGGTGCCGAAGTAGGGATCTCAACACAGAAGCTTCACGCGCGTGGACCTATGGGACTCACTCAGCTCACCACAACTAAGTGGATCATGCGTGGGTCGGGTCAGGTTCGTTCGTAGTTTCGTGAGAGACTAAGAACTGCCGTAAAATCTTACAAACATCTATAAAAGGAGAAGACGTGGCGTCTGCTTTGGTAGTGCTGGCACAGGAAGCGCACGAAACCGTCGTTGAGTTGCCAATGCACCCAATCTGGTACGGAGTCATTGCGTTCAGCATTTTGATGCTGCTGGGCATTATTACGCTGTCGTGGAAGGGCATTTCCTACCGGCACTGATATGGCAAATTCTGTGCGCAGAGTCGGTGTGATGGGTGGAACATTCGACCCCATCCACCACGGACACTTGGTTGCAGCCAGTGAAGTTGCAGCCAAGTTTGATCTAGATGAAGTCGTTTTCGTGCCCACGGGTCGTCCGTGGCAGAAGTCCGATCGTGATGTGTCGCCTGCCGAGCACAGATACCTCATGACTGTTGTCGCAACGGCGTCGAATCCGCAGTTCACAGTTTCGCGAGTGGACGTCGACAGGCCGGGGGCAACCTACACGATCGATACATTGCGTGACCTATCGCAAGTCTATGGGCGTGAAACCGAGCTTTTCTTCATCACGGGTGCCGATGCTCTTGCGCAGATTCTGTCGTGGAAGGACGTTGATGAACTGTTCTCTCTCGCGCACTTTGTGGGAGTGAGTCGGCCGGGCCACGACCTCACCAGAGAGGGACTGCCTGAACATCGGTTGAGCCTCATGCACATTCCGGCTCTCGCGATCTCGTCAACAGATTGCCGTGACCGCGTCGCGAATGAAATGCCAGTGTGGTACTTAGTACCTGACGGAGTAGTGCAATACATCAACAAGCACAATCTTTACAGGAGTGAAAATGGCTGAGCAGTACATGTCGAGGCGAGAGCGGAAAGAAGCTGAGAAGCGCGCCGCCGAAGCCCAGAAGCTCAAGGAAGCTGCTGAAACTCCTGTCGCTGAGGAAACCTCTCCGGCAGTCTCGACCCCGGCTAAACCACAGACTCCTCCACAGGCCCAGCCGAAAGCGGATCAGCCTCCAGCGGACAAGGAACCAACTCCTGCTGAGCCTCCGCAGTTTGCGTCTCGAGCTGAGCGTAAGGCGTGGATGCGGAAACATGGGCAGGCTCCTGAGGTAGCCGATGAGCCCGACCTCACACTACGTCGCCAGTCAAAACAGGAACCTACTCCCGCTCCCAAGGAGACCGAAGCTGAAAAGGCTGAGGTCAAGAAGCCTGAAGCGCAGAAGACTGCGACCAAGAAGCCTGAGGCGAAGAAGCCGGAGGCGAAGAATCCGGAGCCTAAGAAACCTGAATCCCCGAAGACGGCTTCTAAGGCTGCGGAAGCCAAAAAGCCAGAAGCGAAAAAGCCGGAAGCCAAAAAGCCTGAAGCGAAAAAGCCAGAAGCCAAGAAACCAGTTCCGGCGAAGCCAACCACGCAACCCGGAGTCGCTCAGTCGGCGGCGAAAGCACCGGCTGAGAAGAAGCCAGCTGATAAGAAACCTGTAGAAAAGCCAACTGACAAGAAGCCTGCAGAAAAACCAGCTGAGCAGAAAAAGGCCGCAGAGAAGAAAACAACTTCGGAAAAACAGGGCGGAAACAAGCCAGCTGCTGCAAAGCCGGCTCAAGCACCGCAGGCTAAGAAAACGAGCGCAGAAGAAAAGAGCGCTGACAGTGCTGACAAAAAGAGCCCTGACAAGAAGTCAGATGACGCACAAAAAGCAGCTCCGCGTTCGCGTAAGTCACCAGTCGTAAAACCACCAAACACTGAGGGTATCCGTGTAGTCAGTGGCGCAGTTCCTGTTGTCAGCGCAGAGGGCAAGGACCAAGGGGACACTAAGCAGGATTCGGTTTCTGCTGACGATGAGCGTTCTCGTGCTGCATCTTGTGCGACTCGCCCTTTGGAGTCGGTTGAAGAAGACCCCGAGGTGACGCGCGAAGAGTGGCCTCTCAACGACGAAATCGGAGTGGCCCAGCCCATGTCTGCACGCTCGGTGACCCATCAGGACGGGGAAATCCTCGTGGGAGAACGCTCCTCGGTTTTGCCGTATATCGTTTTAGGTGTCGGCGGCTTGTGCGCAATCGTGCTTGTTGTCGTTGCCCTGATCATGCTGTTCTAGAAAGGTTTTCTTTTGCCCGCAACCGATGAAACCATCGAGTATGCCCGCAGCGCCGCGAAGGGTGCTATTCAGAAACTCGCTACTGACGTCGTTGTTCTCGACGTGTCAGAACAGCTCGTGATCACGGATGCTTTTGTGATCGCATCGGCTTCAAACTCTCGACAAGTTGATGCCATTGTTGACGGTGTCGAAGAAACGCTTTTGAAAGAGCACGGCCTGAAACCGAAGAATCGTGAAGGTCGTGGCGAAGGCACGTGGGTCCTCTTGGACTACTCCGATATCGTGGTTCACGTATTCAACCACGACGATCGCGAATTCTACGGACTTGAAAGACTGTGGAAGGACAGCCCGGTCATTTCGATTCCTGAGGTTCAAAACCCAGACACTGTGAACGACACCGACAGCGCCTACAACGAATAGGGACAGTATGGCACGCGAGCTTTATCTCATCCGGCATGGTCGTACAGCCTTTAATAAAGAGGGCCGGTTCCAGGGCCAGATCGACATTCCGCTCGACGAAACCGGTGAACAACAGGCTCACGCTATTGCCATTACCCTGCAAAACTGTGGCATCACGCGCATCTTCGCTTCGGATCTGACGCGTGCTCGTTCAACCGCTCATGCATTAGCAACTGCCACGGGATTGCAGGTGGCCCTGGACGAAGGCTTGCGAGAGATCAGCGTAGGCGAGTGGGAAGGTTTCACTCGCGACGAGATTGAGCAGAAGTGGCCAGACCTTCTGGCTAAGTGGAAGAGTGGCGCCGAGGTGCGTCCACCTGGCGGCGAAAGTCGCCTGGAGTCCTCGCAACGTGTGTACGACTCCGTCCACAGGCTTTTAGACACTTGCGACGACACTGACGTAGTCGCAATGGTTGCTCACGGAGCAGTGATCCGCGGGGCCACTGAATTGATGATGGGCCTGTCGCCTGAAACAAACCTCGCGCGTTTAGGCGTGCTCGACAACTGCGAATACGTTCACTTTGTCAAGCGAAACGACGCATGGATGCTCCGGCGTTTTGCCGGGGGAGCCTGTGCGTGAAACTCGCTGTCGTATGTGACTACTCCCTTCGCTATACAGGTGGTGCGCAGACAGCACTCATGGCGCAGGTGCGCGCGTGGTCACAGCAGTTTCCAGTCGTACTGATCGCCCCTGACGTCCCACGCACTCACCTTCCCGGCGTGACCGCGGTGCGACCGCCTCGGGGGGTCCGAAGCCTTGAACTTCCCGTTGTCAGAGCCAACCCAGTCGTGCACGCATGGATGCGCCGGACTCTCAAACAGCACCAGGCGCAAGCGGTTATGGTGCATTCGGAGTTCGGGCTGGCAGCTAGCGCTGTTGCACAGGCAAAACAGCTGGGCCTTCCGTCATTGCACACCGTTCACACCTTCTTTTGGCGTGCTCCGCTCATTGCGCAGCCTTTTGCACCTGTTGCACGCGGTTTTCACCGGCTGGTGACAGGACTTGAGCAACCGCGTGTGCGATTGGCTGATCGGCCGCTGGATTCCGCGTTGCGGGGTATGACCTTGGCGGTAGCTCGGCAGGCAGATGCGGTCATTTCGCCGTCCGCGCATCAAGGTGAGCGCTTGCGTAGCGCAGGGCTTAACAACGTGAGTGTCGTGTCAAATGTCGCCGAGGTCGTCCCCGGCGAACGCTCATTGGTCCCGGCGACGCCGTTGAAGCTTCTGTGGGTAGGCCGGTTCGCTCCCGAAAAACGGTTGGACGTGGCCATCGACGCGGTGCGGTTGGCACGCCGTCGGGGAGCACATGTGGAGCTGACGGTGGCAGGTGGGGAACCACCTCGGGGTGTGAATGACCCTTTCATCCATTTTTGCGGCGTTGTCCCACACGAGCGCGTGGTGGACCTGATTGACGACGCTCATGCGACGCTGCTGACGTCGTGTGGGTTTGATAATCAGCCCATGGTGATTTTGGAATCCGCGGCCCGAGGTCGTCCCACCCTGGTGTGTGACCCGGTGTTGGCAACGGAGTTCGGCGGCGCTGTCGTGGGAAGTGCCGGGAACACGGCCACGGATCTGGCAGACACGATTGTGGCGTGCGCTCAAGCACCGGAAACGATCATGCAGGCGGGGCGTGAGGCCAAGCTGCTGGCCCAAGAGTCGTCGCCACGTGCACACGTGAAGAACCTGCAAAACGTGATTTCTCGCATCAATATGTCTTGATGTGGACGGTTTTGGTCGTTAAGTCCACATATAGGTAGCATTGTCTGGACGCGCAAGCGTCGTGTGATGGTCGTAACAGAAGGAGTTCCGTGGCAATTTCCGCAACTCTGGGACTCTTAGCTCTGATCATTCTTCTCACCCCGATCCTCTGCCGGCTCGTTGGCCGTTCCACCGGGTGGTTCTTGGGTCTGGGGTACCTGGGTGCGGCAGCACTGTTCATGCCCGCCGCTACCGCCGCGGTCACGGATGGCACTGCGTTTCCAACAGCGCAAGAAACAATGTGGTCCCTTGCGTGGATGCCCAGTTTCGATGTGAATCTTGCTTTCGCCGTTGACGGTGTGGGCGCAATCTTCACAATGATCGCGCTGGTCATTGGTGCGTTCGTGTTGTTCTACTCCACACGGTATTTGTCACGCGGCCCCAACTATTCGTTCTACCTGCTCATGGCCACCTTTACGTTCGCCATGGTGGGGCTGGTGCTGACCGACAACCTCTTTGTGCTCTTCGTATGCTGGGAGATCACTTCGATTGCGTCGTTCATGCTGATTGCGCGCTCCGGCCGTGCCGCTGAAGGTGCCAGCCTGCGCACCATGTTCATGACGTTCATGGGTGGAGTGCTCCTGCTGGTTGCGGTTTCGGCCATGTACGGTGTGGTGGGAAGCGCCAGCATCCGTGAGGTGCTTGGCTCTAGAGTGTGGCAAGAAAAGCCCGGGTTCACTGTTGCAATGGCGTTGCTCGTGGCAGTCGCAGCCATGACGAAATCGGCGCAGTTCCCGTTCCAGTCGTGGCTTCCCGACGCAATGGCAGCCATCACCCCAGTCAGCGCGTATCTGCACGCCGCCGCGGTGGTGAAGGCCGGTATCTTCCTGTTGTTCCGCTTTAGCCCCGCGTTCAGCGATGTCTTGGCGTGGAACGTTCTGTTGGTCAGTGCCGGGATTGTGACCGCGTGGATCGGTGGCTGGTGTGCTCTGACGCAAAACGACTTGAAGAAGCTCATGGCGTACTCCACCGTAAGTCAGCTGGGGCTCATTGTCGCTGCCGTGGGAGTCGGAACCGAATTTGCTCTCACCGCGGGGCTCGTCCACGTCATTTCCCACGCCATGTTCAAGTCCGGCCTGTTCATGATGGTGGGTGTGGTTGACCACCTGGGCCACACGCGCACGTTTGGCAAGATCCCTCGTTTGATCAAGGTCGCGCCGGTGAGTTTTGCGATTACGGCAATTGGTGCCGCGTCGATGGCTGGCGTTCCGCCCCTGATGGGATTCGTGTCCAAGGAAATGCTCCTGACGGCGGTGAGCTCCGCCGGGGGAGAAGGCCACGCTTTGGGCTGGCTCGCGCTGGTTTTGGTAGCGGGTGCCTCCGTCCTGACAATCAGCTACTGCACCAAGATTCTGTTCGGGGCGTTCATTGACGGTCCCGAGGTGGATGCTGAGAAATTGGGTCACAGCGACTTCGTGATGGTCACGTTCGCAGCCCTGCCGATCGTGTTGTCGGTTCCGCTTGCCTTTGCGCTGGGAGTCATCGAGCCAGGGGTAGCTGCGGGCACCTCGGCGGCACAGGGAGAAGCCGCCCACCACGTTCACCTGGCGATGTTCCACGGAGTTACTCCTGAACTGATTGCCTCACTCATCATCATTGCGTGCGGTGTGCTGGTCGCGTTCAACCGCGACCGGGTGTGGGCGTTCTTTGAGCGCGCTGCTATTCCGTTCACCGGCGCCGATGTGATTGACCGGATTGTCGCTGGTCTTGAACGGATGGGTGGCGTCCTCGTCTCCGCTGTTGCAAGCGAACGTGCATCCCGACACGTCATGATGAACCTCGGGTTCTTGGCGGTGGTGATTTTCGGTTCGGCGATTGCGATCTACACGGGTCCTGGTCTGCCCAAGTTCGTGCCTAACCTGAACAGGCCCATCGACTACGCGTTGCTGGTTGTCATTACCTTTGCGACGCTCGTGGTTTGCCTGTCACGTTCACGTCTGACAGCGGTCATTGGTTTGTCTGCCGTGGGAATTATGGCCACGGTGCAGATCATGGCTCTGGGAGCACCCGACGTCACACTGACGCAGTTGCTGGTCGAGACCATGACCATCATCGTGTTCATGCTGATCATGCAGAAGCTTCCGCGCACATTTTGGAAGTACTCGGTCAAAGTGCAGGTCATGCGCGGTGTGTTTGCTATTGCCGTGGGTAGCTCGGTTGCGTTGGCCGTGTGGATGTTGTCCGGGCGAAGGGCCCGGTCAGACATTGCGATGTACTACCTGAGTAAGGCGCCCGAAATTTCGGGTGGAGACAACATTGTCAACACTATTCTGGTCGAGTTCCGTGCATTGGACACGCAGGGTGAGCTCGCTGTATTGGGTATGGCCGGAATCGCGATCGTGGCTGTGATGTCCTCTGTTCGAGACCGCTATATTGACCCGCCAGCATCTGACGTTCCGGAAATGCCACGACGCCCGTGGTTGGCGATTCGCCCACGGGGAAGTACTGCGTTTGCGGCTGTCACGGAAGCCTGGCCAAATGTCATTGCCATGCAGCTCATGGTGAAAGTCGTTGGTCCGTTGCTAGGACTCGGTTCGTTGCTGATCTTTTTGCGCGGACACAATGAGCCAGGCGGTGGCTTTATCGCCGCTCTGGTGGGTTCCGCGATCGCCGGATTGTTGTATATGGCCACGTCGAAGGACCGCGCAATTGGTCCGCCGCGACTGCCCATCCTGCTCATCGGTGGCGGTATTTTGGTTGCCGTTCTGACAGGTATCGTGGGGCTCATAGTTAAGGGCTCGTTCCTCGAACCGATCCACGGATATGTTCTTGGTCAACACTTAACGACGTCGATGGCGTTCGATGTTGGTGTGTACATGGCAGTTGTGGGTATGTTGCTGGTGTCGTTCAACCTTTTGGGAACCTCAGACTCGGCGTTCACGCCGGCCGGAGACGACGTTTTGGTCGACGGAATGATGGTGCGCGATATCGACGTCATTGAGCGAACGCGCGAGCGTACCGACGAAATGCTCTACGGTGAACTTCGCGGTCCGCTGGAAACCATGCGTGGTGACAGGCCAAAAGCAAGTGAGTTCACGGAGCCCGAAAAACCGGACGATAAGAAGAGGGTAGGACTGCGAACCAGGCACATCGCATACGGAGATCAACCTAAGGAGCGTGGCGAATGATTATCGCAATCACGGTCGGGGTCTTGGTTTCCGGCGGCGTGTACCTCATGATGCAACGGTCAATGGTGCGCACGATTTTTGGGCTTGCGCTCATTTCTCACGCCGCGAACTTCGCTCTCCTGTTGTCAGGTGTTCCGGCTTGGCGTGGTGAACCGATCGCAGGTCGCACGCCCGTTTCAGAAGCGGCTGACCCTCTTCCACAGGCGTTTGTGCTGACGGCGATCGTCATTACGCTTGCTGTCACCATCTTCATGCTGGCGCTAGCGGTTCTGGGGCACGACGATGACCAGGACCGTATTCCCGAAACGGGAGAAAGGCGCACACAGTGAACGGTTCGCTTCTTCTCCTGTTTATCGTTGTCCCTCTTGCGGCCTCGGCAATCACGACGTTTGTGAGGACCCGCTGGATCAACCTGTGCTTCCTGCTGGGAGTGCCACTGGCTACTGTGGTGGCCGGACTCTACTTGATTGGTGCAACTGCGAACGGGCACACAATTGCGCACTCCGTTGGTGGATACGTACACGGGTTGGCAATCCCGTTTGTCGCCGATACCTTCACCGCTGTCATGCTGGTGATTACATCGCTTGCGGTGGTCGCGTCATGCGCGTTCTTGCGAACCACAGGTGAAGATCAGTACCGGTTCGTACCCACGTTGATTCTCTTGATGCTCACCGGTGTCAACGGTGCAATGCTCACGGGAGACCTGTTTAACTTCTTCGTGTTTATCGAAGTGATGGTCCTTCCGTCCTATGCGCTCATTGCCGTTACCGGAACGTGGCGTCGTTTGGGTGTGGGGCGCATGTTCGTGATCGTGAACCTCTTGACCTCTACGCTTTTGGTCATTGGTGTCGGTTTTATCTACGCCTCAACCGGTACGGTCAACATTGCCGTATTGGCTGACCAAACCCGATTCGGCGACGTCTCACCACAAGCGGCACTAGCGGTTGGAATCGTCGTTCTGGCGCTTCTCATTAAAGCCGGTGCCGCACCGGTCCACGGGTGGTTAGTACGTTCCTATCCCAACACCTCGGGCGGAATGATGTCGCTGTTCGCAGCGACCCACTCAAAGGTGGCCATCTACGGAATCTACCGTGTGTACGTTTCCGTGTTTGGCGGACACCCCCGGTGGGAAGACGTGTTGCTTATCATCGTGGTGCTCACGATTGCGGTGGGAGCGTTTTCAGGGTTCGGCGAAATTCGCGTGCGTAACATCTTTGCGTTTCAGATGACCGCGGGTGTGGGGCACATCCTCATTGGTGTTGCAGTGCTCACGACAGCTGCGGTTTCGGCAGGTATCTTCTACATGGTCCACCACATTGTCACCATGTCTGGACTCTTGTTAACGATTGGCGCGATTGAGCAGACTTACGGAACTGGGGCGTTCAAGAAGCTCTCTGGATTGATTAGACGAGAACGTGTCGCATCTGTCCTCATGATCATCGGACTTTTCTCTCTCATCGGACTGCCCCCCACCTCGGGACTGTGGGGCAAGATGGGGCTGGTGCGCGCCCTCATGGAAAACGTGACACCGGCAACCATCGTCATGGTGATCACCGTAGTCTTGGCGTCGATCGGTTCGTTGCTAGCCTTGCAACGCTTGTGGAAGAACACGTTCTGGGGCGATGACATGACGCAGTACCACCCCGACTCACCAGCAACCGGTCGTGCGCCGGCGACGGACCTAACCGACGATGTTCGTGTGCGGTGGACGCTGTTGGTTCCGGGTGCGTTCATGATCGCCATATCCGTGGCGATGTTTGTGGGTGGGCAAGCGATCATGCCTATCATCCAGGAAGCTGCGAATGCGCTTCTGCACGTTGACCCGTATGTAGAGGCGGTGCTTGGACAATGATGTTGGCACTGAGATCGATTGTGTACCTGGCGTGGCTGGGCAAGGAGATCATCAGCGGAACGCTCGACGTGGTTCTCAACCTGTTCAAAACAGGCGACTATGGCAAACCGATGATTGTGGAAGTGCCCATGCGGTGCGTGACAGATGTTGAAATTACGCTGTTTGCTTCGTCGATTACGATCACGCCGGGAACCCTGGTGGTTGCGACGGGACCGGGAACGGCGACCGCGCCACCCACGCTGTTCGTGCATAGTATGTTCGCGGATTCCGAAGAGGAAGTACTCGAAGGGCTATTCGATATGGAGTCGCGTCTTTTGAGGACACTTCGCGGGCGAGCCCCGGGGGAGATCCCTGAATCGGTGGGCCTGACCGCAGGCGACGGGGATGTAAACAAACGCCAGGCGACGGAAGAGGAATCATGACGATCATTCTGTGGACGTGCATCGCGATTCTTGTCGTCTCGATTGTCTTGGGTTTGGTGCGCGCGCTCACCGCACCTGAGTCCGGTTCGCGTGCCGTGGTGGGAGACCTTGTGTACTTCGGGGCGGTGGGAATCCTCGCATTTATTGGGATGTTGGTGAACATCTCCATTGTTATTGACGTGCTCTTCTTGTCGTCGTTGCTGGGGATCTTGGCGACCGTGGCTCTGTCTCGCATTCTCACTCGAGGGCACAGGTGAGTGGCATGGATATTCTTTTCACAGTCTTGGTAGGCGTGTTCGGTATTGGCGGATGCCTCATTGTGTTGGGGTCGTCCATCGCCATGTTCCGGGCACGGGACGCACTGTCGCGTATCAACGTGTTTTCGCCGGTCACCGGCCTGGGTATGCCCATGATTCTGGTCGCTGCCTACGTGCATTCGCTGTGGGCCGAAGGCTTCAGCGTGTGGCGCACGTTTGCCACGGTGGTGGCATTCTTGGCGTTGATCGCGGTGTCGTCGGTGGCGTCGAACGTACTGTCTCGTGCCACGTTTGTGTCAGGGTCTCCCGTGTCTAGGGCGACTGTGCCTAACCGCCTGGCGTACGCAAAAGACCCTGACGAGGATTCGAAGCTGGCGGCTCAGGCCTACCGCGAAGCCAAGCAAGCTGAACGGGACGGCAATTCTAAGCCTCAGCGTGACTTCTACGGTGAGTGGCGGTAGGCCCAGCCCGGTAGCTTAGAGTTCTACAACCTCGAACTCGAGCATCCCTTTCGCCGCAGAGACGGTCTCGTTTGGGTTGCGTGGGTGGCGCTTAGCAACCCAGTTCTGAAACGACTCTTCAGATTCCCACCGGGTCACAACGAAGTAGTCGGTGTTGTCACCGGTGGGACGCAGAAGCTCGAAACCTAGAAAGCCCGGCTCCTGGTCAACTGATTTCTTGCGTGCGGCGAAACGAGCCTCAAGCTCTTGGGCCTGGCCAGGTTCGACTGAGAGCTGGTTGATCTTAACGAGTGCCATGGGTGATCCTTTCTGGTTGCGTGCAGTGTGCAGAGTCGCTGAGTTCATCAGCGAAGTCTTCAATTGCCCGAGCGGTGGCTTCGGCTGCTTCGTAGTGGACCAGATGGCCGACTCCGTCGAAGACGCGGGCACGGGCGTTGGGAAGTGTTTCGATGAACTTGTTTGTTGACTGGATGGGCACAATCAAGTCGCGCTGCCCGGCAATCACTAACACGGGCATTGTCAGCCGGCCTGACACCTCGGCGACGCTAGCGGTCATGGACACGTCGAAAGCGTCACTGAGCGTGTGGGGGTCAGAGAAGGTGGAGAAGTAGCGGTGGTGCTGCTCGTGGATGTATTTGCGCAGGCCAGGGTCGTCGGTAGTGGCCATGGTCATGCTCATGGCACGGACGATTAGCCAGTTGGAGAGCAGGCTACGGCCCAGGTGTGTGGGCAGGTCCCGGCCGAGGTGGTAGTACAGCTCTGTGATTTTGGTTGCGATCTTGCCGGCGCTGTCGCGAGGGGAGATGGTGATGGGGTTCATGAGCACGAGCCCGGGAATGGTGGGATTGTTGGCTGCCCAGTGTGCCGCGAGGATCGAGCCGAACGAGTGACCGGCCAGCACCGGTTCTGTGCCGAAGTGGGTCGTGGCTTGTGCGTACAGTTCGTCGATGAACTTGGTGTAAGAATCGAGGGTCGTGGTTGGCAGTGGGGGAGTCTGGCCGAAGCCGGGAAGGTCAGGGACCAGCGCTTCGTGCGTGCGCAGGTTGTGTGCGATGAGGGCCATGCCGTGGTGGTCGCCGCGGAATCCGTGAATGAAAAGGATGGGGCGGTGTGAAGAAGTCGCCGAGGCGGTTTCTACGTGGGTGGGAGGGTACAGCCACGCCGAGGTGGTAAGCGTTCCCGCTTCCACGGGGATGTCGAAAGTCGTGGCGACTGAGTCAATAAAGTCCATGATGAGATCAGCTTATTTGGTCAAGCTGGGCGTTTGGTTTGAGAGCGGTTTTGCATTCCGGGAGCTGAAACTTTAAGATAGGTCGAGTGCTCGGGGGTATGGCGCAGTTGGTAGCGCGTCTCCATGGCATGGAGAAGGTCAGGGGTTCGAATCCCCTTACCTCCACAGTGTGAAGTCTCGGGACATCGTTCACTCGATGTCCCGAGACTTTTTGCTTGGTGCGTTGCTGGGTCGGGTCATCGTTCCCCCTTTTTGGTCCGTAACCTAGTTACCCACCACACGTGAGTAGTTTTGGACTTGCTGTGTTGGGTAAAGGCCCATTTTTCACCCAAAAACGTGAACAAAACGATCAAAAGTGGTGTTTACTCAACACATTGGATCGAGCTGTGGTGGGTAAATGAGGTCGGAGCGTGTGGTGATGTAGCCGACCTTAGGTGGCGCAAAGCTGAGCGGCGCGGAGGCGATGGCCCAAGGACAGACAGCGCAAAGCGAACAATACGGCGCTTTATATTGCGTAGTTTCGCTCGCTTTGCGCCGATCTATAGAACCTTTTAAGGACCTATTGCGGACAAGGTGTTCCCTCTCCGGGCTGCGGTGGTGTGTGTGGTTTCGGTGGGTCCAAGTGGGTTTCGGTGACATGGGCAGGTATATCGATGCTCATAAGGGTTGTCGCCCGGTTGGCTTGGGTGTTGCCTGGGCTCCGATAGAAGTCGCTTGATTTGGCTTTAGGATGGTCTGATGACTGACGAGTTCGAGATTAAGATCAGGCCCCTCGCGGTATCTGATGCTCGGTCGATGTTTGAAGAGCTCCAAGACATGCGCATCTATACCTTTATTGATGAGCGACCGCCTGAGAACCTCGAACAGTTGCAAGAGCGTTATAGGGTCCTCTGTGGGGGAGCACCGCAGGGTCTTGGTGTGAGATGGCTCAACTGGATCATCTTGAACGACAGAGACGATGAACCACTGGGCACACTTCAGGCAACGATCGACGAGGAGGCTCATCGTGCTTCCATCGCCTACGTGTTGTTGCCCAAGATGTGGGGCAAAGGGATCGCCTCGAGGTCGACAGAGTGGCTTTTAGGCTGTTTGCATGATGATTACGGGGTCACTGAGGCTCAAGTCGAGATTCACGAACATAATGTGAGGTCGCTGAACCTTGCCCGTCGTTTGGGTTTCGTTGATGCCGAGGTGCGTCGAGAAGGCGATCACAATGAGGTCGTCCTGCGCCTTAGTCTTGGTGCTGACCGCGATTCATCGAGGGCGTGACGCTCATGAATGCTGATTAGAATCTTCCGCGTAGTTCACGCCTCGCCCATTCTTCGGAGGCAAGTGGCGCGTAAACGAGGGTGTCGGTCCATTCGCCCTTGCTGAACCAGTCCTGGATGTGATGTGCTTCTAGCCGGAGCCCGACGCGGCGAGCGAGGGCTGCGGAGGCATTGTTGCGGGCATCTATCTGCGCGGTGATGCGGTGGAGCTTGTAGTGGTCAAACCCGAGGGCGAGTACCGCTCGGACGGCTTCGCTGGCGAAACCTTGCCCACCGTGTGCCGGGTCAAGGACCCACCCGATCTCGCCCTGGCGGTGTTCGTGATCTGTGAGCCACAATGCGACGTCCCCGATCGGGGCGTCGGCATGTTCGATGACCAGCGCAAGTGCACCAGTCTCGCCATCGATGCTGGTCTTCGCTAGCCGCTCGGCGAGTTTTTCGCGGGTGACTTCTGCGGTCCATGGCTCGTCCAACAGGTAGCGAGCAACGTCGGGTTGCGAATACAGCTCGTGAAGCCATTCGGCATCGTCAGCATTATGCAGACGAAGTTGGAGCCGTTCCGTCACCAACGGCCACTGGGTGCTTGGTATGAGATCGCGCCGGTAATGAAACAGTTCCTCTTGCTGTCCTGCGGGCGTGGTCCCTGCGGATCGCTCGACCTCACGGAACCCTGCGGTCGTCAAGCATTGCTGGGAGGCCTTGTTCTCCGGGAGTGTGCGCGCCGTCAAGGTTCGAAGCCCACTGCTCCGTGCGAAACGCGACGCCAGATCCAACCCCCGACGGGCGTGCCCTTCTCCGCGAGCATTGGAATGAATCCAGAACCCGACCTCGGCAGTCTCGGAACTGACGTCGAAGAGCACCAATGAGCCCACAAACCGGTTTGTCTCGGTATCCGCAAGCGCGAGGACTGCCAACGTGCCGGACGATAGGCCTGCGGCGACCTCTTCGCGGATCATCCGCCGCACGGAGTCGGGGGTGTAGCTCGGCTCGGGAAGGTGGCCGAAGCGCCGAACAGATACATGTCTGGTGCCTGTCGCAAATGCTTCTGCGTCCCGATCGGACAAGGTGCGTAAACGAGTGTTCCCCAAGACCATCGGAAGGGCGGTGGCATCAAGCATGTACTAAACCTAACATAGTGCGGATAGCTAACTGAAGCGTGTTTGGTTAGGCTAGTCGGGTGAGTTACTGGGAACATCGCAAACCTGTGCAACGCCTCCGTGCTGTAGATATCGTCGAGGTTGCGAGGGTGGCGGTGAGACTGCTGGACGGCGGTGGGTTGAAGGCACTCACCTTGCGAGCCGTAGCGGAGCAGGTGGGCGTCGCGCCAACTAGCCTGTACTCCCGCGTGGAATCAGTTGACGATCTATTCGATCTTGCCCTAGACACGGCGCTTGCGGATGATCCCGTGATGTCCGAATCTATCCGCACTGCTGACCTTCCCTCACTGATGCAAGCATTCTTCGCGCACCTCACGACCCACCGGTGGGCTGGACAAGTCATCGGCATGCGCCCTCCTAGAGGCCCCGCGTACCTAGCCCTATCTGAGCGGATGTGCGTCCTGCTCGAACAAGCGGATGCCCCGGATCCGCTTGGAACGGCCTACCGATTGTCCAATATGGTGATTGGTGCCTCTCTGACTGCTCCCATGGCGTCTGACGAGAAGCGCGTCGCCATCGACCCTGACCAAGCCCCCACCTACGCGCGACTCCATGCGACGCACCAGATCAGTCCGCAAGAGATTCTCTCCGACGGCATCACGGCACTCCTGTCGTGAGGGGCCCTTTGATTCGGGGCTGCCCTGCGTGGCTGATGGCCACGGGCTGGTCTCCGTGAGAGTGCGCCCAATCGCAGTGCGCCGATATTCGGACGGGCTGATCCCGATGACGTCGGTGAACTGCCGTGCGGCATGTCCACGGCTGCGCCACCCGACTTTTGTCATGGCGACGCCGATGGGAAGATCAGTCTCGACCAGAAGGTGAGCCAGCCGATGGGCCCGAATGTGAGCCAGGTACCGCATGGGTGGCATCCCGAATCGTTGTGTGAACGCTCTGCCCAGCTGTGACACCGAAAGGTGAACTAGCGCGGCAAGGTCACGGAGTCGCCAATCCCGTTGCGGTGCTTCTGCGAGCAGCCGCGTTGCCAGTTCTGTGGAGGTTTCACCGGAACGGTGCTCCGTGGCACTCCTAGCTGTTGACGTGTAGCGGCAGGCCTGGTGCCGCGCTGCGATGGTCATCGACGGCGCCTCCTCGACTTCACCTGCTGCGTCTGCGCACGGTGTGCAGGCGGTGAAGAACCGGTGGTCTTGAACAAGTCCACCTATGCCTCGACGGGCAGGTCTTTCGGCAACCCGGCAGCCGTCACGCCGGGGCCTCTCAGCCACGCCTGTGCGGTCTGCGGTGACCCGAGCGAGGTGGTGCGCGCGAGGATCTGGGCCAGCCCGCGACCGGGGCCGGTGTAGACGCGGTGGACCAGGGCATGGAACTGGCGTCGCCGCATCGGGGACAGCAGCGGATGTTCGCGACGGTGGATGGTGAGGATTCCGCCGTCGACTCCCGGACGCGGGGTGAAGGCGCGAGTGGGAACACGAGTGTGAAGCGTGAACTCGAACCAAGGCGCCCATTGCGCCGTCATCATCGTGGCACCGCCGACGCCCGCTCTGCGCCGCGCGACTTCCCATTGCACGAGCACGATTGCATCGGTCCATGCCGGGGAGCGCAGGATGCGGCGCAGCATGGCCGTGGTCTGGTGAAACGGCAGGTTGCCGACGAGCACATGCGCAGATGTTGGAAGCCGGTAGGTCAGGAAGTCGTCGGCGACGACCTCCACGTGCGACGGGAGTCGTTGGGTCAAGCGTCGGGCGAGCCGGGTGTCGATCTCGACGGCTGTCACAAGTCGCCCGAGCTGGGCCAGCGGGGTGGTGAGTGCTCCGTCACCGGGGCCGATCTCGATGGTCGGGCCTTCGGTGGCAGCCACGAGCCGTGTCATCGTGGCAATGGTGGATGGGTCAGTCAGGAAGTTTTGGCCGTGCTCATGACGGCCACCTCGATAGGTAGGCACTGTTTGCTCCGTGGTTGTTGCGGAGCCGGGCACGCTGAAAGAGCCGCCCGGCCGTGATCACCGGGTGCGGGAGCAACAACCTGTGGAGGGTGCCCGCCGCTGTTAGCGGCTGCGCAGACGCAGCGAAGCAGTGCCGTAGAACAACATGCCCACCAGCGTAGGTGACCCCGCTGCCGGTCAGCGACTCAATATCCCGTCTCTGCTCAAAGACGCGGAGATCCGTATCAATGCTGGCCAGTACGAATCCCGAGCTAACCCACGGCCGCAGAGCCTTGGCATCATCGAGATTCGTTCCGTGAGAGACCTCGACCGATCTGCCACGCCTCTTGCAGATCGAGGCTTGCTTGGGGTTGGTACCCTGACTGTGCGACGTAGTGAACGTCGCGCCCAAAAGGAGGTGGTCGGCATGCCGACGCTTTCTCTGCTGGACGACGCCTGCGGCATGTGGGAGTCGTAAAACGCTCGTGGAGGGGCCGTAGGTCCGTGGATAACCTCGCGGCTGGAACCCTGAGAAGCGAGAAGCGCGTCGCGGCGTAGCCACGTGGCGCATTCCATCCTGGCAACGGGGTGGCGTTCCCGAGACTTCGGTGAACGGCAAAACCTCCAGAGTGCGAAAAGATCCAGGAGGTTGGCGGCGACGCCGCCGAGGGGGTGGCCGTATAGGTCACCCCCTCTCTCGCATCTAGGACGTGAGCACCTTTCGGTGAGAGAGGTGGTTCGTCTTGACGGTGTCGATGCGGGTGATGTCGGCTGGCGACGGCTACACGTACCTGCTGAGCACTGTGGCGGCTGGTGATGGTGACCGGTCGCTGTCGACTCCGTTGACCCGCTACTACGCCGAGGCTGGCACCCCACCTGGACGCTGGCTTGGTTCCGGTGTCACTGCTTTGCGTAATGGTGAAATCGCCCCTGGAGCGCAGGTGTCGGAGGCGCAGCTTCAGTTGCTGGTAGGGATGGGGCGGGATCCGATTGCTGGTGTGCCGTTGGGGCGGGCGTATCCGGTGTACAGCTCGACGGTGGAGCGGGTCGCGGACCGTGTCGCGCAGCTGGACCCGTCGCTCGGCTCTGGGTAGCGGGGTTTCATTTCACGTTCAGTGTGCCGAAGTCGGCGTCGGTGTTGTGGGCGGTTGCGGACGCGGGGACGCAGGCATTGATTGCGCAAGCCCATCATGAGGCGGTTGCGGCCGTGGTTGCGTTCATGGAGCGCGAGGTTGCAGCCACCCGCACGGGTGCAACCGCTGGGGATGGCGCGGTTGCACAGGTCGACGTCACCGGGCTCATCGCGACCGCGTTCGATCAATTCGATTCCCGTGCCGGGGACCCGCACTTGCATACGCATGTGGTGATCAGCAACAAGGCCCGCACGGTGTTGGATGGGAAGTGGCGGAGTCTGGATGGGCGTCCGATGCATGCCGCGGTCGTGGAGTTGCCCGAGCTGCACGAGGCCGTGTTCGCCGACCACATGACCCGAACCTTCGGCGTGAGCTGGGAGCCACGGGAGATGGGTCGCGACCGCAACCCGTCCTGGGCAATCACCGACGTCCCCGAACAGCTGGTGGCGGAGTTCTCCACGCGGGCGCGACAGATCGAGGTGGAGAAGGACCGGCTGGCGGCCGAGTACGTGGCCACCCACGGACGGCAGCCATCCGATGCCACCGTGATCCGATTGCGCGCCCAGGCCACGCTCGCGACGCGTCCAGAGAAACAGGTCCAATCCTTGGCGGAGCTGACCGAACAGTGGCGCACCCGCGCCAGCAGAATCCTCGGCAGTGATGCGACGGTGTGGGCGCGCGCCGTCACGGGTGGGGAGCGGCAGTTGCTGTTGCGGGCTGATGATGTGCCGTTGGATCTGATCGAGCAGGTGGGGCGCTCGGTGGTCGAGGTGGTCGGTGAGAAGCGCTCGACGTGGCGGCGCTGGAACCTGATGGCCGAAGTTGCCCGCCACACGATGGGGTGGCGGTTCGCCACCGTCGAGGACCGCGAAGCCATCACCGCCATGGTCGCCGACGCCGCCGAACACGCGTCCCTGCGGCTGACTCCACCCGAGCTAGCGACCAGTCCGGTGGAGTTTCGCCGCCTGGACGGCCCCTCGGTGTTTCGGCCGAAGCACTCGACCGTGTTCTCCTCCGACACCCTCCTCGCGGCAGAGGACCGCCTCCTGCAACGGGCCCGCACGACCACCGGGCCGAGTATCGACCTGGCCACCGTCGAAACGATCTCGAGCAAGCCCGATGCCGAGGGTCGGGTGCTCGGCCTGGACCAGGCCGCAGCCTTGGCGTCGGTCGCGGTCTCGGGCCGGGTGGTGGATGTGTTGGTGGGGCTGGCGGGAGCGGGGAAGACGACTGCGATGAATGCACTGCGCCGGGCATGGGAAGCCGAGCATGGTGCCGGGTCGGTGGTGGGGTTGGCCCCGTCGGCGGTGGCGGCGCAGGTGCTGGCCGACGATCTGGGCATTCAGACGGAGAACACGGCGAAGTGGTGGACCACCCATCAACACACCGGCGTCACCTTCCAGGCCGGGCAGCTGGTCATCATTGACGAAGCCTCCCTCGCCGGCACCCTGTCCTTTGACCGGATCACGCAGGCAGCTGAGGAGGCGGGGGCGAAGGTGCTGCTGGTCGGCGACTATGCCCAGCTCCAGTCCGTCGATGCCGGTGGTGCGTTCAGTCTGTTGATCCACGACCGCGACGATGCCCCAGAGCTGGTCGATGTCCACCGCTTCACCCACGCCTGGGAGAAGACCGCCTCCTTGGAGCTACGACACGGCCGCACCCCAGTCATCGACACCTACCTGGCACGCGATCGCATCCACGACGGCGACGCCGAGGCCATGACCGATGTCGCCTATACCGCCTGGCGCCACGACCGAAAGGCAGGTTTGGCGTCGGTGCTGATCGCCGAAACCCGCGAGAACGTCACCGCCCTCAACGTCCGCGCCCGCGCCGACCTCATCCTCGACGGCACGCTGAAGCCCGGCCCCGAAATCACCCTGTCCGACGGATCGGCAGCGGGCGTGGGGGACACGATCATCACCCGCCGTAACGACCGGCGGCTGCGGAACCGGCACGGCTGGGTCCGCAACGGCCAAACCTGGACCATCACCGCCGTGCGCGACGACGGGTCAGTCACGATCCGCCCACCCGGGACCCGGCTCGGCAACAGCATCGTCCTGCCCGCAGACTACGTGGCCGAGCACGTCGACCTCGGCTACGCCGTCACCGCCCACCGCGCCCAAGGCATCACCACCGACACCGCCCACGTCCTCGTAGAGCCGACCACCACGCGCGAGAACCTGTATGTCGCCATGACCCGCGGACGCGAATCGAACCGTGCCTACGTCATCCTTGACCGGCCCGATGACCACGCCACGGCGCATCCGGGCGACAATCCCGACGCCACCGCCCGCGCGGTCCTCTATGGCGTGCTCCAACACAGCGGTGCTGAGCTGTCGGCACACGGGACCATCACCGCCGAGCAAGATCAGTGGGGGTCAATCTCCCAACTTGCTGCCGAGTACGAAACCATCGCCGCCGCAGCCCAACACCACCGCTGGGCTGCTCTCATCAAATCCAGCGGCCTGTCCACGGACCAGGCAGAAGCGGTCATCGACTCCGACGCTTTCGGCGCTCTGACCGCGGAACTGCGCCGGGCCGAAGCCAACCACCACAACGTTGAGGCCCTCCTGCCACGACTCATCGCAGCGCACGGGTTCGCCGACGCCGACGACATCGCCTCCGCCATCCACCACCGCCTCGCCCACGCCACCACCCGACCCCCGGGGCCGGACGCACCCGACAGGCACCGCGTCTCATCGCCGGGCTGATTCCCGAAGCCACCGGCCCCATGACCCCCGATATGCAGCAAGCCCTGACCGAGCGCCGCCACCTCATCGAAACCCGAGCAGAAGCCGTCCTCGACACCGCTCTCCAGTTCCACGAGCTGTGGACCACGGCGCTTGGTCCGATGCCCGCCAATGGGCGGGCGCGGCAGCAGTGGCGCCGCCGCGCCCTGGTCGTCGCCGTTTACCGCGTCCGCTACCAGATCACCGACCCGGCACCGCTCGGCGCCCAACCCGAGGGTACGGCGCAGAAGATCGACCGCGCTCGGGCCGAAACAGCGTTAAGGACGTTGCATCGCGCCCGTGTCGAGAACCCCCAGACGGGGCCTGAACGGCGCATGGAGCGTCCGCGTCAACTCTGAGCCCAACTCTCTGTGACCTCAGATCTCTATCGGCTCGCCTTGGGGATGCCGTTGACGAGCGTCAACACGAACCGACGGGGAAGACGGTGGCCGAGGGTGGACAGCTAGACTTGGTTGACAAGGTGGCGCAACCTTCATAGGGCGACACCGTTCTGTCAAACGCGCAAATCACCTACGGGAAGGGGGTGCGGCCCATGATCGACTCGGCATGGAAGAGCTGGTATCGAGCAAGACATGACCAGCGGTGCATCGCTTCCGGCGATGCTTTCGAGGACTACGCCACGGCGCTCTTGGCCCGCCTTCACAGTGACTACCTGAACCCAGCCCCGATGGGCAAGCACGGCGACGGGGGCTGTGACGGACTCGCTGACAACGGATCGATCCTATACGCCTGCTATGGGCAGCGAGCCACTACCGGCGTTGACCAGAAGACCAAGGACAAGTTGGAGTCTGACTTCGCCAGAGGGCTCGCTTGTTGGAACGGCTTCTCAACTTGGCGGTTCGTCACGAACGCTCTCTTTGGCCCCTTGCCGACGAAGAGTGTCCTAGCTCTGCGACAACAACACGCGTCGGGGACGCAACGTCCCATCACTATCGAGATCTGGCAGGTTGACGATCTGTGGTGGAAGGCCGCTGACAAGCTAACTCCAGCGCAGCTAGATGAAGTAATCCCAGGCGTCCCGCATGCCGAAAACGTGGAGCTTGCCGATCTTGTGGAGCTCATTCTCTCTCTGGAGGATGTAGACGGAGATGGCCCTGACCACATCGAATCCATCCGCCCAGTCCCCTCCACCAAGATGGACTTCAATAACCTCCCGGAGACTACGAGGGCAGAGTTCAATGCGGGAAGGCTGCTTTCGGCACGTATCGACAAATGGTTCTCCGAACAGGCAGATCCTGCGTTGCGTGATGAGAAAGCTCAACGCTTCCGTGTCATCTACCAAGAGGCTCGACAAGCTACAAGGGACGTGCGCGAGATTGTTCGTCGAGTCTATGGGGCGCTTGGTGGGCAGGACTTCGATCTGTCCACGAAGCGGGCTAACGCCGTATACGCCGTCACGGCTTACTTCTTCGACTCATGCGACATTTTTGAGGAGCCGCCTGCTGATAATGCTGGAGGCGAGGTGCGGCATGTTACTACCTACTAAAGGTATCGAGCCTCAGCGTGCTTTGCTGACCATTGGGGCAAGCCTGATCTCGCTCTTGGAATCGCCCGCAACCGTGTCGGGGCTTTGGGAGCGGTTCTTGAAGTACTCAAGTGAGGTTCGCGGAGACTCCAAGGTCACCTTCGATTGGTTCGCCTTGGCATTGTCTATGTTGTTTGCGATTGATGCAGTTTCCTGGAATGAATCTGGGCAGTTGGTGAGACGGCATGTTTCTGCATGAACTAGGCTCGTCCGACTCGCGCTTCAAGCGGCTGCGGTTTCACGAGGGGATGAACATCCTACTCGCGGACAAAACGAACGAATCCACGTCCGGGGATAGCCGGAACGGGGCGGGTAAGACCAGTTTCGTCAAAATAATGCGCTACCTGCTCGGCGGTGGTATTGCCGACAGTCTCAAGGTTGAGGCATTGTCCAAACACTCCTTCTGGGCAAAAATTGACTTCGGAGAGTCGGCAGGGATTAGCCGAGTGGAAAGGCCTGTTTCGCCGCAAACGAAGGTCTATATTGATGGTGCCACGACTAGCGTTGATGACTGGAAACGTGAACTCTCTGCAATTTTAGGTATTCCCGATTCTGTCAGAAGGCCGACAGTGGGCCAGTTGTTTGGACAGCTCGCCCGCGACTACTTCGGTGATCCGCTCAAGACTCATCGTGTCGAGTCCGATTGGGAGTCCGGCACCCGGATGGGTTTCTTCCTCGGATTTTCCCCCGAGATTCTCGCGAAAGCAGGCGCAGTAACCGCGCTGGAGAAGAATCGAAAGGCACTCAGTAAGGCCATCTCCGAAGGTGCAATCGGAGCTATCACGCTCAGTGAGCCGGAACTGCGCGCCCGTTTGGCTCAGGCGCGTGAGAAGCGGTCGCGTTTGGAGTCCAATCTCTCGGGGTTCAGAGTCGACGAGCAGTATGCCGACCACCAGGCGGATGCAGACCGCCTGACCCACGCAATCAGAGAGCTCAACGATGAGGGACTCTCGCTTGAACGGCGGAAGCGTGACCTTGAACTTGCAATGACAGAAGAGCGTCCAGCAGTTGCAGGGACGGACCTAGCCAGGCAACTGGAGAGTATGTATGCGGAGGTCGGCATCGTCTTGCCAGGAGCTGCAACCCACCGGTTCGCCGAGGGTGCTGAGTTTCATGCTTCGGTAGTGCGAAATCGGCAAATGTACCTTCAAGCAGAGCTTCTGTCCGTCACTCAGCGCTTGGCGGAGGTCAACTCGGAACGTCAGGCCCTCGATCAGCGACGCTCGAGCATCATGAATCTATTGAACGACTCAATGGCATTGGAAACATTCCGAAGCGCTGAACGTGAACTCACGGATCTGGATGCTCTTGTTGCTGATCTGGAGCGGAAACTCGAACTTGTGCAGTCTGTCAGCGACACCGGGATCCGCCTGCGCACAATGATGTCCGAGGCCGAATCGAGCGTTCGAACTGAGATCGCAGACCGCGAGCTTCCTCTGGAATCAGCCATCGTTTTGTTTCAGCAGCTCGGCGAAGAGATCTATGCCGACCGCAACGTCTCTTTGCTGATTGAAGCTACACGCAAGGGCGTGCTGAAAGTTGTGCCGAAGATTGATGGTGATGCATCAGCGGGAATTCTAGGTGTCAAGACCTTCCTGCTTGACATGGTGTGCGCAGTCACGGCAATTCAACTCGGTCGCGCCCCACGAATTCTGGTACACGACAGTCAGTTGTTTGACTCTATGGACGATCGCCAAATTTCTTCTTGTCTCAACATTGGCGCTCGGCTGGCAGATGAGGTTGGGTTCCAGTACGTCGTGACTCTTAACTCGGATCGTCTGACAGCCGCTGAATCCGAAGGATTCGACCGGCGGAGTTACGTTATCGATCCGGTGCTCACCGACTCGGGGGAAGAAGGTGGGCTGTTCGGGTTCCGCTTCATCTAACTGCTGTCCGGTGGCACGATACCTCTAGAGGCATAGCAAGCCCTTCGCCGCGCTGGAGTTTATGCCGCGGGTGATGAGTCCCGATTGGTGCACCGCATAGAACGGGAATCTAGGCAAATCCGTTTGACAGCATGCTCGTAGCGTGAGGTTGCGCCCGTCGAGGGAGGTACGTCATGGCAGACGATCTGGCCGAGCCGTAATCCCTGCTGGCTGTCACCAACTACTGGTCACGAGCCCTTCTGCCGTCTGAGGTATACGACGACCGGTTCGTGCAGTGGGCTCACGACCACGGTGCCTACTTGTACCTCGTGCTCGTCGGGCCGAAGACTGAAATCGTGGACCTTATCCAGCGGCCCGACGGCTGGAAGATGGAGACACGCTTCCACGACGGCTCGCAGTTCAAGCCGCGCACCATCCCCGTGCCTTTCGACCTTCTTCCTCGCGAGGGCACGCGCTTGGTCGACGGCGCGGTTAATTGGGTGGACGAGCAGGGAGAGAATCAGCGTTCAAACGCTGTGGACCTGACCCGCCGCGTCCTGGCTCGCGCGTGGAGGCCGGGCCAGCACATGGACCACTGGCATGAGTGGACGCTCCGCAAGTTCTTCACGTACCGCGTCGAGTACATCGGTCAGTCGTTCGGGAAGCAGGGTGAGCGCACGGCTGCTGAGAGAATCGGTGAGGGCCACGAGACGGTGCAGCGTGTGCTGGCTCAGGTCGGAGACCTGTATCCCAACTCCGCAGTGGCGCTCATCGTCTTGGATGCGGCGGTGCAGGGCCGAGAACTCTCCGGAAACATCGGCCCCGACAACTGGGAAGAGATCGCACGGATAGCAGTGCAAGCGATGACGGAGCCAGACGGCCCGTTGGTCGATCAGGCGAAGCTTGTGACCGTGGCCGAGGCCATGCTTATTCGGTCTTTCCCAGAGACCCGCAACAAGCAGTACAAGAGCTTCCCATCCAAGGACGCTCCTGCGCTCGTTGCAGAACTCCTCACTGCAGGTGTGACGCATTTGGGAGTGCAGCTCGACGTTTCGCGGAGCCTCGCTCTCCTGGATCATCCCGATAGGACCAGGGCGCCGCAGGACAGGCTGCGGTTCGCGGTCAACCTCGCCACGGGAGCCCGGGAGACGCTAGACACCACGGCGCCGCTGTCCTGGCAGGCCGACTGACTCTCGGATGACTCCCCGTCCCGTCAACGACGCCCAGCGTGAGGTCCTCGACTGGCTCGCCGCCGGAGGCTCCCAGGACCCGCCGCGGCCGGAGATGAAGCTGAGCGCCGCCGCGCTGGCGGCGCGCGGCCTCGTCAAGGTCCGCCGCCCGGGCGGGAAGTGGACGGCCGACCTCACGGAGACGGGCAGGTACTACGTCGAGCACGGCAGGTACCCGGGTGAGGCCGAGAAAGCCGAGAGGCCACCGGCTCCACGACCACGCCGTGCAGGGAGTCCTGCAAGACCAGGGACTCCGGAGCCTCCCCCGGCGCCGGCCGAGACGCGAGAGCCTGTCGTAGTGCCGCAGGAGCCCCAGGAGCAGGTTCCGCTGCGCCAGGTCGTCCGGCGTCCCCACCCGGCCGTCAAGGAGCTCAGGGGTCGGCCGGGCCGGCTTCCGATGCCCCTGCGCAGGCGCTGCGTCCTCGTGGCCCACTTTCTAGTCACCGAGGCGTTGGCTCGCGGGTGGACGGTCACGACCGTGGAAGCGCGTCGGGAGCCCGATGGTTACCGCGGCACCTACCTGCGCTATCCGAACCAAGCGCTGCTCCTGCTTGATGCAGGGCACGCGACGGTGGGGATCGTCTTCAGCGAGGTGACGAAGCGGCGTCCACACGAGGACACGAAGGAGGAGGCGGCGCGCCGGGCGAAGGGGCAGTACGTCGGGGCGCCGAGGTACGACTACGTCGGAGACGGGAGGCTGCGTCTTCATCTGACGGACCGTGACGGGCGGAAGACCGGGGCCTCGTGGACCGACGGCGCTCGCGTGAAGGTCGAGGAGCGGCTGGTTGACGTGATCGCCGCTGTCGAGGCCGCCAGCGACCGCGCCGTGCGGATGGAACAGGAGCGCCGCCGCCGCGAAGAAGAGGAGAGGCTTCGCCGCGAGGAAGCACACCGGGTCGATCAGCTGCGCCGCGGCTACGAGGTTTGGGAGCAGGCGCTCCACGCAGGTGCCGAGGCGTGGGCCAGGTACCAAGAGATGAGTGCGTTCGTCGACGAGGTGGAGCGCGCCATCGGCGAGGAGGGGCACCCATTCGTCGCGTGGGCCCGCGGGCACCTGGAGGCGGTCGACCCGCGACGAGCGCTGCCGTCGGGCGACGTGCCTACGTGGATGCACGAGGAGCGAGCACGGCACGGCCGGTATGAACCGAAGTCGACGTACCGCTGGTGAGGCACTCCGGGTGATTTAGTCACGACCAGTCGGCGGATGCGACTGTAGCGACTTACGTTTTGGGTCCCGAGGCTCTTTATTTTTGGGCCGAGGAGCACCTGTCTGGGCCTATCACTCGTCAGCAAGAACGTTTGCGTAGTGTTGCTGAGCTAGAAGAACGAGAGCGTCGAGAAGAGGGCGTCGGAGTGCGCTTCCGAGGACGACACCGCGGATAGTGGCATCCAGGCTCTCCGCGGTGCTGACTGTTTGGACGTCGGTATGACCAATGTTATCTGCTGCTAGCGCGTAGTCATCGATGCGGTCTGTGAACATGGTGAGTTCTTCAGCATTAAGTTCGGCTATTGCTCGCACGGCTACCACGTGTGCGGGTGAGTTGGGTTGACACCGCCATCCGCGCGTTTCGACAACTTGCGCCAGTAGCTCCGCTGCTTCAGTATCGGTGTCCCTGGTCTCTACATCACCGACGAGAGCGTCCTGTGTGACGGCCATTGCTTCGAGCATGGACGACTCGTTGCTGACGGCCTGCACGACCTCACGAATCTTATTCAAAGGAAGACCAGCGACTTTTGCTAGTGCACGAATGAGGTGGAGCCGTTCGAGGTGCGATTCATCGTAAACGGCTTGATTCACTCCCGTGCGTCGCCCGGGCTGAAGTAGCCCCTCGCGGATGTAGTACTTGATCGTGGCCACAGTAAGTCGTGAGCGTCGAGCCAGATCCGCCATCCGCATGTCGGTCATGAGGGTCCTCCTGTGATCGTGATTGCACTACTCAGCAGATACTACTACTATCCATTAGTGGATAGTGGAGGTACCTATTTCTAGGTAATGATCAAGGCGCAGGTCATCGTGATGAGTATCGAGTGCTATGGCATGTCACTGGCGCCACGATCGAGAGGACACCATAATGAACTGGATAGAGATCGTTGCCATACTTGTCATCGGATTTGTCGGATCTGCCGAGTTCGGCTCAGTCGCACTAGTGCATCCGGTCGTTCGCAAACTTGGTCCAGACGATCAGCTCGTTTTCGAAAAGGGTCTGTTGAGAACGTATGGAAGGATCATGCCGATCGGCATGACGCTCGCCCCAATCATCGCAATCATCCTCGCCTTTGCGACTCCCTCGGTATGGCTGTTCGCTGCCGCTATCAGTCTGGCTCTTGCTCTCGTGGTCACGATTGTCGGCAATGTTCCAATCAATCTGCGCACTGGCCGTATCGATCAGGAGGTCGCCCCCGAAGGGTTTATTGCTATGCGACGTCGCTGGGATGTCTTCCAGCTGACCCGCGGATCACTTCAATTGCTCGGCTTCATCCTCGTTACCATCGGCACCGCTGGTGCATGACACTGCGGTGCATGTCGTAGATAGTCGCAGAAGATGATGCACAACTCGCTCGCCTGAGAAGCGCGTCGGTCTCGCGTTAGACAGTGGGAAGCGAGAAACTTGTCAGGCGGTGCCATCGTGCCCGGGGCAATCCGCTGATTCCCCTTGGGTTGCGGTTAGAGCTTGGTAGCGATTTTCATGAGCGTGTTCCAATTTCGAGCGGTCGCCGTCCCCCCGAAGCGCTTCTCCAAGGCAGTGTGTGAGACCTTCATCGCCTTGACGCCACCAGGGGTCCACACGAACGCGGTGCGCCCGATGAGCCGTACTACTTCAGGACTGACATCTTCTGACTCTAGGGCCGCAACTTCCGCCATAGCGGGCGTTGCAGACAGGAAGATAGCCAAGTACTTGGAATAGTCGGTAGCAACGTCTGCTAAAGGATTGCTCGCCAAGACCTCGCGAACTTCATCGGCCTGCCGCACCACCATGGGGACCGTAACTCCAAAGGCATCAGCCATTACCGACTGCACCTCAATGATTACTTGATCCTCACTCCCTGACCGAGTGGCGATAATGTTGCCACTTTGACCAATCGTGACGACAGCCTCGAACCCCGCGTCAGTGAGCGCGGAACGCAGTTCAGCCATCGGTACCCGGTTGTTGTTGCCTACGTTGATGCCACGCGGCATGACAAGCCAGCGAGTCATGCGAGTTTGTAGTCAAACGTATAGGTGTGGTCACCGTCTACGTTGTCGATGGTCAAGGTGCCACTGATCCCGGTCAACTCACCAGTACCCGTCCCAGGAACGATAACCACGGACAACTCTGGTTCCCCATGAGCGACGATTCCATGGTGTTGCAGGACGAAGGTGCCTTCCTTGCCATCAACGGTGCCGGTGAAGTGTTCGATCGCGACATAACCAGCCGAACCGGGATCCGGGGTACGCGCTGCGATCATATGCGCTTCGGAGGTACCGGTGACCGCACCGGTGAAGGTTTTACGCACCACATTGTGGTTGATTATGACCCCGTGCTGCTCATAGAAAGGGGGCTCACTGTCAGTGGTGACCTCAAATGGTCCGCGAAGGGTGGTCATGTTTTTTCCTCGTCCATTTGGGTGGCGGATCGCCGGCGATAAGTTGGCATCTGCCTGTGGTCCCGGAGTGGGACCGAGGTCTCATCAATTGCGCGCCTCTCGTTCAGGGTAGCACACCTCATGGGTGCGATCATGCTGATGTGGCCCTGCTACGACGACCGCCCCTAGAAGGTATGGACCATCAGCATCAACCAATTCAACCGAGGTGAAGTCGACTCTTGAATGATGGGTCAAAGTAGCCTCGAGTCAACGTTCACTCGATGTCCCGAGATTTTTGTGTTCTGGAGCGTTAGGGTGTGAATTATGGTCGACGGTTCATCGCGCACAGCCAAACAGGGGCGTAAGCGCACCGCGTATATTGTTGTCGCAATTGTCGCTGTTGTTGCATTTCTTGCGATGGTGGGAGTTGCCCAGTTCACCTCGGGAAATACCAACCCTTCCAGTGACGGGGCAGCTCAGGGGAGTTCATCATCCTCGAATGAGAACGCAAACGACGGGTCATCGTCCGGTCACGAAGGCGAATGGGTTCGCCGAGATACAAAGGACTCCGCGGCCATTGGTGATGTAAACGCTCCGGTTGTCATCACAGAGTGGACTGATCCTCGCTGCCCGTTCTGTGCTCACTTCCATAACGACATCCTTCCGGAGTTAAAGAAGAAATATGTTGACACCGGCAAAGTACGCTTCGAATTCGTCACCGTGGCGTTCTTTGGCGAACAGTCCGCTGCCGCCGGTGCGGCAATGGAGGCTGCGGGGAAACAGGGCAAGTATCACGAGTACGCCGATGCTCTGTACGCGGCAGCACCAGAAAAGGGGCACCCCGACCTTCCTGAGAAGACCCTTGTGAAGTTCGCCGAAGAAGCGGGTGTGGGTGACATTGATCAGTTCCGCAAAGACATGAACGATCAAACACTCATTGACGCAGTCAATGGCTCAACGGCAAAAGCGCAACAGTACTACGGAATCCAGGCTGTTCCGTTCTTCGCGGCGTCTGACGGCGAAAGCGCTATGCGGGGTGCTCAGCCGGTTGAAAACTTCTCGAAGTTTATAGACGAACAGCTGACTAAGGCTGACGCTAGATGAGCTTAGGGCTTCTGGGGGCATTCGCCGGGGGAGTGCTTACGCTTTTAAGCCCCTGTTCTGCCATGCTCCTACCTGCGTTCTTCTCATATGCCTTCACATCGCCAAAAGAACTCTTGGGCCGGACCTTCATCTTCTATCTGGGGCTGGTAACGACACTCGTTCCTCTAGGAATTCTGGCAGGATCGGTTGGTGCCTTCGTTGCCGGGAACCGGGAGGTTGTGGTCGCAGTTGCTGCAGTCATCATCTGCGTTATGGGGGTTCTCACCGCCCTCAATGTCAATCTTCCCTTCATGGCTTCCGGTGTTCAGAGCGCGGGGCGGTCAGCCACCTCGGTCTACCTGCTGGGTGCGGTCTACGGGCTTGCGGGTGTATGCGCCGGGCCCATCTTGGGGGCCGTGCTTACTGTCGCCGCGGCAAGCGCATCTGCTTTGTGGGGCGGCCTGATCTTGGTGTTTTTTGCCGCCGGTATGGCTTTTCCCCTGGTGTTGCTCTCGGTGCTGTGGAAGCGTTTGCCCGTGGTGCAGAAGGTTGTCCGCCCTCGCGCTGTATCTTTTGGTCCGGTGACAACCACGTGGATGAATTTGGTGGGCGGTCTGCTCATGATCGGGATGGCCGCGCTTTTGTTCTTCACGAGCGGTACGGCTGAACTTTCTGGTTTCCTCGGCGCAGGAACCCAGGCACGCATTGAAGGCTGGGTGCTTCAAAAATCTTCAGCTGGTGTTGAGCTGGTGATTTTGGGTGTAATAGTAGCCCTTGCGGCCGTTATTGCCATGGTCGTTATGAAACGACGTGGCTCACGCAATAAGTGACTTCGGATGAGGTTTGCTAGCTGACGGTGTTCTTAACACTAACTTGACGGACTGCACGTGATCGTTTGCAGAACTTGTGTTGCTAGTATTCGTAACATGATCAAGCGGATTGCGTCGGCCGTGGTGTACGTTAGCGACCAAGACGAGGCACTGAAGTTTTATCGTGACGTACTTGAATTCGAGGTCATCATGGATGCTCCAATGGTGGAATCGTCGCGATGGCTCGAAATCAAGCCTCGGGGTGCAGAGACATCCATCGTTCTCGCCCAAGCGTCAGCGTTCGGTAGGCAACCTGGAGAAGGCGCATTTCTCACCTTCGCTTGCGATGATGTAGCTGAGACCGTAAAGCAACTACGGGCTCGTGGCGCCACTACGTCACAGGTGAATCACGAGCCTTGGGGAATCTATGCGACTGTCGATGCCCCTGATGGTCATAAATTGCAGTTCAACTCGCGACCACAAAATTGATTGAGGTCTCCTGAGGTACTGCGCGGAGGGAGGTCGCCGGATTACTGATTCAGGCCACCATGTTTTTGACGCAGTGGCATACTGATTGAATGCTTTCAATTGCTGCGCTCATTGGTTTCGGTATTGCAGTTACTCCACTTGTCGTTACTCCCGGTGCCAGTTTCACTTTGGTGAGTTCACGTGGCCTGGTTGGTGATAGGCGTGGTGCTTGGGCCGTCATCGTAGGGACAGCCGTAGGAATCATTACTCACGGGCTTCTTGCGGGTCTCGGACTTGCGGCGGTTGTGATGCGCTCAGCGGAGGTGTACCAGGTTCTTAGGTTCGTTGGCGCGATCTATTTGGTGGGTCTCGGTGTGTTTCTTGTATGGCGTGGGCGTCGGAGGAGCGTTTCGTCATCGCTTGAATATGCACACAGTTCCTCGAAGCCCGTCGTCCACGAGGTGGGGCAGGCATATCTGGCAAACGTGCTCAATGTGAAAGCCGCCACCGTGTATCTAACACTGGCGCCGCAATTTGTTCCGGCGCAGCTAATGGGAGTGTCGTCAATGCTGACTCTTGCTACCGTGCACGTCTGTGTGATGGCCGTCTGGCTTGGGCTTTGGTCTACAGGCCTCAGCAAGATTTCCGAGAAGTTCAACCTGGCTGACTGGAAACGACGGATTGACACTGTGGGCGGAGCAGTTCTAGTTTTCTTTGGCATCCGCACTGCATTGCCAGGGAATTCCGGCTAGTCGTTTTCTTTGGAGTGCATGAACGAATGCCAGTCCACGTGTTGTAAACCGATGTGCTCAACACAACAATGCGAGTGGGACTACAGCCACGCCGTCTGGCCTCCGGTAAGCATCTGTACCCGTTGTGACCACGACCTTGTCTGCCAAACGCGGACCGATATGTTCACCCAGCCAATGCAAGTGGCGTACGTCCTTGTCCGTAGGCGTTGGTTTCAGCTTCACTTCGAAGGCAATGACTTTTCCGTCATAGCGTTCGAGAATCAGGTCGATCTCTTGAGCTCCGCCTTGTGTACGCAGGTGTGAGACCTTCGCCTCGGCGGCTTGACCCGCCGCGCGGACCGTGAGCGTGACCAGCGATTCGAAGAGCTGGCCAAACATCTCCCATGAACCGGGCTCGCCGGAAGTAAGCATGTTCGGCGTGAGACTCAGCAGAGCCGCCGCAATGCCGGGGTCAAAAATTTGGTGCTTCGGAGCAGCAGTGAGTTTTTTGAAGGGTGAAGGATTGGGGAACCAGGCCGGTACTGGATCCAACAACCACAGTTTGCTGAGGATGTCGCGGTAGCCAAGAGCCGAATCTTTGGAGATTTTGGCAGAGTCACCTGGAGAAGCTGCGTTCAGGATTTTGGTATACGAGGTGGTGGTCGAGGAGGCGGCTGCGTACGCCGCCCACCAAGCACGCAAAGACTCGGGCTTACGAACCATCAGCCCCTGATCGGCGACGTCGCGATCGATGACACGCTGGACATAGGCGTCAATGAGTTGGCGGCGAGGCCGGTCTGGCTGTCGGTAGACACCCGGCAGGCCAGTAGCACAGAGCGCTGTAGCGTAGTCGGTGAGTGAATAGTCTGTGTGGCCGGCGATCGCGGCGGTTCCAGTGAAGAGCTCTGAGATTCTGACCGTGGGGGAGGTGTCGGCACGCTCAGATAGAGCGAGTGGACGCATGCGTAGGCTGATCACGCGTCCGGCTCCGGAATGTGTATCTATGCCCTGTTTGGGTGTGGCACTTCCGGTTAAAAGATAGCGAGTGGCCACCTGTTTGTCGACGTTCCGCCTCACTGCATCCCACACTTGAGGCAAATGTTGCCATTCATCGATGCACAGTGTGTCATCCGCGACCAGTAGAGCGTCCATGTCAGCTCGAAGGAGTTCCCTTTCACTGTCGCGGTCGAGGAAGTATGTGCGATTTGCTCGCCTTGTGGCCGTCTCGGACTTGCCGACTGCTTTTGGTCCGTCGATGGCGATGGCAGAGACGCCCGCCAGCTCATCTAGTTCCAGGTCGATGTAGCGCGGAAGGTAGGAGGGGTTGTCAGTTGGGTAGTCGATGGCCATAATCTGAACAATAGCAGGCTAACCGCCGATTTATCCACGAGATAACCGTCAACTTATCGGCACTATATCAGGCAATTTATCGGCTCTGTATGAGGCAATTTATCGCGGTACACGTGAGATTCACTTCACAGCTATCTGCGCTTAGTGTCGCGTTGTTACGGTTTCCGCGACCATAGTCAGCGTTATCCCCGATAGGACAGCATGCACTCCGCATCTACCGAGCACCCCGCAGCCGTTCACAGACCGCCCCGACAGCGCGCCTCGTTCCGCACACGCCTGTTCGCGTTACTCACAGTTTTTGCGCTTCTCACCCCGGGGCTGACGGCCCTCGACCAATGGCTGGCCACCCCAGCTGCCGCCCAGATCACCGACGAGCAGCTGTCAAAAGGTGGCGTGCTACGCACCTCCGAAACCAAACCGGTCGCACCCGGCTTGGACCTGACGACCTTTTCCCGCCTCGAGGAACCCGGTTGGAACGAAGGCAGCGTTCTCACCGCCGACCTCGGCGAATCAACCCTTTCCACCGACCTGCGCGACACGGGCACTGTCACGGGGCGCGCCCCACTGGATGACGTCATGCACCAAGGCCCCCGCGGCAAAGAAGCCGTCGCAGCGGTCAACGGCACGTTCTTCGACATCAACTACTCGGACGCACCGATTTTCACCTCGGTCAGCAGCGAGGGCCTGCGCGCCGGGAACTCGAAACCCCAACCGTCACTGACCATCGCGCAAGGGCGCGCCGCGGTCCAAGAGCTTTCAGCCACCGGGACAGCGACACTGCCCGGGAACAACAAGCACGACCTCGCCGGAATGAACACCCCGAGGTTGGAGGCAGATGGTATCGGTGTGTACACCTCGGCCTGGGGAGACTACACCCTGGACCGCCCGGTGGGCGCGCCAGACGAAAAGGTGGAACAGATTGCCGCCGCTGTCATCAAAGATGGCACCGTCACGGAAACCACAGGCATCGTCGACAGCCTCGGCGAACGCAGGGTTGCCGACGGTACGCAGGTGCTCATCGGCCGTGAAGCCGGGGCAGAAACAATCGCCCAGCTGGCCAAAGGCGACAACGTCGAGATCGAAGTGGGGCCGTCTGAGGACGTCGACCTCGGGATCGCTGGATCGCACCAAATCCTCACCAACGGCAAAGTGCCCAACATGCAGGACGACCTCGCAACGAGCACACACCCGCGCACAGCCGTGGGAATCAGCAAGGACGGCACGCGACTGTTCGTCATGGTGATCGACGGTCGTTCGAATGAATCTCGCGGAATGACGCTGCCCGAAGCTGGCGAACTTTTGCGAAACATGGGCGCGCACAACGCGCTCAACCTTGACGGTGGCGGGTCGTCGGCCATGTCCGCCCGCGTTGCCGGCGATGAAGGACAGAAGATCTGGAACACCCCTTCCGATGGTGAAGTGCGAGAAGTCCCCAACGCGCTCGTCTTCTACTCCTCCGCGAAGTCGGATGACACCTCGGGCGTTCAGCTGAGCCTGGGACTCGAAGGTGAAGACGCAGTGTTCCCCGGACTCACCCGCACCATTAAGGGCACCGGACTGTCCTCCAACCTCGCCCCGGCCGAGGTCGATGGGACTTTCAGCGCAGACGCGCCTTTGAAGGTTGAATCGACTGACAAGAACACCGCCCGTATTACTGGTGAAGAACGCGGAGCCGGGAAGGTCACCTACAGTGCCGGCAACATGAGTGATGAGGCCAAATTGCGAGTGCTGGGCAAAGCAATTGCACTACGTGCCTCCGAAAAGTCACTCAGTCTGCCAAACACTGACACGCGAGCCAAGATCACACTCAACGGGCTCGATGGTGACGGCCAGCAGGCTCGCATCGAAACCTCGGACGTCAAGGTGAGCACCACAGGCGGAGTGGAAGTCAAAGACGACGGTCTGGGCACCTGGACGGTGCGCGCCACCGGAAAGACCGCCACAGGGAAAGTCACCTTCACCGTGGGAGACCTCACCACCTCGGTGCCGGTTGCCTTCGGCACAAAAGACTCAGCCGTGTGGGACTTCTCCGACCTAGCGGCGTTTGAAGCTGCTAATGACCGTGCCTCCGGTGAGATCGCCAAGGCCGACGGTCAAGACGGCAAGCCAGCGATTGGCATGAAGTACGACTTCACTACGTCGAGTGCAACCCGAGGCTTCTACTTGGGAGCTAAGAAGATCGAGCCCGTTGACGGTACGGCGATCGGTTTCAGCCTGGACGTCAAGAGTGATGGTAACGGCACCTGGCCACGCCTGCAGGTGACCGACCCGAACGGCACTGTTACGAACCTTGACGGCGACCACCTCGAGAAGGAAGGGTGGCAGACGGTCAGGTTCGCTGTGCCCGAAGGCCTCGCGCAACCGCTGACGGTCGACCGCATTCGCATGATGGAAACGCGGCCGGAAGCGCAGTACACAGGTGACATCGCAGTATCCAACCTGCAGGTAACCACTGTGCCCACGGCGGAGGGTGACAAGGAGCCCGCAATCCACGACCCGGCGTTACTCGCACACGGTGACGTTGAGGGTCGCCCGCAGAAGATCGCGGTGATGAGCGACGCTCAGTTCATTGCGGCTCAACCCGAGTCCGAGGCGGTGGCAGGTGCTCGTCGCACACTGCGTGAAATCCGTGAAGCAAAGCCCGATCTGCTGATCATCAACGGTGACTTTGTCGACGAGGGATCCAAGGAAGACTTTGCGCTTGCCAAGAAGATCATTGACGAGGAGTGGGATAAGAGTATTCCGCACATTTACGTTCCCGGAAACCACGAGATCATGGGCAGTGACATTGGGGTGTTTGAGCAGGAGATCGGATCTGCGACCTCCTCGCAGGACGTTGACGGGACCCGAGTGATCACGCTCAACACGGCGGGCGGTTCGCTGCGCAGTGGTGGAATCGACCAGATAGCAAAGCTGGAGAAGCAACTGGACGAAGTTGCGCGTGATTCGAAGCTGACTGGCGTGACGGTATTCTTCCACCACCCGCCTAACGATCCTCTGCCGACGAAGAACAGTCAGATGGCAGATGAGCGTGAAGCCCGTGCTTTTGAGAAACTCATGGCCGATTTCAAGCGCAAGTCAGGCAAGTCAGCAGCGGTGATCAACGCGCATGTGGGTGCGTTCCACGGGTCTTCAGTGGAGGGCGTGACCTATCTGATTAACGGGAACTCCGGTAAGAGACCGGCCGGAACCCCGGAGACAGGAGGCTTCACCGGTTGGACGATGCTTGGTATCGATCCGGCAAAGGGCAAGGTCGGAAAGAATCCGTCCCCGCAAGACCGTGTGGACTGGTTGGCGGCAGAAACTCGTCCGTGGGTGGATGAGATCTCGCTAGAAACCTCGCGCGCTGTTTTGCTGGGTGAGAGCAGTCAGGTCACTGCTTCGTTCGTGCAGGACGGAAGGACTGTTCCAGTGGCGTGGCCGGTGACCGCGCAGTGGGGTGGCGAAGGTGTTCACATCGTTGACGGCAGTGAGCAGTCCGAAGAGGCCACTGACGAGAACGCTGTCATCCGGTTCAACCCCGTCAGTGGGCAAATCACTGCGCTACGTCCTGGTACCGCAAAGCTGAGCGTGACGGTGAATGGACGAACCGCGACTCAGGAAGTGACCGTGCCGGCAACCGAAAAGGAACAGCCAGAGAAGCCGGGGGACAGCGAGGAACCGGAGAAACCAGGGGATGGCGAGAAGCCGGAGGAGCCTGGGGATAGCGAGAAACCGGAGAAGCCTGGCGACCCTGAGGAAGCGGAGACTCCCGAGGTGGGGGAAGGCGAGAAGCCGGAGAAGCCTGGGGATGGCGAGGAACCTGGAAAGCCTGGTGACCGTGAAGAGTCAGAGAATCCGGTTGACCCTGAGGAACCTTCCTCTCCGGATTCGGACAGTTCGGAAGGCACTGAAAAAGACGAAACCGGTAGCCACCAAGCATCGCCAGACAGCGACGCTGGTGAAGGCGAAGACACGGGCAACAAATCGCCTGCAGATTCGTCGGAAGAAGCACGGGATGAAGGAAGCACTCTTCCACGCACGGGAACCGAAGTGTCAATTCTGTTGCTGTTTGCGCTGGCAGGAATTGGTGTAGGAAGTGTTGCGCTGACAAGCACACGACGCCGTGGACGGCACTAGCTCAGCTGTGCGCTAACAGGCGCTAGCAAAGGCGCGCATGACACAGGGCAGCCACCTCTTCAGGTGGCTGCCCTGTGGCGCGTGGTTGGAGGCGGTTTTTCATGACGGTACAACGAAGCCGTTAATGACGAATTGTCGATTTCAACATTGACGAATTGTAGAGTTCAGGCGTGACAAGCTGTCGATTTCGTGCCCTCGATAAACGGCTAGTCGAGCATGCTGCAGTTGCTTCTTCGAGTGGTTACTCTCTGACAGTCATTTTGTGAACTGCGTCGTTTCGCACGTCATGATCGGTCATGCTTCTTATGTATGATGAACGTGTTCAGTGAACATGTTCAGGGAGGTGAAGGTGGCTGGTCGTCGGACTGTTGCACGCCTTGAGACGCGTCGCGCTGTGCTGGAAGCCGCGAGCCGGTTACTCCACAGCAGAGGATTCCAAGCGACGACCATTCGTGACATTGCGAATGAGGCAGGTGTGAGTGTCGGAACAGTTATGTCTTTTGGAGACAAAGAGGCCCTTCTTGTGGAACTTTTTGATGGTCTCATTTCGGAACGTCAAGAGACGGTTGATGCACAGGTCTTTACTGGTGGAGCCTGCTGTGATGCAGATGCGGTTGCTGTGGTGGAACCGTTCGCTGTGCTGTTCGAAGAACACCGTGACCTTGCGCAGACGTATGCGTCGATCATAGTCAGTGGGCGACATTCTTCAGTAGTTTTCACTGATCTCGCGAATCGGTTGACCTCAGTGTTCGAACAGCTTTTGACTGATTGTGGATGCTCGAGAACGGGTGAAAGCCGTAGCCGAGCCAACGCGCTGTACGCAGCGTATATCGGAAGCTTATTCATCTGGTCAGCCACTCCTGAAATCTCCGCACATGGCTACTTGGTGCAGCTCCGTCATGTGTTTGCCGCGATTTGCGATCACAAGGGAGGAAACTAATTTTGTGGATTCCATCTTTCTGGCTGCTGCCAGCGTTTCTGGCTACTGTTCTCCTTGCCGATGTCGTGCTGTCAATCAGGCCGGTCCGTTTTATTCGTGACTGTCTCGAAAGTGTGCGCCTCCCCGAAGATTGGTGGTGGGTTCTGCTCGTGGTCAAGGTGCTTGCTGCGGCGGGGCTAATTGCAGGTATCTGGATACCTGGCGTAGCGTTTGCCGCGAATGTTGGGGTCGTCGTTTATTTTCTGTGTGCAGTGGCGTCTCACATTCGAGCAAAAGCAACTGGCATCGCGTTCTGGCTCAACTGTTTGGGGATGCTGATACTTTCCAGCGTCATTCTTGTGTTGAGCATCGTCTAGGTTGTTTCAGCCAGGTGCTGCGTCAAAGCTTAAACAGCACATTTGAGATAATTTAGCCATGAAGTTCCTGAAGGCGTTTGCCGTTTGGTTGGGCATTATTCCGCTGGCCATTCTCAACGGTGGCTTTCGCGAAAAAGTGCTGGTCGGCGCGATCGGAGATGCGGCCCGCCCAGTAAGTGGGATTATCTTATCGATTGTGATTTTAGGGATGGCCTTCATCTTTATCCCCAGGATTCGGGACTGCAAACCCGCGGACTACGTCATTATGGGAATTGGATGGTTCGTTCTGACCAACGTCTTCGACGCCGTGCCTAAGTTCCTTGAAGGCGCAACAATCGAGCAATTCCTCGCCACCTTCGATGTGCGCAATGGCGACTTCTGGATCCTGGTTGTCCTCACGTCGCTGGTTGCTCCCATCCTCGCAGGTCAGCTACGTCGTAAAGACCGCTTGTCCAAGTAGAATTCACAGACATTTTGCTTCCCGACGACGCTGCCTAGTCTCCTGACAGGAGTAGCATTCGAACCGCAGGCATTCGACTCATGAGGAGGGGCTCACAATGACGGAGTTTAAAACTGTAGCAATCTTGGGAAGCGGAGTTTTGGGATCCCAAATTGCTATGCAAGCGGCATACCACGGAAAAGATGTCACAATCTTTGACCCGTTCCAGGAATCACTCGACAAACTGCCGGCTCGCTGGGACTGGATGCGTCGCGGCTACTCGGAAGATCTCAGCGACTTCAGTGAACCAAAGTTCGAAGATGCGCTGTCGCGAATTTCAACCACTACTGAACTTGCAGAAGTCGTGAGCGACGTTGACATCGTCATCGAAGCAGTTCCAGAAAACCTGGATCTGAAACGCGAAACATGGGAAAAGGTAGGAAAACTGGCAGACGCACGCACAGTGCTTGCCACCAACACCTCGTCGCTTTTGCCTTCGCTTTTTGCTGACTCAACTGGGGCGCCTGAACGATTTGTCGCAATTCACTACGCTAACCGTATCTGGTCCCAGAACCTCGCAGAAGTCATGGGTACGCCCAAAACGGATCCCGCGATCGTGGACAAGGCTGTTGCATTTGCTGAAGAAACAGGAATGGTTCCAGTTCGCGTAGAAAAAGAAACGCCAGGGTACTTCCTGAACTCGTTGCTGATCCCATGGTTGCGTGCCGGATCAGCCCTCTACATCAACGGGGTTGGAGAACCTGAAGCGATCGACAACGCATGGAAGGCCGGAACCCACTTTGGACGTGGCCCGTTTGAGGTGTACGACGTAGTCGGCTTCAACGTTGCAGCAAACATTTCACGTAACTCTGAAGACGAAACCGAACAGCGTTTTGCCGCCAAGCTACAAGAGGCGATCGACGCTGGCTTCAGCGGTATTGCTGACGGCAAGGGTTTCTACCTGTACGACAAGGACGGAAACATCACCGGTCCAAACGACTTCTTTACGAAGTAGTTGCTTACCGTCTAGACAGGCTTCTCCAACGCAACAAACGTGGGAATAGCCTCGCCGTGAACCTCCACAAGCCCGTGACGGGACGCTTCGTCAACCACCTGGTCGTGACTGAGCACCCGCCACGGGTACGTGGTTGTGCGAGCGTCAATTACGGCACGGTCCTGGTCCATGAGCGTCCATTCCATGGTCCACTCCACATGCGTGCCACTCAGCGGTTCCGCCTTGCCTCGCGTCTGCAGTATGTGATCGCCAATGTGAACAGACCCAAAGTCGGCCCACGGAACCTCCGTCACCGCTTCAGGTGGCTGAAGCGAAAGAACAAACCGCCCGCCAGGAACCAGTCGCTGCTCAACCGTTGCCCACAACGTTTCCCGGTCAGCATCGTCCAGATGCCCAAGCGCATTCAGCATCACACCCGCAGACCACTCCGTCGGCAGCAACTCGCTCGCCTGCGGAAACGCTTGCGGAACAATGGTGGTGACACCCATGAGCTCTGGATCGCGCGCCACCGTTGTCATAAGCCCAACCCGCATCGCTTCAGACGGTTCAACCGCGTACAGTCGCTCCGCACCCAGTTCATGCAACAGTGGCAACCCCGTGCCCACGCCACTGGCGATATCTACAGCAGCACCACCGTCGACCGGTCCTATAAGCTGCCGAACCGCGCTGTCCATCCCGTCTTGCCAAGGCGCAATCAGCGCTGCGTACCATTCCGCGTTTACGCTATATGAGTCAGTCACGCGCCCATCGTATAAAAAATTATTCGGAAAGCGCATCCATAATTCGGCCAAGCAGAGGCTGCCCAGCTAGATCATCGACCAACACCACGCGACCTTTCGAATCTGCCAGTGGAAGTTTCCAGTTCGGGTATTCGGTGCTTGTTCCCGGCTGGTTCTGCATGCGCCGTTCGCCCACACAGTCGGCAAGCCCCGCCGCAACCAGAACCGCCGGCGTCCGCGCAATATACCTGTGCAACCCCACAACTAGATCATCCGTGTCGCCGGCGCCATCAGGGCCACAACACCCAACCTCAGTGGCAGCCTCGACAACCGCATCAATCGCCTGCCTTTCGTCCGCAAGCTCCTCGTGCGCTGACCGGGTGAGCAACCCCAACTGTTCACGCACCTTGACATGCGAACAGTCCACATATCCCCGCACCGGCGCCAGGTCGTGCGTGTTGACCGTTGCCAGGCACGCGCGTCGGTAGTGTTGTGGGGCCCGAGGTGTCCCACCGTCCCGCTCGAACCACAGTACCGACGTGCCCAGGATCCCGCGCTCCTGCAAGTAGTCCTGGATCCACGGTTCAAAGGTTCCTAGGTCTTCGCCCACCACAACGGTGCCGGACCTTTGCGCCTCCAGTGCCAGAATCCCCACCAGCGCCTCGTGATCATAGGTCACATATGCGCCGTTCAGCGCGGTGTTGCCACGTGGAATCCACCACAAACGGAACAGCCCCAGAATGTGGTCCACCCGCAGTCCACCGGCATGGCGCATGAGCGTACGCAACATGTCACGCCACGGTCGGTAACAGTGCTGAACCATGCGTTCGGGGTGCCACGGGGACTGTGACCAGTCCTGCCCAAGCTCGTTGTACTGATCAGCAGGAGCGCCCACCGACACACCCTCGGCTAAAACGTTCCTGTGCATCCACGCATCGGCACCGTTTTGTTCGACTCCAACAGCGAGGTCATGCATGATGCCAATCCGCATACCCGCAGCCGTCGCGGCTGACTGAGCGTGCATAAGTTGCTCGTCGATGATCCACTGCACCCACGCGTGGAACTCAGGATCGGCCATCACCGCGTCCCCAGGCTGGCGTCGCCCTGCCTCTTCGGCGCACCACCGTGCAAACTCAGCCAGTCCAGCGCCTTCAGCCCTGCGATACGCGTCGAACAGTGCTTTTCGGGCCGGGGTGCGCGGAACCGCAAACAACAGTTCCAGCGCTTCGAGCTTCGCCGTCAACACGCGGTTCCTATCAAGTAACGTGTTCAGCCGGTTCACTGACGCAAATTGCTGGTGTAATTCGCGTACACGCTGTCGCACAGGCTCAGGCGCCTGCGCAAACTCCGGAATGTCCTCCACGCGCACATACAGGGCGGCGAAGAAACGCCGCGATGACGGCAAATACGGCGACGCTTCAACCGGAGGAGCGGGTGCAGTGGCGTGCAACGGGTTAATCTGCACAAAGTCAGCGCCGTAGCGCGCGCCTAAAATCGCGCTCAGGTCACGAAGATCAGCGATATCGCCCAGCCCCCAGGACCGCTCTGACCGCACGGAGTACAGTTGCGCGTGAACCCCCACGCCGCGTCGTCTGCTCACCACGTCCGAGGTGGTCAACCGTGCCGGTGTCACCACCACCTGCGCGTGTGCCTCACCTTTCTCCGTGTGCGCCACCAGCGTGTGCCACCCCAACGGCAGCCCTGCCGGAAGTAAAAAACGGGCCTGGCCAACGACCTCGGCGCCGGTATCAAAAGGCGGCGTATTGTCCTCAACCTGCGTGAGCGCCTGACCCCCGCCGTCTTCAAAAAGCACGTCCACGTTCACGGACGTCCCATGGGGGACATGAACCGGGATTGTGTCCTCCCGGTCGTCTCGTGTCACGGTGACGGGCGGCAAGGTCCGTTGCCAGTATGCGAGGGTGCGTTGGGCGCGGGCCGCGTCAACATCCTGGTTCGACTCAACCGGATACCCAAACGACTTAACGACCGCTTGCAAGGTTTCGTGCGGCACGCTTTTGAAAGCACCGTCACTGCCGTAGTACTCAGTTCGTATTCCTAGTTCGGACGCAAATTCACGCAACACCGCTGGGTCTACCGCCATACATTTATCGTATCCGTATTCTTGTAGGAGACATGCCCACATTTGATGAATCTCAGCGCGCTCGCGCGTCCGTGTTGCGCCCCACCACATTGCCGACCCGGTTTGTGTGGCTCGGTGTGCTTGCCGCGGTGTTGCTTGCCACGAGTTTTGTTGCTGTCGCGGTCGGGCCTGTGACGTTGAGCCTTCCCGAGGTGCTTGGCGCCTTGGGTCGGTTGCTGCCCGGTGGTGCGGGGCCAGAAGGTGCTGATCTGTTGGTCACCGAGGTGCGCCTGCCTCGTGTTCTCACGGCGGCTTTGGTGGGTGGTTCGCTCAGTGTTGCCGGTGCGGCGATGCAGGCGGTGTTTCGTAATCCGTTGGCAGAACCGGGTATCACCGGGGTGTCCAGTGGCGCGGCTACTGTGGCGGTCCTGTGCATTGTGACGGGCGTTGCGAACGCCTGGGTTCTGCCCCTGGGTGCTTTCGTGGGCGCGTTGGTTGCCACGTTCGTGGTTCAAGCAATTGGGTTCCGCCGAGGTGGTTCACCCGCAACGCTGTTGTTGGTCGGCATGTCGATGAATGCGTTCTTGGGGGCGGTGATTTCAGCCGTGATTGCGAATGCGACGAATGCGGAGGACGCGCGTTCGGCGATGTTTTGGCTCAACGGTGATCTGACGGGCCGCACCATGGGCGATGTGGGCGTTGCTATCTTTCCGCTGTTTGTGGGTGCCGCCGGTGTTCTGTTCTTTGCGCGCGAACTCAACATGTTTGCGTTGGGGGAGACCACCGCTCAGTCGTCTGGGGTCGAAGTGCGCCGGGTGTCTCAGCTGGTCTTAGCGGCGGCCGCTCTCACCACCGCCGCTGGTGTTGCGATCACCGGAATTATTGCGTTCGTTGGGTTGGTGGTCCCGCACCTGGTGCGTTTGATGTTCCGTTCCGACCACACGTTCTTGCTCCCGGCCTCGTTCTTTTTAGGAGGAACGTTCCTGGTTGTTGCCGACACGTGCGCACGGATGATTTTTAACCCTGTTGTGCTCCAAACAGGAACCGTGACAGCACTCGTGGGCGCACCGTTCTTGTTGTACCTGGTCATGAGGAGGGGGCGATGACAACGGGCGGTGCGAGCACGATGAAAACAGGTGTCACGCTGGAAAACCTTTCGGTTTCATACGGCAAACGCACGGTGCTGAGTGGAGTCTCCGCGACATTTGCGCCAGGCCACGTCCACGGCATTATTGGGCCCAATGGGGCGGGTAAGTCCACGCTTCTTCACGCGATCCTTGGTGTTCGCGCGTACACGGGTTCGGTGCGCGTTGACGGCGCTGAAGTTGCCGACTTGAGTGCCCGGGAACGTGCTCAGCGAATCGCGTTCGTCGCCCAAGATGCACCACCTCCCGACGACTTCACCGGCCGTGAGCTCGTTGCGATGGGCCGGTATGTGCGTCAAGGGCGATTCTCCGTGAAATCTGCGCATGACGTCGAAGTCATTGACGCGGCATTAGAGCAGGTGGGAGCCACGGGTTGGGCTGACCGGCCGGTTCACCAAACCAGTGGAGGAGAACGCCAACTCACCTCACTGGCTCGCGCGATCGCGCAGGAAGCCCCCACCCTGGTTCTCGACGAACCCACCTCGGCCCTGGACCTCAGCCACGAACAGCGGGTGCTGCGGTTACTGCGCCCGTGGGCGCGCGGTGACCGGACCGTGATCGCGGTCCTCCATGACATTACTCAAGCTGCACGGTACTGCGACGAACTCGTGTTGCTGGCTCCCACCTCGGCGGGTTCGCAGGTGGTGGCACAGGGCCCGCCCGAGGTCGTTCTCACCCCCGCTTTCTTGGAAAGCGCGTACGGGGTCAAGGTGGACGTGCGTCGCTCCGAGGTCACGGATACGCTCACCGTCACACCCTTGGACTGACGCTTGCGCGGGTATATGCGCACATGCGAATAGGTGCATACGCATGTGCGGCGACTATCCTTGAGCTGGCCCGTTGGGGGCCTAGAAGGAGAGATGATGCTGAAGAAGGTTGTCCGGTCCGCTGTCCGAACGTGTGCGGTGGGAATGATTGGCGTTCTGGCGTTGACGGGATGTTCGAACGGTCAGTCGGAAGGCGCCGGCAACGCTGAGGGCAACGGTGACTCAGGGGCGAGCGAGTTCGTAGTTCCGGAAAAGAAGCCCACTCGCGTTGTGGCAACCAGCTCTGAAGTATCTGATATGGCTCTCCTGCTCACCGGTGCTGACAACATGGCGGCTGTGAGCGCAAGTTCGAAGAACCCGCAGATGGGCATGGTGCCGCTGGAAGCTAGGAAGGTTGAAAACACTTTGCCACCGGGCGTGAACCCGGACGCTGAACAGATTTTGGCGTTCAAGCCTGACCTGGTGCTCACCACCGCGCGTCACGGGGGCGAAAAATCGGCTGCTCAGCAGTTGGAAAAGGCGAACGTGCCGGTGTTGCAGTTGCGCACAGACGACTTCAGCACCCCAGAGAAGTACGCGGTAACACTCAAACGGGTCGGCGAAGCTCTCCACGAAAAAGACAAGGCAACATCCGAATCAGATGCGCTTTTGAAAAAGATCAAGGAGATCGACGACAAGCGTGGGGATGGTGAGCACAAACCGTCCACGCTTGCTCTCATGGCGCGTGGCGACAAGATTATGGTGATGGACTCGGATCAGATGCTTCCCGGACTTGCGATCCGTGCTGGTGCCAAGGACGCAACCGAAACTCTGGGGATTGAGAACACGTCACCGATCGACGCAGAAAAGCTGGTTAAAGCTCAACCGGACGTCATCTTGCTCGAAGACTTCATGGGCAAGGGACGGGCCCCGTTCGACTCGCTGCTCAACAACCCGGCCGTTGCTCAGATTCCTGCGGTGAAAAACCAGCAGATCCACGTGGTTCCCATGACCGAGGCGTCCGGTGTAGCTGGTGTGAACCTTCCAACCGGGTACCAAAAAGTGCTGTCGATCGTTGCGGAGTCGAAAGCGTCTTAACGACAGAGTCTGTGGGCTTTAGTCTGGCCACGGGCCGGTGTCGGTCCGCGGGTCTTGTGGTGTGAGCGTTGCGATTCGCGAGTCGTAGAGCTTGCCTTTGTTGGTGTGTTCTAAGCGGATCGTGCCGTCGTAGACAAAGCCGCACTTTTGCGCCACGCGAGCGCTCGCGTAGTTGGGCACACCGTCGTGGACTTCGCAGCGCCAACCGATGGCGCCCAGCCCCAGCTCGAAGCCCCAGTCGATGATCGCGTTGAGTGCTTCGCTGGTGTAGTCCTTGCCACGGTGGTCGGGGTTTGCCCAGTATCCAACTTCGCCGCGGTCTCCGGCGATGAGTGGGTTGTTGTAGGAAATCAAGCCGGCAACCTTCGCCGAGGTGGTAGCAGCGTCCGCTTGTGTGGCACTTTCCGTGTGTGCGTCTTTGAGAAGCATGATCCAGGTGGGCTGGTCGGATTCCCACCACTGAGTGGTCAAAGAAACAAACGTCTGCGCATCGTTGAGCACGTACGGGGAGGGAACCATGGTCCACTTTTGGATCAGTGGGTCCTGACAAATGTCGCAAATTGCCTGCGCGTCACCGGGTTGCAACGGGCGCAAGATCAGGCGTTCAGTCTCGATTACAACAGGTTTCATGGATTTAGCCTACATGCGTAGTACCGCTCGAAATGTACGCGCGCACTTGAGCTCCCAGCGCACGCATTCTCTGCATGACTGGTTCGCGCTGATCATCCATTCCATTCCAATTCGCCAGTACCGCATATGACACTGTGGCTTTTGGGCCGGTGACGATTCCCACATCAGCCCGGACGACCTCGGTGGTTCCTGTCTTATGCCGCAACAACACCCCGTCTTCATGAATGTGAGCCAGCGGGTCAAGATAGAACGCGTCAGCGAACATAGACGTGTCCGCATCGGAGGCAAGCCACGACAACACCTGAGCGCTCACCTCGGGAGACACGACAGCTCCACGGTGCAGCTGTTCCATGACGTGCGAAAGCTCCCGGGCTGTACCGGCTGAAGATGCCCAGGGGAGGTCAGGAGTGCGCTCCTCGTCGCGAATGAAATCCAAGAGTGCCGTGTGCTCATAGCCAAGTTCGCTGGAAACGGAACGCACAGTATTCAAGCCGCACATGTGAATGAGGGCGTTGGTAGCTAAATTGTCTGAGAACGCACCCACGAGCAAAGCCGCGTCAGCAACCGCGATGTTCTGGTTGACGAACCGGTACAGGATCCCAGATTCTTCAACTAAGTGGTCCTGCGGAATGTCGATGGGGGACGCAGGGTCCAATTCATTGTCCAGGATTCGGCGTGCGACCTCTACGAGAAGGAAGATCTTGCCGATGCTGGCGGTTTCGCACAGAAGATCCGCTCCTTCTTCATGCAACACCGGACCGTCGATATCCCTGATGTCGATGCTCCAACGAACAGTGTCCACAACCAATCTCCTTTGCGTGTATGGCACGAACAAACTGAGGTGTGCGCGCCGTAGCCGCCTTCGTCACGGGTGTTCTCTCATCTGACATGATAGAAGCCACGAAAGGAGCGATTCATGTACCCCGTAATCGACGGACACAACGACCTGGCTTGGAAGAGCCGTGTAGAACGCCAGTACCGCACAGAAGGATTGGACGGCGAAGTTCCGGTTCTCCACACTGATATTCCGCGTCTGCGCGCCGGTGGGGTAGCAGGGCAGTTCTGGTCGGTATGGATCGACCCTGTGTTGGAAGGTGCGCAGCAGGTTACTGCCACGCTTGAGCAGATTGACTTTGTTCACCGGCTTATCGCTTCGTACCCTGAACATTTCCAGCTGGCGCTGACTGCAGATGACGTGCGCGCGTCGATGAAAGCCGGTGTGATCGCCTCACTCATTGGTGTCGAAGGTGGTGCCCAGATCGACGGGTCCCTGGCAGTGTTGCGCCAGTATGCGCGTTTAGGCGCTCGGTACATGACTCTCACATGGTCAAAGACCATCGAATGGGCCGACTCCGCAACCGACGAGGCGCGTCATGACGGGCTCACCGACTTTGGGTGTGAAGTTGTGAAAGAGATGGAGCGGATCGGGATGATTCCTGACCTTGCGCACGTCGCACCCAGCGTGATGCGCCAAACCCTTGATTTGGTAGACATGCCTGTTCTGGTCACGCACTCGGGAGCGCGTGCGCTGTGTGAACACCCGCGCAACGTACCCGACGACGTGTTGACGCGCATTGGTGACGCCGGTGGAACTGTCATGGTTCCGTTCGTTCCCAAGTTCATTTCGCAGGACCTTTACGAATGGGAAGAAGGCGACCAGTCAACACCCGCACCTGCGGTGACACTCAAACAGGTCGCCGACCACGTGGACCACGTGCGCGAACTTGCCGGCGTCGACTCCGTGGGAATCGGAGCGGACTTCGACGGCATAGACACAACAATCAGCGACCTCGGCCACGTTGGTACGTACCAAGACTTGTTTGCAGAACTCGAAACTCGCGGGTGGACAAGCCAGGAACTCGAAGGGCTCGGCTACAAGAACGTCCTACGCGTGCTTGAAGCCCACGACCCCGCCTACCGCGCATTCGTCCGGGGCGAAAGCGTGCCCACCCAACCACATCAGTTCGTCCCGCGAGTGGACACGGAAAATTAGGAACCACCTCGGCGGGGGTCCGGGACGGCACCCTAAGCCGGCGCCTACTTTTGTAGGCGCGTTGTGCCGTCCGGTCCGCCGGTGGTGTTGATCTGTTTGGCGTAACAGTGGTCGGCGTCTAACGAGTGGAACGTGCACCACTGGAGCGCGTCGTCGGGGTTGTCGTAGGACGAGTCGATGACCGTGACGTAGTAGCCCGGCTGGCGATAGGAGGCGTAGTCTTCCGACTTCAGCAACAGAACCTGTGAGGTACCGTACTCGTTGGCGAGCTCCTGATGCTCTTCATAGATCGCGTCTGCGTCCCACACCTTGCCGTCGGCTTCCATGCCTACCTTCTTTGACGCGATCTGCGGGACCCACTTGCCAATGAGGTTCTGTTCGACAACAACCTTGTCGTCTTCAACCTTCTGATCGAGGTTTTCCTCGCTTGAGGTGCCCGAGGTGCCAGCGTAGTCCGAGTCGTCCGAGGTGCCCGAGTCATCCGCGCCGTCTGGCGCTGTGTCTACAGTTTCGTCGTCAGCAAGGCTCGCCTGGTCTGGGCCCGCTGCAGGTTGGTCTTCGTCGCCGGTAGCTGGCTGGTCTTCTGTCGCGGTTCCTTGCGAGGAAACGGTGCCGTCGTCATTGCGCATAAACAGGTAGGTGCCGCCCACAGCAAGTGCTGCGACCAGGATGAGCGCGCTTACGCCCATGAGGATGCGGGACGTTTTGGAGCCGTCCGCCGAGGCGGTCGCGGGCTGGGCAGTCGCTGGCTGGGGTGGGATCACCTGCGGTTGCGCTGGGGCTGCGGGTGCAGGCGGAGCCTGGGGTGTTGGCTGCGCATTGCTGCTCGGTTTTGCAAACTTTGACTTGAAGTGTGCGACTTTCTGCGGATTGAAGTTGTTGCTCATTGTCACGCCCCGTTCTTCACCCAACCCACGTGTATTTCGTTATGCGTAATTCTATCGTTCTTGGGGTTCAGGCTTGCCGGTGGGGGCGTGGCGGGTAGACGAACGTTACTAACACCACAGAAATGATCATGAGTAGGAACCACGCAATGAGTTTCTGGATCGAAACAAGCTCCCAGCCGTCTTGTTGAGCTGGGTAGATCCACGCACCGGCCCAGGTGGCAATGTTTTCGGCTAACCAGATGAAAAAAGCGGTGCCCACGAACGGGACGAGGAGAGGTAACCGTCTATATGGCCGGCTGCGATGATTCTTAAACAGCATGACGCACGGGGCGAAGGTGACGATCACTGCGGCTGTGAGTATCCAGCGGAAATCAAACATGTAGTGGTGGGTGAAGAAGTTGGCGTAGATTGCCAACGCGATCACCGCGGTGAGCCAGCGTGGAGGATACCGGTTAAACCGCAGGTCGAACAGCTTATACACGCGCACCATGTAAGAACCGATAGCTGCGTACATGAACCCTGAGTAGAGGGGCACGTGCCCTATACGAATCACGCCGTGGTCTCCGTAGCTCCACGAACCCACGGCGGTTTTGAACACTTCCATACCGGTACCAACGATGTGGAAGAGCATAATGACCCATAGCTCTTTGCCGGTCTCGAGCTTCAGACTGATCATGAGGATCTGGATGATCACTGCAGCGACTACGAGTCCGTCGTTACGGCTTAGGATCGCGCTTTCTGGCCACCACAGTCTAAACGCAATGAGGACAACGAGGAAGCTTGCGCCAAAGACGCAAGCCCACGCTTGCTTAAGAACAAACACTGTGAACTCCACGACCCATCGTGTGAGTCCTGAAGCGTGACGGTATTTGTGTAGCCAAGCGTGGGCTTTGCCGTCTAAGTAGCGTTCAAGCCGAGTTGATTCGAACGTCATGTCAGCTCAATGTAGGTGTTTACCGGACACCCTTCATGAGTTTCACGACTGGTTTAGCAACTGCCAAGACCACTACACCCACAACGATTGAGCCTGCACCAAGTGCGGACCAATAAGGAACCTGGTTAGAAGCGTCGTAGTACTCGGAGAAGACTCCAGACAGGGCAGTACCAACACCTGAAGCTAAGAAGAACACAGCAATCATCTGGGACGTGTAAGCCTTGGGTGCCAATCGGGTTGAAAGGCTCAATCCGATAGGCGAAATCATGAGCTCGGCAATCACGAACAACATGAAGATGAGAGTGACCCACAGAAGCGGGACGCTGTTCTTCTCTGCGTTTGCGTACACCAGGAACATGAGGAAGGCGCCACCAATGATGATGAGTGCCAGGCCAGCTTTAACCGGCGCTGAAGGTTGGCGATCACCCAGTTTGAGCCACAGTGCCGAGAACACTGGTGCCAGAGCAATCACGAAGACCGGTGGGATGAGCTGGATCCAGTTGATGGGCATTTCCCAGCCGAACAGGGTGCGGTCCAGCTGGTTCTGCGAGTAGCTGGTCATGACGTTGAAGATCTGTTGGTACAGCGACCAGAACGCAATGGATGCGATGAAATAAGGAATGAACGACACCACGCGGCTGCGCTCTGTGCCATCAACACCCTTGGAAGCGAGCATGACGGCGAAGTAGATCACCGCTGCACCCAAGGATACAAGAGCGGTCCAGGTAGCCAGGTTCTCCTTGTTCATCAGCCCGGTCGTCCACAGGGCGAAAATAGCGAGAACAGTTCCAATGATCGAAGCGGGCAGTACCCACATCTTCTTACGCGGGAGAGGCTCAGGGACGTGGCGCGCCTCGGTAGGCATTTTGTGGCGACCAGTCAGGTAGATAACAAGGCCCAACGCCATTCCAACTGCGGCTGCGCCGAATGCAATGTGGAAGCCAATCCGCTGCTGCAAAATACCCGTCAGAAGTGGACCCAAGAAGGCACCCAGGTTCACACCCATGTAGAAGATCGAGAAACCGGCTTCACGTCGTGAGTCCTTTTCGTCATAAAGGCTTCCCACAAGAGCCGAGGCGTTAGCTTTAAGACCACCAGATCCCAAAGCAACGAGAATTAGACCAACTGCGACACCGCCCAGCCCGGGGATGAAAGCAAGCGCGAGGTGCCCGCACATGATGATGACTGCCGACCAAAAGAGAACTGGTTCCGCTCCCATCAGACGGTCAGCAACCCACGCCCCCAGAACCGTTGCTAAGAACACGGCACCACCGTAGGCACCGACGATGGCGAGGGCTGTTGGTTCTTCCAAGCCCACACCACCCATGTCGACAGCGGTGTAGAGGTACAGGGCCAGGAGCCCAGTCATTCCGTAGTAGGAAAAGCGCTCCCACATTTCGAGCCCAAATAGTTGGGCGAGCGGCAGTGGGTGGCCGAAAAACCGAGTGTCTTTCGTCTGAGAGTGCTCTCCCGTGCTGGTGGCTGGTGAAGCCATGAGAATCCTTAGGTTAAGACAATATATGCAGAGCCAAACCTTAAGGGCACAAAATGAACGATTGCCACTTCAACGGGCGGTTTTGGTGCAATGGTGATGAATGACACACTCGGTGACGTGGGTCAATGAACGGTGTTGACGTGGCTCACACTGTCCAGATCTGTGCGCCCTGATGCGTCACGGAGTGCGAAGCCTTGTGGACGGCCACCGTGAGAGCGTCTTCCTTTGACGCGCCCTGGGCGAGCATTGCGCACAGGGTTCCGGTGAAAACGTCGCCGGCGCCGGTTGAGTCGAACGCATCAACTGCTGGGGCGGGTGCAAAAATGCCGTCCCACAGTGCCCCACGCGCCCCGAAAGTCATCGCAATCGATCTGTTTTCACTACCCAACTGCTGTGACTCAAACTCATTAGCAACCACAACGTCGCACATCTCCACTAGTCTGCGCATGTCCTCTTCCCACGGGGACGGGTTAAACACGGTGGTTGCGCCCCTTTCCTTGGCCGCGCCCATTGCGCCAATGATCGCAGGGGTTGGCACTTCGTTCATGGTGGTCACAACATCGCCGGGCTCCACGAGCTCTCGTACTGCTTGAACTTGAGCCTCACCAATGTGCTGATTTGCGCCAGGATCTACCACGATCGAGTTTTCGCCACGTGAATCCACCACGATGTACGCCGAGCCCGTGTAACCTTCGACTTGTCCTAAGTGGCTGACATCGACATCGCAATTGACTAGGTGCTTGCGATACCTTTTTCCGTCGTTGTCGTCACCTGTGAGGCCCACCAGATACGTCTGTGCGCCAGCTTTTGCGGCGGCGACGGCTTGATTTGCGCCTTTTCCGCCCGGCTGAATAACGAGTTTGTTCGTAAAAATTGTTTCGCCGACTCGCGGGTGCCGGTTCACCATGAGAACCGTGTCGACATTGACTGACCCTACGACGATGACTTTTGGCATGTCTCTTCTCCTGCGATGACGGTGTTCACAAAAAGTTGTTCCATTGCTGTGTAGTCGACTGCTGTGATGACCTGCGTGTTGACGGTTGCGCCTGCCTCTTGAGTGTCGGTTTGAGATGTTCGTTCGTCAATGACGGTGCGTCCGCGCGTGAGTGAACCGTTGAGTTCAATATCGACGGCTAAGCGTGACACTGTTGTCAGTTCTGGTGCGGCCACACTCATGACGGCGCCTGCGTCTCCCAGACAGGATGCGGTGGGGTCCGGAATGCGGGTTTCACCTGCGTTGCGGGTTTGGGAGTATGCCAGCATCTGTCCAATGGTGCGGATCCGCGCATCCTCCGCCGAGGTGTATCTGGCCACCCGCTCGTGGCTGACCGTAACCGTGTAGAAGGGTTCCAGGGGGTACAGCGTGATGGGGATTCCGTTGTGAAGAACTTCGTGTGCGGCTTCGGGGTCGCTCCACGCGTTGAATTCGGCAGATGCAGTGACGTTACCGTACCGGCGTGCCCCACCCATCCAGACGATCCGCTCGATGTGTTTGTGCGCCTCTGGGTATGCTCGCAAAAGTAACGCAATGTTCGTCAGTGGTGCTAACGCTATAAGAGTGACTGGACGTGATGATTCGGAAAGCAACCGGTAAAGAAATTCGGTGGCAGGTTCCTCCACGGGCTGTCGTGGCGAGCGGGGCAACTGCACTCCGCCCACACCGTTTTCGCCGTGATAATGATCTGCACTACGGTGGTCATCCACCAGGGGGCCGGTCGCGCCTGAGGCGACGGGCACCTCGGCCGCCCCACTCATGTCCAAAACGTCTAAGGTGTTGCGAACAACCTGAGCCACACCCACGTTGCCAGCCACACACGTCACGCCCAGAAGGTCGATGCCGGGGCAGCGGGCAGCGAACATGAGCGCGTAGGCGTCGTCGAGTCCCGTGTCGACATCGAGGATCACAGGCGTGGAAGGTTCGGATAAAAGCACATGTATATGTGTACGTCCTAGTGACGCGAAACACAAAACTGTCGGTCCTGGTGGTGGCAAGACGTGGAAGTACGATGTGTGTATGCGAGGGAGTATAGGGCCCACCGGGCTGGGGAAGAATGAAAAAGTCGCAATTATGGCGGTCGTGAATCGAACTCCCGATTCCTTCTACGACAAGGGTGCGACTTTTGGTTTGGACGCCTCGGTGCGGGCGGCGATAGGCGCGTTGGACGCGGGTGCTCACTGGATTGACATTGGGGGAGTGCCGTTTGGTCGCGGGCCGCACGTGAGCGCAGAGGAGGAGTGCGAGCGGGTGGTGCCGTTTGTGCGTGCGCTGTTGCGGGAGCGGCCGGAGGCGGTGATTTCCGTGGATACGTACCGGGCGCAGGTAGCAAGTGAAGCGCTTGAGGCAGGGGCGCAGGTCATCAATGACACGTCAGGTTTTGTAGACGCCGACATGATCGACGTCATTGCGCAGGCTGGTGCGTATGCGATTGTGTGTCACTCGGCTGGGAAGCCACGTGAAGAGAAGCCAGCGGCGTACTACGAGGATGTGGTGGCCGAGGTGGTGGCGTTTGTGCGGGAGCGCGTTGAGCGTTTGCGGAAGGCCGGGGTGGCGAGTGACCGGATCATTGTGGATCCCGGGCACGACCTGGATAAGAACACGCTGCACTCGTTGGAGTTGACTCGCCGGTTGGGTGAGATTGTGGACCTGGGGTTCCCGGTGATGGTGGCGGTGTCGAATAAGGACTTCATTGGCGAGTGTACGAATCGGGAGCAGGGGCAGAGGCTGGCCGGTTCGCTTGCTGCGATGACGGCGTGTGTGATGTCCGGTGCGCGGATTGTGCGCATGCATGACATTGATGCGACGGTGGATGCGGTGCATATGACCGAGGCGATCTTGGGCTTGCGTGAACCGTTTGAACTGATCCACAACACGCATCCCACGCATAACGTTTAGGGGCTAGGGGATTGCTTGGTTAGGGGAGTGGCGTGGAAATTCGCGAATTGGACCAGCTGACCGACGACGAGCTGCTGGAGATATATGGGTTTCCGTCTGGGCCGTGGGTGCGGATGAATTTCATTAGCTCCATTGATGGCGCGGCCACGGTTGATGGGCTTTCCGGCGGATTGGGTGATGAGCACGATCAGCGGCTGTTGCGGCTACAACGTTTGCCTGCGCATTGTGTCATGGTGGGGTCCGGCACGTTGAAAGCTGAAGGGTACGGGGCTATGCGGATGTCGGCGGCGGACCAGGAGTGGCGGGTGCGTCATGGGCTTGCGGCCCACCCCACGTTGGTTGTCGTGTCTAACAGGCTCAGTGTGGATCCTGAGGATGCGATGTTTGTTGAAGCGCCTGTGCGGCCCGTGGTGGTGACGAGTGAGGCTGCCCCGGCTGGGAAGCGGGAGCGGTTGGCAGATGTCGCCGAGGTCGTTGTGGCTGGTGAGCGTTCCGTGTCTCCGGTCAGGGTGGTTGAGGAGTTGAAGGCCCGGGGGTTGACTCACGTTCACGGTGAAGGTGGTCCGCGGGTGTTTGGCGAGTTCGTTGGCGCTGGTGTGGTGAACGATCTGTGTGTGACGGTGGCGCCGTGGATTGTTGCCGGTGAGGCGCCCCGCACTGCGCACTCCGAGGCTGAACATCCGACCAGGATGACCCTCACCTCGGTGCTTCGCCAGGGGAGTGAAATTTTCCTGAGGTACGTGCTGAAGTGAGGGTGCGTAGCGGGTAGGCGAAAGGACGAAAAAGCGGGACACGCACTGCGCGTCCCGCTTTATTTATGCTCCCCCGGCTGGGCTCGAACCAGCGACCCTTCGATTAACAGTCGAATGCTCTGCCAACTGAGCTACGGAGGAATATCGTGCTGAGCACGAGAATTAACAGTAACAGCTTTTTAAACGAACTCAAAATTGATGCGCCACGCGGTTCGTATAAACGCGCTATCAAACGTAAACTGAACGGTTGTAAAGTCTCTCCAACCCCTGAAGGTCTACGTGTCAGTACGCGAAGCGTCGACGCCTGTCGAAGAAAATCTGTCCTACCCGGCGAGCATTCCGGCGGTCCTTGTCGAACGTCTACGGGACTACCCGAACGACGTCTACTGTGAGCGCCGCGGTGCATCGGGCATGTTTGAGCAGATCACCGTGCGTGACTACGCCCGTGACGTATTCACCACGGCGCGGGGATTGATCGCCCACGGGCTGAAGCCTGGCGACCGTGTAGGTCTTATGGGCAACACCAGTTATGACTGGGTCGTGTGCGACTTGGCGATCATGTGCGCCGGCGGGGTTGTGGTGCCCATCTATCAGACGAGCTCCACCAGGCAAGTGGAATGGATCGCAGAAAACTCGGATCTGACCGCGCTGATCGTGGAGTCGGAAGAGTATGCGAATGTCACCGCCCCTGTCGTAGAGAAACTGTCGTTGGACCTCCACGTGATCGACAGGGGAGACGTGAAACGTCTCCAGGGTGCTGCAAATGAGACCCCGCAGGACGAGGTCGATACCCGCATCCACGCACTCCAGCCCGATGACATCGCGACCATCGTGTACACCTCGGGAACCACGGGAAACCCCAAAGGCGCGCTACTGAGCCACGCAAACTTCATGCACCACGCCGTCAACGGTGTGGAAAACCCGGCACTGGGCGGGACAGTTCTGGCCGGTCAGGATAGCCGCATCCTCATGTTCTTGCCGCTGTCGCACGTGTTTGGTCGGTTCATCGAGTTCGTGTGCCTGTACAGCCGGTGCGTTGTGGGGTACACGCCGTCGATGAAGACTGTCGTGGACGACCTCGGCGATTTCAAACCAACATGGCTCCTGGCCGTCCCCCGCGTTTTTGAGACCGTGTTTAACAAGGCGCGCAACGCAGGCAAGCTGCAGAAGATGATTTTCGATTGGGCGTCTCGTGTCGCGCATGCGTACTCGGTGGCCCAAGACCGAGGTGGCCCCGGGCTGGGTCTGAAAGCCCAGCATGCAGTGGCGGACGCGGTGGTGTTTTCGAAACTGCGCAAGGCCCTGGGTGGCGATGTTGAGTACGCGATTTGCGGTGGCGCGCCGCTGGGGCAGTGGTTGGGGCACTTCTATCGTGGGCTCGGCATTCACATTTTGGAAGGGTACGGGGCGACCGAGACCGCAGCTCCCACGTCTGTGAACCTTCCCGGGCACTTGAAGGTTGGCACGGTGGGGACAGCGTTTCCTGGTGCTTCTTTGCGAGTAGTGGAATCGGGTGAGATCCAGATCAAGGGGCCCCACGTTTTCCGTGGCTACCTGGATAACCCGGAGGCGACCGAGGAGGCCTTTGACGACGGCTGGTACAAGACGGGCGACCTCGGGAAGCTCGATGACGAAGGTTACCTCACGGTGACGGGGCGGGTGAAGGAACTGCTCGTGACCGCAGGCGGTGAGAACGTGCAGCCAGCTGTTCTCGAGGACTCACTCCGCAGGCACACGCTCATTTCTGAAGTGGTAGTTGTGGGGGACCGGGAGCGGTTCGTGGGAGCCATGATCACGCTCGACGGTGAAATGCTTCCCGGGTGGTTGAAAACCCACGGATTGCCTGCGATGAGCATTGAAGAGGCCGGTCGCCACCCCAAGGTGCGCGAAGCGCTCGACGTTGCTGTGAAGTACGCGAACGAGAACGTTAACCGTGCGCAGTCGATTAGGAAGTACGTGGTGTTGCCGCGGGATCTCGAGCAGACAAAGGACGAGCTTTCGGCGTCGTTGAAGGTGCGTCGTCCCGTTGTGATGAAGAACTTTGCCCGGGAGTACGCTGCCCTGTACGACAAGTAGTTTGTGGGTGTGCGGAGTGGGTGAGTCGACGGCGAGTGTGTCTGATCGCCGTTCGAGCTGAGTTGCCTGGGTGTGCCGTACTGTGTAGGGCCGTACTGAGTGAGGGCGTCTTCCGTTAAGGAGGCGCCCTTTGGCGTTGCGGTAGAAAGTCTCAGCCGAGGTGCGACCAGCTAGCGTGCCGAGGTGGTCCTGGCCTGACAAGGTGGCTAGCTTTCTCTGGTTGGGGTAGTAGCGGGCCTGTTGCTCTGGGGTTGTGGCGGGGTCTACTGGTGACTTGGCTCTTTATGTTTCAGTCCATACGGCGCGAAGCGAGCGATACGGCGCATTATATTGCGCAGTTTCGCTCGCTTTGCGCCGTAATGCCCGGTTTGTGCGGTGTATTCGTGGAGCATGTATAACTGCCTGTTGCCCTACGGGGCGCTGGGCGTAAGGCTCCTGTTGTACACACTTTTTGAGCATTAAACTCGGCTCGCGACTGTGCACATCCTTTGGCTTACATGAGGGTGTTGCTGGTGAAGCGCGATCGGCTGTAAGAGTCGAGTGTCCTACGCGCGCTGGCAAATGTCTTGTAGCGCTGGTCTATCGTCACTATCACTTTCGCTGGCGAGCGTCGTCTGCGGTGTCCACAGCTGAATGCGGTTCACTGATCGCTTTTCGCGCCCGTAGCTCAGCGTTCGTCGTCTCCTCAATTGAGCGCTTGTCGTTTTCTCAGCTGAGCGTTCGTCGTGCCGATGTCTGAGCGCTTTTGGCTTCTCCAGCTGAAGCCTTTTGGTATCACTCACTGAACGCTCGTTCGAAAATAAATCGAAACAAAACGAACAAAACCCTTGACTCTTACATTCGAACACAAATAGAATAGAAACACACAAGGAGGTGAAACCATATGACCACAACAGATCACCATGTACGCAATGACATGTATGACGGGCCGGCTGTTGAACTCTTCGAAACAGTCAAAACGACCACGCGCCTCATGGACGAAGCCCGGGTGAAACAAGCCGAAGCAGTCGCTTCTTTGATCAGCGCCCACGTAACGCCTGTGGATGATTTCACCGATGGCATGCACGCGGTGTTCACCTCCAACCCTGGTGTAGGACCGCTGGTCACTAACGGGAAAGCAGGACAAAGCTCTGGTGTTCAGACTTCTGTTGGCGTGGATGATGTGGTGGCGTGTGTGGCCCTGCCTTCTGGTGAAGTGTGCACGGTTGCCAGTGTCGAACGCGTACCAGACGAGTTACCCACCCCAACAGAAGGGGTGCTAGCGAAGGTTTTGGATTGTACGCGTGCCCAGGTGGTGACCCAGGTGCGGAAAATCATGACAGCTGTGGTGCTCATGCCCAAACTCTGGTCACTAGCCAGGCAGGGTGTGATCGGGTTCGACCGGGTGTTGTATACCGCTGGCAGGGTTGGTCGTGCTGGGGTGTGTATCCCCGTGTTTGATGACATGCTCACCAGTAAACGGGTGGACGTGTCATGGAAAACCTTTAAACGGCATGTCACTGAAGTGCTTGCCATGCTCACGACCCCAGAAACCCGGGCGGAGAACGCGAAACGTAACCGGTCAGTGTCGTACTGGGTCAATGATGACGGTACAGCCACGTTGAGTCTGACTGGACCGGTGTTGGAGATGGAAGCGTTTTATCAGCGTGTACGCGGGACTGCCAGGGCAATCATGGCGAACCACGTAGAACCTTTCACTGCCACGTTGACGGATGAACAACAAGCCCTTTTCGTCACCGAAGACAACGGTGAAGTTTCTGAAGTGCGGGTTGGTGATCTAGGTCGGGTTGAGGTTGATGATGACCGGCTCATGGACCAACTCACCCTGGACTTGATCACAGGGGCTAAACCCTCAACCACGCTGCGTGTCCGAGTGACCCGGACAGGTAAACAAGCACCGATCAGAGTCACCTACACCGGGCCAGATAGCCCGAGTACGGATGGGGCTGAAGTGATCCTCCAAAACGGCACACAAGCTCAGGGCGGGAACGCTACTGCCAAGGGTACAAACAGTGCTTTCGAGGCGGGGATTCCCGCTGCTGACGCTAACGGTGCTGATGCAAACGGCGGTTCCGCAACTGACGGGCCTGGTGCTGATGGGCCCGGTCCGGGCGATGCGGACGGTTCTGTGTGGGCTGACAGGTGTGAAGCTAAGCAGGCTGAGCAGGTTTGTGAGCTTGAGTTGTGCGTGTCGATGCCTGAAAAAGAAGAATGGTTGAAATCCCAAGCCAGCATTACTCTCACAGTCCCGGTACTGCACTTCCTCATGAACAACCCACCACCAAACATTGGACAAGAGCGAAGTCCCGACGGAAACGAAGAACACAGACCAAGAGAATACGAAAACGAAAAGCACCGATTCGAGAAACGCAGACCGAAAAGACAAAGATCCGGAAAAGACCCCGGGCCAGGTGAACACAGACCCGAACAACAAGATTCTGGAAGACACGAAACCAAAGAACAAACATCCCAGAACCAGGGGAGTAGTGCGCCACTAGGGACTGATGTGCCACCGGGTGCCGGAGGCTCGCCAGGTGCTGATAGTGCTGCGGGCAGTGAGCTTGATTTTGGGCTACCGGTCAATGTGGACCCAGATGTGCGGGTTCCGGTGATGATGAATGGTCGGGTGCCGTTAGATGCTAAGACTGCTGATGAGGTGATTGCTCAGGCGAAGTGGGTGTACCGGATGTTCACCGACCCGCAAACCGGGGTAGTCCTGGAGTCTACGCCGACGAAGTACTACATACCAGCAGCTTTGAAACGCATGGTCGAAGCTAGGCACCCTGATTGCAGTGTCCCGTGGTGCGCGGTCCCTGCCAGGGTGTGTGAGAAGGACCATATCGAACCGTTCAACCATCAGGACCCCGAGAATGGTGGGTTGACTGTGATGGAGAATTTGCACCCGTTGTGTAAACGGCATCATCAAGAGAAAACCCAGAAACGACTCCGCGTCGACAAGATGGATGACGGTTCCCTGGCGTGGGTGCTGCCCAGGATTGGTGCCATGCTGGTCTACCCACCAGAATCGAGGATCAACCAACTTCACTATGAGCGGTTAATCGAGTACTTCGATACCGGTGACCAAGACATCAGCCACACCATCAACAACTACCTAGCAACAGAACAAACAAGCGCTCATAGCCAGGCGCCCAGCCGGAGAACACCCGTACAAACGGACAGGGGCACTGGTGGGCAAACTGCCGGGTCAGATGACGGAAGAACTGTCGGCCAGGCTGACGGGCGAACTGACGGGGCGGTGAGCGGGTATGACCGCGCGGTCGCTGACGAGTACGCAAACGCAGGGGAGGTGTTTAACGGCGACGCCCGACCATGGGAACCCAGCAAAGAACCACCACCATTCTGATTCGCCACCACCTTTCTGATTGAAGCTGATCTGGCAAACCCGGCCGGTGGTGGCTTAGTCGAGCGGCAGTGCTGGCTGTCACCCTTTAATCGAGGTCGTTCTAACCAGAGCCGTTCTAGCTCAGTCCTTCCGTCGGCGAGCTCCGATCGCGATCAGGAACAAGCCAGCGACAATCCAGGCTACGAGCACCCAAGGAGAGGCACCTAAGCCGCGACCGTCGAAATAGGCAGCCGAACGAAGGAAAGTGCCGGCCGCGCCGACTGGCATCCACTGCCCCAACGCACCCCAACCAGCAGGGAGCCAGTGGGGGCCAGCAGTAAAGCCTGACAGCGGATTGGAGACAAACAGCATGAGAACAGCACCAATGCCAACTCCTCCGAATCCCATGACCGAAAACAAGCCCAGCACGGTGCTCGAGATCGCAAGAATTCCAAGCGACAGCCCAGCCCAAAGCAACCAGAAGCTACCAGCTACGGCGTTAAACCACGGCTGCAAAATCGCGGCGGCGACGAGTCCACCTAGCACTGCCACGCCAACAGCGCCTAGAGTCCTCTTGCTTGCGGACTTCAGCTGCGTAGCGAGCAACACCGACGAAGCCATACCTCCGAAGATCAGTGGCAACAGCGCTGAAGCCAAGCCCATGCCCTGCGGATCTTGCTCCGTCATAGGCGCAACATCGTTGACAGTGACTTCCTGCCCGCCGGCTTTCATCTGTGACGCAACGCCTTTCAGCGCCGCCACATATGGTGCTCCAGCGCCGCTGGCGATGGTGACCTCAGTCCCAGTCGGGGTGGCAGAGATTGCGCCAACCGTCTCGCGGTTCTTCACCTTCTCTACGGCGTCCTCTGGGCCAGAAGCGTCAACAACCTTGAATGCGCCAGATGCCTCGATCTTTTGCGTCAATGCGGCCTTGGCAGGTTCCGGTGCTGACACGGCCAAAGGAATGTCGTGCGCGCCTGAGTGAATAGCTGGCGTAAGGAAGGCCAGCAACATAAGGGCGATGATGACACTTACAAGCCCGGTGATGGCGACCGGACCAAGTTGGCGACGCTTCCTCGTCTCCGATGTCTCTTTTGTCTTTTGTGCGGTTTCTGACATGACAACTCCTCACTAAACAGAACACGGCGCTCCGGATATAAAAGAAGCATAGCGCTCCGGTTATACTGGTGCAAACATGGGGTGCAAACACGGGAGGTCACATGAGGTCAGATGCTCAACAGAACCGAGAGGCACTACTAAGCGTTGCCCGCACCTTGATCGCAGAACAAGGCGCGGGTGTTTCGTTGCGGGCCATTGCAGCGGAGGCCGGTGTTGGAATTGCGACACTTTATCGGCACTTCCCTACACGTGGCGATCTCTTCCTCGCCCTGGTTATGCAGATGAGCTCCGAGGGACTCGCCGCCATGGACCGCGCTTTAGAGCAGTGGGACGCTGGCCCGGAGGCGGCCTGGCGCACTTTCATCATCGAGCTCGCCCAGACGCATTTGAGCGCCCAGCTCGTTGCAGTGGCTGAAGAGGATCCAGAATTCGCGACCTCGGAAAGAGTGTCGTCCGCCCGCGCAGACCGCCTTGCGCGTTTCGACCCCATCCTCGTCCGAGCCCGTGAAGCGGGCCTGATCGGTGACATTGACGCCATGCGACTCATCGTCGGAGTCGCTGCCGCCACCCGTCCTCTTCCAGCGTTTGTAGAGCAACAAATCCCAGATCTCCACGAATGGCTCATCGACGCGTATATCCGTGGAATCCGCCCGTAGGTTATTCTCGTTCAAGAACCTCGGACCTCGAAAGGAAAAGTAATGACGCTCCCCACTTTCGACCAAGTCATGGAACTTCCCGCTCACGCAGACCTACGCGTGCCACCAGAGTGGATCGACCACAACGAACACATGAACATTCGCCACTACATCGACGTGGCGTCACTGGCCTCCCTGACCCTCATGGAGGAAGCCGGTTTCGACAGCACATACCGTGACGAACACCGCCTCTCGCTATTCACAGTCGAACATCACCTGCGCTACCTGGCGGAAATGACACTCGGTGAACGCCTCACGGGACACGTGTACCCGGTGAAGCTCGGTTCAAAAGGTGTCCACCTCGTAGTGCTCGTCCTGGACCGCGAACGCGACCAGCTCGCAATGATTTTCGAAACCGTGCTACTTCACGTGGACATGGACGCACGCAAAGCCGTCGAAATCCCCGCCCACGTACGCGAAAAAGCCCTCCCACTGTTTGAAAAGGCCCAGCAACTGGACTGGTCCGTGCCCCTATGTGGCGTGATGGGCATCAAATAGTGGCCCACGCCCCCGTGGCAGTCACCAAACGTTCAGAATCTCCCCTTTAAGATAATCGTTGTGAATACTACTCCTATCGCACTATGCCTCGCCGTCGTATCGGCCGTGGCTTTGGCGTTCGGGGCGGTATTCCAACACCGAGGTGTCAATGAGTCCCATGCCACCGGCACCAAGTTCGGTGTGAAGTCTTTCCTAGGGATGTTCTCAAACCGCACGTGGGTACTGGGAATGTCGATCACCGTTGTCGGGGTTATCTGCGGCACGCTGTCCCTGGCTCTTGCAGCCGTGATGGTTGTACAGCCAGTAGGTGCGATCTCACTCGTCATTTCAGTCCTCATCGCCCAACGAACTCGAAACCTCAAACTCACAAAACGCATCATCGCCTCTGTCGCGTGGTGCACCGTGGGTGTGGGGCTTTTCGTGTTTATGTCGGCCATGGTGGCGAAACCTCAAGTTCAGCAGGGTGCCGAGACGCTGCCCCTTGTGTGGGCCACCGGCGTATCTATCGCCGTTTTCACGTTAGTGAAGCTGATCATAAAAGCCCCACCACAGTTGGTATACGTCATTGCAGGCGGAATCTTGTTCGCGTGCGTTGCCACCAACACCCACGTGGTTTCCGTGCAGTTTCTGACCTACGGACTTGGTGGCATCACGTGGCTGAACGTCGCCGCCATCGTGTTGGCCGGACTAGCCGGATCCATTTTTGTTCAGTCCGCCTATGCGTCCGGTCCGCCAGAACTCGTCATCGCAGGACTAACCGTGATCGACCCTATCGTCGCTGTGTTTCTTGGTGCCGTGATCCTGGGAGAAGCAACAGACGCTCCCGTGTGGGTTGTGATCGTGATGAGCCTTATCGGTTTGAGCGCATGCGGCGCAGTCTTTATTCTGTCCAAGTACCATCCAGACGTACTGCGCAGAGCCGAACTCAAAGCACAAACCAGCACGTAAGAACACGTGCGTAACGACACGTCTGACACGTACATTGGACGAACCTCGACCCAAGTGCGGTAGATTGAAATCCGACCATGACGACCGAACTGGGAGTAACACTGAAAGAGCACCACGCCGCTTCAGAGCCCTTGACGATTTGTTTGGCCGCCGAAACCTACGCGCCCGAAGTGAATGGCGCAGCAGTTTTTGCGGAGCGACTCGCCCACGGTTTAGCGAGCAGAGGGCACTCGGTTCACGTCATTTGTCCGTCACCTTCGGGGTACGAACGCAGTGAACGCGCAGGCGATGTGTGGGTTCACTACATCAGGTCCTGGCACTGGCCGTGGCACCCCACATGGATGATCTGCATGCCGTGGTGGGTCAAACCTGCGGTCAAGAACCTGATTGACACGATTAAGCCGGACGTTATTCACACGCAAGCTCACTTTGTGATTGGCCGGTATGCGATCGCTGAAGCAACCGCCCGGAACATCCCGCTGGTGGCCACTAACCACTTCATGCCCAACAACGTGGAACCCTACATCCTTGCCCCTGGCCCGGTCCGTTCGGTCGGAACCCGCATGGCTTGGCGGGATCTGAAGAACCAGTTCGAACAAGCGGACTATCTCACCGTTCCCACCCAGCTCGCCGCCGATCTCCTTACCGAAAACGGCTTCACACGCCACGTCCGCCCAGTGTCGTGCGGAATCGACCTGTCGGAATTCTCGCCCAGCGACGAACCCGCGGGGGACAAGCCACCTTCAGTCCTGTTCGTAGGTCGCCTCTCAAGTGAAAAACACATCGAGGACCTGCTGGCAGCAGTTGCACGCACCTCACCAGAACTGAACCTCCACGCCACGATCATCGGGGCAGGCGAACAACTTCAGGCACTGAAACAACAGGCGCAGGACCTCGGCATTGCGGACCGCGTCAACATTCCCGGCAAAGTCAGCCAAGAACAACTTGTGCAGGCGTACAAAGACGCCACCTTCTTCTGCATGCCGTCCACCGCGGAACTGCAGTCGATCGCCACACTTGAAGCGTTGGCATCCGGCAAGCCCGTTGTCCTCGCCGACGCCGTTGCCCTTCCTCACCTGGTCCGTCACGGCGAGAACGGCTACCTCTTCGAACCTCGCAACGTAGACGAACTCGCAACCGCGTTTACCCGCCTCGCTACGGCAGAGGAGGACGACCTCGGCCGCATGAGCGAAGTCTCCCAGACGATTGCCCGCCAACACGACATCAGCCACACCGTGAGCACATTCGAAGACATATACCGGGCCGTCATCGCACAGAAGTCATGAGCTCAGGTGAGATGACACTTGAGCAGCGCAGACTCCTAGGAGTCGCGCTCGTCCCGTTGCTTTCGGCGTTGCTCAGCGTTTCGATCGTCAACGTGGTTCTGCCGTCCGTGCAGTCGACGATTGGTGCCTCCAACTCTGGTCTCCAGTGGGTGCTTGCGGGGTACACGCTGTCGTTCGGTGTCGTTCTGGTGCCGGCCGGTCGCGCAGGGGACGTTTACGGCCGAGGTCGTTTATTTATCGCCGGTCTGGTCCTGTTTGGTGCGGGTTCGTTGGTCGCAGGGCTCGCCCCAAATACGTTGATATTGAATCTCGCGCGTGTGGGCATGGGGCTGGGCTCCGGCCTTCTGAACCCCCAAACAGTGGGGCTGATCCAACAGTTTTTCACCGGTAAGCAACGTGGCGTTGCTTTCGGTTTGTTTGGTGCAACAGTAGGTGTTTCGGTTGCCATTGGCCCGGTTCTGGGCGGTGTTTTGATCGCATTGTTGGGCCCTGAGTGGGGCTGGCGATCCTCGTTCTTAGTCAACGTACCCATCGTGGTGTTCGCGATCATCTTGGCATTCCTATGGTTCCCACAAGGTGCGTGGCGGGCGCTCAAGTCCGGCGTACCTGACATCGACCCCGTGGGAACAATGATCTTTACCCTGGCAATTCTGCTTGTCATGTTGCCATTCCTTCAGCACGAAAGCGGGCTGGTGTATCTGCTCTTGCCAGTGGGACTCATGATGTTTGCTGCCTGGGCCTTGTGGGAACGCCACTACACCAAACGAGGTCGCCAACCCATGGTAGATTTGGCGCTTTTCCGTACTCCGAGTTTCGCGAACGGAACCTTACTCATCACGCTACAGTTCACTGGAGTGACGAGCGTATGGGTGATCGTTGCAGTATTCCTTCAGCAGGGGCACGACTTCACTGCCTTTGAAGCAGGCATGATCGGACTCCCTGCCGCCGTGTTGTCAATTTTTACCTCTCGCTGGTCGGGCTCACGGGTTTTTACGTACGGTCGCAAACTGGTCGTCATGGGTATCGTGGTGGTGCTTGTGGGACTGATTGGCACGGCTAGCGTCGCACTGCTCAACCGGTCGTTTGATGTGAGCGTGTGGTGGATGATGATTCCGCTGACACTTGTCGGTGGCGCTCAAGGCGTCGTGATTAGCCCCAATCAAACACTTTCCTTAAACGACGTGCCCGTGGCGTACGCGGGTTCAGCGGGAGGTGTCATCCAGGCGGGTCAACGTTTGGGAACCGCAGTTGGCATTGCCAGTATCACCGGCGTCTTCTTTGGGTTTGAACAAGCGCTTGGGTGGGATGGAACCTTTGCGCTGTCCTTTTCCATCATTTCGGTCATTGTTGCATTGGCCGGGTGTGTGGGCGTTTATGACATGGTCAAGGGACGTCGCGCGCGTTAGCAACTAAGCTGTGGAAGAATAAGAACGGTTCCTATGGAAAGATTCTTTGGGAGCCCTGCGCCACAACCTGCGCAAGTCCTACACACTTAAGCAATACTGTGAGGAGACGTTCGGTGGATTCTGACGACCTCGAACATGTGATCCGGCACGGGCTCATTGGCACCAAATTTGAACCCGTCCACGACAACGTCACGGGGTCTCCTGCAGGCTATGTGGTCACTCCGTTCCGTCGCGATATCGACGATTGTGACAGCGATCGCTTACGTGAATCGATCCAGCAGTCTGATCACACAGGTGACTACGACTCATCAATCCGTGGCATCGCGTTGCGTGATGCTGAAAACGCGGGCATTACACAAAACACGCGCCTCTTCTTCTCAGCCGAACCAGAATCCCTCGTCACGCTAGAAGAACGCCCCGACTCGCAAGCGCGCTCCATGATCCTGAAACTCGATCACACAAGTGTGCGCGACAATCCGGCTGCCGTGTTGCGCTCAATCCGCTCGGCCCGTCAGATGGGGTGGGGGATTGGAATTCGCAACGTGGGTCTGGACCTGGAGTCGCTTTCCTTCATCCCGCTCATCAACCCGTCGATTGTGGGCCTTCACCCGGATGTCTTGCGCATCGAAGACCGCGCATACCTCTCCAAACTCACGTGGCTCCTTCAATCCCACATCGAACGCACCTCGGGCGTGATCTTTGCACGCGGCGTCCGCGACGAACGCGACGTGGACCTTGCCGAGCAAATGGGAGTCCGCCTCATCAGCGGACCATTCTTCGGACCGGGAACCGAAACTCCCGAACCTCTCGAAATGGCCGCCGAAGACTACCTGGCAGACCACTACACGCGCAACAAGCAAGTGCAGGGAACCCCGTACTCCATCAGCCAGTCACTGGGGCGCGACCCACTGATTACCTCCCAAGACCTTCTGCTCGAAGAGATCCGGTCTCTGCTTGAGCGAGCTAAACACGCGGGACCGTCCGCGGTTGTCGTGGTAGTTCACTCATCTGATGAGTGTCTGGATCCGACGATTGGTGACCTCATCCGCAGTATCGCTCCCGAGGTGGGAGTCCTGGCGTCCGTGTCAGGGGAGTCGGTCGCGACCACCCTGCCGAACATCATGACAGGGCCGTTAGACTCATCGGATCCGTTGCGCAACGAATACGGAGTGGTCGTGGTGAGCTCAGATTGGTCCGCCATGATTACTGCGCACCGGCTTGCGCGGCCCGGGGCAGAAGGGCGAACCGACTTTGAAACGTACTTCACCACCGACCGTTTTGCGTGCGTGGACGGTGCCCGCGCCGTTCTGAGCCGGCTTGCTTCGCGCAGGAACGTTTAGGCATCAAAAGTGCCCCCGGTCGGACTTGAACCGACGACCAAAGGATTATGAGTCCTCTGCTCTAACCAGCTGAGCTACAGGGGCGCAAAGACAAGATTAGCAAAGCTTACGGCTCAGCCTGTTTTTGTTCGTGCGAGTCGTGCCGTAAACTATGAACTGACCTCCGTTGTGGATCGTAGGGGAAGACGTATTCACAAAGGAGGAAACAATGAATACTCAGGGCGTACTGTTCGTCCACTCTGCACCGCGTGCACTGTGCCCACACATCGAATGGGCAGCAGGCGGTGCTCTTGGCGCTCAAGCTAAGTTTGACTGGTCCGACCAACCGGCGGCACCAGGACTTCTGCGTGCCGAAATCTGCTGGCGTGGCCCAGCCGGTTCAGGTGCCAAGATCGCCTCTGCGCTTCGTGGTTGGGACAACGTTCGCTACGAAGTCACCGAAGAACCGTCAGAAGGTTACGACGGTGGCCGTTGGAGCCACACGCCCGAACTCGGCATCTACCACGCAATCACCGATGCGTTCGGCAACATCGTCGTCCCCGAAGACCGCATCCGGTCAGTCATGGAAATTGCTTCAGGACGCCCCGACCTCTTCGCGGAACGTATGGACGCGCTCCTGGGTCAGGACTGGGACAACGAACTGGAACCATTCCGCCACGCAGGCGAGGGCGCACCAGTTCGCTGGCTGTCCAAGGTGGGCTAATCGCGTAACTGAGCTTATGAACGTGAGTCTCGTGCGCGGATTCGGGCCACCTGCCGCAACAGCGATACTCACCACATGATCGACAGCTGCGACGACCTCGGCGTGGGAAGAATCACCCACGTGCCCCATGTGAGCAGCCAAGTCTGCCGGACCAACAAACAGAGCGTCGACCCCTTCGGTCGCAATGATTTCCTCCACATTGCGTACACCCTGGGTTCGACACCATTGGAACCACGAGGTTCTGTGCACCGAGGTCGAGAACCTGTTTGATCCTCACTTCGTCATTCCACGGAACACGGACAACAGTCATCGCATAGACTATGTGACTGGTATCACTCAGTCGCTCTATCTTAATGTCATTCTCGATGCCGTTGCAGGTCAAAGCGCAAGGCCACAACCGTTCGATATGAGATGATCAGACCCGAAAAACGCACCGTGAACACGGAGGACGCATGTCACATCCCGAGCACCAGCTCACTGAAGTAGCCACTCTCTACATATATGCCCTGGTGCACGACGTCGAATCCGCTTCCGACGCTGACGTCGACGCGGACCTCCACCAACAAATAACCGACCTGCTTACAAAGCAAAAGGCACACGAGCTTGACGCGACACCCATTCTGCAACTCGCCACCGCGGCGAAAATCGTGGTGGGCCGCCCAGGAGCAAAAACTCTCAGCGCAGCGGCATACGACAAGGCGCGGTCGCAGATCGTCGCCTGCATGCCTCGAAGCGGAAACGCAGGCGTGCGCCTGTGGCCACCCACCAGCCAGACCGTGCGCGCTCACCTGGGCGGGGGCGCATGGAACGACGCACTCCACGCCGTTGGGATTCCTACCGCAAAAACCGGGCGAGCTCGGGGAAGTAGCAGGTTTAGTCACGACGACTTCCGCAAGGCCATGACCGACTTCAGCAAAGCCAGTGACAACCGTTCGTATAAGGCATACGAAGAATGGGTCAAAGCAGAGCGAGCCCAAGGGCGGGAGCGCCCTGCAGGAGCTACAGTGCGTAACACGTTCGGCACGTGGAGCGAAGCCATGCGCCTGGCCGCGGAATGAACCTACGACCGCAACCGGCCCACCAGCGACTTGGGCGCATACCGGTGCAAATCAATCGCGGATTCATAAAAGCCCACTAAGGCCTCAGTTGCAGTTCGCCAACCCCACTCCTGAGCCTGCTCGCGACCAGCACGCGCCATCTTCTCCCGCAGTGAGCGGTTGTCCAACAGCAACGAAATCTTGTGGGCCGCCTCGGCGGAATTCCCCGGCTCAAACAGAAAGCCCGTACGCTCGTCAGCAACTGCGTACGGAATCCCCCCGGCACGTGCCCCCACCACTGGCACACCGGACGCCAACGACTCAAGTGCCACGAGCCCCAACGTCTCGGTTGTCGACGGGAACACAAACGCATCCGCACTCGCGTACGCCGCCGCCAGATCCTGGCCCGACATGTAGCCAGTGAAAACCGTGTTCGTCCCTGCGAACATCGCCTCCAACTGCGCCTTGTGCGGCCCTGACCCCACCATAGCTAGTCGCGTGTTCGCCGGCAGGTGTTCCAGCATGCCTCGGCACACGTCGAGGTCCTTTTCCTTGGACAGTCTTCCCACATACAACACCAGCGGGTCGTCAGGGTTGCCACCCGTGAGCCGCTCACGCATGCTGTGCGAATAATTCTCAGGCGAGTACGTCTGCGTGTCGACCGCCCGCGGCCACAACCCAACGTTGCGAATGCCCGCCTCTTGTGCGCGCTTCACCATGGGGCCGGACGTACATAGGTTCACCTCGGCACGGTTGTGCATGTACCGCACCCAGCGCGTAGACGTGTCGGTGATCCATTCGAGCCCCAAGCGGGTGGCGTACTCTGGAACATCAGTGTGGAACGACGCGAGCAGTGGCAGATTGCGTCGTGTGGCCGCCATGGTTCCCCATGCGGCCAGCCACACCGGATTCACCGCGTGAACCACGTGCGGTTCGAACCGTTCCATAGTGGTTGCGATCCGCTCCGTGGGCAACCCGAGTTTGAGCTCGGGATACCACGGCTTAAACGAAATCGACCGGACGGGTTCTACCCGGAACCCCGCATAACGTGCAGGCGGGTGTCCCGGAGCGAACACGACCGCCTCGTGCCCCATGTCGCGAAGCTGGTCCAAAGTGCCCAGCAACCGCGTGACTACACCGTCGATTTTTGGAAGAAAAACCTCGGTGAATATTGCGATCCGCATGACCCGTGACAGTTAGCCGACTACAGGAGCGTCGGTGGGCACTCCGGCGGACTGATTGTTGGTCCACAGCGACCGGGCTGGAATCTTCGACATATCAGCGCGGTCTGCGTAACGTTTGGCGGTTTCTTCAACCTCCAGCAGAAGGCCTTCTGACAACGTGGTGGGCTCCAAGCCGAGGTCTAAGAACGTGTCGTTCTTGACGTGCAAGTCGTTCTCGGCGGACTCGTGGCGCGGGTTGTTCACCAGCTCCATGCGGGCGTCGGTAATCGAGCAAATGAGCTTGGCGAGGTCGCGCACGCGGTGCGTTTCGGTCATCTGGTTGAAGATTTTGACGCGATCGCCAGATGCCGGTGGGTTGTTGACTGCGATTTCAATGCAACGCACGGTGTCTTGGATGTGGATGAATGCGCGCGTCTGGCCCCCGGTTCCGTGGACCGTGAGCGGGTAGCCGACGGCCGCTTGCATGAGGAACCGGTTGAGGACGGTTCCGTAGTCTCCGTCGTAGTCGAACCGGTTGATGAGACGTTCGTCGCTACGCGTTTCTTCCGTATTGGTGCCCCACACAATTCCCTGGTGGAGGTCGGTGATACGCAGTGCGTCGTTCTTGGCGTAGTACGCGAACAAGTGCTGATCCAGAACCTTGGTCATGTGGTAGATGGAGCCAGGGTTCGTGGGGTAGAGGATCTGCTGGTGAACGTTCTCACCGGTCTCTTCGTTGGGTACCTCCACATCGAGGTAACCTTCCGGGATCTTCATGCCGGCGGTTCCGTAACCGTACACGCCCATGGTTCCCAGGTGTACCAGGTGGATGTCCAGACCCGATTCGACAATCGCGGTGAGCAAATTGTTGGTGGCGTTCACGTTGTTGTCCACCGTGTAACGCTTGTTTTCAGGTCGCTTCATGGAATAAGGAGCGGACCGCTGTTGTGCAAAGTGAATGACCGTGTCCGGCGCAAACTCAACCAGCGTCTCCAGCAGCTGATCCGGCTGGGTTGCCATGTTGAAGTTGCGGAACTGAAGCTTGTTGCCAGAGGTTTCTTCCCACGCGTCGATGCGTTCCTCAATCGAAGCAATAGGGGTGAGGGACTGTGCTCCGAGTTCATCGTCAATTCTGCGACGAGACAGATTGTCCACAATCATGACGTCGTGGCCACGCTGAGACAGGTGCAAAACAGTGGGCCAGCCACAGAAGCCGTCTCCACCGAAAACGATAATCTTCACTCGGATTCTCCTTTGGCAAAATACGCGTTCTTTCAGCTTAGCCTTTGTGTCCTTGTGTCATCGCTGGTGACAGGTGAACTGGGGTGAAGAGAACATGAAGTTTGTTCAAACCACGAACACATCAACGTGGTTGGCGTTACGCTCCTACACTGATTTGGTGAAAGGAGTTTTTATGAGCGCGTTAGACAAAGTGTGCGATGAGGCGGCGTCAGAGGTCGTGCAGCTGTGCCAGGACCTGATCCGTTTTGACACCCAGAACTGGGGCGAAGGAAAGGCGAACCCTGAACGCATTGCCGCGGACTATATTGCCGAAAAGCTCGCCGAGGTGGGCGTCGAGTCCCAGATTTTCGAGTCCGCTCCTGGGCGGGCCAACCTGTTTGCGAGGATCCCGGGGAAGAACCCGGACCGCCCGGCGTTGGTTGTCCACGGCCACACAGACGTTGTTCCGGCTGACGCGTCCGAATGGAGCGTCGACCCGTTCGAAGCGGTCATTAAAGACGGGTGCGTGTGGGGTCGCGGTGCGGTTGACATGAAGGATATGGACGCCATGATCGTTGCCGGTGTTCGCGCTCTGGTGCGTAACAACGTTCAGCCGGACCGCGATCTGATCATCGCGTTCTTCGCTGATGAAGAAGCTGGTTCCACTTACGGTTCGCACTGGGTTGTGAAGAACCACCCCGAGGTGTTTGAAGGTGCCTCTGAAGCCATCTCCGAGGTGGGTGGATACTCGGTTGATATTCGCGGGCAGCGTGCGTACTTAGTACAAACTGCCGAGAAGGGAATGGAGTGGGTCCGCCTGACAGCCCACGGTAATGCGGGGCACGGTTCGCAGATTAACAACGACAACCCGGTGGTGAAGTTGGCGGCCGCAGTGGCCCGTATCGGTGAGCACGAGTGGCCTACCGAACCCCCTGCCGCAACCCGTGAACTTCTTGCTGGTGTATCCGAACTGACAGGCATTGAGAACACGGAAGCTAACCGCGACAAGCTTCTTGCAGAGCTGGGCTCAGCTTTGAAGTTCGTTGGGGCGACCTTCAAGACCACAGCAAACCCTACTGCGCTTGACGCTGGGTACAAGCACAATGTGATTCCTGGTCAGGCATCGGCACTCATCGACTGCCGTCCTTTGCCCGGGCGCAACGAAGACGCACTTTTGACCTTGAAGGAACTGGCTGGACCCGATGTTGTGGTCGAGCAAGTCATTTCGGGTGTGTCGCTTGAAACACCGTTTGAGGGTGACTTGGTCGATCGGATGAAAGAGGCGGTTGAAGCCGAAGATCCTGGCGCCACGGTCTTGCCGTACACGCTGTCTGGTGGAACCGACAACAAGGCATTGTCCGAACTTGGCATTACGGGCTATGGCTTTGCGCCGCTCAAACTGACAGGCGATTTGGACTTCCCAGCCATGTTCCACGGTGTCGACGAGCGTGTTCCCCTGGAAGCCTTGGACTTCGGCGCACGTACTCTTGTGAGGTTTATGGTTTCGGCTTAGTCCGTGCAGTAGACACGACCAGACTGCCGGTAGTCACCAAACCCAGCGACAGCAGGGTAAGCGGGCTTAAGGCAGTTTGGGCGTGTCCCGTCGCAATATCGATGACCACCGATGCCGTCATATTCCCAAGAAGGGTAATGATGGTCATGGTGAGCACACCTAAACCCTGGACCACAAACGCCGACATCCCGATCACAAAGACACCCAGGATCCCGCCGGTGAGCATCCACATTTCGTGCGTCCGCGGCAGAGCAGTCCACGAATAACCAATCGACACTAGCGCGATTGAAAACAGACCCAAGTACGACGTACCCACCGCGAAGTTAATAAACGTCGCCGCCAGGGTGGATCCACTAATGACTCGGATACGCCCGTTGACCGCCTGCTGAAGCGCAACCAAGGTGCCCACTCCAAAGGGAAAGAGGGGCCACCACCACGCGAACCCCAAAGACGCTGAACCGGTCGCAGAGGCAGCGACTCCGGCCATGACAATGAGCACGCCCGCGACTCGCTGGACGGTAATCTTCTTCTTCCCGCCAGGAGGAATTCGGGTGGCATCGACCAGCAGACCACCCACCAACTGACCCGCAGTAATGGAAGTCGTAAAAATCGTCACCCCAATGACAGGGACCGAGACTGCTTGCGAGATGACCACGGTGCCACCTGCGACACCACCCAAGAACAACCAAAAGGGAACCAAACCCGAGAACAGGTAACCCACAACGGTGACGACACCTCGGCGGGCAGAACGACTACACGCCGTGATGATCGAGATCAGAACTAAACCGATCGAGAACGACGCCGTAGCGGCCAAAACGCCGATTCCCACTTTCGAGGCCAAAGCACCGTTGACTAAGCCCTGCACAGCGATCGTTGCACCGACCATGAACGCGCCGCTCACGGCCAACCAACTGTTGCCCCTCACTGTGTAACCTCCGTAGTCTTAAGCCATGGTGACGATCATACTGTTGCGCCACGGTGAAAGCACAGCGAACGTGCAACGCGTTCTTGCTGGTCGCCTTGCGGGTGTTGAGCTCACTGACCGAGGTCGTGAGCAGGTGGCCAAGGTAGCTCAAGAACTCCCGCGCATCGATGTGATCCGGCACTCTACGATCGACCGGTGCGTGGACACTGCACGTATTGTTGCTTCAAACCGCACAAGCGCCCAGAGCAGTGACGTCACTCTTGAAGCAGACAGCCGGTTCGACGAAGTCGACTACGGCGAATGGTCCGGTCTAGCTCTCGATGATCTGCGCACACGCGCACACTGGGAGCGGGTCCAGCAGTCACCCCACACATTCGAGTTCCCCGGCGGTGAAGCGATGACCCACGTCTTTAACCGGGCCGTGGACGGACTCACGTCACTCATCAACGACCTCGGGCCGGGACAAACTGGACTCATCGTGTCCCACGGCGATGTCATAAAAGCGATGGTCGCTCATGCGGTCGGCGCGGGACTGAGTAACTTTCAACGCTTTGGGGTGCAGCCTGCCCAGTTTTGCGTGCTTCATGTACAGGGACAGGCGATGACGCTGAGCCTGGGCGGAAGCAGAATACCTGGCACCACTTTGGGTGGCGAGTGCTAAAAGCACGCGCGTTTAAGCGCTCAGAACTCCTGTGCCCAACAGGACGAAGATCAGGATACCCAAGGCCACGCGGTACCACACGAACACTGCGAACGACTTGGTCTGAATGAACTTGAGGAATCCAACGATCACCGCGTAACCCACGCCAAAGCTCACGATCGTCGCAACGGCCGTGGGGCCCCATCCCAAGGTGAGCGGTTCGTTGGCAGCCTTGGCCAGCGAGTACAGACCGGAGGCCATCACTGCTGGGATCGCAAGCAAGAACGAATAGCGAGCGGCAGCTTCACGCGTAAAGCCCATGAAACGCCCGGCCATGATCGTTCCACCCGAACGCGACACGCCGGGAATGAGCGCCAACGCTTGGGCGCCACCGTAGAGCAAACCCTGTCCCCAGGACATTTTGTCGAGCGTGTACTCCTTGCGACCCACGCGGTCGGCAAGGCCCAACAGCAGACCAAAGATGATGAGCATACTGCCCACGATCCACAGGCTTCGGAACGTCGTCTCGATCATGTCCTGGAACAGAAGGCCCAGCACGCCAATTGGGATAGACCCGATGATGACGAGCCAGCCCAGGCGAACGTCGGGGTCACGTCGGTCGTGCTTGCCAACCAGGGCTTTGAACCACTTGGAAATAATCCGAACGATGTCTTTCCAGAAGTACACCAGAACAGCCGTTTCAGTACCGATCTGGATGATCGCAGTGAAGAAGGCGCCCGGTTCGCGACCCGGCATGAGGAACTCGCCCACAATACGCAAGTGCGCGGACGAGGAGATGGGTAGGAACTCCGTGAGTCCCTGCACGATTCCCATAATGATGGCGACGAGCCAGTCCATGAACACCCCTTTTCTTACACGACCAGGCGTTACACTACTCCGAAAATTCCGGTAACCTCAACACTTATGTTGCACAACCGTGTTGGTCAGTCTGGTTTCACTGTTTCGGACCTCACTCTTGGGACGTTTGAGTGGGGGAGCAGGGTCGATCAGGAAACGGCATTCGAGCTCATGTCAGCCTACGTTGATGCTGGTGGGACGCTGCTTGAACTGTCTGCGTGTACGTCGAGCGCCCACGCACTTGTCGGTTCCATGAAAGTTCCCTCCACGTTGCGTGTGGCTGCTCGTGTCGGGATCGAGTCGATCGGTGGCGAACTGCAGATCAGTAACTCCCGCGCCGTCATCACGGAGCAGGTTACACGGCTGCGCCAAACTCTGGGCCGTGACTGCGTGGACCTGGTGATCGTAGACGCCTTCGATCCGCACACGCCGCTGACTGAAACGGCGCTGACCTTGCGTGACCTACAAGCCCGAGGTGAGATCGGCTATGTTGCTGTTGCTCACCACACAGCATGGCAGGTCGCGCTCATGCGCGCCGAGGTGGACGTTGTGTGCGCGTTTACGGAACTTTCGTTGGTGAACCGTTCGGCTGAAGACGACATTGTGCCGGCGTGCGATTACATGGGTATGGGCGTTATCGCCGGGGCTGCCCTGGGGCGCGGTGTTCTCACGGGCCGGTACGCAACGGGAACGCCTGCAGATTCCCGCGCAGCCCACGATCTGCGACAGTACGTTGGCGCATACCTGGGACCGGATTACGAGCCGATTCTCAAAGGGGTGAGCAAAGCGGCCGAGGCGCTGGGCGTGCGACCCGTCGATATTGCGTTGGCGTGGAACCGTGGACTGGGCGTGTCCAGCTCGATCGTGGCCCCACGGACGGTTCGACAGTTAACGGAGCTACTGGAGTCCGATCTAGTTCTGGAACCAGAAATTCGGGACGCGCTTTCGCAGATTTCGAGCTAAGCGACTACCGCCGAGCGACTACAGGTCAGCGGCGGTCGTCCTCGTCGTCATCCTCATCGTCCTCGTCGTAGTCGTCGTCATCATCGTCGAGGTCGTCATCGAAGTCGTCCATGTCATACGCGTTGTCGTCATCGGCGATTGCGTCTTCGATGTCGTCGAACAGTTCAAGCGGAGTGACTTCGTCGAATGCGTTGTACAAGGCGTCTTCGTACACTTCAAAAGCGTCGGCGAGCGCCATGTACGTGGCCTCGACGCGGGCGTCGGTGTCAGAGGTGCGGTGCGCTGCGGCAGAGAAGTGTGCGCGGACTGCTGAGAGGAACTCTTCTAATGCAACTTCCGGTTCGAGGCTCATGACTCCATCTTATACGCGAAAACGGTAGGCTAGGAATATGTCCGGCCACGTATTTGAGCACGATTCTCCCGACCGTTTCATTCCCGGCACAGTCGGCATGCCCGGGGGTCGTACTTTTTATCTCCAAGCGGTTTCCGACTCCACCATCACCTCGGTCTTGCTTGAAAAAGAGCAGGTGGAGATGCTCGGGGAGCGCATCAACGAACTTCTTGACACGGTGCGTTCCAAAAGCGTGGGCGAAAGTAACATCCCGGTTTCTGCGCTTCCGGACTACGTGGATAATTCAGGACTGACAATGCCGGTGGATGCGGAATTCCGGGTTGGCACTATGAGCCTGGGATGGGATACGCGTATTCACCGTCTGGTGGTCGAATGCTTCGAACTCTCGGAAGCAGACCGCGAAGCAGGGATTAGCGCGGAACCTCACGAAGACACCGAGCGTGACGTTCTGCGTGTCACCTTGGATGCTGTCCAGGCTCGTGAGTTTGCCCGGCACGCCGAACTCGTTGTGAACGCCGGCCGTGCCGACTGCCCGTTCTGTTCACTTCCGTTGGATCCCGAGGGCCACGTGTGTCCGCGCGCAAACGGGGTCGCTCGCTGAGTGAGCGCCCAACAAGATATCGCCACGTGGCCGGCCACGATCCTGGGTCTGATTCCCGAGGCGAGTAACGACACGTACCTCATCGTGCTCACCCCGCCCACGGGAGCGGCACTGAAAGCGGTCTATAAACCCAGCCAGGGTGAGGCGTTCTTGCAGGATTTTTCTGAGCTCGCCCGACGCGAAGTCGCCGCCTACCGGTTGAGCCACCTGAGCGGTCTCAGCTGTGTTCCCGAAACCATCATGCGCTCGGATCTGCCTCACGGCCCCGGATCGGTTCAGCTGTTTGTAGATTCGGCAGGGGATGATCCGGTTGTCGACGCGTGGCCCAGTGACCACGTGCCTGATAACGTTGCACCGGTTTTTAGGGGGTACAACACTGACGGCGCCGAGGTCGTTGTGGGCCACGCTTTACGCGACCGCCTTTTCGACATCGCTGTGTTCGATGTTATGGCCAATAACGCCGACCGTAAAGGAAGCCACGTGATAGACGGGTATCTGCCAGGTGAGCAGGAAGCGACTCTATGGGCTATCGACAACGGTCTGAGCTTCCACCCCGAACCCAAACTCCGCACAGTCCTATGGGGTTTCGCTGGAACCCGGCTGGCACCTCGGCATCTTCAGGCGTGCGAACGCACGCTGGAACTTACCGCGGAAGACTTGGGAACAACCCAAACCGAAACACACGCGTTGCACGAACGAGCACGCGCTTTGTTGTCCGCCGGGACGTTTCCGTATCCGCCGGTTAACCGCACGCCGATTCCCTGGCCACCCCTCTAAAATCTCTAAAAAACTTGCGGGTGAGCACGGAGTTCGATCGAACGTTATGCTGGCTGTGTGAAATCTTGGACGCCACCACATGTTCCTGCCCTCGTGCGATCATGCGATCCACCTACCGTGTACTGCACAAGCGCGCGAGGACCACTACGCAAGTTGGTTCGTGGAGACGAAGCCAAACTGTACGTATGCGGAATTACCCCGTACGACGCCACCCACTTGGGCCACGCATCCACGTACGTCGCCTTCGACATTCTTCACCGAATGTGGATCGACGCGGGATACACCGTCACCTACGTGCAAAACATCACCGACGTTGACGACCCACTGTTGGAACGTGCCCAGGCGACAGGAGTTGACTGGCAAGAACTCGCACGCGAACAGATCGACCTCTTCCGCACAGACATGGAAGCATTGCGGGTTATTCCGCCCACGCACTACATCGGTGCAGTCGAAGCCATGGACTTGGTTGCGCGCAGTGTTGTGGAACTGCTTGACAAGGGTTTCGCATACAGCTTGGACAACGGAGACGTGTACTTCAGGGTCGATTCAAAGTACACGCCACCTTTCGGGTCAGTGTCGCATTATGACGAAGCCACCATGGCCAAATACTTCGCCGAACGCGGGGGAGACCCTGATGTTCCAGGAAAAGAAAACCCACTAGACCCACTGCTGTGGCGCGCAAAACGCGAAGGCGAACCGTCGTGGAACCCGGACGGACTGCCAGCCGGACGCCCAGGGTGGCACATCGAATGTACCGCTATCGCTCAGGAGTACGCGGGCCTGCCGCTGCACGTTCAAGGTGGGGGCAACGACCTAGTGTTTCCGCACCACGAAATGGGTGCGGCTCACGCTGCCGCGTGGTTAGACACCCCACTTTCGCATTCGTACATGCACACCGGAATGGTGGGATACGAAGGCGAAAAAATGAGCAAGTCGCTGGGCAACCTGGTGCTGGTGTCACAGCTGCGCAAACAGGGTGTTGACCCCATGGCGATTCGACTCACGATTCTGGACCACCACTACCGGTCCGACTGGATGTACGACGACGCCGCCCTGGCAAAAGCGACCGAACGCTTAGAACAGTGGAAGCGCGCCGCCGAATGCGGTAGCCACGTGGTCTCGAAGGACGTTATCCGGGAGCTCCGCGAATGCTTGGCCGATGACCTGGACACCCCCACCGCGCTTTCCCTCATCGACGACTGGGCGGCGGCACGCGACCAGAACACGTCAGAAAGCGAATCGGAGGCCGTCGTGAAAGCGATCGATGCGTTGCTAGGAATCAAACTGGTATGAGCCTCAACTACGACGCTGTTTTGTGGGACATGGACGGAACGCTTGTCGACACTGAGCCGTACTGGATGGCTGCCGAGACTGAACTCATGGCGGTTCATGGACTCGAATGGACGCATGAACAAGCGATGCTCATGGTGGGCAATGAACTCACCACATCGGCCGACATCATGCGGTCATTCGGGTTGCCACTTGCCACCGACGAGGTCGTACAGACGCTCTTGCGCGGTGTTATCGAACGGGTACGCGAACGTATCCCGTTCAGGCCGGGGGCACAAGAACTGATCGCTTCACTTGCGGACGCGCACGTACCCATGGCACTTGTGACCATGTCGTACCGCCCGCTGGCTCAGGCAGTGGTCGACGGACTGCCGGAAGGCACTTTCCGAACGCTGATTACGGGCGACGAGGTCACCAAAGGGAAACCAGACCCGGAGCCTTATCTGACGGGTGCCTCGGCTCTCGATGTGGCACCCTCTGCGTGTATCGCGTTGGAAGATTCGGTACCGGGAATGGCCAGCGCCATCGCAGCGGGCACGTTGACTGTGGGCATCCCAAATCACGTGCCCTTGGAAGAACAGCCCGGAGCCGTTCTAGTGCAAACATTAGACGGGCTTAACGCGCAGTCCTTGGGAAATCTGGTTCAACCACTGCAACGTTCGTAATCTGGGGAGCTTCAGGTGCTTCATTGCCCCAAGCCGGGCACATGGTTTTGAAATAGCACCAGTTGCACAACGGTGACTTTTTAGGGCGCCAGTTGCCCGACTCAGCGCAGTCGGTGATGTCGTTCCAGACATCTGCAACTTGAAAAAACGTGCGCTCGATGTCCTGCATAGTGGGCTTGAGTTCTTTCACATGCCCGGAACCTAGATACATGAGTTGAAGTGTGTGAACGATCTCACCGGTGAGCATGTAGTGGACAAGCGCGTAGAAGCGCATTTGAAAATCGGCTTCCCCAGAGTACTGCGGTTTTGGAGCTTTGCCAGTTTTGTAGTCCACCAGACGTACCTCACCGCCAGACGCGCGGTCGACTCGGTCGATAAATCCGCGCAACTTCAAGCCGCCCGGGAGTTCTGTTTGCACGAACTTTTCCCGAGCGTCAGGTTCGAGGTTTTGGGGGAGTTCTAGCGTGAAATAGGCGCGGACAAGCGACGCGGCCTCCGTAAAAAGTTTGTCGCGGTCAGTTTGCTCAGGGAAAAGCTCTGAAACGTCGGAATTTTTCTGCGCAAGTGAGGCATACGTGGGCTCGATGAGAGTGTTAGCGTGATCGAGCGTGCGTTTATGTGGCTGCACATCGAATAGCTGTTCAAGAACCGCGTGAACAAGAGTTCCTTTAAACGCGACTGCCGACGGCGGTTCTGGAATCTTGTCCACGCTTCGCAAGCGAAACTTCAGGGGACACGACACAAAATCGTTTGCCCGCGAGGGGGAAAGCGCAATGAGTTCAGCCATAAAACCACAATAACCACATCGAGCCACGCAGGTCTGAAATAGCACGCCCAGCGACCGTTGGGCCGTTAGGATAAAGCCATGCCACACGCCAAACAACAGGGAGCATCGAACGGCCTGATCATCGGCCGTTTTTTGGGCACCCCAATTATTCTGGCGTGGTCGTGGTTCGTAGCCGCAGCCGTCATCACCATGCTGTTCACGCCGTGGGTGCGTCACTTTAGCCCCGACTTGGGAATCGGTGCATGGTTTGTCGCGTTCACCTATGCGGTTCTGCTGTTTAGTTCAGTGTTCCTACACGAACTCGCACACGCGATTGCAGGAACGCTCACTGGGCAGAAGGTCGCTGCGATCGAACTCAACATTTGGGGTGGGTTCACGCGTTTTGAACCTCGCACAGACGACAACTCGTCCAGGGCCGCCACGCACAGTTTCATCATTTCGATCGTTGGCCCCTTTGTGAACATCGGGTTGGCTGCGCTGGGCTGGTGGGGAATGACTTCAACCCAGCAGGGCTCGGTCGTGTGGCTTTTGCTCTTGGCATTTACTTTCGCAAATGCAGCACTCGGTTTCATCAACCTCCTCCCCGGAATCCCTTTGGATGGAGGTTGGGCCCTCCAAGCTCTCATCTGGCGCATCACGAGGTCTCAGTTCACCGGCACCATCATGGCCGCACTCATCGGTCGGGTCATCGCAGTGCTCTTCATCGTGGGTGCGTTCGTGGGACCCCTGATCGCAGGCCGGAAACCGGACATTGTCACCATTATTTGGACCTCGGCGATTGCCATCATGCTGTGGTTCTCCGCTGCTGACGCTGCCAAACACGCGCAACGCGCACGGCGCATGGAAACCTACGACCTGAAGAAAGTCATCCAACCTGCAATCGCGGCTTCTTGGAACGCCAGCATCGATGCCACCCTGGAATATGCAGATTCGGTCGCCGGTCCGTCCACCATTGTGGTGATCCTCAACGAACGGGGACTGCCGTACGGACTGCTCGACCGTCACGCCGCAACGCAAGCGATCGTGACCAAGAACGCCTCCGATGACCTGGTACACAGCTACGCCCACCCGCTGGGCGGATGGATCGGTGTTCCGGGGGACATTACCGCTCCACACTTGCTGGAGTCACTCACGCACCGCCCCAAAGCACAATTTTGCCTCGTCATGAAAGACAGCACACTCACCGGTGTTATTGACCTCCAGGAGTTCTTCGACGAATTGCTCCACGTATAGAACAGCTCAGCGGTCGCTTGCTAGGACACGCTAGAGTTGATGGGGTGACTTCAGAACAAGCAACAGGAGCCCAAGACCGCCGGGGAAACTTACGTGCCGGCGACAAAGTGCAATTGACCGACCCCAAAGGTCGGCTCCACACCATAATGTTGCAACCGGGCCATGTTTTCCACACTCATAAGGGCCAACTTTTTCACGACGACCTGATTGGCCAGCCAGAAGGTACGGTCATCGCCAACACGGCAGGCGTCGACTACCAGGTAGTCCGCCCTGTGTATGAGGACTTTGTGCTGTCGATGCCTCGCGGTGCAGCGGTAATCTACCCTAAAGACGCAGCACTCATTGTCACCCTTGGTGACATCTTCCCAGGTGCCACTGTGGTTGAAGCCGGAGTGGGCTCTGGTGCCCTCACGTTGGCTCTTTTGCGCGCCGTGGGAGACTCCGGCGTGGTTCACAGTTTTGAACGTCGCGAAGAGTTCGCTCAAATCGCCCAGGGAAATATCGAAGACTTTTTCGCCGGTTCCCACCCAGCATGGAAACTCAGCATTGGCGACCTCGCCCACGAATTGCCCAATGCTTACCAAGCCGGAGAAGTCGACCGGATTGTCTTGGACATGCTCGCACCGTGGGAGTGTATCGACGCGGTTTCGCACGCTTTGCGCCCTGGAGGTGTAGTCGTGTGTTACGTGGCCACGGTGCCACAGGTGTCGCGCACGGTGGAGGCTCTGAAAGAAAGCGGCCTCTACACCGAACCGCGAGCGCTCGAGAGCACAGTGCGTGATTGGCACGTAGAAGGGCTGGCCGTTCGCCCTGAGCACCGCATGATCGGGCACACGGGATTCCTGGTATTTGCGCGCCGTCTGGCACCTGGCACTACGCCGCTTGAAAAGAAGAAGCGCCCGCAGGGACAACAGCCGTCCCAAGAAGACATTGACGCGTGGCAGTCTGGCGAAGTGACCGACGAGGCGCTGGGAATCCCTAACACTACTGGTAAGAAGCTCCGCAGAGCCGCACGAGAAGCGGGAAAGCGAGCCGGGATTATTGGTCAGGAGGAATCATGACAGAAGCTGAATTGCCCAAGGTACGCAAGGAGCTTGCGGGGCTGCGCCAGCAACTGTTCAACGCTGCGCAACGAAATGAAGCCCTGACGAAGACCCTGCGCCAAGCGCGTGACGAGCTTGAACGTATCCGCGCAGAAGCGAACGCTCTCACCGAACCGCCCAATTCATACGCCACGGTGGTTCAGGCCGTCCCCGGTGAGAACCTTCGGTGTGACGTTCACTATGCCGGCCGCAAAATGCGGGTGGCGGTAGCGCCCGAGGTGGTTGCCGATGATCTGCAACCCGGGCGGACCGTGTTGCTGTCTGAAGGGCTCGTGGTTCTCAAAGCGCTGGATTTCCACGCCGCCGGAACCGTTGTCGCCGTACGCGAAGTTCTGGGCGACCGTGTCCTGGTGGGCGGGGTGAACGACGAAGAACAGATCTACACGCTGGCCACCCCGCTGCGCGAGATCACGATCCGTCCCGGGGACCACCTGCTGGTGGACTCAAAAACGCAATTCGCGTTCGAACAGATTGAGAAGCCCGAGTCGAACCAGTTGCTACTGGAAACCGTTCCGGATATTTCATACAGCGACATTGGAGGATTGGACCACCAGATCGAAGAGATCCAGGACGCTGTTGAACTGCCGTTTGAACACCCGGAGCTCTACACGGAACACGGGCTCAAACCGCCTAAGGGAATTCTGCTGTACGGGCCCCCTGGGTGCGGTAAAACCCTCATTGCAAAGGCCGTGGCAAACTCCTTGGCCAAGCGCCGGAAAGATACCTCCACCCGCTCGTACTTCCTGAACATCAAGGGGCCAGAGCTCCTGGATAAGTTCGTGGGTGAAACCGAACGTCAGCTCCGCCAGATTTTCGCTCGGGCGCGAGAAAAAGCAACTGCAGGGTCGCCGGTCGTGGTGTTCTTCGACGAAATGGAATCGCTCTTCCGCACCCGCGGAACGGGTAAGTCCTCCGACGTCGAAACCACGGTTGTTCCTCAGCTATTGGCCGAAATCGACGGTGTTGAAAAGCTCGAAAACGTCATCGTGGTGGGTGCGTCGAACCGCGAAGACCTCATCGACCCAGCGATCCTTCGTCCAGGGCGTCTCGACGTCAAAATCCGTATCGAGCGTCCTGACGAAAACGGCGCGAGGGATATTTTCAGCAAGTATCTGACTCCCGATCTGCCCATTCACACGGTAGACACGACGGCTCAGGACGCCGTGAACGATCTCATAGACCGGTGCGTAGAAACCATGTACGCGCGCACAGATGAAAACCGATTCGTCGAAGTGACCTACGTGTCTGGGAAGAAAGAGACGTTGTTCTTTGGTGACTTCATCTCCGGTGCCATGATTTCCAACGTGGTCGACCGCGCCAAGAAACACGCAATTAAGTCGCTGTTGTCAACGGGCGAACGCGGTATCACGTGGGAGCACCTCCACACGGCTATTCGCGAAGAATTCCGTGAACACGAAGACCTGCCCAACACGTCGAACCCCGACGAGTGGGCGCGGGTTTCCGGAAAGAAAGGTGAGCGGATCACTCACATGTCGATGTTCTGATACCTACCGGCCGCTTTTCCCCGCGAGTTGGCTGGCCAGCAAACGCCAGCCAACCAAGGTGAAAAGGTTGACGCCCGAGGCGACCAGAATGAACGGGCCGGCGGTGCCTTCGCCCAGAATGATCCGGATGATCATTCCCACCAAGACCGTTGTCGCCCAGATCCCTACGCCCGTGCGAAGTGGCGCAAGAGGAGCAGTCCACACAGCGTTGGCCAACCAAGCGATCGCGAGCGCTGCCATAAACGGCCACGCGGTGCGCAGAATCCCAGAGAACTCCAGGTTCTGGGCGTGTGTGTAGTAGCCCACGACGGCAAAAAGACACACGAGCACGGCATCGGTGACTAGGGTGATAAGAAGATGAGACGTTGATTTTCGTGACACGCTCATAGTGTAGTTGCGAGCCAGGGAGGTTCACGTGATTAGTGTTCGGCGTGTAATGGGTGCCGAGACCGAGTTCGGTGTCTGGCAACCGGGTAACCCCAAAGCCAACCCCATGCGCGATTCGGCGCGCGTGGTCGATGCGTACGCACAACCTCGGGGTTTGAAATCTAGCCAGAACTTCTGGGACTTCTCCGCCGAAAGCCCCCTTGCCGACGCCCGTGGCTTTCTCATGAGCGTCGACGACGCGCACATTTCCCAACTCACGCATCTGCCGGAGTCACAACCTGAAGCGCAGTACCTGGCAAATGTGGTGACTGAAAACGGGGCGCGACTCTACGTCGACCATGCGCACCCGGAGTATTCGAGCCCCGAAAGCCTGTATCCGCGAGACGTGGTGCTCTATGACCGGGCGGGTGACCTTGTAGCGCTTGAAGCGGTGCGCAATCTGGCCACCAGCGACCAGCCGGTGAACCTGTACAAGAACAACACCGACTCAAAAGGCGCCTCCTACGGAACCCACGAAAACTACCTGGTGGACCGGGCTGTTGAGTTCGACGCGATCGTCGAAGGACTCACCCCGTTCTTCGTCACTCGTCAGATCCTGTGCGGATCTGGCCGAGTGGGTATCGGGCAGTCTGCGTCAGTCCCCGGATTCCAAATCTCCTCACGCGCCGACTTCTTCGAAGAGCGCGTGGGACTGGAGACGACCTTGCGCAGGCCCATTATTAACACGCGCGACGAACCACACGCTGAACCCGGGCTATATCGACGTCTGCACGTCATCATTGGTGATGCGACGCTGGCGGAACCCGCCACCCTGGTGCGCTTTGGTGCCACGTCTTTGGTACTTGCGCTGATCGAACGTGGCCTGGCACCTCAGATCTTGTTGAAAGACCCAGTTGAGGCGCTTTACACGGTCTCGCACGACCTCGGGCTGTCTGCCGGCCTTCCGCTGGAAGGCGGGGGAGAGATGACGGCGTTGGAAATCCAACGCACGTACCTGGACGCGGTGAAGGCTCACATGGATCCTGACTGTGAGGCCACCGCCGAGGTCGTCGCTGAGTGGGAGCGGTTCCTTGAGGGCCTTGCGTCCGACCCGTTGTCCTTGGCTGATTCGATCGACTGGGTTGCGAAATACCAGTTGCTCCAGGGTTATGTGCGTAAACAGAACCTGCCGTGGGATCACCCCAAGCTCCAGCTCATCGACGTGCAGTACCACGATGTGCGCCCGGAGAAAGGGTTGTTTTACAAACTCGAAGCATCGGGCAGGATCCGTCGCCTAACCACGCCCGAGGCCGTTGAACGTGCGGTGACGAACCCGCCCGAAGATACCCGTGCGTGGCTACGTGGAACCTTGGTGTCACGTTTTGGTGACTTTGTTGAATCGGCAAGCTGGGACACGATCGTGCTCAACCTGGGGCATGACTACGTACGCATTCCCATGCGCTACCCAGAACTGGGTACGCGAGAGCTCGCGGAAAAGGCACTTGCTGACGTGACTGACGCCCAGTCGCTGTTCACAGCGCTCTCACTTATTAAACTGTCAGACAACGAAAGGGAATGAGATGAGCCAATTTCAGCAACACGCCGGTGGCGGAAAAGATAACAACGACGATTCAGAAGAATTTGTTGAAGCCGGTCAGGCCCAGATCAACACGCAGGGTGTCGACGACATCCTGGACGACATCGACTCCATGTTGGAAACAAACGCCGAAGACTTTGTAAGGAACTTCGTGCAAAAGGGTGGCCAGTGAACTCAGGTTTCGACAAGCACTTTCTCGATGCGACCACTAACTCGTTTGTCGAGTTTGCAGCCCGCGTGCGTCCGCACGTGTTGCCACAGGCCACGTCGCAGGTGGTCTCGCAGCAACTCGAAGCGCCAGTAGGCACGACGATTGTCGCTTTCAAAACGGAACGTGGAGTGCTCATGGCCGGTGACCGCCGGGCCACGATGGGCAATCTGATCGCCAGCCACACCATTGAGAAAGTCCACGCTGCCGACTCGGCATCGGTCATTGGAATCGCAGGAACTGCGGGGCTTGCGCTTGAACTGATTCGACTTTTCCAGCTGGAACTCGAGCACTACGAAAAGATCGAGGGCACCCCGCTCTCGCTAGAAGGTAAAGCGAACCGGCTGGCCTCGATGTTGCGGGGCAACTTAGGCCTCGCACTGCAGGGCCTGGCAGTCGTGCCACTCTTTGCGGGCACTGTGCCAGGAACCACCTCGGGAGCGCTCTATTCCTTTGACGTCACAGGTGGGAAATACCAGGAACTCGACTTCCACTCGATCGGTTCGGGGGCCGGGTTCGCACGCGGCGCCCTGAAAAAACTGTGGAAACCACAGCTGGATGCTGAAGAAGCAGTGCGCGTCGCCGTGCAAACGCTCTACGACGCCGCCGATGACGACTCTGCCACGGGTGGCCCGGACCTGGTTCGGAAGATCGCGCCACAGGTGATGACCGTTGACGGAGACGGTGTGAACGAAGTCCCTGCCGACCATGTGCTTCAGATTGCTCGCTCAATTGTGACTGGACGGAACAACTCATGACTGCACCGTTTTACGTATCTCCTGAACAGCTGATGAAGGACCGCGCGGAGTTCGCGCGGAAGGGAATCGCCCGAGGTCGTTCGGTCATTGTGTGTCGATATGACGCTGGTATTGCGTTGGTTGCTCACAACCCGTCGTCCACATTGCACAAGATTGCGGAAATCTACGACCGCATCGCTTTCGCAGCAGTGGGCAAGTACAACGAGTTCGAAACGCTACGCCAGGCAGGCGTGCGATACGCGGACTTGCGCGGATTCTCATATGACCGTGCCGATGTCACCGCCCGCGGACTCACCAACGCGTACGCGCAGACACTAGCAAGCGTGTTCACCACCGAGTCCAAACCCTTTGAGGTTGAACTGGTGGTAGCCGAGCTGGGCGAAACTCCTGCACAGGACCGCCTCTACCGTTTGTCCTATGACGGTTCGGTCGCCGACGAAAACGACTGCGTGGTGATCGGCGGGAACGCTGAAGCCACCGCGCAACGCATTCAAGTCGCGCCAGGGCTCAAAGACCTCGACTCCACAATCAACACAGCAGTACGAGCACTGTTTGGAGAAGAAGATCCCGTTGCAGCCCACGTTGAAGCCGCAATTTTGGACCGCAACGCGCCAGGACGCAGGACCTTTGTGCGGCTCACGGAAGAGCAGGTGCGCGGGGCACTCGAATACGGTCAGTCGGCACCCGGACAAGCAGACTCTACACATGGGGAAGAGACCGGCGAATGAAACGCATTTTCGGTTTAGAAACAGAGTTCGGGATTGCATACGCACCCACAGGTGGCCGTCGCTTGGGACCGGAAGAAGTGGCCCGGTACCTGTTTAAACCTGTTGTGGCATGGGGACGATCCTCCAACGTGTTTCTCCCCAACGGCTCACGCCTGTACCTCGACGTGGGATCACACCCCGAATACGCCACCGCCGAATGCGACCGCCTCGATGACCTGATTGCGCAAGACAGCGCCGGAACGGTCATCATGCAGGACCTCTTGCGCCAGGCAAACCAGGCACTCAAAACCGACGGATACGACGGCCTTCCCCACCTGTTTAAGAACAACTCCGACTCCGCTGGAAACTCGTACGGAAGCCACGAAAACTTCCTCATCCGCAGGAATATGGACTTTGCGCACCTGACTAGTACGCTCCTACCGTTCCTTGTGGTACGACAACTCATGGTGGGCGCAGGAGCGATCATCCCACGCCAGGTCTCCACGGCCATGCCCGCTGCCCAGACAAACCGCGCCAACCCCAACGCCACACAGACTTTGGCGACTCCCACCTCGGACGTGGTCTTTGGCCTTTCCGGCCGATCCGATGTCATGTGGGAAGGGGTGTCCAGCGCGACTACGCGGTCACGCCCCATCATCAACGCGCGCGACGAACCCCACGCGGATGCCGAAAAGTACCGCCGCTTGCACGTGATCGTGGGCGATTCGTCCATGGCACAACCCACCACACTGCTCAAGGTGGGATCGGCTGCACTGATTCTGGACATGATCGAAACGGGTATGCCGTTGCGGGATCTGACGTTGTCGGACCCCATTCGCGATATCCGCGTGATCGCACGCGACCTCACCGGTACAACGCCACTGGAACTCAAAGCCGGTGGCACGCTCACGGCTGTTGAACTGCTCGAAACCTACCTGCAGGCGGCTACCACAATCGTGGACAGAGGGGACCACAGCGTGGGCGATGACCAGACTGCGCGTGCAGTGCTCGACCTGTGGAAGCGCATGCTCGAGGCGGTGCGCACGCAGGACTTCTCCCGCGTCGATACGGAGATCGACTGGGTGATCAAGAAGAAGATCCTTGACCGGTACATGTCCCGGTCCCAAGTGGAACTGAGCGACCCGCGAATTCGTAGGCTGGAGCTTGCGTATCACGACGTGACGCCGGGAGTTGGGCTGGTCCAGAAGATGGAAGCTGGCGGGCTGATTGCTCGAACCGTGGGCGACACCGAGGTTGCAACAGCGAAAGATGTGCCACCTCAGAGCACGCGCGCAAAGATTCGTGGCGCGTTTGTCGAGGCGGCCGTGGAACACCGCGTCGACTACACGGTCGACTGGGTTCACTTGCGACTCAATGCGCACGCTCAACGCGCCGTGACGTTGAGAGACCCGTTTGTTTCCACCAGCGAACACGCAGACGAACTCATCGCGTGTCTCAATGATTCTGAGCTAGCATAACTAGGGCAGAAGAGAGGAAACCAGTGAAAAAACTTGTGTGCGCGGTCGCCGTTTCGGCTCTAGTCCTGACCGGTTGTGGTGGCCAAGACGAGGACTCCAAATCACCCGATCAACAGGAACAGAAGCAGAACGGGTCGATCGACGACATCCAGGTTTCAGGCGACGCGAAGAAGAAACCAGAAGTCAAAGTCACAACTCCGTTTGCAGCCGAGAACGCACACAAGACCCTGGAACAGGGTTCTGGGAAGAAGGTCGACAAAGGCCTTCAGGTCACGGCGAACTACACACTGATTTCCGGTGAGTCTGGCGAAGAGATCGAGTCGTCGTACGATTCCAAACCGTCTGGTTTCCCAATGGACGACCAGCAGATCAACAAGAGCCTCTTCGACGCTGTCATGGGTGTTCAAGAAGGTGGCCGTGTGCTCATGGTGCAAAACGCCAGCCCAGGGGGCAACTCGCCCAACCAGACTCTCATTTACGTGTGGGACATTGTGAAGGTCGAAGAGATGCCGGAAGTCCTGTCCAAGGCTGAAGGTACCGAGAAAGACATTCCTGGCGACTTGCCTCAAGTGAAGCGCGACAAGGACGGGAAGCCGTCGATCTCTAAACCAGAAGGTGACGCTCCTCAAAAACTCACGGTCGCGCCTGCGATTGAAGGTAAAGGGCCCGAGGTCAAAGAAGGTCAGAAGGTTAGCGTTCACTACACCGGATGGTTGTGGGACGACCCCAGCAAGCCATTTGACTCAAGTTGGGATCGTGGACAACCGTTCTCCTTCACCCCAGGCGCCGGTGAAGTCATCGCCGGTTGGGACGAAGGCGTGAAGGGCCAGAAGGTCGGCTCCCAGGTTCTGTTGATTGTCCCCGCCGACAAGGGATACGGCGACGCGGGATCACCTCCCAACATCCCTGGTGGGGCCACCCTGGTGTTCGTCGTCGACATCCTGTCTGCTGTGGGCTAATGGTCTCGGCTCCAGTTCGCAGGCAGTACGAAAGGCTTCTCAACCTTCTTTTCGCACTGCGCAATACGCGGACATGGATGAGTAAGGCTCAGATTCGTGAGCACGTTGAAGGCTACGAGAACTTAAGTGACGACGCGTTCAACCGTATGTTTGAACGCGACAAGGCCACCCTGCGCGGAATGGGGATCAATATCTCTAGTACCGACTGGGGCAACCGGCCAAATGAAGACGTGGTCTACGGCTACCGCATTACAGACGAGGACTACGCGCTCGATGAGATCTCCTTCACCCCTGCCGAGGTGGAGGTCCTGCGAGCCGCGTCGGTGTGGCTCCCGCAGACGGGACCAGCGGTGCGTGCGATGACCAAGCTAACGGGCTTAGGCGAAGATCTCATTCAGCACGACGTTCCCGTTCCCGCTACCGCAACGAACACGAAGCTCACTGGCCGTTTTATCGACGCGGTTGAGGACCGCAGGCCTCAAACGTTTACGTATCGCAAGGCAGGCGGTCAACCTGAAGTCCGCACACTGTTCCCCTATGGCGTGCTCAGCCGTGGTCCGCGCGTGTACGTGGTCGGCTATGACATGGATCGCGAGGGCATCCGCGTATTCCGACTCAGTCGGATCGTTGGGAAGGTGAAACACCACCCCAAGTACCGTTCAAGCGCATATGACATTCCGTCCGACTTTTCCGCCAGCGACTATGTGCGTTCGGATCCCACAGTGCGCGTGTCTGTTGCCCTGGCCCATGGGCGTGGAGACAACCTGCGGAGTCGCGCGCATGCCGTGTCGCGCATTGACGACAGTTGGGATCGCGTGACTGTGGATGTCACAGACATGCACGAGTTCGTATCCGAAATGCTGAGTTTGGGGTCGTTCGTCACACCTCTCGAACCGCCCGAGGTCGTCCGAGCGTACGAGGATGGGTACCGCCAAACGGTGGAACGGCTAAAGGAGCTGGCTGGTGAGTAGTACGCCTCAAGTGGTGACAACGCTGATCAGCCTGGTCGCGTATATCACCAAAAAGGAAGAAGTGCCCATCGCCGAACTCGCCGCGGTTTTTGGGCTTAGCGAAAGCACGGTGCGCGACTACCTCGACGTCCTGCTTGTCAGCGGGATGCCCGACGATTATGGCGCCAAGATCGATGTGTGGGAAACCGACGGAATCGTATCCTTGAGCAATACCGAGGGCGTGGACGTTCCGGTTCGTCTGTCGAGCCTGGAAGCGCACCTTTTGCTCATGGCGTTAGAGTCCGCAGGTTCGGACACCCCCGAGGTCGCCCAGACTGTCATTGAGAAGTTGCGTGGCATTGTAGGGGAGGAAGAGTCGCGCGCGGTGAGTTTCGAACCCGCCGAGGTGTCCCCAGAGTTGCGCTTGGCAGTGGCCCACGCGCTGGAGACGGGCACTGCCCTTGCGATCGACTACTACGTCCGCAGCCGGGACGAAGTTACCACCCGCACCATCTCACCCATCGCGTTCAACTTGGACGGACAGTGGTACCTCGACGCCTTTTGCCACGACAAACAAGGCCGGCGTTCCTTCCGCGCCGACTACATTCGCACGTGGCACACCACCTCGGAACCGGCCCAAACGGGCACCGACGACCACAACAACGGGCAGCCCTGCCGCATCACTTTTACACCCGAAGGTGCGTGGCTCGCCGACGAACTGACACCTCGGGACGTGAGTTTTGACACGCACGGACCCGGAACGGTCACTGTTGACCTCACCGTGTTTTCCGCAGATTGGATCGTCCAACTGCTCATGATGCACGGGCGACACGTGTTTGCGATCGAGCCACGGGAGTATGCACGTGCCGCGCTTGAGCGTTTAGAATAGTGTGGATCCAAAATAAGGAGTGCCATGTTTTCCCAGACGCCAGCCGTCATGCTGTTGCAACTCAGTGCTCAGCACATCGTCATTCTTCTGGTCATCATTATTTTGTTGTTCGGAGCTTCCAAACTCCCGTCGCTCGCACGTAACCTGGGCAAGTCAGCCAAGATTTTCCGCGACGAAGTGAAATCAATGAACGACGACTCGAACGAAACTCCATCCGAACTTGAGTCATCTCGTTCGGAAGATTCTGTCAACAACGGTTCTCGCCCACATGCTGACTCCACCCAGTCGGCCCGTGACACCGATAAGTGAAACGTTCCAAAAACCCTGACAGAACCATGCCCCTCATGGGGCATTTTAAAGAACTACGCAATCGAATGATCGTGTCGCTCATCGCGCTCCTCATTGGAGCTGCGGTGGGCTGGTTCTTATATGACCCTGTCATTGTGCTGCTGAAGAGTCCTTTGGACGAAGTCGCGCAGTCGCAGGGACGCACAGCTGAACTCAACTTCGCGGGTATCGCCTCGCCGTTTGACCTCAAACTCAAGGTGTCCGTGTTTATCGGGTTTATTGTGACGGCTCCTGTGTGGCTATACGAGCTGTGCGCATTTGTGGTTCCAGGGCTCACAAAAAAGGAACGGCAGTACGTCTTTGGGTTTTTAGGCGCTGCCCTTCCGCTGTTTTTCGCCGGTGCGGGGCTGGCGTTCTTCGCGCTTCCACGTGCGATCCACGCGCTCGGTTCGCTCATTCCACAAGGTGCGTCATACATCGTCCCGGCACAGGACTACTTGACGTTCACCATGTTGCTCATCGTGGTGTTCGGGGTGGCCTTCGTCTTGCCCGTGATCCTGGTGGGTCTGAACTTCATCGGGGTGCTCAGCGCACGAACAGTTCGCCACTCGTGGCGATGGGTCATCATGCTGGTCGCCACTTTCGCCGCCATTGCAACGCCGTCACCCGACGCTATTTCCATGTTCTACCTGATGGTGCCCATGCTGTTCATGTTCTTCCTGGCATGGGGCGTGTGCGCAATCAACGACAAACGGCGCAAACGCAAAATGATTGCCCAGGGCACGTGGGTCGAAGAGGACTAACGCCCTGTCGGTTAGAGTGAGCATATGGACCAGCCCACTCCAGCCCAAGCTTATGCGCAGTTCCAAGCTAAAAAAGGAACCATGACCGGTCCTCTCGCAGAGTTTCGTAACGAGCTGTCGTTTGAGCTTGACGACTTTCAGCTCCAGGCCTGTTCCGCCCTCAGCGATGGGCGCTCTGTTTTGGTTGCAGCCCCAACCGGTGCCGGAAAAACCATTGTCGCCCAGTTTGCGGTCAAGCTTGCCGTAAGCCGTGGCGTGCGCGTTTTCTACACCGCACCCGTTAAGGCGCTGTCGAATCAGAAGTTCAACGAACTGTGCGATGCGTACGGTGAAGAGTCAGTGGGCTTGCTGACCGGTGACGTGTCGATCCGCCGGGACGCTCAGATCATGGTGATGACCACCGAGGTGTTGCGCAACATGATCTATTCGGGCACCGATTTAAGCGACCTGGGGTTTGTGGTTTTGGACGAGGTCCACTACCTGGGCGACCGTTTCCGGGGGCCCGTGTGGGAAGAAGTGATTATCCACCTGCCCATCCACGTGCTGTTGGTGAGCTTGTCCGCAACCGTGTCCAACGCTGAAGAGTTTGGGGCATGGCTGGCAGAAGTGCGCGGGTCAACAGACGTGATCGTGTCCGAACACCGACCCGTGCCACTGCACAATCACGCGTGTGTGGGAACGGATATCTTTCCGTTGTTTGCGCCTCGCGGTTTTAACGTGAATAAAGAGTTGGAGCGCTATGTGCGCCGGTTCCAGCCGTCCCCGGGTAACCGCCGCCGAGGTCGTTATTTCTCCCGCTTCCGTCGCCCTGCGAGAAGTAGCGTGATTGAAGCTTTGGGCAGTGAGAATTTGCTTCCCGCGATCTTCTTTATCTTTTCCCGCAACGGGTGTGACGATGCACTCGATCAGTGTTTAGCCGGGGGAGTGGACCTCACCTCGAGCCGGGAGAAGCAGGAGATTGCGCTACGGCTGGATGACTTGAGCGAAGAGCTTCCTGCGGAAGACTTAGGCGTTCTGGGATTTCACAATTTCTCCGCCGGCCTCATGCAGGGTATTGGGGTTCACCACGCTGGGTTGATTCCCCAGTTCAAAGAGGTTGTTGAGGAGCTGTTCGTCCGCGGGCTTCTGAGGGTGGTGTTTGCCACCGAGACGCTTGCGTTGGGCATCAACATGCCTGCCCGCACAGTGGTGTTAGAGAAGCTCACAAAGTTCAACGGAGAATCCCATGTGCAGATCACGCCGGGGGAGTACACGCAGCTGACCGGGCGTGCGGGGCGCCGTGGGATCGACGTTGAAGGACACGCAGTCACTGTGTGGAATCCGCAGATTGAGCTCGCCGATATTGCGGCTCTTGCGTCCAAGCGCACGTACGCGCTCAAGAGCCAGTTCACTCCCACGTACAACATGGCTGCGAACCTGCTCGCACGCATGACAAGTGAAGATGCGAAAAAGGTTCTTGAGACATCCTTTGCCCAGTACCAGGCTGACGCCGCAGTTGTGGGGCTGGCCCGGAAGGTGAGATCGAAAGAAGAGACGCTCGCTGGTTACGAGTCTGCAATGGAGTGTTCCTACGGTGACTTCTCAGAGTACGCGGGGTTGCGGAGGACGATTGCGCAGTTAGAGAAGCGTGCCAGCAACCAGCGCAGTAAACTGCGTCAGCGCGATGTGATTGAATCGCTCTCGCACTTAAGCGTGGGAGACACGATCTTCATTCCGAGCCGACGCGGTTTTGGCGCGTGCGTCGTTTTGCAAGCACTCCGCAACGACGACCACGGGGTGCGCTTGCCGACAGTTCTGACGGAATCGGGGAAAGTGTGGCACCTGCGACCTCACGAAGTGACCGAACCAGCGGTGAAACTGGGGCGTATTAAGCTTCCCAAGAAGTTCAACCACAGGGTGGTCGCTCACCGAAGGCAAGTACAAGCCATTGTGGAAACGGCCCTGGACGAAGGACGCTTGAAGGACCCCGCAGCGGTTCCGCGGTCCAAGCACAAAGCACCAACAGTCGGTCAAGATGAAATCCAACTCGTTCGCCAGCAGCTACGCGACCACCCGTGCCACGAGTGCCCGGATCGTGAAACCCACGCACGGTGGGCAGAACGCGCTGCCAAAGTAGAAAAAGAACTGTCGAGTCTCACACACCAAATTGAGGGCCGCACATCGTCGATCGCCCACGTGTTTGACCGCGTGTGCAATGTTCTTGTCACGCTGAAGTTCCTGCCAGACGACTCGTGGATTCTGCGTAGAATCTATGGCGAGCGCGATCTCCTCACCGCGATGTCGGTACGTGCCGGCATATGGGACCGTCTCACCGAACCCGAGGTCGCCGCTCTGGCATCGAGCCTGGTGTATCAGGCACGCCGAGAAGAGGGTGGAGTTCCGCGTCTGCCGTCAAAGCAGTTGCAAGAGGCGTTTGGTGAGCTACAACAGCTGTGGAGCCAACTGTTTCACATCGAAACTGATTCGCGTCTTCCCATTACGCCCGAACCCGAACCGGGAATGATGAAGGCCATCTTCGCGTGGACCGAAGGCAAAACACTCAGCAGCGCAATGGGAAGTGCCGAGTTTTCCGCTGGTGACTTTGTGCGGTGGGCAAAACAGACGTTGGACCTGTTGGGCCAAGTGGAAAACGTGGTCGAACCAGGCACTGCCAAAGTCATCAAACGCGCTGCTATGTCGATCCGACGCGGTGTCGTCCTCGACAGCTAAGTGAACAGCGCAGTTCTACTTGCGCACGCGCTTAACGATGTTTTCGACATCGGAACCGAACGTCGATTCGGCTGCCAAGTAGGTCCACGTGGACGACGGGCGCTTCAAACCGTACGTGTCCAGGTCCACACCTTGTTTGGTGATCGTGACGTCGTTGAGAACCTCAACCGATCCGTCGACGACGTCGTCCCAGAACGACGAGAACACGCGCACGGATTCTGAGTTGAACGCTTCGTGCGGTTTCTCGCGCGCCAGAGTGCGCAAGTGGATACCTTCACGTAGGTCATTCAGGTACGCCAAGTGGTCGACCCAACGCTCATCGATCTTAAACAGCAACACCGAGGTGATTGCTTGGTCCACAATGGCGTCATCGAGATCTGAATGGCGCTTCGTGAATTCCTCATCAAGGCATTCCTTCACTTCGTCAACACCGTGGCCTTCGCGAACCTTGACACGTCGCTGAAGAACGAGCTGGCGCTGTTTTGCCATGAGCTCGTTGAAACGCCACGTGTCACGGTGGATCGCGGTGTTCTCACCTTCGGCAATGCGCTGTGCGTGCTCGACCATTTGTGCTGCGCGCTTGGAGTCGATAAAACCAGTTTCATCACCGTCTTCTACGAACCTCTGAGCGTCCGGAACCCGGTCCAACAGGCTGTCCTCAAGGGAGGTGAAGAACACCGAGGTGCCGGGGTCACCCTGACGGCCGGCACGACCTCGGAGCTGGTCATCCAGACGCGAGGACGGGTACCGTCCGGCGCCGATCACCAAAAGCCCACCCAGGTCAGCGACTTCTTCATCAGCCAAGCGAATATCGGTACCGCGCCCAGCCATCTGCGTAGACACGGTGACAGCGCCTTTTGCACCAGCCCGCGAAATAATCTCGGCTTCGCGCGAATCGTCCTTCGCGTTGAGGACCTCAGCGTCGATTCCGCGCGCCTTGAGCCGCGACGCCAAACTTTCGGATTCTGCAACCGACCGGGTACCGATCAAAATGGGGCGACCCCTCTTGTGCTGGTCCAGAACCTCGTCAACGATCGCGCGTTCCTTCGACTCTTGGAACGTGTACAGACGATCAGGCTCATCTTCACGCACCGTTGGAACGTTCGGCTCAATCGCTGCGATCTCCAAGTCGTAGAACTCGCGCAAATCATCGCCCACAGCAAGGGCCGTACCGGTCATGCCACACACCGTGGGGTAGCCGTGAATCATCTCTTCAACGGTCATCTGGTCTAAGATTTCGCCGGACTCACTGGTTTCAAGCTTTTCTTTTGCTTCGACCGCGGCTTGCAGGCCGTCGGGCCACCGTTGGAGCTGCGCGACGCGTCCACGCGAGTCCGAAATGAGTTTCACCGCACCGTCGACAATGAGATAGTCGACGTCTCGGTGAACCAGGGCCTGTGCATACAGTGCCAGGTTGATCGCTGCGAGGGTGTCGGCGTCTTCACCGAACAGTTCAACGTCGAGTGTCTTTTCTGCAAGATCGACACCCTCATCGGTGAGCGAAACAGCCTTGTGGTCCGAGCTCACCTCGTAGTGCACACCATCTTCAAGCTTCTCCACGAACCGGGCAATCTGGAAGTTCGCCTCCTCGACGTTCGTGGACCCAGCCAGAACCAGGGGAACTCGCGCTTCGTCGATGAGAACCGAATCGGCTTCGTCAACAATGACAACATCCCGCGGTGGTACCCGGGTATCCGCGTCATCTTCGACGAACCTGTCGCGCAACAGATCAAAGCCGATTTCTTGCACGGAACCGTAAACGACCTCGGCGCTGTACGCCTCCCTGCGGGTGGCGTCGTCATCAGATTCCTGGATGGAGGACACGCTCACGCCTAAGAGTTCGAACAGCGGACGCATCCACTCAGCGTCACGGGCCGCCAGGTAGTCATTCACACTCACCACGTGGACGTAACGTCCCTGCAGGGCGTAACCGGCCGCCGCCATGGCACCCACCAAGGTCTTACCTTCACCGGTGATCATCTGGACCACCATGCCGTCCAGAAGCGCCACCAGACCACGGAGCTGCACGTCATACGGACGCTGTTCAAGGGTCTTCTGGGCAGCCACCCGAACCAGGGCCGCGAACTTCGTGAACTGTTCGCGCTTGTCACCGGTTTCAAAGATCTTGGCAGCCGTGGACGGGAACTCGGAGTCTTTGAGGTCTTCGTAGTCCGCCTCGGGCAAATCCTTGAGGACCTTTTCAAACCAGCCAATACGCTTCTTGGCTTGCGAACCGGGTTTGTTGACGAGTTTGTCGAAAAGTCCCATCAGCGTTCTCCTCGGGTTAGAAAGGGCCACTCATGATCAACGACCGCGTTGGGGTCACGTCGAGTCCGAAGATATTCTTGCAGACGCGCCGCCTGTTCGCGTTTCCAGTCCTTTTGTGCGTGGTGAATCTGTTCTGCACTCAGTTGGGCGATATCGGGGAACGCATCGGCGATCGCCAAAGCCACCAAGCCCGAGGCGCGGGCGTCGGCCGTTGCGTCGTGCGCGTTGTCTAAGGAAATGCCCCAGCGCTTACACACGGCGTCCAACGTCCGGGGTCCCTTGCGATACGGTTCGGCCTGTTTGTCGATGACCAGAGTGTCGATGACGAAGAAGCCTGGGATGCGCAGGCCCTGCTGTGCGCATTCGCGGGCGAAAATCGTCAGGTCGTACGGCGCGTTGTGGGCAACGATGCACGCAGGTGTGCGTTCCGAGACGACAGCGTGCATGTGTGCAATTGCTTGTGCCCGTGGCGTGCCGTGGGCGCGGGCAAATTCGGTGGTGATCCCGTGGACGGCTGTTGCTTCCGCCGGAATGTCGTCTTCCGGGTAGACCAGCCATTCCCAGGTTTCGTTAGTGCGCATGTCGATGAGAGCCGCGCTGACGATGTGTGCCGTGTGGGGGTCGCGACCCGTGGTTTCTAAGTCGAACGCGAAAAGGGGTTCGTCTGCCCAGGACGTTGGCGGTGACGTTTGTGGTGTGTGGGACGTGAAGGTTTCTGTGAGTCGGCTGATTGATCGTTCAACCCCGTAGCGCTGGGCGAATGCGTCAAGACCGGCAACGTTTGGGGTGATTGTGGCGGAGGACTCGATCAGGTTACTCACGTCTAGATCGGTGAGGACGGTCATGACCTGTACGTTTTTGCGCACCGCGTGTTCGGCTGCGAGCAGGTTGTCTCTGCGTTTAGGTGACAGGCCGTGGTCCTTGACTCCGCGTTTCGCGGCGTCAAAAACATTGTCGAGGCTGCCATACCCGGCCAGTAGTTTTGCCGCGGTTTTTTCGCCGATTCCTTGCGCCCCGGATAAACCATCGGACGGGTCGCCACGCAGAGCCGCAAGCTCCCGGTACCGTTCTCCGGTGGGAATTCCGTAGAGGTCTGGGAGGTCGTGGACTGTGGTTTCTTCCCATTGCCCCCGCGGCCGAGGTCGTAGCAGGGTGATCTGCTTGTCAGGGCTGAGAAGTGATAAGAGGTCCCGGTCGGGGGAGACGACGGTGATGGGGCCGTCCCACTGGTGAACGACGGATCCGATCACGTCGTCGGCTTCCGTGTCCTCAATGTGCCCTACGGGGAGACCTAAGAGTGTGCAGGCTTCGTAGATGAGCGGAATTTGGGGAATGAGATCGTCGGGAGTCTCGGTGCCGGGTTTGTCTTCGCGTTCCCGGTGCGCCTTATATTCGGGAACGATTCTTGTGCGGAAGCTGGGTCTCCATGCGGCGTCACTCGCTGCGATGATCCGCGTTGTGCTGAGTCGACTTGCCAGTGTCGCAATGGCGTCGAGCGTGCCCCGGAGCGCATTCACGGGCGTTCCGTCGGCGCTCGTCAGTGAGCTGGGGACGGAATAGAACGCACGGTAGTAAAGCGCGGGCATGTCGATGATTACTAGGCCGGTCACGCACTAAACCCTACATGTGAACGCCTGAAAGTGCGTTAATGTGTGGCCCGTGAGTGAAACTTTATTTGGTGGAGACGTATATTCGACTGCAGACCCGTTTGCAACAGCGATCACGTACGACGGTGACACTGTTGTGTGGGTGGGATCCGATGAGGCGGTGAGTTCCGGAACTTCGCTCGATGGCGATTTCGTGGCTCCTGGCTTCGTCGACGCTGCTCTAGATCTACGCAGTGGAGACGGTTACGACTATCTGTCCTGTGGAGTTACGAGCGTCCACGTGATCGGAACACAGGAACAGTGCGACGCAGTGACAGGCCCACACGTCGTGGCCTATCCCACCGACGTGCGTGAAGGTCGTCGAGCCATCCAGGTCGATGCGGCCCGCGATTCCAACACTCTGACTGGTCCTGTTTTCATTCTGGCCGACACAGCCGATGAGCTCGCAGAGCTCGAAAAGTTGGTAAGCGACCCCGCCTGGAAAACTGCCGCCCAACGCGCTGGGGTGCGCGTGCTGATCGCGTGTGACACCCAGGTGGACCCCGAGGTGTGGGGCACCTCTGGTCTTGCCCTGACAGTGAACCCGCATCATCCACGCGACTTGCATGCTCTGTTCAACGCAGGTGCTCAAGTGAGCTTTTCGCTGGCCGGGAAGCCGTGGGAGGCCGTGCGAGCAGGTGTTGAAAACGGCCTATCGGCACGCGCGGCGTTTAACGCGTCTACGCGGTTCGGGTTCCGGGCGCTGGGGCAGTTTGACGGTGGCGTTCTTGCGCCGGGAAGTGCTGTCGACATGGTTCGGTGGTCAGCAACCTCGCTTGTGGTCCAGGTGGCCGATCCCAGGGTAGCCGCGTGGAGCACGGACCCACGGTCGGGAACGCCAGGCCTGCCTGATTTGGGGGCAACTTTGCCTCATGCGCGAACAACATGGGTAGGCGGCCGTTCTTACGACGCAACGCCTAAGTCCGTGTAGCATTGCAGGAGTGAAAACACTAGTCGTCATCCCCACGTACAACGAGCGTGAATCGTTACCCATCACCATTGAGACGATCCGCAAGTACAACACCGTCGACATCCTGGTTGTCGACGACGGTTCTCCTGATGGCACAGGGGAGTGGGTGAAGCAGTCGCCTGACTATGGCTCGACACTGTTCTTGCTCCAACGCACAGAAAAGAACGGCCTGGGTCCGGCGTACATTGCGGGCTTCACATGGGCGCTTGAGCGCGACTATGACGCCATTTGTGAAATGGACGCCGACGGGTCACACCGCGGTCGTGATTTGCCACAGCTGTTGGCACAAGTGGGGCGTGGCGCAGACTTGGCTATCGGATCACGCTGGATCCCTGGGGGAGCGGTGGTCAATTGGCCACGTAACCGCCACTTCTTGTCGCGCGGCGCAAACGTTTATGTCAACGTTGCTTTAGGCCTGGGTGTTCACGACGCAACAGCAGGATTCCGTGCGTTCAAACGCGAGGTACTCGAAACAATCGATCTTTCGCAGGTTGAGTCGGCGGGTTACTGCTTCCAGATCGACATGACCATGCGCGTTGCACTGGCCGGCTTCTCGATCGTTGAAGTCCCGATCACCTTTGTCGAACGTGAGCTAGGTGAGTCGAAGATGGACGGGAACATCATAAAAGAAGCCTTCACCCGAGTAGCGGAATGGGGCGTCGCCCGTCGCACTTCTCAGGTGAAGGCTCTTGTCAGTCGTCTGTCGGCTAAATCTCCGGAGTAGCCTCACCGCGACGAATCGCCAAGCGTTCGTCCAGAAGAACCTGCAGTTCCTCGAAGCTACGGCGTTCCAGAAGCATGTCCCAGTGGGTACGTGCAGCCTTTTCTGGTTCTTCGTCTGGTTCTTCACCGCCACTGCGAACACCAATTCCGTGAGCGCCTGAGTCCCACGTAGCGGGTACTTCAGCATCGACTGAGAAGGGAACGGTGAACCTGTGCCCGTCCTCGCATACGTACTCGACGTGCTGGCGGGGTGCCGGCTCAACACCGACTTCAGACTCTAACGATCGAGATCCCAGCTGTGTACCGCGCAAGCTACGTTCGCTCATCGAGATCCTTTCAAAAGTAGCGGAAGGGAATGTAACCACAACATCGTACCGTGGCCATTTATTCCCTGTACATATTGACCCTGCCGGAGCCTGCACACAGAATAGAACTATGACGAATGCGACTCAGCCAGAAGTTCAGGACGCCACCTCGCGCACGCTACGTGAACGTGTAGCCAACACCGCGCACGCTACCCGTGTCCGCATGAGTAACGTACGGCCCGCCGAGGTTGTTGACAGTTCGGAAGAGCGCCTAAATGAAGGCGTGGAGTATGTGCGAGAAGCACTGCACAACGGTGTTGATTTCTTGTCTCACCTCACAACGACTGGCGTGACGAAAGGTGCCGACTTCACGCGCAGGGGAGTGGAGTTCTTCTCCCGTAAGTAGTGATTGAGGTCGCGCGCACGCGTATGTGTGTGGAACAGCCCACTGAAGTCAACGCATCTCACATCCCCGTAGCTTGATAAAGTAACGGTTCGTTATATATGCTTTACAACTGTCACGGAATGGTAACGGGATTGTAAAGGCATCACGTATGGGCAAGCACACTTCTTCGCGTACACAGGGATCTGTTCTTGACCTCTTTTCTCGTACCAAGAAAAAGGGTCGTCACGCACAATCTAAAAAGCTGTCAGCTTCGACGGTTCTGAGTTCGGGTCGACGCGCACCAGTCATGGCGGCAATCGCCGTGCCAACCGTCGCAATTATTGCGGTCGGTGTCGCTGGAGTTGTCGGAGCACCCCAAAGTGGAGACACCTCGGCAGAAGCCTTCACACAACCCGAAACCATCAGCGTTGAGCAACCAGAATCGGGTGTCAATCACCACGAGGATGACTTTCAGCAGGCCCAAGAGCAGGCGCGTAATGTCGCGGCTGTTGGCAACGCTTCAGTGACAATGCCTGAAACGTCGACGGACGAATCTTCTTCGTCCGAGTCGTCCTCCTCATCTTCATCCTCGTCAACCTCTGGTTCGTCATCGAGTGGTTCGAGCTCGTCAAAGAAGGGCTCAAAGAAGAAGAGCTCGTCGAAGTCGGGGGAGTCCTCCGATGCGAGCGCCGGTGACGCTAGTGGCGATTATTCTTCCCCAATGTCCACGGCAGAAATCAAGGCCATGTTGGGTGGGCCTGGATCGCGCTGGTACAAGATTGCCAAGTGCGAATCCACCTTTAACCCACGTGCTATCAACAAGGCCAACCGTGCGCACTTTGGTCTGTTCCAGTTCAAGCTGGCGACCTGGCGCTCAGTTGGAGGCAAGGGCAACCCAATCGACGCCCACCCGCGCGAACAGTTCAAGCGCGCAAAAATTCTGCAAGCAAAAGCTGGCTGGGGCCAGTGGTCCTGCGCTTAATGTGAGCGCGGTATCAGGAGTATTAAGGAACGTTTATGGGTAAGCATTCTGCGTCAAAGCCAGCGACTCGCGGGTCGCTTAAGGATTTGTTTGGTCGCCGGAAAGCCTCGGCGGGACGCCACGGTGAACCTGTATCGGCTGCGGGAGTTCTTGCTTCCGGCCGTCGTGCGCCAGTGATGGCAGCTATTGCGATTCCTACCGCAGCGATCGCCACAATTGCGGTAGCCGGTGTTGTCAACAACGGTCAGGGGGAGTCGAACGCTGACGTCGAAGCACAGGCTAATGCTCATGACTACTATGAGCCTGATTTCGCTCTGCCACAGGGCGAATCGGAGCAGGTAGCCGAAGTCAAGAAGCACGAAGAAGAAGCCAAGAAGCAGAACAAGGCCTCGAAGGCATCGGTCAAGATGGACGCTCCAAAGGAAGAACCTGAGGAGTCGGCGTCGGGTTCGTCTAGCTCTGCGGGTTCATCAAGCTCGTCGAAGTCCTCGAAGTCTTCCGGTGGGAAGGGTACTTCGGCTGACGACTCGAATAAGCCGCACAACAAGAAGGCTTCTGGCCAAGGCGGAACGTGCAAGGCGTCCATGTACGGCAACGGAGATGGCACGCATGGCGGACCAACGGCGAGCGGTGAACGCTTCAATGCAAACGCTATGACCGCGGCGCACAAGACACTTCCCATGAATAGCCGTGTAAAGGTCACCAATAAGGCAAACGGCAAAACGACCGTTGTTCGCATCAACGACCGCGGTCCGTACATCGGTGGACGTTGCCTGGACCTGTCCGTAGCGGCTATGAAGGCCGTGGGCGGATATAGCAGTGGTGTTATTTCAGTTTCGTACGAAGTTCTCTAAGGCGACTGACCGCGGCTGGCTAAGCGCAACTATGGGCTATTAGCCGATAATATACATTATGTTAAGTAGAGTTGAGTGGGGCTCACCTTCGGGTGGGCCCCACTATTTTGCATAGATTTAACGTGCGAACGGAATTTTTCTAAAGTTGAGTGCGTTAGGCTCAATGTACAGAGTTCATTACAAGGAAGGTGATCTTCTATGGCTACTCGTTTTGACCCTATCCGTGACATCGACCGCTTCATCTCTGAAGTCACTCGATCCAACTCCACCACACTCCCCATGGACCTGTTCCGTGACGGAGAGAACTACGTGGCACGCATCGACATGCCAGGTGTTCGCCCAGAAAGCATCGACGTTGACGTTGAAGACCGCACCCTGACGGTCCGCGCTGAACGTGAAGTTGAAGCTGGTGAAGGTGTCGAGTGGCTCACCCGCGAACGTCCAACCGGAACCGCGGCACGTCAGCTGACTCTGGGCAACCGGATCGCCGTTGACCGCATTGTTGCTGACTTCAGCGACGGTGTTCTCACACTCACGATCCCAGTGTCAGAAGAAGCCAAGCCACGCAAGATTTCCATCTCCCACAGCGGGAACACCACCTCGGCGCCCACCGAGCCAAACAACACGCCACTGGCAGGCTCCTCCAACACTGAGGCCTAAAGAAAGCCTGGCTCACAGCTAAAGAGCCGTAAGTAAAAGGTCAGGCAGGGACACTCTCCTTGCCTGACCTTTTATGCATTTAACCTCGCCACATAGGTGAGGCACACGTACGGCAGCTGCAAGGTCTCCCCCATGGGATTTTCATTCAACAGATAGTCTCGAAGATTGTTCACGATTCTGTCTCGCTGCTGTTGCCCCGAACGCAACCAATACGAACGCGTCGACGCCAGCCCCACCAGATCGTCAAACGTGAGCTTCTGTGAAAACGTGCTCACATGCGCCTCAATCTCGCCAAACGCATCACCCAGGTTAGGCCGCCACTCCGGTCGGTACACATCGCCAGCGTGAATGATGCGTGCGATCCGCATGACCCACTCGTGTGACACGTCTAGCTGGTTGATCAGAATTGCCACTACTCCCCCAGGTGTTAGAACCCTGGCGCATTCCGTGACGGCTACCTGTGCGTCGACCCAGTGCCATGACTGCGCAAACGTCACCAAATCGACGCTGCCCGCGGGTAAAGGAATGTTTTCGGCGGTCCCCACCAAAGAGCGGCACGGGTTATGTTTCAGGGCCGAGGTGTCCGGATCGACCGCGGTGACGTCCAGCCCGCGGTCGCGCAAGGCGACGCTGAGTTTTCCAGTTCCCGCGCCGATATCGGCGACCCGTGGGCCAAGTGCGGCGTGTACACAGATATCCAACGCTTCTCTGGGGTATCCGGGCCGAAAACGCTCATACGCTTGCGGAGACTGACCAAAGTGACGCCCATGAAGGCGGTTACTGATCTTGGGCTCAACCATCAGCGTCCTGAAACGCGTACGAAAACTCGAGACCGCGGTGATCGCTCCCGTCGATCACGAACATTTCACCCTTGTACGGTGTGAGCAACTCGGGGTTATACAGGTGGTGATCGATGCGCGCACCAAGCATACTCGACCACTTGGATGGCCAACTCCCTCGGGCACCCATATTGAGTTCTTCGGCTGAGTCTGAGCACCTGCCAGTGCGCATCAGTGGCGAATCCGTTGTCGCGTTGAAGTCACCAGCAATCAAGGTGGCACGCTCACAAATATCACGCTCTGTCTTGACGCTGTGTGCCCAATTGCGCTGTTCGACCGCACTTTGGACAGGAGCATGAGCGTGGATGGAATAGAACTCGCCGAGTGAGGTGCGTACACCAGCCGTAGCAAACGGGAGCGAGTGCGCGTCGATGACCTCCGGCTCTAGGTCGTGCTTGACCATGACCAGAGAATCAGCGTCTGTGGGTGAGGCAGTGGGCGTCTCGGGTGTGACCAGATATGCATCCGACAGCCCGAACTTCTCAAGCTTGTCCTCAACTGTCGTGTGAGCGGCCTCTTGCAACGTGACGATATCTGCGTCAGTGTCGCTAATCCGCTTAAACAACCTGTCGTACGAATCGTTGCCGATTAGAACGTTCGCACTTACCACGGTGAGTTTGTCGCTGGAGGGGGCCGCCACCTCGGCGGAATTACGCAAACCTTTTGACGCCCACTGGACGCCAACGATGCCCGTAAACAGCGCTACTACAACCAGCATGGCAAGCAGCATGGGCGACCGCCAGAACGCCCACAGAAGAAAACCCAGCATCGTAGCGCCACCCACAACGGCAAGCGCAAAAGGTCGCATGGCAGTAAAGTGAACGAAACCAGTGACGGTGTGAAGGCTGAAAACTTCGGGGAAGAAACAGAGCACGCTGATCAGGACCCCAAAGCCAGCACCGAAAATCACTGAGGGGCGTCGTAACGCATCAAGCATGATGCTTAGGATAGTGAATATAGAGCATCACGAAAGTCAGGGTTTTTTCATGGAGAATCTCGCACACGCCCAAAAAGAGTACACGGCGTTCAAAGAACGTGGCCTGTCACTCGACATTACACGCGGAAAGCCATCGGTCGAACAGCTTGACCTCTCTGCTGATTTGCTGACGAACGTCACCAACGAAACCGCTACGGCTGCCGATGGCACCGACACGCGCAACTACGGTGGATTGAAGGGTTTGACCGAACTCCGTGAGATCTTCTCCCCCCTTCTACAGGTGCCCACGCAACAGCTGTTCGCGCAGGGCAATTCGTCGCTGGTGCTCATGAGTCAAGTCCTGCAGTTCCACCTACTGCACGACTCACCAGACGGCACCGCATGGGCCGGGAAGAAGCGCGCGATCCTATGTCCTGTTCCGGGCTATGACCGTCACTTTGGTCTGGCTGAAAGCCTGGGATTTGAACTGATTCCCATTGAGATGGACGACGAAGGGCCTGTGCTCGAGCAGGTTGCTGAATACGCTTCCCGCGATGACGTGAAAGGCATGTGGGTCGTCCCCGCATATTCGAACCCCACCGGCATCAATGTGTCGCCTGAACGCGCTCAAGCGTTGGCTGAGATGCCAGCGTCGGCTGACTTCAAACTCTTCTGGGACAACGCTTACGCGCTCCACCACTTGGATGATAACAACCAAGCGCCTGTTCTGGACATCCTGGATGTGTGCAGCAAGGCCGGCAACCCCAACCGCGTGTGGATCTTTGCCTCGACTTCTAAGGTCACTCAGGCAGGCGCGGGCGTGGCGTTTATTGGCTCGTCACAGCAGAACATGGAGTGGTATGAATCGTGCCTCTCCCCCACATGCATTGGGCCCGATAAAATCAACCACCTTCGTCACGCACGGTTCTTCCGTAGCGCTGACGGTGTGCGCGCCCACATGCAGGCGCATGCGGCGATTCTCCAGCCCAAGTTTGAGCTGGTAGAAAAGGTGCTGGACCGTGATCTGGGCAGTATTGAGGGAGTTTCGTGGACACAGCCCCACGGTGGCTACTTCATTACGCTCACGGTGCCGCACGGGACCGCTAGCCGAATCGTCGAACTCGCCGCGCAGGCTGGGGTCAAACTCACGCCAGCGGGGTCCACGCACCCATACGGTGAGGACCCCACTGACTCAATTATTCGCCTTGCGCCTTCGATGCCCACGCTCGAAGAGCTCGAAGTAGCCATTGAGGGGCTGGTTGCGTGCGTTCGAGCGGCCGTGGCAGAACGCACCGAAGGGTAGAGCGGGCTCGCTACTTCATAAACCAGTCTGACTGTCGAATCTGGCGCATGGCCTCTTTTCGACGGTCAGACGGTAAGGTCTGCACGTATACAACACCGTTCAAGTGATCGGTTTCGTGTTGCAACATCTGTGCAAACACCCCGTCACCCGAAATCTCAACGGGCTGACCGTATTCATCGACCCCGCGTACTGTCGCAAACGCGTAGCGAGGAGTTGGGAAGAACAGGCCCGGGACTGACAGGCAACCCTCGTCAATATCCCGAACCTCGCCACTTGCAACGACCTCGGGATTGAAAACCACTCCCCTACGACCGTGCAAGTCATACCCAAAGGCGCGCACAGCGATACCGATCTGCGGGGCGGCAACGGCGGCGCGACCTTCCGGCGCCGCCGTGTCCAACAAATCCTGTGCCAGCGCGACGGTGGACTCTCCGAACTGGGTCACCGGCTCACACGTTGTACGCAGAACCGGATCCCCAAACGTACGAATCGTGCGATTAGCCATCGATCACAACGACTAGGTCGCCACCTTCAAGCTGCGCGACTGGGCCAATTGCCAAACGAGACACCGTTCCATCGATGTGGGAGGTGATCGAGGCTTCCATCTTCATCGCTTCGATCGTGGCAACCGTCTGGCCCGCCTTGACCTTATCGCCTTCCTTCACCTGCAGGGTGACAACACCAGCGAACGGGCTGGCCACGTGACCAGGGTTTGAGGTGTCGGCACGTTCGGCCGCCGCAACGTCAACCTTGATGGATTCGTCGCGTACCGACAGCGGGCGCAGCTGACCGTTCAGAGTGCACATCACGGTGCGCATGCCGCGGTCATCGGCCGCACCAATTGCCTGGATGCCCAGAAGAAGCGCCTTACCCTTGTCGATGACAACGGCGTGCTCTTCGCCCTCTTCCAGACCGTACAGGTAGTCGGTGGTGTTGAGGACCGAAAGATCGCCGTAGGTATCGCGCATGCTGAGGAACTCCTTGGCCGGCTGCGGGAAGAGCAGACGGTTGAGAGTGTCACGACGCACTTCACCCTGTTCGTCCAACAGCTTGGAGTCGTTAGGCGAAAGTTCGCTTGCAGGGGCCTTGTGGGTGCGTCCTTCCAGCGCCTTGGTGCGGAAAGGCTCTGGCCAGCCACCCGGAGGGTCCCCGAGGTCGCCGCTGAGGAATCCGACAACAGAGTCTGGGATGTCGTAGTTCTGTGGGTTCTCAGCGAAGTCCTGTGGGTCCGCTCCCACAGCGACCATGTGCAGTGCGAGGTCACCCACGACCTTCGAAGAAGGAGTCACCTTGACGAGGTGGCCCAGAATCTTGTCGGCAGCCGCGTAGAAGTCTTCAATTTCCTCGAACTTTTCGCCCAGTCCCAGAGCGTTTGCCTGCTGACGCAAGTTGGACAGCTGACCGCCCGGAATTTCGTGCTTGTACACGCGTCCGGTGGGTCCAGGAAGCCCAGATTCGAATGGCTTGTAGACGTTGCGCACACTCTCCCAGTACGGCTCGAGGTCCTCAACATTGCGCAGGTTCAGGCCGGTGTCGCGTTCGGTGTTTTCAAACGCGGCGACCAGAGCTGAAAGCGACGGCTGGCTAGTGGTTCCCGCCATTGATGCGCTTGCTGCGTCCACGACGTCTGCCCCTGCTTCAGCAGCGGCGATGAGTGTCGCCAACTGACCACCTGCAGTGTCGTGGGTGTGGACGTGAACCGGCAGGTCGAAATTCGAACGAAGAGCAGAGACCAGCTTCTTGGCTGCTGCAGGGCGCAACAGGCCGGCCATGTCCTTAATTGCTAGGACATGGGCGCCAGACTCGATGATCTCTTCAGCAAGGTTGAGGTAGTAGTCGAGCGTGTAGAGCTTCTCGTTGGGGTTGTTGAGGTCCGAGGTGTAGCAGAGTGCTACTTCGGCAACCGCAGTTCCCGTGTTGCGAACGGCGTCGATAGCTGGGCGCATCTGGTTGACGTCGTTGAGCGCGTCGAAAATACGGAAGATGTCGACACCAGTGCGTGTTGCTTCGTCAACGAACGCGTCCGTGACCTTGGTGGGGTACGGCGTGTAACCCACCGTGTTACGACCACGAAGAAGCATCTGCAGGTTGAGGTTCGGCATGGCGTCGCGCAACTTCTCGAGACGCTCCCACGGGTCTTCCGCGAGGAAGCGCAGGGCAACGTCGTACGTAGCTCCACCCCACGCTTCGACACTGAGAAGTTCAGGAGTCATGCGGGCGACATACGGTGCGACATCCACGAGATCGCGGGTACGCACACGGGTTGCCAAGAGCGACTGGTGGGCATCGCGGAACGTGGTGTCGGTGACGCGCAGAGCGTTCTCCTGGCGCAGTGCCTGTGCCCACTTTTCAGGTCCCAATTCTTGTAGCTTCTGACGGTGACCTGCGGGTGCTTCCCCTGAAATGTCGAATTCGGGAAGCTTCTCACGGGGCTGAAGGGCAACAGGCGACGATCCGTGTGGACGGTTCACCGTGACGTTCGCCAGGTATTCAAGAAGCTTCGAACCACGGTCGGCACCGACCTTTGCTTCAAGCAGGTACGGGCGTTCATCAATAAACGTCGTGGCGAGGTCGCCAGCCTGGAAAGCAGGATCAGCCAGGACGGCCCGCAGGAACCCGATGTTGGTAGCTACACCGCGGATACGGAACTCAGCCAATGCACGGTTGGAACGTGAAGCCGCCTGCTCAAAGGTACGTCCGCGCGTGGTGCACTTCACCAGCATGGAGTCAAAGTGGGCCGACACCTCGGCGCCCGCATAGACGGTTCCGCCGTCAAGGCGGACACCGGCACCACCGGCGGAGCGGTAGGCGGTGATGGTTCCCGTGTCAGGTCGGAACGAGTTTGCTGGGTCCTCGGTGGTGATACGGCACTGGAGGGCGGCACCCTTGATGTGGATGTTGTCTTGTGTGAGGCCAAGTTCTTCGAGTGAAGCTCCAGCTGCAATCCGCATCTGCGACTGCACGAGGTCGACGTCGGTGATCTCTTCAGTCACCGTGTGCTCCACCTGGATGCGCGGGTTCATCTCGATGAACGCGTGCTTGCCCTTACGTGGACCTTCCGTTTCGAGCAAGAACTCGACCGTTCCGGCGTTCTGGTAACCCAAGGCCCGGGAGAACTTCAGAGCATCTTCGTGAAGAGCCTGTGCGATTTCGGGGTCGAGGTGTGGAGCGGGAGCAATTTCGACGACCTTCTGGTGGCGACGCTGAATCGAGCAGTCGCGCTCAAAAAGGTGAACAGCGTTGGAGTCGTTGTCAGCGAGAACCTGCACCTCAATGTGGCGTGGTCGCTGAACGGCCTGTTCAATGAAGACGGTCGGGTCGCCAAACGCACCTTCAGCTTCTCGCATAGCCGCCTTAAGCGCATCGACAAGCTCAGTGCGCGAGTTGACGCGACGCATACCACGTCCACCACCACCGGCGACTGCCTTGACGAAGAGCGGAAACTCCATGTCTTCGGATTCGGCGAGCAATTTGTCAAGGTCTGCCGAAGGGCGGGTCGAAGCAAGCGTTGGAATGCCGGCGCGACGGGCGGCGTCGAGAGCGTCGACTTTGTTTCCGGCCATTTGGAGAACATCGGCTGCGGGCCCAATGAAGGTAATTCCATTAGCGTCACACGCGCGTGCCAGATCCGGGTTCTCGGAAAGGAAACCGTAACCGGGGTAGATCGCGTCGGCGCCGGATTCCTTTGCGACACGGATAATCTCTTCGACGCTCAAATAAGCGCGAACCGGGTGTCCCTTTTCGCCAATCAGGTACGCTTCGTCAGCTTTGAGGCGGTGCTCAGAGTTGCGGTCCTCATATGGGAATACTGCGACGGTTGACGCTCCCAATTCGTATGCCGCACGGAATGCGCGAACCGCGATTTCACCGCGGTTGGCAACCAGAACCTTTTTGAACATGTAGGCCCTTCCTTGTTTCACGTAGGCAGATTCGCCCCACGCCATTTTCTACGCTTCTACTTTACAAAAGTACATGTGTTCTACACGACACCGGGCACCTTTGTGCGTGGTGTCGCGACGTGACTTTCTGTGTCAGTGCCTCTCGATACGCTTATGCCATGCGGTTTCTTCATACATCGGATTGGCATTTGGGGCGCACGTTTCACGGCGTGGATCTCACTGATGCGCAAAGTCGCTTCGCTGACCATTTGGTCGACTTGGCCCAAGACGGCTCGTACGATGCAGTAGTTGTGAGCGGTGACGTGTACGACCGCGCGGTGCCTCCTATCGATGCGCTTCATCTGTTTGACCGCACAATCACCCGCTTGGCAGATGCCGGGATTCGTGTCATCGCATCGAGCGGCAACCACGACTCCTTTCATCGGCTGGGATTTAGCCGTCACCAGCTGGACCGCGTAGGAATCCACCTACGAACACATGTGGAAGATATTCTGTGGCCCATCGATATGGGCGACTGTGTCATTTATGCGATCCCCTACCTCGAACCCGCCCTCGTGCATCGGGCTCTGAATGTTCAACGGAATCACCAGTCCGTTATCTCCCATTGCGTACAAGAGATCCATGCGCATGCTGAGCAACATTTCCCCGGTCGTCCGGTAGTTGTCGTTGCTCATGCGTTTGTGACAGGTGCGACGCCTTCAGAGTCTGAACGCGAAATCGGAGTGGGCGGTGTAGGCAACGTTGGCAGTGGCGTTTTCACGAACGTCGCCTATGCCGCTCTAGGTCACCTGCACCGACCTCAAGAGATCACTCAAGGAGTTGTGTATTCCGGATCCCCCATCCCTTATTCATTTGAAGAAGCACGCATTCCGAAAACCGTGCAAGAGGTGAAGATCGACGCCGACGGCGTGAAGTACCACGCCATTAAGCTTCCTCAATTTGTGCGAGCCCACAGCATTCGATGTAGTTTCGAGCAAGCCCTGACTCGCGACTGGTCTGATAAAGATGCTCTCGTTGAACTTGAACTCACTGACAGCAAACGGGTTCCACAAGCGCTTCAAAAGCTCAAAGCGAAAATTCCTAACCTCATTCACCTGCGCTGGGTGGACGAGCATTTTCAACGCTCATCCGCCGAACACGTCCACACGCATCGCACGACTGATACAGCCGTGTTCAGTGCGTTTATGAAACATGTCACGCAACACGACCCCACGCCGGAAGAACTAGAACTCTTCCACGAAGCACTGCGAGGTGGACAACAATGAGAATTCTGCACCTCACGATCGAGGGATTTGGACCGTTCGCAGGTAAGGAAGAAATCGACTTCGAAACGCTGACATCAGACGGCCTTTTCCTGATTGCGGGCCCCACAGGAGCAGGCAAAACGAGCATTCTCGACGCCATCTGCTTTGCGCTCTACGGAAAGGTTCCGGGAGGCCGGGGCCAGGTGAAACAGCTACGGTCACAGTTCGCGTCTCCGCACACGACAACTCGAGTAATCCTCGACTGCGAAGTACGGAGCAAACGTTTTAAGATCGAGCGATCGCCGTCCTATGAGCGCCCCAAACAGCGTGGCACTGGAATGACGACGCAGCCAGCAAGTGTCAGCTATCACGAATACATCGGGGGTGAATGGATCGGCCGGTCACGTAGGCACGAGGAAGTCGCTCAGGTTGTTCACGAGAACGTGGGCCTGAACGGTGATCAGTTCACGCGCGTCATGATGTTGCCGCAGGGTGAATTCTCTGCGTTCCTTCGAGCAAATGCCACGGAGCGGGAAGTCATCCTTGAACGGCTTTTTGGAACCGAACGGTTTGGCATGGTGGCCGCAAACCTCAGTCGGATGCAAAGTGAGGCAAATAAAAGCACCTCGGAGATTCGCACGCGACGTGCTGAGAAGATCACGCGCTTTTTGGAAAACGCTCACGTGCCAGGCATTCGGCAGCTTTCAACACACCCATCTCTGACGAACGTCGGTGCTGCCGCGACAGTCGCGTACATCGAAGAAGAAAGTCGATACCAGACTGCTCAGCGCGTGAATGACATGGCCCAAACACGGAAAGACACGGCTGAGTCACGTTTGGAAGAGCTTCGCCAAAGACGCGATGACGCGGAACATTTTCTCAAGCACCGTGAAGTGGAAAGAAAGTACGACCCCGAAGGGCACTCGCAGTATGCGAAACGCGTCAAACGTTTGAGGGAAGCCCATAGAATTGCGCCCGCATGGGACGAATATGAACGTGCCAGGCGACAGGCCAACAAGGTTCGAGCTGAACGCGATGAAGCGGCTTCGCCCTTCGACAACAGTGCCAGCGAGTTAAAGGAACTGCTCGACTTCACGCGCAGATCACGTCGCGCCTTTAGTGAACTCGAAACGCTCGATGCCCACAAGACGCAACTCGAGCAGCAGCTGGGCGATTACTCGTCTCGTGTTGACACGCTGACTCTGCACGTTGAAGAAAAACGCGCCCAGTTTGAGGCACTTGATGATCCACATGTGATCGAACACGCAGTCGACCAGGCACAGAATGCTTATGAAGATTCCACAGCGGTGCGTGACCGTGTGTACGCGCTCGATTCCAAGCTGCAGAAACTCACTCAGAAGTGTGAACGTCTGAAGGACCAACTCGAAGAAGCATGTGTACGCGCACAGGAAGCGCGGAAGGCGTATGACTCCATTCGATCTCAGCGGTTAGCTGGTATTGCTGGGGAACTTGCCGCCAAACTACACAAGAACAAGTCGTGCCCAGTATGTGGTTCCACCGATCACCCCTCCCCCGCACACAAGCAGCCCCAGGCCCCGGGGCAAGCGGACGAAGACAACGCGTTCAACGCGATGTCACAAGCGAATGAACGGCATTCCGTGCTCAGTGGCGAGTATGTGAAAGAACGTGCCACATGGCAAGAGCTTTCAAAGCAACGGCAAGAGTATGAACAGACGTCTGAAGTTGAACAGCAGTGTGTACGTAAACAGGCCGAATACAGAAGACTTCAAGATGAGCATAAACGCTTGACGGAAACACACGCGAAGCTTCAGAAAGAGCTTGAGCAAGCAGAACACGCCATGGAAGCAATGCGTGTCAAACAGACCGACTGCGAAAAAGAATGCATCCGAGTGGACACCCAAATTGAGCACCTTGAGTCTGAAACCTCGGTACCCGAATCGTTGCTCAACGTCATCGATAGGTCTGCCCCTACGGGTGCAACTCAAGCGCAGGATCTAGAACGATATGTGGAGTCGCTTGTACAACGGGTGGAGAAGAGCCTGGAGCTATCCCGAGAGCTGCAATCCCGGATCACCGACCTCCATGAGCGGGAGAGTGAGTGGGCAACTGCGTTTGACACCTCGGTCTTTACCGAACATGACGAATTCAACGAACTGCGAAGCGAGGATCTCGAGGACGCTTCACACCAACTCAACTTGATGGAGCAACACGCGACCCTTCTGCGGGAAAATCATGCATCCGATTGGTACGCACGAGGTATCGACGAACCTCTCACATACGATCAACTCACTGAGCGTGTCATGGCGCAACAACGTGTACTAGAGAGCTACACAGCAGACCTTGATGTGGCCAGCAAACGGCTGTTTCACGCCATGAAGAGGCGAGATGCGGCCCACCACGCGCGGAGCACGGCTTTTGAACAGGAACGTTCCTGTGAAACGGAACTCGCGCACAACGAACGCATCGTAGAGCTGGCGCAGATCGTCAACGCGACAAGCCCGTCCAACGCTCCCCGCATCACACTCAAGTCTTTCGTGCTGGGTGAAATGTTTGCTCAAGTAACGCAGGCGGCGTCGGACAGGCTCGAGGTGATGTCTCGACAGCGCTATCGCCTCGAACACGCGTATGAACGCCAAACTGGGCAAACAAAAGGTGGTTTGCTCCTGAAAGTTGTCGACACCTTCACTTCGGAAGAGCGGGACCCGCGAACGCTGTCAGGCGGTGAGTCCTTTATGGCTTCGCTCAGCTTGGCACTGGGCCTTGCAGACACTGTCTCTGCACATGCAGGTGGTATTCAATTGGACTCCCTGTTTATTGACGAAGGTTTTGGAAGTCTTGACCCTCAAGCGCTGGACGCAGTCATGACAGTGCTCGACGAGTTGCGTGCGCACGGTAGATCAGTTGGCGTCATTTCACACGTCGAAGAAATGCAGCAGTCGATCCCATGCAAGCTTCAGGTGGCCCCGTCACCGACCGGCTCAACGACATCGATTGTCACCGGCAGTTCGTAGTGTGCAACACGCGTTGACGCCAGTCGTGCGTTCACAATTAGCGACCTTAAGACACCAAACGGGCAGAATCCGCTAACGTTAGAGTGTGCTTGTTCTTAGCGTTTCTAGTCTAAAAGGTGGGGTCGGTAAGACCTCCGTAACTCTGGGGCTCGCCTCAGCGGCGTTGAGCCGTGGCATTCCTACGCTCGTCGTGGACATGGATCCTCAGGCAGATGCTTCAACTGGGCTCGATGTTCCCGTCACTACCCCAGCTGACATTGCGGATGTTCTCTCTGCCCCCAAGAGCAAACTCGTCAACCAGGCGATCACCCCTTCTGGATGGGTTGAAGGGAAACACGGCGTACTCGACGTGATTCCCGGTTCGCCTCGGGCCGCGGAGTTTGATCGGCCCTCGCTGTCAGACCGGTATCTTAAACGTCTACGCGAGGCCATCAAACGCAATGGCTCCAAGTACCGCCTGGTACTCATCGACTGCCCTCCATCGCTCAACGGGCTCACTCGAGCTGCGTGGACAGCGAGCCAGCGAGTCCTTATCGTGACGGAACCCGGCCTGTTCTCAGTGGCCGCTGCCGACCGCGCTTTGCGAGCCACCGATGAACTTCGTCGTAGGAGTGCCGCTAAGCTTCAACCTCTGGGTATTGTCGTCAACCGTGTGCGTCCCTCATCTCGCGAACAGAGTTTCCGGATTCAAGAGCTCAAAGATATGTTTGGGCCGCTTGTCCTCAACCCGCCACTGTCGGAACGTACCGTACTTCAGCAGGCGCAGGGATCGGCACGCCCGATCCACGAATGGCCGGGTAAGCCAGCCGGTGAACTCGCGTCTGCATTTGATTCCATTCTCGACCGCGCATTGCGCAGCATGAATGTGCGCGGAAAAGGTGGAACACGCGATTCGTCCGGAACGAAGCCTCTCGAAACGAAGACTGAAGCTCCTCTGGAAACGCCGAAGTCGCCGTCGCCGGAACCGAAGGCCAAGGCTCCAAAGAAACCCGCTGGGGCCCCACAAAAGCCTGCTGACGCCCCAAAGAAGCCAGCCGAAAAGAAAGCTGCCAAAACGGGTAAGGACGTAAAAACAGGCAAGGGTTCAAAACCAGACACCGACGCAAAGCTTGAGAAACCAAAGAAGAAGTCTAAGGAACCCACTCAGGCATCCGATCACAATGCGAACTCAGCGGGATTCGACGCCATGCTTTCGCGCAAGATTGAGTCGATGAAGGAAACCCAAGGACGCAAACCAAAGCACTAGTGCGATCAATCTGTAAAACACAGAGCGCACACAATGAGCGGGGAACCAACCGGTTCCCCGCTCATTGTTTATCCCCCAAAATAAAAGCGTTTAAGTAGCGCTATCTAGCCGATCTTCTTCTTAGCAGCGCGACGCAACGCAAGTTCGTCAACAGGTGCAACAGGAGCTTCAGGGCGTTCGCTGGGCAGTTCAGCCAAAGTTCCTTCGACGTCGCGCCATACACGCCCAACCGAAATCCCAAAGACTCCCTGGCCTCCCTGAAGGAGGTCAATGACCTCGTCGGGAGACGTGCATTCAAACACGGAAGAGCCGTCGCTCATGAGCGTGATGTTTGAAAGGTCGTCGATTCCGTGTTCACGCAGTGACCCCACAGCGACGCGGATCTGATTGAGTGAAACGCCAGTGTCCAGCAGACGCTTGATGATCTTCAGCACCAGAATGTCGCGGAACGAGTAAAGACGCGTAGAACCTGAGCCGGATGCCGTCTGAATGGTCGGCTGGACCAGGTTGGTTCGTGCCCAGTAGTCGAGCTGACGGTACGTAATACCAATAACGTTGGCGACGACGGGTCCGCGATACCCAATTTCCTCGTTAAGTTCAGGTAGGTCGTCGTTGAATAGCAGTCCCTGCGCCTCGCGCGATTGGGACGCTGCTACTTCTGGGCTCTGGTTCACACCAATTACTCCTTACACCCCAGGGGGAAGTGGGGCTCAAGCACTTGCGGAATTATTCCATTCTACATGCGCATGGCTTTCGGGATGATCTACATAAACGAAACTATGTGCTTGGCGACCCTGACTCAACAACCGCGCAGATAACGATTTGGCGTGTCGCCGTTATCGAAATTATCGAACACTCACGCACTGCTTGCAGAAGGCAAAAAAGTGCCTTACGAGCTAGGGCCGGCGTCCTTCTTTTCGGCCAGCAACCGTGTCTTCACTGTGGACGCATACGTATCCACGTACTCTTGCCCGGAGAGTCGCAGAATCTCGTACATGATCTCGTCGGTAATCGAGCGCAAGAGAAAACGGTCCTCGGGTACGTTCTCGTAGCGTGAAAAGTCGATTGGCTTACCAAAAACAATTCCAACTCGACGCAATTTGGGGACCATTTTTCCCTGAGGCTGAACCTTGTCCGTGCCGATGAGCGCCACCGGAACTACTGGGCAGCCAGACTCTAGGACTAGACGCGCAACGCCGGTACGACCTCGGTAGAGGCGACCATCTGGGGAGCGCGTCCCTTCCGGATAGATACCGAGCAACTTGCCTTCGTTGAGGACTTTTAAACCGGACTTGAGCGATGCCTCGGAAGCGGAGCCACCACCTCGGTCCATGGGCAACTGGTTCGTTGCCAAGAAAAACGACCGCACGAGCCGGCCTTTGATGCCAGGACCGGTGAAATAGTCCTTTTTCGCCAAGTACACAACCGGGCGGGGCGCGATGAGCGGAATAAAAATCGAGTCCATAAAGGACAGGTGGTTACCCGCGATGATCGCGCCACCTTCTTCTGGAATGTTCTCGATCCCTCGGACCCATGGGCGGAAGAGGATCTTAAGCAACGGACCAACCAAGATCCGTTTGAGGACCCAATAAAACACTCGCTCACCTTTCGACGGTTCCGCATTCACTATATGGCACTGTGGCATGCTGGAAACATGACTGAGTTAACGACAACTGATTCTGTGTCGTCCCCGATTTCCTTGCGTGGCGAATCGTCTGCCGCAGTTGTGATGCTGCACGGTTTCACCGGCTCCCCGTATGTGTGGCGCGACATAGCGCACCGCGTGCATGCGTCGACGGGTGCGACGGTGTCGGTTCCTCTTTTGCCTGGGCACGGCACGGTGTGGACAGATATGCTCGACTGCACGTGGGAAGACTGGGTTGACTGTGCGTTGGACGAAGTTGATGCTGCGCTTGCGGAACACGACCGCGTGGTTGTTGCTGGGTTGTCGATGGGTGGCACGCTGGCTTTGGAGGCGTTGGTTTCCCGGCCCGAGGTGGCTGCCGGCGTCCTGGTGAACCCGGCTGTGTACGTTGACTCACCTCTTGCGCGTTTTGCGGGTGTGCTTTCGCCGTTCATTACCGATGTGAAATCGATCGGTGGCGATATTGCACGGCCCGGCATGGATGAATACGCCTACCCGCGCACGCCGTTGAGTGGAGTAGCCCAGTTGTACCGAGGATGTGAGCGCGTGCGTGCTCGGCTCTGGTCACTGCAAACGCCGGTGACGCTGATGTCGTCTTCGACCGACAACGTGGTTGCTTCGCGGTCGAGCGACTTTATTGCGCGCACAGCACAAAACGTGAACCGTGTGATTATGCGTGAAAGTTTGCACGTGGCCACTCTGGATTATGATGCACCGATGATTATTCAGCAGATTGAACGTGCCTTGGCACGTGACGAAGCATGAAAAATAGCGACAACGGTGACTCTGTTCCTGAATGGGAACGCCTGAGCGAGGACGAACGCGTCCGTGATGAAGACTGGGACGCGATTGTTGCCGATTTTGGGCGTTCGACAGCGTACAACTCGGAAGTCTCGGCAGAAGAAGTCACCGAGTACCTTGAGCAACGCGAAGACTGGGAGGGGCCGGTCGTCGAAAAGGTGAATCTCAGTGATGCTCAGCCGGCGCGAGTCGTTTCGCTTGTCGCTTTGGTCGGTGGAATTCTTGCGATCATCGTGTTGGTGCTGTTTGTGCGACCTGTGCCCATGTGGGCGTCCATCGTGTGCGTTGTGGCAGCCGCCGGAGGTGGCGTGGGGGCGATCTTCACCTTGCCTAAGGAAAGGCGCCACGACGATGATGGGGGCGCGCAAGTTTAGTGGTACGTACGCGAGGCGACGAGTTTCGTCATGCGTCCTGAAGAGCCTGTGGCACCGTGTCAGTGCCATCTAGAACCATATGAGTTATGAACTATCGTTTTGACCGCTCCGCATCTCGCGGACCCATGACGTTTGCCGATCTGGGCACCGAACTCCACGATGTGACGTTCACTGTCGTCGACCTTGAAACCACGGGCGCTAATGCGGCCAACGGTGACATCACGGAGATTGGCGCGGTCAAAAGTCGTGGAGGAGAGATAATTGGTGAGTTTCAGACGCTTGTGAAACCCACCCGTTCCGTGATTTCGCCTTTTGTTGAGCGACTGACAGGCATTACCAACTCCATGGTGGCAACGGCGCCGGAACTATCTTCTGTGATCCCAATGTTTCTAGAGTTTGCACACGGAAGTACCTTGGTTGCACACAACGCAGGGTTCGACATTGGGTTTCTTCGCGAAGCGTGTGCACGTCTTGACTATCCGTGGCCGTCGTATTCCGTGTTGGACACTGTGAAGTTGGCTAGGCTGTGCGTCACCCGGCAGGAAGTACGTAATCATAAACTTGGCACGCTCGCTACGTTCTTCAACGCGCCTACTCCCCCGGTACACCGGGCACTTGAGGACGCGCGTGCGACACACCATATTCTGCAGTGCATGTTCGAGCGCTTTGGTGCGCTGGGCGTGACCACTTTTGAAGAACTCCAAAGCCTCAAGCCACAAGGGTGGAAAGTCCGGCAGTCAAAGAAACACCTAGCTAGAGATGTGCCGCATGCACCCGGTGTGTACATGTTTGTCGACGGTTCTGATCGCGTTCTCTACGTGGGCAGTAGCCGAGACATGCGGTCACGTGTCACGTCATACTTCAATGCCGCAGAATCACGCGGACGAATGGCCGAAATGGTGACAGCTGCGCAGAGCATTCGAACAATCGTCTGTCCAACAGAGCTCGAAGCGCGGGTGCGTGAAGTCCGGTTGATTGACGAACTTCAACCTCCATATAACCGGCGTTCAAAAGGTGCATCGCGTGAGACGTGGCTCAAACTCACAACCGAAAGGTTCCCCCGTCTTTCGATAGCCCGGACGTCACCCGCACCGGGCATGCTGGCGCTAGGGCCCTTCCGCAAGAACGCGTCAGCACGTGCCGCAAAAGACCTGCTGGAACGCATGTATCCGCTCAAGCGGTGTACTGCAAAACCAAAACGTGCCGATTTTCGACCATGCCCAGCCGGAGAAATGGGTAAATGCGGTGGTCCGTGCAGCGGTGTCACGAATCCCCAGGAGTACCTGAACGGAATAAGCCCCGTAACCGCTCTCCTGGAGGGGCAACCTCAGGCGTTTGTCGACAACACTATGGACCACTTGAAACAGTTGGCAATTCATGAACGCTATGAAGAAGCGGCCCAAGCCCGAGACGTAGCCATCAGCGTCTTACGCGCGGGAGCACGCGGAGAACAAAACAGTAGCGTTGAAGAGTCGGGGCGACTCGCCGTCGCAGTAGCTACCGATCACGGGTTTGACGTAGCAGTTGTCCACCGCGGGCTCTTGGGGGCTTCAGAGCACGTCCCATGGGGAGCCGATCTGGGTAGCGTGTCCCACAGCTTGGCTCTCACCGCGGCACAGTTTCCAGAGAGCCACCGTGGGCTCGCCGAAGAGCGCTCACTGATTTACCACTGGGCCATGAACGACGGTGCCGTCCTTCTGGACTTAGAAGAGCCAATTGCTCAGCCCACCAACGGGTATCAGCAGGCTCTCAACGAGTCAGCCTTGGGCGCTCCGAAGATCCTGCGACGCACGGACCACCGAATCTAACTTGGCGCGCGCAGCCCCGGAGTCAACGACCTCGGCGACCGTGTCAAACTTCGCTGCCAACCGTTCCGTGAACGACTCCTCTGAGGCGCTGTCAGCGGCAACCAACGCCGCCGCCGCGTTGAGGAGCACAACGTCACGCACCGGAGAATGTTCACCCGAGAGCGTGCGCTGCATGACCGAGGCGTTGAACGCTGGATCTCCGCCGCGGAGGTCGTCTTTTGTTACACGTGGCAAACCCAAGGCTGTAGCGTCGAACTCCCAGTGCGTGATATTGCCGTCGCGGACTTCCCACACGTCGTTCACATCGGTGTTGCTGAGCTCGTCGAGCCCGTCGCGGGAACGGAACACGACTGCCTGGTCGCCACGGTTGTTAAGAACCCCAGTAACGAGGTCGATCATGGCAGGGTCAGCAACCCCAATAGCCGCCTTCTTAGTGCGTGCCGGATTGGTGAGCGGTCCCAGGATGTTAAAAGCAGACGGAACAGCGATCTGCTTGCGCACAGGTGCAATGAACCGCATCGACGGGTGATAGACGTTCGCGAAGAGGAACGCCATGTTCTCGCGCTTGGCGAGCTCCGTGGCGGCTTCTGGGCCCAGTTCCAGCTGAAGGCCAAGGGTTTCGAGGACGTCAGCGGATCCGGACGCCGAGGACGTTGCCCGGTTTCCGTGTTTGAGGACCCGTTGCCCAGATGCGGCGATGATGAAAGAGGCGGTCGAGGAAATATTGACCGTCTTAGCACGGTCTCCCCCGGTTCCAACGATGTCCACTGAATCTTCGAGGCCGTCGATTCGCACAGCATGTTCATACATGGAACGGACAAGGCCGTTGATCTCGTCAACTGTTTCGCCCTTTGCATGGTGCGCGACCAAGAACGATGCCATGGTGACGTCTGGGACAACACCGGACATAATTTGGTCCATCGCCCACGCCGAGGTGTCAGCATCCATGTGAACGCCGCGCATGAGACCAACAAGCAGGTCCGGCCAGTTGCGCACATCAGACATCGTGGCCGGTTGTGCAGTACTCATACGCTCTCCTCTGATCATTGCCTGTGTGAGATTTACTTTCGTGAAGCGAAGTAACGACTAAATGCTAGTGAGTCCTCGCTCATTTTTCGACACGCCCACCCGTTTTTCTCAAAAGTGCCTCTTTGCCACTATCCACGCGACTTTCCTGGTGGCACGCGAAGTAAACCGCACATCGTTCCTGAGTAAAAGATGAAATTACCCTGCCAACTGGGTAATAATAGGCCTGTGTCAACAGCAACTGCATCTCATTCAGCGCCAGTTCATCCAGTGATCAACCGGCCTAACACCTCAACCGTGGGGTTCATTGTTTGGCTTGGTAGTGAGCTGATGTTCTTTGCCGCGCTCTTCGCCATGTACTTCACCATTCGGTCTGTCGCGCCTGAAATGTGGCAGGAAGAAACGCCAAAACTGGCTGTTCCCTTCGCCTTGGCTAACACAACCGTCCTGGTGATCTCATCCATTACCTGTCAGTTCGGTGTTCACAAGGCCGAACACTTCAAGCCGGCACGTACCGGCGGCATCTTCGAGATTGGCAAGTGGGGAATGATCGAGTGGTACCTCCTCTCGTTCTTTCTCGGTGCAATCTTCATTGGTGGACAGGTCTTTGAGTACGCGACCCTCGTCAGTGAAGGTGTAGCCCTCAACTCGAACGCATACGGGTCGGTGTTCTACCTGACAACCGGTTTCCACGGTCTTCACGTGATCGGTGGGCTTATCGCCTTCTTGATGGTTGTCGGTCGTGCGTACGGTGCCAAGAAATTTGGTCACCGTGAAGCAACCTTTGCTGTCTGCGTGTCGTACTACTGGCACTTCGTGGACGTCGTGTGGGTTGCCCTGTTCGCAGTGATTTACCTCCTGCACTAATACTTATCGCCTAGCTCAGACAGAAAAGGACTCGTAACGTGAAGCTTCTAGCGCAACGCCGTCGCCACCCGCTGGCGCTGGTCGTCCTGTTGCTCGTGGGCCTGTTGGTGACCGGAGGTGCCTACGCACTCTTCACTAACAACTCAACCGCCACGGCACAGCAGGCTTCGGCCAAAGACATCGAAGCTGGTGAAAAGCTCTTCATTGCAAACTGCAAAACTTGCCACGGCGCAAATGCAGAAGGTAGCCCCAACGGACCAAGCCTCATTGGTGTAGGTGCGTCCGCTGTTGACTTCCAGGTGGGTACCGGACGTATGCCGCTTCAGATGCACGGGCCACAGGGCCAGGTGAAGAAGCCACAGTTCAGCCAGGACGAAATCGACCAGATGGCAGCTTATGTTGCTTCCCTGGGCCCTGGACCTTCGTTGCCTGACGAAGAGTACCTGGACGCTTCCAAGGGTGACCCTGCTGCTGGTGGTGGACTCTTCCGCACAAACTGCGCAATGTGCCACAACGTTGTCGGTGCCGGTGGTGCGCTGACTCGTGGTAAGTACGCGCCAAACCTGTCTGAAGTGTCCGAAAAGCACCTCTACCAGGCAATGCAGACCGGGCCTCAGAACATGCCTATCTTCAACGATGCGAACCTCACACCTGAGCAGAAGCGCGACGTTATCGCCTACGTACGTACCGTGTCTGAACCGCCGTCACCAGGTGGTTTCAAGTTGGGCTCGATTGGGCCAGTCGCCGAAGGTCTGTTTATTTGGTTCTTCGGCCTTGGAGCAGTAGTTGGGATCACTGTGTGGCTGACCGCCCGCGCTAAGTGATCAAAGAAATCAGTATTGAGAACTAGACGAGGAAGCGAATGACCTCGAAGAATTTGACTGGCACAACAGGCCAGCTGGAGCAGGTGAATGGGTTTGAGAACCCAGGACTGCCTGAACACAAGCCGCGCCTTGTAGACAGTGACTCAGGTGCTGCGAAGGTAGCTGAACGGCAGATTGCCATGTGGTTCCTGGCCTCCATGGTTGGAACCATTTGGTTCATCGTGTCGTACTTCCTGTTCCCGCTCGACGGGAGCATGGAGGCACTGCGACTGCAGAACACCATGCTTGGCTTGGGTGCGACACTCGCACTTGCCGGTATCGGTATTGGAATTGTTCTTTGGGCTAAGAACCTGATCACGGACGTTGAGGTGGTTGAAGACCGCCACCGCATCGCTGGGTCCGAAGAAGACCAGGCGATCGCACTGGAGATCCTCAACCAGGCCAAGGAAGAATCGGGCATCGCACGTCGCCCACTTCTGCGCAACATGCTCATCACTGCGGTAGCGATCGCTCCCCTGCCTGCTGTGCTTGTTTTGCGCGACCTCGGTCCACTTCCAGGAAACAAACTGTTTGAAACCCTGTGGGGACCAGGCGTTCGTCTGATCCAGGACCCGGGCGGTATTCCTCACGAAGGTGCCGAGCGTCCGATCAAGCTTGCTGACGTCACCATCGGTTCGGCTTTCCACGTTCTGCCAGAAGGTATCGCAAAGTCCGGTCACCCGCTGAACGAGAAGGCTAAAGCAGCGGTTCTCCTGATGCGCGTTGACCCACGCGAACTCAAGACGGACCCAGCTAAGGAAGACTGGGGTATTGACGGAGTAGTCGCATACTCCAAGATTTGTACTCACGTGGGTTGCCCAGTTGCTCTGTACGAGCACCAGACACACCACTTGCTGTGCCCATGCCACCAGTCGACCTTCGACGTGACAAACCACTGCAAGGTGGTCTTCGGCCCTGCAAAGCGCCCACTTCCACAGCTCCCGATTACGGTCGACAGCGAAGGGTATCTCGTTGCACAGCGCGACTTCCCTGAACCAGTCGGACCGACCTTCTGGGAGATCCACACGAGGGAGACTGAGACTGAATGAGTAACGTTCAAGTGACCGAGTCGAAAGCACTCCAGGATTCAGCAAAATGGATCGAAGCGCGTACGGGCGCTTCAGTTGCAGTGCGCGAGTTTGGTCGTAAGATCTTCCCAAGCCACTGGTCTTTCATGTTGGGTGAAGTTGCTCTTTACAGCTTCGTCATCCTGCTGATCTCGGGTACGTTCCTGACGCTTTGGTTCAAGCCTGCAATGGGCGAAACAATTTACAACGGCCCATTCGTGCCACTTAAGGGTGTCGAGATGTCAGAAGCATATGCTTCGACGCTCGCAATCTCATTTGAGATTCGCGGTGGACTCTTCATCCGCCAGATCCACCACTGGGCAGCACTGCTGTTCATGGCGGCGCTGAGCTTGCACGCACTGCGTATCTACTTCACCGGTGCATACCGCAAGCCTCGTGAGATCAACTGGATGATCGGTGTCGCCCTGATCGCAATGGGTATGGCCGCCGGGTTCACGGGTTACTCGCTCCCTGACGACCTGCTTTCGGGTAACGGTCTCCGAATTATCGACGGTCTGCTCAAGGGTATTCCGCTGGTAGGTACGTACATCTCGTTCTTCCTGTTCGGTGGAGAGTTCCCAGGTGTCGACATTGTGTCCCGTCTGTACATGTTCCACATCATGCTGGTTCCGGCCATTCTTATTGCGCTGATCGGTGTCCACCTGATGTTCGTTGTGATCCACAAGCACACGCAGTGGCCTGGCGCTGGACACACCAACAAGAATGTTGTTGGTGAACCAGTTCTGCCAACGTTCGCTGCGAAGGGTGGAGGATTCTTCTTCCTCATCACAGCGCTTCTGACACTGATCTCGGGTCTGTTCACGATTAACGCAGTGTGGAACTACGGTCCATACGACCCCTCCCCTGTTTCGGCTGGTACGCAGCCTGACTGGTACATCGGATGGATGGACGGTTACCTACGTATTATTCCGGGCTGGTTCGAGTTCTACATTGCTGGATTCCCCATCAGCTTCAACATCTTCTCGGCCCTCTTGGCTGCGGGTGTGCTGTTCGGTGGAATGATCGCATGGCCATTCATTGAGCAGTGGGTGACCAAGGACTACCGTGAACACCACATTCTGGATCGTCCACGTAACACGCCTACGCGTACCGCTCTGGGTGTTGCCGTGTCGATCTGGTACCTCAACATGTGGGCCGCAGCGTCCGGTGACCTTATCGCAGTGATGTTCCACATGTCGCTGAACGACATGATTTACATCTTCCGTATCCTGTTCTTCGCTGGACCTGTCATCGGTTACATCATCACCAAACGTGTGTGCCTTGGACTGCAGCGTAAGGACCGCGAGATTGCGCTACACGGCCGTGAAACGGGTCAGATTATCCGTCTGCCACATGGTGAGTACCAGGAACGTCACGAACCACTGTCGCCTGAAAAGCTGTGGGTCCTGACTTCCTTCGAATCGCCTAAGTACATTCCGGCCCAGCCGAATGAAAAGGGCGTCATCACCAAGGCCGAGCGTAACCGTGCGAAGCTCTCAAAGTTCTTCTTCGAAGACCGGGTCGCACCAGTCACTAAGGCTGAACTTGACGCAGCGCACCATGACCACGCTGTTGAAGGTAAGAGCGACCGCAACCAACTCGGTAAGTGAGTCGATCAGCTTATAGCTAGTTAAAGGAGCGGGTGGGATTAACTTCCCACCCGCTCCTTCACTTGTACCCATTACTCGACGGGTTACTCATCCTGGGGGTGTCTCTATGTTTCGAGTCAAGCCGCGGGAGCGGTTGGTTCGGCCATCGGGCGCGCTCACAAGGTAACGGGACAGGAAAATTGGGTACTCTCTGCTGGCGGGTGAGTTGGTATGCTGAGGCAGGGGTAAGTGTTGCCCGTCAAGGAGGACGTTGATATGGACATGGTGTTGGTCGGTGGGTTGTGGCTGACCGCTGATGTGTGGGAGTCAGTGGTGGAGGAGTTGGGCAAGCGAGGACATCGAGGCATTGCGGTGTCCCTTCCTGGTCAAGGTGATGATGATGCTACCGCGACGTTGGAGGACCAGCTGGAGGCGGTGACGTCGGCGGTCACGAGTGTGGATCGCCCTTTGGTGGTGGGACATTCGGCGGCCGCATCGCTGGCGTGGATGGCGGCTGATCGGGTGGCTGAGCAGGTGGCTGGGGTGGTGTTCGTGGGGGGATTCCCCGAGGCTGATGGAGCGACGTACGCCGATTTCTTTGAGCCCGAAGACGGATGGATGCGGTTCCCGGGCTGGGAGAAGTTTGAGGGGCCCGATTCAGCGGACATGTCGGCACAGCAGAAGCGTGTGACCGAGCAGCGCATGGTGGGTGTGCCTCAGGGCGTGAGCCGAGCCACGGTCTCGTTGGATCATGAGGAGCGCTTTGGGCTCCCGGTGACGGTGATCTGTCCGGAGTTCTCTCCCCAGGATGCCCGCGATGCGATCGAGGGCGGGGACGCTCCCGAGCTTGCGGCTGCTCAGCGGGTCGAGCTGACCGACCTCGACAGCGGGCATTGGCCCATGGTGTCGTGCCCCGACAGGTTCGCCGAGGTGTTGAGTGAGGTCGCCAGCACCCTGCAGGACGCCTAACCGGGTACGAAGCATCACCGGGCAGGACGCCCCGACCAGGCAGGAAACCTGATCGGGCGGGGAACTCGCCGCGGATCGAGGTGTCGGATCTTCGTGTGACCGGTGCGATCCCGGCATAGGCCGCGAGGTGGCCCGCGCTCTCGACGGCGGTCCCGTTGCCGATGTTCCTTCAGCTCTTTGACCTGACCGGCGACTCTCGGGATCACCAGCTCCACCGACGCGGTCGCGGGAACGACCACGGTTTGCACGCCGAGCGACCAGACCCCCGGCCATCGGGGGAGCTCACAAGGTAACGGGCAAGGGTGTAGGCGTGGACTCTTTGCACAGTACCGAGTACACCCAGATACGCAAAGGGGGCCACAGCGTGAAAACGCTGTGGCCCCCTTTGCGCTACTTAACGCTTAGTGGGCGTGATCACCACGATCGTACTCGTAGACAAGGCCAATCAGACCAACAAGAGAGATCACTGCTCCGAATGGCATGATCCAGAATCCAACCGCTACTCCGACGAACATAATCGCCGCACCGGTTGCGAGAACCAGTGGCCACCACGACCACGGGCTGTAGAAGCCGTACTCGTAGGCTTCATCCGAGATCTCGCCAGCCTCATTGTCCTGCGGCTGGGCTCCAATGCTCTTGTGGTGCAAGAGAATGTAGCCACCAACCATGATCGACATGAGGCCGGTCACGACGAGCGCTGGGAACCCAACCATCTCTTCGAAGTTGGTGAGGAACCCGTACACAATACCCACTGGAATGAAGAAGAACGCAGTGGTCAGCATGATCCATCCGGCTGATTTCACTTAGAAGCTCCTTCGTTCTTAGCTGGCAGTGAGTAGGAGTCGCGTGGGTGTCCCGCGAGTTCCAATAGTTCGGGGTGGTTCGCGTCAAATGCTGGACGTTCCGAACGGATACGTGGCAGCGACGTGAAGTTGTGGCGTGGAGGTGGACACGAGGTCGCCCATTCAAGTGATCCACCGTAACCCCATGGGTCGTCGACAGTAACCTTAGGTGCGTTGCGTGCGGTGATCCACACGTTCCAGAACCACGGAATCATGGACAGCGCCAGGAGCAATGCACCCCATGTGGACACCTCGTTGAGGAAAGTCCATCCGTCCTGAGGTAGGTAGTCTGCGTAACGACGTGGCATTCCCTCGGCACCCAACCAGTGCTGGACGAGGAAGGTTCCGTGGAAACCAAAGAACAACAACCAGAAGTGGATTTTGCCGAGCGTTTCGTTCAGCATCTTTCCGGTCCACTTTGGCCACCAGAAGTAGAATCCAGCGAACATGGCGAACACAACGGTTCCGAAAATCACGTAGTGGAAGTGAGCCACAACGAAGTACGAGTCGGCGATCTGCTGGTCAAGAGCAGGGCTGGCCAAGATCACACCGGTGAGACCACCAAACACGAAGCTCACCAGGAATCCGATTGACCACAGCATAGGCGTTTCGAACGTCAGTGAACCCTTGTACATAGTGAAGATCCAGTTGAAGATCTTCACACCAGTAGGAACCGCAATGAGCATGGTCATGAACGCGAAGAACGGCAACAGAACTGCACCAGTCACGTACATGTGGTGTGCCCATACAGAAATCGACAGGGCTGCGATGGTGACCGTTGCGTACACGAGCATCTTGTAACCGAAGATGGGCTTACGGCTAAATACCGGGAAGATCTCGGACACGATTCCGAAGAACGGAAGCGCAATCACGTAGACCTCGGGGTGTCCGAAGAACCAGAAGAGGTGCTGCCAAAGAATTGGTCCACCGTTCTCTGGGCTGAAGATGTGCGCACCGAAAATGCGGTCGGCTCCCAAAGCGAACAGCGAAGCTGCCAAAGGAGGGAACGCCATCAGAATGAGGATACCGGTGATGAGAGTGTTCCATGTGAAGATCGACATACGGAACATCGTCATACCAGGCGCGCGCATCGTGATGATAGTGGTAATGAAGTTCACACCACCGAGGATGGTGCCGAATCCCTGGAAAGCTAGTCCCATGACCCACAAGTGTCCGCCAATACCCGGCGTGTACGTGGTGTTACTTAACGGGGCGTAAGCGGTCCACCCGAACGAGGCCGCACCCTGAGGGGTCAAGAATCCTGAGCACGCGATTAGTGAACCGAACAGGAACAGCCAGAAAGCAAATGCGTTCAGGCGAGGGAACGCCACGTCGGGAGCGCCGATCTGAAGAGGCATGATCACGTTCGCAAATCCTGCGAAAAGGGGCGTTGCGAACATGAGCAACATGATCGTTCCGTGCATGGTGAACAGCTGGTTGTACTGTTCCTTTGTCTCAATGAACTGCATGCCTGGTGCGAAAAGCTCTGCGCGAAGCAACAGCGCCATCACACCACCGATGCAGAAGAACAAGAACGACACGATCAGGTACATGTACCCGATGGTCTTGTGGTCGGTCGATGTCATCCAGTTGACGATGACCTTGCCCAAGCTCTTGGGCACCTTAGGTTCGTGTACGACCGACTGCGTTTCATTCGCCACGGCAGTCATTACTTCTCCCCTTCCTTGGTGTAAGGGTTCTTGTACCATTCGGTACGGTCCAGCTCTGGTCCGAGGCGACCCTCATTTCCTTCAGCCTTAAGCTTTTCGGTGTACGCCTTGTATTCGTCAAGGGAAACAACCTTGACGTTGAAAATCATTTCTGCGTGGAACTCACCACAGAGTTCAGCACATTTTCCGAGGTACTCCCCTTCTTTCTCCATACGAAGGTGAAGTGTTTCAACACGCCCAGGAATCATGTCGCGCTTTTCGAGGAACGCAGGAATCCAGAACGAGTGGATAACGTCACGAGAGCGAAGCTCGATCTCAACGTCAGTGTTAGATGGGAGATACAGCGTCGGTGCGTCGATTCCGGGTTGCTCGGTACCGTCGAGGTTGACCTGCTTGCCATCGTAGTACGCATTTTCAGTGAGGTAGTTGAAGTCCCACGCCCACTGCTTACCAACGACTTCGACTTTCACCTCGCCAGGCGTGTCGTCGTAGACGGTCTTGTCGAGGGTGTTGACGGTTGCGAAGAAGAAGCCCACAACCAGAATGATCGGAAGTACGGTGTACAAGATTTCCACCGGCATGTTGTACTGCACCTGAACTGGCAGACCGCGGTCGTTCTTGCGACGGCGGAAAGCGATGATGCAGAACAGCATGAGTCCCCAGGTGATAGCACCCACGGCGAGCAATGCGATCCAGCTTCCGTTCCACAGTGAAATGTAGTGGTCGGTGTGGCTAGTTGCACCCTTTGACTCTGGTGGGAAGAATCCAACCTCCCACTGTTCCTTTGTACAACCGGCGAGAAGCACCGTGCTGGCGAGTCCGCCTAAAACACCAACTCGCTTAGCCCAGCGTGCGCCAGACTTGCGTACTGGCTGATTCGGAGAATCCACGTGCAGCCTTTCGAAACCTAGTCGAACCTTTTTATGTGGCAAGAAGCCAGCACAAATGGTCCGAACACAAACCTTGACGAATACACCTTACCGCTACATGCGGTAGAAATTCACGCTAACTGCCCGATTTATGGGAAATTCCTGAAAAATCTACATCTTGTAGCGCTAACTCAAGCCGTTGGCGGTACTTCCCGGCAACAATTTCCGACACGCCCAAGCTCTTGAGGTGCGGTGTTTGCCACTGTGTATCGATGATCCATGCGTCTCCACACGCGTCAGAAAGGACGCGAACTAGCTCGACCAAAGCGGCCTTCGACGCATCTGTCACCCGGTGAAACATCGACTCGCCGGCGAACAATTTCCCCAACCACACGCCGTAGAGGCCACCTGTAAGCTCGCCGTCTTTCCAGACTTCCACCGAATGCGCAACACCTCGGTCGTGAAGTTCGCGGTAGAGGTCGCGTATCTGCGGCGTAATCCATGCACCTGGGCGGTCGGGGTCAGCGCACGCGTCAACGACCTCGGGAAAGGCGGCATCAAAAGAAAACTCAAACTTGCGCACCGACTTCCGCAGACTCTTACTCACACGCAAGTCCCCCGGAAACAAAACACCGCGGCGCACGGGCGACCACCACCCAATCGGTCCACTCCCCTGCTCGCCTACCCCCATGGGAAACAGACCGCTGCGGTAAGCAGAAAGAACCCCAGGCACCGTGAGTTCGTTGCTGACGCAACACAGGTCCCTGGGGTCCATCGCCGAGGTCGTTGAAGTTTTCGTTGAGCGGCGAGTTTTAACTGAAGGAGTCACCGCACGCGCAGGATCCCTGCGCGTTGGGGTTGTCGATGGTGAACCCTTGCTTTTCGATGGTGTCGGAGAAGTCGATGGTGGAGCCGTCGAGGTATGGAACGCTCATGCGGTCCACAATGACTTCGACGCCGTCGAAGTCGCGGACCGCGTCACCGTCGAGCATGCGTTCATCGAAGTAGAGCTGGTAAATGAGACCAGAGCATCCACCGGGCTGTACCGCAATGCGCAGACGGAGGTCGTCGCGACCTTCCTGTTCAAGGAGGCTACGGACTTTGTCGGCGGCAACCGTCGAAAGTTCAACACCGTGGGTTGCAGGTGCGGTCATGTGTACTCCTTAATAACTGGTCAACTCGTCAATGACACGTCGTCTGTTTATGCCTAACGTACTGTACGCGTATTCTATTCCGCTTGTCTTACTCGGATTTTCCCAAACGGTGCAGGAATAGAGCTTCAGACACGATAGCCGATTTAAAGTCCGGCAAGAACAACGACTCGTTGGCGCTGTGAGCACGCGTGTCTGGGTCCTCGATGCCGGTGACCAAAATCGAAGCTTGAGGGAAAACCTCTAGGAGGTCGGCAATGAACGGAATCGACCCTCCGAGTCCCATTTCGACGACGTCTGCACCAAAACCGTCGGTGATCGCCTGTTTTGCAACGGCGACGCGAGGGTCGTCCACGTTCGCCTGCCACGGTGCGCCCGACTCCTCTGGGCCAAACTCGAGCGTGGAACCGAATGGAACGTTTTCCTTCAGGTGCTGCTTAAGCTTTGACAAAGCGTCCTGCGGGTCCTGGCCCGGAGCTAACCGCATGGAAACCTTGGCGCGCACAGATGATTGCAAAGTGTTCGACGAGTGGTCTACATCAGGAATGTCGATGCCGATCACAGTGAGCGCAGGCTTGGACCACACGCGACTTGAGAACGGACCGGAACCAATGAGTTCTGTACTGTCGAGAACACCGGAGTCCCTACGAATGGTCGCTTCGTCATAGTCGCTTGCGACGTCTTCGCTCTGAACGAGTCCCTCAACCGCAACGGATCCGTCTGCGTTGTGGAGCGTTCCCAGCAGACGGATCATAGCCATACCTGCGTCAGGGACAACGCCTCCGTACATACCAGAGTGGACCGAGTGCTTCAGGGTGCTGAGTGAGAACTCGAGCGCCACCATTCCACGCAGGCTCACGGTCAGCGCAGGAACGCGTTCCGCCCAGTTGCCCGAGTCGGCTACGACGATAACGTCGCCTTCGAGCTTGTCGCGGTACGTGTGCAGGAAGTTGTTGAAGCTCGGCGAGCCCGCCTCTTCTTCTCCCTCGATGAAAAGGACGACTCCCACATTGAGTTTGTCACCCAGAAGCTTCAGCGCAGCGAGGTGGACCATGACGCCGGCCTTGTCATCGGCTGCGCCACGCCCATACATGCGGTCGCCCTTTACGGTTGCCACGAACGGTTCGGTCTGCCACAGCGCCACATCGCCGGTTGGTTGAACATCGTGGTGAGCGTACAAAACGACAGTGGGGCGACCTTCTGGTGCTTCTTTCCGCGCAACAACAGCTGGGTAGCCGTCATCACCGTCGGGTGTTTGCGCGGTGAGAATCTCAACCGAGTCGAACGACAGTTCGCGCGCCATCTGGGCAACGACCTCGGCGCTCTTTTCCACATTGCGACGGTCATAGGCCGGCCATGCGACGGATTCGATAGCCACGAGCTCGGAGAGCTGAGAAAGCACGTGGTCAAACTCAGCATCGAGGGCCGTGCGCAAGTTCTCTGGGGTCAGGGTGTCGGAAACATTGGAATCTGAAGGACCCGCCTGGGCAGGGTGAGAGTTGTTAGTCATACTTCCGATACTATGTTGGGCGTGTTTGGACGGAAAAAAGACAAAGCGACGGACGCTCAAGAAGTTGAGCAGAACACGGCTCCTGAGGAGCCGACCGTTCGCGATGCCGAAGCTAAAAAGAACAAGCCCACGCCCACCCGCAAAGAGCAGGAAGCGAAGCGGAAACGCTCGCTGGTGCCCGATGACCGGAAAGAGGCGAAGCGCAAGTACCGTGCGGAAATGGCTAAACAGCGTGACGAAGCCCGCCGAGGTGTCCTCGAGGGTGACGAGCGCTACCTGACTGCCCGTGACAAAGGGCCGCAGCGACGCTACGTTCGTGACTTCGTGGACGCTCGGTTCTCGATTGGTGAGTTGCTCATTCCAGTGGCAGTGCTGGTTTTGCTCATCGGTATTTTCAGCAATCAGCAGATCCAGCTGTACGCGACAATCGTGGTCTACGGGTTGTTCGCACTGATCATCCTGGATTCGATCTTCCTCAACTACCAGCTCCGAGGGCGCATGGCCCAGAAGTTTGGTGGCAAGGAGAACCTGGAACGGGGTCTGGGATTCTACGCGACGATGCGCGCGATCCAGCTACGAGTTCTGCGCACTCCGCGCGCCAAGGTTAAGCGTGGCGAATACCCTTCGTGATTTGTGACGCCCAGCCGGGTCCACGGTAAATCATGCCCGTGTAGCCCTGTACCAGCGACGCACCTGCGGCCAGACGCTCGTGAGCGTGGGCCGCAGTTTCTATTCCGCCTACGGATACCAGCGTGAGCGCATCCGTGTGCGCGCGGATGAGCCGAAGGACTTCCACGGACCGGTCAGCAACGGGGCGACCGGAGATGCCGCCGGCCTCTGATTGAGCCAGTTCCTTGTCCTTTCCGGAAAGAACGTCACGGTTAATGGTGGTGTTTGTGCAAATGAGACCGTCTACCCCGGCGTCAATGCACATGTCAGCGACTTCCAAGATGTCCTGGTCGTTCAGATCAGGTGCGATCTTCACCAGCAGCGGTACGTGCCCTAGCGTTGAGCGCGGGTTGCGCACAGCCGTATCTGCTTCATCGCGTACAGCGTCAACAATTGGACGCAACGTGTCGATTGCTTGGAGGTCCCGTAATCCCGGGGTGTTGGGCGAACTGACATTAATAACAAGGTAGTCCGCAAGCGGGCTCAACAGCCGCGCCGATGTCGCATAATCACTCACCGCGTCATCTGCAGGAACGACTTTGGTCTTTCCAATGTTGATCCCAACGATGGGCCGGCGTGACTCAGGCAGAACTCGCAACTTCTTGAGCTCGGATTTGATATTGAAGACTGCTTGCCGCGCCCCATCGTTGTTAAAGCCCATGCGATTGAGGATCGCGCGGTGATCCGTGAGCCTAAACAGGCGTGGTTTGGGGTTGCCCGGCTGCGAGTGGGCGGTGATGGTTCCCACTTCGATGTGGCCAAATCCCAACCGGGACAACGCGCGGATCGCGCTTCCGTTCTTGTCGAATCCTGCCGCCAGACCCACACGGTTGGGGAACTGGAGACCAAGCACGTTCACAGGATCGGGAGCAGTCCCGTACATTTCGGCGAGATACGAACCAAGCCCTGCCGTGTCCAGCGCTTTGAGCGTTGCCATGCTCATGTGGTGTGCGCGCTCTGGGTCGACGTGAGTCAGGACGTTGCGAAACAAGAAGTCATACACACCCTCATCGTATCGGGCTGATTCGACTAGTATCGAAAAGAACCCAATAAACGGAAGGAATGTTACTTATGCCAACAGTCCCGCTTTCAGTGTCGGCTTCGAATGCGTCTGCATCGAAGGTCAAGGCTGACATTTTGGTGGTTGCGAAGGCGCACAACGGCGCTGTTCTCGCTGAGTTGGACAAATCGGTCGTCAAAGAGCTCACGGGTGCGCTTGATGCGATCGATTTCGCCGGTAAAGCTGGTTCGTCTGTGCGTGTCGCCGCACCCAAAGGTGTGAGTGCTAAGAGCGTCGCGGTCATTGGCGTTGGTGAAGTTGAGAAGTTGGAAGATGACCTTGAAAAGCTCCGCCAGCACGTAGGGTCATTTAATCGCGGGTTGGACGCCGAGGTGTCGGTCGCCTTTGCGATTCCCACCCCCACCGCCGAGGTCGCAGCTGCGATCACGTTGGGCGCCATGTTGGGCGCGTACCGCTACAACGACTATGTAAACGAAAAGAAGAAGACCGCGTCCGAGATCACCGTGATTACGGCTAAGAAGTTCAAGGACGCTGTCGAGGAAGCCCGCGCTATCGCGTCCGGTGTGATTGGTGCTCGCGACTTGGTGAATCAGCCTCCACTGGACCTGTACCCGGAAACTTTTGCTAACCGTGTGAGCGAACTGTCCAAGGGTCGCAAGGTCAAGGCGACGGTGTATGACGCCAAGTACCTAGAAGAAAATGGTTACGGCGGTCTGCACGGTGTGGGCCGTGGTTCTGCGCGTGGCCCACGCTTGGTCAAGCTCGAGTATTCCCCTAAGAAGGCTGAGAAGCACTTGGCGCTTGTGGGTAAGGGAATCACTTTCGACTCCGGTGGTCTGTCTCTCAAGCCTGCTCAGTCGATGGAGGAAATGAAGTCGGACATGGGTGGTGCAGCGGCAGCCGCACACACTCTGTTCGCCGTCGCCGACCTCGGTCTGAATGTCAAGGTCACCGCATGGCTGTGCCTGGCCGAAAACATGCCTGACGGCAACGCTCAGCGCCCGTCCGACGTTGTCACAATTCTGGGTGGCAAGACCGTTGAGATCACCAACACCGATGCTGAAGGTCGCCTGGTGTTGGCAGACGGTCTGGTTGCCGCGCAGAAGGACAGCCCAGATGTCGTTATCGACATTGCAACGCTCACCGGCGCTCAGATTGTGGCACTGGGTAAGCGCACGACGGGTGTGATGGGTACCGAGGCCACCCGGGCCAACGTCTGTGTGGCGGCTGACGAGTCCGGAGAGCAGGTGTGGCCAATGCCGTTCCCTGAGGAAATCCGCGAACAGTTCCGCTCTGCGACTGCCGACTTGAAGAACTCTGGTACACGCGAAGGTGGAATGTTGGCAGCCGGTATCTTCTTGAAGGAATTCATTGAAGAAGGTACTGAATGGGCACACATCGACATTGCTGGGCCATCGTTCACGACCAGCCCATGGGGTTACACGCCCGAAGGCGGGACCGGTGTTCCAGTGCGGACGCTTATTGAGTTTGCCCGCTCAATGAGCAAATAACTCTGGTCTCGCGCACGATTGTGCGGATGTCAAGCATGGAATGTGGTGTGAACTCTACTGTTGTTCGCACCACATTCGGCTTTCTTCCCGCAACGTGTTGCCAAATCTTTCCCAGTTCGTGGAAAGATAAGAATAACCGCTGATACGGCAATTTGTTTTCACGAGTATGAGGAGCTCATCGTGGTTGAATCTAAGAACTCGTACGACTTGGTCATTCTGGGAGGCGGAACAGCTGGTTACGCAGCTGCGATCCGTGCGTCACAGCTTGACATGAAGGTCGCACTCATCGAACGCGACAAAGTAGGTGGAACATGCCTCCACCGCGGGTGTATTCCTACCAAGGCGCTGTTGCACGTAGCGGAAGTCGCTCACAGCGTCCGTGACTCCAAGAGCTTCGGTATCCTTTCCGAGTTCCAGGGCGTCGACATGGAAGCGGCCATCAAGTTCAAAGATGGAATTGTTGACCGCAACCACAAGGGCCTGTCCGGCATGATCAAGGCCGACGGCGTTGACCTCATCAGCGGTGAAGCCAAGCTGAAGGACCAGTCCACGGTGACCGTGTCCACTGATGAAGGTGAACTTGAGCTCGACGCCAAGAACATCATTCTGGCTACCGGTTCCGAACCGAAGACGATCGGAATCGAAATTGGTGGCCGCGTTCTCACCAGCACTGAAGCGCTGAGCCACACCGAGGTGCCAGGTAGCGCGATCGTTTTGGGTGGCGGTGTGATCGGTTGTGAGTTCGCAAGCATCTGGTCCTCGCTTGGTTCGGAAGTCACGATTGTTGAAGGACTCCCCCGCCTCGTCGCTAACGAAGATGCCGACATTTCGAAGGAACTGGAAAAAGCATTCCGTCGTCGCAAGATCAAGTCCAAACTGGGCGTGAAGTTCAAGAGCGTCGAACAGGACGACAACGGTGTCAAGGTTCAGCTCGAAGACGGTTCAGAACTCGAAGCTGACGTTCTCTTGGTCGCCGTTGGTCGTGGACCGGTCACAGCTGGATTCGGCTACGAAGAAGCAGGTGTGAAGCTCGACCGCGGATTCGTTGTCACCAACGAACGCCTGCACACCGGCGTTGGCAACATTTGGGCAGTCGGTGACATCGTTCCTGGTTTGCAGCTGGCCCACCGTTCGTTCGGACACGGAATCTTTGTGGCAGAAGAAATTGCGGGACTTGAGCCAACTCCAGTCGATGAAAACGGTGTGCCACGTGCCACCTACTCAGAGCCTGAAATCTTCTCCGTGGGACTCACCGAGGACCAGGCCAAGGAAAAGTACGGCGAAGACAAGATCGCCAGCGTGAAGTTCCCATTGGGTGGTAACGCTAAGTCTGCAATTCTTAAGACCAACGGTTTCGTCAAGGCCGTCCGTGTCAAAGAAGGCCCAGTTGTGGGTCTGTGCGGTATCGGAGCTCGTTTCTCTGAACAGGTTGGTGAAGCGCAGCTCATCATCAACTGGGAAGCGTTCCCAGAAGAGGTCGCACACCTCATCCACGGGCACCCAACTCAGAACGAAGCAATCGGCGAAGCAATGCTCGCCCTTGCCGGTAAGCCACTCCACTTCCACAACTGATTCAGGGGAATACACATGTCTAACTCCGTACAGATGCCAGCCCTCGGTGAATCCGTCACCGAAGGTACCGTTACGCGCTGGCTCAAAGAAGTCGGCGAAGAAGTTGAAGTCGACGAACCGTTACTTGAAGTTTCGACCGACAAGGTCGACACCGAAATCCCCAGCCCATACGCGGGTGTCCTCGAAAAGATTCTTGCTGACGAGGACGACGTCGTAGAAGTCGGCGGAGACCTCGCAATCATCGGCGATGGCTCCGGTGGTGGCGACTCGTCTGAGGACCAAGCTGAGGAAGAACCTGAGGAAGAGGCTGAAGAGCCAGCTGAAGAAGCACCTGCTGAAGACGCTTCGGATGACAACGCTGAGGACGACTCGGCTGACGACGCTTCAGAAGACAAGTCGGAGAAGTCCGCACCAGCGTCATCGGGTGAGTCCAGCGAGGTTCCTATGCCTGCCCTGGGCGAGTCGGTGACTGAAGGAACCATCACTCGCTGGCTCAAGGAAGTTGGCGAAGAGGTTGAGGTCGACGAACCGCTTGTCGAAGTTTCGACCGACAAGGTCGACACCGAAATTCCTTCACCTGTAGCCGGTGTTCTTCTTGAACAGCTCGCTGCTGAAGACGACGAGGTCGAGGTCGGTGCCCCACTGGCACGCATCGGCTCCGGCGACGCTTCCGCAGACGACTCTGCCGATGAAGACGCCGCTCCACAGGACGAGGCTCCTAAGGAAGAAAAGGCTCAGGAAGAAGCTCCTAAGGAGGAGCCTAAGAAGGAAGAGCCTAAGGCTGAAGAAGCTCCTAAGGAAGAAGCTCCTAACGAGGAGCCTAAGAAGGAAGCCGACAAGCCTGCAGAAACCAAGACGCAGTCCGTCAAGGGCATCTCACGTCCTAACGCTGGCGCATACGTGACCCCACTGGTGCGTAAGCTGGCACGCGAAAAGGGCGTTGACCTTGACACTGTTGAAGGAACGGGAGTGGGCGGACGTATCCGTAAGGAAGACGTCCTCAACGCTACTTCTACCTCGTCAGCTGCAGCCACCTCGGCGCCTGCTGCTAAGGGTCCTCACAAGGTAGAGATCCCAGAGGACGTGAAGAAGCTGCGTGGCACCACGCAAAAGGCTTCCCGTATTCGCCAGACCATTGCGACACGCATGCGCGAATCGCTCCAGAACTCCGCTCAGCTCACTCAGGTGATCGAAGTGGACATGACTCGCGTCGCCCGTCTGCGCAAGCAGCACAAGGACGCATTCCAGAGCGCTCACGGCGTTAAGCTGACCTTCTTGCCGTTCTTCGCAAAGGCTGTTGTCGAAGCACTGCAGGTTCACCCTAAGGTCAACGCACAGTACGACGTGGACGCGAAGGAAATCACGTACTTCGACCACGAGAACCTGGCAATCGCGGTAGACACTGAACGTGGTCTGTTGGTTCCTGTTGTCAAGGATGCAGGCGAAATGTCGCTGGCTGAACTGTCGAAGTCGATCGACGACATTGCTGAGCGCACGCGTTCCGGCAAGATCGGTCCCGACGAGCTGTCCGGTGGAACTTTCACGATCACCAACATTGGTTCGGTGGGCGCGCTGTTCGACACACCAATCATCAACGCGCCTCAGATGGGCATTTTGGGTACCGGTGTTATCACCAAGCGCCCAGTCGTGGTCAAGACCGAAGACGGTGAGGAATCGATCGCGATCCGCGACATGGTCTACTTGCCACTGACCTACAACCACGAACTGGTTGACGGTGCTGACGCAGGACGCTTCCTGCAGACCATCAAGGCTCGCCTGGAAGAAGGAAACTTCGAAGCCGACCTTGACCTGTAAATCGCGCTAAGAACAAAGCGGGAGGTGTGTAGACACCTCCCGCCTTGTTTATTCCTACTTACTCTGTGACCTCCCAGACGCGCCACCTCTTGTCCACCTTCTTAAGTGTGAGCGTGAGGCGCACGCCGGTTTCCGGGTGTGCGGTGACGGTTGCGGTGACCACGGCCGATTCTGGGGTTTCTTTCACCACGTCGATGTCCGTTGCGTCGATTGCGATGTCCGCTCCCCCGTACTTGTGGATGTCGCCGAACTTCTCGGCCTTGCGTGCCGGCGATCCGTCCACCGTGAGAGAGCGCAGGAGATCTTCGTCCGTGGTGCTGAAGGCCAGTGCGCGTTCATTGCACAACCGGATGACGGCGTCGTGAGCCGACTCGTCCTGAGACGGTGGATTGTCCTGCTTGCTTGGTGGCGTATGTGCGGCCTTGCCCTCCTCCCCGGGGCTTGCCGTGCTGGCTGGTGCGTGGTGCGCGACGGTTCGCTCGCTCCCCCGCGGAATAAACGCAATCCCCACAATGACCGCCACGACAGCTACACCAGCGGCAATGATCATAAGGTCGTACCGCCGAGGTCGTTTACGGGTGCGCTTGCTTCTGCGGCTGGCGCGCGTGGGAGACGGTTGCGTGCGGCCGGATTTTTGACCGGTGTTCTGGGCTTCGTTGTTGCGGAGTGCAGCGACAACTGTGGGTAGCTCAGTTGTGGGCGCACTAGCGGCGTCCTCGCGCACTGCCTGTGCTTCTTGCCCAGTGTGCTCACGGGACTGACTGCGTGGACTGTTCTTCTTGTGGAGGTTCCGCAAGTACTCTTCAATGGGTTCCATGAAAGTAAATCCGTTCACGTTTTCGACGACCCAACAGCATTGTTTGATGTCGTTTGATGGTGTTTAGAATACTTTGTTTAACGTAGAAAAACTAGGGTTGAGCATTTAGTTTTCTCTATTTGGGTGTGGTCGCTAAGGGGTCTAGGGTTGTCGTTATGGCTTTCACTGTCGAAAAGTTGGGCTTTGCTCCCGACCTTGTTGACTACACAGATGCACTGCGCGTGCAGAATCAGTACCACAGCGACGTGGTGAACGGAACTCGCGAATCAACGCTCCTCGTGTTGGAACACAATGCCACATACACGGCTGGGAAACGCACGGAACCCCATGAACGACCTCGGGACGGAACACCGGTCATCGACATTGACCGAGGTGGGAAAATTACGTGGCACGGCCCCGGCCAGTTGGTTATTTACCCCATCTACCGGCTGCGTGAAGCACACCAGGTTCGCCTGTATGTGGACCAAATTGAAAAAGCCGGAATCGAACTTCTGGCCGAGTACGGAATTGAAGCCGGGCAGGTCGACGGTCGCTCGGGAGTGTGGCTACCTGCAACCGATACTAAGCCGGAACGCAAGATCCTGGCCATCGGGATTCGCATCCACCAGGGCGTGGCCATGCACGGTCTGGCGCTCAACTGTTCGAACTCCACTGATGGGTTCGACATGATCGTCCCGTGTGGCATCGCCGACGCGGGCGTCACCTCAATCACTGATGAGATCGGCGAAACCGTAAACCCCAGCGACGTTGCCGATCGCCTCATTGAACTCTTGAACACCCACATCACCGCATAAGAAGGATCGATACAGTGACAGTTGCTCCAGAAGGACGCAAGCTACTTCGCGTTGAAGCGCGCAATCAGCAGACGCCTATCGAGGACAAGCCCAAATGGATCAAAGCGAAAGCGAACATTGGGCCGGAGTTCACCGAGCTGAAGTCCTTAGTTCGCAACTCCAAGCTCAACACGGTGTGTGAAGAAGCAGGCTGCCCCAACATTTTCGAGTGCTGGGAAGACCGTGAAGCCACCTTCCTCATCGGTGGCGAACAGTGTACGCGTCGCTGCGACTTCTGCCAGATCGACACCGGAAAGCCGCAAGAGCTCGACCGTGACGAACCGCGTCGTGTGGCAGAGTCGGTGGCCAAAATGGGTCTGCGCTACTCCACCGTCACAGGTGTTGCGCGTGATGACCTGCCTGACGGCGGCGCGTGGCTCTACGCTGAAACCGTGCGCCGCATCCATGCCCTTGAACACGCGGACGGTCAAGGTACCGGAGTTGAACTCCTCATCCCCGACTTCCAGAACCGTGACGACGACCTCGACGAAGTTTTTTCTTCACGTCCAGAAGTGTTGGGCCACAATCTGGAAACCGTTCCCCGAATCTTCCGCCGTATCCGCCCCGCGTTCCGCTACGAACGCTCACTCGAAGTGATTACAAAAGCCCGGAAAGCTGGACTCATCACTAAGTCGAACCTGATCCTGGGCATGGGTGAGACGAATGAAGAAGCTATCGACGCCCTTCGCGATCTCCACGAAGCGGGAACCGATCTGGTCACCATTACGCAGTACCTTCGCCCAAGCTCTCTGCACCACCCGATTGACCGTTGGGTTAAGCCACAAGACTTCGTTGAACTGCGGGACGCTGCCCTGGAGATCGGCTTCCTGGGTGTCATGTCTGGTCCGCTGGTCCGCTCGTCATACCGTGCAGGGCGTCTGTGGGCAGGTGCAATGCGCAAGCGCGGCCAGGAGATTCCAGCTCACTTGAGCCACTTGGACAAGGAGTTTCCCGCAAAACAGGAGGCTCAGTCAGTGGTTGATACGTTTGGTGCCGGCGACGAGGTAAAATTCTAGGTCGAGGTATACGAACACTAACGAGAGACTATGGCTGAAAAAGAAAACCAATCGCGAGGCTTGTTCAAACGTAAACCAAAGGACCCCGCAAAACCTGGACGCATTGAGCAGATGCGTGAAGTGTTTAAGCTTGCGCGCAAACACTACCCGGCCCTCCCATGGATCATGCTCGCGGCAATCGTGGGCATCACCCTGGTGGGTGTGCTTGTTGGGCTCCTGTTGCCACCCGTGTGGCTGTGGGGAATCCTCGGTTTCATGGGCGGTGTCGTTTTCGCCTTGTGGATTCTGGGACGCTACGCAGAAAAGGCGGCGTTTGCAGAAATGCGCGGAAAGCCAGGCGCGATCGGTGCCGTGTTGAACTCGGCTCGCAGGAGCTGGCTCATGGATGAACAGCCCATTGCGGTTGACCCTCGCACCAAGGACATGGTGTTCCGCTCCACCGGCCGAGGTGGTGTTGTGCTTGTCAGTGAGGGCCCGGCTAACCGCACGTACAAGATGTTAGAGAAGGAACGCAAGCGTCACGAACGTGTTCTTCCGAACGTCCCTGTCCACATTATTCAGGCCGGTGACGGTAAAGACCAGGTACCAATGGACAACCTGGTATCCACCGTTCACAAGCTACCGCGCAAACTGCACAAGGACGAAGTTTTGGCAGTGCGTAAACGTCTGGCGTCGCTAGGGTCGATGACCAGTCGTCCACCTATTCCAAAGGGAATCGACCCGAACCGTGCGCGACCCGACCGTCGCGCAATGCGTGGACGCTAGTCCCTATTCTGCTTACCAAATTTATCTACGCACCACGACCGCACCAGCCGCGAGGTCATGAAGACCTCGGCGGTCGGGGTCGTAGATGAGTGGTGGGATAATCAGACAAAACAGAACGTGGCGCACAAGAACCCGAACAACGTTGACCTTTTTACCGCTGGTCGACATAAGCAGAATTCCGCAGATCAGATAGCCCAGGGTGTATCCGAACAGGGGTAACATCACCAGGACCTGAAGTGTGTACAGTCCCAACGTGACCCACTCGTTATTGTTGAAAAACAGGACTGACAGGCCAAACGCAACTCCCCAGTCGATGAAGAGTGCAACTAACCGACGAATAACGGGTGCAACAGAACCTCTCTCCGACTGGGGAAATCCATATTTCTTACCTGGGTAGTCGCTTGTCGACTGCGATGCTGCTCTTCGATTCACCCGCCCAGTGTACCTGGCACCACATAAGCCCTCACCACCTCGGCCGTGTCGAAACACGCAGGAAACAATCCGGACATGGTTCCTTCATGGTTGGCCGTTAAACTCAAGGTACTGGTGAAAAACCAAATTAGGAGTGAATGTGTTCTCGACACCAAGTGAACTAGTTGCCTATCTCGCAGACCACGACGTGAAGTTCGTGGACGTCAGGTTCTGTGACCTGCCAGGCGTTGTGCAACATTTCAATCTTCCAGCTAGTGCATACGGGGAGGATGAAATTCAAGGCGGTCTGCTCTTTGACGGATCGTCAGTTCGCGGGTTCCAAACCATTAATGAATCAGACATGAAACTGCTCGCCGATGTTAGCTCGGCGTACATTGACCCTTTCCGAGATGCAAAAACACTCGTTGTTAACCACTCGATTGTGGATCCGTTTACCGATGAGCCTTACTCGCGTGACTCGCGTCAGGTCGCTGCAAAAGCCGAAGCGTACTTGAAATCTACCGGAATCGCCGACACTGTGTACTTCGGTGCAGAAGCCGAGTTCTACATGTTCGACGAGATTCGCTACTCAGTGACGCCAGGCCACAGCTTCTACTCAATCGACTCGGAAGAAGCTGCGTGGAACACCGGGCGTGAAGAACTCGGTGGCAACCTGGGTTACAAGTCCCCCATGAACGGTGGCTACTACGCAAGTGGCCCGCAGGACAAGGATGCCGACATTCGCGATGAAATGTCTCTTACCCTCGAGTCGATCGGGTTTGAGATGGAACGTGCGCACCACGAATGCGGAACCGCTGGGCAACAGGAAATCAACTACAAGTTCGCCACTCTACAGAAGGCCGGCGACCAGCTTCTTGACTTCAAGTACATCGTCCGCTCAGTAGCTGAACAGTGGGGCAAGACCGTCACGTTTATGCCACGCCCGCTGATGAACGACAGTGGTTCGGGCATGCACTGTCACCAGTCACTGTGGAAAGACGGCAAGCCTCTGTTCTACGACGAAAACGGATACGCTGGCCTGTCCGACCTGGCCCGCTGGTACATCGGTGGCCTCATTGAACACGCAGGCGCTGTCCTAGCGTTCACCAACCCCACCATCAACTCCTACCGTCGTCTGGTACCCGGTTACGAAGCACCGATTAACTTGGTCTACTCGGCACGTAACCGTTCTGCTGCGATCCGCATTCCAGTCACCGGTGACTCCCCCAAGGCCAAGCGCTTGGAGTTCCGTGCGCCGGACCCTTCATCGAACCCATACCTGGCGTTCTCTGCTCAGCTCATGGCTGGTCTGGATGGAATCCGCAACCGCATTGAGCCACCGGAGCCAGTCGACAAGGACCTGTACGAGCTCCCACCAGAGGAACTGCAGGACATCAAGCACGTGCCCGCGTCGCTGGAAGAAGCGCTCGACGAGCTCGACAACGACCGCGACTTCCTCACACAGGGAGACGTGTTCACAGAAGACCTCATCGACACGTGGATCAACTACAAGCGCACTCACGAAATCGACGTGATGCGTCTGCGCCCAACGCCAACGGAGTTCGAACTGTACTACTCACTGTAGGAACACAGCGTCTCTGAGCATATACACCGGTCAATGTTGGCCGGTGTATATGCTTTTTCTATGGCACATTTTGATCTTCTTGTCATTGGAACTGGCTCTGGAAACTCGATCGTTGACGACCGGTTCAGCCACCTGAAAGTCGCGATCGCTGAAAAGTGGTTGTTTGGAGGGACGTGCCTGAATGTGGGCTGTATCCCCACCAAAATGCTGGTATATCCGGCCGAGGTGGCGCACAGTTCGGCAGATTCGGCGCACCTGAATCTGGCCACGAGTTTCGACGGAGTTGATTGGAACGGGCTTTCTCACCGGATCTTCGACCGCATCGACGCGATTGAAGAGGATGGCCGCGACTACCGAACCAACCGGCTCGACAACGTCACGGTGTTCCCTGAGCACATACACTTCACTGGCCGCAATTCCGCACAGACCGCTTCCGGTGACACGCTCACATTCGATCGCGTGGTCATTGCTACCGGGTCCTCCCCTACTCCGCTGAAAGCATCCGGTCTGGACTGGGACCGGGTGGACACAGAAAACTACCCTGTCAAAACCTCGAACTCGATCATGCGGATGCCTGAACTGCCACGCTCACTGGTGATCGTAGGTTCGGGTTTCATTGCGGTGGAATTTGCCCACATCTTCGCGTCACTGGGTGTCGACGTCACCGTTCTGGCCCGCGGAAACCGGTTGCTGGGCAATCATGACCGCGACGTGTCCGATGCTTTCACACGCCAGTTCACTAAGAACGTGAATGTCCGTTTCGGTGTCGAAGTGGAATCCGTTGATGTAGCTGATGGAGTCTCACTGACGCTCACGGAGACGGGTCGCGCACAGGATGCTGACACCTCGGCGGTGGAAGCCCAACTCATGCTGGTAGCCGTGGGACGCACGCGCTCCACTCACGCACTCAATGCGGGCGCCTTGGGCGCCCAAACTGACGGTGACAGATTGGTTGTTGACGAACACCAGCGCGTCTTGTCGAACGGAGAACCGCTCGACGGCGTGTGGGCGCTGGGCGACGTATGCTCTGAGCACATGCTCAAGCACGTGGCCAACGCTGAAGCTCGCACCGTGCAGCACAACATTCTGGTGGACCTGGGCGTGGAAACCACGCCTGCGAGCACCGACCACAGCGTGATCCCAGCGGCCGTGTTTAGTCACCCGCAAATCGGTACCGTGGGTGCGACGGAAGAACAGTTGCGCGCAGAGGGCGTCGATTATGTGTCGAGCACATGCGAATACGGCGGTGTCGCCTTTGGGTGGGCGCTAAATGAGCCGGGCTTTGCGAAAGTATTGGCTCACCGCACAACCAAGAGGATTCTGGGCGCGCACGTGGTTGGGGCGCAGGCAGCGTCGCTCGTTCAGCTTTTCGTACAAGCGATGGCGTTCGACATTCCTGCTGATCAAATGGCGCGTGGGCAAATGTGGATCCACCCTGCCCTGACCGAGGTCGTTGAGAACGCGCTCTTGGGCCTCGAGTTTGGTGATGGCTAGATTTCTTCTGGTTCGAATCCGAAGAATTCGTGTTCCATGACTTTGCGGGCTCGGCGGGTGGCGCCCAAGTAGTCGTCGACGAGCTGGTAGCTGCCGCCGGGTTCGTATCCAAGAAGAAGCGCGATTGCTTCGAGCTCGGTTTCGTCCGTGGGCAGTGCGTCTGAGCCTCGGCCTTTATACAGGACAGTGGCGCTGCGAACACGTGAGGCGATTGTCCACGCTTCTTCGAGTTTGTGAGCGGATTCTTCGTCGATTAGCTTCTTGTTTGTAGCCGCGTGGAGTGCGTCAAGCGTGGACGTTGTGCGGAGTTCCGGGTAAGCGTGGGCATGCTGAAGTTGCAGCATTTGCACTGTCCACTCAACGTCGCTCAGACCACCGGTACCCAGCTTGAGATGGCGTTTCTTGTCGCCACCTCGGGGAAGTCGTTCACTTTCCATGCGCGCCTTCAACCTGCGCATCTGCATGAGGGACGACTCAGGGACCTCTTGGGGGTACCGGAGTGGGTCGATGAGGTCAGTGAATGCCGCGCCCAGCTCGTCGTCACCGGCAATGGGGCGGGCGCGGAGAAGTGCTTGAGCTTCCCACGGTTCCGACCATGTGGAGTAGTAGGCAGCGTATGACTTGAGCGTACGTACCAACGGGCCCGATTTACCTTCGGGTCGTAGGTCAGCGTCGATGTCGACGATGGGTTCCGCGGACGTCGCTGCGAGTTCGGATGTGAGTGTGAGCGCAACCTGTTTCACGTGCACGGGGAGGGCCTCCCGTTGAGCCGGTGTGAGAGTCTCTCCGGGTTCGTAGACAAACATGACGTCGGCGTCGGAGAAGTAGCCGATTTCAGCTCCGCCTAAACGCCCCATAGCAATAATGCTGAACTGGTAATCGTCAATACCGGACATTGCATCTAGACGTATGCGCACATGGGAAAGCGCCTGGTGAATGGTGATGTCCATGGCATTTGTCAACGCAGTCTGAACCGCGTCCATGTCGTAGATGCCTAATGTGTCAGCCAGAGCCGTCCGCAAGACTTCTTCACCGTAAACCTTGCGAATTGCAGCCACACCATCATCTCGCCGGCGACTACGTTCTCGCATGCGGGTTGCTAACGCTTCCGGTTCAGTCGGGTTCAACCGTTCATTGCTTCCCAGCCACTGCACGGACTGCGGGTGGGAGATCAGGAGGTCGGAGGCGAAGCGGGAAAGCGACAGTACACGAGCCATGTTTTTCACGGCCACACCCGAGTCGCGCAACATGGCCAAGTACCACGTGGTGTGTGAAAGGCCCTCCGACAACCGACGAAAGGCAACCAAACCTGCATCGGGGTCGACACCTCGGGAAAACCAATCAAGCAACGCCGGCAACACCTGGCGTTGCACATAGGCCACCCGGTTTAGGCCGGTAGACATTGCGCGAATGTGACGCATAGCAGCCGCGGGGTCTTGGTAGCCAAACGCGATCAGCCGGTCGCGTGCCGCGGATTCACTCACCGTTGACATGTGCGCACTGCCCGTTGCCGCATCGAGTATAGGGCGGTAAAATATCTGTTTGTGGAGCGCGCGGACAGAGCGCATGTGGCCCGTCAGTTCTTTCTGCAGGCGGTCGACGTTGCGCTGTTCCACTGGGTACACGCTGCGAGCGAGTGCCCGGAGCTTACTGGTGCGTTCTGGAAGCACCGCTTCACGCGCCATGCGGGGAATCTGCAAACGGTGCTCCACAACGCGCATGAACCTGTAGGCCACGGCAAGTGTGCGAGCCTCATGCGACGCGAGGTAGTTATGTGAACTCAGTATCCGGAGAGCGCCACCAGTTGAGCGGACGCGGAGATCTTCGTCGTGGGGGCCGTGGACGAGTTGCAGAAGTTGCAGGGTGAACTCAACATCGCGCAGACCACCGGGGCCCAGCTTGATGTGGCGATCCACTTCGTTCTTAGGGATAAGCGATACCACGCGGCGTCGCATCGAACGCACTTCAGAAACGAACCCGGAACGAGCACCAGCCGTCCACACAAACGGCGAGACTTCGTCTTCGAACTGCTCGCACAGTTCTGGGCACCCAGCAATCGGGCGCGCCTTCAATAGGGCCTGAAACTCCCAGTTGTGCGCGACCTTCGAGTAATACTTCACGAACTCGTCGATCGTGCGAACCAACGCCCCAGACTTTCCTTCTGGGCGCAAAGCCGTATCGATCTCCCACAAAGCCGGTTCATGTGCGCCACCGGAAATGAGCTCAGTGACGCGGGTCGCCAGTTCCGTCGCTTGGGATCGGACCTCGTCATCGAGTTCTTCGCCTTCCCTTGGCGCATAGGCGAAAATGACGTCGACATCGCTGACATAATTCAGTTCCCGCGCACCGCACTTACCCATCGCAACAACAGCGATCCGGGCACGAAGACGGTCACCCTGTTCGACCTCGGCGATCTTATACGCGGCCTGAAAGACCGCGGCTGCCAAATCAGCAAGAATCCGCGTGACCTCTTCCACGATCTCTTCTGGGCGGGGATGCTCCAGATCCTGCACCACCAGACGGGTCACTAAATCCCGGTACGTGCGACGGAGCGCGGTAACGCCTTTCTCCCCCGTCAACACGGTGTCGTCGTGGGCAATGGCCTGCGTGAACGCTGCTTCTAACTCTTCTGGCGATGACGCCTGTGAGCCAATGAAGTCCGGTTCGAGCGCCAAGTTTCGAATCACTTGTGGCCAACGAACCAGGTGGTCGACCGTGGCTTCAGAGCCACCTGACACGATAATCAGCCGGTTGAGCAGGACCGGAGACTCGTCGAGAAGTTGGTGCAGGTCAATGTCGTTCTCCTGGCACGCCTCTGCGATTCGCACAAGCCCCAACGCAGCCAGGTCCCTGTCAGCTGCGTTGACGAGCGCACCTTCCGGGTCAGATGAGAGCTGCGTACCCATCATGTCATCGAACTGACCCAGAAACCGCTTGGTGCGTTCAAGGGCTTGGCTCCGTTGCCGGGCGGGGTCTTTTTTGCGCATTACAACGAATTGAAGTGGTGAGCCAGCTCAAACTGTGTGACTTGCGCACGGTACGAGGACCACTCTTCACGCTTGTTCTTTAAGAAGAAGTCGAACACTTCCTCGCCCAGGGTTTCGGCAACGAGCTCGCTTTGCTCCATGTTGTGGACCGCGTGAGACAAACTCGACGGGAGCGGTTCAATCCCAAAAGCGCGCCGTTCATTGTTGGACAGCTGCCACACGTCGTCCTCTGCCTCGACCGGGAGCACATACTCTTCTTCGATCCCCTTGAGACCTGCAGCCAACAGAACGGAGTAAGCCAGGTACGGGTTGGCAGACGAATCCATACCCCGGTACTCGACACGCGCTGAAGACGACTTGCCCGATTTGTACTGAGGAACGCGCACAAGCGCCGAACGGTTGCGGTGGCCCCAGCAGATAAAGCTGGGAGCTTCGTGCCCAGTCCACAAACGCTTATACGAGTTCACGTATTGGTTGGTCACAGCGCAGAATTCTGGAGCGTGCTTGAGGATACCGGCTACGAACTGACGACCAATCTTGGACAGTTGATAACGTGCCCCTGGTTCATAGAACGCATTGTCATCGCCTTCGAAAAGTGACATATGGGTATGCATGCCGTTGCCAGGTTCATCCGCCAAGGGCTTAGGCATAAACGATGCGTACACGCCACGTTCGATCGCGACCTCTTTGATGACGGTTTTAAACGTCTGCACGTGATCGGCCATGGTGAGGCCGTCGGCGTATCGCAGGTCAATCTCGTTTTGTCCGGGCCCGCCTTCGTGGTGCGAAAACTCAACGGAAATGCCCATTTCTTCGAGCATCTGAACTGCTGAGCGACGGAAGTCGTTGGCTGTCCCACCATTGACGTGGTCAAAGTATCCGGCCGTGTCAACGGGAACAGGCGGCTGACCATTTAGCTCGCCGGACTTAAACAAGTAGAACTCGATTTCCGGGTGGACGTAAAAGGTAAAGCCCATCTGGGCAGCCTTTTCCATGGTGCGCTTGAGCACTTGCCGTGAATCCGCAGACGCAGGAACACCTTCGGGCGTGTTGATGTCGCAGAAAATCCGACCGGTCGAATCGGTTTCGCCACGCCACGGAAGGAGCTCGAACGTGGATGGGTCCGGTTTAAGGACCATGTCGGATTCATACACCCGGGAAAATCCTTCGACGGATGACCCGTCAAAACCGATTCCTTCGTCGAATGCGCTTTCAAGTTCCGCCGGAACGATCGCTACCGACTTCAGCCGTCCCAGAACATCGCTAAACCACAAACGGATAAACCGGACGTCTTTGTCCTCGATGGTCTGGAGTACATAGCGACGGTGGTCGGTCATGAATTGTTCTCCCACTCTTGATCGTCGCTGTCCCATTCGCGAGTGCGCTCTTGCGCAGTTTCCAGTGCCTGTTGAGCTTCTTCCTGGGTGTCGTATGGCCCCATGCGTTTATCCCACGCGCTGACCTTGCCTTTTTCTACCTGGCCGGTCTCCAGATTGAAGAAGTACTTTTCGTCGCCGGTGTCTGCCATGAGAACTCCCTTACGCTTGGTGGTTTGTATGTTCAGCGTATCGCGTACGTTGCATAAAAGACGCTGTTCAACAACGTGTAGTCCGCATTTTGGATAACCGTGCATGAGTGAGTATTGTTCAAACTGTTTGTGTAACGGCCACAAACACTTGCGTCACGAACAAAGGAGAACGGATGCGTATCTCAGTCCCCACCGAAGTCAAGAACAACGAAAATCGCGTTGCGGTCACGCCTGCTGGTGTCACTGAGCTTGTACGTGCTGGTCACACGGTAACCGTCCAGAAGGGCGCGGGTGTTGGTTCAGCTATTACCGATGAACAGTTCGTCGAAGCTGGTGCCCAGATCGCCGACACGGCTAAAGAAACCTGGGAAGCCGGCGAAATGGTGCTCAAGGTCAAGGAACCTATCGCATCTGAGTACGGTTTCCTACGCGAAGATCTCACTCTGTTCACATACCTGCACTTGGCAGCTGACGAACACCTCACCAAGGCGTTGCTGGAATCCGGCACAACCGCTATTGCGTACGAAACTGTTCAGCTGGAAAACCGTGGATTGCCACTCCTCGCACCCATGTCGGAAATCGCTGGGCGCCTTGCCCCGCAGGTAGGTGCCGCTGAGCTTCTTTCACCCCGAGGCGGTCGCGGAGTTCTTCTTTCAGGTACCCCGGGCGTTGAACGCGCCCACGTCACCGTGATTGGTGCTGGTGTCGCTGGTACGAACGCTGCCCGTATCGCTGCAGGTCTGGGCGCACACGTTGAGATCATCGACATCAACATTGCGCGTCTTCGCCAGATTGACGAGACTTTCGGCTCGCTCATGCAGACTACCGTGTCGAACGCTTATGAGATCGAGAGGGCTCTGTCGACTTCCGACCTGGTAATCGGCTCTGTTCTGATCCCTGGTAAGCGTGCGCCTAAGTTGGTTACAGACGACATGGTGAAGAACATGCGTAAGGGATCGGTCCTGGTTGATATTGCGATCGACCAGGGTGGATGCTTTGAAAACTCGCGTCCTACAACTCACGACGACCCCACGTTCAAGGTTCACGACTCGATTTACTACTGCGTAGCAAACATGCCGGGTGCTGTCGCTGCTACCTCCACACGTGCTTTGACGAATGCCACCTTGCAGTACGCAACCAAGATCGCGTCGATGGGCTGGAAGGACGCCATGCGCAAGGATCCTGCACTGGCAAAGGGTCTCAACACCGACGCGGGTCATGTCACGAACGAAGCAGTTGCAGAAGCGTTCGACATGGAGTTCACACCGGTCGACGAGATTCTCAAGTAGTTCATGACGAGTCACATAGGGGTCCAGCCATAAGCTGGGCCCCTATGACTATCATGGAAGCATCATGACTTCGATTGGTAACCTCACAAAAGGCACTGTGTCCCCTCAGCTTTCCGTCCCGTCTTCAATTCCACGTCCTGAATACGTGGGTAAGCGTGAACCCACTGAAGGTTTGGGTGGGAACATGTACACGGACGAAGAAATCGAGCGTGTGCGGATAGCTGGACGGATCGCCGCGAACGCAATCGTGGAAGCTGGAAAAGCGTGTATCCCCGGGAACACTACTGACCAGATTGACAAGATCGCACACGAATACCTCCTTGACCACAAGGCATACCCCTCCTGTCTGGGGTACCGAGGTTTCCCCAAGTCCATCTGCACCTCGGTCAACGAAGTGATCTGCCACGGAATCCCAGACTCCACTGTCCTTCAAGACGGTGACATTATTAACCTGGACATCACTGCGTACATCGGCGATATGCACGGTGACACCAATTACACGTTCCTTGTCGGTGACGTGGACGAAGAGTCGAAACTGTTGGTGGAACGCACGTACGAAGCAACTATGCGGGGCATCAAGGCCGTTAAGCCTGGACGTGAAATCAACGTGATCGGTAGGGTCATCGAAAAGTACGCCAACCGCTTTGGCTATGGCGTGGTGCGCGACTTCACGGGACACGGAGTCGGACGTGACTTTCACACCGGGCTCATCGTCCCCCACTACGACGCGGCACCTGCCCATAACGAAGTCATGGAGCCGGGAATGATCTTCACGATCGAACCCATGCTCAACCTCGGCACGGAAAAGCACCAGTCGTGGGACGACGGGTGGACCATCGTGACAGCCGACCGCAAGCGTTCTGCCCAGTTCGAACACACTTTGGTAGTGACCGAGACCGGGTCAGAGATCCTGACCCTGCCCGACCAGGACTAACACTCAGGAGTGGCCGTGTCAGAACAGTGGGCTGTGGGAATTGATATTGGCGGAACGGGAATTAAAGTTGCGTGCGTCGACTCTGCAACAGGTCAGCTCATGGAAGATCAACTGCGCATTCCCACACCTGAACCATCAACGGCGACACACGTCGCGCAGGCCGTGGGCCAGGCGTTAGACCAGCTGGAAGAACGCTCACGACACACCATCCCGCACGGCATCCGTTCGCTACCTATCGGGCTTGCCTTCCCCGGTTCGATTCGCGGAGGCAAGGTCACGTTCTTAGGGAATCTGGACCAGTCATGGGTAGGCGAAGACGTGACAAGCGTATTCTCGTCCGTCGCCGGTGCGGAGTGCGTGTTCCTCAATGACGCCGACGCTGCCGGGCTCGCCGAAATCCGTTTTGGCGCGGGAACTCAAGCGCACGACAAGTCGGTCCTCATGCTCACGTTGGGAACCGGGATCGGATCGGCGCTGTTCACAAAAGGTCAGCTGTACCCATACACGGAATTCGGACACATTACCGTCGACGGTAAAAATGCCGAACGATACGCGTCTGTGTCCACAAAAGACCGCGAACGGCTCACCTACGAAGAATGGGCCGGGCGCCTTCAAAAGTACCTCGACCAGATCATATTGCTGACGAATCCGGAGCTCATCATTGTGGGCGGATGGATTTCATCGCAACACGCCACGTGGCTCCACCTCATCGACTCGCCGGTCCCCGTTGTCACGGCTCAGCTTCATAACGACGCCGGCATTGTGGGTGCTGCGATGTATGCGCACGAGCACGCCTAACCTCAAACGCTTTTAATGGACAGGCCGCGTATACGCCGGGTTTTGTACGTGGGGCAGTTACCCGCGTCCACGCGACGACAATCTATCTAGGCGACGTGTTGCCACGGCGCTCAAGCGATCCACCCGACAGCTAAGCGAGCAGCCTGCGCTGTCTGTCTGATCTTGCTCCCGGTGGGGTTTACCAAGCTATTCCAGTCACCTGGAACACTGGTGGTCTCTTACACCACCTTTTCACCCTTACCACGTGCGTGGCGGTCTGTTTTCTGTGGCACTTTCCCGCGAGTTACCCCGGGTGGGCGTTACCCACCACCGTGCTCTGTGGAGCCCGGACGTTCCTCGTTTTCACGTAGTCGTCCCGCGACCTGTCCAGCGGAACATTTTACCTTAGGATCGACGTGTGATTATTCTGTTGCCTCCGTCCGAGTCCAAGACGCCCCACGACCACGGTGACCCCCTGTCGCTCGACCAACTGTGTTTTCCAGAGCTGACCCAGGATCGCGCACACATGTGTGACACGCTCATGGAAATTTCGTCGCGGGAACGCGGGTGGGAAGAGTTAGGTGTGAGTGAACGCTTGGTGCCGGAAGTTGAACGCAATACGGAACTTTTTACCACCTCGGCCGGGCCTGCCATCAACACGTATACGGGAGTCCTGTACACCGCTTTGGACGCGTCCACGGTTACGCATGAGGACTGGTTGGACACGGTGTTCATCAGTAGCGCCCTGTTCGGCGTGGTAAACGCGCGTGACCGCATTCCTGCGTATCGCTATTCCATGACCCCTAAGTTGGCAACGTGGTGGAAGAAGCGGCTGTCGCCGGTCTTGGATGACGTATGGGCCGCCGAGGTCGTTGTCGACTGCCGTTCGGGTGCGTACCGGCGTGCGTGGCCCGGTACCAACACGCTTCCCGTGCAGGTGGTCACTGAGACGAACGGTGTGCGCAAAACAGTTTCACACAATGCAAAACATACGCGCGGCTTGGTGGCGCGACACCTGCTGAACCGCGACGGTGACATGCCGACGACTCCAGAAGACGTGGTCAGCGCGCTGAAGGAAGCGTTTACCGTGGAGTACGACCATCCGCAGATCACGATTGTGGTGTGAGGCTTCAGCCTTCCTTCACCACGTAGCTGTCGCACTCCTCGCATTCGGCCACGCCGTAGGGGCCCGAGTTTGAGAGCGAGTCCAGCGCCGTTCCGCTCAAGGCAGCACCACAACCACCGCAAGCTCCGGAACGTAACGTGGTGGCACCGGGTCCGTCCTGGGCGCGTTGTGTCACCTGCGTACCAAAGTCCCCCATGTTCGATGCCAGGCCGGCGAGCTGGGACGACAGTTCTTTGGCTTCTGCGTCCAGTTTGGCGGCTGTGTCGGTGCGTTTTTCTTGGAGTTCTTTACCCCGCGCAGCGATTGCGTGGCCTTCTTGAGTAGCGGTATCGATCGCGGAAGTTGCGCGCTCTTCTTCTTGCATGGCTGCGAGGTGCTCGTCTTCCGTGCGCTGCAGTTTGTTCTTGAGCCCGTCAACTTCTTTTCCGATAGCGACCAGGTCGCTCGACGTGAGCCCTGTGCCGTCGTTCATGCGGTCCTCGCGCTCACGGATCTCCGCTTCCAGATCGGTGCTCTGTGCGTTCAACGCGCGGACTTGTTTCTGTATGGCGTCGCGGTGAGCAGTGAGTTTAGCGATCTTTCCCGCCTGCTCTTTGTGCTGGGCGACAAGTGCCGTGAGCTCTTCTTTCAGCGTCTTTTGCTGAGCGTCTGCGCGGTTCTTGCGCCACTGGGCCGAGACTCGAATCCACTCAAGAGTCGCAGTGTGCTGTTCAGCTGTAAGTTCCATGGCGGTCCTCTCCTTGGGCTTCGTCATGGGCCGGAATGCGTAGGTCCCACGGGTCGGTGCGGGCGGTGGAAACGTGAATATCGACATCGAACCCGTCTTCTTTGAGCCGCTCCCCCAACTGTGTGGCGGCAATGCTCATCCACGGAGATTCGGCCGCCCAGTGGGCAATGTCGATGAGGTGAGGCGTGTTGTTGCCTCGGTGCGCCGTGTCGCGTGCTTCGGTTGCCGGGTGATGGCGAAGGTCCGAGGTGACATACACCTCGGCACCGTGTGCCCGGACTTCGTCGAAGAGTGAGTCACCGGAACCGGCAAGGACAGCCACGCGCGTCACGGTTGCGTTGGGAACGCCGGCTACCCGGATTCCGGTTTGGGTTGCTGGCGTGGCGCGGGCCAGGGTGTGGGCAAGTTCTGCGACGGTGCGCGGTTGCGGAAGGTTTCCAACGCGCCCCAGTCCAACGCCGTCTGGGTGGTTGGGGCCCGAGGTGATTGGCTGCCGGTCTGTCAGCTCCAGCATGTCTGCAAGGACGTCGGATACTCCACCGAGTGCGGAATCTGCGTTGGTGTGTGCGTTGTACTGGGCAATGCCATGCGAAATCAGACGGGTGAGCGCTCCGCCTTTCAGTGTGTGAGACGCGACGCTGGTGACGCCACGGAGAAGAAGCGGGTGGTGGGTGAAGAGCAGGTCGGCGTTGAGAGCAACTGCTTCGTCGATCACCGCGTCCATGGGGTCCAGCGCCATGAGGATTGTCGACACGCGAGAGCTCATGTCGCCCGTGGACAGGCCGTTGGTGTCCCACGGTTCGGCGTACTCGGTGGGCCACAAGGTTTCGATGTGCGCGATGATGTCGCCAAGTGTCGCGTGTGTCATATCTCTACTCTTTCATATGTCGCGTGGTCTCGAAGGTATAAATGCGCACGTTGCACGTCTCAAGTTTTGAAATATTTGTCATCTTTTATGATTCGCTGGCGCGAGATGGTTGGATTCTTTTTATGACTTCAATCACATCTGTTAATCGCAATACGATCTCCGACGTTATCCGCCGCTCAGCTACACGGGTTCCAGACAAAACGGCGATCGTTTTCGACGACCGTACGTGGACGTACGCAGAGCTCGAATCGGCGGTGACGTCTGTTGCTCGTCACCTTGTCAGCCAAGGGCTTGAAAAGGGTGACCGGGTAGCTGCTTTCGATAAGAACAGCGACCTGTTTGCGATCCTGTTCTTGGCGTGTACGCGCGCAGGTCTCATCCACGTGCCAATCAACTATCAGCTCACTCGTGAAGAGCTGGAATACATGTTGGAGAACTCGGGTGCCAAGCGCATTTACGTAGGCGAAGAGTTCATCCGCCACGTGCAGTCGGCGCAAGCTGACAACGTTGAAGTTGTTCCTTTCGCCGAACTCGTAGAAGTTGCACAGCAAACCGATGTGGAACCATCGGAGCCCGGTGAGTTCGACGTTGTCGACACGGACATTGCCCAGCTGCTTTACACCTCGGGAACCACTTCCCTGCCCAAGGGCGCGATCATGACGCACCGCGCCCTGCTGACCGAATACCAGTCAGCATTGCTGACCCTGGACCACGAAGAATCCGACCGCTGGGTACACGCGCTTCCGCTGTACCACTCCGCACAGATGCACGTTCTGCTGATCCCGTCGTTAATGAAGGGGTCGTTCAACATCATCGTGCCTGCACCGGTGACAGGTCAGCTCTTGGAGATCATTGAGCGTGAAAAGATCACCTCGTTCTTCGCAGCACCTACGGTGTGGGTCGCTATCGCGCACCACCCCGACCTGCAGACCCGCGACCTGTCGAGCTTGAAGCGCGCAATGTACGGTGCGTCAATCATGCCCGGCCCGATCTTGAAGCAGCTACGTGAAACGCTGCCTAACCTGGGGTTCTACAACTGCATGGGACAGTCCGAACTTGGACCATTGGCGATCGTGCTGCGCCCGGAAGAACATGACGAGCGCCCCGACTTCGCCGGCCGCCCCGTTCCGTTTGTGGAAACCCGTTTGGCAGACCCTGAAGGTAACGACGTTGCGCCCGGTGAGCAGGGTGAGATCCTGTACCGCTCGCCTCAGCTGTGCCTGGGGTACTGGGACAAGCCAGAAGCCACGGAAGAAGCGTTTGCAGGTGGTTGGTTCCACTCCGGCGACCTCGCAGTGGCCGACGAGCAGGGGTACATCAAGGTCGTTGACCGCGTGAAGGACGTCATCAATACCGGTGGTGTTTTGGTCGCAGGTCGTCAGGTTGAAGACAGCATCTTCGAACTCGACGCCGTTGAAGAGGTCGCTGTAGTTGGCCAGCCGGACGAGAAATGGATTGAAGCGATCACGGCTTACGTTGTTGTCAAAGAAGGCCAAGAGCTTGACGAAACCACCGTGATCGAGCACGTCAAGGAACGCTTGGCCGCTTTCAAGGCGCCAAAGGCTGTTCACTTTGTGGATGCGTTGCCCAAGAACTCCGCGGGTAAGATCCTCAAGCGCAAACTGCGCGAATCATAAGAATCCTTGTCTAGATAGATCTGCTCGCCTAGGCGTACCTAATCGCCTAGGCGAGCAGATTCGTCTGTGACATAGCCAGAGAGGCGACGTTGCAGTTGCGATACCCACCGCGGTGGCATGCCGGGAGCGTCGATGAGCGCGCGGATACCACGGGCGTCCGTGCGGTCAATATTCATGACACGGTTGACTTCAGGCAAGTCGACGCTTCCCGGCTCTCGTTGAACCAACGTCACCGTGTCATTGGTTCGTATAGTGCCGGGTTGAAGAACTCGCACATAGAATCCACTGCGCCCCGTGCTTTGTACTAGGCGGGGTAGCTCTTTCATGTTCCACCGGTGTGCCAGTGTTGTGCATGGCCGGCGGATCTGGGAAACCTGCACTGTGACCTCACCAATACGCAGCGTGTCAGCTAGGTGAATGTCGCTGGTACTCAGCCCGTCGATGGTGCTGTTTTCGAAGAAGTTTCCCGGCGCGAAATCATACCCGTCGCGAATCCACTGCTCGTAGTCGTCTCGCGTGTAGAGCAAGAGTGCCTTGTCTGGGCCACCGTGTACCTTAAGGTTGCCTTGTTCGTCACCGCACGCGCCGTTCACGTCGACGGAGATAGCGTCAACAAGGTTCTTGTGCGCACCCGTGAAGATGTCTCTCCCGCCATAGTTCTGCCATTGGGCTTTGCCCACCCACAGATGAGTGACGGTTCCGCTGATTTTTGACTGCACAGTTAACGACTTTACAGGGTGCTACTGACACGCTGTTTGCACAGCCCGCATAACGGCGCGAACACAATGGTCGGGATAACAGGATTTGAACCTGCGACCTCCTCGTCCCGAACGAGGCGCGCTACCAAACTGCGCCATATCCCGGTGCAAAACTGCCCATCCATCTTAACGCTGACGCATCGTTTGGCCTAATCAGCGATGAGCTTCCTCCTCTTCACGCAGCTTCTTCAGCGTTCGCGGGCTTCGCAGTGCCAGAAGCGCGTACAGGATCGCCACCAAGTCGACCACTTCTTGCGTGAGGGCTCCGAACACTGCGGGAATCGCACCCGTCGCGGCCACCAACATCAGTCCCACACTGAGTACGATGCCCAACCAAATAGCGGTCAAGGCAACAGACACCGTGTGCCTGGAAATAGCCACCACTTCCGGAACAGAACGCAAACTTTTGCGCAAAATCACACCGTCTGCCGCCTCGGACGCGGCTGTAGCACTCTTCGCGCCAATAGCCAGGCCCACGTCAGCGCGCGCCAAAACGGGAGCGTCATTGATCCCGTCACCCACCATGAGGACGGGACCGGGTTTAGTCTCGCCGGCAAGCCGAACTTTGTCAGGTGGCAGAAGATCAGCCTTGACATCGTCAATGCCAGCCAGTTGCGCAATGTGTTTGGCAGTGTGAGCGTTGTCGCCGGTGAGCATGGAGACGCGCTTGACGCCGTTGTCGCGCAACCATGAAATGACCCGAGGGGTCTCCGGGCGGATCTGGTCCGCCAACATGACGGCCCCGGCGTAGGCGCCGTCGATGGCGACGAAAGCCACCCCTTCGCCAGGCTCCAGCGCAGGCACGTCGATGTCACCCACCGACTCTTCAATAAAGCTTCGCTTGCCGACCCGCAGATCGTGCCCGTCGATGACGGCCCACACGCCGTTGGTAGCGACTTCATCAGCGGTGTCCGTGTCGCTGAGGCGCAAGGAACGGTCCTGTGCGGCTTGGATAATGCCACGTGCCAGCGCGTGGGTTGAGTACTGTTCCGCCGAGGCGGTGAGCCGTAAGAGTTCGTCTTCGCCCCAGCCGTGTGCCGGGACAATGCGGGTGACTTCCGGGGTTCCGCGGGTGAGCGTGCCCGTCTTGTCGAAAAGGGCTGACTGGATGCGCGACAGCTGTTCGAGAACCGCACCGGACTTCACGATCACCCCGTTGCGTGAAGCTTGTGCCTGACCACCGATGAACGCGACGGGTGCCGCGATGAGCAGCGGGCATGGAGTGGCGAGCACCATCACTTCGGCAAAGCGGGTGGCTGAGCCACTCACAAACCACGCTATCCCACCGATGACAAGGGACAGCACGGTAAACGGGATCGCGTACCTGTCTGCGAGACGCACAATGGGTGCCCGGTTTTCTTCCGCTTCACTCATAAGCGCGACGATCTGTTGGAACTGTGATTCGTGAGCGCGCTTGATTGCCGTCACAGTCACGGCAGTGGTGCCGTTGACCACGCCGGAAAGGATCTCGTCGCCTGCACTCTTGGTCACGGGCAGGCTTTCACCCGTCAGTGAGGATTCGTCGAAGCTGGCCTCGTCGCTGATGAGAGTCGAGTCAACCGGAACGATCTCGTTGGGCTTGATGAGCAACCGGTCACCGGGCTCGACGTTTTCTACGTCGACGTCCTGCGGTGAACCGTCTTTGAGAACGTGCGCGATGGCCGGTGAGTGCTTGAGGAGGTTTTCAAGGTCGCGTGAGGCCCGGTGTTGAGCGTAGTCCTCAAGAGCTTCTCCCCCAGAAAGCATGAGGACAACGATGATCGATGCGAGTACTTCGCCAACAGCAAGGGTGGACACCATTGCGACAACGGCAAGAATGTCCAGCCCCCAGTTTCCGCGGACCATATCGCGGATCATTCCCACAAGGGTCACTACGATAAAAAACGCTACGTACAGTCCGCCACTCCAGATGCCCAGAGGTTTTTGGCCTGACAGAGTCAAAACACCATACAGCAAAGCGATGATGCACGTGAGGACGACCCTCATGTATCGGCGAAGTAGTGTTTCCATGTGGATATTCTTGAATATTCATGCCTTTTCTACCAGGAAGGGAAGGCAACCCAAACGTAGGCTAAGTGATATGGCTCTGAGCACCGACATCATTACTGACGCGGCGTTGAAGATCGCGTCCGAGTTCGGGCTGGGCGACTTGTCAATGCGTCGTCTAGCTCGCGAACTCGATGTGCAACCGTCCGCCCTGTATTGGCATGTGGCCAATAAGCAGGAGGTTTTTATTCTGGTTGCGCGCAGGATGTCACAGCAGGTAGATGAGGCGTGTGGTGCTCCCCCGCACACGTTCACGCAGGTGGCTGTTCATTTGCGGCGCGTCCTTGCGTCATACCGCGATGGCGCTGAGATTTTCTTGTTGGCGTTCGCGCTCAAAGGTGAGGATGTGACGCCTCAGGTTCTTCAGGGCGCGGTGCGCGCCACCTTTCCCGAGGTGTACCCAGCTGTCCTTGAGCGTCTGGTTTCGTTTGTGGTTGGGTTCGTCGCGATTGAGCAAAACCGCGAACTGTACGGTACGGCGGGTGCCTCCAGCGATGAGGACTTCGAAAAGGCGGTGCAACGCCTCGTCGATTAGGAGTTGCACCGCCGTATCTGTGTCGTTGTGCTTGTGCGTGGGTCAGATAAACAGCTTGAGTGATTTCAACACGATCTGGACCAGACCGTAACCGAGCCCCACGGTGACGATCGCTGTGAGGACCCACGCCGCTACAGTGTGTAGCGCGTTACCAACGTTGACAGCAATACCGCCGTCTTTACCTGTCTTAAGGTTGTGACTTGCATTCTGACGCTCAACCTCTTCGTCACTGGCGTAGTGCTTCTCGGCAACGGGACGCATGAGCGCGTTCGCGATGAATCCGACGACCAAAACTCCCACCATGATGAGCAGGCTCAACTGGTAAAGAGCCGGGCCTTCAGCCCCCGTGCTACGACGCGATTCGAGCACCGTGTTCACAATGAGTGGTCCGGCGACTCCTGCGGCTGACCACGCGGTGAGTAGACGGCCGTGGATCGCACCCACTTGCATAGTGCCAAAAATGTCTTTCAGGTAGGCGGGCATTGTCGCGAATCCTCCTCCGTAGAAGGACAGGATCACGAGTGTTGCCAAGATGAACAGAATCAGGGAACCGTGACCAATGAGCGCGACTAAGAGGTAGAGGCCAACGCCCACTCCCAAGTAGACAATGTAGATGAATTTGCGTCCGGTGATGTCGGATACCGATGACCACAGGAATCGGCCACCCATGTTAGCCAAGGACAGCAACCCCACGTACCCGGCTGCAGAAGCCGGCGTGATCTGCGAGAAGTAGTCCTGGATCATTGGTGAAGCGCTTTCCAGGATTCCGATACCTGCGGTCACGTTAGTGAAGAGCACGATCCACAACAGCCAGAACTGAGGGGTCGTGATGGCTGTGCGTGCGCTGACGTGCCGTGTGGTCTGCATCGATTTCGCTTTGACGGACGCTGGGTCCCATCCCTGTGGTTTCCAGTCGGGGTGTGGAACACGAACCACATACGCGCCCAGTGCAATCACAACGGCGTACACGACTGCGAGAACGAGGAAGGTCGGGAACACACCGGCTACCAAGTTTTCAGTCGCGTCTCCCCCACCAAATGCGACCATGAGCTGGTTAGACATGGGTGAAGCGATGAGCGCTCCACCCCCGAAGCCCATGATGGCTAGTCCGGTTGCCAGGCCGGGACGGTCCGGGAACCACTTGATCAGTGTGGAAACGGGAGCGATATACCCGATTCCTAGGCCAATACCGCCCAGAAAGCCGTAACCAAAGTACACAAGCCACAGTTGACCCGTGGTGATTCCGTCGGATGCAACAAGGAATCCGATGACCCAGAAGGCGCCCGAGACCAGCATGGAAAGGCGAGGTCCCACTTTCTCTACCCAGGTGCCACCGATTGCCGATGAGATACCGAGCATGGCGATTGCCACGGAGAAGATCCACCCAACCGCCACTTCACCCGTGTTGAAGTGCTCAACGAGTGGCATCTTGAACACGGAGAACGCGTACACCTGACCGATGCACAAGTGGATGGCGAGTGCTGCTGGCGGGATAAGCCAGCGGTTATAGGTTGTGGGCGCGGTAATACCGGACCGCGTGAGAACTGACATGTGAACTCCAAAACTCGGGAACGTAATCGTCACGCTGGCAACGTTGAGAACGTGACGCTCTCGGAACCTATCTATGCTTACTCAGCATTTATACAAGTTATCTCAAAGTGAGTTGTATCACACGGAATTGAGCCCGGTATTTCTGCTTGGAGTGATGAGAGTATTCCGCAACGCACGTTGTTTATGAAAAGCGGAAGGCCGGCCGGGCTAAAGCCCGACCGGCCGGGAAGAGTCACGCCAGTATCGTCAGCTTTCCACTTAGGGTCGACGCCTGGAAATAGTCATGGCGACAGCACCAACAGCAAGCAATGTGATTCCTGCTATTCCTATCGCCAGATTAGTGCCACCGGTACGTGGCAGTGAGTTAGAAGCGGTAGGGCTCGGCTTAGCGTTGCTCTCGTGAGAACCTGAAGTTCCCGAGGTGCCGGGCTTGTCAGCTCCAGGAGCTTCCGCATCGGGCTTCTGGTCTTCAGGGTCCTTGGCTTCCGGCTTGCCCTTGTCGTTTTCGCCTGCTTCAGGAGCCTCTTCGGGGTCCTTAGCGTCCGGTTCGTTCCCTTCGGGGTCCTTGGCTTCAGGGTCCTTAGCCTCGGGTTCCTTGGGCTTGTCGCCGTCGTCCGGGGTGCCGGGTTCCGTTGGGTCCTTGGCTTCAGGGTCCTTAGCCTCGGGTTCCTTGGGCTTGTCGCCGTCGTCCGGGGTGCCGGGTGCTTCGGGTTCCGTGGTGTCGGTTTCCGTTGGCTTGTCGCCGCCGTCGTCCGGGGTGCCGGGTGCTTCGGGTTCCTTGGGCTTGTCGCCGTCGTCCGGGGTGCCGGGTGCTTTGGGTTCCGTGGTGTCGGTTTCCGTTGGCTTGTCGCCGCCGTCGTCCGGGGTGTCAGGAGCCTCCGGTTCCTTCGGATCCTGCGGTTCCGGGTCCTGGGGCTCTTCGGCTGGGAACAGCGTGTTCTTCTGTTCGTCGGTGAGGTTGATGTTGGAGCGGTGGAGAACCGTTTCGTCGTTCGGGTTGCCGTGAGCAACCCACACGACGGTGTCGTAGTCGGTGTCCTTGTTCAGCTTGTCTGCTACTGTGGTCACCTTAGCGTTGAGCTTGCCGTCCTTGATGGCGCTGCCGGGGATGTACTCAACAGTGACAGGTTCCTTGGACGACTTTTCTGCTGCAGAAGCTGCCTTAGCGGACGGACGCGACAGTTCGATTTCGCTGTTCTTGACCTTGCGGTCGACAACTGCGACGTAGACACCGTTGGCGTCCTTGCCGGTGCTGGCTTTGGGTAACACGCTGTAGCCTTTGCCGGTCACATTGACCGCCAGGCCCTCGTCAGAAACAGAGTGCGTGCTTTTAGTCGTGTTCTTAATCGTCTCCTCATCGACCTGCGCTTCAGGCTCTTCTGCCTTGTACTTTACGGTGAGTGCAGTGGGTTTCTTGCGTGGGTCCGCAGCTCCGCCGGAGGAGTACCAGTACTGGGCCTGGCCGGTCTGTACGTTGTAGTCGACCCAGCTCTTGGGGAATGAACCCCAGCCGTCTTTCTCTTTGTTTTGGTCGGGCTGTCCGCTGTCAACACCTTCGTAGTCAGGGGTGACGGTGAAGCCATTTTCATCGAGCTCGACCTTGTTGTTTCCGAAGTCGGCGATCGTGCCTTCAACGGGCTTGAGCTTCTCCCACTTGGAAAGGTCTGCCATGTCGGCTCCGTAGCCGGAGAAAGTTCCGGTGATCTTGCCCTTGCCGTTCTTCACCTCGAGCTTCGGGTTACTGACCGACCAGTAGGTGAACCCGGAATAGTACACGACCGTGAACGAACCTTCCCACTCGATGGTGCCGGACTTCGTTTCAGCGTCGATTGTGCCCTTGCCACCGGAGATCTCAACGAAGTTGCCCGACCGCTTAGCCGTCTCGCCGTTATACGTGTTGACGCGTTCGCCCTCAGGCGTTTGGCACTTGTTGTCCCACGTGATCGGCTGCGTGCCGCCATCAGCGGTGGGGCGCAGGATCTTGACGTTGCCCTCTTCCGGGCTGAACAGCTTCTTAGCTTCCGCGTCTTCCTTTGACCATACGTCAGCCTTCCCCGCATCGCCAGACACACCGGCGGACAGGAAGTTGCATGAGCCGGGGTAATAAGCACCCGCACCGGATTCGGCGTTGATACCCCAGCTGAAGACAGCGTCGGAAACATTGACTTCTGCTGCCTGCGCGGGGTGGGCGGACAGCAGACCGGCTCCTCCCAACGCGAATGCCACGCTTCCGGCCACGCCGGCGCGCCAGCTAAAGCGCGAAGGCGCGCTTGATGATGACTTCATGGTTCTCCTTTTGAACGTGATGCGGCGCTATACAGCTCGCAATCTTTTACGACATAGTTATTTGACCTAATTAACTTAGGTAAGGCTATCATTAGTTGAACGTAACCTGTTAGTCAATTCACAGATCAGTGATAGTTCGCTTAAAGCGTCCAACGCACTGGCACGGAGAAACATGTAATGAAAATCACATCTCGAGCTCAACGTCGGGACACAGAGCCCGACGTTAAAGCCTGGTACAACCGCACGAGGTGGCGTGTACCTCGCCGGACCAAACGCCGTGTGACAGTGACCGCAGCGGTGCTCGCAGTTGGGCTTTTCCTGTGGAACAACGGTTTCCACAACATCGGCACGCTCAATGCTGCTCACTCCCACGAGTGTGTTCCCCCACCGGCAACCCCTGCGGCGCAACTTCCGGACATCCCGGATGTTCCCAGCTCAAAGAAGCTACCGGCCAGCAAGATCCACGGCCCGACTACCGCCTACACCCGGGCCTCCGAAATCCGGCCGATTACAGATTTCGCAAATCAGCAACAAACCCTCCCAGTGACCGTCACCTCGGACGATGGTCCCGAACAGACGGTACGTGACACCTCGAGAATTCTGGCGGTCAACCAGAACGGCGGTTTGGCCGCCGCGGTTGTCGGCCTGGGCCTGGGTTGCAATTTGATCGGTCGTGATGTTTCTACGCAGATGTCATCACTCATGCCGGGACAAAAAGAGATTCCGCTGGTCACTCAGAACGGGCACGAACTCAACGCGGAGGCGATCCTCAATCTGGCACCCACCTTGGTGCTAACGGATTCGACCATCGGCCCCTACGACGTCCAACTGCAGCTGCGCAATGCCGGCATTCCGGTGGTGTTCATTCCTTCTGCGACGGAGGACGGTGTGCAGGGTGTTAGCCCGCAGATCGTTGCGGTTGCTAAGGCGCTTGGCCTGCAGGATGCGGGTGAGCAACTGGCTAAGCGCGTGGATGAAGAAATTACTGAAACCGAAAAGAGAATCCATGCGCTTGCCCCGGACAACCCTGCCGACCGTCCACGCACGGTGTTCCTGTATCTGCGTGGCGACATCTATTACTGGTTCGGCAAGGGCTCCGGCGCAGATTCCCTCATTCAGGCCATTGGCGCCCGCGATGTTGCGACCGAAGTCGGCTTTTCCGGCATGTCGCCAACCAACGCTGAGGCGCTTGTGAAAGCGGCCCCAGACGTCATTTTGGTCATGACGAAGGGCCTGGAGAGCGTCGGCAGTATCGATGGAGCCCTCAAGCTGCCGGGCATTGCGCAGACACCCGCCGGCAAAAACCGTCGGATTGTCGACATGAGCGACTACGAGGTGATGAGCTTCGGCCCCCGCACTGCGGAGGTCATCGCTGCCTTGGGCACTGCGGTCCACGCCCCCGAATACGCCTACGTCCCACAGGAAGAGTCCGCTGAAGCGGACGCCTAAGGAGAGAACTCTTGAGCACTACTCATTCCAGATCTGCCGAGCGATTCAATGCTCCTGCACCTTTTGCCGGTTCGCCTTTGGAGGAACAACGCACGAGGCGCCGCTTTCGTTCTACTTCTTCGACACCTGTCGCCCCGGTTCCAGGGGGCAGGCACAGTGAGAAGAGTTACGGGAGGGTTTCGGCTGGCCGGGTAACGACCGTCTTTACGACTTTGGCGGTGTTACTACTTGGCGGAACACTGCTGTCGGCAATGTTGGGTCAGCTGTACATTCCGCCGAAGGAGGTCGTGGGCGCTGTCCTGCAGTCGGTGGGCATTAGCTGGTTGCCCGGCCCGTCGCACGAATTCGGTGCTGAAGCTCTGTGGGAAGTGCGCTTCCCGCGGATCGTTCTGACCGTTTTTGTGGGCGCTGCCCTGGCTATAGCGGGTGCGGTTATGCAGGGAATCTTCGGAAATCCGCTGGCCGAGCCCGGCACGATCGGCGTCTCTTCGGGTGCTGCGGTGGGCGCGTCGTTTGCATTTTTGCACGGCCTGAGCTTCTTGGGCGGGTTCACGGTTCCGTTCTTGGCTTTTGTGTGTGGTCTGGTGACGACGATCGTGGTGTACCTGTTGGCGCGGTCGAACGGCCGGACGGAAGTCGTCACCCTGATCCTCACAGGTGTTGCGGTCAATGCGATTTCCGGTGCCCTCATTTCCTTCATCGTGTTCAAAGCTCCTACGCAAGCTCGTGAGCAGATCGTGTTTTGGCAGATGGGAAGCTTCAATGGCAGCCGGTGGGAACAGGTTGCGATTGTCGTTCCGCTGGTGGTTGTGGGAATTGGTCTCACTACGTTCTTGGCGCGGGGCCTGGACTTGGTGTCGCTGGGAGAAAAGGCGGCCCGCCACCTGGGTGTCGATGTTGAGCGTCTGCGCTTGTACGCGATGATCCTGTCGGCTCTGTTGGTCAGTGCGGCCGTTGCGTTCGTCGGCATCATCGCCTTTGTGGGCTTGGTTGTTCCGCACCTGATGCGCATGTTGTTGGGGCCAGGCCACCGTCTACTGCTACCGGCCTCGGTTTTCGGCGGTGCGGCACTGCTGACCTTTGCTGATCTGGCTGCACGTACGCTCATTGAATTTGCTGACTTACCGATCGGCATGCTCACTGCGCTCATCGGTGGCCCGTACTTCTTCTACTTGTTGCGTCGCAGCCGTCGTGAGGCAGGCGGCTGGGCATGATCGAAAAGCTGCGTTACGGTCGCGAGAACCGTCTGCCAGAAGTCCCTACCCCGGGAACAACCGTGTTGTCGGTAGATCAGGTAACTGTGTCCTACGACGGTGAAAGGAAAGTGCTCGAGGGGGCCTGCCTGAATGTTCGGGCGGGCGAGGTTCTGGCTCTTGTCGGCCCCAACGGTGCCGGGAAATCCACCCTGTTGGGTGTCATTACCGGCGATGTCGAGGAAGCTTCTGGGGCCGTGACCATCTATGACCATCCGCACTATGCGTGGAATACCCGCGAACTGGCTATGCGCAGGGCTGTTCTGCTGCAACAGGTTGATGTTTCGTTCCCCTTCACGGTTCTCGAGGTCGTTGAAATGGGCCGCGCACCGTGGCAACGGACGCAGGCGGCAGCCGATGACGACCGAATCGTGTCCGCAGTGCTGGAACGCACGGACACGGGCCGCTTTGCTTCCCGCACTTTCACCTCGCTGTCAGGTGGCGAACGTTCGCGAGCCGCTCTGGGCCGGGTGCTTGCGCAGGCCGCCCCGATTCTTCTGTTGGACGAACCCACAGCGGCCATGGACATCCGCCACCAAGAACTCGTGCTGACGATTGCGCGTGAATACGCGGCCACCGGCTCTGCTGTTGTTGTAGTGCTGCACAGCCTGGACTTGGCTGGCGCCTACGCGGACCGAATTGCCCTGCTCAACGGCGGTCACATAGTAGCCGAAGGAACACCGGCAGAGGTGCTGACTGCCGAGAAGATCAGTGAAGCTTACGGCCATCCCGTCACTGTTTTTACCGATCCGGTATCAGGTTCACCGCTCGTGGTGCCGGTCCGCCCTCCCAGAAAGGACATGTCATGAATCAGCCTGGACACGCCGCGGGCAGTCGGAAGAAGCGGCTTGGTCTGCGGCGGTTTGTAGCCACGGTTGCCGCTGTGCTCATCGGCGGCATGGGCGCGTTTGCGGGTGCCACCGTCAGTCCCGAACCTGCCGAGGCGGCCGCCCGGGTTTCCGTGTCGGGTACGCCTTCTGTTGACGGTACCTCGACCCTGAAACTCTCCGGCAGTGGTTTCCAGTCGGTGCAGAACGGCTTCGGCGGCATCTATGTCCTGTTCGGTGTTGCCGAAGGCACGTGGCAGCCAAGCAAGGGCGGCAAAACGGGCACGAACCTGCGCTATGCCTATGACGATGAATCGAATCCGGTGGGCTATCAGCTGTTCGTCACGTTCCCAGGATCGTCGACAGCTCACGCTGCCAACGGCGGCACGCTGAATGCCGACGGCACGTGGTCAGGCGAGATCATCCTTCCCGGAGCTCGCTTCACGTCCTATGACCGTGACCGCAATCCGGTTGATGTTGATTGCACGCGTGAACGCTGCGGCATCATCACGATCGGCGCACACGGTGTGTCGAACGCCAAGAACGAAACCTTCACGCCGATTGAGTTCCCGGCTGCCGCAGCGGCTGGTCAGTCGGGTGGCGAACAGGCACAAAACAACGGTGCTACCGGTGAGGCAGCCGCACCGAATGACAATGCTTCGAAGGACGACAAAGACCAGAAGAACGCAGACGCCACCGCCACACCGGCACCGGGAGCAGCGGGTGGACAGCAGCCGGCTTCAGGGCCCCTGCTGGAGCCCGATCAGGTTGATGCGATCAACACGAACGCCAACCGCATGGTGTTTCTGCTGATGATCGGAGTGGTTCTCGCCATCTGTGCGATTGCCCTGGCCGTGGGAGTCGGTTCCTACATGGCAGTGAAATCGCTGCTTCTGGGTGTCAGCCCCGAAGCACTGGAGCGTGTGCGCACGCGCAGGGCTAAGCGCGCTATTGCGGCAGAGCACAAGCGCGAACGCAAACTGCAGAAGTTCCGTGAGAAACAAGAAGCTCGCACGCGCAAATACGAGAGAACTGTTGATACCAAGATTGCACGAGCTGACATGCATGATTCCGGAATGCGTCACCCGGTAATCAGCAAACAATACTCGTACACACAGCAACCGAGCACACAAAATCAGACATCAAGAGGACCCATGCGATTCTTTGAACTTATCGAAGACAAAGAAAGCTCCTCCGGCGATCAGCCACGGCAGCCAGTAGCAAGAGGGAAGCACATGCATTCCCAGGGTGCAACAGCCGACGCAGGCAGTGGAAACGCTCCAACACTTGTTATGGAGCGCATCGTTGACGGTAGGGCAGAGTCACAGGAGGAAACACGATGAAGCGATTAATAGTCACATGGGTGGCAGCTGGAACAATATTCTTGATCCTGGTGTTCGCTACAGGACTACTCATAGGTACAGCAGCCTTGGCATCACCGAACAGCGAGTCTGGGACTTCCGAAGCTGATTCGTCGAAATTAAAAGTCGCAGACGCCGGGCTCACGTGGGGAATCAATGCAGAGTCCGGAGCAGGAGCCTATCTACCCGGTTCATGCAACTTCCTTTCCGCAGGTGTAGCGGCTGACAACGGTGGATCCTCGCTGTGGCCGAATGACGCCGAAAAGCGCGGACTGTTCAAAGCCCAGGATGGCAACGTCAAGATTCTGCGCCCCACCGCTGATGGCGGCACGCAGCCGATCACGTGGGACAACAAATGCCAGACCCCAGACAGCAAACGAGTCAATACCGCGGGTGTGAGCTCTGGAAACTACGTCCAGTTTTCCGGTGGCACGGGAGAAGTAGACACCGCAACTAACACTGGAAACATCCAGTGGGAAGGGTCGTTCACCGTGGTGTACTACTCCGGGTACACCTACTGGTCGGTGAGCAACCCAAAGCTTGAAGTGAAGAACGGCAAGGGCAAGCTCACCGGCACCTTCTCCGGCTACGGAGCCGACATGGCCGACCTTTCCAAGTGGGAGAAGCTCAAGCCCGTTGAAGGCACCATCGCCGACTTCAAGAACAACACGGTTGAACTTGATGAAAACGGCTTCACCGTCACCCCTGACTACGAGGGTGTAGACAGTGGACAGCCCGACCAAAACAAAGAAAAAGAAGGCTGGGGCTCGTTCCCCAAGAGTTGGGTGGACTTCAATGTGCTGACTGGCCAGACCCAGTACTGGTACACGTCCGGCGGGGCCGCGGATGCGCGCAAAAAGCCCAGTCCGCTGAGCGTATCGTTCACAGGCACTCCGGTCATGCCCGAACAGCCGTCGGCTACTCCGCAGCCACCGGCACCCAGTCCGAAACCCGATGCTGGGGACGACAACACGGAAAAACCGGACGGCACCTCGACAGAGGAGAAGAATCCGCCCGAAACACCGACGGGATCAAACGCAACCTTGTTCTGGGCGATCAACAAGGAAACCAGCGCCGGCGGGTTTGCTCCCGGCACTTGCAACTTCCTGTCCGCAGGCGTGTCCCCAGACAACGGGGGTGCTGTTGTCTGGGACGCACCTGGAAAACTGTACAAACCTACCGACGGCAACGTAAAGATCGAAAAGCCAGACGTATCCGGAGAGTTCCACACCGCAACATGGCAGAACAAGTGCGATGACCGCTATGGCGGTCGAGTCGTGGCAGCCGACAAGGACTCGCACCACGAATCGCGGCTGAACATTGCTGGTGGAAGCATCAACATCGACGACGGTGAAATAACTGCCAGCTGGGATGGCGGTTTCACAATCGTCTTCTACTCCGGGATGACGTACTGGTCCGTATCCGACCCGAAGCTCACCGTCACAAAAGACGGAAGGGGCGAACTGACGGGAACCGCGTCCGGTTACGGAGCAGACATGGAAGACCTGTCAAAATGGGAGAAGCTGAAATCCGAAACCATCACGCTTGCGACCTTCTCCGGGCTCGATGTGAACAAGGCCGTGAAGGATGGAGGATTCACCGTCACCCCCGACTACCTTGGTGTTGATTACAGGGCCGGCGATGGCAACACACCGCAGGACCGAACCGAAGCCGAATGGGGTTCATTCCCTAAGAGCTGGGTCGACTTCAACGTCAAAACCGGGCAGAGCTCCTACTGGTATTCCTCCGGTGGAATTGCGGACGCCCGCAAACCCGCACTGCCGCTGACGATTGCCTTTGACAACAGCTTCCAGGTGCCAGCTACAGAACCAGCAAAACCCGGTGAAAGCGTAGCTGGGGCAGGCGGACCAGGTTCAACTGTGACCGGCGGAAACACTGTTGGCGAACCAGGAGTTGGTGTCCCAGGCGCTGTAGGGCCCGGCGGCGGGCCGCAGAGCTCCAGCGCCCAGCCGGCAGACGTTGAAGACACAACAGCGTTCGCTGCAACCGCATATGAGGCTCGCCGCTCCGAAGGAATGGGCACCATCAATGCAAAAACCTGGTGGCTTGGAGGAGCAACCGCGGCCACAGGCATCGCAGCAACCGTCGGAATCGGCTGGTTGCTACGAAGAAACATCGGACTCGATCCCAGTACTTGGACCTAAACCCCAAACAAAAAAGTAAGAAATCCCATAACCGGGACAACACCTCGTGGAGGAGACATGACTATCACAACCCCAGCCGCAGAAACCCTGTCGTTCTCACAGCGACTGCGGAAGGAAACGCAGCGGGAACACAGTGAAGCCGAATCCGAAAAGTTCATTGTTGATCTCATGGCGGGAAGACTCGATCGCCATGCCTACATTGCGTTGCTAGAACAGTACGCGGTCCTCTACCCTGCGCTGGAAACCGCTGTGCAAGCTGCACCCTCTGACTCTACTGTTGCGTTCTTCGACCACCCAGGACTCGCTCGCACTCAGGCGATCAATAATGACCTCGACTACCTACTTGGGGAGGACCGCCAGCCTCCAGTAGCTCTGGAAGCAACACGCTTCTTGGCTGAACACTTCCAGTCTGAGGTGAGTCCAGAGCAGTTACTAGCGCATCACTACCTGCGCTACCTAGGCGACCTCTCAGGCGGTCTGGCGATCGGAAAGCTGGTCAAGAGGCACTACAGAATCGAAGATGAAGCACTTAACATGTGGCGCTTCCCGGGTATCAACAAGCCGAAACTGTTCAAGGACGACTATAGGGCCAAGCTCGATGCGGTAACGCTGAGCAGGGAGCAACAGGAAGCGGTCATCGCTGAGGCAGACCTGGGCTTCCGCTTAAACAAGGCGATTTTCCGTCAGCTCGGAGAGATGTTGCACGTGGAGTAACGGAAAGGCACCAAAACACAAAGTTCTCGGGACATCGAGTGAACGATGTCCCGAGAACTTCACAATGTGGGCCCAGAGGTGTCTGGTTTCAGGACATAGTTGACACCATGTGCGTTTGGAACAGCCTGATGATCGTTGACACATGAGTCGACACATCGTTGACACCACCACGTGAATGACAGTTGACACATGAGTCGGCACATACTTGACAGCCAGCGCCTTTACCGTGAGCGTCTCTTCCGAACTGATGACGCAACCGCACCCACCACCACGGCCAGCAGCGTGACACGAACAGGCACGGTCACCTTGGGTTCCGAAGCGTATGTGGCCGCAGCCGAAACTGTCTAACAAAATGTCCGCACCCCCAAGTGAGCGAAACTACGCAATATAACGCGTAGTCTTGCTCGTTTGGCGCCATCTGGACTTGGCTTAACGCATCGGAACGCTTCACTCGGACTGACGTCTCACGAAGATGAGACACACCAAGGGACCGCCATTCATTGTGAATGGAACGTCGGCTAGAGCGCGTAAGAGCGATCTGGCGGTGTGAGCGTCGATGATGCCGTAATGCCGAACAGCACAAGAGACTGGGTCGCGCTCGATTAACTTGGTCTCACCCTGCGGGGTCTTCGTCAGAGCCGATCGGAGCGACGTGTGACGCGCCAGGACTCCGGTGACAGCGGAAGCTACACGATCGGAGTCCAATCCGGTGACGTCGTAAAGTAGTGGCGCCTTGAGCGATGTGTTGTTCGGACGGAGCAGCATTTGCTGGAGTGTGTCCAGCTCCGGCCCCGAGAATTCAAAACTGCGTGAAGTCATTGCTCTGACCGTTCAGGGGCGATCGCTGGCCCGCTCGCTGTGCGTTCCGAGAGGGTTTTCAGGCGCCTGAGTTGTTGCCCTGCCATAACCCAATCGCCAACGGCAAGCAGTCCTCGTCGCCAACCGGACAGATCGGCACCGACGCATGCGGTGGCCCGCAGACGGCATCCGGTTCCGCTGGGGGTTGCCTCATAGGACACGGCGATCGTTCCGTACACGCCTTTGAACTCGGGACGTGATACACCGGCGATGTAGCTCCCTTCGACGAAGTCCGTCAGCGAGAAGATCATGAATGGCTGGCCGAGGCGTAGGTCCTCAGCACCTGGGATCAACCTCTCTGGGCTTCGCCTGCCCGGCATGTCGATGAAATCGAAGCTGTAGGGCGCCACCGTCAGCTGGCACAGCCAGCGATAAACGATCTCCGGGTCAGCAGCAATGTCCGCGCATCGGACCCACCGGGCTTTCGGGTCAGGGATCAACCGATCCGCGGGGGTTGTCAGCGCGATATCTTCAGGGCCTGCGTTAGTCGTTGTGAACCAATCAAAGATGGATCTCATTTCACCTGCTCCTGGATTCCTGAGAAGATTGGATGGGTGCTGTTGATGAGCGTGGCATGAGAAGCGTGGCCAAAAGTCCGAAGGCTGCGATGGCAGTTCCCACGCTGAAGTCCGCTACGAACGATTCGTTGAATAGTCTAAGGCAGTTCTCACCCCAGCTTCGGCTGCCGGGACAAGAGCACGCAGGCTACCGATTACTGTGGTCACCAATGCGTCGGCGCCTTGAGGCAGAGACCAAGCCTCGAACAAGCCGCTGTCTTGGACTCTCGCCTGGAACGCTCGGGTTGAAACCGCGCCGAACACGGCGATTCCCAAGGCCGTGCTGATTTGCCTGACTGCGGTGTTGGCGGCCGACGCCGATGCGACTGAGACCTGCTCAACCGAGCTCATGAAGGTGGCTGTGGCAACCGGCACCCATGTCATTGACTGGCAATGGTGTGACCGCGAAAAACTCGCCTCCTGGACAGCAGGATTCCTTCACTGGGAAGCCACCTGGAACACATTCCTCAAACAACGCACCTACGCCACAAAAAACACGCCACGACCAACCCGACGAACCCATCGGACCCGCAGAATACGACACCGGCTTCACCTACGAAGACGGCATCAAACTCCGACAAGGATGGGCCGGAAAACACCCCTGACACGCCCGACCCATACACACTTTTTGGCCAATAACCCGCAATGTCGCCGATGAGATCGCATAAACAAAATTCCCGAGGCATGATCAACATGCCTCGGGAATTTTCAAATGTGGGCCCAGAGGGACTCGAACCCCCGACCCTCTCGGTGTAAACGAGATGCTCTAGCCAACTGAGCTATAGGCCCCTGGTCAGGATCTTTCGCTGACCACTGAAAGATTATGGCATACATCTTTCAGAACGCAAAACTCGTTTACAGCGCCACTTTGATCTTCGACGCAGCTTCTTCACGAGCTTCCGCTGTTGTGTCGTGTTTGTTCGCCAAGTCAAAGTCAGAAATTTGATTCGTTGGGAACACGTGAATGTGAACGTGGGGAACCTCGAACCCTTGCACAATAAGCCCTACGCGTTCGCAACCAAACGCTTTCTTCTGTGCGTTTCCGAGCTTCTTTGCCACCGTGAAGAGGTGGGATACCAGGTCATCGTCAAGATCAAGCCAGTGGTCTACTTCTTCACGTGGCACAACCAGAAGGTGACCGTCAGTCAAAGGCTGGATGTCCATGAACGCGACACAACGATCGTCTTCGTAGACAAACGTTGCAGGGATTTCGCCGTCGATGATTTTGGTAAACAGAGTGGCCATCAGAAGTCCTTCCTCGTGAGGTGTCTATCACCATCATGGTGGAAGCGACTTAATAATGCGAGAGGTGACCGCTATGTAGTGAGGGCGTCAATCCATCGAGCCAGACCACGCTCGGTAAAATCGCGTTTCTGGCCAGGCTGTAGGACCTCGGAGTCAACGATCTGCCCGTTCATATTCAGCGCAAAGGTGCCGCGCACAGCCATCCCCGACTGCTCATCGAACACACCAAAGTCGCGACTCAAAGCGCCATGCGGCCAGAAGTCAGACATGAGCGGCCACGCAGAACCCGCCGTCTCCACCCATGCGGCTTGGGTGAACTTCGAATCGCACGAAATGATCGTGCAGGCGATACCGGCGCCCTCCAAAACTTCGCGGGACGCGGAAAGTTCTCCCACCTCGGCGTGACACGTGGGCGTAAACGCAAACGGGACAAACACGGCCAACACGCCATGTTGGTCAACCTCAGGGACGGCAAGATCACCCACCGTCGACAGGGACACAGCCGGCCCAAGGTGGGTGTGACACTCACGCGTCCAACCAGGGTGCGCGTCAGCGAGGGTCATTACCCGTACGACTTTTTGCCAACCAGACGCACAGCGGACCAGTCGTCACACACACTGACAGTTTTAGTCACGTGCATGCCAGCGGTTGGAGCAGCCGCGTTGATATCAACGGGAGCGATGTGACCTTCGCGTCCAGCCTTGGGAGTGAGAAGCCATACGACGCCACCATCGGTCAGTGTGGTCTGCGCGTCTACGATTGCGTCGGTGAGGTCGGGATCATCTGATCGCCACCACATGACGATCGCGTCAAAGACGTCGTCGACATCCTCATCGGCCATCTCTTCGCCTGTGACCTTCTCGATTGCCTCGCGCAAGGCGAAGTCAACATCGTCGTCATAGCCGATTTCCTGAATGTATGTACCCTTTTCTAATCCCAGAGGGTTAGTGCGAGTACAGTCGAGCGTCCTTCCTGACGGGGTGTTACTCATGTCTCCTATTCTTCCCGTAAGTTCGCTCTTGGGCAAACCTAATGAACATTTTGAAACCTCCGCGTCGCGCAATCGACCAAATAGCTGACCTCATACTGTGTTACTAGCACCACACTAGGCCGTTTTGTCTGTATGAACAGCGCAACTAGACGCGTAATCGGTTTAGGCTAGAAAACAGCCAACGGATCGGTTACTGCGGTGAGTGTGTCACCGGGTGGACCACTATCGTTCAGGAGGAAAACTAAGTGGACAGTAAGAGGCATGGACCAATTCTTAACGGTCTCCCCAGCCAAGTGCCCGACACAGATCCTCAAGAAACTCAGGAATGGCTTGAGTCCCTTGACGCCGTCATCGATGAAGCCGGGCAGTCTCGTGCCCGCTATGTCATGCTCAGCCTGCTTAACCGTGCGCGTCAGAAGCGCATCGGCGTGCCCAGCCTGACAGCAACAGACTTTATTAACACGATCGGACCTGAAGACGAACCGTGGTTCCCGGGAGACGAAGAGGTTGAACGCCGGTACCGTCGCTGGCTCCGCTGGAACGCAGCCGTCATGGTTCACCGCGCGCAGCGCCCGGGCATCGAAGTGGGCGGACACATCTCCACGTATGCCTCCGCCGCGACTCTCTACGAAGTGGGGCTTAACCACTTCTTCCGCGGCAAAGACCACCCAGGCGGTGGCGACCACGTGTTCTACCAAGGTCACGCCTCCCCCGGTATGTACGCTCGCGCATTCCTGGAAGGTCGCTTGAGCGCCGACCAGCTCGACGGGTTCCGCCAGATGAAGTCGCACTACGTGGACGGTAAGCCATTCGGGCTTCCTTCATACCCGCACCCACGTCACATGCAGGACTTCTGGGAATTCCCAACCGTGTCCATGGGACTGGGGCCCATGAACGCGATTACGCAGGCAATGTTCGACAAGTACCTGCTCAACCGTGGAATTAAGGACACCTCCCAGCAGCGTGTGTTCGCCTTCCTGGGTGACGGTGAACTCGACGAACCAGAAAGTCGCGGAATGTTGCAGTACGCAGCGTTCGAAGAGCTCGACAACCTGAACTTCATCATCAACTGCAACCTGCAGCGCCTCGACGGGCCGGTACGTGGTAACGGAAAGATCGTTCAGGAGCTCGAAGCGTTCTTCCGAGGTGCCGGCTGGAACGTCATTAAGGTCATCTGGGGTCGTGAATGGGACGCTCTGCTGGCAAAGGACCGCGACGGTGCGCTCGTGAACCTCATGAACGCAACGCCGGACGGCGACTACCAGACCTACAAGGGTGAGTCCGGTGGCTTCGTGCGCGACAACTTCTTTGGTCGCGACCCACGCACCAAGGCCATGGTCGCCGACATGACCGACGAAGAAATCTGGAACCTCAAGCGCGGTGGCCACGACTACCGCAAGGTGTACGCAGCCTACAAGGCGGCGGTCGAACACACCGGTCAGCCCACAGCGATCCTTGTGATGACGGTCAAGGGTTACTCGCTTGGACCTACGTTCGAAGCGCGTAACGCTACGCACCAGATGAAGAAGATGACCGTTGAGGACCTCAAGCTGGCCCGCGATCACTTCTCAATTCCGATCTCTGACGAAGAACTCGAGAAGAACCCCAAGCTTCCTCCGTACTATCACCCCGGTGAGGACGCGCCTGAAATCCAGTACATGCTGGAACGTCGACGCGAACTGGGTGGTTTCTCGCCTGAGCGTCGCTCCAAGTACACGCAGATTGCGTTGCCTGGCGACAAGGCATACGCCATGGCCAAGAAGGGCTCTGGCACGCAGGCGATTGCCTCGACCATGGGCTTTGTGCGCATTCTGAAAGACATTATGCGTGACAAGGAATTCGGGAAGCGCGTTGTTCCGATCATTCCTGACGAAGCACGCACTTTTGGAATGGACTCGTTCTTCCCAACTGCGAAGATCTACAACCCGCACGGACAGAACTACGTGTCGGTTGACCGTGACCTGTTCCTCGCATACAAAGAAGCGACCGACGGCCAGATCCTGCACATGGGAATTAACGAAGATGGTTCGGTCGCCGCATACAACGCAGTCGGTACCAGCTACGCCACGCACGGCGAGCCTATGATCCCGTTCTACATCTTCTACTCCATGTTCGGGTTCCAGCGTTCCGGCGACGCTTTCTGGGCAGCAGGCGACCAGTTGGCACGCGGATTCATCCTGGGTGCAACGGCTGGGCGTACCACGCTGACAGCTGAAGGTCTCCAGCACGGAGATGGCCACTCGCACGTGTTGTCGTCGACGTTCCCGTCGATCGTGTCGTATGACCCAGCGTATGTGTACGAAATTGGTCACATCGTTCGCGATGGTCTCAAGCGCATGTACGACCCTGAGGACGAGCGTCAGGACCCAAACGTTTCGTACTACATCACTATGTACAACGAACCTATGGTTCAGCCTGCAGAGCCTGAGGACCTTGACGTTGAAGGTCTGCTTAAGGGAATCTACAAGCTGTCCGACGGCCCCGAACTCGACGGCCCGAAGGTTCAGCTTCTGGCATCCGGTGTTGCAGTCCCATGGATCATCGAGGCGCAGCAACTACTGGCAGAAGATTGGAACGTATCGGCTGACGTGTGGTCGGTGACGTCGTGGCAGGAGCTACGCCGTGACGGTCTCGCCTGCGATGACGAGCGCCTGCTCGACCCAAGTGCTGAACGTCGCGTGCCATTCGTGACTCAGAAACTCGCCGACGCACCGGGTCCCGTCATTGCGACCTCGGACTACACACGTACGGTGCCGGACATGATCCGCCAGTACGTGCCGGGCCACTTCACCAGCTTAGGAGCTGACGACTACGCGATCTCTGACACCCGCGCAGCTGCTCGCCGTCACTTCCTCATCGACGCCGAATCCGTGGTTGTCCAGGCGCTCATCAGCTTGGCTGACCTGGGCGAAATCGACCCATCGGTGGCTGCGGAAGCGTCCAAGAAGTACAAGCTCGACGATCCTCGCGCCGGATCGACCGGCGAGGCCGGAGGCGACGCCTAACAGTCTCCCACCCCACCCGGGTGCCACCCAGCGTGGCACCCCCGCCGAGGTCGCAGCGACAGTCGCTGCGACCTCGGCGTTTTCTTGTCCCTGACCTACAAACGTTTTGTGCAAAAGCATGTAGCATGAGCTCATGCTCTCGACTTCTCCCAAGTCCGGAAACCTCAGCGCTGATCGTTCCGGACGCGACGACACAATTTTGCGACTCCAGAAGGGTAAAGACGCCCTCACTCGGTTGACCGCAGGCCGGATCGAAGCCCAACTACCGTGGTTCCGTAGGCTTTCACCCTCTGAACGCAAATGGGTTGTTCATTTGTCGCATGCGGGTATTACGTCGTTCATTGAGTGGTATCGCAACCCCGATGCGCCGGTTGGGATTGTTTCGGAGATCTTCCACAACGCGCCACGCGAACTCATGCGCACCATCTCACTGCAGCAGACCCTGCAGTTGTTGCGCGTCGTAGTTGAGGTCGTGGAGGAGCACGTAGCCCAGTTGGGTAACTCTACTGATGTGGAGAGCCTGCGAGAAGGTGTTCTGGTTTTCTCGCGCGAAATCGCCTTTGCGGCCGCCGATGTATATGCCCGTGCCGCCGAGGCGCGCGGAAGTTGGGATGTTCGCCTCGAGGCCATGGTGATTGACGCGCTCATGCGGGGTGACTCGGTCGACGAGTTGGCGAGCCGAACGGCAGCGTATGGGTGGCGGTCGAAGGCTGCCGTGCATGTAATCATTGGTCGCGCGTCCGCTCGCACGTTCAAGGGTGGCCTCAGCGAGGTGCGGTCTGCTGCCCAGCGCGCGGGTGAAGACGCGCTGGTGGGGATTCACGACAATCGTTTGCTGATTGTCCTGGGTGGTGCCACTGATATTGACCGTGCAGTGGGTCAGTTGTTGCAGTACTTTGGGCCACAAGAAGTGGTGATCGGGCCGCGGGTAGCGTCGTTGGCCGAGGCGGGAGCCAGTGCCGCTGCGGCGTCCTGGGCGCTGCGGACGGCGTACGCGCGTCCTAACTCTCCGCGTCCGGTTTTCGCGTCGGATCTGTTGCCAGAACGTGCCATGGCAGGCGATCAGACTGCCGTGAATGAACTGGTGAGGACGTTCTATGAGCCACTGTCGATGGGGAGCGGCCAATTGCTCACTACGGCGGAGAACTACGTAGACTTTGGCGGTTCACTTGAGGCGACCGCGAAGGCGTTAGAGGTTCACCCAAATACAGTCCGGTACCGCCTTCGCAAGATTCAGGAACTGATTGGTCTCGATGCAACCCAGGCGCGCGCCGGTTTTGTTCTGCGAATTGCTTTGGTGTTTGGCAGACTGACAGAGGGCATGTAATTGTTGATTGCTCACAAAATCACAGTGGTGAAGCGATAACTCGTTAAGCTGTCACACGGTACTTTGTCCGCACATGAGACGCTGTCTCGAATGGGAGAATAATGCTCGTCGTTGCATGTCCAGGCCAAGGGGCACAGAAGCCCGGCTTTCTAAACTCGTTCCTCGAGTCGCCTAGTTTCCGGGAGACAATCGAAGCCGCTGGCCACGCATGTGGAATTGATTTGGTGGAACACGGCACGCAGTCCGATGAAGAAACAATTAAGGACACCGCCGTTGCACAGCCACTTCTGGTCGCTTCTGCAATTGCGACGTTTAATGAGTTGTTCGCAGACGACTCACTCCCCCAGTTTGTCGCCGGTCACTCGGTAGGTGAGATCGGCGCCGCTGTAGTCGCTGGAATTCTCAGCGCTGAGGACGGCATGAAGTTTGTCAACGTGCGCGCCCAGGGCATGGCTGAAGCGTCGAACGCCCAGCCAACCGGCATGGCCGCTGTCGTGGGTGGTGTCGCAGAAGATGTCATCAGCGCGATCGAGGAGGCTGGACTAGCCCCAGCGAACGTCAACGGTGGCGGTCAGATTGTTGCCGCTGGAAGCCTGGAAGCGATTGAGAAGTTCGTCGCGAACCCACCTGAGCGCGCCCGAGTCATTCCTCTGAAGGTGGCCGGCGCGTTCCACACGGATTACATGAAGTCAGCACAGGCACCGCTGGCTGATATGGCGACTGGTCTTGAGGTACAGGACCCACGTATTTCGATTCTGTCGAACCGTGACGGTCAAACCGTCCAGTCCGGTCGCGAATACGTTGACGCTTTGGTATCCCAGGTGACCAGTCCTGTGCGCTGGGATCTGTGCCAGGCTACGCTGGTTGAGGCTGGGGTGACGGGCCTGATTGAGCTAGCTCCCGGTGGCACGTTGACCGGGCTCGCTAAGCGCTCCATGAAGGGTGTCGAAACTCTGGCGATTAAATCTGCTGAAGATCTTGAAGGTGCCCGCGAATTCGTGCGGACACACGCGTAACCCATACGAAAGGACACGCGATGGTCACACTAAAAACTCCACAGCCGCAGCGCTTTTCGCGCATTTCTGGTTTGGGCGGGTACAGGTCGGAACGCACGGTCACGAACGACGAGATCGTAGGCCCCATCAACTCTTCTGACGAGTGGATTCAGCAACGCACAGGTATCAAGACACGCCACTATGCAAGCGAAGATGTCAGCGTCGTCGACATGGCTGAACACGCTGCGATCGAAGCGATCGCAAATGCAGGCCTCAAGCCGGCCGATATCGGCGCGATTGTCGTCTCAACCGTGACGTTCACGGTCGCTACCCCGTCCGCAGCGGCTGAACTTACCCGCCGTTTGGGAACCGGACCGGTGCCGGCATGGGACATTTCGGCGGCGTGCGCAGGGTACTGCTACGGAATTGCTCAGGCTGACGCATTTGTACGCGCGGGCACGGCTGACAACGTCCTGGTGATCGGCGCTGAAAAGCTCTCAGACATCATTGACCCCACCGACCGATCCATTTCGTTCATTTTGGGTGACGGTGCTGGAGCGGTCGTGGTCAGTGCCTCAGACACTCCGGGTATTTCGGAGTCGGTGTGGGGTTCCAAGGGTGAGAATTGGGACACGATCCGTATGACGTCGTCCTTCTTGGACATGAAGAAGGATTCGTCGACTCCGTGGCCCACGTTGCGTCAGGATGGCCCCAGCGTGTTCCGCTGGGCAGTGTGGGATATGGCCGAGGTCGCTCAAGAAGCGCTCGACCGCGCCGGTATCGAGGCTTCAGATTTGGGCGCGTTTGTCCCCCACCAGGCCAACATGCGCATCATTGACGAACTCGCTAAGCAGCTGAAACTCCCGGAGCACGTCAAGATCGGACGGGACATTGCCGACAACGGAAACACCTCCTCGGCATCCATTCCCCTTGCCACCGAACGTCTGTTGCGCGAACACCCGGAACTGTCCGGCAAGCTGGCACTTCAGATCGGTTTTGGAGCCGGACTGGTGTTTGGCGCGCAGGTGATTGTGCTTCCGTGATTCGACACGGGGAACGGAATTGCAACCATGACAGTGTTGCTGTGGCATAGGATTCACTACGGGACACTCGTCGATACTCGTTCCATTCGCAACGAACGTTGCGGTTAATCGAATACAGCGCTCAAGACTTATGAGCGTAGATGAGAAAGATAGGAATAAGAAATGGCTAACTCGGAACAGGAAGTCCTCGCTGGACTCGCTGAGATCATTAACGAAGAAACTGGTTTGGCTCCCGACGCGGTAGAACCAAGCAAGTCCTTCACCGACGACCTCGACATCGACTCGATCTCCATGATGACGATCGTTGTGAACGCTGAAAAGAAGTTCGGCGTGAAGATTCCGGACGATGACGTTAAAGAACTCGTTACCGTTCAGAACGCTGTTGACTACATTGTGAAGGCTCAGCAGGCCTAATGCTTATGCGGGGTAGCCCGGCTACGACGGCGCTACCCCGCTTTTCATCATTTATCGACGAGGACTCTTCATGACTAACTCTGTTGTCGTCACCGGAATTGGTGCCGTCACTCCCCTAGGCGCGACCGCCCAGGAAACCTGGGACGCAGCCTTGGCAGGGACATCGGGCGCAAAGACCCTTGACAACGACTGGGCCGAACAATACGGCATTCCGGTCAACTTCGCGGCCACCGTCAATTCTGACGTGGTTGCCGAGAAACTGTCTCGCGTCGAAGCCAAGCGCCTTGATCCTGCCAGCCAGCTTGCCTTGATTGCCGCCCGTGAGGCGTGGGCTGACGCCCAGGACCCCGAGGTGGACCCTGAACGTCTTGCCGTGTCATGGGCCACGGGAATTGGTGGCGTGTGGACGCTGCTCAACGCGTGGGACACGTTGCGTGAAGAAGGTTCACGCCGTGTCATGCCGCTGACCGTTCCCATGTTGATGCCCAATGGCCCAGCTGCTGCGCTGGGTATGGAATTTAAGGCGCGTGCCGGCGTACAGACCTTGGTGTCGGCGTGCGCATCGTCGACTGAATCGTTGGGTCACGCAGTTGATTTGATTCGTGATGGTCATGCAGATGTGATCATTGCGGGTGGTGCTGAATCTGCGGTACACCCAATTACGTTGTCGGCGTTTTCGTCCATGCGTGCGCTGTCGAAGCGCAACGACTCCCCCGAAACTGCTTCACGTCCGTACGATGTGAACCGCGATGGCTTTGTCATGGGTGAAGGTTCTGGCGCGTTGGTGCTTGAAAGCCGGGAACGTGCGGAAGCGCGCGGTGCGCGGATTTACGCCGAGGTGGCAGGCTGGGGTCTGTCGAACGACGCCTACCACATCACCGCTGGTGAACCCGAGGGCGCGGGATCGATCCGTGCCATGCATGCAGCTCTGGAAAGCGCAGGTGCCACCCCGGACCAGGTGAAGCACATCAACGCTCACGCGACTTCGACGCCGGTTGGTGACGTGCCTGAGTCGGTTGCGATTAACAAGCTTCTGGGAGAGCACGCGTCTGACGCGCTGGTGTCCGCGACGAAGTCGATGACTGGGCACCTGCTTGGAGGAGCGGGAGCCGTTGAGTCGATCTTTGCGACTTTGGCAGTACACCATCGCGTGGCACCTCCAACCATCAACATTGAAGAAGTTGACCCGGAGATCAGCTTGAACATTGTGCGTGACACACCCGCTGACCTTCCTCAGGATGACTTTGTGGCGTTGTCGAACTCGTTTGGGTTTGGTGGGCACAACGCGGTTGTCGCATTTAAGACGGTGTGATTTTCACCGTGTGATGACACGTTGCTGTAGCTGACCCTTTGTGGTTTTGGCTTTGCTGTGTGGCTTAGGGGCTTCCGTTGCTTAGGTGACGGGAGCCCCTAGTTGCATGCCAGAAGTGAGCGTTGGTGTGGGCGTGCAAGCGGGTGGGTGGTTCGCCGAGTTATCCACAGTTTTGGCTGGGACTCTTCCGGTTTGGTGCTGGCCGCAATAGACTGGAAGGCAATCTTGGAACCGGTCGCACAAAGGAGTGCACACCATGACCGCATATGTTCACCGACGATTGCTGGCCCTCTGCGCTGTGGGCGCGTTGGTCCTGACCGGGTGTTCGCATGAGTTACCGCAAACAGAGGCAGCGCCACGGCCCAGTGAACATGAGCAGTCCCCCGCACCCACCTCGGAACCTATCCCCAAGTTCGAGGTCCCCGAATACACAACAGACCTGGACCTCACCGCAGAAGAAATGCTCGCAGCAGAAGAAGCGCTGATTGGTCTGCAGCGGTACATCTTCGTGTCAGAGCAGGTCATGAAGTCCGGAGGCGAAGACACGCTGCACATCGACAGTGTTTCGGTGGGCGAGGCCAAGGAAGGACTTGAAGAAACAGCGAACGAGTTCAAATCAGGCGACTACGAATTTACCGGGAATATTGTCGCAAAAAACTTCTACCTGTATGAGCTCAACACTGATAACAACCAAGCGCCTACTTCTTCAATAAGTGCTTGTCTACCTGGTGACTCATGGGGCATAGAAAACTCTTCAGAGGAATCAGGTTCGTCGGGTTACACAAATGAAATTGAATGGATTTGGGAATTGAGCCTCGACGGAAATGTTTGGAAAGTCTCAAGCCAAAACCTGAACTACGATCACTGCTGATGTCATGCGCACTAGCCTTCTTCTAACAATTTTTGTCATAGTCCAGCTACTTTCGGCCCCATCAGTTACAGCAGTCGCAAACACAGACAAATGTAGGTGGATCAATGGAAAGTTGATTGGCTGCACATTTTCCAAGACGCCTCGGCAGGACAATCGTTCTAGAAAAGGAAACACTACACCGACCAACGATCGTTCAAGGTCAAACCCAGGTCCTGAAAAGCAATGCTTTAATACAAATGAGGCAATTCAATGTGTGGAGTTACATCTTCCGAACAAAGGCCGTGAGGAACTGCCGCCGCCTCCACCGTCGCCGTCATTTATGGAAACGCAGTTCAAGAAGTATTCGATCCCGCCGTCGGTGATTAATTCCTTACCCGGTGATTCGTGGGGTATCGCGCAACGTAAAACAGCGTTCTGGGCTGATTCGTCGACCAAGTACATTAACGACACGATCTTGGGTTACTCGATCACTGTGAAAGCCATCCCACGCAAGTACCATTGGGACTTTGGCGACGGCAACACCCTGCACACGTCTCATCCGGGTAACAAACCGTCGGACATTAACAAGGCACGCATTTACAACGTGTACACAGAACCCGGGAATGTCACGGTGAAACTGTCAACCACGTACACGGGCATGTACAAAATCGGAAACAGCGCGTGGATGACCATCCCCGGTAGCACCGACATTCCATCGCAGGACGCCGATCTACGCATCTATCGGTTCCACAAATATCTCGTCAACAAATCGTGCAAGGAAGACCCCACCGGTCCGGATTGCACACAATGAATCCATTTACAACAGCGTGACGATGTCAGCAACTGAGCTACGAACGACCTCGGCGAGCTGGGGGAAAACCTCCCTATATACGCTTCCGGAACGCCACGCTAACACCACGTCACGGTGAGGCGCCGGATCCGAAAACTCCTTCAACGTCAACCCGGGATTAGGTGTCACCGGCGGCGTCACCGCCAGGCGAGGCATCAACGTGCACCCTGCCCCAGAGATCACCATGTGCCGAAACGTCTCAAGGCTCGTCGCACGGTAGTTCACCTGTTCGGAAGCCTTGCTGGTCTTGCACACCTGCAGAGCCTGATCGCGTAGACAGTGCCCCTCGGACAGCAACAGAAGCTCTTCGCCTTCCAGGTCACTCACCGACAAGGGGCCGTCATTCGACATGTGCGGATCGTGGGCTGGGCCAGCAAACAGGAAGTCTTCACGGAAGAGCGGTAGCACATCAATCCCCGAACGCACGACCGGCGTTCCCACGATGATCGCGTCAAGCTCCCCCGCATCCAGCATGTGTTCCAGGGTCTGGGTCTTTTCCTCGACGACGAGCACGCTCAATGACGGAAGAGCACTCTTCAAGGCTGGCATCGCGTGCGGAAGTAGGTACGGGTTCAACGTTGGGAAACAGCCCACACGAATCTCGCCTGCACGCGGGTCGGACGCGTGTCGGGCGATGCTCCGCATCTCGGCAACCTGCTCAACGATCTTACGCGCACGGGCGACAACTTCGTTCCCAACGCGCGTCAGCTGTACGTTGCGACCACTGCGCTCAATCAGCGGAGTGCCCAACTCATCTTCAAGCTTCTTCAGCTGGGTCGACAACGTGGGCTGGCTCACCTCACACGACTGAGCTGCCTGCCCGAAATGGCGAAACTCGTCCAGCGCTATCAAGTACTCAAAATCACGCAGATTCATACAACACCCCAAACGTTAGACGGGGTCCAATCTGACGTCCGCCAAACTGAACCCCGCGCTACTCATTCCGTCTTACTCCTGGGGAGCTGACTGCCTGATGAGGTAGTCGAACGCTGCCAGCGCAGCGGTCGCTCCCGCGCCAAGCGACGTCACGATCTGCTTATAAGGCGCTGTGGTCGCGTCACCTGCGGCGAAGATACCCGGTACCGAGGTGGCACCGTTGGCTTGGATTTCGATCTCGCCACGACCGTTCATGTCGACGGCACCCTTGACCCATTCGGTGTTGGGCAGCAGACCGATCTGCACGAAGATTCCGTTGACGTCCAGCTCGTGCAGTTCACCCGTCTTGCGGTCCTCGTACTGCAGGCCGGTGACGTTCTTCCCGTCACCCAGGACTTCCTTCGACGCAGCAGACAAGATGATGTCTACGTTGTCCATAGACTTGAGCTTGCGCTGCAGCACCTCGTCGGCCTTGAGTTCGTCCATAAACTCCATGACCGTCACGTGACCGACGATTCCAGCCAGGTCGATCGCAGCCTCAATACCTGAGTTACCGCCACCGACAACGGCAATGTTCTTGCCCTTGAAGAACGGTCCGTCGCAGTGTGGACAGAACGTGACACCCTTGTTGCGGTACTCGTGGTCGCCAGGCACACCCAGCTCACGCCAACGCGCACCCGTAGCCACAACCACCGTCTTCGACTTCAGTTCGCTACCACCGGTGAGAACAGCCGTGTGTAGATCCCCTTCCGTCTCAGCCGGGACGAGCTTTTCAGCCTGGATTGGGCGGATCACGTCGATGTCGTACTGGTCCATGTGCTCAGCAAACTGTGCTGCCAGCTTTGGACCTTCCGTGTACGGGTAGGAGATGAAGTTCTCAATACCGACGGTGTCCAGGATCTGACCGCCGATCCGGTCGGCGACCATTCCAGTGCGCAGACCCTTACGTGCCGCATAGATGGACGCTGCAACAGCAGCTGATCCACCACCGACAACCAGAACGTCAAATGGGTCCTTGTCCTTGACCGATTCAGCAAGACGTTCAGCAGCCGAGTCATCCAGGCGGTCTACGAAGTCTGCAATGTCCATGCGACCCGATCCCCACTCTTCACCGTTGAGGTAGATGGTGGGCACAGCCTGAATGTTCTTTTCGCTGACTTCGTCTTGGAAGGTCGAGCCTTCAACGGCGACGTGCTGAATACGCGGGTTGAGAACGGCCATCGTGTTGAGCGCCTGCACAACAGTAGGGCAGTTTTGGCATGTCAAGGACATGTACGTGACAAACTTCAGGTCTTTGTCCAAGCCCTTAACTGCTGCAATGGTTTCGTCAGATTCTTTGACGGGGTTACCGCCAACCTGTGCCAACGCCAAAACCAGTGAACTGAACTCGTGTCCCAGTGGCAGACCCGCAAAGCGGATTGAGATGTCTGCACCTGGGCGTTCGATCGCAAACGACGGGCGACGTTCGTCATAGTCGTCGCGTCGTTCGTGCGTTACGCGATCCGACAGTTCTGCGATCTCGTCGAGCAGTTCAGCCATCTCGGCCGACTTCTTACTGTCGTCAAGCGACGACGCAAGAACAACGTCCTCCGTGACCTTCTGGGTCAGGATCGTTTGAAGCTGGTCTTTCAAATTGGCGTCAAGCACGGCTGGCTCCCTCTTTCACTAAACCTGAAAATGTATGTGTCGTTGATGTGGGCAGATTAGATCTTGCCAACGAGGTCAATGCCAGGAACCAGAGTTTCCTGCTCTTCTTCCCACTTAGCTGGGCACACTTCGCCTGGGTGGTTGCGCACGTACTGGGCAGCCTTCACCTTGCGGAGCAGTTCGGTTGCGTTACGTCCCACACCTTCAGGAGTGATCTCCAGGTACTGGATGATGCCGTCTGGGTCGATGAGGAAGGTTCCGCGGTCAGCAAGGCCCTGTCCTTCGCGCATGTTTTCGAAGTTACGGGTGATTTGACCTGATGGGTCACCGATCATTGCGTACTGAATCTTGCCGATCGTTTCGGACGATTCGTGCCATGCCTTGTGGACGAAGTGGGTGTCAGTGGAGACGGAGTAGATGTCGACACCGAGCTTCTGGAACTCGTCGTAGTTGTCAGCCATGTCACCCAGTTCAGTTGGGCACACGAACGTGAAGTCGGCTGGGTAGAAGAAGAAGATCGACCACTTGCCTTCGAGGTCCTTCTCGCTGAGGTCGACGAAGTCACCGTTGTGGAATGCGGTTGCCTGGAACGGAAGAATCTGAGTGTTAAGAACGGACATACTATTCTCCTTTGGCTGTATGAGATGTCGCCGGAGCTCCGGCGTTACCTCAACCATAGAATAGCCACCATCAATTATCAAGTTATGTGTCGATAGTTTCTGACTATATAGCCGCTAGCAACCACACCCCCTCGTGAATACAAAAATTCGGGGCCCCACCTCAGTGGGACCCCGAAAAAATTTTGTGCGCGGAGGGGGACTTGAACCCCCACGCCCGATAAATTGGGCACTAGCACCTCAAGCTAGCGCGTCTACCTATTCCGCCACCCGCGCGGGCAACGAAAGATACTGTACACGGTTCACGCGCTGTTATACAACTCGACGCCAACACGTCATCAATGAAGTGCGCCACACACCCGTATCAGACCTCGCGAACCAGGCTCACCAGGTGGGGAGCACCATCCTTTGGCCTGACGACGCCCACCCGGACGCCATCGGTTCGGTCGACCAGAATTTCTGCTCGGCCGGGCAGCAAAATCGGTTTAGCGAACTGCACATCCCACACAAACGCCTCGGCAACCACGCTCGACTGCGCAAACGCCCTACTGGCCGTGTACATGCCGTGCGCAATCGCCCGGGGGAACCCAAATGCCCGGGCCGCCAGGCTGTTGAGGTGAATAACGTTGTAGTCACCTGACACGCGCGCGTACCGCTCCCCCAGCCCCGCTGGGAACTTCCATGTGGCGACCGCGCTGCCGTCAGGCAGATCCAGGCGACGGGCAGGCGCAGGTTCATCCGCCTCGGGAAGCTTGGTCTTCTTCGCAAAGTACGTAGACACGTCCTCAAACACCGTCTCACCGTCGACTGTCCCGTGAACGATCACGTCCAGTTCGCTTCCGGCGTCCCGCGCCCGAGGTCGGCTCACCGAAATCTGCAGCGTCACCTCGGCACCCATGGGCACTTTGGCGTGTTGCGTGAACCGGTTGTACACGTGCACCATCCCCAGAACCGGCACTGGGAAATCTGGCGCGGTCATGAGCTCCAGGCTGGGACCAAAGCCCAACGTGTGCAGGTATGGCGCGGGCACGTTGTTGTTCACCGGCAACCCGGTGACGGTGTTGAACTGCGCCACGGCGTCAGGGTCGATGGTCACTGTGCGCGTCAGCGTCCGTGTTGGTACCGGACCCGGCGCAGGTTTCTTGATCGCACCTAGAACAGCACGACCGTAAACGTTGAGTGTCGATCCCATTACGCACCCACCATGTTCTGTCCACACACGCGAAGCGTCTGCCCGTTCACGCCGGTTGCGGCAGGTGAGGACAAGAACGCGATCGCCTCGGCGACGTCCTCCGGCAGACCGCCTTGCTGCAGACTGGAGAGTCGGCGCGCTACCTGCCGAGTCAGGGCCGGCATCTTGGCGGTCATGTCGGTCTCGATGAACCCGGGTGCCACGGCGTTAATCGAGCCGCCCAGCTTGGCAAAGTTGTCTTGGGAGGCCGCGACCATTCCGATCACGCCGGCTTTCGACGCCGCGTAGTTGGTCTGTCCGCGGTTTCCAGCAATGCCCGAGGTGGACGCCAGGGAAACGACGTGCGGCTGGCTTCCCCACGCCCCAAGTTCAGTAAGTTTTTCGTTCATCCGCAGTTGCGATTCAATGTTCACCGCGATCACTGAGTTCCACCGGCCTGCGTCCATGTTGGCGAGCAGCTTGTCCCGTGTAATTCCCGCGTTGTGAATGAGGATGTCAATGGGCTTCCCAACTGCCTGCGCAATTTTGGTGGCCGCATCCTCAGCTGTGATGTCGAGGTGAATCGCCTTCCCGGCAACCGCGTTCATGGTTGCAGCAAGCGCTTGACCAGCCTGAGGCACATCAACGCCGTAGACATAGGCACCGTCGCGGTGCAGTGTCCGCGCAATGGCTGCACCGATTCCCCGCGCAGCACCGGTGACTACCGCGATCTTGCCTGCGAGCGGTCCGTTGTCGCGCACGCCATCGAATTCACTCGCCGTCACAGCCTGGCCCCGGTCATCGCTCACGGTAAGCAACTGACCGGACACATACGCCGACTTGGCAGACAGGAAGAACCACAGCGCACCGGTCACCGAGGCCGCGTTCACGTCCACGCCGGCGTCCAGCACAATTCCGTTCGCTGTGCCGCCGTAGCGCATTTCGTGGGCTACTGAACGCACGATTCCGGTCACACCATTACGTGCGGCATCAATCGACGGTTTCTCCCCTTCAGGCGCTCGCGACACAATCACAACGCGCGCACAGCGGGCAGTCTGTTTAAGTGCCGGGGAAATCTGCAGAACCGTCTCGCCGAGGTCGTCCGGGCTCTGCGCGTCGATGAAGCTTGCGATGATGCCCTGGTACTTAAAGCTGGGGTCCGGTGAACGGTGCACCGCGAATCCGTTTTCGACCAGCAGTTCCGCAAGCGCGTCGGCACCGGAGTCACCGAGCACCAAAACAGGGTCCTTGGTGAACCCGGATCCACCGGCCACGTTGAACCGGCGCAACGGAACCGGCTGTGGCAGTCCCAGCTTCTTTACCACTGGCGCCAATGCGCCGTTTGCAAGATTGAGGTACGTGTCTTTAGCCATGTGCAACTCCTAGTCAGCTTCCACGATTGCAGCAACACCCTGACCACCTGCAGCACAGATGGAGATGAGGGCACGCTTCTGGCCAGTTTCTTTCAGGTGCTTCGCCGTTTGGGCAACGATGCGCCCGCCGGTTGCGGCGAATGGGTGACCGGCTGCCAGAGAGGAACCGTTAGGGTTGAGCTTGGCGCGGTCAACAGCACCAAGAGGTGCATCCAGCCCCAGTTTCTGCGTACAGAACTCCTCGCTTTCCCATGCCGCCAGGTGGCACAACACGGTGGAGGCGAAAGCTTCGTGAATTTCAAACACATCAATGTCGTCAAACGTCAGCCCGTTGCGTGCAAGCAGGCGTGGCACCGCGTATGCCGGAGCCATGAGCAGTCCTTCTTCGCCTTCAACGAAGTCCACGGCCGCCGCCTCGGCATCCACGAGGTACGCAAGTGGCTCAATACCCAGTTCCGCCGCGAACTCTTCGCTTCCCAACAGCACGGTCGACGCACCGTCGGTGAGTGGCGTGGAGTTTCCCGCGGTCATCGTGGCTTCGGCTTCCAGGTTGCGACCGAACACTGGGTTGAGCTTTGCCAGGCTTTCCATGGTGGAGTCCGCGCGCAGGTTGGTGTCGCGCGTGACGCCCAGGTATGGGGTCACGAGGTCGTCGAAGAATCCGCGGTCCCACGCGGCAGCCATGTTGGTGTGCGATGCCAGCGCCAACTCGTCTTGTGCCTGGCGTGTAATCCCCCAGTGTGCTGTTGTGCGCGCTTGGTGTTCACCCATGCTTAAGCCCGTGCGTGCTTCAGCCGTGCTTGGGGCTACTGGAGCCAGGTCCTGTGGCCGGATCCGGGCGATCGCCTGGAGCTTCTGCGGGATCGTGCGTGCGCGCGACAGCGCAAGGAGGTTTTCGCGCAGTCCGTCGCTGACAACAATGGGCGCGTCCGAGGTGGTGTCGGCTCCCCCTGCGATCCCCGACTCGATCTGTCCCAAGCGGATCTTCTGCGAAATGCTCACGCAGGCTTCCAGACCGGTCGCACAGGCTTGACCTAAATCAAATGCCGGAGTCGTGGGGCTCAGTGCCGAGCCCAAAACAGATTCACGTGTGAGGTTGATGTCTTTTGAGTGTTTCAAAACCGCACCGCCGGCGACTTCACCGAGGCGTTTACCTGCGAGTCCGAAGCGTGCGACCAGCCCGTCGAGAGCGCTGGTGAGCATGTCTTGATTCGAAGCGTGAGCGTACTGTTTGTTGGAACGGGCAAAGGGAATTCGGTTTCCACCGAGGATCGCTGCGCGACGGTTCACGTTACCTCCTAGAAGCGCTTAAATTATCTGTAACTGACAGTACTTGATACTGTCAGTTACATGAAATCAGTCACACAAGACGGACGTGCTCTGCGGTGGGATGCACACCGTAAAGAGCGTCGCCGTGAGTTGCTTCGTATGGTTCGCCACTCGGTTGCCGATCTGGGACCGGACGCCTCGATGGACCAGATCTGCGAAGCCACGGGCACGTCAAAAACCGTCTTGTACAGGTACTTTGGTGACCGCGCTGGTCTCGTCGACGACATGGGACAGTGGGCCATGAAGGTCATCACTCAACAGCTCGACCGAGCCGCAACGCCCGACATGAGTCCGCGTGAAGCTCTCACGCACATGATCGCGGCATTTGTTGATCTCGCTTCAAGCAGGCCCCATGTCTACCGCTTCTGCGACCGTGGAGTCACCCACCAAACGGGGCAACAAACGTTTTTTGATGCAATCGCTCAACTGCTGTGCGCACGAATGAACTTCACTCAGCCAGAGCAGTACATGTGGGCACGAGGTGCGCTGGGCTTTGTGCGCGCGTGTACTGACGAATGGCTCACCAAACCTACCGACCCTCACACCTTTGCAACTCACCTGAGTACGTGGCTGTGGGAAAGCGCCCCAGCCACCGACAACGTTGAAGGAAAAAACTCATGAACACGAAAGCTCCACTGACCGTCGACGTTGAGTTTCTGCGCCGATTCCTCGAAGGCGATCGCGCCTCTGTGCGCGAAAAGGGCCGCGAGTTCGCCGCCCACCCGGCCTTGCGGCTCAAACCCGAATGGAATCTCGAACGCAAACGCCAGGCGACGCTTGAAGGTACTGTCGCGCTTGCTAACGCCGGCTTCACCAAGTTGGCAATGCCGGAGCACATGGGCGGACCGGAGGACTACGCCGCATACGTCGCTGGGTTCGAAGAGCTTGTGCTGGCAGAACCCAGCATACAAATTAAGGCTGGCGTGCAATACGGGCTTTTCAGCGGAGCTATTCACCACCTCGGCAACAAAGACCAACACGAACGGTGGCTCAAAGACGCCCTTGAAGGCAAACTGTTGGGCAGCTTTGCGATGACCGAAATTGGTCACGGTTCCGACGTTGCGAACGTGGACACGACCGCCACCTACGACCCCAAACAACAAGAGTTCGTCATTCACACGCCGCACCGGCAGGCGGTGAAAGAGTACATCGGGAATGCAGCCACGCACGCGCAGGCAGCTGTTGTTTTCGCCCGGCTCATCACGTGTGGAATTGACTACGGGGTTCACGCGTTCTTTGTTCCCGTGCGCTCTGAGGAGGGACGGCCCCTGCCGGGTGTCACGATTGAGGACGATGGGCACAAGGGTGGGCTCTTAGGTGTCGACAACGGGCGGTTCGGCTTCGACCACGTGAGGATCCCCCTCGACCACCTGCTAGACCGCTACGGTCACGTGGCCGAAGATGGCGAATATTCTTCGCCGATCCACTCCCCCGGCAAGCGCTTTTTCACCATGCTGGGAACGCTCGTCATGGGGCGTGTGTCACTTGACGGGGCATCCACAGTGGCATCCAAACTGGCCCTCGACATCGCTTTGCGATACGCGGTGGAACGCACACAGTTCGAAGGCGGGGTTCCCGGCCAAAGCGTGCGCCTTATTGACTACGGTGAACACCAGCGCCGGCTCATACCTCTGGTTGCAAAAGCATGGGCCAACTCCGTCGCTCACGAAAGTCTGCTGGACACTTTTGACGAGGTGTTCCGTAGTGAAAATCCTCCGGAAGCCACCCGGCAATTGCTAGAAAGTCAGGCAGCGGGCTTCAAGGCCGTGTCCACGTGGGACGCGTTGGACACGATTCAGGAGTGCCGGGAAGCCTGCGGTGGGGCCGGTTTCATGTGGGACAACCGCCTAGTGGGACTGCGCCACGACTTAGACGTGTACGTCACCTTTGAGGGTGACAACACGGTGCTTCTCCAGCTTGTGGGTAAGCGGCTGTTGCAGGACTACTCGCGCGAACTCAAAGACATCGACTTTGGTGGCGCAGCCCGGTACCTGTCTCACCAAGCTGCTGAGCACTCGCTCTACAGAACGGGTCTTGCAAGTGTGGGGCGCACGATTGGCGACCTGTTCACGCCTGCCCTTACTTCAAAACGCATCAGGTCCGGGCACCTTCAGGAAGCGTTGCTTTCCAGCCGAGTCGACTCGATGCTGTCTGATCTTGCTCAGAAGCTACGCCCTGCAACCAAGATGGATCGCCAGGCTGCTGCGGATCTTTTCAACACCCACCAGCATCAGCTTATCGAGACGGCAGAAGCGTATATTCATCTTCTCAAGTGGCAGGCGCTCACGGCTCGACTGCGCGACATCGACATCTCGGCGCACCCGGACGAAGCGAAACTGCTGCGTCGCATTCGTGACCTCTACGGTCTCACCATCATTCACGAACACATTGGCTGGCACGTTATGTATGGACGCTTGCCCATGGCTCGCGCTCGTCTGGTTGAGCCCACCATTGGGCGACTGTGTCGCAAGCTAGCCCTGAATGCACCTGACCTGGCAGAGATGTTCGGCTTCACCGGTGAACACCGTCGTACCCAGATTTCTGAAGGGCAGGAAGAAGCCCGCCAGAATGAGGCCCGGGCGTATGTGCGTCAAGCACGTTCCCGCACCGATTACCCGATTGACGAAAAAATCATTCGGGCAAAGCGGTCATAGAGCAGTCATAGAGCCGCGCCCGCTATTGCAGAACCGTTCGGAGGATCTGGCTCACCTTCGCGGATTCCGTGAGGAATCCGTCGTGGCCGGCGTCCGTTTCAACTTCTGTGTACGAGCGCGCCCCGGCAAGCTCTGCGAGCTCTTTGACCTGGGCGGGCGGATAGAGCCGGTCAGAGGACAGTGACACCACATGGAGACCGGGCACGTTCAGCTGGGAACGACCTCGGCGCACATCATGGTCCCTTAACGCGCGGGTGAGCACGCAGTACGACTGGGCGTCGAACCTGCCAACCAACTTTCCGGCCTGGTAATCCAAGTAGCTTTGCACCTGGTAGTAGCCGGGCATGGCGGGTTGGTGTTCGCGCCCGAACCGGCCGTCGAGCTCATCGCCGCTACGGTATGTCAGATGTGCGATCTGGCGAGCCAAACCCAGACCGTACAGTGGCTTCACGCTGTGGTGGGCGTAGTTGCCACCGTGATAGTCGGGATCCAGTTGGATCGCCTGCAACTGCGTGTGTGCCCACGCGATGTTGTCAGCAGACGAATACGCCGGGGCGGCCAACACCACCGTCTGTTGGACTCGATGGGGCTGGGTGGCTGCGAACTCGGTGGCTCGGGCGCCTCCCAAGGATCCGCCCACCACTGCGTTGAACTGTTCGATACCCAACGCATCGGCAACCAGAGCTTCGGCTCGCACCATGTCGCGGATACTCACTTGCGGGAACGAAGCGCCTAATTCCTTGTCGTCGACAGATGTGCTGGGCCCGGTGGATCCATTGCATCCACCGAGCACATTGGTACACACGGCAAAGAACTCTCGCGTGTCGATCGCCTTGCCCGGTCCCACAACGTCATCCCACCAACCAGGAACGCCAGATGCCCCGGAGGTGACGTGTGAGTCACCGGTGAGCGCATGCTCGATGAGGATCGCGTTGGTGGCTTCAGCGTTGAGCGTGCCGAACGTTTCGAACGCGATGTGGGCATCGGGGATCACGTCACCGTTTTCAGTTTCGAAATCCCCGATGCGACACGTCCGCACGGTACCGTCGACCCCGTGTGTGAGCGGGCTCTTAACCGCGTGCGGCCGCAAAGCCCTTCTCCAAGTCCGCAATGATGTCGTCCACACCTTCAAGTCCTACACTCAAGCGGACCAGTGCTGGGTTCACACCCGACTTCGCTTGTGCTTCTTTACTCAGCTGAGAGTGCGTGGTGGATGCTGGGTGGATGACCAAGGAACGGGCGTCACCAATGTTTGCGACGTGCGAGTGCAGTTCCAGTGCATCGACAAATTTCACAGCGGCGTCGTAACCGCCTGCGATGTCGAAAGACAGCACGGCTCCGGCTCCCTTGGGCAGAAGCTGCTTAACCAGTGCGTTGTACGGGCTGGATTCCAGTCCTGCGTAGTTGACGTGTGTAACCTGGTCGTGGTTTTCCAGGAACGTCGCTACCTTCTGCGCGTTTTCAACGTGGCGTTCGACTCGCAGGCTCAAGGTTTCCAGTCCCTGTGCGATCAGAAACGCATTGAACGGCGATGCCGATGGTCCCAAGTCGCGAAGAAGTTGCACGCGGATCTTAATTCCGTAGGACACGTTGGCACCGAAGTCGCTGTCTGGTCCCAGGTCGCGAGCGTAGACCAGTCCGTTATAGGACGCGTCTGGTTCGTTGAAGCCAGGGAACTTCTCAGGGTCTGTGCTGTAGTCAAAGTTTCCCGAGTCGACGATGACACCTGCGATCGAGGTGCCGTGGCCGCCCAGGAACTTGGTTGCTGAGTGCAGGACTACGTCCGCGCCGTGTTCGATGGGACGCAGCAGGTATGGCGTTGCCAGCGTGTTGTCGACGATAAGCGGAACGCCCGCGTCGTGGGCGGCTTTGCTGAGCTCAGGAAGGTTGAGGACGGAGGACTGTGGGTTCGTCAGGGTTTCACCAAAGAACGCTTTGGTGTTGGGCTGCACGGCGGCTTTCCACTCGTCGATGTTGCCTGGGTTTTCCACAAAGGTGGTTTCGACGCCCAGTTTGCGCAGGGTTATGTCGAGGAGGTTGTAGGTTCCTCCGTACAGTGAAGGGCTTGCGACGATGTGGTCGCCAGCACCTGCGATGTTGACGATTGCGAGGAACGCAGCTGCTTGCCCCGATGAGGTCAAAACAGCGCCCACTCCCCCTTCAAGGGCCGCAATGCGTTCTTCAACTGCTTGCACTGTGGGGTTGGCGAGACGCGTGTAGACGGGCCCTAGGTCTTTGAGCGCGAAACGGTCGGCTGCCAGCTGGGCGTCGTCGAATACGAAGGACGTGGTCTGGTAGATAGGTAGTGCACGTGAACCGGTGTCGCTGTCTGGAGTCTGCCCTTCGTGGATCTGGAGGGTTTCAAAGGCGGTCATGATTGGCTCCTAACGTTGTTGGTTGCATGCAACGCTAAACGGGCGCCGAGGTTGTTCCGCCTGTGCGTGTCAAAGACGTGTCACGTGGTGTCTTATTTGGTCATATCACCGGAAATTGCGCGCTGACGTTGGGATTTGTACGTCGAGTGCGGTGATTTTTTGGGCGTAGAGGCTCACGACTTCACCTGCCCGTTGCACGGTTCCTGTCACGGTAACGGTGGAGCGGGTGTAGGACACGGGTGCGAAACGTTTCATGAGTCCCGGTGAGCACACGACGTTGAGCATTCCGAATTCGTCTTCGATGTTAAAAAACGTCACACCGGTTGTGGTTTTGGGGCGTTGCCGGTGCGTCACGATCCCGGCGACCGTGATCCGGGCTCCGGACTGCGCGTTCATGACGTCTCGCGTCGAAGCTAGACCACGCGCGTTCAGGGCCGCGCGCAAGTGTTCGGTTGGGTACCCGTCTACGGTGATTCCGGTGGAAAAGAGTTCGGCAAGTGTGGTGTCGAATTCGGTCATGAGGGGAAGCGCGGGGGCTTCCATGACCGCCGAGGTGCCCGGCAGTGTGTCTGGCCCGGCACCTGCCAGCGAGCCGGCTATCCAGAGCGCTTGCCTGCGGTCAACGCCGAAACTTTCATATGCACCTGCCGTGGCGAGGGACTCCAGGGCGTCGGAGGGAATTCCCGTCCGGCATGCGAGTTCTTCAATCGAGGCATACGGACGGGTGCGGTGCGTAACCACCTGGGTTGCCACCTCGGCGCTGATCCCCTTGACCGAGGTGAGCCCCAACCGGATGGCGAACCCACCCACGGACTGGGGGTCGGGTTCGAGGTCCGCGTCTGCGTGGGAAAGGTTGATGTCGACGCCGCGGATGTTCACGCCGTGCCGTCGCGCATCGGTGATGAGCGATTGGGGCGAGTAGAACCCCATGGGTTGGCTGCGCAGAAGTGCCGCGGTGAACGCCGCGTGGTGCCGGTATTTGAACCACGCGGACTCGTACACCAGGTTCGCAAAGCTCAGGGCGTGGGACTCGGGGAATCCGTAGTCGGCGAAGGCGGCGATCTTGCCAAAAATTTCACGTGCCACAGCGGGTTCGACTCCGCGGGCGGCACACCCTCGGTGGAAGCGATCCTCAAGTGCTGCCATGGTGCGGGCAGACCGGCGCGCACCCATGGCACGCCTGAGTTCGTCAGCGTCTGCGCCGGAGAACCCTGCGACGTCGATCGCGATCTGCATGAGCTGTTCTTGAAACAGTGGCACGCCCAGGGTTTTGCCTAAGGAGTTCTCCAACGCCGGGTGGGCGTAGGTGACCGGTTCGACGCCTTGCCGGCGTCGCAGGTACGGGTGGACAGATTCTCCTTGGATGGGCCCGGGGCGGATCAGGGCGATTTCGACTACGAGGTCGTAGAAGTTGCGTGGTCGCATGCGTGGCAAGGTCGACAGCTGGGCACGTGATTCGACTTGGAACACGCCCACGGCGTCGGCTCGGCACAGCATGTCGTACACGCCGTCCTCTTGAGGGATGTTCCCGCGGTCGACCGCGTGCCCGGTGTGCTTTTCGACCAGTTCGTTCATGTGGCGGAGCGCTTCCAGCATGCCCAGCCCCAGAAGGTCGAACTTCACCAGGTTCATGGCAGCTGAGTCGTCTTTGTCCCACTGGATGACGGTGCGACCTTCCATGGCGGCTGGCTCAATGGGCACGAGGTCGTAGATGGGTCGGTCGGCAAGGATCATGCCCC